>NZ_BJNZ01000010.1 GCF_006539945.1 Cellulosimicrobium cellulans | reverse complement strand
CGGTCCCGAGCGTGCGGCGGCGCGGCGCGACGCGGGCAGCACCGTGCGCGCCGCGGCGTGCGGCGGAGGCGAGGGCGGCGGTGAGCGAGGCCCGGCTCGCGGTGTGGCGGCCCATCTAGCGCGCCTCGCCGCGGGCGGCGGGTCGCGCGCCGGTCGTGGTGCGGGCGGTCGTGTGGTGCTGTGCAGTGGTCAAGCGAACGATCCGATCATCGGGCCGTGGTCGCGGGCGGTCGAGCACGGTAGCGCTCCCATCCCTGGTGCACCTGCGCAGGACTGAGCGCTGGGTGACCACGACGGCGTGCGGTCGGGGCGGGGCGCACGCGCCCTCTCACCACGACGCCGGCAGGCCTGGTCGCAAGGTGGACCCAGGAGGCCTGTCGGCTGTTCCATCTTCAACTAGACATGTGTCCAGCGGGGTGCCGTGACGGGGGGAAGCCTCGGGAATGAGGTGCCGACCGTGTGGTCAGGATGTGAAGAGGGTACGTGTCACGCGTCCTGCGTCCCGGGTGACCGGCGAGCCGGCTCGCGTACCGCGGGCGGTCAGGGAGTGCCCTCCGCGCTCGCCGCGACGAGCGCGAGCACCGCGCGCGCGTAGGCGTCCGAGGCGTCCGCGGCGGCGAAGGTCCCGACGTCGTCGAGCACCTCGGTGCGGACGACGTACCCGCCCGTCGTCCGCTCGAGCCGCCGGAACGTGCCGCCGAGCAGGTCCCGGAGCTGACCCTCGAGCGGGTGCCACAGGGCGTCCTCGATCGCGACGGAGTCGAGCGCCCACTCGGTCGTCCCGTTGAAGCCGAGCACGACGCCCGTGTCGAACTCGTGCGGCTCGATGGTCATGTCGCTCACCGTGAACACGTCGCCGTCGTGACCCGTGGCCAGGAGGCGGAAACGGTCGCCCGACGCGGGCGACCATCGCACGCCCGCGTCGCGCAGGGCGAGCGCGAGCTCCCACGAGATCATGCCTGCCACGGTAGGCCCGGGTCGCCCCGCCCGCGCGTCGGCCGTCGTCCCGACCCGCGGGACGATCCGTCCCGCGTCCCGCGCACGTTCACGGCCCGGAAACACGTGCCGCGTTCACTCGTCCCATGACCCACGACGTCCCCGGGGACGCGCGGCGGACCGGCGGTGACCCCGCCGGTGCCGTGCCCCTGATCCCGACCTCCCCCGCCCCTCGCCCGCCCGCCGCCGGCACCGGCCCCGTGACCGTCGCGATCGAGCGGCGGGTCCTGCCCGAGAACGTCCCGGCGGTCACGCGCTGGGTGCAGACCGGGGTGAACCTCGCCAACCGCTACCCGGGCTTCCTCGGCTCCGGCTGGGTGCGCGCCTCCGCCGGGTCGCACGACTGGCACATGCTGTATCGCTTCGCCGACGCCGCCACGCTCGACGCGTGGGAGACGTCGCCGGACCGGGTGGGCTGGCTCGCGCAGGGCCGGGACCTCGTCGAGGAGACCCGGGTCGAGCGCCGCACGGGCATCGAGGGCTGGTTCGACGCCCCGACGGCGAGCACGCCGGCACTCACGGTCGAGGCGTCCGCGGCCGCGCCTCCCCGCTGGAAGCAGTCGGTGAGCATCTGGCTCGGGTTCTTCCCGGTGAACCTCGTGTTCACGCTCCTCGTGGGGGGTCTGGTCCCCGCCTGGGACGCCGTGCCGGTCGTCCCGCGCGTCCTCGCCACGACGCTCGTCCTCACGCCTGTCATGACGTACCTCGTGCTGCCGCGCGTGACGCGGCTGCTCGCCCCGTGGCTCGCCCGCCCGCCACGGGGCGGGGAGCGTCGCTCCCGTCCCGCGGCCCGGAGGTGACGACCCGAAGGCCTGCCTAGCCTGGAGGGATGGACACCGAGATCGAGAGCACGACCGACGTCCTCGTCGCCCTCGGTGCGGTCGCGGCGGGCGTCCTGCTGGCGTTCGTCCTGGGGACGGTGATCTCCGCGGTGGTCCGCCGGGCGGGCCGGCGCAGCGAGCTCGCCCGCGACCTCTCACGGCGGCTGCGCCGACCCGACCGGGCGGTCCTCACCGTCGTCGCGGTGTGGATCGCGGTCCGCCTGACCACCGACGCGTCCACGCCGTGGCGTCCCGCGGTCGAGCACCTCCTGCTCATCGCTCTCATCGTCGTCGGCGCGTGGTGGGTGGGCGCGATCGCGTTCGTGCTCGAGGACTCCGCGCTCCAGCGCTACCGCATGGACACCGCGGACAACCGGCACGCGCGCCGCGTCCGCACCCAGATCACGGTGCTGCGCCGGCTGACCGTGGCGGTGATCGTCGTGTGCGCGGTCGCGGGCATCCTGCTCACGTTCCCGGCGGCCCGAGCGGCCGGCGCGAGCCTGCTGGCGTCCGCGGGACTCATCTCGATCGTCGCGGGCCTCGCGGCCCAGACGTCGCTCGCGAACGTGTTCGCGGGCATGCAGATCGCGTTCACGGACGCGATCCGCGTGGACGACGTCGTGGTGCTCGAGGGCGAGTGGGGCCGGATCGAGGAGATCACCATGACCTACGTCGTCGTGCACCTCTGGGACGACCGCCGTCTCATCATGCCGTCGACCTACTTCACGACGACGCCGTTCCAGAACTGGACCCGGCGCGCGGCCGACCTGCTGGGGACCGTCGAGCTCGACCTCGACTTCGAGGTGCCGGTGGGCCCGATGCGGGCCGAGCTGCGGCGCCTCCTCGCGCTCACCGACCTGTGGGACGAGCGCGTGGGCATCCTCCAGGTGACCGACGCCGTCGGGGGCCTGGTGCGGGTGCGCGCGCTCGTGAGCGCGCACGACGCGCCCACCTTGTTCGACCTGCGGTGCTTCGTGCGCGAGGGGTTGGTCGACTGGCTGCAGCGCGCGGCGCCGCAGGGGCTGCCCCGCACGCGCCTCGAGCGGGCGGCCGACGCTCCGGAGGTGGGCGGGCCCGACGAGCGGGAGGGGTCGGGTGCTCTCGGGCCGGACGGCGCGGAGGCGCCCGGTGGTCTCGACCGTGGCGCCGCGGAGGACGGCGCGCCCGTCGCTCCCGCGCGACCGCCCCGGCTCCCCGCCGAGCGCGGGTCGCGCCGCGCCGACGCGCCCGTCGTCCTCGGGACGATCCGGCGCGCGGGGCGGGGTGCTGGTGCCGCGCCGAGCGAGGACCCGACACGGCTCGTGGGCGTCGTCCCGGGCCCGGCCGGCGACCCGGGCCGTCCCGGCGGTGCGGGCGACGGGAGCGCCTCCGATGCCGAGGCGCCAGGCGGCACCCGGCCGTTGCCCGCCGTCGGGCACGACACGCACGACGACGCCACGCCCGAGGCGGCCGAGTCCGCCTTCTTCAGCGGCACGCCCGAGGGCGAGGAGCGCTCGCGGGCGTTCGCCGGGCCTGGCCAGGACGTCATCGACGAGCGCGAGCGCACGGCCGAGCACGGCGTCGTGCCCGACGACGACGACGAGCCGGGGAGGTCGGTCACGTCCGACGCGGACGGCGAGCGGCAGGCCGACGTCCACGGGGACGGCGACCGCGGCGACGGCGACCACGGCGACGGCAGAACACGCGGCTGACGGCCGGGAGCGCCGCGCCCCGTCGCGGACCGGGTGCCCGGTCGCGGAGAGTCGCCGTCAGCCGAGCCCGGGGACCTCCACCGTCGCGTCGGCGTAGGGCGCGACGAGGAGCGTCGCGGTGGCCCAGCCGCGCGTGAGCAGCCCGGTGTCGGAGTCGGGCTCGGAGTGGCGCTCCGTGCCGGAGTACTGGAGCACGAGGTGCCGGTCGCCGTCCTCGTGGATGTTCGCCTGCACGAGCCCGAACGTGGCGAGGGGCGCCTGCCGCAGCCCCCGCAGCCCGTCCGGGGGGACGTCGGGGACGTTGACGTTGAGCGTGCGCCGGTCGAGCGGGACGCCGTCCGAGGCGGCACCGTCCATCCACGCGAGCACGTGGTCGGTGACCAGGCGCGCCGTGTCCCAGTGCTGCGGCTCCGCCGCGTCGACCGAGACGGCGAGCGAGCGGATCCCGTGCGTCATGGCCGAGAGCGCCGCGCCCACGGTCCCGGAGTGCAGGATCGCGTTGCCGGTGTTGGCACCCTTGTTCGCCCCCGAGAGCACGAGGTCCGGCCGCGTACCGAACCCGCCGTACGCGGCGACGAACGCGATGAGCGCGGGCGCCGCCCGCACCGCGTAGGACGTCACGCCGTCGGGCAGACCGGGTGCCGACCTGGTCTCCACCGCGAGCCGGCCGTCGCGCTCCGCGCCGAGCAGGGACGCGCTGGCGCCGGATGACTCGCGGGCGGGCGCG
Organism: Cellulosimicrobium cellulans; assembly: GCF_006539945.1. Classification (GTDB taxonomy): domain Bacteria; phylum Actinomycetota; class Actinomycetes; order Actinomycetales; family Cellulomonadaceae; genus Cellulosimicrobium; species Cellulosimicrobium cellulans. The sequence goes on along the minus strand of NZ_BJNZ01000010.1, from coordinate 152,205 downwards.
GCGACGACGACCTCGTAGCCGGCGTCGAGCGCCGCCCCGGCGAGCACCGCCAGTCCGGGGGAGTCGATCCCGTCGTCGTTGGTCACGAGGGCGCGCACGGTGGTTCTCCTCTGTCGTCGGGGTCGGTCGGGACACTCGGGGTCAGGCAGGGGCCTCGCGCACCGTGATGCGGCGCGCGAGGCGTTCGATCTGGTCGCGGCGCCCCGTCCCGAGACCGCGCCGCGTGACGTTGAGCGCACCCGCCGCGGCGCCGAGGCGCACCGCGTCGGGCAGGTCGAGGCCACGGCCGAGCCCGACGGCGATGCCCGCCGTCATGGAGTCGCCCGCGCCCCGGTGGTCGACGGTCGTGATGCGGGGCGTGCGCACGGTGTAGGTGTGCTCGCGCGTCACGAGCAGCGAGGGGTCGTGCGCGCGCGAGACGACGACCGCGCGCGGCCCGGCGTCGACCATCGCGCGCGCGGCGGCGAGCAGCGCCGCCTCGGTGTCGTCGTCGGCGAACCCGCCCTCGACCATCTCCTCGTGGCTGATCTTGAGCACGGCACCGGGCGCGTCCGCGACGGCGCGCGCCTGCTCCCCGGAGAGGTCGGCGACGACCTGGCGCTCGGACGCGTGCAGGTCCCGCGCGAGGCGCCCGAAGAACGAGGCCGGGACCCCGATCGCGGTCTCCGACCCGGTGAGGATGGTCACCGCGGCGTCGAGCCCGGACACGAGCACCGTCCCGTACAGGTCGTCGACCTCGTGCCGGTTCAGCGGGAAGGGGTCCATGGTCGCGACCTCCTCCCGGTGCCCGCCCCGCCGGTCGTGGACGTAGGCGCCGTTCCCGCCGGTCGTCGTCGCGCGCAGGTCGAGGTTCTCGGCCCGCGCGAGGTGCGCAGCGACCGTGCCCGTCTCGCCGCCGAACGGGCCGCACACGACGACCTGGGCGCCGAGCGAGTACGCCATGCGCGCGAGCCACAGGCCCTGGCCGCCGGGGTGGACGTGCACCTCGGGCGACGTCTCGTACGGCCCGGCGGGCTCGATCTCCACCGTGAGCAGCGGCGTCAGGGCGAGCACGCACACGCTGGGGGTGCGGGCGGGGGCGGGCGGGTCGGGCGGGACGGAGAGCGGACCGGGCGCGGGCGTCGGGGTGGCGCTCATCCGTCCACGCTAGGGCGACGGCGCGCGCCCCACCCGTCGAGAGCCGCCCGGGCGTCCGCCGGGTCCGCGTCGGGTCGCGAGTCCGCCGACGCGTCCACCCGACCGTCGAACCGGGCGTCGAGCCAGCCGACGAGCCGGTCGGGACGGTCGGTCATGATCGCGTCGACGCCCTGGGTCAGGAGGTCTTCCCACTCGTCGGTCGTGTTCGCGGTCCAGACGTGCACGCGCAGCCCCGCGCCGCGGAGCGTCTCGACCAGTCCGGGCTCGTGCGCGAGGAGCGCGACCTCCGGGTTGCAGGCCACGACCCCCAGGTCCGCGCACACCTCGACGAGCTCGGCGAGGCTGTCCGGGTGCAGCGCCAGCAGGAGCGCGCGGTCGAGGTGGCCCGCCGCGTCGCGGAGCGCCGCGACCGTGGGCGGCCAGAACGACTGGACGACCACCCGGTCGGCGAGCCCGGCGTCGTCGACCTGCTGGGTCACGAGCAGGACGTCCTCGACCGTCCACAGGCCCTTGAGCTCGACGAGCAGCCCGACGCCCGGGCGTGCGACGGCGAACCGCGTGACCTCCGCGAACGTCGGGACGCGCTGGCCCGCGAACGCGCGCGAGAACGACGACCCGGCGTCGAGCGCCCGCACCTCGGCCAGTGCGAGCCCGTCCACGCGGCCGGTCCCGTCCGTCGTCTCGTCGACCACGTCGTCGTGCAGCACGACCACCTGGCGGTCGCCCGTGAGGTGCACGTCGAGCTCGATCGCGTCGGCGCCCGCGCGCCACGCGGCCTCGAACGCCGCGAGCGTGTTCTGCGGCGCGACGGACGAGTTGCCGCGGTGCCCGACGACGAGGGGTCGCCCGCCGCGGTCGGCGACGGGCCGGAGCAGAGGGGACGGGTGCCAGCTGCCGGGTCGTGAGGGGGTGATGGGCACCATGGCGTCAGTTTCGCGTACCTACGGGCGTCATGCCACGCCCGGTCCCACCGCTCGGGCTGATCGACGGGACGTCGCCTGGGAAGGGTGCTCCGGGTGGGCGGATGTGGTGTGTGCGGCCAGATGGCGTCCTGCCTCACCAACCGGCAGGTCGCGGCCTGGATCACCCCGCAGGGCCCGGCCGACACCCGGCCCCAGTCCAGCCCGGAGGAGTTCCTGTGCGCCGGGCTGCCGTCCGCGGCGGGGGAGTCGGCGCCGACGAAGCCCGGCACCCTGTACTCGCTGTCCAAGGAAGGGCGCGGCACGGCCGGACCGCTCGTCACCGCGCTCACCCTCGCCGTCGTGGAGGCAGCCGAGGAGCTGGCCGCCCAGTCCGCTGGCGGACGCCTGGCGACCCCGCTCGTCGGCGTGCTCGACGAGGCCGCGAACGTGTGCCGCTGGCGCGAGCTGCCCAACCTCTACTCGCACGCGGCTCGCGCGGGATCGTCCTGGACACCGTGCTGCAGAGCTGGTCCCAGGGCGTGGAGGTCTGGGGTGAGTCCGGCATGAAGAAGCTGTGGAGCGCATCAAACGTCAAGGTCTACGGCGGGGGAGTGAGCGAAGCGAACTTCCTCGAGGACCTCTCGCGCATGATCGGGGACTACGACCGACTCTCGTCCTCGACATCGACGGGGCGCGGCAGCGCACGGTCTCCCAGCAGACCCGCCGCGAACGCAACATGGACGTGGCCGACCTCGCGGCGCTGCCCAATGGCCGCGCCGTCGTCCTGGCCTCCGGGGCCCGCCCGACGCTCATCCGGACAGTCCCGTGGATGGCCGGCCCGCACCGCAAGGCCGTCGAGGCGTCGATCGCCGCGAACGACCCGCAGGCGGGGCGCACCCTGCGCGAAGCCCACGACGAGATGGCGACCGTCGCGGCCGCCATCGGCGTGATGGACCACGGCGGCTGCGTCCTCAAGCTCGCGTTCCCGGGTGCTGACCGCGGCGGTACGCCGGGCGAGGACACGGCGGGCCCTCTCGACGTCCTTGGCCGCCGCGACGCGCTGCCACGTCGCCCTGGTCGCGTCGCCGGAGTAGTCGGTGACCTTGGCCTCGGCGACGCGCACCGCGCCCTCGGCGTCCGCGAGGGCGTCGCGCGCGTCGTCGAGCTGGGTCGTCGCGCAAGCGTGCGCCGCGAGAACCTCGCCGACGCCATCGACCGGGCACGGCCCTCCGCCGAGCACGCGAGCGACGAGACGGCGCGCCGGCGCTCTACTACGGGTCGGTCGACGAGTTCGTGCGCGAATACCTGCGTAACGTCTACCGCCGCCACATCGTCGGCCGCGGCGAGCACCGGGTCTGGGCCGCCGAGTGGTGGAAGTACGACGAGGCCGTCATCCGCCTCGAAGCACTCTGGCGCGCCTGGGAACACCTGCGCCGAGACCCCGCCACCTGCATGAGCGTGTGGTGGCGCGACCACGCCGACCACCACATGGCCGTTCTGCTCGACCCCCAGAACGGCCCGTACGGCCCGATCGACGGCCAGCAGGACCGCAACACCCCCGGCGCACCGCTACCCTACGTCGCACCTCCGGAGGGAATGTTCACTGACGCCCGAGTTCATGGCAACGGGTCGCGCCGATGAAGCAGAGGGGAACTACGCTCATCGCTTTCGATGAGACCTCCAGTTTCCCGCCGCTCTCCGGACTCTTGAATTGCGGGACAGACCACGGGTACATTGACTCAGTGATGCCAAGAAGCATGAACGGCTCAGTCGCGACGGGGATGCTACTAGTTCTGCTTTGCGCCTGCTCACAAGGCCGCAGTCAGCAAAACGGATCGTGCCTTCCGCAGGATCCAGTGATCACACCGGCCACCGCTGCACCCGGCGAGATGATCGAGATCGCGTCCGCAGGCTTCAATGATACGTCGGATTGCGAGCCGTCCTTGCCCGAGGGCGCGACCTATCGAATTCGCGTCAAGTCGCTCGATGGCGGGGACTCCATCGAAGTTCGCGAACTTGCGCCACAAGAGGATGGCGGACTGGTTGCGCACGTCGAAGTACCTAGCGAATTCCCACCCGGGCGGGCAGCTGTCGATCTGCTCGTCGACGGAGCCCGACTATTCTGCGAAGTTGATCAGTCGATTGAGTGCGGAAGATCGACCGCGCTTCTCGAGGTGGCGGAGGCGCATTAGCACGCCTCCGCCACCCTCAAGAATCTTAGTCGCTCGCAACGGCGTTTGCACTCGCTCCATCAAGGGCGATGCGCTCGGGCAAATCGGTCTGGCCCGATGATGCGGTCCCTGACTCCCCTGAAAGTTGCCACGCGGCCTGGCCTCCGACAATTACATGCTGACCGGTCTCTGCGGACGAGATCCTCTCCCAGGGCTTCAAATAGAGCAGGTACTCACTTCCCTCCCGAAGAAGAGGTGCCGCATTAACGGCGTACTCGGCGTCATCCCCGAACTGCCGCACCTCCACCATGTCCCCCACGGCGAGATCTCCGCTCAAGGCTCCCGTGACTCGCGCGGTGGTGACGGTGAAGGGTGTTGGCTCGCTATTCAGCGACCCTCCGATGTACTCCACGCGAGAGGATACTGTTGGTTCGACGACAACAACATCGGAGGCGTCTGCCTCGAGCGCCTCAAGAGAATCGTACGTGCGGACAAAGTCGAGTACCGACGGAGTTGCTGACGGGTTCGGTGGAGCCGTTGCGTCACGCTCTTCGATTCGCGCGATATCTACTGGACCACAATCGTCGCACGGATCCGAGAGCGCATAAATCCAATTGACGCCCTCAATATCATCGCCCTGAGGCGTGTAGACATCGCAATTTGACCGGGGCGCCCAATAGTGATTCATAAGCGAGACCTCGGCGCACGGCATGCTCTCGACCTGATTCGGCGGGTGCGCGAGCCCTACGGCATGCCCAAACTCGTGGGCGATCGTACTCCGCTTTTCCTCGATCGTTGCGGTTTGGTGCTCAAAGTGGTTGATCTGCACCGTTTGCCAGTCGTGAATACCAGATCCGCAATCAAACGCCTCGGGTGCTCTGCCCGCCCAGTCAGTGTTCCCGAAATCCTCGACTTCGACGCCAATGTCTGCTGGCCCCATGTTGATGTACTGGCGTGACGATAGAAGGGTTGAGGCAGCCCAGCTTCCAGCTGCCATCCTGGTAATTGTCTCGTAGTGGGCCGAGTATTCTCCCCAGATCGCCCAAGTCATGAATCGGTCAGGCATCTGACACCCGGTGGATGACCAAGCTTGTGCTGGTTCGGCTGATACCGCGCCGGCTCCAAATAGTGCTGCTGTGAGCGCGACCGTAGCCCCTGCGCTGATGACGGTCATTTTCTTGCGTACTTTCACGATGCCCCCTCAGGCTACACAACGCCGTGTGGAGTGATCGCAACCTAGCAGCCTTGTCAAGAGAGCGCCTCGCAACGTCCCCGCATCACGAGCGGGGTGGTGCCCGTGCTTGTGCAGCAGGATGCCGCGGTTCAGGTGGCAGAACAGAGATCGCGGCACGGTGCACTCATCGAGTCAGGATGGCGATCGCATTCTTCGGTTTCGTCCCGGCCGATCCGCGCGCCAGGTCCAGGGCGTTTCGTAGAGGGTCTGCGTGCGCATCTTCTCGAGAACGTGTGCGCTGATCGTGGCACACGACCTCTCCTTCGAGTTCCCGCGTTCGGCCGTCGGCGCACCATCGAGAGTTCAGCGGTCGACGCCTGTCCGCTGAGCCTGAGCCACGCGCCCGCGGATGTTGCGGGCTTCACCCTGAGTGCGCCGCGGCGGAGGCCCCGCGGACGGGCATGGGGCCGCAATGCTCAGCGGCGGCGACCCGTGAGCGCGAGGAGGTGCGTGAGGTCGTCGGCGCCGTCGTCGACGTCGAGCGGGCCGCGGAACAGCGGGCCCGGCTCGAGGAACGTCGAGCGCGACTCCGCGTAGTGCAGCGCCCAGGCGACCAGCGCGGGCTCGCCCTCCTCGTCCGCCCCGACGGCGCGGGCCAGGTCCCACGCGTGCACCACGAGGTCGAACGTCATCTGGGCGCAGTACTCCGCGCCCGACTCGTCGCCGTAGGACAGGTGCACGCGGCGGTCCAGGGCGTCGGGCGCGAGGAACGCCTCGCGGGCCTGGACGGACGCGTCGACCCACCGGTCCACCGGGTCGTCGCCGAGCACGTCGCCCTCGAAGACGGTGCCGACGTCCTCGATCCAGCGCCCGGCGAGCAGCTCGGGCGCCCAGAGCTGCTCGACCGTGAGGTGGTTGACGAGCTCGCGGACGGTCCAGTCGGCGTCCGGGGTGGGCAGCGACCACTGGTCGTCGCGCAGCGGGCGGACGAGCGCGTCGAACGCGCCGATCGCGTCGCCGTGGGCGGCGAGGACGTCCATGCGCACCTCCCGTGGCCTCGTGAGCCTCCACCGTGGCACGCCGGACCGCGCGCCGCAGGTCGAGCGCGGGCCGGCGGAACGGTCCGGTCGAGCAGCGCGGCCCGCGGCCCCCGGGGACGGTGGGGGCCGCGGGCCGCCGTCTCACACCGACACGACGATCTTCACGTGGTCGTCCTTGTGGTCGATGAGCTCTCGGTACCCCTTCTCCACGACGTCCTCGACCGCGATGCGGCTCGTGACGAACGGGGCGAGGTCGACCTTGCCCTCCTGGACGAGGCGGATCACGGCCGGGTGGTCGTCGGCGTACCCGATGGCGCCCTTGATGGTCAGCTCGCGCAGCAGCACCGTCATGACGTCGAGGGTCGGCGGCTCGGAGAACAGCGCCACGATCTGCAGCGTCCCGCCCGCCTTGAGCGCGTGGGTCAGGGTGTCGAGCACCGGCTGCGCGCCGGAGCACTCGATCGCGACGTCCGCGCCCCGACCGTCGGTGAGCTCGAGGACGCGCGCGGCGACGTCGACCTCGCGCGGGTCGAGCACGATGTCGGCCACCCCGGTCTCCAGCGCCTTGGCCTTGCGCGCCCCGCTCACCTCGGTGACGACCGCGCGCGCCCCGATGGCGTGCAGCACGGCGCACGTGAGCAGGCCGATCGGCCCCGCACCCCCGACGAGCACCGTGTCGCCCACCTTCGCGCCCGACAGCCGGACACCGTGGTACGCGACCGCGAGCGGCTCGATGAGCGCCGCCTGGTCCAGCGGGACGTCGCCGACCGGATGCACCCACCGCCGCTCGACGACGATGTGCTCGGACAGGCCGCCGCCCCGCCCGGAGATGCCGATGAACCCCATCTTCACGCACGCGTTGTAGAGGCCGTCGCGGCACGGCGGGCACTCGCCGCACACCATGAACGGCTCGACGACGACCGCGTCCCCGACCGCGAGGCCCTCGACCCCCTCGCCGAGCTCCTCGACCACCCCGGAGAACTCGTGCCCGAACACCACGGGCACCGTCTCGCCCGACAGCGGGTGCGGCTGGGTCTCCGACGGCGCCGGCGGGAACGGGCCCTCGAGGTAGAGGTGGAGGTCGGATCCGCAGATGCCCGTCCACGCGGGCCGGATCTTCACGGTCCCCGGCCTGGTCTCCGGCTCCGGGACGTCCTCGATCCGGAGGTCTTCCTTGCCGTGGTACCGCGCCGCCTTCATCGTCCTCACCTCGTCCGTCGGGCCGCGCGCACCGCTCGGTGCGCGGCGGGCGGTCCCCGGACCGGTCCTCGGTGAGACCTCGGCGGGCCGTGGCGACCGACCGCACCTCCACGGTAGGCCGGGGCTCGACCGCCACGCCGCGCCGAAGGTCCTCACCGGCGGGGCCGGTCGTCGTCCGCGCTCGCGTCCGCGGGCGACGTGGCCGCGCCGGTCGTGTGGCTGTTCGCCGTGGTGTCGGTCGCCGCGGTCCCGTTCACGCGCGGACGGCGCGGGCTCTCCGGGGTGGTGTCCGGTGCGGAGGTCGTCGACGCACGGGAGACGGCGCTCAGTCCTGCGTGAGGAGCCCGATGGTCAGGGCGATCGCGCCCCAGATCACGAGGCCCCCGCCGACGGCGATGGCCATCCCGTTCGCCCCCGTGGAACCGACCCGGCGCGCGCCTCGGGCGGCCGTCGCGGCGATCGCGAGGCCGGACACGACGAGCACAGCCCCTGCCACGATCCAGAACATCGCGAACACCGTCGCATACGTCCCCTGTGCGGCGCATCGTGGACGGATGTCCAGGATCCGCGGGACGGAGAGCATCGACCCCCGCGAGCCGCGGGGACCTGCGGATTCTCCGGCCCGTGGTCTTCACGGAGAGCGAACACGCCCAGCGCGCCCTGGACCGAGCCGTGAGACGGCTTGCACCGATGTGGCGCCGCACCGCACGGTGTGCGGGTGCACCCTCCCGCCTCACCGGTCCGTCGCGTCCTCTTCCCGGGGCGTCACCACGTCGTCACGCGCTACCAGGTCGACTACCTGCGGGCCCTGCGTGCCGGGCTCGTCCGCGACCTCGACGGGCGCCGCGTGCGCTGCGCCCCCGACGTCGAGGTCGTTTGGGTCGTCACGTCCGCGAACCACGCGGGCACGCGCCGCAACCCGCTACCGGGGCACCGGCGCGAGGCGCTCGTCGAGAACGTGACGACGCGCGAGGGGATCGCGTCCGTCGTCGTGCCCGTGCCCGACGTCGCGCCCGACGACCGGTTCGCGCACCTCGTCGTGACGAGCGTCGCGACGGCGACCGGGGTCGCGCCCGACCCCGCCGACACCGTCGTCGCGTGCTCGACCCCGGCGCTCGTCGACGCGTACCGCGCGCTCGGCTACCGCGTCGCGGGCGTGGAGCTCGACGTCGTCGAGCCCGGCGGCGAGCCTCCCGCCCGGCCGTGGGACGTCGTCGAGCAGATCGCCGCGGGGGACGAGCGCTGGCGGGAGATCGCGCACCCGGCCGTGCCCGACTTCTACGCGCGCTACCGGTTCGTGGAGGACGTCCGGCGCATCTTCGCCGACCCGGTCGTCTCCGGTGACGGCGACCTGACCTCGACGCGTGACTACCGCACGTACGCCGCCGCGTTCGAGGACGCGTCGGCGCGCAAGTGGGCCCAGGTGGCGCCGCACGTGCGGCCCGGGCGGATCGTCGACATCGGCTGCGCGACCGGCGGCCTGCTCGAGCACGTCGCGCGCGAGCCGCGCCTGCACGAGTCGGACCTGTTCGGGGTCGACGTCGCGCGGCACCTCGTCGCCGAGGCCGAGCACAAGAAGGCGCAGGGCGCGTTCGCGAACCCGCACGTCTGGTTCGTGCAGGCCAACATCCTCGACCGGTCCGTGATGCCCGACGCGACCGTCGACACCACCCTGACGATCGCCCTCACGCACGAGGTCTCGTCGTACGGGGCGGGCGTCCGCGACGTCGAGGCGTTCGCGCGCCGCGTCCACGCCCACACGCGACCCGGCGGAGTGTGGATCAACTCCGACGTGTGCGGTCCTGCCGAGCCGGACCGCGTCGTCGTGCTCACGCTGCGGACCGACGACGGCGCCGCGGCCACCGGGGACGGGGCCGGCGGGGCCCGCACCGACCTCGACGACCTCGCGCGCGCGGACGTCGCCGCATGGGTCGGGGCGCTGTCCACGGACGCGCGCCTGATCCAGTTCGCGCACGACTTTCCGCGCCTGTCCGGCGCCGCGTTCGGCCCCGAGCGCCTGGCGCCGGGGTCGTGGCGGCTCACGCTGCGCGAGGCCATGGAGTTCCTGACGCGCAAGGACTACGTCGACAACTGGCTGTCCGAGTGCCACGAGCGGTTCTGCGACCTCAGCGGCCCGCGGTGGGCGGACCTGCTCGCGAGCGCCGGCTTCGAGCTCGAGCCGGGCAGCGGCGCGTGGCGCAACGAGTGGGTCGTCGAGCACGCCCTCGCGCCCGTGGCGGCGTTGCACGACGCCGCGACCGGCGAGCCCGTCGACTGGCCGGACACGCACGTCCTCACCGTCGCCCGCCGCCCCGAGCTCGCCTGACCGGCCCCCGAGCCGAAGCCGCCGAGGTAGAGCCCTGGTGCGCCGAGGTAGAGCCCTGGTCATGACCACGGCTCTACCTCGCGTGATCGGGGCTCTACCTCGGGAGACCGGGGCCGCGCCGTCGTACGCTCGGAGGCGTGCTCCTCGACGCCCGCACGCTGCGCGGCCTCCAGGACGGGACCGTGACCCTCGCGTTCCGCCGCTGGACGACGCCGCGCGTGCGGGTGGGGACGCTCCAGCGGACGCGGATCGGGGTCGTCGAGGTGACGTCGGTCGAGCGCGTCCCCACCGGCGCGGACGGCGCCCCCCTCGTGTCCGACGACGAGGCGCGGCTCGCGGGGATGGCCTCGCCGGAGCGGGTGCTCGCGCGGGGCGCCGCACGAGAGGGCGACCTGTACCGCGTGGGGATCCGGCTCGCGGGGCCCGACCCGCGCGTCGCGCTGCGCGAGGACGCCGAGCTGGACGCGGCCGCCGTCGAGCAGATCCGCGCGAGCCTCGCGCGCAAGGACCGTGCCGCCGCCACGCCGTGGACCCGGCAGTACCTCGAGCTGGTCGCGGCGAACGAGGGTGTGGTCGCGCGCGAGCTCGCCGCCGGGCTCGGGATGGCGCGCGACGACTTCAAGGTGCGCGTGCGCCGGCTCAAGGAGCTCGGCCTCACCGAGAGCCTCGACGTCGGCTACCGCCTCTCTCCGCGCGGCCGGGCCTACCTCGACGCGACGGAGCCCGGCCCCTGACGGAGCAGAGGACTGTCAGCACCTGCTCGCGACGCCGCGCGACGACGCCCTGACCGGTGGCGGACGCATCGACTCGTCAGCGAGAGGTCGCGCTCGACCGCGACGACGTGCTGGCAGGCTCGCCGATCGCCGGGAGCCCGTCGATGCTCGTGGAGTTCTTGGTGACGCGGTAGGCGTCGAGCTGTTCCGGGGTCTTGCGGTCGGCCCAGCGGTCGAGCAGGTCGCGGTCCTCGACGAGCTCGAGGTGCGGGACGGAGAAGCCGCACGAGTCCGAGACGCGCGTGACGTCCACGACGACGATGCCGCGCTGCCCGGCGGTCTCCGCCTTGGCGAAGTGCCCGCGCAGCGCGTCGAACCCCGCGCTCCCGGCCTCGACGTACCGGCCCGTGCCGTGGAACCGGACGATGGTGGGCGGCCCGGTGAACGCGCAGAACATCACGACGACGCGGCCGTTCTCCCGCAGGTGCGCGGGAGCCTCCGCGCCCGACCCGGTGTAGTCGAGGTAGGCGACGCGGTGCGGGTCGAGCACGGCGAACGTGCCCGCCATGCCCTTGGGCGAGACGTTGACGTGGCCGTCCGCCGCGAGCGGCGCGGTACCGACGAAGAACACCGGCTGCGCGAGGACGAACGCCGCCAGCCGGTCGGTGATCTCTGCGTGCACGGTGCCCATGAGGGCGAGTCTGGCACCGGCGTCGGAGGGCGTCGGTAACGTCCGGTGGATGAGCACGAGGACGGCACCTGGCCACGACCCCAAGGCGACGCTGCTGCGGTACCTGAGCCGGGAGCGCGACGCGCTGCTCGCCAAGGCGGAGGGGCTGAGCGAGTACGACGTCCGCCGTCCGCTCACGCGCACCGGAACGAACGTCCTGGGCCTGGTGAAGCACGTGGGCAGCGTGCAGCTCGGCTACCTGCACGAGGCGTTCGGCGGTACGCACGACCTGGAGCTGCCGTGGTTCGCCGACGGCGCGGAGGTGAACGCCGACATGTGGGCCACGGCGGACGAGAGCCGGGAGGAGATCCTGGAGCTCTTCCGCCGGTCGTCGGAGCTGTGCGACGCGACGGTGGCGTCGCTCGACCTCGACGCTCCCGGGCGCGTGCCGTGGTGGCGCCCGGAGAACCGCGACGTCACCCTGCACCAGGTGCTCGTGCACGTCCTCGCGGAGGTGGCCCACCACGCCGGCCACGCGGACATCGTGCGCGAGCTCGTCGACGGCGCGGCGGGAGACGGGCGGGGCAACCTGCCGGCGCTGGACGACGACGAGTGGGACGACTACCGCGCGCGGGTCGAGGCCGCGGCCGTCGAGGCCGCCCGACGTGCGGGGGAGCGCTCCTGAGGGTCGCCGTTCCGTCGTCGGCCGCGGTCAGGCGCGTTCGAGGAGGACCGCGACCTCGTAGTGCGACGTCTGCGGGAACATGTCGAGCACGCGCGCGGCGCGCGGGCGCAGCGACGGCATGAGCGCGAGGTCGCGCGCGAGCGACGTCGCGTTGCAGCTCGAGTAGACGACGTGCCCGACGCCGGACTCCTCGAGCCACGTGCTGAGCGTCTCCCCGATGCCGCGTCGCGGCGGGTTGACGACGACGAGGTCGGGCGCGTCCTGCCGGGACAGCGCGAACGCGGTGGCGTCCTGCGCGAGGAACGTCGTGCGGTCGAGGCCCGCGTCCCGCGCGGTGAGCCGCGCGCTCGCGACGGCCTCCGCGCTCGTCTCGACGCCGACGACGTCGCGGCCCGGTCCCGCGACGTGCAGGGCGAACCCGCCCACCCCGCAGTAGAGGTCCCAGACCGTGGCGGGCGCGGCGTCGTCCACCCACTCCCGGCCCTGGCGGTACAGCGCCGCGGCGACGTCGGTGTTGGTCTGGAAGAAGCTCTGCGGGCGCAGGTGCAGGTCGATCCCGTTGACGCGCATGCGCAGCGTCTCGGCGTCGGTGAGGAGGATCTCCGTCTCGCCCTCGACCACGGCCTTGTGCTCCGGGTGGAGGTTCGCGGAGACGACGCGGAGCGACGGCAGCGCGTCGAGCAGGCTCGGCAGGTGCTTGCGGATCCGGGGGAGCGACTCGGTGGACCGCAGGACGAACCGCGCCATGAGGTCGCCGTCGGGGGAGAGCGTGACCAGCACGTACTTGAGCTCGCCGCGGCGGGCGCGCACGTCGTAGGGGACGAGCCGCGCGCGCGTGACGAACTCCGCGAACGCCGGGAACGACGCCTGGAGCGCGGCCGGGTAGAGCGGGCAGTCGGTGAGGTCGACGCCGCCGCCCTCGCCGAGGATGCCGAGCACCGGGGCGTCCGTCGTGCCCGTGACGACCATCTTCGCCTTGTTCCGGAAGCCCGACTCCGCCGACTCGACCGTGGGGAGCCAGGTCAGGTCGGGTGCGAGCGGCGCGAGGAGGTCGGCGCAGTGCTCCTGCTTGCCGGTGAGCTGCGCCGGGTACGCGAGCTCGAGGAGGCTGCACGACCGGCACCGGCCGGCGTCGTAGTGGTGGCACTGCACTCGTTCGAGTCTAGGTGCCGGGCGGGCCGGCGGACCCGCCGTGGCGGGCGCGCACGACGTCGGTGGCTCTCCTGACGAATCCGTGGGAGCGCTCCCTGGCGTGTTCGTCCGAGGTCGGCTAACGTCGTGGCAGCGCTCCCACGCCGGTGTGGAGCGGCGCTGTCGCCGGGCCGGTCCGGCGAGTGCGGTTTCGACGGAGCAACCGAACAAGGAGCAGATCCGGCATGAGCCTCGACAGGCGGAGAAGAAGCAGACGAGCATGGGCGGCGCTGTGCGCGGCCGTCCTCGCGGTGAGCGGGGCGGTCGTCGGCGCGGCGGCCCCCGCGAGCGCGGTCCCGGCGACCATCCCGCTCACGATCACCAACGACTCGGGCAAGGGGCCGATCTACCTGTACGTCCTCGGCGAGCGCGACGGCGTCGCCGGCTGGGCCGACGCGGGCGGCACGTTCCACCCGTGGCCCGGCGGCGTCGGGCCCGTGCCCGTCCCGGCACCCGACGCGTCCATCGCGGGCCCCGGCCCCGGCCAGTCCGTGACGATCCAGCTCCCGAAGCTGTCCGGGCGCGTCTACTACTCGTACGGCCAGAAGATGACGTTCCAGATCGTGCTCGACGGGCGGCTCGTCCAGCCCGCGGTCCAGAACGACAGCGACCCCAACCGCAACGTCCTCTTCAACTGGACCGAGTACACGCTCAACGACGGCGGCATCTGGATCAACAGCACCCAGGTGGACCACTGGTCCGCGCCGTACCAGGTGGGCGTCAAGCGCGCCGACGGGCACGTCCTCAGCACGGGCATGCTCAAGCCGAACGGCTACGAGGCGTTCTACACCGCCCTCGAGAGCGCAGGGTGGGGCGGGCTGGTGCAGCGCGCCCCCGACGGGAGCCGCCTGCGCGCGCTCAACCCGTCGCACGGGATCGACGTCGGCAAGATCTCCTCGGCGTCGATCGACGCGTACGTCACCGAGGTGTGGAACTCGTACCGCACGCGCGACATGGTCGTCACCCCGTTCTCCCACGAGCCCGGCACGCAGTTCCGCGGCCGGGTCGACGGCGACTGGTTCCGGTTCAGGAACGGGTCCGGGCAGGAGGTCGCCGCGTTCAAGAAGCCCGACGCGTCGAGCGTCTACGGGTGCCACAAGGACCTCCAGGCGCCGAACGACCACGTCGTCGGGCCCATCGCCCGCACCCTGTGCGCCGCGCTCGTCCGCACCACGGCGCTGACCAACCCGAACCAGCCCGACGCGAGCAACGCCGGCTTCTACCAGGACGCCCGGACCAACGTCTACGCCAAGCTCGCGCACCAGCAGATGGCGAACGGCAAGGCGTACGCGTTCGCGTTCGACGACGTCGGCGCGCACGAGTCGCTCGTCCACGACGGCAACCCGACCGCCGCGTACATCAAGCTCGACCCGTTCACGGGCACCGCGACACCCATCGGCGACAGCGGAGGCGGCACCGAGCAGCCCAACCCCGGCGGCGGCCTGCCGACCGGCACCGGGACGATCCGCGCCGGCGCCGCGCTGTGCCTCGACGTGCCGTGGGCGGACCCGACCGACACCAACCAGGTCCAGCTCGCGACCTGCAGCGGCAACGCGGCGCAGCAGTGGACGCGCGGGTCCGACGGCACCGTGCGAGCGCTGGGCAAGTGCCTCGACGTCGCGCGCAGCGGGACCGCAGACGGCACCGTCGTCTGGATCTACACGTGCAACGGGACGGGCGCCCAGAAGTGGGTCTACGACGCCGGTACCCAGGCCCTGCGCAACCCGCAGTCCGGCAAGTGCCTCGACGCCCAGGGCGGGGCGCCGCTCCGCGACGGCCAGAAGGTCCAGCTCTGGACCTGCAACCAGACCGAGGCCCAGCGCTGGTCGTTCTGACGCCGCCCGGTCCCTGACCCGGCAGCACGCCCGGTGCCCGACGCCGCCCGCTCGCGGGACGTCGTCGGGCACCGGTGCGCGCGGGGCACGACCGGGGGACCCGCGCGGTGTCCGGGGGCGTCAGGCCGGCTTGGTCGCCTTGCCGTCGAGCCACAGGGTGTCGGACTCGTCGCGGTGCGTGCCGTCGGACCCGACGTGCTTCGAGGAGATCTGCGGGCCCTTGGTGATGACGTGCACGATCGCCATCCCGTGGCCCCGTCCCAGCCCGTAGTCGGCCTGGAGCCACTCGAGGATCGGCGTCGCCTTCGTGGACTCGTCGAACCCGCGCTCGTGCGCGAGGTCGACCAGCTGGCGCGGGGTGAGGCCGGTCTTGTCCTCGACCGCGTCGAGATAGGCCTGGAAGGACATGCGTGCTCCTCGTCGTCGGGGCGGCTCGGTCGAACCGCTGGTGAACCTACCGACGCCCTCCCACACCCTGACTCATCGGTCGTGACGTGGGGTCCTGC
This sequence comes from Cellulosimicrobium cellulans, assembly GCF_006539945.1. GTDB lineage: Bacteria > Actinomycetota > Actinomycetes > Actinomycetales > Cellulomonadaceae > Cellulosimicrobium > Cellulosimicrobium cellulans. The sequence goes on along the minus strand of NZ_BJNZ01000010.1, from coordinate 136,655 downwards.
GCCGCGGGCGGGGCGACCGCTCGCCCGACCTCAGGACGTCCGACACCGCGTTCTCCACCAGGACGGGGACGAAGTCGCGCACGTGCGCGGTCTGGTACCGCCCGAGCTCCGCGAGCACCTGGTCGCGGACGTCGTCCACCGGCACGTCCGGGAAGCGCGTACTGATCCGCTCGACCACGACGTCGATCTCGCGGTCCTCGTCCTCGATCGCCATGACCCGACGTTCCGGCCCCGCGGCGCGGCGCGCAACCAACTGCTGGTGAACATCGGGCGTCCGTGCCGTGGCAGGGACGGAGTGGGCCCCGTGGGGTTCGAACCCACAACCTACGGATTAAAAGTCCGCAGCTCTGCCAATTGAGCTAGAGGCCCTGGACGCTCGGCGTCCAGGCACAGGTTACCCGCGTGCCGAGGCGGCGGTTCGTGTCGAGTTCGGCAGCCCCGGTCGAGATCGGCAACGGGGATCGCCGACCTCGGCAGGAACTGCCGACCTCGGTGTAAAAAGCGCGCGGGCGCGGACCTTACGCGCGTCGTCGGGTGCTGTCACGCGCAGTCTTGCTCCGTGAGAAATTCGGTGAGAATCGGGCGATTCGCTTGCGAGCGGCGCGCGTTCTTGTTTCGGTGGAGTGGACCGAGGAGCCCGCGGGAGGGTGCACCGACGGCAGGTCACGCCGGCCAGGCGTGAGCCGCACGGACGTGTCCCGCAGGGTTCCGCCCGGCGACGAGAGGAGCTCTCGTGCTCACCCTGACCGACAACGCCCGTACCGCTGTCCACGACCTGCAGACCCAGGCCGGTGTCCCCGAGGGAGGCGGTCTGCGGATCGCCGAGTCCGCGGACCAGGCGGGCAGCTTCGAGCTCGCGCTCGTGCCCGCCCCGCAGCCCGACGACACGGTCGTCGAGGACGGTGAGGCGAAGGTGTTCGTGGAGTCCGCCACGGCCCCGACGCTCTCGAACCTCACGCTCGACACGGACCCGAACGCGCAGGGCCCGGCGTTCGTCCTGACTCCTCAGGGCTGACCCACCAGTTCTACCGGCGCCCGCGCCGGACGATCTCGACGACGCGTCCTCCTCCTCCAGGCGCGTCCTCGGTCGCACGACGGGCCGTCCGCTCCGGCGGGCGGCCCGTCGTCGTGTCCGGGCAGGTCGGTTCAGGCCGCCGGCCCCACGATCCACGACCCGCCGAGCACGGCGGCGCCGAGCGTGACGACGAGGAACACGCCCACCCAGAACAGCCCGGGCATGTGCGTGAGGCGCGCGAGGATGTCGGCGTCGGACGTCGCCGCCCGTCCGCGCGACCGCTCGCTCTGCAGCTCGAGCACCGGCCGGACCGCGCCGAGCAGCAGGAACCAGGTGACGGCGTAGGCGACGGCGCTCTGCACGTCGGGCGTCGCCCACCACGACACGCCGACGAGCGCGGCGCCCGTGACGAGCACGGACCACAGCCCGAACCAGTTGCGGATCTGGAGCAGCATGAGGGCGAGCAGCACGACGAGCAGCCACAGCAGCCCCACCGCGTAGCCCTGGCGGAGGAGCGCGGCGGCACCGAGCCCGATGAGGCCCGGCCCGACGTATCCCATGAACGCGGTGAGGATCATGCCGAACCCCCGCGGGCGGCCCGACGACACGGTGAGCCCGGACGTGTCGGAGTGCAGCCGGATACCCGAGAGGCGTCGTCCGGTGAGCAGCGCGGCGAGCGCGTGCGACGCCTCGTGCGCGATCGTCACGACGTGCCGCGCAACGCGCCACACCGGCGTCACGAGCACGACCGCCAGGGCGAGCGCACCCATCGCGACGACGACGGCGGTCGCCGGGGGAGCGACGGGCGTCGTCGCGGCCTCCCACACCTGCCCCACGACGTCCCCCACGGACGCGGCGACGTCGCCGCCCGAGGTGGTGCCGCCGTCGGACAGCACGGCCAGGTCTACGGCGAGGGAGGACGTCAGCGCGTGCACGCGCGCCATTCCACCACAGCCCGTGAGGAGCTCGACACGCCGAACCCGGGGTTGCGGGTCACGGCACCGTCGGCGTGCCCCGCAACCCCGGGTTCGGCGCAGGGACCCACCCCGGCAGAGGCGGACGAGACGCACCTCACCCGTGCTCCGGCGTCGGGCATGAGACACTGGATGTTCGAGGGCAGCGCGATCCCGCGCGCCCCGCGTCGTGGAGATCCCCCCGGATTGCGTGCGGCGGACCCCGACCTTGAGCCCCGAGAGGCCCATCACCTGTGACTTCCTTTGCCGATTTCGGCCTGCCCACCCCCGTCGTGCGCGAGCTCTCGCGCCAGGGCATCGACTCCCCGTTCCCCATCCAGACCGCCACGCTGCCCGACTCGCTGAAGGGCCGTGACGTCCTCGGCCGTGGCCGCACAGGCTCCGGCAAGACGCTCGCGTTCTCGCTGCCGACCGTCTCGCGCCTGTCGTGGGCCAAGTCGTCGCGCCACCCGCGCCGGCCCCGCGCGCTCGTGCTGTGCCCGACGCGCGAGCTCGCCAACCAGATCAACGCCACGATGGAGCCCGTCGCGAAGGCGCTCGGCCTCGTGACGACGACGATCTTCGGCGGCGTCGCGCAGTCGCGCCAGGTCGCCGCGCTCGACACGGGCGTGGACATCGTCATCGCGTGCCCCGGCCGTCTCGAGGATCTCCTCAACCAGCGCCTGCTCACGCTCGACGCCATCGAGATCACCGTGCTCGACGAGGCCGACCACATGGCCGACCTCGGGTTCCTGCCCGGCGTGAAGCGCATCATGGACAAGACCCCCAAGCAGGGCCAGCGCATGCTGTTCTCCGCGACGCTCGACAACGGCGTGGACCAGCTCGTCAAGCGCTACCTCAACAACCCGGTGCGCCACTCGGTGGACGACGCCGCGGCCGCGCCCCCGCAGATGACGCACCACATCCTCGCGGTGCGCGACGCGGACGCGAAGAAGCAGATCGTGCACGAGCTCGCGTCCGGCACCGGCCGCCGCGTGCTGTTCATGCGCACCAAGCACCAGGCGAAGAAGCTCGCGAAGCAGCTCACCGCGAGCGGCGTCCCGGCCGTCGACCTGCACGGCAACCTCGGCCAGGGCGCGCGCGAGCGCAACCTCGAGGCGTTCTCCTCGGGCGCGGTCAAGGTGCTCGTCGCGACGGACATCGCGGCGCGCGGCATCCACGTGGACGACGTCGAGCTCGTCGTGCACGTCGACCCGCCGGCCGAGCACAAGGCATACCTGCACCGGTCGGGCCGCACCGCGCGCGCCGGGTCGGAGGGCGTCGTCGTGACCGTCATGCTCCCGGAGCAGCGCGGCGACGTGCGCGACCTGACCCGTAAGGCCAAGATCACGGCCCAGCCGAAGCCCGTCGCCCCCGGCGACGCGACGATCAAGGGCCTCGTCGGCGAGGTCGCGGAGTACGTGCGCCCGGCGGACATCACGCCGCCGCAGACGCAGGCGAAGCGCGGCACCGGCTCGTCCAACGGCGGGTCGCGCGCGTCGCGCCGCAACCGTGGCAGCCAGGGCGGCGGCCGTCCCGCCGCCCAGGGCGCCGGTCAGGGCACGACGGCGCAGCGCGGCCAGGGCGGTCAGCGCCCGGCGGGTGCGGGACGCCCCGAGGGCGGCCGGGACGGACGCGGCGCCTCGGGCACCGGGAACGGCGCGGCGGGCCAGGGCGGCGGCCGTCGTCGCGGCGGCCGCGGTCGCGCGCAGCGCCCCGCCGGCGGGTCGAGCACCGTCTACTCGACCTCCAGCCCGCGCTGACGCCCCCAACGCTGAGTGCATGAAATAGTCGCGGTCGAACCGATTCGGCCGCGACTATTTCATGCACTCAGCGGATGGGTGGGACGGGAACACCGGGGCTCTGCGCGCGGTTGGGATCGTCGGAGGTGGATCATGACCAGCCAGACCCACGACAACCAGCCCTACGAGGTCGTCAAGACCGACGACGAGTGGCGCGCCGAGCTGTCGCCGCAGGAGTTCGCCGTGCTGCGGCAGGCGGGGACCGAGCGCGCCTGGACGGGCGAGCTCCTCGACGAGAAGCGCGTCGGCGTCTACGCGTGTCGCGCGTGCGGCAACGAGCTGTTCCGCTCGGACACCAAGTTCGACTCGCACTGCGGGTGGCCGAGCTTCTTCAGCCCGCTCGCGGGCGACCGCGTCGAGCTCCTCACCGACCGCAGCCTCGGCATGGTGCGCACGGAGGTGCGCTGCGCGCGCTGCGGGTCGCACCTGGGCCACGTGTTCGACGACGCGCCCCAGACGCCGACGGGCGACCGGTTCTGCATGAACTCGGTCAGCCTGACCTTCCAGGCCGGCGAGGAGTAGCCCACCGGGCGACGGCCCACGTGTCGACCGCGCACGCGAGGCCGACGCCCACGAGATAGCAGACCAGGTCCCGCACCGCGAACGTGCTGCCCAGCAGCCACGCCGCGGGCGGGACCGCGTCGTTCACGGCGGCCGCCAGCCCCGTGGCCTGCACGGCCTCGACCGCCCAGCACCAGCCGAGCGCGAGGGCGCCCGCGACGAGCGGGCGGGTGCGCGCGAGCACGAGGACCACGAGCACGTAGGTCGCGACGGCGTAGAGGACGTCACCGCCGACGTCCCCCCACGGGTCGGGCACCCGCGTCGCGACGAGGAGCCCCGCGACCACGACGACCCCGAGCACGAGGGCGACGGCGAGGCGCCGTCGGCGGGGCCGCGAGAGCACCGGCGAGGCGCCGGGGCGGGGTGAGCGCGCGGCGTCGGGCACCGTCACGACGGGTCAGGGCGAGGCGTCACCGGTTCGCGGCCCAGCGCACGACGTCCTCGGAGTAGCGGTGCAGCAGCGCCGCGAGCGCTGCGACGTCGGCGCGGTCCCAGCCGTCGAGCGCCTCGGTGATCGAGACGACCCGGCCGCTGTGCGCGGCGTGGAGCCGGGCCTCGCCGTCGGGCGTGAGCGTGATGAGCTGGCCGCGCGAGTCGTCGGGGTCGACCTCGCGCGCGACGAGACCCAGGGCGTGGAGCCGGCTGAGCTGGCGGGAGATCGTCGCGCGGCCGACGCCGAAGTGCGCGGCGAGCTCCGACCCGCGGATCCCGGGGTGGTCGGCGATGTGCGCGAGGAGCGGGTACGCGCTCGCCTCGAGGTCCGGGTGGATCCGACGCGCCATGGCGGTCGCCGCCGCCCCGCCGCGGCGCAGCAGGACCCGCAGCTCGCGTTCGAGGTCGACGTACGCGACGTCCGGCTCGGCGTCGCGCGCGGCGTCGGGAACGGTGCGGGTGGGAGCGGTCTCGGCGGGCACACGCCCATCATGACGCCCGGGACGGCACGGGGTCACGCCCGTCCGAAAAACCTCACCCGCTGGACGACCGACCAACACCCTGAGTGCAGGAAATCTGCGGCCTCGAACCGATTCGAGACCGCAGAATTCCTGCACTCAGCGTGCGGGGGTCAGCGCGACGAGCGCGGCCCCGCCTCGTCGACGACGCCCGCGGGCTCGTACGCCTCGAGGAGCGTCGACTCCGTCTCCTCGGCCGGCGTCACACGGCCCGGGGTCGCGTCGACCGGGGCGTCCGAGCCGAGCAGGGCCGCCTCCTTCTCGAGGCGCTCCTGCAGGCCGGTCTTGGTGCCGAGCGGCACCTCCTTGAGGAACGACACGGCGATCAGCGCGACGAGCGCGAGCGGCACCGCGACGAGGAAGATCTCGGCGATGCCGTCGCCGTAGGACTTCTCGACGAGGTCCTTGATCGGCGCGGGCAGCGTCGAGACGTCGGGCACGGCGTTGCCGCCGCCCATCGAGTCGGCCGGGACGCCGAGCCTGGTCAGGCCGTCCTGGATCGACGTCGTGACCTTGGTCGCGAGCACCGCGCCGAGCACGGACACGCCGATCGCGCCGCCCAGGCTGCGGAAGAAGGCGACGGTCGAGGTGCCGGCGCCCATCTCGTCGACGTCGAGCGTGTTCTGCACGGCGAGCACGAGGTTCTGCATGAGCATGCCCATGCTGACGCCGAGGAAGAACAGGTAGACGCTGATGAGCGTGAAGCTCGTGTGGTAGTCGATCGTCGACAGCGCGAACAGCGACGCCACGAGGACCGCGCCACCCGTGACCATGAAGGCCTTGTAGCGGCCGTAGCGCGTGATGAGCTGACCGAACAGGGTCGACGCGACGAACGTTCCGACGATCATCGGGATCGTCAGGAGCCCCGACTCGGTCGGGGTCTTGCCGCGCGCCACCTGCATGTACTGGCTGAGGAACACGGCGGTGCCGAACATCGCGACGCCGACGGCGACGGACGCGACGACCGCGAGGACGAACGTGCGGTTCTTGAACAGGTGCAGCGGGATGAGGGGCTCGGGCGTCACGCGCTCGACGAGCACGGCACCGACGAGCGCGAGGACCGCGCCGCCGACCATGGCGAACGTCTGCCACGAGAGCCACTCGAAGTTCTGCCCGGCGAACGTCACCCACAGCAGGAGCGAGGAGACGCCGACGCTGATGAGGATCGCGCCCCAGTAGTCGATCCGGACGACGCGGCGCGCGACCTTCGGCAGGTGCAGCGTGCGCTGGAGGACGATGATCGCGGCGATGGCGAACGGCAGGCCGACGAAGAAGTTGAGGCGCCAGCTCACGGCGTCGGTGAGGACGCCGCCGAGGAGCGGTCCGCCGATCTGGCTGACGGCCATGATGCCGCCCATGAGGCCCATGAACTTGCCGCGCTCGCGCGGCGAGATGATGTCGGTGATGAGCACCGTGGCGAGCGCCATGAGGCCACCGGCGCCGATGCCCTGGAACGCGCGCAGCGCGATGAGGGTGCCGACGTTCTGCGAGAGCCCCGCGAGCGCGGAGGACACGACCGCGACGACGAGTGCGATCTGGATGAGGACCTTGCGGTTGGTGAGGTCGGCGAGCTTGCCCCAGATGGGGGTCGAGATCGTCATCGCGAGCAGGGTCGAGGTGACGACCCAGGTGTAGGACGACTGCGAGCCGTCCAGGTCGCTGACGATCTTGGGGAGCGAGCTCGAGACGATCGAGCTCGCGAGGATCGCGACGAACATGCCGAGGAGGATCCCGGAGAGGGACTCCATGACCTCGCGACGGGTCATGGACGTCCCGGTCGCGCCGGGCGGGGCGGTGCGTTCTGGAGTGGTGCTGGTCATGAGGCGCTGAGTTCCTTCTGCTCACGGGGCCGTGTCGGAGCGGCCGTGTCGTGTGGCGGTGTCGTGGGGCGGTGTCAGGTGGTCGTGGCCGGTCGCGCGGCGGCGCGGTCGGCGGTCGAGGGCGTGCCCGACGGCGGTGGCGCCGCGGGTGCCGTCGGTCACCCGGTCGTGCGGGGTGCGTCGTGGCCGGCGACGACCGCCGCGACGACACGCTCGATGTGGCGCGTGGCCTCGACGATCTCGTCGTCGTGCCACTCGGCGAACGTCGTGGCGGCCAGGGTGTCGATGTGCTCGTACGCCCGCAGGACGAGCGTGCGCCCGTCCTCCGTGAGCTCGACGGTCCGGGCGCGCCGGTCGTCGTCGTCCACCGTGCGACGGACGAGGCCCTCGTCGACCAGGTGGCTCACCTGGCGGCTGGCCACGGACAGGTCGACGCGGAGCCGCGCGGCGACGTCCCCGAGCTGGACGGGACCGCACCGTTGGAGCATGCGGAGCAGCCCGAACGACGAGCGCGGGATGTCGAGGTCCCGCGCGATGCGCACGGCCGACTCGCGCTGGGCGCGGGCCAGCTCGTCGAGCGCCCGGATGAGGCCCGCCGCGGGGGACGGGTCGGGCACGAGCTCGGGGGCCGCGGTGGTCGCGGAGGGGGTGATGGTGGGCACGACGACTCCTTGGTTGCTGCAGGCAAGCATACGCCTCGCAGTTGCTTACAGCAACCATTGTCAGGGGCAAGGAATTCCCGGGCGTCCCGCCGAGGCCCAGAGACGGCCGAACCCGGGGTCCGACCTCACCCGGCGCGCGCCGTGAGGACCGACCCCGGGTTTGGGACGAGAGTCAGTGCGCCGTGCGCCCCACGCGCTCGTCGCCCATGTCCTCGAGCTCGATGCCCTTGGTCTCGGGCACCTTGCTGAAGACGAAGACGAACGACAGCGCCGCGAAGATCGCGTACATGAGATAGGGGATCGTGGCGCCGAAGGCCGACAGCATCGGCGGGAACGTGAGGGTGATCGCGAAGTTCGCGAGCCACTGCGCCATGGCCGCGACGCCGAGCGCGGCCGCGCGGATGCGGTTCGGGAACATCTCGCCCAGCAGCACCCAGACGAGAGGCCCCCACGACGCCCCGAAGAACACGACGAACGCGTTCGCCGCGACCAGGGCGATGGGGCCCCAAGGGTCGGGCAGGGTGATGTCCTTGCCGCTCCCGACCGCCTGCGTGAACGCGAGCGCCATGAGGCCGAGCGAGACCGTCATGCCCGCCGAGCCGATGAGCAGGATCGGCCGACGGCCCACCTTGTCCACGAGAGCGATCGCGATGAACGTCACCGCGACGTTGGTCACGGACGTGATCGTCGAGACGAGGAACGACTGGCTCTCGTCGAACCCGACCGCCTGCCAGAGCGTCGTCGAGTAGTAGAAGATGACGTTGATCCCGACGAACTGCTGGAAGACCGACAGCAGGATGCCGACCCACACGATCGGCTTGAGACCGAACGCCGAGCCCTTGAGCGTCCCCTCCTGGGCGTTCTTCTCGTCGACCGCGATCGAGCGGTGGATCTGCGCGATGCGGTCGTCGACGTCCTCCTCGGGGCCGAGCACGGACTCCAGCACGGCACGCGCCTCGTCGTCACGGCCCTTCGCCACCAGGTAGCGCGGGGACTCGGGGATGCGCAGGGCGAGGATGCCGTACACGGCCGCCGGGATCACGCACACGAGGAACATCCACCGCCACGCCTCCCACCCGAGCCACAGCTCGTTGGAGGCGCCGCCCGCGGTCTCCGCGAGGAGCTGGTCGGACAGCAGGGCCGCGAAGATGCCGACCGTGATCGCGAGCTGCTGGAGCGAGCCCATGCGGCCGCGCAGGCGGGCCGGTGCGATCTCCGCGATGTACGCGGGGGCGATGACGGAGGCGATCCCGATCCCGACACCCGCCATGAAACGCCAGATCGCGAGGTCCAACGCCGACCAGGCGATGGCCGACAGGATCGAGGAGGCGAAGAACAGGATCGCGCCGAACACCATCACGCGCGTGCGACCCCAGCGGTCGGCCAGCTTGCCGCCCGACCACGCACCGAGCGCGCAGCCCAGGAGGGCGATCGCGACGACGAGACCCGTGACCGCGGAGTCGAGGTCGAACTGGCCTTCGATCGCGGCGACCGCACCGTTGATGACGGAGCTGTCGAAGCCGAAGAGGAATCCGCCGACGGCCGCGGCGACGGCCAGGCCGATCGCCTTGCGGTGGGCGCTGCGCGCGCTCACGGTCCCGTGACCTGCTGCGTCGCTGCTCGACATCTCTCCTCCGCTCCTTCCGGAGCCGGTAGGAGGCCCCTTTCGTCACTGTAGGACGGGGTGCTCGCGGTGGCGCGGTGAACGGGGTGCGGCGAACGTCACGCGCACCGGACCCCAGCCGCGCAGGGCCGGTGGCCGGCCGGTACCGCTGCGACCGCCCCCGCGCCGGGTGGAGACTGGGCGCGTGCCCGACGACGCCTCCACCACCCCCGGACCCCGGCCCGACGCCGGCCGGTCCGACCGCACGCAACGCCCTCGCCGCCCGGCGATGCTCGACCCGCGCGACGCGGACGAGCTCCCGGGCGAGCTCGACCCCGCGCTGCGCGACCAGGTCGCGCACACCACCGCGCACGCGATCGTGCACCGCGCGCGCGACACCGAGGACCCCCAGGTCGTCGAGCGACTGGTCCACCTCGTCGAGACCGAGGGGCTCGACGTCGTCGCCGGTCTGTGGTCCGACGCGGCGCCGAACTCCCTGCCGGGCGCGCTCTGGCGGCTCTACGTGCTGCGCGAGTGGGTGCGTCGCGACCCGCAGACGGTGGCGCTGCGCTACCGCCTCGGGGTCGACGCCGCGCCGGTCCACGAGGCCATCGCCGGAGTGCCCCGGCCGCCCGGGCCGCAGGACGTGCGCGACCTCGCCGACGCCGTGCTCTCCGGCGTGTTCACCGGCGACCTCGCGGTCGCGCTCGAACGCGCCGGGTCGTTCTGCCGCATCCTCGCGACCGGCGCCGCGTTCGACGCCGACGCCCGCGAGGTCGCCGACCCCGACGGCGCGCTCCGCATGACCCGCGGCGCCGGCTCCCTCCTCCGTACTGCGCAAGAGCTCGAGCACGCCGCCGAGCTCTGGCGCGCCGACCGCCTCGACTGACCCACCAGCGGCCGCCCGGCTGCCGAGGGAGAACCCCGGTCGCGCGAGGTAGAGCCGTGGTTGCGCGAGGTAAAGCCCTGGTCACGCGAGGTAGAGCCGTGGTTGCGCGAGGTAGAGCCGTGGTTCTTGTGCTCGACGGCGTGTGGCTGGGTGGGGTGGTCGGGGTGGGTGGTGGTGCCGCGTCTACCATCCGCCGCTCGTTCCTCGCGGCTCCCGCCAGGCCCGCCACGACGCGGCACCACCACCCACCCCTCCCGGCGTCGTCTCGCCTTGGTCGGTCCTCACCGCGGGCGACCGCCCGCGGTGTCGGTTTCAAACCTTCCCCCATGCCCCCGGTCGTCGTAGCAGTCGGCGTTCGGTGTCTCGCTGTCCCGAAGTTCGGCGCAGGCCCGATGCTGTCCCATCGTGTCGAGCAGGCGGTGGGACGCGGGCCCGCCCATGGCGGCGACCCGGCTGCGCTGGGCGAGCCACCGTCGTCGGCCGTGACCACGGCTCTACTTCGCGTGACCACGGCTCTACCTCGCGCGAGGGTTCTACCTCGGTGGACCCGGGTTCTGTCTCGGCCGGGCGGGGCGGAGGGTGCGGGACACGGGGCGGGCGCGCACGTCGGCGGGCGGGGTTCTCGCGGAGCGCGAACACGGGGTCGGTCGGGTACCTCGCGGGGCGCTCGGCACGTACGATGGGTCACGACGCCGGGCCGCGGTAGCCCCGGGCTCCACACTCAGCCGCTACGAGCGGCCACGCGCCGAGAGGCGCTCCCGGTCCGGCGTCACTTCTTCCCCTCCTGGTGCGAGCACGATGCCGCGCGCCGGAGGGTCGCCGCCCCGGCGAGGACGCCGGGCGCGGGCCGTGAGCGTCCTGAGGATCCGGGACCTTCGCCCCGACGATTCCAGCATCGCTCCGCGCGTCGGCTACATTTGACGAGAGTTCGACGTGCGTTCATCCAGAGATCATCCGACCCGAGATCGTGACCACCCCGGCCGGCCGGCCTGTCCGGCGGCCGAGCGGCCCTTGTGGCCGACGCCAGCTCAGACCCCTACCCCGCGTCCCTTCCGGAGCCTCCCGTGCGCCTGCGCCTGACACCGCGCGACACCTCGTTCTTCGACCTCCTCGCCGCCTCGGCGCAGCACCTGGTCACAGGGTCCACGCTCCTGGCGGAGCTGCTCGGCGCGGACCGCCCGACGCGCAAGCAGCTCGCGAAGCAGCTCAGCGAGACCGAGCACCTCGCGGACGACGCGACGCACTCGATCATGCGTCGGCTCAACCAGACGTTCGTCACACCGTTCGACCGGGACGACATCTACGCCCTCGCGTCGGCGCTCGACGACTGCATGGACTTCATGGAGGAGGCGGCCGACCTCATCGTCCTCTACAAGGTGGACGAGCTCCCGGCCCGTGTGTCCGAGCAGGTCCAGGTGCTCCAGCGCGCGTCGGAGCTCACGGCCGAGGCGATGCCACGCCTGCGCTCCATGGACGACCTCCCCGAGTACTGGGTCGAGGTCAACCGCCTGGAGAACCAGGCGGACAAGGTGCACCGCAAGCTGCTCGCCGAGCTCTTCGACGACGTGTCCGACCCGGTCCTCCTCATGAAGCTCAAGGAGATCGTCGAGGTCCTCGAGCAGGCGGCCGACGCCTTCGAGAAGGTCGCGAACACGGTCGAGACCATCGCCCTCAAGGAGTCCTGAGCCCCGTGGAGGCAGTGCTCGTCGTCGTCGTCGTGGCGTTCGCCCTGGCGTTCGACTACACCAACGGGTTCCACGACGCCGCGAACGCCATCGCGACCTCGGTCTCGACCAGGGCCCTCACGCCGCGCGCGGCGCTCCTCATGGCGGCGGTGTTCAACCTCATCGGCGCGCTGCTCGGCACCGCGGTCGCGCAGACGATCGCCGAGGACATCGTCGCGGTCAACGACGTCCCACCACATCAGGGCCTCGTGATCGTGCTGTGCGGTCTCGTCGGCGCGATCACGTGGAACCTCATCACGTGGTGGCTGGGTCTGCCGTCGTCGTCGACGCACGCGATCATCGGCGGCCTCGCGGGTGTCGGGATCGCGTCAGGGATCACGGTCCACTGGGACGCGATCCTCGACAAGGTCGTGCTCCCCATGATCTTCTCGCCGCTCATCGGCTTCGGTCTCGCGTTCGCGCTCATGGTGCTGCTGCTGTGGGTGTTCCGGAACGCGGCGCCCGCCCGGGCGTTCCGCCGCTTCCGCATCGCGCAGACGGCGTCGGCGGCGGCGATGGCACTGGGCCACGGCCTCCAGGACGCGCAGAAGACGATGGGCGTGATCGTGCTCGCGCTCGTCGCGGGCGGGTTCCAGGACGACAACACGATCCCGTTGTGGGTCAAGCTGTCGGCGGCGACCGCGATCTCTCTCGGCACGTACGCCGGCGGGTGGCGCATCATGCGCACGCTGGGCCGCAAGATCATCGAGCTCGACCCGGCGCGCGGCTTCGTCGCCGAGTCGGTCTCCGCGGTCGTGCTGTACGCGAACGCGTTCATCTTCCACGCGCCGGTGTCGACGACGCACACGATCACCTCCGCGATCATGGGCGTCGGTGCGACCAAGCGGCTGTCCGCGGTCCGCTGGGGCGTCGCGAAGAACATCGGCGTCGCGTGGGTCCTGACCATCCCGGCGGCCGCGCTCGTCGCCGCCGTCGTCTACTGGATCCTCAGCCCGATCCTGCTCTGACCTGCTCGCGCGTCCGTGCTGCCGGGGCGGTCAGTGCAGCGGCGGGGCGACCTTCTCGGCCGCGACGACGCGAGGCCCCTTGGGCGTGCGGGCCACGTGGGCGACGATCATCTCGCCCGGCTCGAGAAAGGGGTCGTGCGTCGGGAGCGCGTTCGCGACGGGCCGCCGCGAGTGCTGCCCGAGCACGTCGAGCACGGTGGGCAGCACGGGCCGGTGGGTGCACAGCACCGACGACCGCTCGGCCTCGAGGAGCTCGCGGACCGTCCGGGCGACACGGGACGGCGAGCGCTCGTGCTGCGCCTCCGTGAGGTGGTCGATGCTCACGGTCTCCAGGCCTGACGCGCCGGCGTAGGGCGCGATCGTCTGGGCGCACCGGTCCCAGCGGCTCGTGACGACCGTCTCGACCCCGTAGGCGGCGAGCACCGGCACGAGCGCGACGGCCTGGGCATGGCCGGCGGGCGTGAGCGGACGGTCCTGCTCGTCGCCGTGCCATGCCGCGCGCGCGACGGCCTTGCCGTGCCGGGCGATGACGACGACGTGCGTCGCCAGCCGCCCCTCCTCGCGCTCGCGCACGAGCGCCTCGAGCGGGGCGCGGTCGGCCTCGCGCGTGAGCCGGTGCGCGGCGTCGTCGGCCGACAGCCACGCGGCGCGGTCGATCTCCTGCGGTGACACGGGCGGGACGGGCGCGCGCGCGGCGAGCGCGCCGGCGTCCACCTTCTGCGACGCCCGGCGCGCGGCCCAGTAGTGCACGCGTTTCACGCGGCCCTCGGGCGTGAGGTACTGCAGTCCCGGCAGCGGGACGCCCAGCACGACCGGCTTGCCCGTCTCCTCGGCGACCTCGCGCGCGGCCGCGGCCTGGAAGGTCTCGCCGGGGTCGAGCTTGCCCTTGGGCCACGACCAGTCGTCGTAGCGGGGCCGGTGGACGAGGCGCACCTGGAGGTCGTCGCCGCGCACGCGCCACACGAGGGCCCCGGCGGACTCGATGACCGGGGCGTGGGAGACGTGCGTCGGGCCGAGGGCGTCCACGAGGGGCAGCCCGCTGCGCAGGGCGGGGGAGGGCACACCCATCCGCTACCGCCTCCCGACGAGCCGGCGGCGCTGTCGCTGCACGAGGCTCGCCTGGAGGTCGACGAGCGGCGTGCCGTCGGGGCCCGACTCGGGTCGGTGCCACGTGCCGTCGGCGTCGAGGTGCCAGGACGCGGTGCGCTCGGACATCGACACGTCGAGCAGGTCGAGCAGCTCGATGACCTGGTCGGGGTCCGTGATGCGCACGAGGGCCTCGACGCGGCGGTCGAGGTTGCGGTGCATGAGGTCGGCCGAGCCGATGAACACCTCGGGCCCGCTGTCGGGCCCCTCCCCGATGGCGGGGCCCGCGGAGTTGGCGAAGGCGTAGATGCGCGAGTGCTCGAGGAAGCGGCCGAGGATCGAGCGCACGCGGATGTTCTCGCTGAGCCCGGGCACGCCCGGGCGGACGGCGCAGATGCCGCGCACGACGAGGTCGATCTTCACGCCCGCCTGCGACGCGCGGTAGAGCGCGTCGAGCGTCGTCTCGTCGACGACGGAGTTGACCTTGATCTTCACCCACGCCTCGTGCCCGGCCTGCGCCGCGGCGGCCTCGCGGTCGATGCGCTCGACGAGCCCCGAGCGGACGGTGCGCGGCGCGACGAGCAGGCGGTGGAACCGCGACTGGGGCGCGTACCCGGAGAGCTGGTTGAACAGGCGCGTGAGGTCCTGGCCGACGTCGGGGTCGCACGTGAGCAGGCCGTGGTCGGTGTACAGGCGCGCGGTCTTGGGGTGGTAGTTGCCCGTGCCGACGTGGCAGTAGCGCCGCAGGCCGTCCGACTCCTGGCGCACGACGAGGGACAGCTTGCAGTGCGTCTTGAGCCCGACGATCCCGTACACGACGTGCACGCCCGCCTGCTCGAGCTTGCGCGCCCAGGAGATGTTGGCCTGCTCGTCGAACCGTGCCTTGATCTCGACGAGCGCGAGCACCTGCTTGCCCGCCTCGGCGGCGTCGATGAGCGCGTCGACGATCGGCGAGTCGCCCGACGTCCGGTACAGGGTCTGCTTGATCGCGAGCACCGCGGGGTCGGCGGCCGCCTGCTCGAGGAACGTCTGGACCGACGTCGAGAACGAGTCGTACGGGTGGTGCAGCAGGACGTCGCGCTCGCGGATCGCGGCGAACACGTCCGTGGGCGACGCGCTCTCGACCTCGGCGAGGAGGCGGTGCGTCGTCGGGACGAACGGCGGGAAGTGCAGGTCCGCGCGGTCGAGGTCGGCGATGAGGTTGAGCCCCGTGAGGTCGAGCGGCTCGGGGATCTCGTAGACCTCCTCCTCGACGACGCCGAGCTCGCGCACGAGCAGCGCGCGGATGCGCGGGCTGATCCCGGGCGTGAGCTCGAGCCGGACGGGCGGGCCGAACCGCCGACGCAGGAGCTCCTTCTCCATGGCCTGGAGCAGGTTCTCGGCGTCGTCCTCCTCGACCTCCACGTCCTCGTTGCGCGTGACGCGGAACAGGTGGTGCTCGCGCACCTCCATGCCGGGGAACAGGTGGTCGAGGTGCTGGGCGATGACCTCCTCGATCGGCACGAACGACGTCGGTCCTCGGTCCGGGGCGGCGGTCTGCGAGGTCGGCGCGCTCGGGCGGCCCCGCGCGTCCACGGCGATGAACCGCGGCAGGAGCGGCGGCACCTTGACGCGCGCGAAGTGCTCCTTGCCCGTGGTCGGGTTCGCCACCACGACGGCGAGGTTGAGCGACAGCCCCGAGATGTAGGGGAAGGGGTGCGCCGGGTCGACGGCGAGCGGCGTGAGCACCGGGAAGATCTGCTTGCGGAAGAACTTGTGCAGGCGCTCCTGCTCGCGCGTCTCGAGCTCGTCCCAGTGGACGAGCGTGATGCCCTCGGCGGCGAGCGCCGGCTGCACGTCGTCGGCGAACACGCGCGCGTGGCGCGCCATGAGGTCGTGCGCGCGCTCGCTGATCGCGTCGAGCACCTGGCGGGGCGAGAGCCCGGACGCGGCGGTGACCGCGATGCCGGTCGCCATGCGGCGCTTGAGGCCGGCGACCCGGACCATGAAGAACTCGTCCAGGTTGGACGCGAAGATCGCGAGGAACCGGACACGCTCGAGGAGCGGCTGGCTCGGGTCCTCCGCGAGCTCGAGCACCCGCTGGTTGAACGCGAGCCAGCTCAGCTCGCGATCGGCGAACCGGTCGTCGGGCAGCGGACCGAGGCCGAGCTCCGCGCCCACCGGCTCGATCTCGGGTTCCTCCGCGATGTGCTCGGCGATGTGCGCCGCGAGGTCCGGGTCGAGCGTGCGCTGCGTGGACGTGTCGGTCATGGGTTCATGGTGGCACCAGTTGGTGAACGGTGCGTGACACGGGTCACCGAGCGCTCGGCCGTGCGTACTGCACGTGCACCGCGCGGCGCGTGAAGCCGGCGCGCTCGTACGTGCGCACGGCGGGCACGTTGTCGCCGTCGACGTACAGCACCGCGGTGGTCGCGCCCCGCTCGGCGAGGTGCGCGAGCCCGACGGCGGTCAGCAGCCGGCCGAGCCCCTCGCCCTGGGCGGTCGGGACCACGCCGACGACGTAGATCTCGCCCTCGCGCGCGTCGTCGGGCTGGCCGGTCGGGATCTTGGTCCACACGAACCCGACGAGCTCCGGCGTCCCGGAACCGGGAGTCGGGGTGCGCTCCAGGAGCAGGAGGCCCGCGGCGTCGAACCAGTCCTCGCGCATGCGCGCGCGCAGGTCGTCGACCGCGAGCCGGCCCTGCTCCGGGTGGTGCGCGAACGCTGCCGCGTTGGCCCCGACCCACGCGTCGTCGTCGTCCCCCGGCACGAACGCGCGCAGCCGCAGGCCCGCGGGGATCTCGGGACGCGGGTGCGCCCCCGTGCCGCCGAGCGGCCGCTCGAGGACGAGCAGCTCGCGCACGACCTCGTACCCGGCCCTCGCGGCGAGGCCGCGGGCCGCGGGGAGATCGCCGTGGGCCCAGACGCGCAGCGGCGGGCGCGGCGTCCGGGCGGGCTCGCCGTCGGTCTCCGCGCCGGGGTGCGGCTGCCCGTCGTGGTCGGGGTCGCTCGGGCGGGGCTCGGCCGCGCGGTCGGCCGCGCTGCCGAGCAGGTGGAACCCGAGCCCGTGCCGCCGGTGCTCGGGGCGGACCACGAGCTCGGCGCTCGGCGCCTCGCCGCGCTTGTCCACCTGGGCGTACCCCGCGAGCTCGCCCGCGCGCCACGTGAGGAGGTGCACGACGTCGTCCGTCGCCGCGCGCAGGTTGAGCAGCGGCTGCTCCGAGAGGGCGGCGACGCCGTCCTCGCGCTCGGCGGCGGCGGCGAGATCGTGGACCTGCGCGATCTCGACGTCGTCGATGAGCGGGCCGGTGTGCCAGAGGATCGCGGTCTCCACCGGTCCATCTTGCCCCCGCAGACCGCTCCCGCCCGTCCGCGAGAACGACACCACCCGCCGTCGAGCACGACATGGGGGTCGTCGACGTGCCCAGAGCGACCCCCATGTCGTGTTCGGCACAGTGTCGGATGCCCCGGGAAGGTTCGGCGGGCCGGGGTCGTTGAGGCGGTCGTGAGCGAGGTGACGGACGCGCGGGAGACGGTGGACGTCGTGGTCGTCGGTGCCGGACAGGCGGGGCTGTCCGCGGCCTACCACCTGCGCCGTGCCGGGCTGGACCCGCTCGTGCTCGACGGCGGTCGCGGCCCCGGCGGGGCGTGGCAGGACCGCTGGGACTCGCTGACGATGGCCGAGACGCACGCCGTGCACGACCTCCCGGGCGTCCCCCTGCCGGCCGGGGACCCCGCGGAGCGCGCCAACGTCGCCGTGCCGCGCTACTACGCCGCGTACGAGCGCGAGAACGGCCTGCGCGTCGTGCGCCCGGTCACGGTCGACGACGTGGCCCAGGACCCCGACGACCCGGCCCTGCTGCGCGTGCGCGCGACGGTCGGCGCCGGGCCGGACGCCCGACGGCTCACCGTGCGCACGCGCACCCTCGTCAACGCGACGGGCACGTGGACCCGGCCGTTCTGGCCCCGCTACCCGGGGATGGAGACGTTCCGCGGCCGCCAGCTCCACACGCACGACTTCCGCGCCGCCGAGGACTTCGCGGGGCAGCACGTCGTCGTCGTGGGCGGCGGGGCGTCCGCGACGCAGCTCCTGCTCCAGATCGCCCCGCACGCGTCCGGCACCACGTGGGTCACGCGCCGCGAGCCCGTCTGGGTCGAGGAGGAGTTCTCGCCCGAGCTCGGGCGCGCCGCGGTCGCGCGGGTCGCCGAGCGGACGTCCGCGGGCCTCCCGCCGGGGAGCGTGGTCTCGGTCACGGGGCTGCCGCTCTCGCCGCGCTACCGCGCCGGGATCGCGAGCGGCGTGCTGCGCCGCCGGCCGATGTTCGAGCGGGTGACGCCGTCGGGCGTCGAGTGGGCCGCGGGGGCGAACGACGACGGCCTGCTCTTCCAGCCTGCCGACGTCGTCCTCTGGGCCACCGGGTTCCGCGCCGCGCTCGACCACCTCGCGCCGCTCGCCCTGCGCGAGCCCGGCGGCGGGATCGTCCTCGACGGCACGACGGCGGCCCGCGACCGGCGGGTCCAGCTCGTCGGGTACGGGCCGAGCGCGTCGACGATCGGCGCGAACCGGGCCGGTCGCGAGGCCGCGCGGGGAGTGCTGCGCGTCCTGCGGGCGAGCCGGGTACCCGGAGACGCGGCAGGATCTCGCCTCGCGGTGGCGGTGTAAGCCCTCGTCAGGACGCCCGCCGCGGCCTACCGTGCACCGGTGAGCACCGAACCGCCCGTCCCCGACCCGTCGTCCGTGCGCCCCGCGTCCGCGCCCGACGACCCCGCCCTCCCGACGCAGCGCCGCACCCTCACGACGCTCGTCGCGACGCAGGTGCTCTCGGGGGTCGGCGTCGCGAGCGGGATCGCGGTCGCCCCGCTCGTCGCGTCCGCGCTCTCGGGGTCCGACGCGATCGCGGGGCTCACCTCGACGTCGGGGGTCGTCGGCGCCGCGCTCGTCGCGCTGCCGCTCGCGCACGTCGCCGGGCAGCGCGGGCGGCGGCCGTCCCTGCTCCTCGGCTTCGGCGTCGCGACCGGCGGCGCGGTCCTCGCGACGGTCGCCGTGCTCGTCGGCGCGTGGCCCCTGCTCGTCGTGGCGATGCTGCTGTTCGGGTCGGGCACGGCCGCCGGGCTCGCGTCCCGGTTCGCCGCGACCGACCTCGCGACGCCCCAGCGGCGGGCGCGCGACCTGTCGGTGGTCGTGTGGGCGACGACGGTCGGTTCCGTCGTCGGGCCCACGCTCGCCGGGCTCGCGGACCGCGTCGCCGGCCCCGGCCTGCGCCTCGGCGACGCGCACGCGCAGCAGGGCTCGACCGCGCCGAGCGCGGCGCCGTTCCTCCTCGCGGCGGTCGCGTTCGCGCTGGCGGCGGCCGTCGTCGCGGTGTGGCTGCGGCCGGACCCGCTGCTCGCGTCGCGCACGACGACCGATGAGGGGGGCACCGTGCCGGGTTCCGGACCGGGCGACGGCAAGGGGTCGTCGTGGCGCGACGGGCTGCGCGCGGGGTGGGCCGTCGTGTCTGCCAGCCCGACGGCGCGACTCGCCCTCGGCGCGATCGTCCTCAGCCACCTCGTCATGGTCGGGCTCATGTCCATGACCCCCGTCCACATGAACCACGGCGGCGCGACGCTCCAGGTCGTCGGCCTCGTCATCAGCGCGCACATCGCGGGCATGTACGCGCTCAGCCCGGTGGTGGGCTGGCTCGCGGACCGGGTCGGGCACGCGCGCGTGCTCTACGTCGGGGGTGCGCTGCTCCTCGCGGCGGCCGTCGTGGTGGCGGGTGCGCCGGGCGAGGACTCCGCGCGGCTGACGGTCGGCCTCGTGCTGCTCGGGCTCGGGTGGTCGTGCGGGCTCGTCGCCGGGTCGGCGCTGCTCGTCGACGCCACGCCCGGTCCGTCACGCACGTCCGTCCAGGGCCTCTCCGACCTCGCGATGAACTCGGGCGGCGCGGTCGGCGGCATCCTCGCCGGGGCGATCATCGGCTTCTCGTCGTACGGCGCGCTCGCGTGGGGCGCGGCGGCCCTCGTCGTCGTGTGCGCGGTGGTGGCGGCGCCGCTGGCGCGGCGGGCCACGCTGCGCTGAGGTCGGTCCCGCCCAGGTCGGCACTCCCGGCCGAGATCGGTCGTCGTGGCTGCCGATCTCGGCTGTGAGTGCCGACCTCGCGTGGTGCCCTGTCAGCGGCGGACCGCGGCTGCCTGCGCCGGGGTGAGGAAGAGCGCACGCGAGAGGTCCGCACCGCGCGCGTCGGCACCGCGCAGGTCCGCACCGAGGAGGTCGACGGCGTCGAGCCGGGCGCCGCGCAGGTCGGCGCCGAGCAGCAGCGCGCCCCGGAGGTCGGACCCGGTGAGGTCGAGCCCGCGCAGGTCGGCACCGACGAGGTCCGCGCCGGGTCGCAGGCGGCGCCGCACACCGCCGTCCGGCACCCGGTGCTCGACGGCGTGCCCCGGCTTCCGCCGGTCGTGGCCCGCGGCGGGTCCTCGGCCGCCTGCGGACCGCGGTCCGGCGTCCGCCGCTCCCCGACGGGGAAGCCGGCGCGTCGCGGCGCGCCGGGCGGAGTCGCGCACGAGCACGCTCGCGCGGTCGACGAGCGGCCCGACGTCGCGGCGGACGGCGCCGACGTCGAGCGCGAGCAGGGCGGCCGGGGCGAGGTCCGCAAGGGGTGCGGTCCGGTCGAGGGCCTGCCGGGCGTCGTCGTGCACGGGCGCCGCCGCGGGCAGCGCGAGCACCTCGGTGAGGTACCAGAGCAGCTCGTGGAGCTGGGTGACGACGGGGAGCGCGGCGAACGCGTCGCGCGCTGCGGCCGGGTCGTCGCGCCACGTGGCGCCGCCGTGCGCGGACCGGACGGCCGCCGTCACGCGCTGGCCCGCACCCAGACAGTCGTAGGCGACGCAGCCCGGGAACCCGGACTCGCGCAGCTGCGCGTGGATGCCGCAGCCGAAGTCGGAGCGCAGGTTCGGGCACGGGGTGCCCGCGGGCTTGTCGATCGCGAAGTCGGCGGAGCGCACGAGGTGCAGCCCCACGCAGCACAGGCCGGTGCAGCGCGCGCAGTCGCTGCGCAGGTCGAGCTGCTCGACGAGGAGGGCGCGACCGTCGGCCGCGGGAACGGGTGGCACGTCTCGACGCTACGCCGTCCGCGGGACGCCCGGCACGGACATATCGACCGCGCGGCGCGGGACGGCGACCGGACCCGGGCGGTCCGGTCGCCGGTCCCGCGTCCGGCGTGCGGGCTCAGGGAGCGGTGCAGCCCGCCGTGGTGGCGGTGGTCGGGGCGGCGCCCGTCGCGATGAACCCGACGGTCGCCGTGCCGCCCGCGGCGAGGGCGCCGTTCCACGCAGCGTTCGTCACCTGCACGCCCGAGGCGGTCGTGCCGTGCACGCCGCCCCAGAGCTGCGCGACGGCTGTGCCCGACGGCAGCGCGAACGTCGCCGTCCAGCCCGTGACCGCGGCGTCCCCCGCCGTGACGACGAGCTCGCCCTGCCACCCGCCGGGCCAGGCGTTCGCGACCCGGACGGTCGCGGAGCACGCCGCGTCGTCCGGCGGGTCGGTCGGGTCGGGCGGGTCGGTGGGGTCCGGCGGGTCCACCGGTCCGTCGCCGCCGAACCATGACGCCTCGACCGCGGTCTCGCGCAGACCGTCCGGCCCGTCGATCAGGCGCGTGCCCCACGCGCTCGGGCGCGCGGGGTCGAAGCCCTGGACCAGGTCGAGGTACTCGACTCCGCCACCGTTGCCGCTCCACGACCAGCCGAGCCAACCGATCCCGAGGCGCCGCGACTCGGCGAGGATCGCGTCCTCGTCGACGTCGCCGTCCGAGTGCGTGTTCCCGAACTCCCCGACGATCAGCGGCAGGCCCTCGGCGACGAAGTGCTCGAGGTAGCCCGTGACCGTCGCCGCCTGCGCGTACACGCCGTACATGTGGACGGAGAAGATCGTGTTGGCGTCCGGGTCGGCGGCGAAGACCTGCCCGGCCTGGTCGTACTGCGTCCGCTTCCAGTCCTGGCCCCAGTTCGGGGCGTCGACGACGACCGCGTGCTCGTACCCGATCGTGCGCAGGCGCTGGATCGCCGCCGACGTGTCCGCGGCCCACGTCGCGTTGGTGGTCTCGTCGTTGCCGTACGGCTCGTTGCCGATGTTGACGAGGACGAAGTCCTCGGTGCCCGCGAGCGTCGGGTACAGGTCCTCCCAGTAGTCGACGGCCCGGTCCAGCGACACCGCTCCCGGCGCGTGCTGCGGCTCGCCGTACCCCGTCGTGTCGTGCACCTCGAGGACGCACACGAGGCGGTTCTCCTCGCACAGGTCGACGACCGCCGCGACGTCCTCGGGGGAGTTCCGCGTCCATCGGTCGCCGCTCGAGAGCACGACACGCACGGAGTTCGCGCCCGCGGCCTTGATGTCGGCGAAGGAGCCCGTCTCGTGGGCGTACCAGGTGTGCGCGTGGTTGACGCCGCGCAGCACGAGGTCCGTGCCGTCGGCCTCGACGACCCGGCCGTCCGCGACGTGGATGCCCGGCGGCGCGTCCGCCTCGGCGGCGGTCGCGGACCGTGCGGCGGCGGTCGCGACCGCGCCGCACGTGGCGAGGACCGCGGCGGTCGCGAGCGCCGCGACGAACGGGGCGGACCGTCCGGTCCCGGGCGGGCGGGCGGCGTCGGCGTCGGGTACAGGGGCGGTGCGGCTCATCGGACGACCTCGTCTCTGTCGGCTGCGCACGCCCGGGTCGGCGTGCCCCGACATCGTGCGGGCGCGGGACCGCCGTCGGGCAGGGACTGAACCGCTTAGGCGACGACGCCCGCCGCCGAGCCCGAGCCTGTCCGCGCACGAGAACGGGGTCGGTGCCGTCCTCGCGCGGAGGACGACACCGACCCCGTGGTCGGCGGTGGGCCGGTCAGTCGTCGGTGGACGACGGCTTCTGGAGGCCGACCGAGATGAGGTCCATCACCGACGAGTCGGCGAGGGTCGTCGCGTCGCCGACGGTGCGGTTCTCCGCGACGTCGCGCAGCAGGCGGCGCATGATCTTGCCGGACCGGGTCTTGGGCAGCTCCGGCACGACGAGGATGCGCTTGGGCTTGGCGATCGGGCCGATCTCCTTCGCCACGTGGTTGCGCAGCTCGGTCTGCACGGCGGCGGCGCCGTCGGCGTCCGCGGCCCTGGCCGCGTGCTCGCCGCGCAGGATGACGAACGCGACGACGGCCTGGCCCGTGAGGTCGTCGCTCGCGCCGACGACCGCGGCCTCCGCGACGATCTCGTGGGAGACGAGCGCCGACTCGATCTCCGTGGTGGAGAGGCGGTGGCCCGAGACGTTCATGACGTCGTCGACGCGCCCGAGGAGCCAGATGTCACCGTCCTCGTCCTTCTTGGCGCCGTCGCCCGCGAAGTAGATGCCCGGGAAGCGCGACCAGTACGTGTCCTTGAAGCGCTCGAGGTCGCCCCAGATGCCGCGCAGCATGGACGGCCACGGCTCGGACAGCACGAGGTACCCGCCGCCGCCGTTCGGCACGGAGTGCGCCTCGTCGTCGACGACGTCCGCGACGATGCCCGGGAGCGGAACCTGGGCGGAGCCCGGCTTGGCGGCGGTGACGCCCGGCAGCGGCGAGATCATGATCGCGCCCGTCTCCGTCTGCCACCACGTGTCGACGATCGGCGTGCGGTCGCCGCCGATGACGCGGCGGTACCACATCCAGGCCTCGGGGTTGATGGGCTCGCCCACCGACCCGAGCACGCGCAGCGACGACAGGTCGAACTTCGCCGGGATCTCCTCGCCCCACTTCATGCACGCGCGGATCGCGGTCGGCGCGGTGTAGAGGATCGAGACTGCGTACTTCTGGACGATCTCCCACCAGCGGCCCTGGTGCGGGGAGTCCGGGGTGCCCTCGTAGATCACCTGCGTCGCGCCGTTGAGCAGCGGGCCGTAGACGACGTACGAGTGGCCTGTGACCCAGCCGATGTCGGCGGTGCACCAGTAGACGTCCGTCTCGGCCTTGAGGTCGAAGACGTTGCGGTGGGTGTACGCGGCCTGGGTGAGGTACCCGCCGGTCGTGTGGAGGATGCCCTTCGGCTTCCCGGTCGTCCCGGACGTGTAGAGGATGAACAGCGGGTGCTCGGCCTCGACCCACACGGGCGTGTGCGTCGTGTCGGCCGACTCGAGCGCGTCGTGCCACCACACGTCGCGGCCGTCCGTCCAGGCCGTGTCCTGGCCCGTGCGGCGCACGACGAGCACGTGCTCGACCGTCGTCGGGTCCGCGCCCTCCTTGGGCGCGAGCGCCTCGTCGACCGCCGGCTTGAGCGCCGATGCCGCGCCGCGGCGGTACCCGCCGTCGGCCGTGATGACGAGCTTCGCCTCGGCGTCAGCGATGCGGCTGCGCAGCGCGTCGGCCGAGAACCCGCCGAAGACGACCGAGTGCGGGGCGCCGATGCGCGCGCACGCGAGCATCGCCACGACGGCCTCGACGACCATCGGCAGGTAGATGACGACGCGGTCGCCCGTCTCCACACCGAGCGCCGCGAGCGCGTTGGCAGCACGCGACACGTCGCGCTGGAGCTCCGCGTACGTCACCGTGCGCGTGTCGCCCGGCTCGCCCTCGAAGTGGATCGCGACCCGGTCGCCCAGGCCCGCCTCGACGTGACGGTCCACCGCGTTGTACGCGGCGTTGAGCGTGCCGTCGGCGAACCACCGCGCGACGGGAGCCTGCGACCAGTCGAGCGTCTCGGTGAAGGGCGTGCGCCACGTGACGAGGTCGTTCGCCTGCCGCGCCCAGAACGCGAGCCTGTCGGCCCGCGCCTCCTCGTAGAGCTCCGGCGTCGCGTTCGCCTGCGCGGCGAGCTCCGGGCTCGGCGGGAAGCTCCGGGTCTCGTGGAGGAGGTTCTCCAACCCGGGCTGGGCAGTGGTGGACTCGTTCTCTGGCACGCTGACCTCCGGTGCGCATCGACTCTGGTGCGGCGCCCGCGCGTGGGCCACCGGGGAGCGGCGGCGGGCGCAGGGCGGTCGGACGCCCACCGCGGCGGGCCCCGACCTTCGGGAGTCTAGACCCGTCGTCGTGAGCGCGGTCACAAGGGTCCACCATTCGGCGGGATCGCTCGCAAACTGCCCGGGCTGCGACCCGCGCCGGTCGCGCGGTCCCCGGAACCGGCCCCCGTCAGCGCGCCCGGCGCTGGCGCACGGCCTCGTACAGGACGACCGTGGTGGCGCTCGCGGCGTTGAGCGAGCTCGCCGTGCCGAGCATGGGGATGCTCACCATGACGTCGCACGCGTCGCGCCATCCCGCGCTGAGACCGGTCGTCTCGTTGCCGGTGAGGACGAGCGTCGGGCCGGTCAGGTCGTGCTCGGCGAGCTCGACGTCGCCGTGCTCGTCGGTCCCGAGCAGCGTCAGCGGGACCCCGGCGGAGCGCTGCGTGGAGACCCAGTCGAGGACGTCGCGCCCTGCGGGCACGCGGACGGTCGGCACGGAGAAGATCGAGCCGGTGCTGGCGCGGACGGCGCGCGGGTCGTACGGGTCCGCGGCGTGCCCCGCGACGATCAGCCCGCCGCCCCCGAACGCGTCGAGCGACCGCGCGACGGTCCCGACGTTCCCGGGGCTCGTGGGTCGGTCGAGCACGACGCCGAGGAACGCGGTGTCCCCCCTCGGGCCGCGGCCGCCCGCGGCGATCCGCCCCAGGTCGTCGGGCGGCGTCGCGACGATCGCGAGCAGCTCGGGCGCGTCGTCCTCCTTGCCGCCGAGCTCGCGCATCAGCTCCGACGACACGGCGAACCGCTGGGTGCGCACCCGGTCGAGCATCGCGTGCGCCCAGCTCGACAGCGACCGGTCCGCGTCGACGAGCCACGTCCGCACGGTCCAGCCCGACTCGACGGCGAGCGTGATCGGGCGCACCCCCTGGACGACCATCTCGCCCGCGCGGTGCCGCTTGGTGCGGTTGGTGAGCAGCGACTCCCACTGCTGGAACGCGGCGTTGCGGGTGGTGACGCGCTGCACGGTCAGGCCTCCGGGGTGGTGGTCGAGGTCGGCGAGCCCGACGTGGGTGCCGTCGCGGGCGCGACGCGCGGGAGCCCGCCGGTGAGCGCGGCGGGCTCGGCCTCGTCGGCGGCGCGCGCGGCCCGCTCGACGGCGGCGGCGACGAGCGTCGTCACCTCGGGGTTGAACACGCTCGGGATGATGTAGGTGGGGTTGAGCTGGTCCTCGTGGATCGCGGACGCGAGGGCGCGGGCCGCGGCGAGCAGCATCCCGTCGGTGATGCGGTGCGACTGCGCGTCGAGGAGTCCGCGGAACACTCCGGGGAACGCGAGGACGTTGTTGATCTGGTTCGCGAAGTCGGAGCGCCCGGTGCCGACGATCGCCGCGTGCCGTGCCGCCTCGACCGGGTCGACCTCGGGGCGCGGGTTCGCCATCGCGAAGACGATCGCGCCGGGCGCCATGCGCGCGACGTCGTCGCCCGTGAGGACGTCGGGCGCGGACACGCCGATGAAGACGTCCGCGTCCACGACGGCCTCGCGCAGCGTCCCGGTGACGTGCCGCGGGTTGGTGCTGGCCGCCGTCCAGGCGAGCGCGGGGGACAGCCCCGGACGGTCGGGGTGGACGACGCCCTCGATGTCCGCGACGACGACGTCGTGCGCGCCCGCAGCGAGCAGGAGCTTGAGCACCGCCGTCCCGGCGGCACCCGCACCCGACAGCACGATGCGCACGTCCGGCAGGTCCTTGCCCACGACCTTCAGCGCGTTCGTCAGCGCCGCGAGCGCGACGATCGCCGTGCCGTGCTGGTCGTCGTGGAACACGGGGATGTCGAGCTCGGCACGCAGGCGTGCCTCGATCTCGAAGCAGCGCGGCGCCGAGATGTCCTCGAGGTTGATGCCCGCGAACACGGGCGCGATGGCCTTGACGGTGCGCACGATCTCGTCGACGTCGGTCGTGTCGAGCGCGATGGGGAACGCGTCGATGTCCGCGAACCGCTTGAACAGCGCGGCCTTGCCCTCCATGACGGGCAGCGAGGCGAGCGGGCCGATGTCGCCCAGCCCGAGCACGGCCGAGCCGTCGGTGACCACCGCGATGGTGTTGCGCTTGATCGTGAGGCGGCGCGCGTCGTCGGGCTTGGCCGCGATGGCCTCGCACACGCGCGCGACGCCGGGCGTGTAGATCATCGACAGGTCGTCGCGGTTGCGGATCGGCACCTTGGGCTCGATCTGCAGCTTGCCGCCCAGGTGCAGCAGGAACGTGCGGTCGGAGACGCGGTCGACCACGACGCCCGGCAGCGCGCGCAGCGCCTCGACGATCTGCCCGGCGTGCTCCTCGCCGCGCGTCGCGACCGTGACGTCGACCGTGATGCGCTCGTGGCCCGACGCCGTGACGTCGAGCGCGGACACGATCCCGCCCGTGTGCTCGATCGCCGTCGTCAGCTCGCTCACGGCGGTGGGGCGCGCCTCGACCTGGAGGCGGACGGTGATGGAGGAGGAGACACTCGGCGCTGACGTCATGGTCTCCAGTATCGCGCGGCGACCACGCGCCCGGCACGACGACGGCGCCCCCTCAGGAGCGCCGTCCCGCCAGCATCGCGGCGGCTATCAGGCGTGCAACCGTGTCCGCTGCAACGGCGCGAGGTGGCCGTCGTGGCCGGGTCTCGTCCGGTCAGCGAGTCCCTACGTGGACTTCCTGCGCGTGGGTACCGCCGAGATGCTGTTGTCCCTCCATCACAGCCCGGACGGTCGGCGGGCGCAACCGCTCCTCGGGTACTTCCACACCGTGTTCTACAGCGTTCGAACGCCCGCGGTGCGGTTGGTCCGGGAGGTCCGGATCGGCCCCTTCCGCGGGCGGTGGGAGGCGGCTCGCGACCCCGGCCCGCGCGTCGTTCAGCCGCGGCCTCGACGGCGCAGCGCGCGCCAGACGACCCACGCCGCGACGCCGAGCGCGACGACCCCCGCCGCGGCGAGGGCCGGCGTCGACCCGGCGAGGTGCGACCGCAGGGCGACGGGCTTCGAGAAGGTCAGGGCGCCCCAGCCGTGCTCCGCGGCGAGCCGGCGCAGCGTCCGGTCGGGGTTGACGACGAACGCGTGCCCGACGGCGCCCAGCATGGGGGCGTCGGTCACGGAGTCGGAGTAGGCGTAGCTCGCGTCCAGGTCGTACCCCTCGCGCTCGGCGAGCTCGCGGAGCGCGAGGGCCTTGTTCTCGCCGTACGCGTAGAAGTCGATCGCGCCCGTGTACCGGCCGTCCTCGACGGCCATGCGCGACGAGATCGCGTGGTCGGCGCCCAGCACCGCCGCGATGGGCTCGACGACCTCGCTCCCCGACGCCGACACGATGACGACGTCGTGCCCGTGCTCGTGGTGGGACTCGATGAGCTCGACCGCCTCCGCGTAGACGACGGGGTCGATGTGCTCGTGCAGCGTCTCCTCCACGATGCGCGACACCGTGGCCACGTCCCAGCCGGTCACGAGGTTCGACAGGTGCGCGCGCATGCGCTCGGTCTGGTCCGCGTCGGCCCCGCCCACCATGAACAGGAAGTGCGCGTACGCGCTGCGCAGCACGTCCCCGCGGTTGATGAGCCCGCCGGCGAAGAACGGCCGGGAGAACGCCGCGGCCGACGACGTCGCGATGATCGTCTTGTCCAGGTCGAAGAACGCGGCGACCCTGCCGGTGCGCGGCGGGTCCGTCGGGTCCGGGAGCGGGGTCACGGTCGCGAGCCTAGCCGCGGAACGAGGCCGTCCACAGGAGCGCTCGCCGGGGGCCCCTTCCACAGGTCGCGCGGCCTGCCCGACGACGCCCCGCCGGTCAGGGCAGGGTGGGGCGCCGGTCGACAGGGCAGCGGGGGAGGACGCGATGGGCGGAGCGGTCGTAGCGGTGGTGGGAGCACGCGGCGGGGCGGGGGCGAGCGTCGTCGCGGCCTCGCTCGTCCGCGCGGTGGCGCGACGCCGCGCACCCACCTGCCTGGTCGACCTCGCCCTCGTGGGCGGTGGTCTCGACGTGCTCCTCGGGATCGAGCAGGACCCGGGGGTGCGCTGGCCCGACCTCGCCGACGCGCGCGGCCGGCTCGACGGCGAGGACCTCCTCGCACGCCTGCCGCGGTGGGGCACGGTCCCGGTCGTCAGCACCGAGCGCGGCGGCGGACCGGAGCCGGCGGCGCTCGCGGACGTCGTGGCGGGGCTCGCCGAGGTCACGTCCGCGCGGTCGGGCGTGCTCGTGCTCGACGTCGACCGTGCCGGGATCGGGTCGGGCGCGGTCGGTGCCGGGCTGCTCGGGGCGTGCGACGAGGTGCTGGTCGTGACGCCGCTCGACGTGGCCGGGGTCGCGGGCGCCGCGGCGGTGCGCGACCGGGTCCCCGGTGCGGCGGCGCTCGTGCTGCGCCGGCCGTCTCCGGGGCGGTTGTCCGGCGGCGAGGTCGCGGACGCCGTCGGGCTCGAGGTCGCCGCGACGGTCGGCTGGGACCGGGCGCTCGCCGGGGCGATCGAGCGCGGCCAGGGCCCGTGCGTCGGGCGGGGGCCGGTCGTCCGCGCAGGACGGGACCTCGCGGCGCGGTACGCGGGGAGCCCCGGGTGAGCGGGCAGGGCTCCGTTCCCGGGCGGACCGGGCGGGGGCGCGGCCCGCTGCTCGACGGCGTCCGGGACCGCCTCGTGCGGGCCGGCGCCGAGCCGGGAGGCGGGACGGGGACGGGACCCGACGACGCGGCCGTCGCCGACGCGCTGCGGGCGTCCGGGCGCGTGCTCGGTACCACCGCCCTGCGGGAGCTCACCCGCACGGCGCACGCGGAGATCTTCGGCGCCGGCCCGCTCCAGCGCTACCTCGACGAGCCGGGTGTGACCGACGTGCTCGTCAACGGTCCGGACGAGGTCTGGGTCGACCGTGGCGCGGGACTCCAACGGGTCGTCGTCCCGCTCGGCGGGCCGGAGGCCGTGCGGTCGCTGGCCGTACGGCTCGCCGCCGCGGGCGGGCAGCGCCTCGACGACGCGTCGCCCGTGGTCGACGCGCGGCTCCCCGACGGGACGCGACTCCATGCGGTGGTGGCGCCCGTGTGCGGGCCTGGGGCCGTGATCTCGCTGCGCGTGCTGCGGACGCGGACGTTCGGGATGGCCGATCTCGTCGCGTCCGGCACGGTCCCGGGTGCCTGGGAGCCGGTCCTGCGCGGGCTCGTCGCCCGGCGCGCGAGCGTGCTCGTCTCGGGCGGCACCGGCACGGGCAAGACGACGCTGCTCGCCGCGCTGCTCGCGCTCGTCCCGCCGGACGAGCGCATCGTCTGCGTGGAGGAGGCGCGCGAGCTCGACCCGGACCACCCGCACGTCGTCCCGCTCACCGCGCGGCGGGCGAACGTCGAGGGTGCCGGAGAGGTCGACCTCGCCGACCTCGTGCGCGCCGCGCTGCGGATGCGCCCCGATCGCATCGTGCTCGGCGAGTGCCGTGGGGCGGAGGTCCGCGAGGTGCTCATGGCCCTCAACACCGGTCACGAGGGCGGCCTGGCGACGATCCACGCCAACGACGTCGAGGTGATCCCCGCCCGTCTCGAGGCGCTGGCGGCGCTCGCGGGCATGGACCGTGCCGCCGTGGCGGCACAGGCGGTCGGCGGGCTGGACGTCGTGCTGCACCTGCGCCGTGTGCGCGCGGGCGGCACGACCCGGCGCGTGCTCGCCCAGGTCGGGGTCGTGCGTGGCGACGTCCGGGCCGGGCTCCGGGTCGACGTCGCGGCCTCGTGGGACGGGGTGCCGGGCCCGCGCGACGGTTCCGCACGCGACGGCGGCGACGGCGGCAGCACGAGCGCCACCGGGCCGGTCGCCGGCCCGGCCTGGGACGAGCTCGTGGCGCGGTGGTGCGCGTGAGGCGCGCATGACGGTCCTCGTGGGCGTGCTCGTGGGGGCCGCGGTCTGGTGCGTGGCAGCGCGGGGCGGGCGCCGGGCCCGGAGCGTCGTCGGCACCTCGTCGCCGCGTCCCGGGCGACCGGCGTTCCTGCGGCGCCGGTCCCGGGCGCGGGCGGTGCCGGAGCTGGTGCGCGTCGTCGTGACGCAGGTGGGGTCGCTCCTGCGGTCCGGTGCCGCGCCCGGCGTCGCGTGGGAGCGGGCGGTCGGGGTGCGGGTCGACGCCGCGGGTGTCCCACGGGTCGCCGAGCTCGCGCCGCACGTGGGCGGGCCCGCGACCGCGCGGGCCCTCGTGGCGGCGTGCCGGCTGGCGGTGGAGGTGGGCGCGCCGCTCGCCTCCGTGCTCGACGAGGTCGCGGCCTCGGTCGCGGCGGACGCCGAGGCCCGCGCGGAGCGGGACGCGGCGCTCGCCGGGCCCCGGGCGACCGCGCGCGTGCTCCTGTGGCTCCCGGCGGTCGGTGTGCTGCTGGGCTACGTCCTCGGTGCCGACCCGCTCGGCACCGCGACCGACGGCGGCCTCGGGACGGCCGGGATCCTGCTCGGCCTCGTGCTCCTGCTCGCGGGCCGCACCTGGTCCGCGCGTCTCGTCGAGCGGGCGCGCAGCGCGGGGGAGGACCGGTGACCGCGCTCCTGGTGACGGCGTGGGTCCTGGCGGCGACCGCGCCGTGGTGGGCGACGCGGGCGGCCGTCGCGCGGCGGGCCGTCGTGGTGTCGCGACGCGCGCAGGGCGCCGCCGGCCGCCCCGCCGGGGCGCGGCGTGGGAGGGAGGCGCGAGGCGGAGGTCGGGGAGACCCGGACGACGCCGGGCCCCTCGAGACGGGCGTGCTCCTCGAGCTCCTGGCGGCGGCGGTCCATTCCGGTGCGGCCGTCCCGCGTGCTCTGGACGTGGTCGGGTCGTGCGTCGGTGGTCGGGAGGGTGCCGGCCTGCGAGCCGCGGGCGCCGCGCTCCTCCTCGGCGCGTCGTGGGACGCCGCCTGGGCGACGGCGCCACCGCGGCTCGCGGTCGTGCAGCGCGCGCTGCGTCCGGCCTGGCTGCACGGCGCCGCCCCCGCACCCGCGCTGCGGGCTGCGGCGCAGGCGTCCCGACAGGACCGGACCGCCTCGGCGAAGGCCGCCGCGGCGCGCCTCGCCGTGCACCTCGTGCTCCCGCTCGGCGCGTGCTTCCTCCCGGCGTTCGTGCTCGTCGGGCTCGTACCCGTCCTCGTCTCCCTCGGCTCCGGTCTGCTGGGCGGGTAGCCGACCCTGCCGGACTTCCGGACTTCCGGACTGCCGGACTGAAGGACTGACGGACTGACGGACTGTCAGCGCTGGGTCCCGCACCGGTGCCAGGCCCGTGCTCGTGCCCGGTTCTTGCTCGTGCTGGGTCGAGCACAAGTGCCGGTCTTGCCGTTCCTGCCGTACCGACGGGCCGCTCGCTACGGCGGGTCCAAGGTTGCGACCGCCGTCGGCCCGACCGAGCGGGGAGCCCTCGCCCAGCGGCTCTGGGAGGAGGTCGGTGGCGGCGAGTCGTCCACCTGGGTCTTCGTGAGCAAGGACGGTGCTCGGCACGCGAAGGTCGCGAGCGGCGACGAGGTAGCCGCAGCTCGCTGGTGAGCGTGACCGCGTGCGGTGGGCGGCCGACAGCGGGATACGCGGGCCCCGGCTGCTGGGATGGGTGGACGCCCCCGACGTGGCGGTCCTGACGACCAGCTCGGTGGCGGGAACGCCCGCCGACCAGGTCCGTCCCGACCAGGTCCGTCCCGACCAGGTCCGTCCCGACCAGGTTCGGCCAGGCGTGGGCGAGCATCCTCGCGACGGTCGCGACGGTCGCGACGGTCGCGACGGTCGCGGCGGTCGCGGCGGTCGCGGCGGTCCACGACGTCCCCGCGGGCGACTGCCCGTTCGACCGAGGGCTGCGCACCATGTACCCGCTCGCACGGGACGTGGTGGCGCGTGGCGCCGTGCGCAGGGAGATCCTGCGCCCCGAGCAGGAGTCCGAGACGGGCCGCGACCGGCGAGCGCGGAGACTCGGCGCGTGCACGCGGGCAGGGCCCTTTCCGCGACGATGCCCGAGGGTCGGGGACCGACGCCGTCCACAGGTCAGTCGCGCGAGGGTCCCGTCCACCGGCGGCGCCGGGCACGGTGCGTACCCGGCCGTCGACCCGCCACGGTGTCCTGGACCGCCCGCGGACGCGGGCCACGAGAGGGGAGACCTGACATGCCAGGACGGATTCGGCGCGTGCTTGCGCGCCTGACGGGGACGAGCACGGGACAGGACGGTGAGGCCGGTCTCGCGACCGCGGAGTACGCCATCGCGACCGTCGCGGCGGCGGGCTTCGCCGGACTGCTCATCGTCGTGCTCAAGAGCGGCGAGGTGCGCGAGCTGCTGCTCGGCATCGTGCGCAGCGCGCTGTCGTTGGGCTGAGCCGTGCGACGGGACGCAGGCAAGGGCACCGGTACGTGGCGCGGGTCCCGGCCGTGGGCGCTCCGCCCGCGGGAGGTCTGCTCGCGGGAGGTCCGTTCGCGCGGGGTTCGGTCCCGCGGGGTCCGGTCCCGCGGGGTCCGGTCGCGCGACGACCAGGAGCGGGGTGCGGTCACGGCCGAGCTCGCCGTCGCGCTGCCGGTGGTCGTCCTCGTCCTCGTCGTCGTCCTCACCCTCGCCGCGGCGGCGGGCGCCCAGATGCGCTCCGCCGACGCGGCGAGGGCCGCCGCACGCGCTGCCGCGATCGGCGAGGACGACGCGACCGTGCGCGCGACGGCGCTCCGGGTGGCTGGGGACGACGCGACCGTCGGCGTCGTACGCGGCGACCCGTGGGTCGAGGTCCGCGTCACGACCCCCGTCGTCGGCGGGTGGCTCTCCTCGTCGCCCCTGCGCGCGAGCGGCGAGGCCGTCGCGTGGGTCGAGCCATGACCCCGGAACGGGCCGTGGTCGGCGAAGGCCCGACCGCGCGTGCGCGGCGAGCCCGCAGGACCGGTCGCGGTACGGCCCAGGCCGGGATCGGGCCGCACGACGCGGAGCGCGGCGCGGGCACGGTGCTCGTGCTCGGCGTCGTCGCCGCCGTGCTCGTCCTGGCCCTCGGGCTGGCCGCGCTCGCGCACGCCCAGGCGGCACGTGGGGCGGCGCAGACCGGGGCCGACCTCGCGGCGCTCGCGGCCGCCGCGGCCGCTCGCGACGGCTGGGACCCGTGCGGTCGCGCCCGCGAGGTTGCGGCCCGTAACGCGGTGTCGGTCACCGCGTGCGGCGAGCAGGACGGTGGGGTCGTGCGAGTGGACGTCGCCTCGACCACCGGCGTCACCGTCCTCGGTGTCACGCTGGGCCGGGCGAGCGCCGCCGCACGCGCGGGCCCGGCGACCGCACGATGATCGCGGTTCTACCTCGTGCAACCACGGTTCTACCTCGTGCAACCACGGTTCTACCTCGTGTAACCACGGTTCTACCTCGTGCAACCACGGTTCTGTCTCGCGGCGCCGGGGTTCGGCCTCGTGGGGCCGGTTCTCCTTCGTGGGCCTGCGGTTCTACCTCGCGAGGTCAGGCCCGTCTCTCGTGGAGTCGGGGCTGTCGCTCCCGAGGTCGAGAACCTGGGCCTCCGGGGCGTGGGCGATGACGGCGTCGAGCAGGCGGACGGCAGCGTCCTTCTCGAGCGGGGCGTTGTACGACCCGCACTTGGGGGACTGCACGCACGCCGGGCAGCCGTCGTGGCAGGGGCAGCGCGCGATGGCGTCGCGCGTGGCGCGCAGCCACGTCGCGCCGAGCTCGAACCCGCGCTCGGCGAAGCCGGCCCCGCCGGGGTAGGCGTCGTGCACGAACACGGTCGCCTCGCCGGTGTCGGCGTGCAGCGCCGTGGACACTCCGCCGAGGTCCCAGCGGTCGCACGTCGCGAGGAGGGGGAGCAGACCGATCGACGCGTGCTCGGCGGCGTGCAGCGCGCCGGGCAGCTCGTCGGCGTCGACCTCCGCCTCCTCGATCACCGCCTGCGGGACGGTCCACCACACGGCCATCGTGGGGAGCGTGCGCTCGGGGAGGTCGAGCGTCTCGGTGCCGAGCACCTGCAGGTCCGGGAGTCGGCGGCGCTGGAAGCTCACGACCTGCGAGCACACGTCGACCGGGCCGTAGCCCCAGCCGACCGGCCCCCAGCTCCGCTCGACGACCTCGCGCCCCGCGGCGACGTCCCCGTCCGCGGGGTCGTCGACGATCGTGATGGACGTCGTGGACCGCGACCACGTCCCGTGGTCGACGTCCTGGCGGCGCACGAGCGCGACGTGGTCGGCGAGGTCGAGGTGCTCGACGACGTAGGTGCGCCCCTGGTGGACGTACACCGCGCCGTCGTGCACGGACCCGTCCGCGGACGCGGCGTCGACCGTGCCGAGCAGCCGGCCGGTGCGGGCCTCGGCGACCCGCACGGGCGCGCCACCCGACCCGCGCAGGTCGGTCATGCCCGACGCGGGCTGCGCGTGCGTCCAGTACCAGCCGGACGCGCGACGGCGCAGCGCGCCGCGGGCGACGAGCACGTCGAGCAGGCCGCGCACGGCGTCAGGGTCGCCGAACGCCACGAGGTCGTCGGAGCGCAGCGGGTTCTCGGCCGCGGCCGCGCACAGGTGGGGCGCGAGGACGTACGGGTTCGCGGGGTCGAACACGGTCGCCTCGAGCGGGGCGTCGAACACGGCCTCGGGGTGGTGCACGAGGAAGGTGTCGAGCGGGTCCTCCCGGGCGACGAACGCCACGAGGCCGTCCGCACCGGCGCGCCCGGCGCGGCCCGCCTGCTGCCACACCGACATGCGGGTACCCGGCCACCCCGCGATGAGGACGGCGTCGAGGCCCGAGATGTCGACGCCGAGCTCGAGCGCGTTGGTCGTCGCGAGGCCCAGGACGTCGCCCGTGCGCACGGCGTCCTCGAGCTCGCGCCGCTCCTCGGGCAGGTACCCGCCGCGGTAGGCGGCGACGCGCCGGACGAGCCGCGGGTCGACGACACGCACGCTGTCCTGCGTCTGGACCGCGACCGACTCCGCGCCTCGGCGCGAGCGCGTGAACGCGAGCGTGCGCGCGCCCGCGATGACGAGGTCCGCGAGCAGGTCCGCTGCCTCGGCCGTCGCGCTGCGCCGCGGGTGCTCCGGTGCGGCGTCGACGGACGTCGGGACGGTCGGGTCGTCGTCGTGCCCCTCGGCGGGACCGGCGGCGGACGCCGCGTCGAAGCCCACGACTACCGGCGGCTCCCACAGCGCGAACGTCTTGCGCCCCGCGGGCGAGGTGTCCTGCGCGACCGTCACGACGTCGTCGGGCTCGACGCCCACGAGGCGCGCGGCGCTCGTCGCGGGGTCGGCGGTCGTGGCCGACGCGACGACGAACGTCGGCGGCCGGTCGCCCTCGCGCGCGTAGTGCGCGGCGAGCCGTCGCAGGCGTCGCAGGACGAGGGACACGTGCGCGCCGAACACCCCGCGATAGGCGTGGCCCTCGTCGACGACGACGTACCGCAGGTCGCGCAGCAGCCGCGACCAGCCGCGGTGGTACGGCAGGAGAGCGAAGTGCAGGAAGTCCGGGTTGGTCAGCACGACGTCGGCGTGCTCGCGGACCCAGCGCCGCTCGTCCTGCCCCGTGTCGCCGTCGCACGTCGCGACCCGCACGTCGCGCGTCCCGGCCGCGTCGAGCAGCCGCTGGAGCCCCGAGAGCTGGTCCGCGGCGAGCGCCTTGGTGGGCGACAGGTAGAGCACGGACCCCCGCCGGACCACCGACTCGATGCGGCCGGGATCCATGACGCGCGCGGCGGCGTCCGCCCGCACCGACGAGAGCGCGGGCAGCCAGAACGCGAGCGACTTGCCGGACCCCGTCGACGTGGCGAGCGCCACGTGGCGGCCCGACCATGCGGCGTCGGCCGCGATGACCTGGTGCTCCCACGGGCGGTCGACGCCGAGCGCGCGGTAGCCCGCGACGAGCGACGCGTCGGCCCACCCCGGCCACTCTGCCTGCGCGCCTTCTCGCGCGGGCAGCTCGCGCACGTGCAGCAGCCGCTCGTCGCGCCGCCCGCCCGCGCGCAGCACGTCGAGCAGGGCCGCGCTCGTCGGTCGCAGGGAGGTGGGGGCGGGGGCGTGCGGCACGCTCCGAGTCTCCCACCTCCGGCCCACCCTTCGGCCGAGGGGCGGCCACGCTCGGGACCTCCGGCCCTCGCGCCGGGCACGGCGCGCGGCCGAGGATCGGGTCATGGGAGCGGTGCGTGGGGTCCGGGTCGTGGCGACGGCGGCGCTCGCCGTCGGGGCGCTCCTGCTCACCCGGCGCATGACCCAGACGTGGGGCACGTGGGAGGGCGAGCACGAGTGCGTGCTCCCGGGCGACGACCTCGTGCCCGACGCGCGCGCCGTCGTCGCGACGCGGGCGGTCACGGTCGACGCGCCGCCGTCGGGGGTCTGGCCGTGGCTGGTGCAGCTCGGCCAGGGTCGCGGCGGGTTCTACTCGTACGACGCGCTGGAGAACCTGGTCGGCCTGGACATCCGTAGTGCCGACGCGATCGAGGAGCGCTGGCAGGGCTTGGCCGTGGGCGACGACGTCCATCTCGCCGACGAGGCCGTCCTGCGCGTCGCCGCGCTCGAGCCGGCCTCGCACCTCGTGCTGCTCGGCGCCCCGGGACCGGGGCAGCCGGACTCGATGCCGTTCCGGTTCTCGTGGGCGTTCGTCGTCCGCGCGCTGCCGCCGGGCGAGGACGGCACGGCCCGGTCGCGCCTGCTGGTCCGCGAGCGCTACCTGCCGCTGGGCGCCGCGGGCCGGGCCGTCGTCGAGGCGGTGCAGCCGGTCAGCTTCCTCATGACGCAGAAGATGCTGCGCGGCGTCCGCGCCCGCGCCGAGCACGCCGCCGCACCCCGCTGACCGTGCGGTGGTGCCCCGTCAGGGTCGTGCGACGGGAGTCCGCCGCATGCTCGGCGGGGCCTGCGGGGACGGGTCAGCCGCGGAAGACCTCGACCACTGCGCGGGAGAGGTACCACGGGTCGACGACGGCGGTGAGCTCGCGCGCGGAGTGCATCGAGAGGATCGGGACGCCCACGTCGACCGTGCGGATGCCGAGGCGCGTCGCCGTGAGCGGGCCGATCGTCG
Source organism: Cellulosimicrobium cellulans (assembly GCF_006539945.1). Taxonomy (GTDB): domain Bacteria; phylum Actinomycetota; class Actinomycetes; order Actinomycetales; family Cellulomonadaceae; genus Cellulosimicrobium; species Cellulosimicrobium cellulans. The sequence goes on along the minus strand of NZ_BJNZ01000010.1, from coordinate 98,790 downwards.
AGCCGCACGGCACGGTGTTCTTCGACACGAACTCCTGGCTCGGCACCCCGGCCCGTGCGCACGCCCGCACCCAGGCCGCCGCGCCGTGCGCGTCGGTCGTGTACCGCTGGTTGGCGTTGATCTTCAGGATCGGCCCGCCGCCCGCGAGGGGCCGGTTCGCGGGGTCGTGCCGCTCCGGGTAGTTGGGGTGCACCGAGTGTCCGACGTCGCTCGACACGCACAGCGACGCCGCGAGCTGGCGGTGCCGCTCCTCCTCCGTCGCGCCGAGGCCGGCCGCGGCCCGGTCGAGCACGTCGGCGAGGAACGGGCCCGACGCCCCGGAGCGCGACTCCGAGCCGATCTCCTCGTGGTCGAACGCCGCGAGCACCGGGATCACGTCGCCCTCGACGGGACGGTCGGGCGAGCCGGCGACCTCGAGCAGGGCGACGAGCCCCGCGTGCACGGAGAGCAGGTTGTCGAGCCGCCCGGACGCGAAGAACGCCCCGTGCGCGCCGAACACGCGCGGCGACTGCGTGTCCGCGACGACGACGTCGTACCCGGCGACCTCGCTCGCCCGGACGCCCGCGTGGTGCGCGAGCTCCGCGAGCACGTCCCCGCCGCTCGTCCCGTGGGACGCGCCCACGGCGTCGGACCCGGCCGGCCCCGACGCCGACGCGAGCCCCCACACGGGCTGCGTGTGCTGCTGCTTGTCGAGCGTGAGCCCGTCGTTCGCGGCCCGGTCGAGGTGGATCGCGAGCTGCGGGATGCGCAGGAGCGGCCCGGTGCGCACGAGGTGCTCGACGCCGTCCGACGTCACCAGCCGCCCGGCGAGCTCGAGCTCGCGGTCGAGCCACGAGTTGAGCAGCGGACCGCCGTAGATCTCGACGCCGGCCTGCCACCAGCCCTCGCGCCCGGTGCTCGGCCGAGGCTTGAGCTTGAAGCCGGGGGAGTCGGTGTGGGCGCCGAGGACCGCGAACGGCGTCGTCGCGGTCGCGCCCGCGGGCACGGCCCAGGCGATCACCGCGCCGTCGCGCACGACGACGTACCGCCCGCCCGCGGGACCGTCGCCCCCGTTGCCGGTCGACGAGGGCCACGCCGCCGTCTCGTCGAGCCGTTCGAAGCCGGCGGCCTCGAGGCGGCGCGCGACCTCGTGGGCCGCGTGGTAGGACGACGGGGACGCCTCGACGAACGTCGCGAGGTCCAGCGCGTGCGCGTGCGCGCGCTCGTGGGGGGTCGGGTCGGTCACGGGGGTGCTGGGCGTCGACACAGGCTCCACCCTACGCACGCCCAGGAGCGCTCCGTAGGGTGGTCGGGGCCGTTGCCGGAGCGTGGCACGGGGAGAACGGAGTCCGCATGACCTGGGTCGTCCTGCCGGGCCTCGCCCTGACCCCCGAGGACTTCGCCCCTCTCGCGCGCGCCCTCGGGTCCCCGGGCGGCACCGACGACGTCCGCGTCCTCGACGCGTGGCGCGTCCCCGTGACAGGACCGGTCGCCGCGGTGCGCGCGGCGCTCGGCGTCGACGGGTCCGAGCCCGTCGACCTCGTCGGGCACTCCGTCGGCGGGCTCACCGCGCTCGAGTGGGCGCTGCTCCACCCGGACGAGGTCCGCCGTCTCGTGCTGCTCGACCCGACGAGCCCGTGGGAGGCGCACCTCCCGGCGCTGCACACGGGGCGCGCACTGGCCCGGGCGGGCACCGCGGCGGCGAGCGTGCTCGCGGCCGGCCTCGCCGTGACCGGACCGGAGCTGCGCCGTGTGGGCGTCCGGGTGGTCGCGCGTCGGCCGGACCGCCTCACGCGCCACGTCTCCCGCGCCCGCTACGGATCCCGCGACGCGTGGACGGCGCTCGCCCACCAGTGGTTCGCGAGCTGGGAGCAGGCACCTCGCGTGCGCGCCCTGCTCGACGACGGTCGCGCCCTCCCGCCGTCCGTCCAACCCCTGCTCGTCACCGGGCTCCGGGCGAGCGCGCGCTTCCTGCGCCAGCAGCGCGAGCTCTCCGACCGGCTCGCCGTCCCGCGCGTCGGCCTCGCGGGCGAGGGCCACCTGTTCCCGCTCACCCGGCCCGACGTCGTCGCGCACCTCGCGCGGGGGGCCGGCCGTCGGGGGACCGCGAGCGCCGTGGGATGATCGTGCGTCCGTCGGGAGCGCCACCACGCGCGCCCCGCGGTCCTTACCAGCGTCGCCGGGGCCGGGGCCGGGGTCGCTCAGCGGACGACGAACGACGCCGGCTCGGAGATCAGCCAGCCCTCGAAGAGAGGAGCGTCGTCGGCGGTCTGGGTGGCACCCCAGGAGCCGTCCTTCTGCATCAGGCGGTACGACGTGATCGTCCAGGGCAGGAGCCCGTAGTAGGTGTACGTACCGGGAGCGAGGGTCCCTCCCGTGGCGGCGCCGTCGTCACAGCGGATCTCGGTGGAGTACTCGAACGGCACCGGCTCCTCGGCAGCGAGCACCGTGGTCCGCAGGTCCGCCGACGTCCGGGAGCTCGACCTCGTGGAGCTGACGATCAGGCCGTCGCGCACCACGACGTAGGCGCTCGCCGTGGTCGGGTAGGCAGCCCGGACCTGGGCGAGCGAGTCGCCGTAGAGCATCGAGGCACGCGTCGTGGTCGTGCCCGCCCCCACCTGGATCACCCCCGGTCGAGCCAGGTACGCGAGGAGCGAGGTCGACGGCGTGGGTGCCGGCATGCCGCACTCGAGATCGGCGGACGTGGGCCCGGACGGGAACGTCGTGGACGGGCCCGTGGCCGCGTGCCCGAGGGGGTCCGGAGCCTCGGACCCCTCGTCCTGCCCGGGCTGGTCCGGTGGTTCGACGACGACCGGCACGGTGCTGGAGACCAGCCAGCCGTCGAAGAGCGGCGCAGCGTCGCTCGCGCCCGACGGTGACTCCCCGTCGTCGTGGGTCTCCGCCGCGTGGGGCAGGACGGTCCACGGCACGATGACGGCGAGCTCGTACTCGCCCGGCATCAGCGAGGGCGACTCGCCCACCCCGTAGAGGTCGCAGACGGCGAAGGAGTCGACGGAGAGGGTGAGGGGGACGACGGACCCCGCGGCGAGCTCGGTAGGTGCCTCGTCCTGCGCCGGGTTGGGCCACCTGGCCGTGGTCGACACGATGGTGCCGTCCTGGACCAGCACGTAGCCGGCGCGCACCGTGGGGTCGAGCGCGACCACGTCGGCGCCGTCCTCGATCCTGAGCTGCGCGACGACGTCGGCGAGCCCGGGCGAAGGCACCGACAGGGCAGTGGTCTCGATGGTCGCGGTCGCGAGCAGGTCGGCGCCGGTGGCGGCCGGGGCTGGGCTGCCGCAGCGGAGGTCGTCCTCGGTCACCGGCGCGGGGAAGTCGGCCGGGCGCGTGGGGCCAGGGTCCGTCGGCGTGGGGTCGGGGCTCGGCGCGGGCGCCGGGATGAGGGGCTCGGGACTGCGGTCCCAGGCCGCCGTGACGCCCACGCCACCGAGGACGAGCGCGAGAGCGGCGGCGGTCCCGACCAGTCCCGCGCGGCGGTGGCGGGCGCGCCGCACGGCACCGTGCAGGCGCTCGCGGGCGACCGCGTCGTCGGTCGTGGGCCGTACCGCGTCCGCGGCGGAGTGCAGGGCCCCCTCGAGGTCGAAGGGCTCGTCGGTGATGGGCCGGTTCATCGCGCACCTCGCTGGTTCGTCACGGTCAGGTCGTCGTCGGCCGCTCGGACGGGGCCGAGTCGGGCGGCAAGCTTGGTGTTCGCGTCGCTGAGGTAGCGCTTGACGGTCCCTTCGCCGATCCCGAGCTGTGCGGCGACGTCGCGGACGGGGAGGTCGCTGAAGTACCGCAGGACGACGCATGCGCGCTCTCGTGGCGAGAGCGCCCCGAGCGCCTCCACGATGTCGAGGCGCACTTCGGTAGGGGTCGGCTCGTGCACCTCGGGGCGCGGATCGAGCAGATGGCGCACACCGTCCCACCGCTTGCGGCGGCGGGTGCCGTCGAGGTACGCCGTGACGATCGAGCGGCGGACGTAGCTCTCGGCGAGCTGGAAGTCCGTCGCAGAACGTCCGCGGCGAAAGGTCCGGAACAGGGCGTCCTGGACGAGGTCCTCCGCCTCCGTGGCGTTCCCGGTGAGGAGATAGGCGTAACCGACGAGCGCCCTCCGCCGGGTGCGGACGATCTCGTCCAGCACCGTTTCCCATCGCGCCATCGCGCATGCCTCCTGCTCGTCGTGAACACCGTCGCCCTTCTCAACGTCCGTCGCGAGCGTTCGGTTGGGGTCGGGTGCAGCCTCTTCCGCGACCGGCTCGCCGAGGGCGGCGGGGATGCGTTTGTGACGTCCTGCACGAGTGGTCGTGACGTGCGCCACACGTGCGTAGACTCACCCCCATCGCTCCGGCAGGGGACCGGCGCGACGGTCGCGCGGTTCGTCAAGGAGGACGGATGCTCACGCTCGGTTCGGAAAGTCTCACCATCGTCGCCGTCATCGCGGTGATCGCGCTCGTGGCGCTGGTCTTCGCGTTCGTCCTGCGCAGACAGGTCCTGGCCGCGGACGACGGCACGGCGAAGATGCAGGACATCGCCCAGGCCGTGCAGGAGGGCGCCGGGGCCTACCTGAGCCGCCAGTTCCGCACGCTCGCCCTGTTCGCGGTGATCGTCTTCGGCCTGCTGTTCCTGCTGCCTGGTGACGGCGGCATCCGCGTCGGGCGCTCGGTGGCGTTCCTCGTCGGCGCCGGGTTCTCGGCGGCCATCGGCTACCTCGGCATGTGGCTCGCGGTGCGGGCCAACGTGCGCGTCGCGTCGGCCGCGACCCGGCCCGGCGGACGCACCGAGGGCGCGCGCATCGCGTTCCGGACGGGCGGCGTCGTCGGCATGTCGGTCGTCGGCCTCGGCCTGCTCGGTGCCGCGGGGGTCGTGCTGATCTACAAGGGCGACGCGCCGGCCGTGCTCGAGGGCTTCGGCTTCGGCGCCGCGCTGCTCGCCATGTTCATGCGCGTCGGCGGCGGCATCTTCACCAAGGCGGCCGACGTCGGTGCGGACCTCGTCGGCAAGGTCGAGCAGGGCATCCCCGAGGACGACCCGCGCAACGCGGCGACGATCGCGGACAACGTGGGCGACAACGTGGGCGACTGCGCCGGCATGGCCGCCGACCTCTTCGAGTCGTACGCCGTGACGCTCGTCGCGGCGCTCATCCTCGGCAAGGCGGCCATGGGCGAGGAGGGCCTCGTCTTCCCGCTCGTGGTCACCGCGATCGGCGCGCTCGTCGCCGTGCTGGGCGTCTTCATCACGCGCGTGCGCGGCCAGGAGAACGGGCTCAAGGCCATCTACCGCGGGTTCTACCTCTCCGCGCTCATCGGCGCGGTGCTCGCCGCGGTCGCCGCGTTCGTCTACCTGCCGTCGTCGTTCTCGGCGCTCGACGGCACGGCGGACCTCGGCGACCTGTCGGGGATCGCCGCCGACCCGCGCGTCGTCGCGAGCCTCGCGGTCGTCATCGGCATCGTCCTCGCGGGCATCATCCTGTGGATCACGGGCTACTTCACCGGCACGACGTCGAAGCCGACGCTGCACGTGGCGGCCACCTCGCGCACGGGCGCCGCGACCGTCGTCCTGTCCGGCATCGGGGTCGGGTTCGAGTCCGCGGTGTACACGGCGGGCGTGATCGCCGCCGCGATCTGCGGCCTGTTCCTCCTCGCGGGCGGCTCGGTGTGGCTCGCGCTGTTCCTCGTCGCGCTCGCCGGGTGCGGGCTGCTCACCACGGTCGGCGTCATCGTCGCGATGGACACGTTCGGCCCGGTCTCGGACAACGCCCAGGGCATCTACGAGATGTCGGTCGGCGAGTCCGGCGACGGCGACGCGGAGGCGGCGCAGATCCTCACGGACCTCGACGCGGTGGGCAACACGACGAAGGCCATCACCAAGGGCATCGCGATCACGACGGCGGTCCTCGCCGCCACCGCGCTGTTCGGGTCGTACGCCGACGCGGTGAGCCACGCGCTCGCCGACGTCGAGGCGGTCGGCAGCGGCCTCGTCACCGCCATGCTCGACTACCAGATCATCTCGCCGATCACGCTCGTGGGCCTGATCCTCGGTGCCGCGACGGTCTTCCTGTTCTCCGGCCTCGCGATCGACGCCGTGACGCGGGCCGCCGGGGCGATCGTCTTCGAGGTGCGCCGCCAGTTCCGCGAGCACCCCGGGATCATGACGTTCCAGGAGCGCCCGGAGTACGGCAAGGTCGTGGACATCTGCACGCGCGACTCGCTGCGCGAGCTCGCGACGCCGGGTCTGCTCGCCGCGTTCGCGCCCATCGCGGTCGGGTTCGGCCTGGGCGTCGGCCCGCTCGCCGGCTTCCTCGCCGGGGCGATCGGTGCGGGTGTGCTCATGGCGGTGTTCCTCGCCAACTCGGGCGGCGCGTGGGACAACGCGAAGAAGATCGTCGAGGACGGTGCCTACGGCGGCAAGGGCTCCGAGGCGCACGCGGCGACCGTCATCGGTGACACCGTCGGCGACCCGTTCAAGGACACGGCCGGGCCGGCGATCAACCCGCTCATCAAGGTCATGAACCTCGTGTCGGTGCTGATCGCACCGGCGGTGGTGCTCATGAGCGTCCCCGCGGACGCGAACCACACGCTGCGGATCGGCATCGCTGTCGTCGCGGCGGCGATCGCGTTCGGCGCGGTGATCATGTCCCGGCTCCGCGCGGCGCGCGTCGACCGCGAGCAGTCCACGGTCGAGCCCGAGCGCGTCGCGACCGGCGCCTGACCGATCGCGGACCGGTGCGCGCGGGTCGTGCGTCGTCCGTCCCTGTGCATGGTGGTCCGGTGCTCACTGAGCAGCCGAGCTGTTGCCGGGGTCGGGGACCCTCGACCGCGGGGTGCGGAACACCCCGCGGTCGAGAGACTCGACCGGGTGCCGGGTGGGAGGGTGCCAGGGCGGCGTCAGACACCCGGTCCGCCCTCACCTCCCCGAGTCCGGGGTGGTGAGGGCGATCGCCCTCGGTTCCGGCAGGTCACGAGGGCGACGGTGCGGCGTGGTCGTCGCGGAGTCTACCGCTACCGGTGACCACGGCCCAGGATGAGCCGCAGTGCGACGTAGGGCAGCAGGACCGCCCCACCTGCCGCGAGCCACTGCCCCTCCGCGGCGGCGCACAGAGCACCGGCCGAGACGACACCGATCGTCGTCACGGTCGTCACGGTCCGTGCCGACTCCCGCTGCTCGGCGACGTGCTGTGACCAGGCCACGAGCAGCCCGACGGACCCGCACAGCACGAGCCAGAGGTTCGTGTCGGTCATCGGCAGTATCTTCCTGCTTCTGCCCCGGCGTAGGGCTGCCAGACGTTGGCACGGTTGAGGTAGTACACGAACTTGATGCACTTCCCCTCGTTGTACCAGATGCGGGCGTAGAGCGAGCCCGCCTGGGCCATCGCGCCGATCGCCTTGGCGACGGCGTGCGGCACCAGTCCTGCGACGAACGCCGTCACCTGTGCGCCGTCCGCGAGCCGCCGGGTCTCGTAGCGGTTGAGGTAGACCGTGGTGTTCCACCAGGTCTTGGTGATCTTCGGATCGGCGACGACCGGATAGGTGGTGCCCGCGTCGGTGTCGACGGTCTGGACGAGTGCGTCCCCGTCGATCCGGTAGGTGGTGCTCAGCGGAGCGCCGTCGGCGTCGGCGGCCCACGGAGCGCTGACCTGTCCGACGGTGAGGGCGACACCCGGCGCGATCTCCTGGACGAGCTCGACGGCCCCGTCCCGTCCCTCGACGGGCGTGATCCCGTCCCCGAACGTGTAGGTGAACGCGTGCGGTCCGTCTGCGCTCGGGGTGATGGTCTGGATGCGCACGGACCCGTCGTCGAGGGCCTGGACGGCAGCGTGCGCCCCGTCGTCGACGGCCTCGTAGACCACGGTGCCGTCCGTCGCGACCTGGCCGTCGTGCGTGCTGGTCTCTGCCGGGAGCGACACCGTGAGCGGGGGTGTCCGGTCGGTGGCGTCCTCGAGGACGACGGGCTCGTCGCCGTCGAGCGGGACGGTGGCGTCGACGTGCGGGGTTCCGGTGACGACGGCCCCGCTCCGCTGCGCACCGGTCAAGACCTGACCCTGGTCAGGGGCGACCTCGGCGATGAGGCTCGCCGTGGTGTCGGCGAGGTCCTGCGGCCCGGGGTGGCCGGACCCTCCTCGGGTGGAAGCCGAGGCGCCGGTGGCGCCGACGGAGATGAGCAGCGCGGTACAGACCCCGACTGCGGTGATCGACCGGGTACGGCGGACGGTCATGTGTTTCCCCCTGAGATCGAGACGACGAGCCGACCGCTGTCGACCCGTCGCAGAATGCTACGTAAAAGTAGCGATCCTGCCAAGGCTCGAGCTCGTCCCTGTGGATGGTGAGGGACCGCACGTCCTGCCCGCCCGTGGAAGCGTCGGGCGCGGGCGAATGACCGGGGGCTCAGCCCTTGACGACGAACGGCGCGCGCAGGAGCGCGTTCTCGCGCGAGGACGGGCCGACCCGGAGCTCGAACTCGCCCGGCTCGACGACGCGACGTCCCAGGGCGTCGACGAGCGTGCAGTCCGCGACGGGGACCTCGAGGTCGACGACCGTGGACTCGCCCGGGCCGAGCGCGACCTTGCGGTACGCCTTGAGCTCCTTCTCGGCCCACGTCACGGACGTCACGGTGTCGCTCACGTAGACCTGCACGGTCTCGCGGACGGGCCGCGTGCCGGTGTTGGTGAGCGTGACCTGGGCGCGCACGACGTCGTCGGGGCCGTGCACCGAGCCGAGGACGCGCAGGTCCGCGTAGTCGACCGTCGTGTAGCTCAGGCCCTCGCCGAAGGCGAACGCCGGGCTCTGGGTGAGGTCGGCGTACCGGTCGCCGTGCTGCCCGCGGACCACGTTGTAGTACGTGGGCTGCTGGCCGGCGTGCCGGGCGAACGAGATCGGGAGCCGGCCCTCGGGCTCGATCCGCCCGAGGACGAGCTCGGCGACGGCCTGGCCGCCGCGCATGCCCGGGTTCGCGGCCCAGACGATCGCGGCCGCCGCGTGGGCGGACGGCGGGAGCACGAGCGGCTTGGACGCGACGACGACGACCACGACGGGCGTGCCGGTCGCGACGAGCGCGTCGAGCAGGGCGACCTGGCCGCCGACGAGCTCGAGCGTCGCGGTCGACCTGCCCTCACCGACGAGCTCGATGCGGTCGCCGACGACGGCCACCACCAGGTCCGCGTCGCGTGCCGCGGCCACGGCCTCGGCGATCAGCCCGTCGTCGGGCTCCGCGGGCACGACGACCTGCGGGCGCGGCTGGCCGTCGGGGAACAGCTCGCCCTCGGGGTCGGGCTCGAGCGTGAGGATGTCGGCGCCGCGCGCGTGCGTGACGGTCCAGCCCTCGGGGACGAGGGCGCGGAAGCCGTCGAGGACGGTCGTGGTCATCTCGCGCGGGTGGCCGTCGGGCAGCCAGTCGGCCTGGCCCGACGCGCCCGCCCAGTCGCCGAGCTGGGTGTGGTCGTCGTCCGCGTTCGGGCCGACGACGGCGACCGTGCGCCCGCCGGTGAAGGGGAGCGTGCCGTCGTTCGCGAGCAGGACCAGTGACCGCCGGGCGACCTCGAGGTTGACGGCGGTGTGAGCCGCCGAGGCGATGACGGCCTCCTGGCGCGCGACGTCGGGGCGGCGCGGGTCCTCGAACAGCCCGAGCCGGAACTTGAGCGTGAGGATGCGGCGCACCGCCGCGTCGATCGCGGCCTCGTCGACGAGCCCGCGCGCGACCGCCTCGAGCGCGCCCTCGAAGAACTTCGGCGTGGTCATGATCATGTCGTTGCCCGCGCGCACGGCGGCGGCGGAGGCGTGCACGTAGTCGGGTTGGATGTGCTGCTCCCAGACCATGCGGCCGACGTTGTCCCAGTCGGTGACGAGGGTGCCCGTGTAACCCCACTCGCCGCGCAGGACGTCGTCGAGCAGCCAGCCGTTGACGGTGACGGGCACGCCGTCCATGGACTGGTAGCCGAGCATGAAGGTCGCGCAGCCCTCGCGCGCGACGCGCTCGAACGGGGGCAGGAACCAGGACCGGAGCTTGCGCGGCGAGATGTCGGCCTCGCTCGCGTCGCGGCCGCCCTGCGTCTCGGAGTAGCCGGCGAAGTGCTTGGCGGTCGCGAGGACCCCGGTCGGGTCCGCGAGGCCGTCGCCCTGATACCCGCGCACCATCGCCGACGCGAGCTCGCCGATGAGGTACGGGTCCTCGCCGAACGTCTCGTCGACGCGCCCCCAGCGCAGGTCGCGCGCGATGCACAGCACGGGGGAGAACGTCCAGTGGATGCCGGTCGCGGCGACCTCGACCGCCGTGGCGCGGGCGACCCGCTCCACGAGCTCGGGGTCCCACGTGGCGGCCATCCCGAGCTGCGTGGGGAAGATCGTCGCGCCGACCCAGAAGGAGTGGCCGTGGATGCAGTCCTCGGCGACCAGCAGAGGGATGCCGAGCCGGGTCTGCCCCGTGAGCGCGTGAGCCTCGACCACGTTCTGCGGGGACGTGTGCAGCAGCGACCCGGCGTGCTTGTCCAGGACCGCCGGCTCGACGCCGTCGCGCGCGTCGAGCTGGAGCATCTGCCCGACCTTCTCGGGGAGCGTCATCCGCGCGAGGAGGTCCTCGACGCGGTCGGCCACGGGCAGAGCGGGATCGAGGTAGGGGAGGGTGCTCACGGACGGTCCTTCCACGGCGACGGCGACGGCTGCCCGCGGCGGTGCGTGTCGGGCGGGTCGCCACCGACGCGCTCGGGGGCCCGGGCGCCGCCACTCTACCGGTAAAACTGAATAACCGGTAAGTAAGTTGGAGCCTCAGTGCCAGTGGTCCAGGAAGCGCGCGACCGTCTCCGTCGCATGGTCCAGCACGCGGCCGTCCTCCGCGGCCGCCGCGGAGAGCAGCGCCGCGTCGACCACGTGCGCCACGAGGTCGACGTCCGTCACGTGCGCGTGCCCCGACGCGTCCAGCACGGTCTGCGCCGCGGCGAGCAGGCGCGGCCGCGACGCGCGCATGATCGGCCGCAGCGCAGGGTCGCGCATCGCCGTGAGCATCGGGTCCAGCCGCACGTCGACCACCGTGTCGTCCACGTGCGGCGCGTACAGCGTCTCGATCAGCTCGCGCGCCGTCGCCGCGCTCGACCGAGGCTCCCGCGACAGCGCGTCGGCCCGCTCCTGCGCCGCCGTCGCGCGCACGTCCTCCGCGGCCTCGACCGCCGTCGAGACCAGCGACGCGCTCGTCGGGAAGTAGTACGACGCCGAGCCCTGCGGCACGCCCGCCGCGCGAGCCACCTGGCGGTGGGTCACGGCGCCGAAGCCCTCCGCGATGAGCAGGTGCGCCGCCGCCTCGACCATCGCGCGCTGCCGCTGCGCGCTGCGTCCCTGCACCGTGGCGCGCGCGCCGTGCGTCGCGCCGTGCGTCGCGCCGTGCGTCGCGTCGTGGGTCGCCCCGCGCGCCGCGCCGGCCCCCGCACTCTCCCCGTCGCGCCGCGCTGCCCGGTCGATGGTGCCCGCTCCGTCGTCCACGCGGCCATCGTAGTGAGCCCGGCACCACCCGCCCGGAGCCGCCGACGTAGAGACCTGGTTGCGCGAGGTAGAGCCCTGGTCGCGCGAGGTAGAGCCCTGGTTGCGCGAGGCAGAGCCGAGGTCGCGCGAGGTAGAGCCCTGGTTGCGCGAGGTAGAGCCGAGGTCGCGCGAGGTAGAGCCCTGGTTGCGCGAGGTAGAGCTGTGGTTCTTGGGTTCGACGGCGTGTGGTTGCCCTGGGTGGGCGGGGTGGGTGGTGGTGCCGCGTCTACCATCCGCCGCTCGTTCCTCGCGGCTCCCGCCAGGCCCGCCACGACGCGGCACCACCACCCACCCCGCCCGGCGTCGTCTCGCCTTGGTCGGTCCTCACCGCGGGCGACCGCCCGCGGTGTCAATTCGTCCTCTGCGGTGCCGTGAGGTGCCTCGCGCGTACCAATGCTGGCCAGCGCGGGTCGAGCGACCACCCCCCCGGCCCCGGCGGGCGGACCCGGCCGTCCGGCACGGCCATGGTTCTCCGTCGGCGGACCACGGCTCTACCTCGGCGGACCGCGGCTCTACCTCGGCGGACCGCGGCTCTACCTCGGCGGACCACGGCTCTACCTCGGCCGACCACGGCTCTACCTCGGCGTCGCAGGGGCCCGCTGTGGCGGCTCGAACGGATCTGGAGCAATGGGTGGGGAATAACCTATACGTTCGTATGGTTATTGCCCTCGAGTCGTGAGCGCGACTCAGGGGAACGAACGAGGAGTGGACAGAGATGGTCGCCGCCGAGGGGCTCGTCATCGACTGGGCGCAGATGCCCACCTACAACACCGTGATGTCCGTCGCCGTCGGGGCCGGGCTGATCCTGCTCGTCATGCTCGGCCGTGAGCTGCTGCGGGCGCCGGGGAAGGTCGTCGTCGAGGGGTGGTCGCTCGCGTTCGGCGTGCTCGGCACGATCCTCACGGCGACGGGGCTGCACATGACGCTCACATGGCCGCTCGCCGCGGGGGGCTTCCCGTTCGACAACATCATCTTCGGCGAGACGAGCCTCGCGTTCGGCGTGCTGCTGCTCGCGGCGGCGTTCTACCTGTGGACGCGCGGCCGGGCGGCGCTCGAGCGCGCGGACGCGACCGAGCACCTTCAGGCCGTGGCCCGCCCCGTCTCGGTGTTCGTGCTCGGCATGGGCCTCGGGCTCGTCGCCATCGCGATCGCGGGCGTGACGTACCAGCTCTTCGCCGCGCCGCCGGAGGAGCCCATCTCGGGCGCGTTCGCCGCCTACCCGCTCGTCGAGGCGATCTTCATGTCCGGCCTCATCGCGCTCGTCGGCGTCGGGGCGATCCTCTTCCCGTTCGCGGTGCGCTCCGGTCGCCGCGCCGTGCGAACCGTCATCGGCTGGGCCTGGGGCCTGTCCGGGGTGGCCTTCCTGCTGTTCGGCGCCATGAACTTCTTCACCCACATCGGGCTCGTCGTCAACACGATGGGCTGATGCCGGGCCGACGCCGAGCGGCAGGCCAGGACCCCGTGGGCCGGGACGGCTCGCGGGGTTCGCCTCGCGTGCGGGAGGCGTCATCATAGGGCCATGCAATCACCGGTGCGCGTCGTGGCACACGCCGCGGTCCTCGCCGTCGTCGCCGGGCTCTGCCTCGCCGTCGTCGCGAGCGGCGCCTTCGACGTCGTGTCGCTGCCCGACGCGGCACCTGCCGCCGCACCGTCCCCGCCCGCCGCGGCGGAGGGCGGCGACGCCGCCCCGGCGGACGACGACGGCGGCGCCGACACCCCGGGGGCCGTGCCCGACGACGGGGCGGCCGAGCCGGGGGACGGGGTCGACGGTGCGACGGCGGACCCCGCCGCCCCGACCGCCGTCGACCCGGTCTGCCGGGACGCGGAGGTCGCGTGGGGTGCCGCGGCCAAGGCGCAGGTCAACCTCACCGTCGAGCACCCCGAGGCGCTGGTCGAGGGCTTCACGACGGCGCGGGACGCGCTCACCGGCGCCACGCCACCGGGCGACATCGCCCGCGACTGGGCCGTCGTGACGACCTACCTCACGATGATCGCCGACGAGGTCGAGGCGACGGGCGCGCGTGACACGGACGAGCTGTCCCGGGCGATCGACCGCGTCGGGCGGCGCATCGACACGGCCGCGCTCACGACGTCGTCGCAGGCCGTCACGGACTACTTCCGGGCGGGCTGCGCGCGCTGACCGGTGCACGGCGGTTTTTCACCCGGTGGCGCTCGACACATGGGGAGGGCTCCCCACCTCGGCGGTTTGGGGGCGCGCACGGCGCCGGCATGGGAAACCATGGGACCCATGCGCAACCGACTGACGATCACGAAGACCACGACCGCCCTCGCGACGAGCGCCCTTCTCGTGCTCGGCCTCGCCGCCTGCGGCGGCTCGGGCGACGACGCGAGCACCGACTCCGAGACCACCGCGTCGGAGGAGACGACCCCGGCCGAGGACGAGGCCAGCGACACCACCGAGTCGGAGGACGCCACGGAGGAGGAGAGCGGCGACGCCGAGGCGTCGGGCGACTTCTGCACCGCCTACCAGACGCTCCTCGACGCCCAGAGCACGCTCGGCTCGATCGACTCCAGCGACCCGGCCGCCGCCGTCACCCAGTTCGAGACGTTCACCGCGTCCCTCGAGGCGGCTGAGGCCCCGGCCGAGATCAGCGGAGACTGGGACACGGTCACGGGTGTGTTCCGCCAGCTCACCGACACGCTCGAGACCGCCGTGGACGACCCGGCCAGCGCCGACCTGTCCGCCATCACGTCGCTCATGACCGACGAGTCCTTCCAGACCTCCGCGCAGAACGTCGCGGTGTACGGCACGCAGAACTGCTGACGTCCCCTGCTCCCACCGGACCCCGGCCCGCCTCGGCGCGCCGGGGTCCGGTGCGTCCAGGGCCGGACCGGCCGTCCCCGTGCGGATCCGCCAGGATGGACCCATGCCTCCCGCCGACGCCGCCCCTGCCTCCCCCACGCCCGCCGCGCCGGACGTCGTCGTGAGCCCGCCCCCGCCCGGTGCGGGCCTGGCGCCGGCGGAGCTCGCGGCCGCCGCGGCGACGCTGCGCGAGGACCTCGCGGCGGCGGGCTTCACGGTCGACGGCGTCGAGCGGGTGCTCGGCCCGGTGGCCTCGGCCGCGCTGCACCGCGAGCAGGCCGTGGCGGCGCGGCGCGCGCTGCGGGGCCGCGGGTCCGACCCGGCGGCCGCTCTGGCCGCGCTGTTCCTCCTGGGCGACGACGTCCCGCGCGCCGCGCTCGACGTGGCCCTCGGGCGCACGGGGGTCGACGGCGCGCGGCGGCTCGGGCTGGTCGAGGCGGCGGGCGCGGGCGACGACGACGCCGTGCGCGCCGTCGTGGACCTGCGGCCCTACGCGGCGTCGGACGCGGCAGGCCCGGTGACGTGGTGGCTGTCGTCGGACCTGGGCGAGCTCGCGACGGGCCGCCGGCTCGCCCCGGACCACGTACTGGGCGCGGGCGGGGCGTCCCTGACGCTCGCGCAGGTGACGGTCCGGACCCCGGTCGGGAGCGTGCTCGACCTCGGGACGGGCTGCGGCATCCAGGCCCTGCACGCCGCGCGGCACGCGCGGTCGGTCGTCGGCACCGACATCTCGCGCCGCGCCCTGGGGTTCGCAGCGTTCAACACAGCCGTCAACACAGCGTTCGGCGCGGCGACCAGCACGGTGGCCGACGCCGGGGTCGCGGGGCCCGGCGCGCCGATCGAGCTCCGCGCGGGGTCGATGCTCGAGCCCGTGGCGGGCGAGCGGTTCGACCTGGTCGTGTCGAACCCGCCGTTCGTCATCACCCCGCGCGGCGGGGGCGGCGGCGCGGACGCCCTGCCCGAGTACGAGTACCGCGACGGCGGGCGTGCGGGCGACGACGTCGTGCGCGGCCTCGTGACGGGCGTCGGCGCGGTGCTCGCGCCCGGTGGCGTGGCGCAGCTCCTCGGCAACTGGGAGCACCGGCGCGGCGTCCCGTGGGACGAGCGCGTCGGGGCGTGGCTCGACGCGGCGGGGCTGGACGGCTGGGTGGTCCAGCGCGAGGTGCAGGACCCGGCCGAGTACGCCGAGACGTGGATCCGCGACGGCGGCACGACCCCGGAGCGGGAGCCCGCAGCCTGGGCGGCCGCCTACGACGCGTGGCTCGACGACTTCGCGGCCCGTGACGTGGAGGCCGTCGGGTTCGGGATCGTGACGCTGCGGCGCCCGCTCGACGGCGCGCGTCCCACCCTGCGCCGGCTCGAGGAGCGCACCGGGCCGGTCCGCCAGCCGCTCGGGGGGCACCTCGCGGCGGCGCTCGCCGCGCACGACTGGCTCACGGCCCGCGACGACGACGCGCTCGCGGGCGCGCGCCTCGCCGTCGCGCCCGACGTGACCGAGGAGCGGTTCCACACGCCGGGCGCCCCCGACCCCACGGTCGTCCTGCTGCGTCAGGGCGACGGGTTCGGGCGGGCCGTCCAGGCGTCGACCGGGCTCGCCGCACTCGTCGGGGCGAGCGACGGCGAGCTCACGGTCGGGCAGCTCGTCGGAGCGATCGCCGCGCTCTTCGAGGTGGCGGCCGACGACCTCGCGGGCGAGCTGCTGCCGTCCGTGCGGGGCCTCGTGCGCGACGGCTTCCTGACCCCGGTCGGCTGAGAGCCGTGGCCGTGGGGCCGCCGTCGCCGCTCCGGGGCCTCCTCCAGGCGCTCGCGGAGGCAGACTGCGCGCTCGCGCAGTCCCGGAGGCCCGTCCTGCTTCCGGGGGCGGGGACGTGATCGCGGCACGCCGAGCGCGGGGGTCTCGTCAGGCCAGCAGCGCCGGGCCGTACTTGAGCACCACGAGGATCGCCAGCCCCACGAGCCACGCGGCCACCAGGTACCCGTAGGCCCCCGAGCGGACGAAGCCGAGCATCCGTGCCTGCGCGGCCCGCGGCAGGTACAGGTTGTCCTCCAGGACGTTCCAGTGCAGGAGCGACGCGAAGACGAGCGTCGTCGAGACCGTGATGAGCAGGCACCACGGGCACAGCGCGCCGATGACGAACATCGACTGGTAGAAGAGCCAGTAGGCGAACACGACCCCGAGGAAGTACACGCACTGCGCGGCGAAGAGGAACCAGCGGGGGAACCGCGTGCCGCCCAACGCCGCGACCGCCGTCGTGATGACGATCGGCTCCGCGACCAGGCCGAGGAACGCGTTGGGGAACCCGAACACCTGCGCCTGCCACGACTGCGCGACCGTGCCGCACGACAGCACGGTGTTGACGTCGCACGAGAGCGTGGCGGTGGGGTTCGCGGCGAGGAGCACGGCGTCGTACGACAGCACGAACGCCGCGGTGAGGCTGAGCAGGCCGAACAGCAGCATCTCGCCGAACAGCACACCGCGGGAGTGGGTCCACCCGGTCGGTCTCGCGAACGGGTCGAACGCCGCGTCCTGCACGCGCTCCGTGCCCGACGGCGTCCGGTCGCCCGGTCGCGCGTCGTCCGTCAGGGCGGTGGTCGTTCCGGTCACGGGCGGTCCTCGGGTCCGCGGGGCCCCGCCGGGTCGGGGGACGCCCCGGCGGGCGGGCAGAAGGTGGCGCCGGCCGGCAGGGTGGGCGCGCTGCCGGCTCGGCGCCGCACCCAGGTTACGGAGCGCGCGCCCGCCGCCGACAGGGACCATGGTCCCGGATGCGGGGCCGCGCTCAGGCCGCTGCCGAGCGATGCGCTCCCGCTCGAGCGATGCGTCCGGGGACGCATCCGTCGCGCACGGACGCAGCGCTCGACGGCTGGCCAGGTCCGTCCGCCCGGTGGGTCGTCCAGGTCGTGGGGGAGTCGCGACCTAAGATCTGGGGGCGCCCGCGCTCCCCGCGGCGCCGACCGGCCCGAGCCCCCCGAGAGGACCTGCGTGCAGCACGACGACGTCGACTCCCTGCGACGGTCGAGCGCGGCGTGGCGGCTCCTGCGCGCGGACACGGCACCCCTCGTGCTGTCGTTCCTCGGCACGCTGTTCGTCGAGGACAACGTGCGCGCGATCCCCGAGAGCGAGCTCGTCGCCCGGCTCGACGACCACCTGTGGGCGGTCGACGGCCGGTCCGCACGGGCGTCCGGCTCGGAACCCCGCTACCCGCGCGCCCCGCAGGCGTACGTCGACCACTGGGCCCACCCGGACCAGGGCTGGCTGCGCGCCTGGTACCCGCCGGGCTCCGGCGAGCCGCACTACGACGCGACGCCCGCCGTCGAGCAGGCCGTGCGCTGGGTCGCGTCGCTGCGCGGGCGCGGTTTCGTGGGCACGGAGTCGCGGCTCAACACGGTGTTCGAGCTCCTGCGCCAGCTCGCCGTCGGCACGCAGACCGACCCGGCGGAGCGCCTGCGCGAGCTCGAGGAGCGGCGCGCCGCCATCGACGAGGAGATCGCGCAGGTGCGCGCAGGGCGCGTGGCCGTGCTCGACGCCGCGGCGCAGCGCGACCGCTACCAGCAGCTCACGCAGACCGCGGCCGACCTGCTCTCCGACTTCCGCGAGGTCGAGGCGAACTTCCGCTCGCTCGACCGCGAGCTGCGCGAGCGCATCACCGGCTGGGACGGCGCCAAGGGCGAGCTGCTGGAGGAGGTCGTGCGGTCGCGCACGGCGATCGCGGAGTCGGACCAGGGCCGCTCGTTCCACGCGTTCTACGACTTCCTGCTCGACCGTCGCCGCCAGGAGGAGTTCGCCGCGCTCGTGGAGCGCGTGCAGTCCCTCGACGCGATCACGCCCGACGTCGTCCGGCCGGCCCCGGGGGCGCCCGGCCCGGTCGTGGACGCCGCCGCGACGGACGCGGCGGCACGGGAGCGAGAGCACCGCCGGCTGCGGCGCGTCCACTACGACTGGCTCGACGCCGGCGAGCGGACGCAGGCGACCGTGCGGACGCTCTCGGAGCAGCTCCGCCGCTTCCTCGACGACCAGGTGTGGCTGGAGAACCGGCGCGTCATGGACATCCTGCGCGGCGTCGAGGCCAAGGCGCTCGCGGCGCGCGACGTCCGTCGCGGACCGGGCGGCCCGCCCGGCATGGCGATCGACGCCGTCGCCCCGGAGGTCGTGCTGCCGACGGAGCGGCCGCTGTTCACGCCGCGACCCACGGCGCGGCTCGACTCCGACCACGTCGAGGCCGGTGACGACGACTTCGAGGTCGACGCGCTCTACGACCAGGTGCACGTGGACCCCGAGCGGCTCGCGCGCACGGTGCGCGCCACGCTCACCGCCCCGGGCGGACCGGGGGAGGTCGCGCTCGCCGACCTGCTCGAGGCGGTGCCGCTCGAGCACGGCCTGGCCGAGCTCGTGACGTACCTGTCGCTGGAGGACCCGCGCTTCGTCGTCGTGCACGACGACGAGCGCACCGACGAGGTGCGCTGGGAGGGCGAGGCCCCGGCGGGGCCGGTCGCCGACGACGGCGCGCCGGACCCGGTGGTGCGCGTCGCCCGGCTGCCCCGCGTCACGTACGCGCGGCGCACGGGGGCGGGCGGCGGGGCACCGCCGGTGCCGCGCGACCCTGTCCCGGGCGGCCCGTCCGCGACCCGACCCGACGAGAACCCGCACGACACCACCGACCCCGCCCCGGAGGAGACCCCGTGAGCACCACCCGCACCGCGCGCGACCCGGAGCTGTCCGTCGTCGTGACGTCGATGCTCAAGGGCGTCGTCTACCGTGAGTCCGGCGAGGCGCTGTGGCGCGACCTGCTCGCGCGCGAGGCGCAGGTGCGCGACACCGTCGCGATGATGGGCCTGCAGGTCGTCGTCGACGAGGGCGACGGCTACGCCTACCTGCGCTCGCAGCCCGAGCACGAGCGCGACGAGCGCGTGCCCCGCCTGATCCCGCGCCGCGAGCTGCCGTTCGACGTGAGCCTGCTGCTCGCGCTGCTGCGCAAGCGGCTCGCGCAGGCGGACTCCGAGGGCGGCGAGACGCGCCTCGTGCTCGCGCGCACGGAGATCGTCGACCTGCTGCGGGTCTTCCTCGCGCAGGACGCGGGCGCCGCCGCCAACGAGGCGCGGCTCGTCGACCGGGTCGACGGGCTCGTCCGACGCGTCGTGGAGCTCGGCTTCCTGCGGCCCGCGGGTCGTCCCGACCCGGACGGCGCGCCCGACGGCGGGGTCGCCCCGGTCGAGGACGTCGACCCGGCCGCGGGCGACGCGCGGCGGTACGAGGTGCGCCGCATCCTCAAGGCGTTCGTCGACGCGCAGTGGCTCGCGGACTTCGACGCGCGCCTCGCGCAGTACCTGGAGCTCGCCGCGGACGGCGGGCCGCGCGGGACGTCGTCGGGCACGGCGGGCACGGGGATGGGCGCAGGTACGGGCGCAGGCACGACGACGAGGACGGTGGCGTGATGGAGGGCCTGTTCAGCGCCGTCGAGCTGCACGACCCGGCGGCGGACCTCGACGCCCGGGCGGGCTTCCGCCTCGAGCGGCTCGAGGTGCTCAACTGGGGCACGTTCGACCAGCGCGTGTGGGCGTTCGACCTCGACGGTCGTAACGCGCTCCTGACGGGCGACATCGGTTCGGGCAAGTCGACGATCGTCGACGCGGTCACGACGCTGCTCGTGCCGTCGCACCGCATCTCCTACAACAAGGCGGCGGGCGCGGGCGCGCGCGAGCGGTCCCTGCGCTCGTACGTCGCGGGCCACTACAAGTCCGAGCGTGACGAGGCGACGGGCGCGACGCGCCACGTCGGGCTCCGCGAGCGTGGCACGTACTCCGTGGTGCTGGGTCGGTTCTCCAACCGCGGGTTCGACCAGGAGGTCACGCTCGCCCAGGTGTTCTGGCTCGCGCAGGGCCAGTCCGGCCAGCCGGACCGGTTCTTCGTCACGGCCGACCGTCCGTTGACGATCACCGAGGACTTCGCGGGGTTCGGCGGCGACGTGGCGGCGCTGCGGCGCCGGCTGCGCGAGTCGGGCGCGCAGGTGCGCGACCACTTCCCCGAGTACGGGCGCGACTTCCGCCGCCTGCTCGGGATCCCGTCGGAGCAGGCGATGGACCTGTTCCACCAGACGGTGTCCATGAAGTCGGTCGGTGACCTCGGCGAGTTCGTCCGCGAGCACATGCTCGAGCCGTTCGACGCCGACCGCTGGACCGACCGGCTCGTCGCGCACTTCGACGACCTCACGAGCGCGCACGACGCCGTCGTGCGGGCCACCGCGCAGATCGAGCGCCTCGCGCCGCTGCTCGCGGACTGCGACGCGCACGACGCGCTGGGGGAGCGGTCCGCCGCGCTCGTGGCCCGGCGCGACGCGCTGCGCGCGTTCACCGCGTCGCGTCGCGTGGCCGACCTCGACGGGCTCATCGGCGCGCTCGACGAGCGCGTGGCGGACGGCGAGACCCGTCGGCAGCGCGTCGGGGACGAGCTGGGACTCCTCGCCGCCGAGCGCCAGCGGCTCGAGCTCGATCGCGCGGGGCACGGCGGCGACCGGCTCGCCGCGATCGAGGGCGAGATCGCCCGTCGCGAGGTCGAGCGCGCCGCGCGCGAGCGCCGCGTCGCCCAGCTCGCGGGCTACGCCGCCGCGGCAGGCCTCGCGCTCGGCAGCCCCGACGCTGCCGAACCTGGCGACATCCCCGGGTTCGGCGGTCGCGGTGACGACGCCCTCGGGTCCGGCGGCGGGGCGGCGGCCGTGGCCGCCGCGCTCGTGGACGCCGAGGCGTTCGCCGCGCTGCGGCGCGGGGCCGACGACGCGGCGGTGCGGGTGCGCGACGACCTCGCCCGGGCGGAGGAGCGGGTGAGCGAGGTCGCGGCCGAGGTCCGCGCGGTCGAGCAGGAGACCGCCGACGTCAAGGCCGAGCTCGCGAGCCTCGCGGACCGCCGCTCGAACCTCCCGCGCACCCACCTGGAGGTCCGTGACCGCCTGTGCGCCGGCGTCGGGCTCGCGCCGGGCGACGTGCCGTTCGTCGGCGAGCTGCTCGCGGTGCGCCCCGAGCACGCCGACTGGGAGGGCGCGGCCGAGCGCGTGCTGCGCGGCTTCGCGCTCTCGCTCCTCGTGCCGGCGGCGCACTACGAGGCCGTCGCCGCGTGGGTCGACCGCGAGCACCTGGGCCTGCGGCTCGTGTACCACCGGGTGCCCGAGCGCGTGCCTGCCGCCCGGCCCGCGCCGCGCGACGACGTCCCGCTGCTCGCCGACCTGCTCGACGTGCGCAGCCTCGACGACGCGCCGTCGCTCACGGCGTGGGTCGAGGCCGAGCTGGAGCGCCGCGCGGACCACGCGTGCGCGCCCGACCTCGACGCGTTCCGGCGGCTGCCCCGCGCGATCACGCGCGCCGGCCAGGTCAAGCACTCGCCGGACCACCACGAGAAGAACGACACGCGCGCCGTCGACGACCGTCGCGGCTACGTGCTCGGGTGGTCGACGCAGGCCAAGATCGACGCGCTGCTGGAGCAGGCGGCCGAGGTGACCGCGCGGCGCGACACCCTCGCGCGGCGCCGCGACGAGGCCACCGCCGTGCGCGGCGGGCTCCAGGCGCGCTCGGCCGCGCTCGGGCGGCTCGACGTCTACCGCGACTGGGACGAGCTCGACCGCGGCGCGGAGACGGCGCGCATCGCGGAGCTCGCCGAGGAGAAGCGACGCCTCGAGCAGGCGAGCGACGAGCTCGGCCGGATCGCCGGCCTGCTCGACGACAACGCGCGCCGCCACGGCGAGCTGGAGGCCGAGCGCGACCGCGTCGTCGCGACGCTCGGTGCCGACCGGCACGCGCTCGACGAGGCGCGCACCGCGCGTGAGCGGGCGCGGGCGGTGCTCGACGGCGCGGGCGAGACGCTCGACGAGGAGACGACGGCGGCGCTCGCCGCGGAGTTCGACCGCGAGCTCGCGGCGGTAGGGCCCGCCTCCCGCGACCGGGAGGGGGCCGTCGGCCCGACGCGCGCGGCCGACCTGGACGCCGTCGAGAACGCGGTGCGCTCGCGGCTCACGGCCGAGGCCGAGCAGGCCCAGCGCGAGCGCGCCGACCTCGGGACGCGCGTCGCGGGCCAGATGGCGTCGTTCCGGTCGGCGTACCCGGTGGAGACGGCGGAGCTCGACGCGGACGTGCGGTCGGCCGCCGGCTACCGCGAGATCCACGACCGGCTCGTCCGCGACGACCTCCCGCGCTTCGAGGCCGACTTCAAGGCGTACCTCAACACCAACGCGATCCGCGACATCGCGGGCTTCGCGGCGGAGCTCGCCAAGCAGGCCGACGTCATCCGCGACCGGATCGACACGATCAACGACTCGCTGCGCGCGATCGACTACAACCCGGGCCGGTACATCCGGCTCGAGATGTCGCGCACGCCGAACCTGGAGGTGCGCGAGTTCCAGCAGGACCTGCGCGCGTGCACGGACGGGGACGGGATCCTCGCCGAGGACGACCGCGCGCTCGCCGAGGGCGACGGGTCCGTCGCGGGGGACACCGACGCGCTGTCGTACTCGGAGGACCGGTTCCTGCGGGTCAAGGCGCTCGTCGAGCGGTTCCGCGGGCGTGAGGGCATGACCGACCTCGACGAGGCGTGGCGCCGGCGCGTGACGGACGTGCGCAACTGGTTCGTGCTCTCCGCGTCGGAGCGCTCGCGCGCCGACGACTCCGAGCACGAGCACTACTCGGACTCCGGCGGCAAGTCGGGCGGGCAGAAGGAGAAGCTCGCGTACACGGTGCTCGCGGCGTCGCTCGCCTACCAGTTCAAGCTCGACTGGGGCGCGGTGCGATCGACGGCGTTCCGGTTCGTCGTCATCGACGAGGCGTTCGGCCGGGGGTCGGACGAGTCGACCCGGTTCGCGCTCGAGCTGTTCCGCCGCCTCGGGCTCCAGCTGCTCATCGTCACGCCGTTGCAGAAGATCCACGTCATCGAGCCGTACATCTCCGCCGTCGGGTTCGTGGACAACCCGTCGGGCCGGTCGTCACGCCTGCGGACCCTGTCGATCGCCGCGTACCGCGACGGTCGTCCGGCCGGCGAGGCGCCGCCGTCGGACGCCGGACTCGAGACCGCAGCGGCGCCCGAGCCCGCCGCGAGGTAGAACGCTGGCCTCGCGAGGGAGAGCGCTGGTCCCGGCGGCACTCCTGGGCGGACGCCGTGCCCGACGACGACCGGTCAGCCGAGCGGGCGCGGTCGCCGTGCCCCGGCGAGGGTCGAGGCGAGGATCGACTCGATCGCGAACGCGGTCGACTCGGCGAGGTCCACGGCGTCGGGGTCGAGGAGCCACTGGATCTGGAGGCCGTCCATCGCGCCGATGATCGTGGACGCGGCGAGGTCGAGCGCGGCGTCGGTGAGCTCGTAGTCCGTGTCGGTGTCGCCCGCGGCGCGGCGCTCCTCGACGACCTCGCGCAGCGCGCCCGCGATGTCGGCGCGCAGCCCGGTGAAGCGCTCGGTGACCCAGGCGCTGGCCGGGTGGCCGTCGGTGACGGCCTCGCCCGTGAGCACGGTGTAGGCCTGGACGATCCCGGGCCGCTCCGCGTTGATCGCGGCGGTCTTGACGAGGTGCCGGAAGAGGTCGAGCCCGCCCGGGATGTGCTGTCCCTCGAGGTGCTCGACGTCGACGCGGTCCCGGAACTCCAGCACCTCGGTGAGCAGGCGGTCCTTGGAGCCGAAGTGGTGCAGCACCCCGGCGTGGGTGATGCCCACCTGCTCGGCGACCTCGGCGAGCGAGCCCTGGTGGTAGCCCTTGGACCCGAACACGCGCATCGCCGCGCGCAGGATCTCCTCGCGACGCTCGAGCGTCGCGGGTCGCGTGCGGCGGGGGCGGGGCGTCCGTGCGGGGGCGGCGTCGGTGGCGCTCCGCGCGGGGGTGGCGTCGGTCATGACGGTAACCATACTGTGACCCAGTTGGTCTTACTGACGAGTCAGTAATGTGTGGTGGAATCGCCTCCGGAACGGCGTCGAGGGCGACGGAGCCCGGCGTCGCCGCAGATCACGGACTCGCCGAGAGCCCCGCGTGACCACTCGCACCGACGCCCGCCGCCCCGTCCGCGCCGCGGGGTCCTCGACCGACGAGGCGGCGCGCGCGGCGGCGCTGGCCACGATCCAGCACGTCGACGTGGACCAGGTCCCGGCGATCCCGCTCCTCGGCCGGCCGACGGCCGCCCAGTCCTCGACCGTCGCGTACTCCGGCTTCCCCTCGGACGTCGACCCGTACGCGTCGCCGCAGCCGACGAGCCCCGGCCGCGTCGCTCGTCCTCACGCGGCCGGTGCCCAGCGCGGGGGAGCAGCGCACGGAGGCTCTTCCCGCCGTCTTCCCCGAACGCACACACGCGTCCTCTACCGTGGAGGGATGCCTGCCGACCACGCCCAGACCCGGCCGCTGCCGACCAGCGGCGGGTCAGGGACGCGACCGCTCCCGGCGACGCCGCCGGTGCTGCCGCCCACACTCTCCGGCGCCCCGTACCCGCCGGTCGCTCCACCCCCTCCGGCGCCGTACCCGCCGGCCGGCCCGTACCCGCCCGGGGCGTCCTACCCGCCGGCGCCGCAGCCGGCGCCCCGCCCGCTCCCGACCGTCGAGGCGGACGGCCCGAGCACCGCGTCGCGCGTCGTCGCCGCCGTCGTCGCGGTGCTCGCCGTCGCGTGCGCGTGGCTCGTGTGGCGGTTCTTCGTCGACACCTTCGCCGGGCAGATGCTCGAGCGAGCCGCGTTCGACGGCGCCGTCACCGGCCAGGGCGAGCTCTGGGCGGTGGCCAAGCCGGTCCTGGACACGGTCTCCGTCGCGTTCGTCGTCGGCGGCCTCGGCGCCTCCATGGGGATCGCGCTCCTGCGCCGCCGCTGGGGCCTCGCCGTGCAGGTGGCGTTCCTCGTCGTCGGGGCGAACGTCACGACACAGCTCGTCAAGCACTCGCTCCTCGGCCGTGAGGAGCTCATCGGCGGCTGGCACTGGGAGAACTCGCTGCCCAGCGGTCACACCACCGTCGCCGGGTCGGTCGCCGCGGCCCTGCTGCTCGTCGTGCCGCGCGCGGCACGACCGCTCGTGGCGGTCCTCGGCGGCGCGTACACGGCCGCCACCGGGGTCTCGACGCTCGTCGGGCAGTGGCACCGGCCGAGCGACGTCGTCGCCGCGGTGCTCGTCGTCCTGGCGTGGGCCGCGCTCGTGTGCGCCTTCACGCCGCGTTCCGCGCTCGACCCGGGCGCCGGCGCGTCGCCGGGCTCGACGGTCATGGCCGTGCTGCTCCTCCTCGGGGCGGCTGCGGCCGGTGTGGCGGCGGCGCTCGCGCTGCGGGCGACGCCCGCGACGTGGGACACGACGGCCGCGCAGGAGGTGACCGCGTACGCCGGCGGGGTGGCAGGAGTGCTCGCGGTGACCGCCGCGGCGTTCGCCGTCCTGCTCCTCGTCCGCCAGTCCACAGCCCGCCCCGACGCCCGTCCGGTTGGGCGGTAGGGTGCGGCTGGCGCGATTGGCGTAACGTCGTAGGCTGCCACGGCGGACGACCGGAGGGTCGTTCTCGCGGCACCACGACGCACCGGCCGCGCCCCGGGTGGTGCCCGGCCGCCGTCGGGCGGGGAGCGCCCGCCACGGACACGTACGCACGGACGAAAGCAGGATCGGATGCCACGCAAGCTCGTGATCGTCGAGTCGCCCGCCAAGGCTCGCAAGATCCAGGGCTACCTCGGCGACGACTACGAGGTCGAGGCGAGCGTCGGGCACATCCGCGACCTGCCGCAGCCGTCCGAGCTGCCCGCGGACATGAAGAAGGGCCCCTACGGGAAGTTCGCGGTCGACGTCGACCACGGCTTCGACCCGTACTACGAGGTCTACGCGGACAAGAAGAAGAAGGTCGCCGAGCTCAAGCGCGCGCTCAAGGACGCCGACGAGCTCTACCTCGCGACCGATGAGGACCGCGAGGGCGAGGCCATCGCCTGGCACCTGCTGGAGGCGCTCAAGCCCAAGGTCCCGGTCAAGCGCATGGTGTTCCACGAGATCACGCGCGAGGCGATCCAGCGGGCGCTCCAGAACACGCGCGACCTCGACGAGCACCTCGTCGACGCGCAGGAGACCCGCCGCATCCTCGACCGCCTCTACGGCTACGAGGTCTCGCCCGTGCTGTGGCGCAAGATCGCGCAGGGCCTCTCGGCCGGGCGCGTGCAGTCGGTCGCGACGCGCCTCGTGGTCGAGCGAGAGCGTGAGCGCATGGCGTTCGTCGCCGCGGAGTACTGGGACGTCACGGGGACCTTCGAGCACGCCGACGCCTCGGCACCGGACGCGGGCAAGGCGTTCGGCGCCCGGCTCGTGCAGCTCGGCGACGCCCGCGTCGCCTCGGGTCGTGACTTCGACGACCGCGGGCAGCTCAAGCCGGGGGCGGCGCGCGACGGCGTCGCGCACCTCGACGAGACGACGGCGCGCGCCGTCGTGACGGGCCTCGCGGACGCGGCGTTCGCCGTGCGGTCGCTCGACACCAAGCCGTACACGCGCCGCCCGGCGGCGCCGTTCACGACGTCGACCCTCCAGCAGGAGGCGAGCCGCAAGCTGCGCATGTCGTCGCGCCAGGCCATGCGCACCGCGCAGTCGCTCTACGAGAACGGCTACATCACCTACATGCGTACGGACTCGCCGTCGCTGTCGGCGGAGGCCACCACGGCCGCCCGGCGCCAGGCCGCCGAGCTCTACGGCCCCGAGTTCGTCCCGGAGAAGCCGCGCGTGTACGCCGCGAAGAACCAGGGCGCGCAGGAGGCGCACGAGGCGATCCGTCCCGCGGGCGACTCGTTCCGCACGCCCGCGCAGGTCAAGCGCGAGCTGAGCGACGACCAGTTCAAGCTCTACGAGCTCGTGTGGAAGCGCACCGTCGCGTCGCAGATGGCGGACGCGAAGGGGTCGACGGCGTCCGTGCGGCTCGGCGCGACGCTGTCGGCGGACGCGGGCGACGTCGCGGGCCGCGACGCGGTGTTCGCGGCGTCGGGCACCGTCATCACGTTCCGCGGGTTCCTGGCTGCGTACGAGGAGAGCTCGGACGTCGACCGGTACGCGGAGGACGCGCCCGTCGTCGGCGCCAAGGGCGACGACGACGCGCGCCTGCCGCAGATGAGCGAGGGCGACGCCCTGCGCGGCGACGACCTCACCGCCGACGGGCACTCCACGTCCGCGCCGCCGCGGTACACGGAGGCCAGCCTCGTCAAGGCGCTCGAGGAGCTCGGGATCGGGCGGCCGTCGACGTACGCCTCGACGATCTCGACGATCCAGGACCGTGGGTACGTGCTGTCGCGCGGGCAGGCGCTCGTGCCGAGCTGGCTCGCGTTCGCCGTCGTGCGGCTGCTCGAGGAGCACTTCGACCGGCTCGTCGACTACGACTTCACCGCGCGCATGGAGGCCGACCTCGACGAGATCGCGGCCGGACGACGCGACCGCGTCGCGTGGCTCACCGAGTTCTACTTCGGCGACGCCGCGAAGGGCGAGGACGCCGAGGGCCTGCGCGACCTCGTCGCGAACCTCGGCGACATCGACGCGCGCGGCATCAACTCGGTGCCGATCGGCGAGGGCATCCAGCTCCGCGTCGGGCGCTACGGGCCCTACGTCGAAGACCTCTCCGTCCCCGTCAAGGAGGGCGAGAACCCGCCGCGCGCGTCCGTGCCCGACGACGTCGCCCCCGACGAGCTGACCGTCGCCAAGGCGCGCGAGCTGCTCGCCGCCGGCGCCGACGACGGCAAGGTCCTCGGCACCGACCCGGTGTCCGGCAACGAGATCATCGCCAAGGCGGGTCGCTACGGCCCGTACGTGACCGAGGTGCTCGACCTCCCGCCGATCGACACGAGCCTCTCGGCCGCCGCGCAGAAGAAGGCCAAGGCCGCGCAGCCCAAGCCGCGCACGGCGTCGCTGCTCAAGACGCAGTCGCTCGACACGATCACGATCGACGACGCGCTGCGCCTGCTGTCGCTGCCGCGTGTCGTCGGGACGGACCCGGAGTCGGGCGAGGAGATCACGGCGCAGAACGGTCGCTACGGCCCCTACCTCAAGAAGGGCACCGACTCGCGGTCGCTGCCCGACGAGGAGTCGATGTTCACCGTCACCCTCGACGAGGCGCTCGAGCTCTACAAGCAGCCCAAGCGTGGCCGCGGCCAGCGCGCCGCGACCCCTCCGCTCCGCGAGCTCGGCGACGACCCGACCACCGGCAAGCCCATCGTCGTCAAGGACGGCCGGTTCGGCGCATACGTCACGGACGGCGAGACGAACCGCACCCTCCCGCGCGACGTCACGCCCGAGTCGATCACCCCGGAGCGCGCGATCGAGCTGCTCGCCGAGAAGCGCGCGCAGGGCCCGGCCAAGAAGCGCACGACGACGCGCAAGCCGGCGGCGAGAAAGCCCGCGGCCAAGAAGTAGCGCTCTTCCCGCCGAGCAGGCGGTCGTGGCGCGTCCGGGTCGCCGGACGCGCCACGACCACCTGCTCGACCGGCCGGAACCGGTCAGTGCGCGGTGTGCTCGACCGGCTCGGGGAGGCCCGCTTCGGCGCGGACGCGTCGCGAGAAGCCCTCGATGGAGCGCAGGGCGTCGACGAGCTCGGGGACGCGTACCGGGAACGGCATGGCGTGGATCGTCTCGCCCTCGACCGTGGCCGCCTCCGCGACGCGCGTGAGGTCGTGGACGTCGGCCGTGGTGAGGCCGATCTCGGTGAGCGTGTTCGGCAGGCCGACGCGCGTCGTGAAGCGCACGAACTCCTCGATCTCCTCGGTCGGCGCGCCCTCCAGCACGAGCTGCGTCACGGAGCCGATGTTCACCTTCTGGCCGTGCGTGAGCCCGTGCGTCTGGGGCGCGGCGGTGAGGCCGTTGTGGATGGCGTGCGCCGCCGCGAGGCCGCCGGACTCGAAGCCCAGCCCGGACAGGAGCGTGTTCGCCTCGACGACCTTCTCGACCGCGGGCGTCACGAGGTGGTTCTCCACCGCGTCGATCGCGGGCAGCGCGTTCTCCCAGAGGATGTCCCACGAGAGCTGCGCGAGCGCCGTGCCGGTGACGAGAGGGAGGCCACCGGCCATGGTCGACGCGTTCGCCTCGGCGACGGCGCGCGCCTCGATCCACGTCGCGAGCGCGTCCCCGACCCCGGCGACGAGGAACTTCACGGGCGCGTTCGCGACGAGGCCCGTGTCGACGAGCACGAGGTCCGGGTTGTGCGGGAAGAACCGGTACTCCTCGAAGGCGCCGTCCTCGGTGTAGATGACGGACAGCGCGGAGCACGGGGCGTCGGTGGACGCGACGGTCGGCACGGACACCCAGCGGATGCCGCGCAGGTGGCCCGCGGCCTTGACCGCGTCGATGGTCGAGCCGCCGCCGATGCCGACGATCACGTCGGCGCCGAGCTCGTCGATCTCGCGCGCGAGCCGGTCGACCTCGGCGGCGGTCGCGTACGTGCCGAACCCGGTGCGGTGGCGGGGGAGGTCCTGCTCCTGGAAGGACACGGCGACGGTGTCCTGGACGATGCCCCACACGACGTCGTCGGCGACGAGCAGCGGCTTCGTGCCGACCGGTCGGACGAACTCGCCGAGCCGCGTGAGCGCACCGCGGGCCTGGACGTAGCGCAGCGGGCTGATGAGCGTGCGGACGGGAACCTCGGACATCGTGGCCTCCTGTGGAGTCGGTGGGTCGCCGTCGGGCGCGCCGCAGCCGTGCGAGGCCGGTGCCCGCCGGCCTTTCCCACCGTGTCACGCGTCCCCGGGGACCACCACCGGGACGCCGGGGCGCGTGACCTTGGTCCCGCCCGGGTCAGCGGGCCAGCAGCGTGATCGTGCCGAGCACGACCGTCACGGCGGGCAGGAGCAGCACACCCCAGCGCCCGGTGCGGTCGGTGCGGTCGCTCGGTGCGTCGTCGAGCGGGTCCACGACGGGATCGCCGGAGCTCTGCTCGCGCAGACCCCAGACGGTCCCTGCGACGAGGGCGAGCGCGGCCGCGACCAGGACGGGGACCGCGGGCAGGGTGGCGACCGGGGCGCGCAGCGTGACCGCGACGGCCACGAGGGCAGCCGTCACGACCATGTTCCCGAGGACGGTCAGCACGGGGTGGGCGAGCGCGGCACGCAGCAGCCGGTCGCCGGCGCGCCACAGCCCGACGAACCCCGCGAGCGCGGCGACGAGGACGAGGAGCATCCCGGCCGGGACCACGAGGGCGGCGCCGTCGAGCGCGGGCCGCAGCGTCCACAGCACGCCGAGCATCCCGACCGTCTGCACGGCGGAGGCGGCGACCGTCCGGCCGATCGAGGAGCTCGACTGGGCGGGGTCCTCCGGCAGGTCGAGCGAGCGCGCGTACGCCACGGGATCGCCGAACGCCTCCTGGGCGGTCTCGCCGGAGTCGACGACGTGCGCGTCCACCTCGGCGAGCACCGCGCCGATGCGCGCTCCGGCGACGCCCTGGAGCCGCAGCTCCAGCAGGAGCGCCTCGGCCCAGCGCGGGTCGACGTGCGGCGCGTGGCGGCGCTCGATCGTGTAGCGGGTCGTGTCGCTCATCGGGGGGTCCTTGTCGGGGTGGGGTCGGGAGGGGATGCGTCTGCCGGGATCGCGCCCGGCTCCGGGACCGGTCCTGGCCCCGGGTCGGGGACCGGGCGCGGGCCGTCCGGCGAGGGCGTGCCGGAGGCGCCCGCGAGGAGGGAGGTCGCCGCCGACGTCACGGCGTCCCAGCGCGAGGTCGCGTCGGCGAGCGCGACACGACCCTGGTCCGTGACGGCGTAGTACCGACGGCTCGGTCCGCGGTCCCCCTGGTGCCAGGAGGCCGTGACGAGACCGTCGTCCTCCAGGCGTTGCAGCAGCGGGTAGAGCGTGCCGCCCTTGACGGTGCCGAGGCCCGCCTCGGCGAGCGACCGCGTGATCGCGTAGCCGTAGGTGGGGCCATGGGTCGCGACGACCGCGAGCACGCACAGCGGCAGGACGCCGCGCAGGAGCTCGCGGTCGAGCCGCTCGTCGAACCTCATGGCTAGACAGTACGGCTATCTAGTTAGCGAGGCAACCTAGCGACGAAGAGAACGGCGCTCTCTGGGCGACCCTCGCCGAGTCGTCCTCGACGTATCGCATGAGTGCTGTTATAACAGTGCTATGACTTCTCTGGACCCGACCACGGTCCCCGGTCGCTGGGACTCCCTGCACGCCGTGCTCCGGCGCCTCGACGACGAGATCGAGACCGTCTACGCGGACCGCGGGATCGTCGGGGTGCGCCCGCGCTTCGTCTACCCGCTGATCCGGCTCGCGCACACCGGACCGCTCACCATCCGGGAGCTCGCGGAGTCGCTCGGTCGTACCCACTCGGCGATGAGCCAGACCGTGACCGCCATGCGGGGCGAGGGGCTCGTCGAGACCGAGACCGGCACGGACGCCCGCACGCGTCGCGTCGCGCTCACGGCGGAGGCCCGGTCGCTCGTGCCCCTCCTGGAGGCGGAGTGGCGCGCGACCGAGGAGTCCGTCGCCGAGATCGACGACGAGCTGCCGCACGCCCTGAGCGCGGTGGTCACCGAGCTCGAGCGGGTCCTGGCGCGCCGCTCCCTGCGCGAGCGGCTCGTGGAGCGGCTCGACGCGGCGGGCTACCCGCTGCCTGCCGCGTCCGCCCCCGACGCTGCCCCGCCCGAGGACCGCTGAGGTGCGCGACCACGTCCTCGACGTCCGCCCCCTGCGCTCCCACCGCGCGTACCGCGACCTGTGGGCCGGGTCCGCCGTCGGCGGGCTGGGGTTCCAGATCGCCAACGTCGCCGTGCTGCTCCAAGTGTGGGAGCTCACCCACAGCCCGCTGTGGACGGGCACGATCGGCCTCGCCACGGCCATCCCGCTCCTGACGCTCGGGCTCGTCGGCGGCCACCTCGCCGACGTGCACGACCGGCGCACGATCATGCGGCTCGCCGCGGCCGGGCAGGTGCTCGCCGCGGTCGGGCTGGCCGCGCAGGCGCTCGCGGGGAACCGGTCGGTGTGGGTGCTCCTCGGGCTCGTGAGCCTCGGCGCCGCGTGCAACGCGTTGGGCTCCCCGGCCCGGCGGACGGTGCCACCGCGCCTCCTCCCGCCCGACCAGGTCGCCGCAGGCCTCGCGCTCCAGAACCTCGCGTTCCAGGTCGCGATGCTCGCGGGCCCCGCGCTGGCGGGTCTGGTGCTCGCACGCTGGGACCTCCCGGCGGCGTACGGGCTGCAGGCCGTGGCGGCGATCGTCGCGCTGCTCGGGCTCGTTCGCCTCCCGCCGCTCCCGCCGGGCCGACCACCCGCGACACCTCCGGGACCGTCCGACGCCGTGACTCCGGTCGTCCCCGTCGGCGCGCCCGGCGACGACCGTGCGGTGGCGGCGGAGGCGCTGGACGAGACCCGGGCGACGGGCGCGCCGACCGCCGCGCCCGCGCCACGCCGTCGGGCCGCCGCGGGCGGGTGGTGGATCGTGTGGCGCAAGCCGACGCTGCGTGGTTCGTTCGCGACCGACGTCGCGGCGACCGTGCTCGCGATGCCGATCTCGCTCTTCCCGCTCGTCAACGAGCTCCGGTTCGACGGCGACCCGCGCACGCTCGGTCTGTTCCTGTCGGCCGTCGCGGTGGGTGGCATCGGGGCGGGCCTGTTCTCTGGTGCGGTGACCCGGGCGCCGCGGGCGGGCGCGCTCCAGCTCGCCGCGGCCGCGACGTGGGGCGTCGCCCTCGCCGGGTTCGGTCTCACGGGACCGCTGTGGCTCGCGCTCGCATGCCTCGCGGTGGCGGGAGCCGCCGACACGGTGAGCGTGGTGACTCGTGGCGCGCTCGTCCAGCTCGAGACGCCGGACGAGTTCCGGGGGCGCGTGTCGTCGGTCGAGCACGTCGTGGGCGTCGCGGGGCCGGAGGTCGGGAACTTCCGTGGAGGAGTGCTCGCGTCGCTCACGTCCGCCCCGGTCGCGCTGGCGGTGGGCGGACTGGCCGCGAGCGCCGTCGTCGGGCTCGTCGCGTGGCGCAACGCCCCGCTCCGCCGCTACCGCACCCCGGCCCCGGAACCCCTCCCGGTCCCGTGAGTGCATGAGATAGTCGCGCTCGGGTGCCCGGACCGCGACTATTTCATGCACTCAGCGGGGGGCGGGTCAGTCGACGGTGACCGCGTCGAGGACCGGGAGGCGGGCGGCGCGGATCGCGGGCCACACGCTCGCGACGAGGCCGATCACGACGGCGACGCCGAGGATCGCGAGCACCTGACCCCAGGGGACGGCGAGCGTGCTCAGGCCCTCGTCGGCGAGCACGCCGGGCAGCGCGGCGCCGATCCCGATGCCCGTCGCGACGCCCAGCACCGTGCCGTACACGGCCGTGAGCACCGACTCGATCGCGATGACGCCCGCGAGCTGGAGCCGCCCGAGGCCGACCGCACGCAGCAGCCCGATCTCGCGCGTGCGCTCGATGATCGACAGGGCGAGCGTGTTGACGATGCCGAGCAGCGCGATGACGATCGACAGCGCGAGCAGCGCGTAGAGGATGACGAGCACCTGGTTCACCTGGTCGGCGAACGCGGACGCCGTGTCCTCGCGGTCGAGCACGGTGACCACGAGGAAGGGCTCGACGACGGTCGTCAGCGCCGCGCGCAGCTCCTCGACCTCCGCCGGCGTCGCCCCCTCCGCCGCCGACACGTAGACGATCCGGACGCTCGCCTGCGCGGCGGGCACGACCGCGTCGAACTCGTCGTCGCGCACGAGGATGCCGGTCCCGACGAGCTGGCTGTCGATGACGGCTCCCACGCGCGCCTCGACCGCGGCGGCGCCCTCGCCGAGTCGCAGCGTGTCGCCCACCTCCCACCCACGGTCGCGCGCGGTGCGCCGGTGCACGACGACGTCCCCCGCCTCGAGCGTCGTCGTCGGGTCTCCCGCGAGCGCCACGGGGTCGAGCGCGGTGTCGAAGAAGCCCGCGGGCACTCCGGCCACGTCCGTCCCCCGCGCCGCGCCGTCGTCCGCCGCGCCGTCGCCCGAACCGGCGGCCCCGGCGTCCTCGACCGTCGCCACGGACGCGAGGCCCAGCCGCACGGTGTCCACCACCGTGGCGCCCGGGGTCGCGGTCACCGCCTCGACGGCGCCCTCCGGGACGACGAGCGTCGCGGAGTCCACCACGAGGTCGGCGCGCACCTCGTTCTCGACGATGCTGCGCACGGACGCCTGCGTCGAGGCGGCGATGACCCCGGTGACGGACACGAGCGCCATGCCGATGAGCAGGGCGCCCGCGGTGCTCGCCGTGCGGCGCGGGTTGCGCGTCACGTTGCCGCGCGCGAGGCGACCGAGCGGTCGCAGCGCCACGACGAGCGGCCAGGCGAGCACGGTGAGCACGCCGCGCGCGACGGCCGGGGACCCGACGAGCACGCCGACGAGCACGAGCCCCGCGCCGACGCCGAGCAGCACGCGCGGGCTCAGGTCGTCGACCCACGCCCAGCCGGTCGGGGCGTCGGCGACCGACGACCCGAGGAACGACGCGAGCCACAGGACTCCTGCTCCCGCCGCGACGAGCACGATCCCGCCCACCGCACGGACGCCGGTCCCGCGGTCGGGGGCGACGTCGTCGCGCATCGCCTGGACCGGCGGGATCGCCGCGGCACGCCGTGCGGGCAGGACCGCCGCGAGCACGCTGACCACCGCCCCGAGCCCGACCGCCGCGACGACCTGTGGC
The DNA here is from genome assembly GCF_006539945.1 of Cellulosimicrobium cellulans. Lineage (GTDB taxonomy): Bacteria > Actinomycetota > Actinomycetes > Actinomycetales > Cellulomonadaceae > Cellulosimicrobium > Cellulosimicrobium cellulans. Next base: position 63,905 of record NZ_BJNZ01000010.1, on the reverse strand, counting down.
GTGCCGAGGGGCACGCGGCCGGAGAACTCCATGCCGGCGAGCGCGAGCCCCCACCGGATGACGCGCACGAGCCCTGCCCCGGCGAGGACTCCGAGGCCGCCGCCCACGAGCCCCACGACCAGCGCCTGCACCAGGACCGACGCGAAGACCTGGCCGGGCGACGCGCCGAGCGCGCGCAGCAGCGCGAGCTCGCGCAGCCGCTCCCGGACCGACATGGCGAACGTGTTGGCGATGATGAACGCGCCGACGAAGAGCGCGATCGCGGCGAAGACGAGCAGGAACGTCTCGACGAACCCGAGCACCTCCTCGACGGCCTCGCTCGCCTCGGCACGCGCCTGCTCGCCCGTCACGGCCTCGGTGCCCTCGGGCAGCACGGCCCCGACACGCTCCGCGAGCGCGTCCTCGTCGACGTCGCCCGACGACTGCGACGACCAGACCGAGAGCTGCGGCACCATGCCGTCCGGCGCGTACACGTCGCGCGCGGTCTCGCCGTCGATCCCGACGAGCACCGCGCCGGCCGCGGCGGCCTCGATCCCGAAGACGCCGGACACGATCACCGGCGTCGGCTCGCCGCCCAGCACGACCGTCGTCTCGTCGCCGGTCGTCAGCCCGGCCGTCTCCGCCGCGCTCTGCTCGAGCACGATCTCGCCCGCGGCCGGCCAGGCGCCGTCGAGCAGCGTGAGGCTGGGGTCCTCGGGGTCGACCGAGAACGCGGTGCTGGGCGGGCCGGTCGTCACGACGGCGGTCCCGTCGGCCGCGACGAGCACGACGGGCCCGGACACGTCCGGGACGGCGCGCGCGACGCCGTCGACGGCCTCGACGTCGGCCGCGAGGTCGGCGGGGACGAGCGTGCGGTCGCCCGCGAACCCGTTCCCGCCCCCGCCGCCTCCGCCCCCCGGACCGGCCGCGTCGCCGGTGACCTCCTGCGACCCGCGCACGTAGACGTCGGCGGTGAGCGTCGTCGCGATGATGTCGTCGAACGTGGAGGAGAGCATGCCGCGGAACGCGAACGTCCCGACGACGAACGCGACGCCGAGCGTCACGGCGAGCACCGAGAGCACGAACCGCACGACGTGCGCGCGCACGCCCCGCAGCGCGACGCGGATCATGCGGGGTCGACCGGCGCGGCGTGCCGCCCGACCGGCGCCGCGGGCTCGGCGGGGGTCACGGGCCCGGCGGCGGCGAGCCCCGCCGGCGGACTGCCGTCGTCCGCCGCGAGCGCGAGCGCGTCGAGGATGTCCTGCTGAGACGGGTCGTGCAGCTCGCCCGCGAGGCGGCCGTCGGCGAGGAACACCACGCGGTGCGCGTACGACGCCGCGCGCGGGTCGTGCGTGACCATGACGACGGTCTGGTCGAGCTCGTCCACGGACCGGCGCAGGAACGCGAGCACCTCGCCGGCCGAGCGCGAGTCGAGGTTCCCGGTCGGCTCGTCGGCGAACACGATCGACGGCCGCGAGACGAGCGCCCGGGCGCACGCGACGCGCTGCTGCTGCCCGCCGGAGAGCTCGGACGGGCGGTGGTGCAGGCGGTCGCGCAGGCCGACCGAGTCGACGACCTCGTCGAACCACTCCCGGTCCACGTGCGTGCGCGCGATGTCGAGCGGCAGCGTGATGTTCTCCGCCGCGGTGAGGGTCGGCACGAGGTTGTAGGCCTGGAAGACGAACCCGACGCGCGTGCGCCGCAGGCCCGTGAGCCGGCGCTGCGAGAGGCGGCTGATCTCCTGGCCGTCGATCACGACGCTGCCGGACGTCGGGGAGTCGAGCCCCGCCAGGCAGTGCATGAGCGTCGACTTCCCGGATCCGGACGGACCCATGATCGCGGTGAGCCGCCCGCGCGCGAAGTCGACGTCGACGCCGTCGAGCGCGCGCACCGCCGTCGTGCCGGACCCGTAGACCTTGACGAGCTCGCGGGCGCTCGCGCGCGCCTCGGGCGCGTCCGGGGTGTCGGTCGGCGCGTCGGTCCGGGGTGCGGGGGGCGTCATGGTCCCCATCGTGGCGCGGCCCGCCGCACGCCGCACCACCCGCGCGGGGGAGATGTGGTGTCGTGGGGCGCCACGCGGCGCGACGATCCGTGGGCGCAGCCCCGTGGGAGCGATCCCACCGGGATAGCGTGGCCCCATGAGCACCGTCGCCCCGCCGCCCGCCGAGCAGTCCGCCCGGTCCGCCGTCCACCCCGTCCCCGACCTGTCCGCCGACGTCACCGGCACGGTCCCCGACCCGCGCACCGCGCCCCCGATCCGGTGGGGGATCCTCGGCGCGGGCGGCATCGCGTCGTCGTTCGCGGAGGCCGTGCGCCTGCACACGCAGGGACGCGTCGCGTCCGTCGGGTCCCGCGACCGCGTCCGCGCCGAGCGCTTCGCGACCGCGCACGGCGTCCCGACGACGCACCACGGCTACCAGGAGCTCGTCGAGGACCCGCAGGTCGACGTCGTCTACGTCGCGACGCCGCACTCGCACCACCACGAGCACGCGCTGCTCGCGATCCGCGCGGGCAAGCACGTGCTCGTCGAGAAGGCGTTCACGCGCAACGAGGCGGAGGCGGTCGAGGTGCTCGACGCCGCGCGCGAGGCCGGCGTGTTCGTCATGGAGGCCATGTGGACGCGGTTCCTGCCGCACGTCGCCGCGCTGCGCGGGGTGATCGCGCGCGGGGAGATCGGCGACGTCGTCAACCTCAGCGCCGACCACGGCCAGTGGTTCGCGTTCGACCCGGCGCACCGGCTCTACGCGCCCGAGCTCGCGGGCGGCGCGCTGCTCGACCTCGGCGTGTACCCGGTGTCGTTCGCGCACGACCTGCTGGGCGCGCCGTCGTCGGTCACCGCGGTGGGCTCGCTCACCGAGACGGGCGTGGACGGGCAGGCGAGCATCGTGCTCGGCTACGGCGACACGCAGGCGACGCTCTCGACGACGCTGTGGTCGCGCACCGCGACGGCCGCGGTGGTCTCGGGCACGGCGGGGCGCATCGAGGTCGAGGGGAGCTTCTACGCGCCGACGTCGTTCCGGGTGATCCGGCACGACGGCGCGTCCTGGTACTACGACGGTTTCACGGGCGAGGGCAAGCAGTACCAGGCGGCCGAGGTCGCGCGCCGCGTCGCCGCGGGCGAGACGCAGAGCCCGCGCATGTCGTGGGACTCGACGCTCGAGGTCATGCGGACGCTCGACGAGGTCCGTCGCCAGATCGGGGTCGTGTACCCCGGGGAGTGAGCCCGGGGCCCCGGGCTCGACCCGAGCGGCCCGGACCGACCCTCGGAGGGCCGATCCGGACGCGCTCGGGTCGCTCCCGCGGGAGGGTCAGTCGGTGTGCTCGACGACGTAGCTGCGGCCGTCCGGGCCCGTCACGCGCTCGAAGCGGGTCTTGAGCTCCTGGTCGCGCTCGCGCTCGGCGTCGGACACCCCGCGCCCGTCCGCGTCCTGCCGGCCCACCTGCGCGGGGCCGAAGATCGGGAGGAAGCCCTCGGTGATGCGCATGCCGAGCGTGCGCCTGTCCTTCTTCCGCGCCACGGCGTCCTCCGCTGCAAGGTCTCGTCGATGATTGGTGCACCAATCATTGGTGCACCAAGAATAGCGCGATCCTCGGTACCATGGCGCCGTGGCGGGTGACGAGGTCGACGGGACGGTCGCGCGAGGAGCGGGGACGCTGTTCGCCGACCCCCTCGCGCTCGAGGCGCAGGTCTGCTTCGCGCTCTCGGCGGGGGCACGGGGCATGGTCGCGCTGTACCGCCCGCTGCTCGAGCCGCTCGGCATCACGCACCCGCAGTACCTCGTGCTCCTCGCGCTCTGGCAGGACGACGCCGCGGGGGCGACGTCGACCGTCGGCGACCTCGCCGTGCGCCTGCACCTCGACGCCGGCACGCTCTCGCCCCTGCTCAAGCGGCTGGAGGCGCTCGGGTACGTGCGCCGGTCGCGCTCGCCCGACGACGGCCGCCAGGTCCGCGTGACCCTCACCCCCGAGGGGCGCGCGCGCCGCCGCGACGCCGAGCGCATCCCGCCGTCGATCGTCGCGGCCACGGGACTCACCCTCGACGAGCTCGCCGAGGTCCACGCCGCAGCGTCCAAGGTCGTCGCGGCCGCGCTGCGCGCGGGCGTCTACTGACGAGAGTCAGGCGTCGGTGACGCGGACGCCGTCGGGCCCGACGACGAAGCGGACCGCCGCGAGCCCGCTCGCCAGTGCGTCGGGCGCGGGGGACGCCTCCGCGAGCTCGGCGGCCGAGTGGGTGCCGGTCACGGCGAGCGTCGCGCAGCCCGCCGCGCGCGCCGCGGCGATCCCTGCAGGGGCGTCCTCGACGACGAGGCACCGCGCCGGGTCCACGCCGAGGCGCTCCGCGCCGAGCAGGAACGGGTCCGGGTCGGGCTTGCCGCGCGCCACGTCGTCGGCCGTCACCACGACCGACGGCGCGTCGAGGCCCGACGCCGTCATGCGCGCCGCAGCGAGCGGGCGCGTGCAGGACGTGACGATCGCCTGCCGCGCGGGCGGGAGGACGGCCAGGGCGTCCCGAGTCCCGGGCAGGATCGTCACGCCCTCGTTGTCCTCGAGCTCGAGCGCGTGGATGCGCTCGTAGGCCGACTCGACCCGGTCCTCCGGCAGGAGCTCGGCGATGAGCGTGCGCGCCGGGGTGCCGTGCTGGATCTGGAACTCCTCCGGGTCGGGCAGGCCGTGCTCCGCGGCCCAGCGCCGCCAGTTCCGGTCGACCGCCGGGACCGAGTCGATGAGCGTGCCGTCCATGTCGAACAGCACGGCGTCGAACGTGCGTCCGGCGAACGCGACGCCGGGGGTGGGCAGGGGGCGGGGCGCGGCAGCGGGGTCGGGCATGCCCCGAGGCTAGCCCGCGGCCGCACCGGTGTCCGACGCCGCGGCTAGGGTGGACGCCGTGAGCGCACCCGGGTACTTCATCTCCTTCGAGGGCGGCGACGGCGTCGGCAAGTCCACCCAGTCGCGCCTGCTCGGGCAGTGGCTCGGCGAGCTCACGGGGCGCGAGGTCGTGCTGACGCGCGAGCCCGGCGGCACCGAGCTCGGCAAGGAGCTGCGCGCGGCGGTGCTCCACGGGCAGGACATGGACCCGCGCACCGAGGCGCTCATCTACGCGGCGGACCGCGCGCACCACGTCGCGAGCCTGGTGCGCCCCGCGCTCGAGCGCGGCGCCATCGTCGTCACGGACCGCTACCTCGACTCGTCGGTCGCGTACCAGGCGGGCGGACGCGAGCTCGGCGCGGACGAGGTCGAGCTCATCTCGCGCTGGGCCGTGCAGGACCTCATGCCGGACGTCACGATCCTGCTCGACCTCGACCCGGCCGCGGCCTCCGCGCGGATCCGGCGGCAGCACGACCGCCTGGAGCGCGCCGGGGCGGAGTTCCACCGCCGCACGCGGGAGGCGTTCCTCGCGCGCGCGGCGGCGGACCCGGAACGCTGGGTCGTGCTCGACGCCACGGCCTCGATCGACGACCTCCAGGCGCAGATCCGGGTCGACGTCGCCGCGCGGCTCGAGCTCACGCCGGTCGTCGAGGAGGCGGAGGACACGATCGCGGCCGAGCCCGACGACGGCTTCGACGACACCGACAGCGCGATCGGGTACACCCCGGGCCTCGGCCTCGGCCTCGGGCCGGGTGCCGCCGGGCCGACGACGGGGAGCGGTGCCGCGTGACCGTCTGGGACGACGTCGTCGGCCAGGAGCAGGCCGTCGAGGTGCTCCGCGCCGCCGCGACCGACCCCGCCGCGATGACGCACGCGTGGCTGCTCACCGGCCCGCCCGGCTCCGGCCGCTCGAACGCCGCGCGCGCGTTCGCCGCCGCGCTCCAGTGCGAGCAGGGCGGGTGCGGGCACTGCCAGGCGTGCCGCACCACGCTCGCCGGGACCCATCCCGACGTGACGCTCGTCGCGACGGAGCTCGTGACGATCAAGATCGACGAGGTGCGCGACCTCGTGATGGTCGCGAGCCGCACGCCGTCGCAAGGGCGGCGTCGCGTGATCGTCGTCGAGGACGCCGACCGCATGGCGGAGCGCACCACGAACGTGCTGCTCAAGGCGATCGAGGAGCCCGCGCCCCACACGGTGTGGATCCTCTGCGCGCCGAGCCCGCAGGACGTGCTCGTCACCATCCGGTCCCGCTGCCGCGGCGTCGTGCTCCGCGTGCCCCCCGTCGAGGCCGTGGCCGGGCTGCTGGTCCAGCGCGACGGCGTCGACGAGCAGGTCGCGCTCGTCGCCGCCCGCGCGGCGCAGAGCCACATCGGGCTCGCGCGCCGGCTCGCCCGCGACGCGGGGGCCCGGGAGCGGCGGACGTCGGTGCTCTCGCTCGCGCGCCGCGTCCGCGGGGTGGGCGACGCCGTCCTCGCCGCCGGGGAGCTGGTGGACCTCGCGCAGGCCGAGGCGAAGGCCGCGACGGAGGAGCGCGACGCGGCCGAGAAGGCCGAGCTGCTGCGCGCGCTCGGCGTCGCCGACGGCGAGACCCTCCCGCCCCGCCTGCGGTCCCAGCTCCGCGACCTCGAGGCCGACCAGAAGCGACGCGCGACCCGGCACCAGCGCGACGTGCTCGACCGCGCGATGGTCGACCTGCTGTCCCTCTACCGCGACGTGCTCGTCGTGCAGCTCGGGGCCGAGGTCGAGCTCGTCAACGTCGAGCTCGCGGACGCGGTGCGCACGCTCGCCGAGGACTCCACGCCGGAGCAGACCGTGCGGCGGATGGACGCGATCGGTGTCGCGCGCGAGCGGCTCGAGGGCAACGTCGCGCCGCTGCTCGCGGTCGAGGCGATGGTCGTCGCGCTGCGTCCTCAGGGCTGACGCGCTCACGGCCGCCCTGCCCGCAGACGGTCGACGACACGGCACCGACCGTGAACGCCAGCAGGAACGCGAGCATCAGCGCAGAGGAGGATCGCGCGGAGGTTGCCGGCGCGGCCGGAGGGGTCGGGTCCGACGGCGGGCGTTCACGCCCCGGCCCGGTCGCTCGCGGCGGCCCGTGACGCGGCGATGCGCTCGCCGTTCTCCTCCGACCAGGCGCGGATCGCGTCGATGGGGCCGAGGAGCGACCGGCCGAGGTCGGTGAGCGCGTACTCCACGCGCGGCGGCACCTCGGCGTAGACGGTGCGCTGGACCAGGCCGTCACGCTCGAGCGAGCGCAGCGTCTGGGTCAGGACCTTGGGAGTGACGACGCCGACGAGGTCGCGCAGCTCGCCGAAGCGCAGGACGCGCCGGCGCAGGGCCATGAAGACGAGGAGCGTCCACTTGTCGCCGATGCGCTCGACGACGAGCCGGCTCGGGCAGTCGGCGGCGAACACGTCGGGTGCGCCGTCGGCCCTGCTGTCGGGTCCGCTCCGCGAGACGTGTGCGGTGGCGTCGCCGCCCGGTCGGCTCGCCATGGTATCCACCGGGGAAGTATGGCACGGTGAAGTCACCAGTACCTGAGAGATACCGTGCGTCCGGACCGGTCGCCGACCGGCCACGACACGGGAGGTACGACATGCGGGTGCTGCTCACCGGGGGAACCGGGTTGGTCGGGTCGGCCGTGCTGCGCGAGCTGCACGGCCGCGGGCACGAGGTGACCGCGCTCGTGCGGTCCGAGGCGTCCGCCGCGTCCGTCGCCGCGGCCGGGGCCACCCCCGCCCAGGTGGACGCGTACGACGCCGACGCGCTCGTCGCCGTCCTCGACCGGGCCGAGGGCGCGATCCACGCCGCCGCGCCCGGCGACGGGACGAGCGAGGCCCTCGACCGCGCGGTCGTCGAGGCGGTCACGCGCGCGTTCGGAGGGACGACCAGGCCGTTCGTGCACACGAGCGGGGTGTGGAAGTGGGGCCGCGGGGCGGCGACGGAGAGCTCGCCGACCGACCCGCCCGCGATCGTCGCGTGGCGCGTCGCCGTGGAGGAGCTGCTGCTCGCCCAGGACGTCGTCGCGTCCGTCGTCGCGCCCGGCGTCGTCTACGGGGACGGGCGCGGCATCCCCGCGCTCGTCTCGGGGGCGCCGCGCGTGGACGGACCGGACGGACCAGGCCTCGCGCTCGTGGGCGACGGCGCGCAGCACTGGTCGGTCGTGCACGTCGACGACCTCGCGGTGCTCTACGCGCTCGCGCTGGAGCAGGGGGCCCGCGGCCACCTGCTCGGCACGACGGCGGAGCACCCCACGGTCCGGGCGCTCACCGAGGCGGCGAGCCGGGCCGCGGGGCTGGACGGCGTCGTCGTGCCGCAGTCGGTGGAGGCGACCCGCGAGCGGTTCGGTGCGCCCTTCGCGGACGCGCTGCTGCTGGACCAGGCGACGCGCGCGGTGCGGGCGGCCGCGCTCGGCTGGACCCCGGTCCGCGGGTCGCTGGTCGAGGAGCTGGAGAGCGGCTCCTACGCGCCCGAGGCCGCGGCGCGGTCCTGACGGACGCTCACGTCGCCGGGGCCGCCGCGCGCAGCTTCTCCAGCAGCGGCCCCGCGGCGTCCGCGAGGAACTCCCGCTGCCCGACCTCGCCCACCTGGACGAGCGCGAGGTCGGTGAACCCCGCCTCCCACCATGCGGACGCCGCCTCGACGATCGCGTCGAGGTCCGGACCGCACGGGATCGACCGCGCGACGTCCTCGGGCCGGACGAACTGGCTCGCGGCCTCGAACGCCTCGGTCGTGGGCAGGTCGGCGTTCACGCGCCAGCCGCCCACGGACCAGCGGAACTGCTCGTGCGCGCGGGCCACCGCGACGTCCTCGTCGGGGTCCCAGCAGATCGGCATCTGCCCGACGACGCGCGACGGCGCGAGGTCCGCGCGGCCCCGGACCGCGGACCACCGCTGGACCACGTCGGCGTCGGGCTCGGTGGTCACGAGGTGGTCGGCCAGCGGGGCGAACCGCTCGACCGACTGCGGGCCGGAGACGGCGACGCCGATCTCCACGGTCTCGTCGGGGAGGTCCCAGAGCCGGGCGGAGTCGACGCGGTAGTGCACGCCCTCGAACGTGAGGCGCTCGCCGGCGAGCAGGGACCGGATGATCTCCACGGCCTCCTCGAGCATGTCGTGCCGCTCGCCGACCGCGGGCCACCGCTCGCCCGCGACGTGCTCGTTGAGGTTCTCGCCGGCGCCGAGGCCGAGGGTGAAGCGGTCGTCGGAGAGGAGGGCGACCGTCGCGGCCTTCTGCGCGACCACGGCCGGGTGGTAGCGCAGCAGGGGGCAGGTCACGTACGTCATGAGCCCGACGCGCTCCGTCGCCTGGGCGACGGCGCCGAGCACGGACCAGGCGTAGGGGGAGTGGCCCTGGGCGTCGAGCCACGGGAAGTAGTGGTCGCTCATCACCTCGAACTCGAAGCCGACGCGCTCCGCGTCGACCGCGTGCTCGACGAGCGCGCGCGGGCCGGACTGCTCGGTCATGAGGGTGTAGCCGAAGCGGGTCATCCCTCGATCGTGGGACGGGCCGGTCACGCGAGGTCGGTCAGGCGAGCGCCTTCGCCTTGAGCTGTGCGAACTCCTCGGGCGTGATCGCCCCGGAGTCGAGGAGCGACTTGGCGTGCGAGATCTGCTCGGCCGGCGACGTGGTCGCGACCTGGCGGATGTACGCGTCGGTGTCCTGCTTCGCCTGGGCGACCGCCGCCGCCTGCCGCTCTGCCATCCCGCGCCCGCGGGCGATGAGGTAGACGAGCGACGTCAGGATGGGCAGGAAGATGAGGAAGATGATCCACACGGCCTTCCACCAGCCCGAGAGCTCACGGTCGCGGAAGAGGTCCGCGATGATCTGGAAGAGCACGATGAGGTAGGCGATGAAGAAGAAGCTCCAGACGAGGAGCCAGAAGAAGTCCCAGAAGTCCACGGTCGCGCCCTTTCTTGACGGTTCCCCGTACCCGGAGCACGGCCGGCTGCCGCGCACCAACAGGGCGAACCTAGCGACGATGGGGGGTTTGCGCCCGGCGAAAGCCGGGTGAAGCGCACGAAGAGGCCGTACCGCACCTCTCGGTGCGGATCACCCCGGGGCCGGAGCCACCCCTCGACGCCGTGCTCGGACGACGTCGCCGACGATGACGGCGAGCAGGATGCCGTCGGTGACCCAGTTGAGCGCGAGGGGCGTGAGCCACGCGTGCGTCCCGTACAGCGCGCCGACCGCCAGGGCGCCGAGCAGGTGAGGGACCGACCACCGCCCTCCCGTCGCCCGGCGGAAGAGCGCGTTGCCCACCAGGTACGTCGCCGCCGCCCCGCACACGAGCGCGGCCGTCCACGCGTCCGCGTGGCCCGCGCCGTCGTGGCCCAGCGGGTGCAGCAGGACCAGCTCGTCCGCCACGGCGGTGAGCACGATCCCCGCGACGATGACGAACGGCACGTAGGTGTACGCCGTCTGCGCCACCATGCCGCGCTCGTCGCGCGACGTGAAGTACTCGGTCGCGCGCCGCTCCGAGCGGTCGAAGAACAGCAGCCACATGAGCACGGTGCTCGCGAACGCGGAGCAGAACGCCGAGACGGTCGTCGCGTCGAGGGGCAGCTCCGCGAACGCGGCTCCCGTGACGATGATCGACTCGCCGAGGCAGATGATGACGAACAGGCTCACGCGCTCGGCCATGTGCTCGCCGCGCACGACCCACGTGCTCGCGCGCGACGCGCCGAGCCCGGGCAGCCAGAACATCGCACGAGGCCCCGCGACGTCGATCGCCGCGGCGACCGCCCACAGCGCCAGGCGGTGCTCCTCGACCAGGCCGCCCGCGACCCACACGGCCCCGGACACGGCGACCCACGTGGTGATGCGGACGAAGTTCACCGCGTTCTCCGGCCAGACGCGGCCCATCGCGACCGTCGTGAACAGGCTGCGCCCGACCTGCATCGTCGCGAGCATCACGGCGAACAACAGGCCCTTGTCGCCGAACGCCTCGGGGATCGCGCTCGCGAGGACGAGACCCAGCAGCATGAGCACCACGAGCAGGGCACGCACCGGCAGCCGTTCCGGGTCGAGCCAGTTCGTCACCCACATCGTGTCGACCCACACCCACCAGACCGCGACGCCCAGCACGAGCGTGTGCACGAGCGCCTCGCCGCCGGGGTGCGCGATCAGGCCGTGGGAGAGCTGCGTGACGGCGAAGACGAACACGAGGTCGAAGAAGAGCTCGACGTAGCCGACGCGGCTCGAGTCGCCGCCGTCGCCGTGCCGCCGAAGGTCGGTACGCAGGCCCCAGGGCAGCGAGGGCCGCCCGGTGCCGGGCGTCGTGAGCGGAGCGTCCATGCTGGGATGCTCCCACCCCGGGTCACCGTCGGGTCACGATCGTCCGGCGCGTCGCGGTTCGCCGCGCACGACCGCACCTCAGGGACCACGATGGTCGCGCCACCCGTCGTCGACCGAGGAGTCCTCATGGTCCCCGTCCGCCGCCCCGTCTCCCGGTCGGCTCGTGCCGCGTCCGCGCTCTCGCTCGTCCTCGCGGTCGGTCTCCTGGGGGCGTGCGCCTCCGAGACCGACGGCGGCGGGGACGACCCGTCCGCGTCCGAGGAGTCCACCGAGCCCAGCGAGGACGCGTCCGAGGAGCCCTCGGACGACGCGTCCGAGGAGGAGGGCCTGCCCGACGCCGGCACGATGGACGTCGTCGCGGGTGCGCACGGCACGGGCCTTCCGCCCGGCGTCGACGCGCCGACCGAGGGTGGGACCGGCGCCGCGTGGAGCGCGGAGCCGGGGCTGCTGTTCGTCGTGACCTACGGGTCGAGCACGTGCCCCGTGCTCGCGGAGGACGAGGCCGCGGTCCAGGGCAGCGACGTCGTCGTGACGTTCGTCGAGATCGCCCCGGACACGCCGTGCACGATGGACTACGTGCCGGCCACCTCGGTGGTCGCGGTGCCCGACGACGTGGATGCGAGCGGCGAGGTGAGCGTCGTCCTGGGCGACCGCGGGACCGTCGTCGTGCCCCCCGCGGCGGACGGCACGACCGGCGAGTCCGCCTGGGTCGAGGAGTAGCCGGCGCCTGCCGTGAAGAGCGAGTGAAAGGACGGTCCCGCCCCGGCGGGACCGTCCTGCACGCACCCGCGGAGCGGCTACCGTGTGCGGGTGACGACGCCCCTCTCCCGCTCCGCTCGCCGCACCGTGGCTGCCGCCGCGACCCTCGTGCTGGCCCTCGTCCTGGGTGCGTGCTCGGCGCCTCCCAAGCAGCAGACCCCCGTGGACGACGTCGCCACCTCCGCGTCCGGCACGGGCGAGACCGGGCCCGAGGGCTTCGAGGAGTTCTACGGCCAGAGCCTCGCCTGGGAGGACTGCGGCGCGGGCTGGGAGTGCGCGACCGCGCGCGCCCCGCTCTCGTGGCAGGACCCGGCGGCGGGCGAGATCGAGCTCGCGGTGAAGCGGCAGCCCGCGACGGGGGAGCGCATCGGCTCGCTCCTCACCAACCCGGGCGGGCCCGGGGCCTCGGGGATCGACTTCGTGACGAGCCTCGCCCCGACGGTCGGCGAGCGCGTCACCGCGGCCTACGACCTCGTCGGGTTCGACCCGCGCGGCGTCAACCAGTCGTCGCCCGTCGTGTGCCTCGACGACGCGGCGAAGGACGAGTCCCTGGCCCGCGACTTCGACACCGACACGGCGGGCCTCGAGGCCCTCGCGGAGGACCGGCGGGCCTGGGCCGAGGCGTGCGCCGAGAACACGGGTGACCTGCTCGGCCAGGTCGACACGCAGAGCGCCGCGCGCGACATGGACATGCTGCGGGCGGCGCTCGGCGACGAGAAGCTCGCCTACCTCGGGTACTCCTACGGGACGCAGCTCGGCGCCACGTACGCGGGGATGTTCCCGGACAAGGTCGGGCGACTCGTGCTCGACGGTGCGATCGACACGACCCTCGACCCGGACACGATCTCCGAGCAGCAGGCCGTCGGCTTCGAGAACGCCCTGCGCGCCTACGTCGAGGACTGCCAGGCCGGGGGCGCGTGCCCGCTGCGCGGGGACGCCGACGCGGGGATGCGGCAGATCCGCTCGCTCCTCGACGCCGCGAAGTCGAACCCGCTGCCGACCGACTCCGAGCGTCGCGTCACGCAGACGCTCGGCTTCTACGGCGTCGCCGTCACGCTCTACAACGACCAGAGCTGGCCGGTGCTCACGCAGGCGCTCACGGAGGCGTTCGAGGAGGGCACGGGCAACCTGCTGCTCTACCTGGCCGACTTCTACAGCGACCGCAACCCCGACGGGACGTACTCGACCAACTCGTCGGAGGCGTTCCGCGCCGTGAACTGCCTCGACGGTCGCCAGGACGACGACCCCGACGCGATGCAGGCCCAGCTCGAGCGCCTCGAGGAGGCGGCGCCGACGATGGGCTTCTTCTTCGCGTTCGGCGGCCTCACGTGCGACGGCTGGGCGTACCCCGTGGTGGAGCAGGAGTTCGACCTCCACGCCGAGGGCGCCGCGCCGATCGTCGTCATCGGCACGACCAACGACCCCGCCACCCCGTACGTCTGGGCCGAGGGCCTCGCGGACACGCTCGACTCGGCCGTCCTCCTCACCTGGGAGGGCGAGGGGCACACCGCCTACGGCCGCTCCAACGCGTGCGTGGGCGACGCCGTCGACGCCTACCTGGTGGACGGGACGGTGCCCGAGGACGGGCTGCGCTGCTGACCCGGGAGGCGCCCGACGGCGGCCCGCGGGGTCGCTTTGGAATCTGGCCCGGTCGTTGGGTACAGTAGGCGCTCGTTGCCAGCGGTTCGCGGAGCGGACCGGGACGTAGCACGCCGCCTTAGCTCAGTCGGCAGAGCGATTCACTCGTAATGAATAGGTCAAGGGTTCGATTCCCTTAGGCGGCTCCGACGAGGCCCGGAATCTCAACGATTCCGGGCCTCAGTCATGTCCGGGCCAGGATGCCGAGGCGACGATCGGCGTGTTCATCGCACCACGCGCTCCTGCGGGACGACGACCCGGAGCAAGCGGCCGTTGGCGCACCGAGCAGGTGTGGATCGGCGGCTCGGACATCTCGCCCGCGGGAGCGGACTTCGTACCCCCGCACCACGAGCGGGTCCCGGGGGCCATCGCTGACCTGGTCGCCTTCGTCGCCCGCGCCGACGTCGTCCCGTTGGCACACGTAGCGATCGCGCACGCCCAGTTCGAGACCATCCACCCCTTCACCGACGGCAACGGTCGCACCGGGCGCGCACTGGTGCAGGCGATGATGCACAGCTCAGGCTTGACCCGGAACGCCACCCTGCCGCTGTCGGCAGGCCTCCTGGCCGACGTCGACAGCTACTACGCTGCACTGACCCCCTACCGCGCAGGTCACCCCGCGGCGATCGTCCACCAGTTCGTCCAGGCCAGCGCCCGCGCGGTGAAGAACGGGCGTCAGCTGGTGGAGCAGGTGCGCTCGATCCGGGCCAGGCCGGGATCGTCAACGAGACCCGCGTCCATCGCCACGGACTTACCTGGTCGGCGGTGGAGATACTCGCTGCCCTCGACGACTTCGCAGAGCGCGCGGGCAAGCGCCGCACCTCCTACGGGAGCGCCGCACCGCTCAGAGACACCGGCCGGCAGCAGTGAGCGGCGTGGCCCTGGCGCGTACCGGCAGCGGGAGCCCACCGGCTCCCTGCCACGTCGCGTGCCTAGCCCGGACGTCGCCGGGCCTCCGCCGACTGTTCGCCCGCTGGACGGCCTGTCGTCACCGGCCGGACGCGTTACCGGGCTTGGCTCGTGCCGATGCCACCCGAGGAGACGAGGCCCACGATGGTCGAGAGCCCGATGACGCTTCGCGAGACCGCCACGCCGGCCCCGCGCGCCGTCCGTCCCCTGACCGCGCACGCCGCACGCGTCCCGCGCCCTGCCGTCGCGGCGCACGACCCGTCGGACCCGGACTACACCGCGGGGGACGTCGACGAGCTGGTGCGGTGGCAGCGCCGCGCGGCCGAGGGAGCCGCGCCGCGTACGCGCTGAGCGCTCAGCCGACGCGGCGCAGGAGCAGGATCGCGCCACCCGCGGCGGCGGCGACGAGCCCACCGACGCCGACGACGGCGAGCGTCGGGAACGCCTCGTCCGCGGGCGGGGGAGGCGCCATGCGCTCCGCGGCGGACGTGAGAGGCGTGCGCGACGGCTCCGGACGGGGCGTGGTGGGCGTCTCGGTGGGGGTGGGCTCGACGGGGGCCTCGGTCGTCGGCTCCGCCGTCGGCTCCTCGGTGACCTCCGGTTCGGGCGCCTCCGCCGTCTCGACAGGTGCCTCGACGACCGGGGCCGGCGTCTCGACCGCCGGCGCCTCGACGGGAGCCTCCGTCGCGGGAGCGGGGGGCGGCGTCGTGGGTGCGGGCGTGGCGGCCGTGGTGCAGACGGCGGCGTCGCCGTTCCACCCGGCGAACTGCCGGTCGATGCCCGTCACGAGGACCCAGCTGACGCAGTACCCGTCGCCGTACGGCCCGCGCTCCGGGACGTCGAGCTCCAGGACCCCGTCGGCCGCGTCCTCCCGGGAGTACCGGTCGCCGAGGTTGCGCGCGTGCGACCCGTCGGGCGCCGTGACGACGTAGCCGAGCCACCCCGAGGCATCGCGCAGCCGGCTCGCGTCGAACGACACGGTGTCGACGGTGACGGTGAGTCCGCCGCCGCCGTCGCGGTCGTCGGCCACCGCCGGCGACGCGGCGAGCGCCGCCGTGACGACTCCCAGGGTCGTGAGGGCGAGCAGTCGGCCAGCGGCGCGCATCATCACCTCCGGGTCGGCTCGGGCGTGGTCCGCGGCACATCGTACGCAGTCCTGGCTCGCCGTCGGAACGCCGGGGGGTGCGGTCGGAGGGCACTGTCACGAGCCCGGACAAATCGCTCGACGACGACGCGCGCGTCGTCCTAGCGTGGCCCCATGTTCCTCGTGACGATGGTGCGTCGTGGCCGGGCCGGCCTCGCGACGCGAGTGGGGATGGCACCCGCTCACCGCTGAGCACGCCGCGCGCGTGGTCGAGGACGCCGGGGTACGTCCCGGCCAGCTCGTCCTCGACCTCGGGGCGGGGTACGGGGCGCTCACGCGGCACCTCGTGGCCGCGGGCGCGCGGGTCCTCGCCGTCGAGCTGCACCCGCGCCGCGCCCGGGCTCTGCGCGAGCGCTTCGCCGGTGCGGACGTGACGGTCCTGGAGGTCGACCTCGCCGACCTGCGCCTGCCCCGACGTCCGTTCCGCGTCGTCGCGAACCCGCCGTTCGGGCTGACGTCGCCCCTGCTCGCCCGCGTGCTCGCGCGGGGAACCGCGCTGGTGGCGGCGGACGTCGTCGTGCAGCGGCAGGCTGCGCGGCGCATCGCCGCGGGCGAGGGCACGGCGGGGCGCGCGGCGCGAGGCTGGGCGGTCGAGGTCGGGCGGCCCGTGCCGCGCTCGGCGTTCCGGCCGCCGCCGCGCGTCGACGCGGCCGTGCTCCGCGTCCGGCGGGGGCGGCGTTGAGGCGCGCTTACGGGCTCGGTCGGCCGAGCGTCCCGAGCCACGTGACGATCGCCTCGCACACCGCGGCGTCCTGGCCCTTGAGGTCGTGGGCGCCCGGCAGCTCGACGCGCGTGACCGGGCCGGGGATCGCGGCGGTGTGCTCGGTGAGCTCGTCGGGCGTCGCGAACGGGTCGGTGCGCCCCGACACGAGGAGCACGGGCACGCGGAGGTCGGGGAAGTGCTCGGTGCGCAGGCGCTCGGGCTTGCCCGGCGGGTGGAGCGGGTAGCTGACGAGCGCGAGCCCGGCCGCGGGCAGGCCCTCGGCGACGGCCATCGAGCACATGCGCCCACCGTACGAGCGGCCGCCGAGCACGAGGTGGTCCGTCGTCGTGCCGAGCTCGGCGGCGAACGCCTCCGCCTCGGCGCGCACGTGGGCGATCGCGACGGGCGGACGGTCGGGCATCCGCTTGCCCGCGGTCCGGTACGGGAAGTCGACGCGGCGCACGGGGACGGGCGGGTCGAGCGCGGCGAGCGCGTCGTCGATCGCGACGAGCGCGCGGTGGTCGCGGCTCGCGCCGGCGCCAGGCGTGAGCAGGACGCCGGCGACGAGCCGGTCGGGGGTCGGCGTGGTCACCCGCCCAGTCTCGCAGCGAGCACGACGTTCCTCCTGGTCGACCACGACATGAGGGTCGTCAAACGGCCCTTTCCGTCCCTCATGTCGTGTTCGGCGGGGTGGGTGGGGGCGGGGAGGTCACCGGGAGGCGAGCCGCGCCGGGTCGAGGTCGATGCGGCGCAGGAGCTGCGCGTTGAGCGCCACGATGACCGTCGAGGCGGACATGAGGATCGCGCCCACCGCCATCGGCATGACGAACCCGACCGGGGCGAGCACGCCCGCAGCGAGCGGCACCGCCGCGATGTTGTAGCCCGCGGCCCACCACAGGTTCTGCTGCATCTTGCGGTACGACGCGTGCGACAGCTCGATGATCGACAGCACGGCGCGAGGGTCGGAGCTCGCGAGGATCACCCCGGCCGACGCGATGGCGACGTCAGTGCCGGCGCCGATCGCGATGCCGACGTCCGCCTGCGCGAGCGCGGGGGCGTCGTTGACGCCGTCGCCGACCATCGCGACGACGCGGCCGTCGTGCTGGAGCTCGGCGACCTTCGCGTCCTTGTCCTCGGGGCGCACGCCGGCGAAGACCTGGTCGATGCCCAGCTCGCGCCCGACCGTGCGGGCGACGGGCTCGGCGTCGCCCGTGATCATGACGACCTTGATGCCGCGCCGGTGCAGCGCGTCGACGGCCTCGCGCGACTCGGGGCGGATCGCGTCGGCGAGGGCGAACGCGCCCACGACCTCGCCCGTCGCGTGCGCGTGCTCGTGGCCCGGGTGGGCGACGGCGTCCGCACCGGCCGCGGCGGGCGAGACCACCACGTGCAGGACGGTCGCGCCGTCGTGCGCCCAGGCCTCGGCGTCGGGCAGCGGGTCGAGGCGGCGCTCGCGCAGGAGCGCGGGACCGCCGACCGCGACGCGTCGCGCGCCGTGCGGCGTGGGTACCGTCGCCTCGACGCCGACCGCGGTGAGCGAGCGGAAGTCGGTCGCCTGCGGGACCTCGACGTGCTGCTCGGACGCCCGGTCGACGATCGCCCGCGCGAGCGGGTGCTGGCTGTCGGCCTCGGCCGCGGCGGCGAGCGCGAGGAGCTCGCCCTCGGTCGTGCCGCCCGCGGTGGCGAGGTGCGCGACGACGGGCTCGCCCGCGGTGAGGGTCCCGGTCTTGTCGAACAGGACGGTGTCCACCGTGCGCATGCGCTCCAGCGCGAGGCGGTCCTTCACCAGGACGCCGGCCTTCGCGGCCCGCTCGGTCGAGAGCGAGACGACGAGCGGGATCGCGAGGCCCAGGGCGTGGGGGCACGCGATGACGAGCACGGTGATCGCGCGGATCAGCGCCTGCTCGGGCGTGCCGAGAACGAGCCACAGGGCGATCGTCAGTGCGGCCGCGCCGAGCGCGTACCAGAACAGCCAGCCGGCGGCGCGGTCGGCGAGGCGCTGCGTCCTGGTCGAGGACGCCTGGGCGTCGGCGACGAGCCGCTGGATGCCCGCGAGCGCGGTGTCCTCGCCGACGGCCGTGATCCGTACGCGCAGCGCGTCGTCCGTCGCGACGGTCCCGGCGACGACGGCGTCGCCGACGGTGCGCCGCACGGGGCGCGACTCCCCGGTGATCATCGACTCGTCGACGTCCGCGGACCCGGACGCGACCTCGCCGTCCGCGGGCACGCGCCCGCCCGGGCGGACGACGACGAGGTCGCCGACGCCCAGGTCCGTCGGCGCGACGGTGGTCACGGTCCCGTCCTCCGAGACACGCTCGGCCTCGTCCGGCAGGAGCGCGGCGAGAGAGTCGAGCGCCGACGCCGTCTGGGCGAGCGAGCGCATCTCGAGCCAGTGGCCCAGCAGCATGATGACGACGAGGAGTGCGAGCTCCCACCACACGTCGAGCTCGTGCGCGAGCAGCCCGAGGCTCGACCCGAGGGAGGACACGAAGGCGACCGTGATCGCGAGCGAGATGAGGGTCATCATCCCGGGCTTGCGCCCGCGGAGCTCGCTCACCGCACCCGCGAGGAACGGTCGTCCACCCCAGAAGAAGA
Source organism: Cellulosimicrobium cellulans (assembly GCF_006539945.1). Classification (GTDB taxonomy): domain Bacteria; phylum Actinomycetota; class Actinomycetes; order Actinomycetales; family Cellulomonadaceae; genus Cellulosimicrobium; species Cellulosimicrobium cellulans. The sequence goes on along the minus strand of NZ_BJNZ01000010.1, from coordinate 45,012 downwards.
TCACCGTGCCGAGCACGGGGGAGACCCAGGGCAGCCACGCGGTGTCGGGCAGGTCGTAGCCGAGGAGCATCGCGAACATCGGGCTCAGCGCGACGGTCGGCACGGCCAGCACGAGCATGACCCAGAACAGGCGGCGGAACTGCCCGACGTGGTCGCCGTGCCCGCCGTGGCCCGACATGTCGTGGCCGCCGTGGCCCGACACGTCGTGACCGGCGTGGTGGTCGTGCGCGTGGTCCTCCGTCGTGACCGACCGGGCCTCGCCGCGCTCGTGGCCCTCGTGCTGGTCGGCGTCGTGCGGGTGCGACGCGTGGCGCGTGTCGTCCGTGCCGTGGCCGTGCTCCCTGCGGTGGTCCACCGTTCCTCCTCTCGATACCCCCATGGGGTATCCGTCGCTCCCGATGATGCCTCGACGTGTGCGTCGCGTCAACCCCTGGGGACATGCCGACGCCCGACGCACGACAGCCCGTGCGCGGCTCGGCGGGAGGGTGCCGAGCCGCGCACGGGCTGTGTCCGGGGGGCGGGTCGTGGCCCGGTCCGCCGGGTCAGGCGGTGGTCAGGTGGGGAAGCACGTGGCGGGCGAAGCGGTCGGCGACGGTCGCGACGACACGGCGCGGGTCGTCGTCCCAGATCTCCTGGTGGAAGATCTCGGTCTCGACGTCGCCCGTGTACCCGGCCTCGGTGACCCACCGGGTGATGGTCGCGAAGTCGACGTACCCGTCGCCCACGTAGCCGCGCGAGAGCAGGGGGTCGGCGGCGAGCGGCAGGATCCAGTCGCACACCTGGTAGCCCGCGACCCGTCCCTCGGCGCCGGCGCGCGCGACGCTCGACCGCAGGTCGGGGTCCCACCACACGTGGTACGTGTCCACGACCACGCCCACGACCGCCGGGTCGAACGGCGCGGCGAGGTCGAGCGCCTGGCCGAGCGTCGAGAGCACCGCGCGGTCCGCCGCGAAGATCGGGTGCAGCGCCTCGAGCACGAGCCGCACGCCGTGGTCCGCGGCGAACGGCGCGAGGTCGGCGAGCCGGTCGGCCACGCGCCCGCGCGCGGCGGCGACGTCGCGGTCGGCCGGGTCGGCGTCAGGCCGCGGCCCCTGCCCGGGTGCGCTGCTCGCGGGGAGCCCGCCGACGACGAGCACGAGCTCGCGCGTCCCGACCGTCGCCGCCTCCTCGATCGCGCGCCGGTTGTCGTCGAGCGCCGCGGCGACGTCGTCCGCGCCGGTCGCGGTGAGGAACCCGCCCCGGCACAGCGACGAGACGCGCAGCCCGGCGTCGGCGACGACCTTCGCGGCCCGCACGGCGCCGATCTCCTGCACGCGGTCGCGCCACAGCCCGACGGCGCCGTAGCCCGCCTCGGCGGCGAGGGCGACCGCCTCCTCGAGCGTGGCGCGCTTGACCGTCGCGGTGTTGAGCGAGCAGCGTGAGAGATCAGGTGCGTCCGCGGCGGTCACGACGCCGCCCCGTTCGCCTCGAGGAACGCGCGCGTGCGCCGCGCCGCGAGGTCCGGGTCGAGCAGGAGCCCGGCCCGGTCGGCGAGCCGGACGAGCGCGACGAGGTGCGCGACCGACCGTCCGGACTGGAGCCCGCCGACCATCTGGAATGCGGGCTGGGTGCCGTTGAGCCACGACAGGAACGCGATCCCCGTCTTGTAGTAGTACGTCGGCGCGGCGAACACGTGGCGCCCCAGGGCCTCGGTCGACGTGAGGATCGCGTGCGCGCGGTCGGGGTGGCCGGCGTCGAGCGCGCCGAGCGCGGTCGACGCGGCGGGGTAGATCGCCGCGAAGATGCCGAGCAGCGCGTCCGAGTGCGCCCGGCCGTCGCCGACCACGAGCTCCGGGTAGTTGAAGTCGTCGCCCGTGTAGAGGCGGACGGGACCCGGCGCGCCGGGGCCGGCGCCCGGGTCGAGCGCGGCCAGGCGGGCGCGCAGGTCCTTCTCGTGCGCGGCGTCGAGCAGCGACACCTTCACGCCGTCGACGCGGCCCTGGTGGGCGCGGACCAGATCGACGAACACGTCGGTGGCCGCGGCGACGTCGTCGCCCGTGCCCCAGTACCCGGCGAGCGCGGGGTCGAACATCGTGCCGAGCCAGTGCAGGATCACCGGCGCCTCGGCCTCGGCGAGCACGGCGTCGTAGACCCGCGCGTACTCCTCGGGGGAGCGGGCGACCTGGGCGAGCGCGCGCGACGCCATGACGATCACCTGGGCGCCCGCGTCCTGGACCACACGTACCTGCTCGCGGTAGGCGTCGGTGACGGCGGCGAGCGCGGCGGGGTCGCCCGGCTCCCAGCCCGCGACGACCGCCGGGTCGAGCTGGTCCGTGCCCGCGCCGCACGCCACGCGACCGCCGACGGTCCGCGCCTCGGCCGCCGAGCGGCGCACGAGCTCCTGGGTCGCGGCCCAGTCGAGACCCATGCCGCGCTGCGCGGTGTCCATCGCGTCGGCGACGCCGAGCCCGTGCTCCCAGAGCCGGTGCCGGTAGGCGAGCGTCGTGTCCCAGTCGACGACGGCGGGCGCGCCGGGCACGTTCTCCGCGCCCACGTGCGGCACGACGTGCGCGGCCGCGAAGGCGACGCGCGACGTGAAGGGCGCGGACGGCGTCGTCCAGGGGCCGGGCACGAGCAGCTCGCGCACCTCGGTCCCGGCGACGCGGCCGTCGTCGGCGAAGCGGGGCAGGCGCACGACGGCGCCGCTGCCGTCCCGGTCGCGCAGCTCGCGCGCGCCGGGAGCCTCGGTCGTCGGCGCGGTCACAGCGCGATCTCCGGCACGTCGAGGCGGCGGCCCTCGGCGGACGAGCGGAGCCCGAGCTCGGCGAGCTGGACGCCGCGCGCCGCGGAGAGCAGGTCGTAGCGGTGCGGGCGGCCGGCGGCGACGTCGCGCAGGAACTCCTCCCACTGGGCCTTGAAGCCGTTGTCGAGGTCGGCGTTCGCGGGGACCTCGAGCCACTGGTCGCGGAACGGCTCCGTGACGGGGAGGTCCGGGTTCCAGACGGGCTTGGGGGTGTGGGCGCGCTGCTGCGCGACGCACCGGCGCAGCCCGGCGACCGCCGAGCCGTGCGTGCCGTCCACCTGGAACTCGACGAGCTCGTCGCGGTAGACGCGCACCGCCCAGGAGGAGTTGATCTGCGCGACGACCGGGTCGCCGCCCGGCGTCTCGACCTCGAAGATCCCGTACGCGGCGTCGTCGGCGGTCGCGGCGTACTCCGTGCCCTGCTCGTCCCAGCGGGTGGGGATGTGGGTCGTGGTCTGCGCGGTGACGGTCCGGACGGACCCGAGGATGCCCTCGAGCACGTAGTTCCAGTGGCAGAACATGTCCGTCGTCATGCCGCCGCCGTCCTCGGCGCGGTAGTTCCACGACGGGCGCTGCGCCGCCTGGTGGTCGCCCTCGAACACCCAGTAGCCGAACTCGCCGCGCAGGGACAGGATGCGGCCGAAGAAGCCCTCGTCGACGAGGCGGCGGAGCTTGACGAGGCCGGGCAGGTACAGCTTGTCGTGCACGACGCCGGCGGTCACCCCGGTCTCCTCGCGCAGCCGGGCGAGGTCGATCGCCTCGGCGAGCGTCTCGGCCGTCGGCTTCTCGGTGTAGACGTGCTTGCCGGCCTGCATCGCCTTGGTCAGCGTCTTGGCGCGCAGCGCGGTCATCGAGGCGTCGAAGACGACGTCGGTCGCCGGGTCGACGATCACGCCGTCGAGGTCGGTGGTCCAGTGCTCGACGTCGTGCTGCGCGGCGAGCTCGCGGAGCTTGGTCTCGTTGCGCCCGACGAGCACCGGCTCGACCTGGAGGCGCGTGCCGTCGGGGAGCTCGACGCCGCCCTGCTCGCGGATGGGCAGGATCGAGCGGACGAGGTGCTGGCGGTACCCCATGCGGCCGGTCACGCCGTTCATCGCGATCCGCAGGGTTCGGGTGGTGGTCATCGATCGGCTCCGTCGTCGGTCGGGCGCCCGGCGGGAGGCCGAGCGCGGAATGCGCTTTCCGCGAGCGTAGGGGAACCGTTTTCCCGCGTCAACAGGGTGGGTCAGAGCGGGGGGGTGGACTCGCGGACCACGACCTCGCCGTGGACCTCGACGCGTCGGGGCCCGGCGTCGTCGTCGGGCGGCGCGAGCGCCAGCGCGAGGGCCTGCTCCCCGACCTCGGTGAGCGGGATGCGCACCGTCGTGAGGGCGGGCGTGACGTCGCGCAGCGTCACGATGTCGTCGAAGCCCGCCACGGCGACGTCCTCGGGGACGCGCAGCCCCGCCTCGCGCGCCGCGGCCATCGCCCCGACGGCCATGACGTCGTTCACCGCGAACACGGCGACGGGCGGGGTGCCCGCGTCGTGGCGCGCCGGCCCCAGGCGTTCGAGCAGCTCGCGCATCCCGCCGTGGCCGCCGTCGCGCGTGAACGCGCACTCGACGACGGCCTCCGCGGCGACGGGCGAGCCCAGGGCGCCGAGCGCCTCGGCGAAGCCGCGCGCCCGGTCGAGCGCGGTGCGGTGACCCGCCGGGCCCGCGAGCACGCCGAACGACCGGTAGCCGAGGCCGTGCAGGGCCCGCGCGAGGTCTGCGGCGCCGTCGGCGTTGGCGATCTCCACCGCGGGCAGGTCGCCGAGCGGCTGGCCCACGAGCGAGACCCCGCCCCCCGACGCGCGGTACCGCTCCAGCGCGGCTCGCAGCGCGCCGTCGGCGTCCTCCGCGAGCCGCCCGCCGCCCAGCACGACCGCCCGCGCCCGCTGGCGGTCCATGAGCTCGACGAACGCGCGCTCCCGCTCCGGCGAGTGCCGCGTGCTCGTGAGGGTGACGATGAGCCCGTCGCGGTCGGCCGCGTCGGCGACGCCCGCCGCGAGGGACGAGAAGTACGGGTCCGCGATGTCGTGCACCACGAGGCCCACGCTCGTCGTGCGGCCGCGGGCCATGGCCTGCGCGCTGGGGTCGGGCGAGTAGCCCAGCCGCCGGGCCGACGCGAGCACCCGCTCCCGCAGGTCGGGGCGCACCGTGCGGTTCGCGCTCCCGTTGATCGCGCGGGAGGCGGTCGCGAGGGAGACGCCGGCGTCGCGCGCGACCTCGCTCAGGGTGGGTCCGGGCACGGACCCAGGCTAGCGGGAACGCTCCCGCACCCCGGGTGGGCCGCGCCCGGAGCGGTTACCTTCGACGGGACCGTCACCCACCGCACGGCCGCAGGAGGACTCCATGACGTCTCACGGTGCAGCACCCACGCCCGGCACGACGGCGCTCGTCGCCCGGGCGCTCGCGCTCGGCGTGGCCGCGGGGTCGCGCAGCAGCCTCGGCGCCGCGGCGCCGGTGCTCGGGGGATGGGTCGGGCGCGGGTCACGCGGCGGGTCCGGCGGACCCGGCCTGCTCGCGCGGGCCGGCGCCGTCGCCGGGGTCGTGGGCGAGATGGTGGGCGACAAGCTGCCGCGGACGCCGAGCCGCCTCGACCCTCCCGGGCCGGTGTTCCGCCTCGGGAGCGGTGCCGCCGGAGGGGTCCTCCTGGCCCGGCACCGCGCGGGTCCCGCGGGCGTCGTCGCTGCCGCGGTCGCCGGCGCGGCGGGGGCCGCCGTCGGGACGTGGGGCGGCGCGGCCTGGCGACGCCTCGCCGTCGGGTCGCGCCCCGACTGGCCGGGCGCGGTCGCGGAGGACGTCGTCGCGCTCGCCCTCGCGGCGTGGGCCGTGCGGCGCTGACGACCCGTCGAACCCGGGGTCACGGGGCACGACCGAGCCCCGGTGCCCCGAGAACCCGGGTTCGACGGGGATCGTGTGTCGTCGCTCAGGCGTTGGGGATGCTCGTCACCGTCGTGAGGAGGAACGCGGAGTCCTCGATGGCGCCCACGGCGTGCCGCTCGTGCGTGAGGACGCGCAGCTCGCCGGTGCCCAGCTCGACGTCCCCCTCGCCGAGCGCCGTGACGCGGACGCGGCCGCGCAGCACCTGGATCGACGCCGCGGGCGGGGAGTTGTGCTCACCGAGCTCGACGCCCGCGCGCAGCGCGAGGATCGTCTGACGCAGGGGACCGTCGTGCAGCACGACCTCCGCGCTGCGCCCGTTCGGGGCGGTCCGGGCGTGGGTGAGATGGGCGTCGGTGAGAAGGTCGACGTTCGTCATCGGGGCTCCGACCTGTCGGGGGAGCTCCATCATGCCGCGCCCGGCGGCGCGGTGCCCGTCCCGGTGGCGCGCTTCCCGGCCCGGTGGCGCGGTGCCCGTCCAGTGGCGCGCCGTGGTGGTGATCCGCGACACCGTCGGGAAGAGTGACGGTCATGCAGGTCGTCTCCGGATTCTTCATCGGGCTCGTCGGCGTCGTCTCCACGGTGGTCATGCTCGTGCTCCTCGCGGCGACGGCGCGGCGCGTCATGGGGGCGGCGGTCGGCTGGATCCGCTCCGCCGTGGTGGCGCTCGCGATGCTCACCGTCACGTCGTGGGTGCTCACCAACGGCCTGCTCGACGTCGGCTGGTCGCGCCCGGACGGGACGCTCACCGTCGCGCCCGGCGTCGCGCTCGTGGCGATCGTCCTCGCGTTCGCGTGGGCGTTCGTGCTCGGGCTCTGCGTGCTGCTCGTGCTCGAGCTGCTGGTGCCGACCGGCTCGGTGCCCGGCCCGTGGCGTGCGCTGCGCGGCCTGCGCCAAGGGCGTCGGGAGACCCGGCGGTACGCGCAGATCCTCGCGATCGGCGTCCGCCACGGCCTCGGCGGTGCGCTCACGCGCGGGGCGCGGCAGCCCGACGGGTCGCGGTTGTCGCGCACCGACCAGCGCCGGCAGGCCGCCGCGCTCCGCGACGCCCTGAGCGACGCGGGCGTGACGTTCGTGAAGTTCGGCCAGGTCCTGTCGACGCGCCGCGACCTGCTCCCCGCGACGTTCGCCGACGCGCTCGCCACGCTCCAGAGCGAGGTCCCGCCCGCGCCCTGGCCGCAGGTGGAGGCGGCCGTCGTCGACGCGCTCGGGCAGCCGATCGACGAGGCGTTCGCGGAGTTCTCGCCCGAGCCGCTCGCGTCGGCGTCGGTCGGGCAGGTGCACGCGGCCCGGCTGCTCGACGGGCGCGAGGTCGTGGTCAAGGTCCAGCGCCCCGGCGCGCGGGCGCAGGTCGAGACGGACCTGGCGATCCTCGGGCGGCTCGCGCGCCGCATCGAGCGCGACACCGCGTGGGGGAGGTCGCTCGGCGTCGTCGACCTCGCGGACGGCTTCGCGGCGTCGCTGCGCGAGGAGCTGGACTACACGGTCGAGCTGGAGAACACGCTCGCGCTGCGGGCGGCGCTCGCGCGGGGTCCGGCGTCGGACGACGGCGGGGACGCCCCGGGTGCGAGGCCGCGCGTCCGCGTCCCGGAGGTCTACCCCGAGCTCTCCGGCACGACCCTGCTCGTCATGGAACGGCTCGACGGCGTCCCCGTCGGCCGCGCCGCGGACGTGCTCGCGGGCCTGGACGACGCCGTGCGCGCCGACCTCGCGGCCCGGCTCCTCACCGCGACGCTCGACCAGGTGCTCGTCGCGGGCACGTTCCACGCCGACCTGCACCCCGGCAACGTGCTCGTCACCGCCGACGGCCGCCTCGGCCTCCTCGACATGGGCTCCGTCGGGAGGCTCGGCGAGCCCGAGCGCCTGGCGCTCGCAGCCGTGCTGCTCGCGGTCGACGCCGACGACGCCGTCGCCGCGACCGACGCGCTGCTCGAGCTGCTCGACGCCCCGGCCGACCTCGACGTGCGGCGCCTGGAGCGCGCCGTCGGGCAGGTGATCGTGCGGTTCCGTGGCGCCGGCGCGAGCGGGGCGATGTTCACCGCGCTGTTCCGGCTCGTCACCGACGCGGGGCTCGCCGTGCCGTCGCAGGTCGCCGCCGCGTTCCGCACCTTCACCTCGCTCGAAGGGACGCTTCGTCTCATCGACCCCAGGTTCGACCTCGTCGCCGGAGCCCGCGCGACCGCGCAGCCGCTCGTGCGGCGCGTCGTGACGCCGGAGGGTCTGCGCGAGCGTGCGACGAGCCTCTTCCTCGGGCTCGCGCCCGAGCTCGAACGGCTGCCGCGCCGCCTCGCCAAGATCACGAGCGACGTCGAGGCCGGGCGGCTCACCGTCAACGTCCGGTCGTTCGCCCACCCCGACGACCGCGCCTTCGTCACCGGCCTCGTGCAGCAGGTCGTGTCCACGGTCATCGCCGCCGCAGCCGTCGTGGCGGCGGTCGTGCTGGTCTCCGCGGACTCCGGTCCCGAGCTCGTCGAGGGCCTCCGCCTCTTCGCCGTACTCGGCGCGGCGCTCGGCTTCGTCGGGACCGTCCTGGCCGTTCGTGTCCTGGTGTTCGCCTTCCGGGGCGCGGCGGCGGGAGGCCGCCGACCCTGACGGCCGAGGGAAGGGCGAGCGCGCACGCCCGCAACGGGAGCGCTGCTCGTCGCGACGAGTCGCCGGACGTCTCAGTCGTCGTCGTGCGCGCCCGAGGGGTGGGTCGCGTCCGGGGGCCGCACCACGGTCACGGGGCAGTGCGCGTACTCGACGGCGTGCCGGCTCACCGACCCGAGCAGGAGCCGGTCGAACCCGCCGACGCCGCGGTTGCCGAGCACGAGCCGCTCAGCGTGGGACGACGCCTCGATGATCCCCTGCGCGGCGTGCACGTGCTTCACGCTGCGCACCAGGCGGTCGCCGGGCAGGTCGACCCCCGCGGCCTCGAGTGCGGCGTCGAGCTTCTGCGTGGCGAACTTCTCGTAGTCGTCGATCGGGGGGGTCCATCCCCACGAGTCGGGCAGCGGCGCGAGCGACACGATCTGCCAGCAGAACAGGGCCTCGAGCGTCGCGCCCGTGCGCCGCGCGACGTCCGCCCCGTGCCGCAGCGCCTGGACCGACGTGGACGACCCGTCGACCCCGACCACGACGGGCCGGGCGTGGTCGTGGCGCACGTCGGGCGTGCCGCGCACCACGGTCACCGGGACGGTCGCGTGCTGCACGACGGCGGTCGGCACCGAGCCGAGGACCATGCGCCCGAGACGTCCCCGGCCGCAGCGCCCGACGACGAGCAGGTCGGCGTCGTCGCCGTCGCCCGGGTCGGGCCGGACGTCGTCCTGGACGGGCTGGGTCGTCCCCGGTTGGGCGAGGGCGAGCAGGACCGCCGCGGGGCTCCCGCGCTCGGCGAGAGCCGTGGCCGTCACCGCGTCCGGGCCGAGGCCCGTGCGGGCGCGCGCGGCGTCCAGCCACTCCTGGACCAGCGCGCGCTTCTCCTCGGCCGCCGGGTCCGTGCCGTCGCCGGGCCCTTGTCGCGACTCGAACGCGAGCGCGGCCGTGAGCGGAACGCCCCGGTCCGCCGCCTCGCGCAGCGCCCAGTCGAGCGCGCCGCCGGACTCCTCCGACCCGTCCACACCGACGATCACGCCGCGCATCCCGCCACCTCCGCCCGGTCGGCCGACCGCGTGCGCCGTCGGCGTGCTGTTCCCGGCGCCATCGCCCGACGCCGGTGCTGACTCGACCCTAGGCCGCAAGGCTGTGCTCCGCCCGGGACGCCCGTCCCGGATCGACGGACCAGGGTCACCATGTCGGCGTTGGCCGGTCGGCGGCGTCAGAACCTCGGCTCGGGCTCGTCCTGGAGGATGTTGCGCAGCGGGCGGGTCACGACGTCCACGCGCGCGAGCAGGTCGGCCGGTCCCGAGACGACGAGCGCGCGCTCCTCCAGCGGGACGTACACCGCCGCGTGCTCCCGCACGGTGACGTGCAGGCAGGCCTGCTGCTCGCCGTCGACCACGAACGTGGTGCGCGTGACCGGCGCGACGTCGACCTCCTCGACGATCGCGCGCATCGCGGCGCGGTACTCCTGGTAGGAGTCGAGGAAGTCGTCGTCGCCCGGGTTGTCCGAGTGCAGCGGCGCGGCGAGCGCGCCGCTGAGGGCGGTGCGGACGATGTCCTCCGCCTGCTCGTCGTGGGCGGCCAGGACGCGCAGCGTCTCGACGTCGAGCGTCTCGCCCGTGAACGACACGTAGGAGCGCAGGAACCGCTCCTCCGCGGGGTCGTGCGCGCCGTGCCCGGCCCCCGTGAGCGTCTCCTCGTCGAGGTCGAGGCCCCAGGTCAGCGGGTCGTCCACCTCGGCGACGACGCCGTGGAACCGGGCCACGACCTGCTCCCACGTCGCGGGCGCGCTCGCGGGCCGCGCGTCGCGCTCGTCGGCTCCCGGTGCGGTCGGGTCCTCGGGCTGCTGGTCCGGCTGGTGCATCGCTCTCGCCACCCTTCTGGCCGTCCGTGCGGGGCGCACTCCCGAGCCTGCCCGGGGCGCGCGTCGCGGTCAACGCGCCGCGCGCGTGTCGGGCCGGGTGATCTGTGCACGACGGCGTCCGGGGCGCCCGCAGGTCACGGCCCGACCCCTCTTTCACGCCCCTGGCGAACAACGGCATACGGAGGGGGTGCGGCTCGTTCGAACCGCATAGAGTCAATGCGGTCAGGCTTGTACCCGTCGTCCGGCGGGCAGGTGTACGCCGCTCACGAGGAGCAGCACATGTTCGAGAGATTCACAGACCGAGCCCGTCGGGTCGTCGTCCTTGCCCAAGAAGAGGCACGGATGCTCAACCACAACTACATCGGCACCGAGCACATCCTCCTCGGCCTCATCCACGAGGGCGAGGGTGTCGCGGCCAAGGCGCTGGAGTCCCTCGGGATCTCCCTCGACGGCGTCCGCACCCAGGTGACCGAGATCATCGGCGAGGGCCAGCAGGCCCCGAGCGGGCACATCCCGTTCACGCCGCGCGCCAAGAAGGTGCTCGAGCTGTCGCTGCGCGAGGCGCTCCAGCTCGGTCACAACTACATCGGCACCGAGCACATCCTGCTCGGCCTCATCCGTGAGGGCGAGGGTGTCGCCGCCCAGGTCCTGACGAAGATGGGCGCCGACCTCAACAAGGTGCGCCAGCAGGTCATCCAGCTCCTGTCCGGCTACCAGGGCAAGGAGCCCGTCGCCGCGGGCGGCCCCGCCGAGGGGCAGCCGTCGGGGTCGGCCGTGCTCGACCAGTTCGGGCGCAACCTCACCCAGGCCGCGCGCGAGGGCAAGCTCGACCCGGTCATCGGGCGCAGCCTCGAGATCGAGCGCGTCATGCAGGTGCTGAGCCGTCGCACCAAGAACAACCCGGTGCTGATCGGCGAGCCGGGCGTCGGCAAGACCGCCGTCGTCGAGGGCCTGGCCCAGGACATCGTGCGCGGCGACGTGCCCGAGACGCTCAAGGACAAGCAGCTCTACACGCTCGACCTCGGCGCCCTCGTGGCCGGCTCGCGCTACCGCGGTGACTTCGAGGAGCGCCTCAAGAAGGTGCTCAAGGAGATCCGCACGCGCGGCGACATCATCCTGTTCATCGACGAGATCCACACGCTCGTCGGGGCGGGTGCCGCCGAGGGCGCGATCGACGCCGCGAGCATCCTCAAGCCGATGCTCGCGCGCGGCGAGCTCCAGACCATCGGCGCGACGACGCTCGACGAGTACCGCAAGCACGTCGAGAAGGACCCTGCCCTGGAGCGTCGCTTCCAGCCGATCCAGGTCGCCGAGCCGTCGCTCAACCACGCGATCGAGATCCTCAAGGGCCTGCGCGACCGTTACGAGGCGCACCACCGCGTGTCCATCACGGACTCCGCGCTCGTCTCCGCGGCCACGCTCGCGGACCGGTACATCAACGACCGGTTCCTCCCGGACAAGGCGATCGACCTCATCGACGAGGCGGGCGCGCGCCTGCGCATCCGCCGCATGACGGCCCCGCCGGAGCTCAAGGAGCTCGACGAGGAGATCGCCGAGGCGCGCCGCGAGAAGGAGTCCGCGATCGACGCGCAGGACTTCGAGAAGGCCGCCGGTCTGCGCGACAAGGAGAAGCAGCTCACCGCGAAGCGCGCCGACAAGGAGAAGGCGTGGAAGTCCGGTGACCTGGACACCGTCGCCGAGGTGGACGAGGAGCTGATCGCCGAGGTCCTGGCCATGGCCACGGGCATCCCGGTCTTCAAGCTCACCGAGGAGGAGTCCAGCCGCCTGCTGCACATGGAGGACGAGCTGCACAAGCGCGTCGTCGGCCAGGAGGCCGCGATCAAGGCGCTGTCGCAGGCCATCCGCCGCACGCGTGCCGGCCTCAAGGACCCCAAGCGCCCCGGTGGGTCGTTCATCTTCGCCGGCCCGACCGGCGTCGGGAAGACCGAGCTGGCCAAGGCGCTCGCCGAGTTCCTCTTCGGGGACGAGGACGCGCTCATCCAGCTCGACATGTCGGAGTTCTCCGAGAAGCACACCGTCTCGCGGCTGTTCGGCTCGCCCCCCGGCTACGTCGGGTACGACGAGGGTGGCCAGCTCACCGAGAAGGTGCGGCGCAAGCCGTTCTCGGTCGTCCTGTTCGACGAGGTGGAGAAGGCCCACGCGGACATCTTCAACTCGCTCCTGCAGATCCTCGAGGACGGTCGCCTGACCGACTCGCAGGGCCGCGTCGTGGACTTCAAGAACACCGTCATCATCATGACGACCAACCTCGGCACGCGGGACATCGCCAAGGGCGTCCAGACCGGCTTCAACGCCGGCGGCGACCTGGTCACGTCCTACGAGCGCATGAAGGCGAAGGTCAACGACGAGCTCAAGCAGCACTTCCGCCCTGAGTTCCTCAACCGCGTCGACGACGTGGTGGTCTTCCCGCAGCTCTCGCAGGCCGAGATCATCCAGATCGTCGACCTCATGATCGCCCGTCTCGACGCGCGTCTGCGGGACAAGGACATGGGCATCGAGCTCACCCCGGCGGCGAAGGTCCTGCTCGCCGAGAAGGGCTACGACCCGGTCCTGGGTGCCCGTCCGCTGCGCCGCGCGATCCAGCGCGACATCGAGGACGTGCTCTCCGAGAAGATCCTGTTCGGCGAGCTCAAGGCCGGCGAGATCATCCTGGTCGACGCCGACGGCGAGGGCCTGCTCGGGGAGTTCACCTTCCGCGGTGTCTCCAAGGGCGAGCACGACCGCGGCCCGGTGAGCGTGGGCGCGGCCGCCGCTCTCGACGCCCCCACCGGCGTCTCGGTCCGCGACCTGCCCCCGACGGGCGAGCTGCAGGCCGGCGCGGAGTGAGTGGTGTGACCCGCTCCTGAGAGCCTGACGACGTCTGCCCCAGCGGCAGCCGCCTGACACCGGGCCCCGATCTTCCACCAGGAGGGTCGGGGCCCGTCGTCGTCTCGCCGAGGGAGAACCGTGGTCACGCGAGGGAGAACCGCAGTCACCCGAGGTAGAGCCGTGGTTGCGCGAGGTAGAGCCGTGGTTGGCCGAGGTAGAGCCGTGGTCGCGTGACGTAGAGCCGTGGTTCTTGTGCTCGACGGCGTGTGGTCGGGTGGGGTGGGCGGGGTGGGTGGTGGTGCCGCGTCTACCATCCGCCGCTCGTTCCTCGCGGCTCCCGCCAGGCCCGCCACGACGCGGCACCACCACCCACCCCGCCCGGCGCCGTCTCACCCTGGTCGTCGCTCACCCGGGCGGTTGCTCGCGGTGTCGAGTTCGCCCGCGTCGTCTCGTCGGGCCGTCGCGGCTGGGAGCCTAACCGGTGCGGTCTCGGGAGATCGGCGGCCCGACCGCCTCGGGCGGCGTCCCGACCCGGGCTGGCGACCGACCGGCGTCGGGCACGACCATGCCGGACAGCCCGGCGGCGCAGACCGCCGACCGACGTCGGACGCGATGACCACGGCTCTACCTCGGCCAACCACGGCTCTACCTCGGCCTGTGGACGACGCCGGGCCGGTTCGGCGGCGGGGGAGCGGCCACGACGTGGCTCGTCGGCTCGGCGCAGGACGTCGCGAAGTCGCTGCGGCGCTACCAGGACCTCGGCGTCACGCACTTCGTCCTCTCCGACACCCCGTACCTGCGCGAGATCGAGCGCCAGGGGACCCGGCTCCTCCCGCTCCTGCGGGACTGAGGAGAAGCCCGCCCCGATCGACCCGTGCGTCGCGAGGTCGACCCCCTGCGGGTCGGTCCGGGACGTGCGGGTCGATCTCGTGGTGGTGGGGGCTATCCCCGCGCGGGCGGAGCCCGGCACAAGTACCGTCCGGACGTGGACCAGAGCCAGCTCGACGACCTCGTCTCCCGCCTGCGCGCCGCGGGGTGCGTCTTCGCGGAGGACGAGGCCGCGCTCCTCGCCGAGCGGGCCGACGACGACGCGCACCTCGAAGCGCTCGTCGCGCGCCGCGTCGCGGGCGAGCCGCTCGAGCACGTGCTCGGGTACGTCGACTTCCACGGGCTCCGGGTCGCCGTCGACCCCGGGGTCTTCGTGCCGCGGCAGCGCACCACGCTGCTCGTCGACGAGGCGGTCGCGCTCGGGCGGCAGGTCGCCGGGGCGGCCCCGGGTCGCCTCCAGGTCGCCCGGCCCGACGGCGCAGCGGTCGCCGCGCCGGGCGGGTCGCCGGTCGTCGTGGTCGACCTGTGCTGCGGGGCGGGGGCGCTCGGGCTCGCGACGGCGACCGACCTCGGCGGCCTGGCCGATGTCGAGCTGTACGCGACCGACGTGGACCCGGCCGCCGTCGCGTGCGCGGCGCGCAACGTCGCCGCCGTCGGCGGGACCGCGTACGAGGGCGACCTCTTCGACCCTCTGCCCGCCGGTCTGCACGGCCGGGTCGACCTCCTCCTCGCCAACGTGCCGTACGTCCCGACGGCCGAGATCCCGCTGCTGCCGCGCGAGGCGCGCGACCACGAGGCCCACGTCGCCCTCGACGGCGGCGGCGACGGGCTGGAGGTGCTGCGCCGCGTCGCGTCCGAGGCGCCGCGGTGGCTCGCCCCCGGCGGGCACCTGCTCACCGAGTCCGGCGAGCGGCAGGCGGCGGGCGCCGTCGGTGTCCTGGAGGGTGCGGGACTGCGGGCCCGCGTCGTCCGGGACGAGGAGATCGGCGCGACGATCGTCGTCGGGACGCTCCCCGCCGAGCCGTGAGCGGGGACCCGGAGCAGCCCGGAGAACCGTGGCCACGCCCCCGTCTCGGCGGACTGCGCGGGTAGACGCGCGGGCCCCGTGCAAGGATCCGGCGGCACGCGACAGGTGCTGGACGAGGGGCCCGACGAGAGGGTCGGCCCGCTGAGGGGGTAGAGACGGTGAGCGACCGACGACGACGCTCCCTGGCCGGGGTGTCCCTGCTCGTCGCCGTGATCACCGCGTGCGGCGGCCCAGGTGGCCCGATCACGGCGTGCCCGGCGATCGGGTACGTGGCCCGGCTGGAGGTCCGGCTCGACGACTCCTGGTCGGACCGGGACGCGTACGGCGTCGCGGTGAGCTGTGTCGGCACGGCCGAGCCGTGCGGGCTGGTCCGTGACGGGACGATCCGGCTCGCCCCCGAGCCGGCCCCCACCACGATCGCACCGGTCCAGCCTGGCCAGCCGGTCTCGCCGGACCCGGCCGAGGCTGCCGAGACGTCACCCGAGCCGACGGCAGAGGACGCGCCGGACGAACCGTCGCGGGGCGAGTGGACGGGCTCCGCGCTGAACGGCCCGGTCGGGCCGATCGTCGTGCGCGTCGTGGAGCTCGCGTCGGGCGACGTCGTCGTCGAGCAGGAGGTGGATCCGGAGTTCGTGCTGACGGTCGGCGACTTCGGGGCCGAGTGCGGCGGGCCGACTCTCGCGACGGTCGAGATCGAAGACCCACGGGCCTGACGGCTACGCCGGCCGCCGGACGAGCAGGGCGCGGATCTCCTTCTCCGCCTGCGCGGGCGTCAGTGCGCGGCAGCCGAGCGACACCCAGTGGCGCACGAGCGCGGGCTCGGCGCGCAGGAGTCCCCACCCGCGCCGGAACAGGGTGAGCGGTGGCTTGCGCATCTCCGCGAGGTCGCGCAGCAGACGGAACCAGAACGTCATGAGCCGCGGCCGGCGCAGGCAGATCGCGTCGGCCAGCACGTCCTGCGCGCGGCACGCCGCGACGATCTCCGCCGCGAAGATCCCCTCGGCCAGCACGACCCGCGAGCCCGTGACGTCGAGGTGCGTCGTCCCCGTGCGGCGCGACGTCGGGATGTCGTAGACCGGCACGTCAGCATGCCCGGTGCGCGCGAGGTCGACGAGCGCCGCGACGGCGCCTGCGGCGTCCCACGAGCGCGGGTCGTCCCAGTCGACGATGCCGAACCGCTGCGGCAGGTCGGGGTGGTCGTGGTCGAGGTAGAAGTCGTCGAGCGCGACGACCGGGAGGCCGAGGCGCCGCGTGAGCGACGTCTTGCCCGAGCCGGACGCCCCGGTGAGCAGGACGACCCGCGTCGGGACCTCGCGGGTCCCGGGCGGGAGGTCGAAGAGGGCAGGGTCCGTGGCGGGGTCGTCGGTCACCGGGTCGGTGCGGAGACCGGCGTCGGCCGGGACGCCGTCGTGCTGAGGGTCGCTCACGGGACACCATTGTCGCAGCGCGCAAGACCTGTCGCCCCGACGACCCCGTCGCGGCGGGAGAGCGCCCCGCTCCGCGTAGCCTTCCTCGGTGACCGCTCTCGATCCCGCCGCCCAGCTCGCCCGCGACGCCCTCGCCCGACTCGACCGGTGGCAGCCGGTCGACCCACGCCAGGCGTCGCTCGCGGAGGAGTACCGCGCCTTCGTCAGCGGGGAGGCCAGCCCGCGCGCCGACGCCGTGCGGCGCGACGGGGGTCCAGAGCACCTCACGGCGAGCTGCTTCGTGCTCAGCCCGGACCTGGACCGCGTCCTGCTGTGCTTCCACCGCAAGGGCCAGTTCTGGGTCCAGGTGGGTGGCCACATCGAGCCCGGCGACACGACGCTCGCGGGCGCCGCGTACCGGGAGGCGCGCGAGGAGAGCGGTCTCGACGACCTCGTCCCGTTCGACCCGGACCGTGAGCGCGTCCCAGCCCTGGGCGACCGCCCGGGCGCCGGGCACCAGGCCGGCGACCCCGCCGCGCCCGTCGACGTGCACCGCCACGACCTCGCCGCCGCGTTCGGGACGTGCCGCACGCACTGGGACGTCGGGTTCGTCGCGTTCGCCGACCCCGACGCGCGGACGGCCGTGAGCGACGAGAGCGAGGACGTCGCGTGGTTCCCGGTCGACGCGCTCCCGGCCGGCACGCCGGACGACTTCCCCGTCCGCCTGGCGACCGTCCTCGCCGAGGTGCGTCACCGCCGTCGGGCATGAGGGCCGGGTGGCCGAGGTAGAGGCGTGGTCCGCGAGGTAGAGGCCTGGTCGTGACCACGCCTCTACCTCGGCCTACCCGGCCTCTACCTCGGCCTACCCGGCCTACCCGGCCTCTACCTCGGCCTACCCGGGCTCTACCTCGGCGGGGCGAGGATCACGTGCAGGGTGCGCGGGCCGTGGACGCCCTCGACGCGCGAGAGCTCGATGTCGCTCGTCGCGCTGGGTCCGCTGATCCACGTCTGCGGTCGCTCCGGGTGCGCGGCGAGCAGCCGCACGGCCTCGGGGACCGTCTCCACGACCTGGTCGGTGCGCACGACGCACACGTGCAGGTCGGGGACGAGCGTGATCGCGCGCCGGCCCTGGTCCGGCTCGCCGTCGAGCACGATCGTGCCGGTGTCGGCGATCGCGACGCGCGCGGCCGTGACGACGGCGTCCACCCGGTCCAGCTCGTCGGGCGTGCGCGGGTCGTCCCGCGCGTCGGGCACGACGGCGGTCCCGGCGCCGAGCGCGCCCAGCCACGCGGCGTCGAGCCCCGGTGGCACGACGACAGAGCCTGCGGCCGCGAGCAGGTCACCGACGATCGTGGCGACCTCGGCCGGGGTGCCGGCCACGTGCACGTGCGCCCGGTAGTCGACGAGCCGGTCGACGAGGACGTCGACGGCCTCCGGCGCCCCTGGCGCGAGGTCGCCGCGCTCGCGGTACGCGCGGGGGACGGGATCGAGCGGGTCTGCCGGGTCCCCGAGGCGACCGGACGACGTCGAGCGAGCCGCCGTCGTCGGGCCGAGCGCGGCACGCACGCGGGCGAGGACGTCGTCGCGCGCGCTCATCGGTCTTCACCCATGTCGCCGAACCCGGGGTTGTCGGTCGCCGAGCCGCCGAACCCACCCGTATCCCCGGGTTCGGCGCCCTGGGGCGCGGCTACCCCGGGGGCGGCGGGCGGGGCAGCCGGGGCGGGAGCGGGGCGGTCGCGCCACCAGGTGCGGAAGGTCTGCTTTGCGGGGGCCGGGAGGTCGCGCGAGCGGGTCCAGGCGGACCCGGGCGGCGGGAGGGTCGAGATCCGGCCCTTCGGGCCCGCGACGACGCGGCCCAGCCCGGCCGCCTTCTCCGCGAGCTCGAACCGTCGCGCGTCGGACATGACGAACGACGCCGCCTTCATGGCGGCGCCCCAGCCGGTGGGACGGCCCCGATCGGCGTCGACCTCGCGCGCGCGGAGCTCCACGAGGATCGACGGGATGTCGATCTTCACCGGGCACACCTCGTAGCACGCGCCGCACAGCGTCGACGCGTAGGGGAGGGACGCGTTCGGGTCGTGGTGGCCGGAGAGCCCGCCGGAGGACGTGGTGAGCTGCGGCGTGAGGATCGCGCCGATCGGGCCGGGGTACACGGACCCGTAGGCGTGGCCGCCCACCCGCTCGTACACCGGGCACACGTTGAGGCACGCCGAGCAGCGGATGCAGTGCAGCGCGGCGCGGCCGACCTCGTCGGCGAGGACGTCGGTGCGCCCGTTGTCGAGCAGCACGAGGTGGAACTCCTGCGGGCCGTCGCCGGGTGTGACGCCCGTCCACAGGGACGTGTACGGGTTCATCCGCTCGCCCGTCGACGAGCGCGGCAGGAGCTGGAGGAACACCTCCAGGTCGGTGTACGTGGGCACGACCTTCTCGACCCCCATGACGGTGATGAGCGTCTCGGGGAGCGTGAGACACATGCGCCCGTTGCCCTCGGACTCGACGACGGTGAGCGTCCCCGTGTCGGCGACGCCGAAGTTGGCGCCGCTGATCGCGACCTTCGCCGAGAGGAACTTGCGGCGCAGGTGCGCGCGGGCCGCCATGGCGAGCTCGCGCGGCACGTCCGACAGGTCGGGCGGGGCGTCGCCCATGCGGGCGAGGAAGATCTCGCGGATCTCCGCGCGGTTGCGGTGGATCGCGGGCACGAGGATGTGCGACGGCATGTCGTCGGCGAGCTGGACGATGAGCTCGGCGAGGTCCGTCTCGTACGCCGCGATGCCCTCGGCGGCGAGCGCCTCGTTGAGCCCCGTCTCCTGCGTCGCCATGGACTTCACCTTGACGACCTCGTCGACACCCTTCGCCTTCACGAGGTCCGCGACGATCCGGTTCGCCTCGTCCGCGTCGCGCGCCCAGTGCACGACGCCGCCGCGCGCCACGACGTTGCGCTCCAGCTCCTCGAGGAGCTCGGGCAGGCGTGCCATGACGTCGGTCTTGATCGCCGACCCGGCGTCGCGCAGCGCCTCCCAGTCCGGCACCTCGCCGACGACGGCCGCGCGCTTGGCCCGGATGGTCGACGTCGCGTGCGCGAGGTTGCGGCGCAGCTGTGTGTTCTGGAGCGCCTCGCGCGCCGCGTCGGGGAACGACCCGCCCCAGCGCAGCGGAGCGTCGGGGTGCGGCACGTCGCCGAACGCGTCGGACGCCGCGCCGGCACCCGCCGAGGTGCCGTGGCCGCCTGGGTGGGCGACGTCGTCGGGCAGGGTGCGCGCGCCGCGCCGGACGGGCAGGCCGAGGAACGTGCGGCTCACCGGGTACCCCCGCGCGTCGACGGACCGACCCCGGCGGGGGCGGGCGTGTCCTTCGTGGAGGCGAGGATCTCCGCGAGGTGCAGCGTGCGGACGCCCGCGCGGATGCGCGACAGGCCGCCGCCGATGTGCATGAGGCACGACGCGTCGCCCGCGGTGAGGACCTCGGCGCCCGTCGACTTCACGTGCGTCATCTTGTCGGCGAGCATCGCCGTCGACGTCTCGGCGTTCTTCAGCGCGAACGTGCCGCCGAACCCGCAGCACGCCTCCGCCGCGGGCAGCTCGACGAGGTCGATCCCCTCGACGGCCCGCAGGAGCCGCAGCGGCTTGTCGCCGACGTGGAGCATGCGCAGCGAGTGGCATGTCGGGTGGTAAGTGACCCGGTGGGGGAAGGAGGCGCCGACGTCGGTCACGCCGAGCACGTCGACGAGCAGCTCGGACAGCTCGTAGGTCTTCGCGGCGACCGCGTCGGCGGTGCGCGCGAGGTCGTCGAGCCCGGCCCGCCGGCACACCATGCCCTGCTGGTGGCGTACCGAGCCCGTGCACGACCCGGACGGGACGACGACGGCGTCCCACTCGCCGTCGAGCACGGGGGAGAACGCCTCGACGTGGTTGCGCACGACGGGGACCGCCTCGTCGAGGTACCCGGTGTTGACGTGCATCTGGCCACAGCACGCCTGGCGCTCGGGGAAGAACACCTCGTGCCCGAGGCGCTCGAGGAGGAGGGCGGTGGCGCGCGGTGCCTGGGGGAACATCACGTCGCCGATGCAGGTCGCGGTGAGGGCTATGCGCATCGTTGCTCCGAGGGAGGGCGAGTCGGTCCAGTCTCGCCGGGCCGCGTCCGTGCCGCCTGCCGAGACTGCCGCGGTGAGGCGCCGCGGCTGTGGTCTGACCACAGAGGGCCCACTGTAGACCACGGGACGGCGTGAGGTCTGACCACAGCGACGCGGGGTCGCCTACCCTGAGCGGGTGCGCACCCATGAACGCGTCCTCGCCCGCATCGAGGCGGACCTCGCCGCGGGCCGCTGGGCGCTGGGCGAGCGGCTCCCGGCCGAGCGCGCGCTCGCCGAGGAGCTGGGCGTCTCGCGTCCCTCTGTGCGGGAGGCGATCCGCGTCCTCGAGGCCATGGGCATCGTGCGCACCGCCGTGGGCTCCGGGCCCGACGCCGGGGCGACCGTCGTCGACCGGCCCGCCGCGGGCCTCGGGGCGGCCGTGCGGCTGCACGTCGCGTCGGGGACGCTCGCCGTGCGCGACGTCGTCGAGACGCGCGTGCTGCTCGAGACGTGGGCCGTCCGCGCGGCCGCCGAGCGGATCGTCGCCGGGCGGGACAGCGGCGGCGAGGGGTCCGAGCCCGGACCGGGCACGCCGGAGCTCGCCGACGCTCTGGCCGCGGCGGACGCGCTGCTCGACCGCATGGACGACCCGGCGCTCGCGACCGAGGAGTTCCGCGAGCTGGACGCGTCGTTCCACGTGCTGCTCGTGCGGCTCGCGGGCAACCCGCTCGTCGAGGCGGTGATGACCGGGCTCCGCGGCGCGATCGAGTCGTACGTCGCCCAGGGGAGCGCCGCTCTGCCGTCCTGGGAGCGGACGGCGGCACGCCTGCGCGCCGAGCACCGCGCCATCCTCGAGGCCGTGACCGCGGGCGACGGCGAGCGCGCCGCGCGCGAGGTCCGCGCCCACATCGAGGGCTTCTACGCCGAGACGGGCCTCTGAGCGACCTCCGGTGCGGCGGCGTCGCGGCCCGGTCACGGTCGGGCCTGGAGCGGCGTGCGATCACGCTGTCCTCCGGGCCTCCGCCGGGGTGGCGGGACGGACGGTCCCGCCACCCCGGCGACCCGTCAGGCCGAGCAGGTGGCCGTCGGGAGAGTGGTGTTGCCGTTCGAGTACAGCGTGATGCCGAAGGCGTCACCGTTGCCGTTCGGTGTCGCGGTGAGTGTGCCGCTCGTGCCGGTGACCGCGGCGTTCCAGGAGCTCTGCAGGCTCTGGCCGGAGCCGGTGCGGATGGTCACGGTCCAGTCGGACGCGCCCGACACCTGGAAGGTCGTGTTGAAGCGGTCGCCCCAGGAGTCGCCCCGCGTCACGGTCACGGTGCAGGTCTCGCCGCCCCCGGAGGCCGACGCACAGGTGGCCGTGGGGAGCGTGGTGTTGCCGTTCGAGTACAGCGTGATGCCGAAGGCGTCACCGTTGCCGTTCGGTGTCGCGGTGAGGGTGCCGCTCGTGCCGGAGACGGCGGCGTTCCAGGAGTTCTGCAGGCTCTGGCCGGAGCCGGTGCGGATGGTCACGGTCCAGTCGGACGCGCCCGACACCTGGAAGGTCGTGTTGAAGCGGTCGCCCCAGGAGTCGCCCCGTGTCACGGTCACGGTGCAGGAGCCGTCGCCGCCCGGGTTCTCCCCGGGGCCGCCGGGGGTCCCGCCGCCGCTGTTGAGCTGGTCGAGCACGGCGGTGTAGGCGGCCTTCTTGTTGCCGCTGCCGTCGAACAGCAGCGGCGTGCCGGACGCGCGCCACGAGTCGGTGTCCCGCACGCCCCAGACGGTGATGCCGGTGCAGCGTGACACGGCCATGCACGCCTGGACCACGCCGCGGTACTGCTCGGCCTGGGAGGAGCCGGAGCCCTCGATGTCGAGCTCGGTGATCTGCACGTCGACGCCCAGGTCGGCGAAGTTCTGGAGCGTGGTGTGGTAGTTGCTCGGCACCGGGTTGCCCGAGTTGAAGTGGGCCTGGAAGCCGACGCAGTCGATCGGCACGCCCCGAGCCTTGAAGTCGCGGACCATGGAGTAGACGGCCTGCGTCTTCGCGTGGCTCCAGCTGTCGGTGTTGTAGTCGTTGTAGCAGAGCTTGGCGCCCGGGTCGGCGGCGCGGGCCGCGCGGAACGCCGCCTCGATCCAGTCGTTCCCCGTGCGCTGCAGGTTCGAGTCGCGGCGCGCGCCCGAGCCGCCGTCGGCGAACGCCTCGTTCACGACGTCCCACGCGTAGATCTTGCCGCGGTAGTGCGTCGCGACCTGCGTCACGTGGTTGAGCATCGCCTGGCGGAGCGCGGACCCCGACATGTTCTGCATCCAGCCCGGCTGCTGCGAGTGCCACGCGAGGGCGTGCCCGCGCACCTGCTTGCCCCGGCTCGTCGCCCAGCTGACGATCTGGTCGCCCTGGGAGTAGTTGAAGCTGTTCTGCGACGGCTCCGTCGCGTCCATCTTCATCTCGTTCTCGGCCGTGATCATGTCGAACTCGCGGTTCGCGATGGTCGAGTACGTCGAGTCGGACAGCCTGCCGGCCGCGAGGGCGGTGCCGAAGTAGCGGCCGGACTCGGCAGCCGCGGCCTCGAGGGTGGAGCCGGCCGCCTGGGCGGCGCCCACGCCGACGCCGGTCGTGATGAGCACGGCAAGGAGGGCGCCCAGGGCGGCCGACCTCCTGCCGTTCGTGCTGCGCAAGGGTAGTGCTCGGGTCATCGTCGATCCTCTTCCTCCCGGGGTGGACCTCCGTTGGCCCACCAGCGCGAACAACGTGCGCGAGTGACGCTAGTCACACAGGAAGGCGATGGCAATCGTTATCGATACCGTTTTACATCGTGGACAAAAGCGACAGCGGTGACAGTGCCGCGCGGGTGAGGGTGGAGCGTCAGGTCTGCGGCGGCGCCGTGCTCTCGCGCACGACGAGCTCGGTCGCGAGGTCGAGGCGCTGGTTCATGGGCTGACCGCCTCGCGCGAGGTCGAGCAGCATGCGCGTCGCGGTCCCCGCCATCTCGTGCAACGGCTGGTGCACGGTGGTCAGCTCCGGGCCGATCCAGCCGGCGAGCGGCAGGTCGTCGTAGCCGACGACCGAGAGGTCCTCGGGGATCCGCAGGCCGAGCTCGCGCGCGGCGCGCAGGACGCCGAGGGCCTGCATGTCCGACCCGGCGAAGATCGCCGTGGGGCGGTCGGGGAGCGAGAGCAGGGCCTTGCCGTGCTCGTACCCGCCGTCCACGTAGAAGTCGCCGTAGCGCACGAGCCCGGGGTCGACGACGATCCCCGCCTCGTCGTGCGCGCTGCGGTAGCCGTCGATGCGGGCGCGGCTGCACAGCACGTCCGAGGGCCCCGAGATGATCGCCACGCGACGGTGGCCCAGGCTCAGGAGGTGGCGCGTCGCGGAGAGCCCGCCGCTCCAGTTGTTGGACCCGACTGTCGGCACGCCCGCGGGCTGCTCGCCCTCGGTGTCGACCACGACGAACGGGATGGAGCGGGACTCGAGCTGGTGCCGCTGGGACTGGTCGAGGCTCGACAGGACGAGGAGGACCCCGAGCGGGCGGCGCGCGAGGACGCCGTCGAGCCAGTCCTGGGGCGGCCGGTGCTCGCCGCCGAGCTCCGAGAGCACGACGCCCACCTTGGCGGCGGCCGCCGCCTCCTCGACGCCCCGGATGATCTCGATCGACCACGCGGAGTCGAGCTGGTGGAACACGAGGTCGATCAGGGGCGTCGGCGTCGCGGGGGCGGACCGGCGGCGCCGGTACTGGTGCCGCTCGAGCGCGGCCTCGACGCGCGCCCGGGTGGCCGCCGCGACGTCGGGCCTGCCGTTGAGCACCATGGACACCGTGGGCACGGACACGCCGGCCTCCGCGGCGATGGACGCGATGGTCGCGGGGCCGCCCGTGGCGGCTCCCCGGTCCTGCGCTGGCATGGCGCTCCTCGTGCTGGTCGCAACTTTCGAGTCGAACCGTAGCACTTGTGCGCGGCGGTCGTCCGTAGCCGAGACGGGTGATCTCGCTGGTATCCCGGGCATCCTGGCGCGCCGGTCACCGCGCTCCGTCGTCACCGAACTGTGACCCGAGTCTCGCTTGACGACGCGTCGGTCGTCGGTCTAGCGTCCCGGACCAGCGGGTATCGGAACCGTTACCGATACTTTCGAAGACCACGATGCCGTGGACGCCCGATCACCGGGCGAGGCACGACGACGTGACCGACCCGAGGACCACGATTGACGACGCAGACGACCCCGGCCGCCCCCGAGCGGCACGAGGCCACGACCCCGGAGCCGTGGCGCGACGTGCGGCGGGGCGCCGCCGAGCGCGCCCGGGCGCTCTCCGCAGCGATGACGCTCGAGGAGAAGCTCGCCCAGCTCGTCGGCGTGTGGGTCGGCGCGGACGCGTCCGGCGGGGGCGTCGCGCCGCACCAGGCCGACATGACGGGCCACGTCCCCACCTGGGAGTCCGTCATCGAGCACGGGCTCGGTCAGCTCACGCGCCCCTACGGCACCGCGCCCGTCAGCCCCGAGGCCGGGGCCCGCTCGCTGGAGCGGTCGCAGCGCGACCTCATCGCCGCCAGCCGCTTCGGGATCCCCGCCCAGGTGCACGAGGAGTGCCTCGCCGGCTTCGCTGCGTGGCGCGCGACCGCCTACCCCGTCCCCTTGTCCTGGGGCGCGAGCTTCGATCCCGAGCTCGTCGAGGCGATGGCCGCTCGCATCGGCGCGAGCATGCGGGCCGCGGGCGTGCACCAGGGGCTCGCGCCCGTGCTCGACGTGGCGCGCGACCACCGCTGGGGCCGCACCGAGGAGACCATCGGCGAGGACCCGTACCTCGTCGGCACGGTCGGCGCCGCCTACGTGCGCGGGCTCGAGTCGGCCGGCGTCGTCGCGACGCTCAAGCACTTCGCCGGCTACTCCGCCTCGCGGGCGGGCCGCAACCTCGCGCCCGTCGCGATGGGCCCGCGCGAGTACGCCGACGTCATCCTGCCGCCGTTCGAGACCGCGGTGCGCCACGGCCGTCCGCGCTCCGTCATGCACGCCTACACGGACGTCGACGGGATGCCGTCGGCCGCCGACCGGGGCCTCCTCACCGGGCTGCTCCGCGAGACGTGGGGCTTCGACGGCACGGTCGTCGCCGACTACTTCGGGGTCCGGTTCCTCGAGACCCTGCACAAGGTCGCCGCCGACGGGGCCGACGCCGCGCGCCTCGCGCTGCGCGCCGGCGTCGACGTCGAGCTCCCCACCGTCGACGCGTTCGGTCCGGCGCTCGCCGAGGCCGTGCGCCGCGGCGACGTCGAGGAGTCCCTCGTCGACGCGGCGCTGCACCGCGTGCTCCGGCAGAAGGTCGAGCTCGGGCTCCTCGACCCCGGCTGGGAGCCCGTGCCCGACGGCGGCGCGGGCCTCGCGCTCGACGACGCGGCGGGACGCGACCTCGCCCTGCGCCTCGCGCGCGAGGCGGTCGTGCTGCTCGCGGACGACGGCGGCGCGCTCCCGCTCGCGTCCGGGGCGCGCCTCGCCGTCGTCGGCCCGCTCGCGGACGACCCGATGGCGATGCTCGGCTGCTACTCCTTCCCCGCGCACGTCGGCGCCCAGCACCCCGAGGTCGAGACCGGGATCGACATCCCGACGGTCCTCGCCGAGCTCGGGTCGCGCTTCGAGGTCGTGCACGCCCGGGGCTGCGACGTGACCGGGCAGGACTCGAGCGGGTTCGCCGCGGCCGTCGAGGCGGCGCGCGGCGCGGACGTGTGCGTCGTGGCGGTGGGGGACCGGGCCGGGCTGTTCGGGCGCGGGACCTCGGGCGAGGGCTGCGACGCGGCCGACCTGCGGCTCCCCGGCGTCCAGGAGGACCTCGTGCGCGCGGTGCTCGACACGGGCACGCCCGTCGTCCTGCTGCTCCTCACCGGCCGGCCCTACGCGCTGGGCGTGCTCCTCGACGAGCCGACGCCGCCCGCGGCGGTCGTGCAGGCGTTCTTCCCCGGCCAGCTCGGCGGACGGGCGGTCGTCGAGGTGCTCGCCGGAGAGGTGTCGCCGTCGGGCCGCCTGCCCGTGAGCGTCCCGCGCGACCCCGGCGGCCAGCCCGCGACCTACCTGTCGGCACCGCTCGGCCTGCGCTCCGGCGTCTCGAGCGTCGACCCGACGCCCGCCTTCCCGTTCGGCCACGGCCTGTCCTACGCGACGTTCGCGTGGGAGGACGCGCACGTCGTCGGCGCCCCGGCCGGCGGACCCGCCCCCTGGCCGGTCGACGGCGAGGCCCGGGTCGAGGTCACCGTGCGCAACACCGGGAGCGTCCCGGGTGCCGACGTCGTGCAGGTCTACCTGCACGACCCGGTCGCGCAGGTGACGCGGCCCGTCGTGCGCCTCGTCGGGTACGCGCGCGTCGCTCTCGACCCGGGCCGGGCCGCGACCGTGTCGTTCGTCGTGCCGGCCGACGTCACGTCCTTCACCGGGGCCGACGGGCGCCGGGTCGTGGAGCCCGGCGACGTCGAGCTGCGCGTCGCGCGGTCCAGCGCCGACGTCGTCGCGACGCTCCCGCTGCGCCTCGTGGGGCCCGAGCGCGAGGTCGACCACACGCGCCGCCTCGTCACCGACGTGCGGGTCTCCGGACCCGCGACCGACCCGGCCGCGCCGGGCACGTACCGCGAGAACGATCACGAGGAGGTGAGCGTGGGATGACCCTGGACCAGGGCCCCGTCGACGTCGGCGAGGCCACCACCGTCGCGAGCGCCGTCGCAGCGGCCGAGCACGCGCGGCCCGGCGAGCCCGCGGGCGACGGCGGACGACCGCGCCGGCCCGCCCGGCGCCGCAAGGCCGGCAGCGTCCCGTGGCGCGTCGCGCTGCGCAAGGACTGGCGGCTGTACACGTTCCTCGTGGTGCCCGTGCTGTTCCTGCTGGTCTTCCGCTACCTCCCGATGCTGGGGAACGTCATCGCGTTCCGCCGGTTCCGTCCGGGCGGCAGCGTGTTCGGCGACGAGTGGGTCGGCTTCCGCTACTTCGAGATGTTCATCCAGAACGCGCAGTTCTGGCAGGTGTTCTGGAACACCGTGATCCTCGGGCTCCTCACGCTGCTGATCTGCTTCCCGCTGCCGATCGTCTTCGCGCTCCTGCTCAACGAGCTGCGCTCGCGCCGGTTCAAGAAGATCGTGCAGACGGTCTCCTACCTCCCGCACTTCATGTCGATCGTCATCGTGGCGGGCCTGGTGCTCCAGCTCACGTCCGTCAACGGGACGGTCAACCAGATCGTCGAGGCGTTCGGGGGAGACCCCGTCGCGTTCATGCAGCAGCCCGAGTGGTTCCGCACCATCTACGTGTCGTCCGAGGTCTGGCAGACCGTCGGGTGGGGGACGATCCTCTACCTCGCGGCGCTCACGACGATCGACGACCAGCTCTACGAGGCGTCGCGCATCGACGGCGCCAACCGCTGGCAGCAGACGTGGCACATCACCCTGCCGGGCATCCGACCCACGATGATGGTGCTCCTCATCCTCAACATCGGCTCCTTCATGGCGGTCGGGTTCGAGAAGGTCCTGCTGCTGCAGAACCCCCTGATCTACTCCACGGGCGACGTCATCTCGACGTACCTGTACCGCGTCGGCATCCAGTCCGCGCAGTTCTCCTACGGGACCGCGATCGGGCTGTTCGAGGCCCTCATCGGGCTCGTGCTCGTCCTCTCCGCGAACGCCGTCTCGCGCCGCCTGACTGGAGCCTCGCTGTGGTGACCGACCCCCTGTCCGCGACGCCGGACCTCACCGCCGTCCGCCGCGAGGGCGGCACGATCAAGGACACGGGCGGCTACCGCGCGTTCCGCGTGGTCAACGGGCTCGTCCTCGCGGTCGTGTGCGTCGTGACGCTCTACCCGTTCGTCAACCTCGTCGCGAAGGCGTTCTCGTCCGAGGGCCAGATCGCGGCGGGGAACGTCAACCTCGTGCCGCGCGGGTTCAACGTCCAGACGCTCCAGTACGTGCTCTCCGACGCCATGTTCTGGACCAACTACAAGAACACGGTCGTCTACACGGTCGTCGGCACGATCATCGCGATGGCGCTCACCACGACGTACGCCTACGCGATCAGCCGCCGCCACCTCAAGGGCCGCAACGCGTTCATCGGCATCGCGGTCTTCACCATGTTCTTCGGCGGCGGCCTCATCCCGAACTACATCCTCGTCGCGGACGTCCTGGGCATGCGCAACACGATGTGGGCCGTCGTGCTCCCGGGCGCGATCTCCGTGTTCAACCTCCTCGTCATGAAGTCGTTCTTCGAGAACTTCCCGACGGAGCTCGAGGAGGCGGCCGCGATCGACGGGCTGTCGACGTACGGGATCTTCGGCCGCATCGTGCTGCCGCTGTCCAAGGCAGTGATCGCGACCATGACGCTCTTCTATGCGGTGGGCATCTGGAACTCGTGGTTCGGGGCGTTCCTCTACCTCGACAAGAAGGAGCTCTTCCCCGTCACCGTCTACCTGCGCAACCTCATCGCCGCGGCGACCGGTCCCGGCTCGCAGGAGGCGGTCCAGATCGGCTCGAACATCCAGTCCGTGACGATGCTGCTCACCGTCCTGCCCATCGTCTGCCTGTACCCGTTCGTGCAGAAGTACTTCGTCTCCGGCGTGATGCTCGGCTCCGTCAAGGGCTGAGCCGCGCCGCGCCGACACCCGCACCGTGCCACCGCCTGCACCGCGCGACCCGCACCACCGCACCGCACCACCCGCACCTCAGCGACGTCAGAGCGACGAAGCTCGAACCCGAGGAGAGAGATGAGAACGATCCGGATCCCGGTCGCCACCATGGCGACCGCGACCACCCTGGCCCTGGTCCTGACCGCCTGCAGCGGCGGGGGCGGCGACACGCCCGAGCCCGAGGAGGGCGGCGGCGCGGTCACGATCGACGCCGAGCACTCCGTCGGCGCCATGGAGGACTTCGAGGTCGGCACGACCTTCCAGGCCACGGAGCCGGTCGACTTCTCGCTGATGTACCGCGACCACCCGAACTACCCGGTGAAGGAGGACTGGTCGATCTTCCAGAACCTGGAGGCCAACCAGAACGTCACCTTCACACGCACCGACGTCCCCCTGGCCGACTGGGACAACAAGAAGGCGCTGCTCGTCGGCGCCGGCGACGCCTCCGACCTCATCCCGGTGACCTACCCCGGCCAGGAGGTCCAGTTCGTCTCCGGCGGGGCGATCCTGCCCGTCTCCGACTACCTCGAGTACCTGCCGAACTTCGCCGACAAGGTGGAGAAGTGGGGCCTCGGGGAGGAGCTCGACGCCAAGCGCCAGGCGGACGGCAAGTACTACCTCCTCCCGGGCCTGCGCGAGATCCCGGACGTGCAGTACTCGGTCGTCGTCAACGACGACCTGTTCCAGAAGGCCGGCATCACCGAGGAGCCGGAGACCTGGGACGAGTTCGCGGAGCAGCTCGCGACGGTGAAGGCGGCGAACCCCGAGCTGTCGTACGCGATGACCGACCGCTGGACCGACACGCAGCCGCTCGGCGCGATGCTCCAGTACATCGCCCCGAACTACGGCACCGAGGGTGGCTGGGGCTACTCCAACACGTGGTTCGACGAGGAGTCCGGCGAGTTCCAGCTCACCGGCACGACCGACGCGTACAAGGACATGATCACGTACGTCGCCGGCCTGACCTCCGACGGCCTGCTCGACCCGGAGATCACGCAGAACGACGACCAGGCGATCCAGAAGTTCGTCAACGGCGAGGCCGCCGCGATCTCCGGCAACACGCAGGAGATCACGGCCTACCGCAGCAAGCTGGCGGAGGCGGGCAAGGACGTCACGCTGCGCATGATCGTGCTGCCCGACGGGCCGTTCGGCGGGATGCTCGCGGGGAGCCGGCTGTCGTCCGGCCTCATGATCTCGAGCGAGGCGGCCGAGAAGCCGTACTTCAAGGCCCTGCTCCAGTTCGTCGACTGGCTCTACTACTCCGACGAGGGCATCGAGTTCGCCCAGTGGGGTGTCGAGGGCGAGACGTACACCAACGAGGGCGGCACCCGCACGCTCCCGGCCGACATCGGCTGGAACGCGCTCAACCCCGACGCACCGAAGAAGCTCAACGCCGACTTCGGGTACAGCAACGGCGTGTTCCTGCTCGCCAACGGCTCCTCGAAGGAGCTGCTCCAGTCCGTCATGACGGACGAGACGAAGGCGTGGACCGACGCCGTGCTCGAGCGCAAGGAGATGCTGCCGGTCAAGCCGGCCGCGAGCCTCGACGAGCTCGAGCTCGAGCAGACGTCTCTCCTGGACACGCAGATCAAGGACGCCGTGATGGCGGCGACCGCGGGCTTCGTCACCGGTCAGCGCCCACTGAGCGAGTGGGACGCCTACGTGTCCGAGATCGACGGGCTGGGCGGCTCGCAGCTCATCGACACCTACAACGCGGCGCTCACCCGCTCCGCGGGCTGACGTCCTCCGGCGGGCGCCCCGGCACCCGCCACCCCGGTCCCGCCGTCGCCCGGTCGCCCCACCGGGCGACGGCGGTCCGCCGCCCGCAGCACCCACCGCACCACCCTTCCCCGCTGGAGCATGTCCCGTGACACCCACCGTCGTCCCGTCCGAGCCCGTCGCCGTCCTGTCCGACGCGTGGCGCACGTGCGTGGGCACGGGCCGCTTCAACCTCGCGCTGCGCCAGGACTACCAGGAGTCGCTCGCCCTCGCGCAGGCCGAGATCGGCTTCCGGTACATCCGGGGCCACGGCCTGCTGTCCGACGACGTCGGGGTCCACCGCCCGTACGACGTCGCGGGGCCCACGACCAGGTACCGCGGGACCCGGTACGCGTTCACCTACGTCGACCAGGTGGTCGATGCCTACCTCGCGCTCGGGGTCGAGCCGTTCCTCGAGCTCGGGTTCATGCCGTCCGGGCTCGCGTCGGGCGACCAGACGGTGTTCTGGTGGAAGGGCAACGTCACGCCGCCGCGCGACCACCGCGAGTGGGCCGCCCTCGTGGCCGCGGTGCTGCGCCACCTGGTCGACCGCTACGGGATCGACGAGGTCCGGACGTGGCCGGTCGAGGTGTGGAACGAGCCCAACCTCGTCAACTTCTGGGAGGGCGCCGACCAGGAGGCGTACCTCCGCCTGTACGAGGCGACGGCGCACGCCGTGAAGGACGTCGACGCCGACCTCCAGGTGGGCGGCCCGGCGATCTCGCCCGGCGCCGACGACTGGTGGGCGCCGTTCGCCGACGCGGTGGCCGCCCGTGACCTGCCGTGCGACTTCGTGTCCTTCCACGCGTACACGACCGGCCCCGCGCAGCACGTCCCGTTCGGCGTCTACCAGACCCTTCGCCACCCGACCGACCTGCTCGACCAGTTCGCGCGCCCCCGCGAGCTCCTCGCCGGGACCCGGCTGGACGGGCTGCCCGCGCACGTCACCGAGTTCAACACGAGCTACCGCCCCGACAACCCGGTGCACGACACCGCGTACAACGCCGCCGCCCTCGCGCCCGTGCTCGCCGCCGGCGGCGACGTGGTGGACTCGTTCTCCTACTGGACGTTCTGCGACGTCTTCGAGGAGGAGAACATCCCCACCGCCTTCTTCCACGGCGGGTTCGGCATGCTGGCCCACCGCCAGGTGCGCAAGCCCACCTACCACCTGTACACGTTCATGGCGCGCATGGGTCCTGACGTGCTCGCCCGCGGCGCCGACCACCTCGTGACGCGCGACGCGACGGGCCGGGTCACCGTGCTCGCGTGGCAGCCCGTCGGCGGGACCGACGACCCGACCGAGCCCGAGCGCCACGAGCTGCGGCTCTCCGTCCCGGTCGGGGCATCGGGCGCTCGTGGGAGAGGGCAGCGCGCCTCCGCGCACCGCAGCGTCGTCAACGAGACCGACGGCAACGCGTTCACCGCGTGGCAGCACCTCGGTCGCCCCGCGTCGCCGACCGCGCGCCAGCTCGACCTCCTCCACGAGGCCTCCGAGCCCGCCCGCTCGACCACGTCGCTCCCCGTCACGGACGGCCGGGTCGACCTCGCGCTCACGCTCGCGCGGCACGAGGTCACCCTCGTCGAGATCGACCTCGTCCGCGACGAGACGCCCGCGTGGCTCGACGACGACCGGATCCTCGGCAGGGCCTCGGGCGGGGAGGGCGCACGGTGAGCGACGTGACCCGGACCGCGCGGCCGTCGGGCACGGGATCGCCGCTGCCGGGCGCGCTCGGCCAGGGGACGCTCGGCCGTGCGACCGCGCTCGTCTACTGGTACGTCGTCGTCACGGCCCTGCTCGCTCTCGCAGCGCTGCCGACGCTCGTCCTGCTCCTGCTGCTCGACCGCGCGGCGTCCAACGTCCCGCTCGCGGCGCTCGCGGCCCTCCCGCTCGGGCCCGCGCTGTCCGCGGCGCTGTACGCCGTCCGGGCGCGCGAGACCGACGACGAGGTCGCGCCCGCCCGCACGTTCGTGCGCGGCTACCGCCGCGGGGCGCTCGACGCGCTGCGCGTGTGGGCGCCCGCGCTCGCGGTGCTCGCGGTCGTCGGGGTCGTGCTCGCGAACGCCTCGGCCGCCGGCGTCGGCCCGGCGTACGCGGCCGTGCTCGTCGTCATCGCGGCGCTCGCGCTCGTGTGGGGGCTGCACGCGGTCGCGATCGCGACCTTCTACTCGTTCCGCACGCGCGACGTCGCGCGCCTCGCCGCCCACTACCTCGGCAAGATGCCGTTCGTGAGCCTCGGCGTCGTCTCGCTGCTCGTCGCCGCGGCCGGCGTCGCGTGGTTCGCCACGGACGGCGTGCTCGCGCTCGTCGGCGGGGTGTGGGTGTGGTGCTGGTACCGCAACGACCGGCGGATGCTCGACGACGTCCGCGCCCGCTTCACCGCCTGACCCGACCTGACCCCGTTCCGAGGAGCCGTCCCCGTCATGACCCCCGCCCGTCTGCCCGCGACCGAGAAGATCCTCTACGGGGGCGACTACAACCCCGAGCAGTGGCCGCGCGCCGTGTGGGAGGACGACTACGCCGCGTTCGACGAGGCGTCGATCGACACGGTGACGCTCGCCGTCTTCGGGTGGTCGTACCTGCAGCCCGCCGAGGACACGTACGACTTCTCGCGCCTCGACGAGATCGTGGCGCGCGCGGTCGAGGGCGGGCGCCAGATCGTGCTCGCGACGTCGACCGGCGCGCTGCCCCCGTGGCTCGCGCACTCCTACCCCGAGGTCAACCGGACCGACTTCGAGGGCCGCGCGCACGCGTACGGGCAGCGGCACAACGCGTGCCCCAGCTCGCCCGTCTACCGCCGCCTGTCCGCCGAGCTCGCGGGCCGCGTCGCCGAGCGCTACGCCGGCACGCCCGGCCTCGTCGCGTGGCACGTGGGCAACGAGTACGGCGGGTACGACGGCGGCTGCTGGTGCGAGCGCTGCGCCGTCGCCTTCCGCGGGTGGCTGCGCGAGCGGTACGGCACGATCGAGCGGCTCAACGAGGCGTGGAACGCGACGTTCTGGTCGCACCTGTTCTCCGACTGGGACCAGGTGGTGCCGCCGAACAAGCTCACCGAGCACTGGCGCGGGCCGGACCACACCGCGTTCCAGGGCATCACGCTCGACTACCGCCGCTTCATGACCGACGCGATGCGCCAGAACTTCCGCGACGAGAAGGCCCGCATCCGCGCGCACGACGCGACGACGCCCGTCACGACCAACTTCATGGGCATGTTCCGCCCGCTCGACTACCACCGCTGGGCCGACGACCTCGACTTCGCGTCGTGGGACAACTACCCGCCCGGGCAGCGCGAGCACGCGCGCATGGCGCTCGCGCACGACCTCATGCGC
Source organism: Cellulosimicrobium cellulans (assembly GCF_006539945.1). Taxonomy (GTDB): domain Bacteria; phylum Actinomycetota; class Actinomycetes; order Actinomycetales; family Cellulomonadaceae; genus Cellulosimicrobium; species Cellulosimicrobium cellulans. The sequence continues at coordinate 11,027 of NZ_BJNZ01000010.1, read as the reverse complement.
GGGCTCAAGGACGGCGCGCCGTTCTGGGTCATGGAGCAGACGCCGACCATCACCGCCTCGCGGGACGTGAACCCGGTGAAGCGCCCGGGCGTGCTGCGCCTGTGGTCGTGGCAGGCCGTCGCGCACGGGGCCGACGCCGTCCTGTACTTCCAGATGCGGCAGTCGAGGGGCGCGTGCGAGAAGTACCACGGCGCCGTGCTGGACCACGCCGGGCGTCGCGACACGCGCAGCTTCCGCGAGATCGCCGCCCTCGGCGGCGAGCTGCGCGGGCTGGGCGACGCCGTCCTCGGCGCACGGACCCCGGCGCGCGTCGCGCTGCTGTTCGACTGGGACTCGTGGTGGGCGGCCGAGATGACGGACGGCTTCAACCGCCACGCGCGCTACGTCGACACCGTGCTCGCGTACTACCGCGCGCTGTGGCAGGCGAACGCCGACGTGGACGTCGTCCCCGTGACCGCCGACCTGTCTCGCTACGACGTCGTCGTCGCGCCCATGCTGCACCTCCTCAAGGGCGACGTCGCCGCGCGCCTGGAGGGTGTGGCCGCCCGCGGCGGGACCGTGCTGTCGTCGTTCTGGGCAGGCCGCGTCGACGAGGACGACAACGCGTTCCTCCTGGACGCGCCCGGTCCGCTCGGCCCGCTGTTCGGGATCCGTGTCGAGGAGACGGACTCCGCCGAGCCGGGGGTCGTGAACCCGGTCGCGCTGCACGACCCCGACCTCGACGACGTCGCGGGCGCCGCCGGGACGCCGGGGAGCGCCGAGGCGCCGCTCGTCGTGGGCGGCGAGCTCGTGTTCGAGGTCCTGGTGCCGCAGGGTGCCGAGGTCGTCGGGACGTACGGCGCCGAGTTCTACGCCGGGACGCCTGCCGTGACGCGGCACCGCGTCGGGGGGACCGACGGCGTGCCCGGCGAGGCCTGGTACGTCGCCACCGCGCTCGACGAGCCGGGCGTCGCGTGGGTCGTGCGGCGCGTGCTCGACCGGCACGGCCTCGTCGGCCCCTACGCCGACGTGCCCGACCTCGAGCTCGCCGTGCGCGAGCGCGACGGCGACCGCACCGCGTTCGTGCTCAACCACGCCCAGGAGACCGTCGAGGTCGCCGCCCACGCGTCGGGCACCGACCTGCTCACGGGCCGCCGGATCGAGCACGGCGAGCCGCTGCGCCTCGACCCGACCGACGTCGTCGTGCTGCGGGAGGACCGCCCCTGACCCGACACAGCGGGGGCCGTTCTCGACCCGAAGGAAACCCCCGGTGGGTGGAGCGGCTCTGAGCGCGTCCAGCCTCGGCCCGGCTGTGAGATGACCTGTGTGTCTCGCTACCACCACGGAGTTGACGCACGATCAACGAACAGGGCAGACTAGACGAGCCGAGAGGACTGCCAACGCGGTTCCGCTCGACGGGTGGGACTGCCAACGCGGTGCCCACATGCGCGACTCGGCAAGTGCGTAGACGAGGCCCAGCCTAACGGCTGGGCCTCGTCGTGTATCCACGCTCAAAGGGGGGTGCGGAACGTTGTACTTGCTGTTTGTTGACGAATCGGGCACGCACGGCGGTAGTCCGGCTTTCGTCCTTGGCGGGGCCGCGATCCATGAGGACGACGCACAGCGGCTCCAAGTGAGCCTGGATGAGCTGGTCGTCAAGCACCTCGGCCGCATCCCGGTAAATCTTGACGAGTACGAGTTGCACGCGGGCGAGATGCGGAATGCAAAGAAGCCTCGGGCCGATGCTTCTCCGTCGGCTCGCGCGAGCGTCTGGGCAACAATCGATCGCGCGACGCGTCTTGCGTTGCTTGCTGAAGCCTATTCCCTCGTCGCGAGCTTCACCCCGACGGATCCGAAACTTCCGCTAGTGCTCTTCGGTGTAGTTCTCGACGCAGGTTTTCACGCCGGAGAACTTCCGATCGAGCGGGAGCGCTTTGCCTACGAGGTATTGCTCAACAAGTTTGACGTGATGCTGAAGAACTCCCGGACGGAGCGGGGTCGGCCGAACCGAGGGCTTGTCGTCCACGATCGTCGCCTCGTCGCGGAGCGTGACATCCAATCGTGGGTCTCACAGTGGAGGGCTGCTGCCGGGACGATCGGGCAATTGCGCAACCTTGCCGACGTTCCACTCTTCGCAGACTCGCGCGCTACGCGGTTGCTGCAGGTCGCTGACCTCGTGAGTTATGCGATGTTCAGGAGATATTCTCCCGAAGTGTTCGACCTCTCGTATTTCAAGACGATCTGGCCAGCTTTTCACGCAGAGGCCGGACAAGTCCACGGGTGTGTTCATTACACGCCCTCGTACGGCCAGGGGAACTGCGCCTGCGAGGCGTGCCAGGTTCGCCTTGCTGCCGATGGTGGTGGCCCTGTTCGGCGCCGTCGGGGACGAAGTAGGAGGGCGATAGCTCCGTAGTGCAGCGGGTACGAGTCACCCCAGAGATGCGGAGGCGAGGGCCGCGTGGCGCCAAGAGAGCGAAAGTTCACAAGCGCCGTGGACGATCCGCCGCTCGCGCCACCTCCGCACGGGAATCGCCACACTCGTTCTCACCGAGACGGGGGCGCTGCCAGCCGGGCAAGGCGGCGCTCCAGGAGGCGGCGGTCGCCCTCGCGGTCGACGAGCGCGAGGGCGCGGCGCAGGTCGACGGCGGCGTCCGCGGGTCGCTCGGCCCGCACGAGCAGCTCCGCCCGGACGGCGGGCAGCAGGTGGTACTCCGCGAGTGCCGGCTCGGCGGCGACGCGGTCGACCGCGACGAGCCCGGCAGCCGCGCCGTGCACCTCGGCGACGGCGACCGCGCGGTTGAGCGCGACGACCGGCGAGCCGGTGAGGTCGAGCAGCACGTCGTAGAGGCCGAGGATCTGCGGCCAGTCGGTCGCGTCGGCGTCGCGTGCCTCGTCGTGCAGCGCCGCGACCGCGGCCTGCACCTGGTAAGGCCCGGGCCGCCCGGCGGCGAGCGCCGCCTCGAGCTCCGCCACGCCCTCGGCGATCTCGTCGTGCCGCCAGCGAGAGCGGTCCTGCTCCGCGAGGGTGCGCGTCGCGCCGTCCGGACCGATGCGCTCATCGCGGCGCGCGTGCTGGAGCAGCAGGAGGGCGAGCAGCCCGCGGGCCTCGGGCTCGTCGTCGAGCAGCCGTGCGGCGAGGCGCGTGAGCCGGACGGCGACGTCCGCGAGCGCGCGCCGTTCAGCCGATCCCTCGACCACGTCGGCGGGCTCCGCCCAGGCGTCGTAGCCCTCCGTGAAGAGCACGTACAGGACGGCGAGGACGCCGTCGACGCGCTCCGTCCTGAGCTCGGCGGGCGGCACACGGAACGTGATCCCGGTCGCGCGGATGCGGCGCTTGGCTCGGACGAGGCGCTGCGCCATCGTCGCCTCGGGGACGAGGAAGGCTCGGGCGACCTGGGCCGTCGTCATGCCGGTGAGCGACCGCAGGGTCAGGGCGACGCGCGCCTCGGCGGGCAGCGCCGGGTGACAGCACGTGAACAGCAGGCGCAGGAGGTCGCCGTCGGGGTCGTCGAGGTTCCACGCGTCGTCGTCGAGGCCGGCGGCGACCTGCTCGACGACGGGGTCCGGGCCACCGCTCCGGGACCCGGCGTCGACGCGCTCGCCCAGGCGGCCCACGGCGGCGACACGCTCCGACTCGACCCGGCGCCGTCGCAGGACGTCGATCGCGTGCCGGCGGGCCGTCGTCGTCAGCCACGCGCCGGGCCGATCGGGGACGCCGTCGCGGCCCCAGGTGCGCAACGCGGTCGCGAACGCCTCCTGTGCCGACTCCTCGGCCAGGTCGAGGTCGCCCGTGCTGCGCGCGACCGCGCCGAGGACGCGTCCCCACTCGGTGCGGAACGCGTCCTCGACGGCGGTGCCGACGCCGGTCACGACCGACAGGTCAGGACCCGTCGAGGTCGAGGGGCCAGGCCGGGTGCAGCTCGATCGCGCCGCCGTACGCCATGGGGTGCTCGGACGCGATGGCGATCGCGGTGTCCAGGTCGGGCGCCTCGAGGACGTCGAACCCGGCGATCGTCTCCTTGGTCTCGGAGAACGGCCCGTCCGTGACGAGGACCTTGCCGCCGCGCACCCGGACGCCGACGGCGTCCTCCTCCGGTCGCAACCGGTCGCCGAGCACGGCGGCGCCGCTGCCGTAGTGGCGCCCGACCCACTCCTCGATCGGGGGAGCGGCCTCGGCCTCCTCGGGGCGCAGGTCGGGGTCGTGCGGCGTGCCGAGCACGAGCATCAGGTAGCGCATCAGAGGTCCTCCGCCCTCGTCGTCGCGGGCCGGCGGAGCGCCGTCGGCCCGTAGAACGCCACGTCGGCCGCCTCGATCCCGTCGCCGACGCTGCGTCGTCCGTCACGGTAGCGCGCGAGGTCCGGCGGCTGCTCCCGGTTCGCCGCGAGGATCGTCTCCAGAAAGGTCATGGTGCCTCCTCCGTCGGGCGGCCCGTGTGGCCGCTCATCAGGACGACGAAGCCCGACCGCCGAGATCGACACGACGCGGCGGCGAGTTTCGGGGACGCCGTCGGTGGCGGCCGCTCACGGCGGCGAGGTCGTCAGGAGAACACCGCGGCGTGGGCCGCCGGGACGACGAGCGTCGACAGGCTCGGGTGCCACAGCGGCGTCGTGTGCCAGTCGAGGGTCAGACGCTCCCCGGGGCGGCCCGTCGCGACGAGGCGGTGCGGCGACGTCGGGAGCACGACGTGCACCTCCACCGTGCCGTCGGGCAGCGCGCGGCCGCGCGTCGAGACCACGAGCACGGGGTCGACGACGGGCCCCGCGGCAGGGCCGGAACACTCGGCGGCGTGGGGCCAGGGCAGGACGCGCGTCTCCCAGCGGTCCTCGGCGACGGGGACGGGCTGCCCGCCGACGTCGAGCCGCCAGGTGTACGGGGACCCGGCCCGGACGGCGTGGAGCGTCCACGTCACCGGGCTGACCACGTCCTGCGGCGTCGGCTGCGGGTCGAGCTCCCGGCCGAGGATCCCCGGCCACGCGTCGAGCGTCGCGAGCCGGTCCGCGAGGCGCGCCGCGGCGGCGGGGTCGGGCTGCAGCGGCGTGCTGCCGTCGCCCGCGCGCTCGACGAACGCCCAGATCGCGTCGAGGGTCGACTGCGCGTCGCGCGTCGCGCCGCGGTAGCCGATCGCGAGCCCGCGCTCGGGGACGGCGATCGCGAACTGCCCGTACGCGCCGTCGGCCCGGAACCCGTACCGGCTCGTCCACACCTGGTAGCCGTATCCGCGCGACCAGTCCGGCGGCTCCCCGCCTGCCACCCCGGGGCCGCCGCCGTGCTCGGCCGTGTCCGACCAGGGCTCGCGCATCGCGGCCAGCCATGCGGGCGGGATCACGGTGACGCCCGCGTAGCGGCCGCCGTCGGCCATCGCGACGGCGAGGCGCGCGATCTCGCCGGTCGTCACGTGCAGCCCCGAGAAGCCCTGGTCGAGACCGTCGATCTCGACCCACCACGGGTGCGCGATCCCCAGCGGGTCGAGCACGCGCGGGCGCAGGTAGGCGAGCAGCCGCTCGCCGGTCACGGCGGCGACGACCGACGACAGCGCGCGCGACGCGGGCGAGCTGTACGCGAAGTGCGTGCCGGGCGCGTGCTCGGGCGGGGTCGCGAGCAGGCGGGGGAGGTCGAACCCGATCTCGGCGAGCTGCCCGGACGTGTGGCCGGTGCTCATCGTCAGCAGGTGCCGCACGGTGAGGCCGGTCGGGTCGGGCAGGCCGAGCACCTCCCCGACGAGGTCGTCCACCGTGAGGCGACCCTCCGCCACGAGGTGCCCGACGGCGAGCGCGGTGAACGTCTTCGAGACGGAGTAGACGAGGCCCGGAAGCGGCGCGTCGTGCGGCGCCCACGACGCCTCGACCACCGGGACGCCGTCGCGCGCGACGACGAGGCCGTGCGGGTCGAGCCCACTGCCCTCGAGCGCGTCGAGCAGGTCGAGGACCGCGGCGGACGGGATCCCGTGCACCTCGGGGGAGGGCGCGGTCGTGCCGGGCGGGGTCGCGGGGGTGGCCACGGGCTCGGGCGCGGGCGGTGTCACGTGCTCAGTAGATCCTGCGGCCGTGCGCGTCGGCCACGCCGGACGCGCGCAGGAAGTAGGTGCACACCTGGTCGCGCCACTCGCGCGCGGAGCGGAGCTGCTCCGCGAGGCGCTCGGCGACCCGCTCGAACACCGCGTCGTCGACCGTGCCGCGCAACCCCTCCCACGTGCGGACGTACGCCTCGACGCGCTCGACGCCGGCGAAGTGCGTGTCGTACACGTGCTGCACGACGCTCGTGCCGTCGTGCAGCACGTGCCCGTACGGCACGTGGTGGAAGAAGAGCAGCAGCTCGTCCGGGCACGTGTCGAGCGACTCGTAGACGTCGCGCCACGGCGCGGGGTACTGGCCGGTGTAGCCGGTGCCGGTCGCGCGCGTGCGGTCGACCCCGATGCCGTCGCGGTCGGCGAAGTGGTACGTGCCCCACGGCGAGTACTCGTAGCCGTCGACGGACGGCCCGTAGTGGTGCCCCGGGTTCACCATGAAGCCCACGCCGAGCGGGGCGGTGTAGGACTCGTAGGTGCGCCACGAGTCGTCGAGGACGTCGTGGAGCGCTGCCCGGACGTCCGGATCGATGGCGCGGTCGCCCGCGACCGAGGGGGACGCGAACGTCAGCGACACCCATTCGTCGAGCACGTCGGTCGGGTCGAGCGCCGGGTCCCACGCGAGGCGGCCGAACGCGTAGAGGTTTGCCTGCGCGAGCGGGTGGCCCGTCCAGAACGCGTCGTCGCCGACGTTGGACACCGCGGCGATCCCGCCGCCGCGTGCGGCCGCGACCTGGGGCGAGGCCCCCGGACCGGCGCCCCCGACGACGTCGGACACGGTGGGGGAGCCGTCGTCGCCCTCGACCGGGCCCCACGGCCGGAACCGCAGGATCTCGCTCCACCACGGGCCCAGGTAGCACGCGTGGCGCTGCTGGCCCGTGTACTCCTGCGTCACCTGCAGCTCGACGGCGAGCCGCGTCCGCGGCATCGCGGCGAGCACGGGGGAGACGGGCTCGCGCGTCTGGAAGTCCATGGGGCCGTGCTTGACCTGCACCACGACGTTCTCGTCGAAGCGCCCGTCGAGCGGCGCGAAGTGGTCGTACGCGGCGCGCGCCCGGTCGGTCGAGCGGTCGCGCCAGTCCTGGGCGTGGTCGTAGACGAACGCGCGCCAGTGCACCGTCCCGCCGTACGGGGCGAGGGCGCGCGCAAGAAGGTTCGCGCCGTCGGCGTGGTCCCGCCCGTACGCGAACGGCCCCGGCTGGCCCTCGGAGTCCGCCTTGACGACGAACCCGCCGAAGTCGGGGATCGCCTCGTGCACGCGAGCGACGGCGCCCGCCCACCACGCCCGGACGTCCGGGTCGAGCGGGTCCGACGTCGCGAGGCCGCCGAGCACGATCGGCGACGCGAAGCTCACCGACAGGTGCACGCGGACGCCCCACGGCCGGAACGCGGCGGCGACGCGTGCGACGTCGGGCAGGCCGTCCGTGAGCAGCCGCGCCTCGCGCGCGTGCACGTTGACGTTGTTGATCGCGACCCGGTTCACGCCCGTCGCCGCGAGCAGGCGCGCGTACTGCTCGACGCGCGACAGGTCCTCACGCACGCGCCCGTCCGCGTAGAAGATCGAGCCGCCGGAGTACCCGCGCTCCACCTGGCCCATGACCGGGTGGACGTCCACGTTGTCCCAGTGGTCGAGCATGCGCAGCGCGTGCGCGGGCTCGTGGCGACCGTCGGCGTGGCCGGCCGGGTCCGTCGTCCCGGTGCGCACGACGTGGAACCACGCGTGGAGGAGCGCGGCGTCGTCGTCCGCCGCGACGTCCAGGTGGCCGTCGCCGTGCGCGACGACGAACCCCTCGCCGCCGGGGACGGCGCCGGTGTCGCGCAGGACGAGGTCGGCGTCGCCGTCGACGAGGGTCGCGCCCGCACGGCGGGCCTCGCCGCGGACGGTCTCGGCGAGCGGGCCGTCCCCCACGACGCGGACGGTGCGGCCGCGCAGAAAGGACGTCGCGGCGTCGGGCAGCCAGGCGGGGTGCACGGACGGGTGGTCCGGGGTGGTCACGGGGTCTCCTGGGGGAACGGTCTGAGCATGGGTGCGTGAAACAGTCACGAGATCGGGCCGCCGCGGCGACTCATTCATGCACTCGGCGGCGGGTAGGACGCCTTGGGCAGGTGATAGGCGAGGTCGACGGCGGTCTCGAGCGCCTCGTCGAGGTCGAGCCGGTGCTCCGCGACGAGCCGGGCGAGGTGCCCGGCGTCGATGCGGCGCGCGAGGTCGTGCCGGGCCGGGATGGAGCAGAACGCGCGCGTGTCGTCGACGAACCCGCTCGTGTTGTAGAACCCGGCGGAGTCGGTCGCGGCCTCACGGAAGCGGCGCATGCCGTCGGGGGTGTCGAGGAACCACCACGGGGCGCCGAGCCGCAGGGCGGGATAGACGCCCGCGAGCGGGGCGAGCTCGCGCGAGAAGGTGTCCTCGTCGACGGTGAACGCGATCATCCGGAAGCCCGGGTGGTGCCCGAACGCCTCGAGGACGGGGCGCAGCGCGCGCACGTACTCGGTGCGCTCGGGGATGTCGTAGCCCTTGTCCGGCCCGTAGGCCTGCGCGACGCCCGCGCAGTGGTCGCGCAGGACGCCGGGGTGGAGCTGCATGACGAGCCCGTCCTCGGCCGACATCGCGGCCATCTGGAAGAGCATGTGCGCGGAGAACGCCCGCGCCTCGGCCGCTGTGGCCTCGCCGCGCAGCGCGTCGTCGAGGATGCGGGCGGCGTCGGCGTCGTCGAGAGGGGTGGTGTCGGCGGTCAGGTGACCGTGGTCGGTCGCGCGGGCGCCGGCAGCGACGAACGCGGCGCGGCGTGCGCGGAGCGCGTCGAGGTAGGAGCGGTAGTCGACGACGTCCGTCCCCGCCGCGGCGCCGAGCTCGGCCACCTGCGCGGCCCAGTCGGCGCGGTCGACGTGCAGGAGCGGGTCGGGGCGGAACGTGGGCACGACGCGCTCGCCCCAGCCGTCCGCGGCGAGGCGCGCGTGGTCGGCGAGCGGGGACTGCGCGGGGTCGGTCGTCGCGAGGAGCTCGAGGCCGAACCGCTCGAACAGCGCGCGCGGCCGGTACTCGGGGCGTGCGAGCCGGTCGACGAGGTGGTCGTACAGCGCGTCCGCCGTCTCGGCCGACGGCTTCACCGGGGCGCCGAAGACCTCGACGAGCGCGTGCTCGGTCCAGTACCGCGTCGGGGTGCCGCGGAACAGGTGCCACCCGGCGCAGAACCGGCGCCAGATCTCGCGCGGGTCGGTCTCCGCGGGGGCGGTGCCGGTGGGGGCGCCGGGCACGGGCGCGACCCCGAGGTCCTGGACCCCGCGCACGCCGGGCGACCCGTGCGGTGACGTGCTCTGTGCGACGAGCATGCGCACGAGGTAGTGGTCGGGCGTGACGAACAGTGCGGCGGGGTCGCCGAACGGGGTGTCGTCGGCGAACAGCGCGACGTCGACGTGGCCGTGCATCGAGACGATCGGCAGGTCGCGGGTCGCGGCGTAGACCTCGCGGGCGAGCGGTCGGAGCACGGGGTCGGCGGGGAGCGCGCGGTCGGGGTGCAGGGACCACGGCGCCGTCGCGGTGGTCGGGTCCAGGTGGGCCGTGCTCGTCACGGGTTCCTCCAGAGGCGTCGTTGCGAACGTTTGCATCCTACGTCATCGGCGTTCCGATGTGTCATCTGCCCCGAGCGCTACAATCGTTCGCAGCCCCGTCTCCCCGTGGGGCCCGAGCGCCGAGGAGGCAGCCGTGGTCACCGTCCGTGACGTCGCCCGCGAGAGCGGGGTGTCGATCTCCACGGTCTCCCGGGCCCTCGCCGAGCCCGAGCGCGTCGCCCCGGAGACGCGCGACCGCGTCGTCGCGGTCGCGAACCGCCTCGGGTACCGGCCCAACCGCGCGGCGAGCGGGCTGCGCGCGGGTCGCACCGGAGCCCTCGGGCTCGTGGTGCCCGACCTGGAGAACCCGTACTTCGCGTCGGTGACCAAGGGCGTGCAGGCGCGGGCGCGCCAGACGGGCCACGCCGTGTTCGTCGTCGACGCGGGCGAGGACCCCGCGCTCGAGACGGAGCTCGTGACCGGGCTGCGGTCCCAGACCGACGGGCTCGTGCTGTGCTCCCCGCGCGCGGCCGAGGCGGACCTGGACGCCGCGCGCGACGCCCCCGTCGTGCTCGTCAACCTCCGCCACGACGGCATCCCCTCCGTCTCCTCGGACGACGCGCACGGCGTCCTCCTCGCCGTCGAGCACCTGCGCGCGCTGGGCCACCGCCGCGTCGCGTACGTCGGCGGGCCCGACCGGTCGTGGTCGGACGCGCGCCGCCGCGGCGGGCTCGACGTCGCCCGCGAGCGCTACCCGGACGTCGAGACCATCACCGTGGGGTCGTTCCGCCCCCGGGTCGAGGGTGGCCGCGCCGCCGCCGACCTCGTCGTCGCGTCGGGCGCGACGGCGGTCCTCGCCTACAACGACCTCGTCGCCCTGGGCCTCGTGGCACGCCTGCGCGAGAGGGGCGTCGACGTCCCGCGCGACCTCAGCGTCGTCGGGTTCGACGACACGTTCGTCGCGACCCTCGCCTCGCCCCCGCTCACCACGGTCCGCACCGACCTCGCGCGCCTCGGCGCCCGCGCCGTCGACCGCCTGGTCGCGGCCCTCGGCACGCGTCGCGGAGCCGTCGACGACGGGTCGCCCGACCCCGCGACCTCGCCCGACGACGTCCTCCCCGTCGAGCTCATGGTGCGCGACTCCACGACCCTCGCCCCCACCCGCTAGCGAGGGAGACCCGTGGTCGCGCGAGGAGATCCCGTGACGCGCCGAGGTAGTGACGGTCCCGCGAGAGAGAACCCTGGTCGCGCGAGGTAGAGCCCTGGTTGGCCGAGGTAGAGCCATGGTCGGCCGAGGTAGAGCCCTGGTCATATGAGGGAGGGCTGCGGTCGCCTGGGTGAGGACCGACCAGGGTGAGACGACGTCGGGCGGGGTGGGTGGTGGTGCCGCGTCGTGGCGGGCCTGGCGGGAGCCGCGAGGAACGAGCGGCGGAT
>NZ_BJNZ01000009.1 GCF_006539945.1 Cellulosimicrobium cellulans | reverse complement strand
CCCGGCCCGACGCCGTTCCGCCCCAGGGCGGAGGGCCCGCGGCGGGCCCTCCCACCCCGGGCGGTGCCGCGCGGGTCGGGCCCCGGCTACCGTGGTCGGGTGCACCGGCTCACCCGTCTGCCCGTGTGGGCGCAGGACCTCGTGACCGCGCTCGCCGCGGGCCTCGTGTGGTTCGGGGTCATCACCGTGATGGAGAGCGGCGACTACTGGTATCCCCGCCACCCCGAGTCGTACCGCGTGGCGGGGCTGTGGATCGTCCTGACCCTCGCCCTGCGCCGCGTCGTGCCGGGGCCGCTCTTCTGGGCGACGGCGATGCTCTATCCCCTCGCCCTGCCGTGGCCCACGCAGACGCCGTTCGAGCTCCTCCCCCTCCTGGTCGCGGGGTTCGCGGCGACCCGCTCGGGCGCCGTCCCGTGGGCGCTCGCCGGCCTCGCGGGCGGTCTCTCGGCCTTCGCGACGCAGCTGTGGGAGCGCCCGCACCTGACGTTCCCCCCGACTCCGTTCTTCCCGCGATGGTTCGGGCTCGCCCAGTCGCCGTCGGACGTGCTCCTCGCCCTCGCCCTCGTCCTGGGCGCGGTCGCGGCGGGGTTCTTCTTCCGTCGCCTCGCGCTGACGTCCGACCGGCTGCGCGAGCGCAACGCGGAGCTCCAGGCGCTCCAGGCGGAGCTGGCCGAGCGCGCGGTGCTCGCCGAGCGCACGCGGATCGCGCGCGAGCTGCACGACGTCGTCGCGCACCACATGTCCGCGATCGTCGTGAGGGCGCAGGCCGCGGACCGCGTCGCGGCGAACCAGCCCGACGCCCCGGCCGAGGCCGTGCGCTGGATCAGCGACGAGGGCAAGCAGGCGCTGACCGCGATGCGCTCGGTCGTGCAGGTGCTGCGCCGCGGCACCGAGGCCGACGGCGGGACGGCGGCGCTCGCGCCGACGCCGGACGGCACCCGCGCGCCCGACGAGCTCCGCGCGGCCGCGCGCCGACTGCGCGACGCGGGCCGCGCCGTCGACCTCACGCTCCCCCGCCCGTGGCCGACGACGAGCGCCGAGACCGGCCTCGCCGTCGTCCGCATCGCCCAGGAGGCCCTGACCAACGTGCTGCTCCACTCGCTCGCCCGCGGCGTCACCGTGACGCTGACCGACGACGCCCCCGACCTGCGCCTGCGCGTCCACGACCCCGGCCCTCCCCTCCCGAGAGCCGAGGGGCGCCAGGGCCATGGGCTGACCTCCATGCGCGAGCGCGCGCTCGCCGCTGGGGGCGAGCTGTCCGCCGGACCGGACGGGCGCGGCGGCTGGACCGTCGAGGCACGCATCCCCCGGGAGGCCGCGTGACCGCCCTCGCCCCGGGCGCCGACGGGACCGGCGCCGCGCTCCCCCCGGTCCGCGTCGTCGTCGTGGACGACCAGTCGACGATCCGGCTCGGCCTGCGGATGATCCTCGACAACGAGCCGGACGTGACGGTCGTGGGCGAGGCCGGGGACGGCGAGACCGCGGTGACCATGGCGCGCGCCCTGCGCCCCGACGTCGTGCTCATGGACGTGCGCATGCCGCGCCTCGACGGCATCGAGGCGACCGCGCGCATCGTCGCGGACCCCGAGCTCGCCGACGTGCGCACGCTCGTCCTGACGACCTTCGACGACGACGAGTACGTGTACGGCGCGCTGCGCGCCGGGGCGGCCGGGTTCCTCCTCAAGGACGCGGACCCGCAGACGCTCGTCGACGCCGTGCACCGCGTCCGCGCGGGCGACTCGCTGCTCGACCCGGCCGTCACCGGGCGCATCATCACGACGTACGTCGAGCTCGCACGGACGGCGCCGCTCGGGCCGGACGCTGCCGCGACCCGCGCGCCCGTGACCGGGCTGGACGCCGCGACGCCCCGCGAGCGCGAGGTGCTGCTCGCCGTCGCGCGCGGGCTGTCGAACCGCGAGATCGGCGCGGAGCTGCACCTCACCGAGGCGACCGTGAAGAGCCACGTGCGGTCGCTGCTCACCAAGGTGGGGCTGACCAACCGCGTGCAGCTCGTCATCCTCGCCTACGAGGCCGGTCTCGTGCGCCCTGGTGGCAGCTGACCCGGGAGCCGTCACGCCTCCGGTGGCAGACCCTCCATGAGGTGCTCGAACGCCGCGACGATCCGCCACATGTCACCGAGCAGGACCTCGATCCGCTGCTCGAAGCCGTCGCCCGCGTAGACCCACGTCTCGTGGGAGGCGTCGCGGCGGTGGAGGGAGAGCACGAGCTCGGTCGCCCGCCACTCGTCCCTCCGGTCGCCGCCCGGGGGTGCGTGCTCGGCCAGCGCCGCGACAGGGACCGCGATCTCGGCGCTGACGTGCTTGCGGTCGTGCGGATGGTCGCTCTCCTCGTGCACCACGGCGCACCACGGCGGGCAGTCGTCCACCTGCCAGGACGGCCTGCGGAGCGGCGAAACCCCCACTGCTGATCCCCCTGTCGTGCCGTCGAGCACGTCGGTCATGCCGTTCACCTCCCCCGGGCGACGCCGACCATGATGCCCGGCGCGTCCGACACGGCCGACCGTGCGGTCAGGGAGCCGGTGGACGGAGCAGCGACACGGGGTCCGTCTCCAGACGTTCGGCGAGCTTCTCGACCGAACGAAGGGTCAGGTTGCGCTCGCCGCGCTCGATCCCGCCCATATAGGTGCGGTGCACCCCCAGGAACTCGGCGAAGTCCTCCTGGCTCATCCCCCTGCGGACCCGGAGGGCCCGCAGGTTCTCACCCAACGCACGTTGAAGATCTCCTTGCACGCGTGCAACCGTCGCCCAGCGCTACTCGTCGGTCTACAGACTTATGGGTATCAACCCGTCCCTGAACAGCTTCCCATGCTACCTATAGATAGCACACGTCGAGCGGCCGCGAGCGCGCCGGAGCCCGACGGCGGAAGGGGACTCGCGCCGTCGGGCTCCGGGTTCTCGTGGGGTCGGACCCTGTCGCTGGTCGCGTCAGCCGGCCGCCACGGTCTCGGCAGGCGGGGTCGCCGCCTGCCCGTCCTCGGCGCGCGCGACCTCGTGGGCCGCGAGACGCTCCGCGCGCACGACCTCGCGGCTGCTGCCGCGGTAGGCCGCGACGAGGATGTCGCGCATGTCCTCCAGGACCGGCATCCGCGGGTTCGCAGGTGCGCACTGGTCCTCGAACGACCGGAGCGCGAGGTCGTCCAGGCGGCTCAGGAACGCCGTCTCGTCGACGCCCTGCGCGGCGAACGTGGGCTCGATGCCCACCTTGGCGCGCAGCTCCTCGACCGCCTTCGCGTACGACTCGACGCCCTCCTCCGGGGTGGAGGCCGGCAGGCCGAGGTGCTTGGCGATCTCCTGGAACCGCTCGGGGGCCACGTAGCGCTCGTACTTGGGCCAGCTCGTGAGCTTGGTGGGCACCTGGCCGTTGTAGCGGATCACGTGCGGCAGGAGCACCGCGTTGGTGCGCCCGTGCACGAGGTGGAACGTCGAGCCCACGGTGTGCGCCATGGCGTGCACGATGCCGAGCATCGCCGAGCCGAACGCCATGCCCGCGATGGTCGCCGCGTTGTGCATCTTCTCGCGCGCCTTCGGGGCCGCCGCACCCTGCGTGACCGAGTCCTCGATGTGCTCGAAGACCATCTTGATCGCCTGGAGGCACAGCCCGTCGGTGAAGTCGTTCGCGTAGACGGAGACGAACGCCTCGGTCGCGTGCGTCAGGGCGTCGAAGCCCGAGTCGGCCGCGAGCTTGGCCGGCATGGTGTCCGTCAGGACGGGGTCGACGATCGCGACGGTCGGGGTGAGCGCGTAGTCCGCGAGCGGGTACTTGAAGCCCGTCTCCGGGTCGGTGATGACCGCGAACGGCGTCACCTCCGCACCGGTGCCCGACGACGTCGGGATGCACACGAGCTTGGCCTTGCCGCCGAGCTCCGGGAACTTGTACGCGCGCTTGCGGACGTCGAAGAACTTCTCGCGCATGTCGGAGAACTCGATCTCCGGGTGCTCGTACCGCAGCCACATGACCTTGGCCGCGTCCATGGGCGAGCCGCCGCCGATCGCGATGATCGTGTCGGGCTCGAAGTCCCGCATCGACTCCGCACCGCGGTTCACGGTGCCGACGCTCGGCTCCGGCTCGACCGCGTCGATGATCTGGATCGCGACCTTCTCCTCACGGCGGGCGAGGACGTCGAGCACGCGGTCGACGACGCCGATGCGGCTCATGACCTTGTCGGTGACGATCGTGACGCGGTGCACGTCGCGCATCTGCGCGAGGTACTGGATCGAGTTCGGCTCGAAGTACGTCTTGGCGGGCACCTTGAACCACTGCATGTTGTTGTTGCGCCGCCCGATCCGCTTGACGTTGATGAGGTTGACCGCCGACACGTTGTTCGACACCGAGTTCGCGCCGTAGCTGCCGCACCCGAGCGTGAGCGACGGGAGCAGCGCGTTGTAGATGTCGCCGATCCCGCCGAGCGAGGTCGGGCTGTTCCACAGCACGCGCACGGCCTTGACCCGCGAGCCGTACCGCTCGACGAGGTCCTGGTCGGCCGTGTGGATGGCGGCCGAGTGGCCCAGGCCGTCGAGCTCGACCATGCGCTCCGCGAGGCGGACGCCGTGCTCGGTGTCGCGCGCCCGCAGGACGGCGAGGACGGGCGTGAGCTTCTCGCGGCTCAGCGGCTCGGCGGGGCCGACGTCGTCGATCTCCGCGAGGATGATCGACGTGTCGTCGGGGACCTCGAAGCCGGCCTCGCGCGCGATCCAGACGGGCGACTTGCCCACCACCTTCGGGTTGAGCTTCGCGCCCGCGCAGTTCGTCCCGTTCGCCTCCACCCCGAAGATGAGGCGCTCGAGCATCGCCTTCTCGGCGGGTGTCGCGCGGTAGGCGTGCAGGCGGGCCAGCTCGCGCATCGCGTCGTCGTAGATCACGTCGTCGAGGATGAGCGCCTGCTCCGACGCGCACACCATGCCGTTGTCGAACGCCTTCGACATGACGACGTCGTTGATCGCACGACCGAGGTCGGCGCTCTTCTCCACGTAGGCCGGGACGTTGCCCGCGCCGACGCCGAGCGCCGGCTTGCCGGCCGAGTAGGCCGCGCGAACCATGCCGTTGCCGCCCGTCGCGAGGATGAGCGCGACGCCCGGGTGGTGCATGAGCGTGTTGGTCGCCTCGATCGACGGGTGCTCGACCCACTGGATGCAGTCGTCGGGTGCGCCGGCCGCCACCGCGGCGTCGCGCACGATACGGGCCGCCTCGACGGACGAGCGCTGCGCGCTCGGGTGGAACGCGAACACGACGGGGTTGCGCGTCTTGAGCGCGATGAGGGACTTGAAGATCGTCGTCGAGGTCGGGTTGGTCACCGGCGTCACGGCGCACACCACGCCGACGGGCTCGGCGATCTCGACGACGCCCGTGAGCTCGTCACGGCCGATGATGCCGACCGTCTTGAGGTTCGCCATCGAGTTGGGCACGTGCTCGCACGCGAAGATGTTCTTGGTCGCCTTGTCCTCGAACACGCCGCGCCCGGTCTCGGCGACGGCCAGCTGCGCGAGGTGGCCGTGCTGGTGCAGGCCCGCGACGGACGCCTTGAGGACGATCCGGTCGACGTCCTCCTGCGTGAGGCTCATGTACTGGTCGAGCGCCTTGCGGGCTCGCTCGACGAGGACGTCGATCTCCTGCGTCGTGCGGGTGTCCTCGGTGCGGTTCTCGACCTTCGTGCCGGCGCTCTTCGCGCTCATGCGTCCCCTCCGGTGCCCGGGCGGGCCGGGCGTCGGGCCGCGGGTGCTGCCGGGGCCGGATTGCCCCGGCTCCTTCAGCGGTCTCTCTACTTGTGAATGTTTTCACAAGGCACGCTGCCCGACAAGGCCGGACGGCCGTTCGGGGCCCAAGGTCCCGGTCACCCGGTGACCTCCGCACCACCGCCCGCACCGCCGTAGGGTGGGGGACCATGACCGCCGAGCAGACGACGAGCCCTGCGCCCGCGCCCCAGAACCCCGCCGAGACCGCGCTCCCTGACGACGGCGCGCCCCACGACCCGTACCTCTGGCTCGAGGCCGTCGAGGGCGACGAGGCGCTCGCCTGGGTCCGTGCGCGCAACGCCGAGGTCGCCGACACGCTCGAGGTCGCCGAGGAGTTCACCACGACGGAGCGCGCGATCCGCGAGGTGCTCGACTCCGACGCCAAGATCCCCGAGGTCTCCAAGATCGGGGACCGGTACTACAACTTCTGGCGCGACGCCCAGCACGAGCGCGGCCTCTGGCGCCGTACGACGCTCGAGTCCTACCGCACGGACGACCCCGAGTGGGAGACCGTGCTCGACCTCGACGCGCTGGCCGCGGCCGAGGGCGAGTCGTGGGTCTGGCACGGCGCGAGCGTCCTGCGCCCGACCCCCGAGCAGCTCGCCGCGGGCGAGCCGTGGCGGCACGCGCTCGTCGAGCTCTCCCCCGGCGGGTCGGACGCCGACGTCACGCGCGAGTTCGACCTCGTCGAGAAGCGGTTCGTCGCCCCCGCGGACGGCGGGTTCTTCCGCGCGGAGGCCAAGGGCTCGCTCGGGTGGATCGACACCGACACCGTCTACGTCTTCACCGACTTCGGCGAGGGCACGCTCACGCCGTCCGGGTACCCACGAGTGGTCAAGCGCTGGACGCGCGGCACCCCGCTCGACGACGCCGCGACCGTCTACGAGGGCACCGACGAGGACATGTACATCTCCGCCTGGCGCTCGCACACGCCCGGGTTCGAGCGGGACTTCGTCCACCGCTCCAAGGCGTTCTACTCGGACGAGCTCTACCTCGCCCAGCACACCGGCACGCCCGAGCAGCGCCTGACGAAGATCGACGTGCCCGACTCGGCCGAGGTCGGGGTGCGGCGCGAGTGGCTGCTCGTCGAGCTGCGCGACGACTGGACCGTCGGCGGCGCGACGTACCGCGCGGGCTCGCTGCTCGTCGCGCGGTTCGACGACTTCCTCGCGGGCGACCGCGGCTTCACCGTGCTCTTCGAGCCGACGGCGACGACGTCGCTCGCCGGCGCGACGTGGACGCGCCACCACCTCGTGGTCAACGTGCTCGACGACGTGAAGAACCGCCTGCACGTGCTCACGCCGCCGGACGCCGCCGCGCCCGGAGGTGACGGGACCGCCGTCGGGCAGGAGACCGCCGACGCGCCGTGGGTGCGCTCCGAGATCCCCGGCCTGCCGGAGCTTGGCACGGTGGCCGTCGGGGCCGTCGACCCCGTCGACACCGACGACCTGTGGCTCGTCACGACCGACTACCTCACGCCCACGACGCTCTCGCTCCTGTCGCTCGGCGAGCGGCCGGGCACCGCGGGTGCACCGGAGGTCGTCAAGTCCAACCCCGCGTTCTTCGACGCCGACGGCATGACCGTCGCGCAGCACTTCGCCACGTCCGACGACGGCACGCGCGTGCCGTACTTCGTCGTGGGTCGCGCGGACCTCGTCGAGGGCGCGGGCGACGGTGGCGCGGGGACCGCGCCGACGCTGCTGTACGGGTACGGCGGCTTCGAGATCTCGCTGACCCCCGCCTACTCCGGCGCGCTCGGCCGTGCCTGGCTCTCGCGCGGCGGCGTCTACGTCGTCGCGAACATCCGCGGCGGCGGCGAGTACGGCCCGGCCTGGCACCAGGCCGCGCTCAAGGCGAACCGGCACCGCGCGTACGAGGACTTCGCCGCCGTCGCGCGCGACCTCGTGGCCCGCGGGATCACGAACCACGAGCACCTCGGCATGGAGGGTCGCTCCAACGGCGGCCTGCTCGCGGGCAACATGCTCACGCAGTACCCCGAGCTCTTCGGCGCCGTGATCGTCGGCGTCCCGCTGCTCGACATGCGCCGGTACACCAAGCTCCTCGCCGGGGCGTCGTGGGCCGCGGAGTACGGCGACCCGGACGACCCGGAGCAGTGGGAGTTCCTCCGCACGTTCTCGCCGTACCACCTGTTCGACGCCGAGCGCGAGTACCCGCCCGTGCTGTTCACGACGTCGACCAAGGACGACCGCGTCCACCCCGGCCACGCGCGCAAGCTCGCCGCGAAGATGCTCGGCGAGGGCAAGGACGTCACGTACTACGAGAACATCGAGGGCGGCCACGGCGGCGCGGCGAACAACGCCCAGGCCGCGCACATGGCCGCGGTGCACTACCGCTTCCTCGCCGAGCGCCTCGGCTGACGCCGGCTCAGGAGTCGTCGTCCGCGCCGACGGGGACCAGCACCACCTCGTCGGCGTGGATCACGATCTTCTCGTCCGGGCACACCGGCCCGTCGACGACCTCCTCGGCGCCCGACGCCCGCACGACGGTCACGTCACCCGGCGTGCAGCCGTAGTCGAGGAACACGACCCCACCGCCCCCGTCGACCTCTGACTCCTCGTCCCCGGTCCGGACGGTCACGTCCTCACCGCTGTCGTTGGCGACCTCCAGGTCCCCGCCGCCGTCGCACGCCGACAGCACCGCCCCCGCGCAGACGACCGCGACCGCAACGGTCCACGCACGCCCGTACCGACGACCGCTCATCTCTTCCCCCCGCGCTCGACCGACGTCTCGTCGGCAACCTACCGCCGTCCGAGCACCGCGATCCGGGCCGACGCGAGGATGTTCCGGGAAGTTCCTGCGCCCGCCCCGCACGCCGAGGTAGACCCGTGGTCTGCCGAAGTAGAGCCCTGGTTCGCCGAAGTAGAGCCGTGGTTCGCCGAAGCAGAGCCATGGTTCGCCGAGGTAGGAGTCTGGTCGGCCGAGACAGAACCGTGGCCACCGTGCCTGACGGCGATCCGTCGCTCGTCCCGCCGTCACCACCCGGCGTGCTCGTGCCCGACGACGGCCGGACACCCGCCGTCGTCGGCGTCGCCACCCAGAGGTGACGGAGTCGCGGATGGCGACCTGGTCCCTCGGCGAGGCCCGCAGCGGCGAGGCTCCCGAAGCTGACCGACACAGCGGGCAGTCGCCCGAGGCGAGCACCGATCAGGGCGCGACGAAGCCGGTCGGGGTGGGTGGTGGTGCCGCGTCGTGGCGGGCCTGGCGGGAGCCGCGAGGAACGAGCGGCGGATGGAAGACGCGGCACCACCACCCACCCCGACCACCCAGGCCAACCACACGCCGTCGGGCACAAGAACCACGGCTCTACCTCGCGCCACCACGGCTCTACCTCGGCGGACCACGGCTCTACCTCGGCGGACCACGGCTCTACCTGGGCGGACCTCGGCTCTACCTCGGCGGACCACGGCTCTACTTCGGCAGGCCCGGGTCTTCCCTCGGCAGGCGTGAGGTCAGGAGTGCGGGACCGTCGCGGTGATGAGGGTGCCGTCGTCGCGGCGGTTGCCGGAGAGCGCGCGCAGGCTCGGGCGACCGGGCTTCACCGGGCCCTGACCGTCGAGCGTGATGCGCGCGACCTCGCCCGGGACGACCTTGACCTTCTCGCCGCGCACGGTGACCTGTGCGCCGTCGCCGGTCTCGGCGTCCAGCTCGATCGCGTCGGGGAGCACGGTGACGCGCAGGCGCGATCCGTTCCACTGGACCCGGAACGTCAGCGACTCCCAGTCCTGGGGAAGGCGCGGGTCGAAGCTCAGCTCGCCGTCGGAGTCGCGCATGCCGCCGAACCCGCACGCGAGCGCGGACCACGTGCCGCCCGCGGAGGCGACGTGCACGCCGTCGGCCGCGTTCGCGTGGAGGTTCGCGAGGTCGACGAACAGCGACGACACGAAGTACTCGAGCGCGAGCTCGTGGTACCCGACCTCGGCCGCGACGATCGACTGGACGACGCCCGAGAGCGTCGAGTCGCCCGTGGTCAACGGGTCGTAGTACTCGAAGTCGGCGAGCTTCTCCTCCGCGGTGAAGTGCTGGCCCTGGAGGAACAGCGCGAGCACCACGTCGGCCTGCTTGAGCACCTGGTAGCGGTAGATGACGAGCGGGTGGTAGTGCAGCAGGAGGGGGCGCTTGTTCGCGGGGGTGTGCGCGAGGTCCCAGATCTCGCGCTCGAGGAAGTGCGAGTCCTGCGGGTGGATGCCGATGCTCTCGGCGTACGGGATCGACATGTGGTCGGCCGCACGGACCCACTCCGCCGCCTCGTACGCGCCGAGCCCGAGCCGGTCCACGAGCAGCGCGTAGTCCTCGGGGTGCTCGGCCTTCATGCGCTCGACGACGATCGCTGCCGCGCGAAGGTTGAACCGCGCCATGACGTTGGTGAAGAGGTTGTCGTTGACGACGGTCGTGTACTCGTCGGGGCCGGTCACGCCGTGGATGTGGAAGTTGTCGTCGCCGTTCGCGCGCCAGAACCCCAGGTCCTCCCACATGCGCGCGGTCTCGACCAAGATGTCCACGCCCTCGCGGCGCAGGAAGTCCACGTCGCCCGTCGCGCGCACGTACTGCACGAGCGCATAGCTGACGTCGGCGTCGATGTGGTACTGCGCGGTGCCCGCCGCGTAGTAGGCGGACGCCTCCTCGCCGTTGATCGTGCGCCAGGGGAAGAGCGCGCCCTTCTGCGAGAGCTCGGCCGCGCGCCGCCGGGCGGCGTCGAGCATCTGGTAGCGGAACCGCAGCGCGTTGCGCGCGTACCGGGGGCTCGTGTACGTGAGGAACGGCAGGACGTAGATCTCGGTGTCCCAGAAGTAGTGCCCGCTGTACCCGGAGCCGGTGAGCCCCTTGGCGGGGACACCGTTGCCCTCGGCGCGCGCGGTCGCCTGGGCGAGCTGGAACAGGTTCCAGCGCACGGCCTGCTGGATGCCGGGCTGGCCGGGGACCTCGACGTCGGAGCGCGCCCAGAAGTCGTCGAGCCACTCGCGCTGGAGCGCGACCTGGCCCTCGACGCCGGTCTCGCGCGCGCGGTCGAGCGTGCGGCGGCAGCGGTCGACCAGCTCGCGCGACGGCACGCCACGCGAGGTGTGGTACGCGACGAGCTTGGTGAGCCGGATCGGCCGGCCGGGCTCCGCGTGGACGCGGAACACGTGCTTGGCGAGGTCCTCGTCCACCTGCGTCCGGACGTCCCACTCGTTCTCGGTCTCGAGCAGGTCGTCCGCCGCGACGGCGAGCGTCATGCCCGAGTTCGTGGCGCGGTAGGAGAGCACGAGCCGCTCGTCGTCGCCCCACTGGGACTGCGGCTGGAGCACCCGACCGGAGAACTGGTCGGTCTTGCGCGGGTCGAACCCCTCGCCGAGCGACGCGGAGCGCACGTGGTACTCGTCCTGGCCGTCCTGCCGGTTGAGGACCTGCGACGAGATCGCGACGGGTGCCGCGGCGTCGAGCAGCGTGACCTCGAACGTCATGATCGCCAGGTGGCGCTCGACGAACGACACCATGCGCTCGGAGCGGATCTGCACGCGCTTGCCCGACGGCGTGCGCCACATCAGCTCGCGGCGCAGGACGCCGTCGCGCAGGTCGAGCGACCGCTCGTAGTCCACGAGGTCGGCGACGGGCAGCAGGAGCGGCTCGTCGTCGACGTACAGCCGGATGACCTTCGCGTCGGGGACGTTGACGATGGTCTGGCCGACGCGCGCGAACCCGTACGCCTCCTCGGCGTGGCGGATCGACCACGTCTCGTGGAACCCGTTGACGAACGTGCCGTGCGAGTGGGACTCGCGCCCCTCCTCGACGTTGCCGCGCATGCCGAGGTAGCCGTTCGCGACGGCGAAGAGCGTCTCGGTCACGCCGAGGTCCTCTGCGGAGAACTGCGACTCGACGAGCCGCCACGGCTCGGCCGGGAAGCGCAGGCGGTCCACGGTGCTCTGCTCGTCGGCGGTCTTGCGGATCACGCGCTCTCCTCGTCGGGTCGTGCGGTCGTGGTCGACGCCGCAGCGATGCGCGGGCGGTCGAGGACCGTCGCGTCCAGCTCACCCAGGTCGGTGACGACGACGTCGGCCCCGTGGGCTCGCAGCGCGTCGGCGCCCACGCCGCGGTCGACGCCGAGCACGAGCCCGAAGTCCCCGGCGGCGCCCGCCTGGACGCCCGAGAGCGCGTCCTCCACGACGATCGCCTCCGCGGCCGGGACGCCGAGGAGCTGCGCCGCGTAGAGGTACGTGTCGGGGGCCGGCTTGCCGGCGATGTGCTCGCGGGCCGCGACGTTCCCGTCGACGACGACCGCGAACCGGTCGGCCAGGCCCGCCGCCGCGAGGACCGCGGGCGTGTTGCGCGACGACGACACGACCGCGACGGCGGCGCCCGCCCCGGTCACGGCGTCGAGGAAGCGCACGGAGCCCGGGTAGGGCGTGATGCCCTCGTCGGCGAACATGCGGTTGACGATCTCGTCCTTGCGGTTGCCGAGCGCGCACACCGTGCCCTCGCCGGGCGCGTCCGTGACCTCGCCGCGCGGCAGCTCGACGCCGCGCGACGCGAGGAACGTCGCGACGCCGTCGTACCGAGGCTTGCCGTCGATCGACGCGAAGTAGTCCGCGGCGGTGTACGGGGCGAGGCCGTGCGCGGCGCTGTAGGGCGCGAACAGCCGTTCCCAGGCGCGCATGTGGAGCTCGGCGGTGGGCGTGAGGACGCCGTCGAGGTCGAACAGCACGGCTCGCAGCAAGGGCATGGGGGTCCTTCGCGGTGAGGGGAACGGGGTCGGCGCGGGGACACGACCGGGCCGTCCGGAGAGCCGGGGCGCGGCCGTCCGCACGTCGCCGTCGTGACCGCCGCGCGAGGTCAAGCGTACGCACGACGAGCGGTGCGCGGGAAGCCGCCGAGCCGACGCCCAGGTGGCGCTCAGGCGTGGGCGCGCTCCGCCAGGACGTCGGCGACGCGGCCGAGGTTCGCGAGGAGGGCACGATGCTCGTCCGGGGTGCCTGCGACGCCGCGCCCGGGCCCGCCGTCGGCCGTGCGCGCGGCGCCCAGGAGCGTCACGTCGTCGAGCGCGGCGAGCGGGAGCCCGATGCGGCGCCACGGCACGCTCACCGCGTCGGCGAGCTCGCCCAGCGCGGGCCCGGCGCACTGCGAGACCTTCGCGGGCGGCAGCGCGGCCCAGAGGCCGACGCCCCGCTCGACGGCACGGGCGACGGTCTCCCACAGGCGCTCGTCCCACGCGCCGAGCGCGAGGCCGACGGCGTCCGCGCCGGCGAGCACGACGGGCGCCACGCCCACCCACGCCGGACCGAGGTGCACGACCGTCGACGCCGACGCGGCGCGCGCGGCGTCGAGCACGGGCCGCAGCCCGTCCACGAGGTCCGGGCCGGGGACCGCGCGCAGGCGCGAGAAGCCCGAGAACGACGGGAGCACGCCCGTCCCGACCTGGGCGAGCAGCGGCTCGTCGACCTGCACGACGACGTCCGCTCCGGGGACCTGCCGGCGCACCTGCGCGACGTGGTCGCCCACGGCCACGGCGAGCGCCTGGACGACCTCGCGCACCGCGCCCGGGTCGGACAGCACGCGGTCGCCGCGCGCCAGGTAGAGCTCGGCGGCGAGCGTCCACGGCCCGGTGACGGTCACGGCGAGCGGCCCCGAGTACCCCGTGCCCGCGATGGCGAGCGCCTCGAGGTCCTCGCGCAGGTACGCGTCCGCCCGGCGCAGGTCCGCGCCCCCGTGGTCCGCGAGCTTCCACCCGTGCGGTCCCAGCTCGACGGGGAGGCCGGGCAGCAGCGCGGCCGTCCGCCCGGTCGCGTCCGCGCCGGGACCGCGCCCCGGGAGCTGGACGAGGAACGGCACCCCGCGCACGCCCGTCGGGACCTCGGCGAGGTCACCGAGCACCGTGAGCTGCGCCTCCAGCACGTCCGCGCCCTCGCCGCCGGGCCACGGGCCGAGCCCGCTCACCGCGGTCATGCCGCACCCCCGTGCGAGCCCTCGCTCGGGGCGCCGACCGCCCTCTCGTCACGAACCACGTGCCGACCACCTCTCTCCAGGAGCACACTGGGAAACCGAGCCGTGCCGCGACCCCGCCGGGGTCCGGGGGCCGCGCGGCCGCCGAGCACGAGGGTGTGCGGAAGGGCTCCGACATGGGCACGCACGAGAACAAGGCCACGGCGGTCGCCGTGCACACGCGGGCGATCCCCGGCAACCACGGCGACGCGCTCGCGACGCTGCTGGCGCCCGGGTTCCGCAACCACGACACGTCGCCCGGCTGCGACGGCGGCGCGGACGCCCTCCTCGCGACGATGCACTGGTACGACGAGGCGTTCGAGGACCAGCGCGTCGAGATCCTGCACGCGGTCGCCGAGGGTGACCTCGTCGCCCTGCACGTCGAGCTCAGCGCGCGGCACACCGGGTTCTTCCGCGGCGTCGCCCCGACGGGACGCCGGTTCCGCGTGCGCGAGATGCACGTGCTCCGGTTCGCCGAGGGCCAGGAGGCCGAGCACTGGTGCGTGCGCGACGAGTCCGCGCTCGTGCGCGCGCTCGCTCACCCCGCGCCCGTCGGCGTCGGCTGAACGGCCGGTCGCGCCGCGGCGCGGTAGGCCCGATCCACCGTCGCCTGACCGAGCACGCGCGGGCCGGCGTAGACGACGAGCGACTGCCCGGCGGCGACGCCCCGCAGCGGCGTCCCCGTGAGCTCGACCTCCATCGCGTCGCCGACGGCCCGGACCCGGGCCGCGACCGGGGCGCCGTGCGCGCGGACCTGCACCTCGACGTCGGCCTGCTCCCCCGCCGCCGGGCGGGCGTCGTCGAACCAGACGGCCGCGCCGGCCTCGATGCGGTCGACGCTCAGCAGCTCGACCGGCCCGACGACCACGCGGTTGCTCGCGGGCTGCACGTCGAGCACGTACCGCGGACGACCGTCCGGTGCGGGGCGGTCGATGCCCAGGCCCTTGCGCTGGCCGACCGTGTACGCGTAGGCGCCGTCGTGCTCGCCGAGCACCGTCCCATCGGCGTCGACGATCTCGCCCGGCCGCGCGCCGAGGCGGTCGCGCAGGAAGCCCTGGGTGTCGCCGTCGGCGACGAAGCAGATGTCGTACGAGTCGGGCTTCGCGGACACGGACAGCCCGCGGCGGGCGGCCTCGGCGCGCACCTCGTCCTTCGACACGAAGTCCCCGAGGGGGAACAGAGCACGGGCGAGCCGCTCGGGACCCATGACCGCGAGGACGTAGGACTGGTCCTTCGCCGTGTTCGGCGAGCGGTGCAGCTCCCGCACGGTGCGCACCCCGCCCGGGACGGACGCGTCGGCCTCCTCGCGCGTCACGACGCGCGCGTAGTGGCCCGTCGCGACGGCGTCGAAGCCGAGCGCGGTCGCCTTGTCGAGCAGCGCCTCGAACTTGATGTGCTCGTTGCACCGGACGCACGGGTTGGGCGTGCGGCCCGCCTCGTACTCCGCGAGGAAGTCGGCGACGACCGTGTCCTCGAACCGCTCCGAGAGGTCCCACACGTAGTACGGGATGCCGAGCACGTCGGCCGCGCGCCGCGCGTCCCCGGCGTCCTCGATCGAGCAGCACCCGCGCGAGCCGGTGCGGAACTGGTCTCGGTTGCGCGACAGCGCCATGTGGACGCCCACGACCTCGTGCCCCGCCTCGACCGCGAGCGCCGCGGCGACGGCGGAGTCGACGCCGCCCGACATGGCGGCGAGCACCCTCACGCGGCACCTCCCGCACGGCTGGGGACCGCGGTGCGCGACGGGCCGGACGCGAGGCCCGCGGCCCGCGCCCGCTCGACGGCGGGGGGCAGGGCGTCGAGGAGGCGCGCGACGTCGTCGGGCGTGGACGTGACGCCGAGCGTGAACCGCAGCGCGCCCCGCGCGTCCTGCTCGGGCACGCCCATCGCGAGCAGCACGTGCGACGGCTGCGGCACGCCTGCCTGGCACGCGGAGCCCGTCGAGGCCTGGACGCCCGAGGAGTCGAGCAGGTAGAGGAGCGAGTCGCCCTCGGCCCCGGGGAACGTGAAGTGCGCGTTGCCGGGCAGGCGCGCGGCGTCGTGGTCGGCAGGCTCGGGGCCGCTGAGGAGCGCGTCCGGGACGCGCTCGCGCACACCCGCGACGAGCTCGTCGCGCAGGGCCGCGAGGTGGGCGGCGCGCTCCTCACGGCGAGCGACGGCCTCGGCGACCGCGACGCCGAACGCGCGGATCGCGGGCGCGTCGAGCGTGCCGGAGCGCACGCCGCGCTCCTGGCCGCCGCCGTGCAGGACCGGGGTGAGCGGGGCGTCGCGGCGCGCGACGAGCGCGCCGACACCGACCGGGCCGCCGAGCTTGTGCCCGGACACCGTCATCGCGTCGAGGCCGCTCGCCGCGAAGTCGACGGGGACCTGGCCGACCGCCTGCACCGCGTCGGAGTGCACCGGGATGCCGTGGGGGCGCGCGAGCTGCACGACCTCCTGCACGGGCTGGAGCGTGCCCACCTCGTTGTTGGCCCACATGACGGAGATGAGCGCGATCTCGTCCGCGTGCTCCGCGATCTCCGCGCGCAGCGCCGCGAGGTCCACGCGTCCCTCGCCGTCGACGGGCAGCAGGACGATCTCCGCGCCGGCGTGCTCGGCCATCCAGAACGCGGGGTCGAGCACCGCGTGGTGCTCGACCGCGGACACGACGATCCGGAGCCGGCGCGGGTCCGTCGTGCGCCGCCCCCAGAACAGTCCCTTGATCGCGAGGTTGTCCGCCTCGGTGCCCCCCGCGGTGAACACCACCTCGCTCGGGCGCGCGCCGAGCGCCGCGGCGATCGACTCGCGCGCCTCCTCGACCGTGCGGCGGGCGGCACGCCCCGCCGCGTGCAGCGACGACGGGTTGCCGGTGCGCGACAGCTCGTCGACGAACGCCTCGCGCGCCGCCGCGGAGAGCGGCGTCGTGGCGGCGTGGTCGAGGTACGCGGCCGCCGCGGGGACGGGGCCGGAAGGGTGGGTCACGATCACCCAGTCTACGGAGCACCGCAGCGCTCGCGGTCCGAGGAGTGGGCGGCGCTGGACTTCCCGGCGAGAAGCGCTAGGTTGTGGGAGGTCTGCGCCCGGCAGTCGCCGGGCGCTCGTCCCGGTCGCAGGACCGCCGTCGCGCGCCACACGTCGCCGCGGGACGGGCAACGTGCCGAGGACGAGACCGCCCAGCCACCGACAGGGGAAGTGGCATCTCGATGCCCGACGACGCCGCACCGCCCGCCGTCGAGGCCGCCGGGGACGTCCCGGTCGCCTCGGGCGGCGGCCGCCTGCTCTGGGGAGACCTGCCGCTCGCGCTGCGCGACGAGCTGGAGGCCGTCGCCGGCGGGCGGGTCGTGCAGGAGCGCTCGATCCCGTCCGGGTTCAGCCCCGGCCTCGCGTCCGTCCTCACGTTCGACGACGGCACCCGCCTCTTCGTCAAGGCGGCCCGGACCGCGGACGAGCCCGTGGCGGCCAACCTCCACCGTGCCGAGGCGAAGGTCGCGACGCGGCTGCCGCGCGCGGTCCCCGCCCCGCGCTTCGCCTGGGGCCACGGGGACGGCGACTGGATCGCCCTCGCGTTCGACGTCGTCGACGGGCACGTGCCCGCCACCCCCTGGGACCCCGACGAGCTCGACCGGGTCCTGACCACGCTCGCCCGCGTCGCGGCCGTCCCGGGAGCCCGCTCGATGCGCCTGCCGCCGACCGGGCCCGACTTCGCCGACATGGCGACCGGGTGGCGCGCGCTCCGTGCGGACCCCGACCCACGCCTGCCTGCCGTGGCGCCCTGGGCGGCCACGCACCTCGACGCGCTCGCCGAGGCCGAGCGAGGGGCGCTCGTGGCGTGCGAGGGCGAGTCGTTCGTGCACGGCGACCTGCGCGCCGACAACGTCCTGCTCACGCCGGAGAAGGTGTACCTCGTGGACTGGCCGCACGCCTCGCGCGGCGCGGCCTGGCTCGACCTCGCGATGTTCCTGCCCAGCGTCGTCATGCAGGGCGTCGTCGGCGTGTGCGAGCCGGTCACGGTGAGCGCCGACGCGGCCCGCCGCGCGCGCGGCGGCGCGTGGGCGGCGTCGACCTTCGCCGCGCACCCCCTCGGTCGCGACGTGCACCCCGCCGACCTGCGCTCGGTCGTCGCCGGGATCGCGGGGTACTTCCTGCACTCCGCCCGCAAGCCCGCCGTCCCGACGATCCCCCGCTTGCGCGCGTTCCAGCGCGCCCAGGGCGTCGCGGCCGTCGCCTGGCTGGAGCACCTCGGTCTCTGAGAGCCCCTTCCGCGGACGAGGGAGGGGCCCGGCGCCGTCGCGGCGCCGGGCCCCTCCGTCGATCGGGAGACGTCAGTCGCGCCAGACCTGGACCACGGACGGGCGCGGGCCCGCGAAGGCACCCGTCGGCACCGGGGCACCCGGCGTCAGGTAGTCGGGGAAGTACGACGCCTGCGCGTCGAACGACCCGTCCTCGCCGGGGTGCTGGACCGCCACGTAGACCATGCGGTCCGTGGAGTCCACGAGGGGCCCGCACGTCTCGGCGCCTCGCGGCACCGAGAGGAACTGCTCGACGCGCCCGCGCTCGCGGCCGTCGAGCGTGACCTTGAACAGCCCGTCGCACTTCTGGATCGTGCTCGGCTGGCCGTCGGTCGAGATCCAGAGGTTGCCCTCGGCGTCGAACGCGAGGTTGTCCGGGCAGGAGATCGGGGAGACCTTGTCCTTCGGGTAGCCCGAGAAGTAGGTGGAGGTGTTCGTGGCGGGGTCGCCCGCGACGAGCAGGAGGTTCCAGCGGAACGTCAGCGCCGCGGCGTCGTCGCGGTCCTCGACGATCTCCACCACGTGGCCGTCGCGGTTCGTGTTGCGCGGGTTCGGCTCGGTCGCGGCCTCGGCCGCCGCCGGCCCGCGCGAGGTGTTGTTGGTGCACGCGACGTAGACCCGACCCGTGACCGGGTTCGGCTCGACGTCCTCAGGGCGGTCCATCTTCGTCGCCCCGACCTTGTCCGCCGCGACGCGCGTGTAGACGAGGACCTCTTCCAGGCTCATGCCCGCGACCTGGCTGCGACCGTCGAGGACGAGCGGGACCCACTCGCCGCGGCCGTCGAACGCGCCGTCGGACGGCACCGCGCCCGACCCGTCGATCTCGGACGCGGGCGAGTCGCCGCGGAACCGCGCGACGTACAGCGATCCCTCGGTGAGCAGCGTCTTGTTGTGACGACGCGCCGACTCGCTGTTCCCCGGGCGCATCGTGCGCGAGGAGACGAACTTGTACACGTAGTCGAAGCGCTCGTCGTCGCCCATGTACGCGACCGCGTTCCCGCGGCGCGAGAGGATCACGTTGGCGCCCTCGTGCTTGAAGCGACCGAGCGCGGTGTGCTTCACCGGAGGCTCGTCGGGCGCGTACGGGTCGATCTCGACGATCCAGCCGAAGCGGTTGGGCTCGTTCTCGTACCCGGGGTTGCGGGCGTCGAAGCGCGGGTCGTCGAGCTCCCAGCCGTAACCCGTCGCGGCGTCGCGCAGGCCGTAGCGCGCGTCGTGGCCCGTGCCGGACGTGCGGAAGTAGCCGTTGTAGTTCTCCTCGCCCGAGAGCACCGTGCCCCACGGGGTCGTGCCGCCCGCGCAGTTGTTCAGCGTGCCCAGCACGCGCGTCCCCGACGGGTCCGCGACGGTCTTGACGAGGTCCGAGCCGGCCGCGGGTCCGGTGAGGCGGAACTCGGTCGTCATGTGCACGCGGCGGTTGTACCGGCTGTCGGCCACGTAGTCCCACGGCGTGCCCGTCCGACGGCGGCGCACCTCGACGACGGACATGCCGTGCGCGGCACGCTCGATGGCGCGGCGGGTCGCGGCGTCGTACGAGGCGTCGAACATGATCGCCGGGTTCGTGTACTCGTGGTTCGCGACGAGCAGGCCGCGCGTGCCGCGGCCCGGGCCCTTGCCCCGACCCTGCGCGCCGGCGAGGGCGTGCTGGCGCTCGAACGGCAGGATGTCGAGGTAGTCGTTGTTGTAGCCGAACTGCCGGGCCTGGGCCTCGGGCGTCTGGCGCGCGACGTCGAACGGCCGGGCGCCGCGCAGGATCGGGTCGCCCCAGCGGATCACCGGGCGCCACCGGTAGCCCTCGGGCACGACGAACGCGTCGCGCGCGGCGGGCTGGGGCGAGATCGCGCCGAAGGCCAGGCCCTTCTGCGGACGGCCTCCGCCGTGGCCGCCGCCGTGGGCGGGCAGCGCCTGGGCCGCGGCGGGCGGGGCGCCGACGGTCTGCGCGCCGAGCACGACGGCCGCGGCGCCGACCGCGAGCCCGCCCAGCAGGGCGCGGCGCGACATCGCGCCCGCGACGACGTCGCGGAACGTCTCGTTGGCGCTCTCGTTGGGGACCGGGTGCGAGCACGCGTCAGCGCACTTCAGCCGGCAGGTGACGGGGCTGCGCTTGCCGCGCGCGTGCGGCGCGACGGAGAGCAGCGGGCGATGCTCGGGGGCAGGCGTGATCGTCATCGGTCGTCTCCACAGGTCGGGGGGCTTCCCCGTCACCGGGGAGTCGGCCCGACGCTAGGAACGGTCGATGACCGGCCGGCCACCACCCGGAGGACGCCGGGTGAATTCTCGGCACCGGCTGTCCGCCACCCGAGCGGGGGGCATGCGGACGGACCGGCACTCGCATACCGGGGGGCGGCGCCGTCAGGCGCGCGCGAGCGTCCCGGCGACGACCGTCACGACGGCGACGCCGACCGCACGGGACACCTGGGGTCAGCGAGCCGGTCGGCGAGGTTCGACCGCTCGTCCTCCCACCAGGCCGTCGGGCCCTAGCCCTGGGACGCCCGGTGCTCGCGCAGCACCTCGGCCGCCTGGGGCAGCACGTCCGCGAGGTCGCCGACGACCGCGAAGTCGGAGATCTCGAACAGCGGGCACTCGGGGTCGTTGTTCACCGCGACGATCACCTGCGAGGCCTGCATGCCGCCGCGGTGGTGCGGGGCGCCGGAGATGCCCGCGCCGATGTACAGCCGCGGCGCGACGGTCACGCCCGTCTGCCCGACGAACTGGTCGTGCCAGCCCTCGTACACGGCGTCGCGCGTCGCGCCCACGGCCGCGCCGAGCGCGTCGGCGAGCTCGGTGACGGGACCGAAGTCGCCGTTGGTGCCACGGCCCCCGGCGACGACGATCGCGGCCTCGCCGAGCGCCGGGCGACCCGCGCCGGCCGACTCGTCGACCGTGCGGGACACGACGCGCGCCGCGGTCGCGGCGGGCGAGAGCTCGAGGCGCAGCGCGCCGACCTCGGTCGCCACGGCGGCCTCCGCAGGCTGCGGCACGACGGAGTTCGCGCGCAGGGTGAGCACGGCGGGGTCGGTGACGATCTCGCTGCGCACGTCCCAGGACCCCGCGAAGACGCGCTTGTCCGCGACGAGGTGCGTGCCGCCGTCGGTCAGCGCGGACGCGTCGACGACGAGGCCCGCGTCGGTGAGGAACGCGAGACGCGCGGCCGCCTCCTTGTTCGGGAAGGACGACGTGAGCAGGACGGCGTCCGCGTCGGACGCGCGCGTCGCGGCGGCGAGGACCTCGGCCACGACCGGCGTCAGGTGCAGCGCGTCGCCGGTCACGACCTCCCCGCCCGACGACGGCTCGGCCTGGCGCACCAGCGCGACGCCGTAGGCGCCGAGCTGGGCGAGCACGTCGACGCTCGGCGCCTCCAGGGCGACGGCCTCGACGCGCCCCAGCGAGCGGCCGACGGTGATGAGCTCCAGCACGGGCGAGCGCAGCTCGGTGCCGGCGGAGTCGAGGAGGACGAGGACGGTACGGGTCCCGGGGGTGCTCATGTGCGGACGCCTCTCAGACCAGGTCGTTGCGGATGAGGAACTCGGCCAGGGCGCGCCCGCCCTCGCCCTTGTCGACGACGATCTCGGCGTCGGGGCGCGGCGGACGAGGCGACGCGTCGGTCACGCGCGAGCGCGCGCCGGCGTCGCCGACGAGCGCCGGGTCGACGCCGAGGTCGGCGAGGCTCCACGCCTCCACCGGGCGCGTGCGCGCCGCCATGATGAGCTTGAAGTTGGGCATGCGCGGGTCGTTCGCGTGGTCCGTCACGGACACCACGGCGGGGAGCGGCGCCTCGAGGACTTCCCGGGCGCCGTCGAGCTCGCGCGTGACGCGCGCGGTGCGCGCGCCCGGCTCGCCGTCGACCTCGAGCTTCCCCGCGAGCGTGAGCTGCGGGAGCCCGAGCTCCGCGGACAGGAGCGCGGGGACGACCGAGCCGAGCCCGTCGAGCGCGGCCATGCCGGTGACGACGACGTCCACCGGTGCCTCGTCCGCGAGGCGGCGCACCGCGGCGGCGAGCACGCGCGCGGTGCCGAAGTAGTCGGAGCCCGCGACGGCGTCGTCGCTCACGCGCACGCCACGGTCCGCGCCGAGCTGGTACGAGCGGCGCACCGCGCCGTCGGCGTCGGGCCCGGCCACCGTGAGGACGATCACCTCGCTGGTCTCGCGCTCCGCCTCCGGCAGCGCCTCCTTGAGGCGCAGCGCGGCCTCGACCGCGTTCTCGTCGAGCTCGTTGAGCGTCCCCTCGTCGGCCCGGCGCACGACGCGCCCGCCCTCGAAGCCCCGGTCGGCGTGGATGTCCGGGACGTACTTCACGGCGACGACGATCCGCATCGGCTGCTCTCCCTGTGCGCTGGGCGGTCGGCCGGAGAGGTTCCCGGCCCGCTCGGGGAAGCCTACCGGCGGGCGGCGGGACGAGCCGGTGACACCCGCCACAATGGACGGGTGCACGTGCCCCCCGACCCGAGCCCCGTCCCCCCGGCCACCGGCGAGCCTCCCCTCCCGGCCGCGTCAGGGCCCGTCGACCGGCACGCCCTCGTGCCGCCGCTCGGCGTCCGCGTCGCGGGCGACGGCGTGGACGTCGCCGTCCTCGCGTCGCACGCGACCGCCGTCGAGCTGTGCCTCGTGGACGTGGTCGACGCGTCGCTGCCCGACCACGACCCGGCCCGCTACCGCGAGCGCCGCGTCCCGCTCGCCGGGCCGGCGTACGGCGTCTGGCACGCCCACGTCCCCGGTATCCGGCCCGGGCAGCGCTACGGGTTCCGCGCGCACGGCCCGTGGGAACCCGCGGCCGGGCTGCGGCACAACCCCGCGAAGCTGCTCGTCGACCCGTACGCGCGCGGCCTCGTGGGCCAGCTGGTCGACGACCCGGCCATCCACGGCCAGGTCGGGAGCGACCCGTACGGCCCGGCGGACGCCCGCGACTCGCTGCCGTTCGTGCCGCACGCGGTGGTCGTCGCCGAGCCGACCGGGACCCTGGCGCCCCGGCCGCGCGTCCCGTGGCGTGACACGGTGGTCTACGAGGCGCACGTGCGGGGCCTCACGCAGCGGCTCGAGGCCCTGCCCGAGCACCTGCGCGGCACGTACGCGGGCGTCGCGCACCCGGTGACGATCGAGCACCTGCGGTCGCTCGGCGTGACGACGGTCGAGCTCCTCCCCGTGCACGCGAACGTGCCCGAGCCGCACCTCCTCGCGAGCGGCCGCACGAACTACTGGGGCTACTCGACGCTCGGGTTCTTCGCGCCCCACGCCGCGTACGCGACGCGCGCGGCCCGGGAGGCCGGGCCGGGCGCCGTCCTCGACGAGGTGCGCGGCATGGTCCACCTGCTGCACGAGGCGGGGATCGAGGTGCTGCTCGACGTCGTGCACAACCACACGTGCGAGGGCGGGGCCGACGGGTACCACCTGTCGTGGCGCGGCCTCGACAACGCCGGGTACTACCTGCACGACGGCGGCTCGCCCGCGCGCCTCGCCGACGTCACCGGGACGGGCAACTCGCTCGACTTCCGGCGCCCCGCGGTCGTGCGGGCCGCGCTGGACTCCCTGCGGTACTGGGCGGAGGTCGTGGGGGTCGACGGTTTCCGGTTCGACCTCGCGGTCACGCTCGGGCGCGGTACCGCCGGGTTCGACCCGGACCACCCGTTCCTCGTCGCGCTCCAGACCGACCCGGTGCTGTGCGGGCTCAAGCTCGTCGCGGAGCCGTGGGACGTGGGCCCGGGCGGCTGGCGGACCGGGCAGTTCCCGCCGCCGCTCGCCGAGTGGAACGACCGGTTCCGCGACGCGGCGCGCCAGTTCTGGCTCGCCGACGCACGTGAGGCGTCGCACGGGCGACCCGGCCACGGCGTGCGCGACCTCGCGACCCGGCTCGCGGGCTCGGCCGACCTGTTCGGCCACTCCGACCCGCCGCTGCTGCGCGGACCCGTCGCGTCGGTGAGCTACGTGACCGCGCACGACGGGTTCACGCTCGCCGACCTCGTCGCCTACGACCACAAGCACAACCTCGCGAACGGCGAGGACAACCGCGACGGCACGGACGACAACCGGTCCTGGAACCACGGGCTCGAGGGGCCGGTCGTCGCTCCGGACGCACGGGCGGGCGGTGGCGCCGGTCTCGACGCGCTCGGGCTCGGGGTCGAGATCGCGCCCCTGCGCCGCCGGTCGATCCGCAACCTCCTCGCGACGCTCGTCCTCGCCGCCGGCACCCCGATGCTCACCGCGGGCGACGAGATGGGGCGGACGCAGCGCGGCAACAACAACGCCTACGTGCAGGACGGCGAGACGTCCTGGGTGTCGTGGGACCTCTCGCCGTGGCGCAAGGACCTGCTCGCGACGGCGCGCTACCTGCTCGCCCTGCGCCGTGAGCACCCCGCCCTGCGCCCCGACACGTTCTTCACCGGCCGCCCCCGGCCCGACGCCGCGACGACCGGTGCCGGGGCACGGACCCCGGGGGGTGACGTGGGCGTACCCGACCTCGTGTGGTTCGACGCCGACGGCGAGCTCCTCGACCACTCCGCCTGGCACGACCCCGCCGTGCGGACGCTGCAGATGCTGCGGACCGCGCCCGAGCCCGGCGACGCCGACGTGCTCGTCGTCCTCGCCGGCGCCCTCGACCCCGTGGACGTCACGCTCCCGGGCGTGCGCGCGACCTCGGGCGGCGACCCCGAGCGCTGGGACCTCGCGTGGGACTCGGACTGGGAGCACCCCGAGGACCGGGACCGCGCGAACGGTGACGGTACCGCCCGCGCGGGCGACGTCGTCGGGCTCGAGGCCCTGAGCCTGCGCGTCTACGTCTGCACCCCGCCGAGGTAGAGGTTCGGTCGCACGAGGTAGAGGCGTGGTGGCACGAGGTAGAGGCGTGGTCACGCACGACTACCCGGGCCTGCCGGTGGCTGGACACGTGCTCTACTCTTCCCGCATGAGTGACAGCGCGGTCGACTCCTCCGTCAGCTCCCCCACGATCGAGAACCCCGAGGTCGTCGTCGTGGGGGCCGGGCTCGCCGGGCTCGTCGCG
The DNA here is from genome assembly GCF_006539945.1 of Cellulosimicrobium cellulans. Lineage (GTDB taxonomy): Bacteria > Actinomycetota > Actinomycetes > Actinomycetales > Cellulomonadaceae > Cellulosimicrobium > Cellulosimicrobium cellulans. The sequence continues at coordinate 132,754 of NZ_BJNZ01000009.1, read as the reverse complement.
GCGACCGAGCTCACCGCGGCGGGACGTCGCGTCGTCCTGCTGGACCAGGAGCCCGCCGCGAGCCTCGGTGGGCAGGCGTGGTGGTCGTTCGGCGGCCTGTTCCTCGTCGGCTCGCCCGAGCAGCGGCGCATGGGCGTCACCGACTCCGCCGAGCTCGCGTTCGACGACTGGCTCGGGTCCGCACGGTTCGCGCCCGGCGCCGACCGCGGCGAAGGCCCCGACCGCCACGGGTACGCCTGGGCGCGAGGGTTCGTCGACTTCGCGGCGGGCGAGATGCGCGGCTGGCTGCACGACAAGGGCGTGCGGTGGTTCCCCCTCGTTCAATGGGCCGAGCGCGGCGGGTACCCGGTGACCTCGGGTGCCGACGGGACAGCCGCCGGCGGGCACGGAAACTCCGTCCCGCGCTTCCACGTCACGTGGGGCACCGGTCCCGCGATCCTCGAGCCGTTCGTGCGCGCAGCCCTCGACGCGCGCGCCGCCGGGCTGCTCGACCTGCGGTTCCGCCACCGCGTCACGTCGCTCGTCGTGACCGACGGCGCGGTGACGGGCGTGCGCGCGGAGGTCCTCGCGCCGTCGGACGTCGAGCGCGGGGCGCCGTCGTCGCGCGAGGTCGTCGGCGAGGTGGAGATCGCGGCGAGCGCCGTCGTCGTGACGTCGGGAGGGATCGGCGCGAACCACGAGCTCGTCCGCTCGCGGTGGCCGCAGACGGCGGGCCGGCTCCCCGCGCGCATGCTCTCCGGCGTCCCCGACTCGACCGACGGCCTCATGATCGGCGTCGCCGCCGACGCAGGCGCCGCGCTCGTGCACGAGGACCGCATGTGGCACTACCCCGAGGGCATCGCGAACCACTCCCCCGTGTGGACCGACCACGGCATCCGCATCCTGCCCGGCCCGAGCTCGCTGTGGCTCGGCGCCGACGGCAACCGGCTCCCCGCGCCGCTGTTCCCCGGCTTCGACGCGCTCGGCGCGCTCCAGCACGTCGCCGAGCGCGGCGACGACCACTCCTGGTTCGTGCTCAACAAGGCGATCATGGAGTCCGAGTTTGCGTTGTCCGGGTCGGAGCAGAACCCCGACCTCACCGGCAAGGACGTCAGGCTGCTCGCCCAGCGCGTCCTGCCGCGCGCCGTCGGCCCCGTCGCACGGTTCGCCGAGCAGTCGCCCGAGTTCGTGTGGGCCGACACGCCCGAGGAGCTCGCGGCCGGGATGAACGCGCTCGTGGACGCGACGCCGGGCTCGCGCGGGCACGTCGACGCCGACGCCCTCGCGCGCATCATCCACCTGCGCGACGAGCAGGTCCGCACCGGCCTCGGCAAGGACCCGCAGGTCGTCGCCACCGCGATGGCGCGGCGCTACCGCGTCGACCGGCTCATCCGCGTCTCGCCGCCGCGCCCCCTCACGACCCCCAAGGACGGGCCGCTGCTCGCCGTCCGCCTGTCCGTGCTCACGCGCAAGACGCTGGGCGGGCTGTGGACCGACACGTCCGCGCGCGTGCTGCGCCAGGACGGCTCCGTGCTCCCCGGGCTCTGGGCGGCGGGCGAGGCCGCCGGGTTCGGCGGCGGCGGCGTCCACGGCCACCGTGCGCTCGAGGGCACGTTCCTCGGCGGCTGCCTCTACTCCGGCCGCGTCGCGGGTCGGGCGCTCGCGGCGGAGCTGGGCTGACCCCGCGAGGTCGGGGCTCGGCCACGCGAGAGAGAGATCTGGTCCACCGAGGTAGAGACCTGGTCACGCGAGGTAGAGCCGTGGTCACCCGAGGTAGAGCCGTGGTCACCCGAGGTAGAGCCGTGGTCACCCGAGGTAGAGCCGTGGTCGCAGAGGACCGTCCGTCGGCGTCGGTCGCGCACGGTGCCGCGGCGGGTAGGGTCACCGAGCATGAGCGTGCACGACGACGCGTCCCGAACCGGGCGACCCGCCCCGGCCTCGGGCACGGGACCGGTCAGGCACGACGATCCGGCCGGTCCGGGTGTCGTCGAGCAGCCTGGCACGGACCCGGCGGCCGCACCCCCCGACGTCGCCGCGTGCGAGCGCGTCTTCCGCCGCAACGGGCTGCCGCTGCTGGTCGAGGGGCACTCACTCGACCGCGACGTGTTCGGTCGGTCGGCACCGTTCCTGCTCGTCGTGCTGCTCGCCGAGCTCACGGGTGCGGTCCGGGCCGGCTGGCCGGCATGGGCGAATGCGCTCGCGCTCGTGGGTGGCGCGGCGATCGTCGCTGCAGCGTACGCGGGACTCAACGTGTTGCGCGGTCGCCGCTGGTCGACGTTACCGCAGTCGGTAGGGCTTCCCGAGCTCGCGTTCTTCGTCCTCGTGCCCGCCCTGCTCCCGCTCGTGTTCGGCGGGCAGTGGGACGAGGCACTGCTCACGGTGGCGGGCAACCTGGTCCTGCTCGGGGCCGTACGCGTCGTGGTCGGGTACGGGGTGCTGTCGTCGCTGTGGTGGGGCCTCGCGCGGGTGGTCGACGAGCTGGGCGCGTCGCTCCTGCGCCTCGTGCGACTGCTGCCACTGCTGCTCGTCTTCTCGCTCGTGCTGTTCTACAACGCTGAGGTGTGGCAGGTCTTCGACCGCACCCACGGCGTCGCGGACATCGTGCTCGGTGCGTTCTTCGCCCTGCTCGTCGTGGTCTTCGTCGGCCTGCGCGTGCCTGGGGAGGCGCGCGAGGCGCTCGCGGAGACCGTCGCCGGCATGCCGGAGCACGAGCGCGCCGCCCGCTTCACCCCGCGGCAACGAGCGAACCTCGCCGCGATGATCGCGACGAGCCAGCTGCTCCAGGTGCTCGTCGTGAGCCTCGGGATGGGCTTGTTCTTCATGGCGCTCGGCACGCTCACCGTGACGCCGGAGGTCATGGCGCTCTGGGAGGTCGACGGCGGCACGTGGGAGCGTACGTTCTCGCTCGCGGGCGGGGGTGGCGTCGGCGGCGCAGACCTCGTCGTCACTCAGACCCTCCTGCGCGTCTCGGTCGCGATCGCGACGTTCACCGGTCTGTACTACGCGATATCCGTCCAGGTCGACGCCGTCTACCGCGAGGAGTTCGTCGACGGGATCCAGGCTCAGCTCGCCGACGTCGTCCGCACCCGCACCCGCTACCTCGACCTCCTCGACACCGCCCCCGAGCGCAGCATGTCCCCGGCGCGGTAGAGCTGCCGCCCGCCGAGGTAGAGGCCCGGTAGGCCGAGGTAGAGGCCCGGTCACGACCAGGGCTCTACCTCGGCCGACCACGGCTCTACCTCGGCCGACCACGGCTCTACCTCGGCAAGGACGACTGTCGGCGAGAGGCACGACGGCGCAGAGCGAGGCGGCGGGCCTCCGCGAGCCGGCACCCGACCGCCACCGGGTCGCCCAGGTCCTCCCACGTGAACCGGACGACCGTCCAGCCCGCGGCCACGAGCGCTGCCTCGCGGACGTCCTGGGCACGCCGGACGTCCTCCGGGTCCCCGTACGCCCCGCCGGAGTACTTCACGGCTCCGTCGAACTCGATCACCACCCGGGCGTCGAGCCAGGCCAGGTCGACGTCGTACGTCCCACGCGCCGTCGTGACCGGTACCTGCGGGGTCGGCGCAGGCAGACCGCCCAGCACGGCCGCGAGCCGCACGAGCGTCTCCCCCGGCGACTCGGACCTCGGGTCCGCGAGCTCCAGGGCGCGGCGGGCGCGCACGACCCCACGCTTTCCCCGCGACTCCTCGACGATCGAGTCGACGAGCCGTCGGTCCGCCCCCATGCGGAAGGCGGAGTCGACGACGACCAGGCTGCGCTCGAGCGGCAGCGACCGTGCACAGTCGACCAGCGTGCGCTCGAGGCTCGTCACGGGGACGCCGTCGAGCTCCGCGCGATCGCGGACCGGGAGGTCCGTCCAGTGCCGCCGCACCACGGCGTCGCGCTCGCGCTCCACGTTCGGGTGGCCGAGCTGCGTCAGGTGCGCGAACGGCGGAAGCCGCCAGGTCCAGCATCCCCAGAGCAGCGCCGCGGTGTCGTGGCTCACCCAGAACGGGGTGCTGAGCCGATCGACGAGCCCGCGGACCTGTCCGAGCAGCCACTCCTCCCGCGCAGAGGCCGCGACGTGCGGCGAGGGGAGGTAGACACCACGCCGCACCCGGACAAGCTCACCGTCCCGTGCTCGGGCCGCCAGCTCGGCACGCCGCCGTCGTGCGTACGGCACGGCCACGGGGACATGCCGCGGGCCGGTCGTGTCCGCGGTGTAGCGACCGGGCGGCCGCACGGTCGCCGGTGCGCTCGCCGGGCGGCGTCGAGCCACGGGGCCGAGGTCCGTCGGGGAGGTCTGCGTCGTCTCGTCCATCGGACCAGCGTGCCGGGATCGAAGACGTCGTGGGCGCGCGCCCGGACATCTGTGGAAAAGCATGCGCCGCGCGGGTCCCCACGCCCACGTTCCGCCGTCGTGCATGATCTCGGCAGCGAAGCACGGGAGGGCCCCACCGACGACGGGGCCCTCCCGCCGCGCGACGACGCCTCTACCTCACGGACCACGCCTCTACCTCGCGAGACCAGACCTCTACCTCGCGTGACCAGGCCTCTACCTCGCGAGACCAGACCTCTACCTCGGCGGGCGTCGCGTCAGGCGTTGGCGACGAGGCCGAGCTCGGCGACGCTGGGGAGGCCGGTGTGCGTCGGGACGACGCGCACCGTGTACCCGAACGGGCCGGAGGCGTCGAGCACGACGTCGCCCGCGAACGCGTAGCGGCCGGCCTCGTACGTCTCGGCGAGCGCGAGCGGCTCGGCGGTGAACTCCTCGATGACGTCGGCCTCGCTCACGCGGCCGTGCACGACCTGCACCTGCACGTCCTCGGGGCGCAGGTCGCCGAGCGACACGTACGCGCGCACGGTGAGCCGGTCCCCCACCTGCGGCACCTCGCCGATCCCGGACGAGTCGACGTGGTCGACGCGTACTCGCGACCACCCGGACCGCACGGACTCCTTCCAGTGCGCGAGCTCGCGCGCCGGAGCGAGCCCGTCGGCGGCCAGCGTCCGCCCGGCCGCGGCGGCCGGCGCGTACAGGCGTGTCACGTACTCGCCGACCATCCGCGTCGCCTGGACCTTGGGCCCGAGCGTCGCGAGCGTGTGGCGCACCATCTGGAGCCATCGGCCGGGCACGCCGTCCGTGTCGCGGTCGTAGAAGCGGGGCGCGACCTGCTGCTCGACGAGGTCGTAGAGCGCCGCGGCCTCGAGGTCGTCGCGACGGTCGGCGTCCTCCACACCGTCGGCGGTCGGGATGGCCCAGCCGTTCTCGCCGTCGTACCACTCGTCCCACCACCCGTCGAGGATCGACAGGTTGAGACCGCCGTTGAGCGCCGACTTCATGCCCGACGTCCCGGACGCCTCGAGCGGGCGCAGCGGGTTGTTGAGCCACACGTCGCAGCCCGGGTAGAGCGACTGCGCCATGGCGATGTCGTAGTTGGGCAGGAAGACGATGCGGTGGCGCACCTCGGGGTCGTCGGTGAAGCGCACGAGCTGTTGGATGAGCCGCTTGCCCTGGTCGTCGGCGGGGTGCGACTTGCCGGCCACGACGAGCTGCACGGGACGCTCGGGGTGCAGCAGCAGCGCCTTGAGCCGCTCGGGGTCGCGCAGCATGAGCGTGAGCCGCTTGTAGGTGGGCACGCGGCGCGCGAACCCGATGGTGAGGACGTCGGGCGACAGGACGTCGTCGACCCAGCCGAGCTCGGCCGGGGTCGCGCCGCGCTCGCGCCACGACTTGCGCACGCGACGGCGTGCCTCGTCGACGAGGCGACCGCGCATCTCGCGGCGGACCGCCCACAGCTCGCCGTCGCTCACGCCGCCGTCCCCGGCACCGCGCAGCCAGCCTGACGACGCGGCGTCGGCCGTGAGCTCGTCGAGCCCGAGCCGGTCGGCCTCGAGAGCCGCGAACACCGGGTCCACCCACGTGGGCGAGTGCACGCCGTTCGTCACGGACGTGATGGGGACCTCGCGCGCGTCGAAGCCCGGCCACAGCCCTTCGAACATGCCGCGCGAGACCTCGCCGTGCAGCAGCGAGACGCCGTTGGCGCGGCCGCCCAGGCGCAGGCCCATGACGGCCATGTTGAAGACGGTCGGGTCGCCGCCGTCGTAGTCCTCCGCGCCGAGCGCGAGGACGCGCTCGACCGGGAGCCCGTCGACGGCCATGTCGCCGCCGAAGTACTGCGTGACGAGGTCGCGCCCGAACCGGTCGATGCCGGCCGGGACGGGCGTGTGGGTCGTGAAGACGGTCGCGGCGCGCACCGCCTCGAGCGCCTCGTCGAACGTGAGGCCCTGCTCCACGAGCTCGCGGATGCGCTCGACGCCGAGGAACCCGGCGTGGCCCTCGTTGGTGTGGTAGACCTCCGGCTCCGGGGCGCCCGTGAGGCGCGACCACAGGCGCAGCGCGCGCACGCCGCCCACGCCGAGCAGGAGCTCCTGCTGGAGGCGGTGCTCGCCGCCGCCGCCGTAGAGGCGGTCGGTCACCTTGCGCGCGGCCTCGTCGTTGCCGGGCACGTTCGAGTCGAGCAGCAGCAGGGGCACGCGCCCGACGGCCGCCACCCACACGTGCGCGTGCAGCGCGCGCCCGCCCGGGAGGGCGAGGGACACCCGCGCGGGGGTGCCGTCGTCGTCGCGCAGGAGGGTCAGCGGGAGGCCGTCCGGGTCGAGGAGCGGGTACGTCTCGACCTGCCAGCCGTCGCGCGTGAGGGACTGCTTGAAGTACCCGGCGCCGTACAGGAGCCCGACGCCGACGATCGGCACGCCGAGGTCGCTCGCGCTCTTGAGGTGGTCGCCCGCGAGGATGCCGAGGCCGCCGGAGTACTGCGGCAGCACCGACGTGATGCCGAACTCGGGCGAGAAGTACGCGATCGCGGCCGGGAGCGCGCCGCTCTCCTCGTCGGCCGCCCCCGCCCGCTGCTGGTACCACAGCGCGTCGTCGAGGTAGTGGCGCAGGTCGGCTGCCGCCGCGCGCACGCGCTCGACGAACGCGCCGTCGGCCGCGAGCTCCGCGAGGCGCTCCGGGCCGAGCGCGCCCAGCAGCGCGACGGGGTCGCCGTGCGCCGACGCCCACGCCTCGGGGTCGATGCCGGCGAACAGGTCGCGGGTCGGGGCGTGCCAGGACCAGCGCAGGTTGTGGGCCAGCTCGTCCAGGTCGCGCAGCTCGGCGGGCAGCAGGGTGCGGACGGTGAACCGTCGGATCGCTCTCACGGGGACGAGACTACGGGGGCGCGGGCCGCTGCACACCCTCGCGCCGCCATCCGTACGTAACGCTTGCATGAAGTTTCACCCGCGCGCGGCGCCGCCCGTGGGCACGGACGCGCGGCGCGCCGACCCCGCTCCCAGGTGCCCGCCCCCCACGGGCCTCGATACGTTGTGCGTGTGACGTCGACCTCTCCGGCCCCCGCGCCGCACCGCACCCCCGCGACCACCCCCCGTCCTGCCCCGTCCACCCCGATCGGCCGCATCCCCGTGCTCGACGTGGCCCCCGTCGTCGAGGGCGGCCGCTGGCCCGCGAAGGCCGTCGTCGGCGAGATGGTGCCGGTCGAGGCGACCGTCTTCCGCGAGGGGCACGACGCCGTCGCCGCGACCGCCGTCCTCGTCGCCCCCGACGGGGCCGAGCGCACCGCGCGCATGGTGGACGTCGCGCCCGGCCTCGACCGGTTCCGCGCCACGCTGCACCCCGACGCGGTCGGCGACTGGTCGCTGCGCGTCGAGGCGTGGAGCGACCCGTACGGCACGTGGGCGCACGACGCAGCCGTGAAGATCGCCGCGGGCGTCGACGTCGACCTCATGCTCGCCGAGGGGGTACGCCTCTTCGACCGCGTCCTCGTCGACGCCGTCCCCCTCCCGGGCACGGACGGCACCCCGGGCACCCGCTCCCCCGAGGACGCGCGCACGCTCGCCGACGCGGCCGCCGCGCTCGCCGACGCGAGCCGCCCCGCGCAGGCCCGCCTCGCCGCCGCGACGTCGCCCGAGGTGCGCGACGTCCTCGACCGCGCGCCCCTGCGCGACCACGTGACGGCGTCGGCCACGTACGACCTGCGCGTCGAGCGCCCGCTGGCGCTCGCCGGCGCGTGGTACGAGATGTTCCCCCGCTCGGAGGGCGCGCGCCGGCTCAAGGACGGGCGCTGGCGCTCCGGGACGTTCACGGCCGCGGCCCGCCGCCTGCCGGCGATCGCCGCGATGGGCTTCGACGTCGTCTACCTCACGCCCGTGCACCCCATCGGCACGACCCACCGCAAGGGCCGCAACAACTCGCTCACCGCGCTCCCGGGCGACCCCGGCAGCCCGTACGCGATCGGCTCGAAGGACGGCGGCCACGACGCGATCCACCCCGAGCTCGGGAGCGACCGCACGTTCCGCGCGTTCGTCAAGGAGGCCCGGCGCCACGGTCTGGAGGTCGCGATCGACCTCGCGCTCCAGTGCTCGCCCGACCACCCCTGGGTCGCCGAGCACCCCGAGTGGTTCACGACGCGCGCCGACGGCTCGATCGCGTACGCGGAGAACCCGCCCAAGAAGTACCAGGACATCTACCCGCTCAACTTCGACAACGACCCCGAGGGCATCTACGCCGAGGTGCTGCGCGTCGTGCGCGTGTGGATCGACCGGGGCGTCACGGCGTTCCGCGTCGACAACCCGCACACCAAGCCGCTCGACTTCTGGGAGTGGCTGCTCGCCGAGGTGCGCGCGACGAACCCCGAGGTCGTGTTCCTCTCGGAGGCGTTCACCAAGCCCGCGATGATGCACACGCTCGCACGCATCGGGTTCCACCAGTCGTACACGTACTTCACGTGGCGCAACACGCGCGACGAGCTCGCCGAGTACCTCGAGGAGGTCTCGGGCGAGGCGGGCGCGTACATGCGGCCGAGCTTCTGGCCGACGACGCACGACATCCTCCCGCCGTACCTCCAGCACGGCGGCGTGGCCGGTTTCGCGGTGCGCGCGGTGCTCGCCGCGACCGGGTCGCCCACGTGGGGGATCTACTCCGGCTACGAGCTCGTGGAGAACGTGCCGCGCCCGGGCGTCGAGGAGCAGATCGACAACGAGAAGTACGAGTACAAGCCGCGCGACTGGGCGCTCGCCGAGGAGATCGGGATCTCGACGCTGCTCACGCGGCTCAACGAGGTCCGTCGCGACCACCCCGCGCTGCGCCAGCTCCGCAACCTCACCGTCCACCCGACGACGAACGACCAGGTCCTCGCCTTCTCGCGGCACCTGCCCGCCGAGCACTCCCCGACGGGCGAGGCGGACACCGTCGTCGTCGTCGTGAACCTCGACCCCCACTCCCCGCAGGAGTCGAACGTGCACCTCGACCTCGCGGCCCTCGGGCTGCCACCGCTCGCGGACGGCCAGGACCCGTGGGCGCCGTCGTTCGTCGCGCACGACGAGCTCTCCGGCGAGAGCTACGGCTGGGGCCAGGACGTCTACGTGCGGCTCGAGCCGATGCGCCAGGTCGCGCACGTGGTGCACGTGAGGCCCGCATGACGTTCCCCCGCGACGCGTCACCGGTCCCCGTACGCGGTCCCGCCGCCGGCCCCGCCCCCGTGCCGCCCATCACCGCGCCGGTCCCCGTCGCGGCACTCCCGCCGCGCCGCCAGCCGACCGCGCCCGTCGACGCGCGCCCCGGCCTGTCGGACGACCCGGACTGGTACCGCACGGCCGTGTTCTACGAGGTGATCGTCCGCGCGTTCTCCGACTCCGACGGCAGCGGGACGGGCGACCTGCGCGGCCTCATCGACCGCCTCGACTACCTCCAGTGGCTCGGGATCGACGCGCTGTGGCTGCCGCCGTTCTACCCGTCCCCCCTGCGCGACGGCGGCTACGACGTCTCCGACTACACGGCGATCGCGCCGCAGTACGGCTCGACGTCCGACTTCGCGGAGCTCGTGAGCGAGGCGCACGCGCGAGGCATGCGCGTCGTCATCGACCTCGTCATGAACCACACGAGCGACCAGCACCCGTGGTTCCAGGCGTCGCGCGCCGACCCCGAGGGCCCGTACGGCGACTTCTACGTGTGGAGCGACGACGACACGCGCTACCAGGACGCGCGCATCATCTTCGTCGACACCGAGACGTCCAACTGGACGTTCGACCCCGTGCGCCGCCAGTTCTTCTGGCACCGGTTCTTCTCCCACCAGCCCGACCTCAACTTCGAGAACCCGCGCGTCGCGGACGCGATGCTCGACGTCGCGCGGTTCTGGCTCCAGATGGGCGTCGACGGGTTCCGGCTCGACGCGGTGCCCTACCTCTACGAGGCCGAGGGCACCAACTGCGAGAACCTGCCGCAGACGCACGAGTTCCTGCGGCGCGTGCGGCGCATGGTCGACGCCGAGTTCCCCGGGCGCATCCTGCTCGCCGAGGCGAACCAGTGGCCGCGCGAGGTCGTGGACTACTTCGGCACCGAGGACGAGCCCGAGTGCCACATGTGCTTCCACTTCCCCGTGATGCCCCGCATCTACTACGCGATACGGGACCAGCGCGCCAACCAGGTCCTCGAGATCCTCGCCGACACGCCCGACATCCCGGCCGGCGCCCAGTGGAGCACGTTCCTGCGCAACCACGACGAGCTCACGCTCGAGATGGTCTCCACCGAGGAGCGTGCCTCCATGTACGGGTGGTACGCGCCCGACCCGCGCATGCGCGCGAACGTCGGCATCCGCCGTCGGCTCGCGCCGCTGCTCGACAACTCGCGCAAGGAGGTCGAGCTCGCGCACGCGCTCCTGCTCTCCCTGCCGGGCAGCCCGTGCCTGTACTACGGCGACGAGATCGGGATGGGCGACAACATCTGGCTGCCCGATCGCGACGCCGTCCGCACGCCCATGCAGTGGACGCCGGACCGCAACGCCGGGTTCTCGACCGCCGACCCCGGCAAGGTGTACCTGCCGCTCGTGCAGTCGCTCGTGCACCACTACGGCTACGTCAACGTCGAGGCGCAGCTCGAGCAGTCGACGTCCCTGCTGCACTGGGTGCACGGGATGCTCAAGGTCCGGCGGCGGCACAAGGCGTTCGGCACGGGCGACTTCGTCGCGCTCGAGTGCGACAACGAGTCGATCCTCGCGTTCCTGCGTCGCACGCCGAGCGAGACGATCCTGTGCGTCGCAAACCTGTCCGCGACCGCGCGATCGGCCGCGGTGCACCTGCCCGGCCACGCCGGGGCGACGCTCACCGACGTGTTCGGCGGCGCGCACTTCCCGGCCGTCGGCGACGACGAGCGCGTCGTCATGACGTGGGGGTCGCGCGACTTCTACTGGCTCGTCGTCGGACACGCCGGCGCCTGACCGGGTCCGTCCCCTCCCACCCTCGTGCGGCGTGTTCGACGCTCGCGTGATGGCATGAAGGCGACCTGGACCTGGGAGGCACGTGTGACGGTACGGCGGACGGACCCGCCCTCGACAGAGCTCATGGAGCTCTTGGACGCCTGGCTGCCCGCGCGGCGGTGGTACCCCGTGAAGGGGGTCGCCGTGCGCCACGTGCCGTGGTTGTCCTTCGCACTCGACGTCCCGGCGTCCGCGGCGGCGCCCGGTCGGCCCGACGGCGCGTGGCCGGGGACGCGGGTCGAGCTCCACCTGCTGCGGCTCGTCGGGGAGGACGTGGACCTCGTCGTGCAGGTGCCCCTCGTGCTCGAGCCGGCGACCCCGCCGGCCGGCGCGGCCCCGGACGGGGCGGCGCCGATCGGGACGCTCGCCCCGGGCGGCGCCGACGACGCCGCATGGGTCGTGCACGACGGCGCCGCGCACCCCGCGTGCTGGGCGGCCCTCCTGGCCGTGGCGGAGTGGGAGAGCCGCGGCACAGGACCGGACGGGGCGAGTCCCCGCGGCGGAGGCCCCGACGCCGCCACCGACCTCACCGGTGGACGCGCGTTGAGCGTCGAGCAGTCGAACAGCTCGGTGCTCCTGCCGCGGGTCGCCGGCGGGAGCATGCTCAAAATCCTGCGCGCCATCGCGATCGGACCCAACCCCGACGTCACCATCCCCCGCGCTCTGGCGGCCCAGGGCTGGGCCGGGGTGCCCCGACCGCTCGCGTGGCTCGAGGTGCGGTGGGACGCGGCGGACGACCCGGCCGCCGTCGACCCGGGCGCGGAGGCGCCCCGCTCCGCGCACCTGGCGGTCCTCAGCGAGTTCGTCGAGGGCGCGCGCGACGGCTTCGACCTCGCCTGCTCCTACGCGGGGCAGGACGCCTCGTTCGCCGACCTCGCCGCCGACCTGGGACGCGTGCTCGCCGACCTGCACGGCGCGCTCCGCCGCGCGTTCGGCGTCGGCTCGCCCGTCGACGCGCGCTGGCTCGTCGCGGACCTGCGACGGCGCGCGGACGAGGCCGTCGCGTCCTCCAACGCGCTCGGGCGGCGCGCGGCGGACGTCACCGCCTTCTGGGACCGCACGTCCGCCCGGCTCGCGAGCGTCACGCGCGTCCCCGACGCGCTCCCCCGTCTCCAGACCGTCCACGGCGACCTGCACCTGGGTCAGGTGCTGCACGCGCGCCGGTTCGGCTGGAAGGTGCTCGACTTCGAGGGCGAGCCCCTGCGGCCCGTCGCGGAGCGCACGCGCCCTGACCTCGCGCTGCGCGACGTGGCCGGGATCGTGCGGTCGTTCGACTACGCCGCCGCCGTCGGGCGCGCGCGCGACGCCGCGTGGGCCGTCCAGGCACGCACCGCGTTCCTCGACGCCTACGGCCGGGCGGACACGGCCGGCGTCGACCGCGCGACGTCCGAGGTGCTCGTGCGGGCGCTCACGCTCGACAAGGCGCTCTACGAGGTCGTGTACGAGTCGCGCAACCGGCCGGACTGGGAGCCCATCCCGCTCGCCGCCGTGGACCGCCTGCTCGCGGGGAACGCCTGACCCGTCCGCGAGGACGGCGCGGTCCCCGCGAGGTCGGCGCCGGGTACGGCGAGGTGGAGGCGCGGACCGACCACACCTCCACCTGGCGGACCCGGCTTCCTAGCTCGCCGAGCAGTCGACGACCGGTGCCAGCACCGGAGCATCACCGCGGCCGGAGAAGCCGTAGGTGATGGTCCCTCCGGCCGGCACGTGCGCGTTCCAGGACTCGGCGGCGACCGTCGCGGTCCCACCGTCCACGGAGAGCGCCCCGTGCCAGGTCTGCACGAGCTCGCTGCCCGCGGGCACGCCCCACGAGGTGGTCCACGTCGAGACGGGCTCGCCGTCGAACTCCACCCGCACCTGGCCCTGGTAGCCACCCGGCCACCGGTACTGAACCTCCAGCTCGGCCGAGCATCCGTCCGTGCGGCTCGCGAAGACCGATGCCTCGTGCGACGTCTCGGCGATGCCGTCCGGGCCGGAGACCAGGCGCTCGCCCCAGAGGGACGGAGAGGCCGGGTCGAAACCTTGGACGAGGTCCAGGTCCTCCACGCCACCGCTGTTGCCGCTCCAGGACCACCCGAACCACCCGAGGCCGAGGCGCCGCGACTCGGCGAGGATGGTGTCCTCGTCGACGTCGTTGCCGTGGTGCGCCGGACCGAACTCGCCGACGATCAGCGGCAGTCCGGCGTCGACGAAGTGCTCCAGGTAGTCCGTGACCACCGCGCCGTCGCCGTACACCTCGTACATGTGGACGGAGAACACGACGTTCGCGTCGGGGTCGGCGTCGAACACCTGCTGCGCCTGGGAGTACATCGTCCGCGACCAGTCCTGGCCCCAGTTCGGGGCGTCGACGACGATCGTGTGCTCGTACCCGATGTCGCGCAGTCGCTGGACCGCGGCCGACGTCTGCGCCGCCCACTCGTCCGCGATCGGACCGTTGCCGATCGGCTCGTTGCCGATGTTGACGAGGATCCTGTCCTCCGTCCCGGCGAGGGTCGGGTACAGGTCCTCCCAGTAGTCGACCGCGCGGTCGAGCGACACCGCGGCGGGCGCGTACTCGTCCCCGTAGCCCGTCGTGTCGTGCACCTCCAGGGCGCACACCAACCGGTTCACGTCGCACTCGCGGACGACGCGCGCGACGTCCGCCGGGTCGTTGCGGGTCCACTGGTCCCCGCTCGACAGGACGACGCGCACCGCGTTGGCACCTGTGCCCTTGATGTCCTCGAACGACTGGAGCTCGTGGGTGTACCAGGTGTGGGCGTGGTTGATCCCGCGGAGGACGAGGTCGCTCCCGTCCGCCTCGACGAGCCGACCGTCGACGACGTGCAGACCGTCCGTGGTCGCCTCGTCGGCGGCTGCCGGAGCGGCGAGCGCGAGCGCTCCCGACCCGGCGAGGGCGAGCGCAGCGACGTACGCCGGGACCGACATCGCACGGGTACGGAGCTGGAGCTGTCGTGTGCTGTTCTTACTCATCGAACTCCTTCGTTCTGCGCTCGCGCACGAGCGCGCTCACCATCCGCCATCGGATGGACTCTCAAGTGAACCGCTTCATGCGCGTGACACGCTGCGGCGGACCGGCTCAGCGGTCGGCGGACGAGCCGCGCACGACGCACGAGGCGCTGCTCTCCCAGCCCCACCCGTCCCCGTCCGGGTCCGACGACGCGCTCGCGCAGTACGGGTACCCGTTCGGCGCCGTGCTCCCGCCCCCGGAACCACCACCGGAACCCGTGTCCGCGGAGGAGCCGCGCACGACGCACGACGCGCTGCTCTCCCAGCCCCACCCGTCCCCGTCCGGGTCCGACGACGCGCTCGCGCAGTACGGGTACCCGTTGGGCGCCGTGCTGGCTCCGTCGTCGCCCCCACCGCCACCGTCGTCCCCGTACACGGAGGCCACGGGCGCGTTGCGGACCTGGAGCCCGTCGGCGCCGCGGACGAACCGTTCCCCCCACGGCGTGAGCGAGCTCGCGGAGAACCCGTTCACCATGTCGAGATACTCGACGCCGCTGCCGTTGCCGGACCACGACCAGCCGAGCATCCCGATCCCCTGGGACCGCGTGTAGCTCATGATCGTGGCCTCGTCCGGGTTCCCGTCCGAGTGGTTGTCACCGAACTCGCCGACCATGATCGGCAGCCCTCGGCTCGTGAAGGAGTCGAGGTACGCGCGCACCTCCGCCCCCGTGTCGAAGACGCCGTACATGTGGACGGAGAAGACCACGTTCCCGTCCGAGGCCGCGACCGCCGGGGCGTTGTCGCGCATGGTGAAGGACCAGTCCTGCCCCCAGTTCGGGGCGTCCACGACGAGCGTGTGCGCGAGGCCCGCCCCGCGCAGGGTCTGGATCGCCGCGATCGTGTCGGTCGTCCAGTCCTGGAAGCCGGAGTTGCCGAAGGGCTCGTTCCCGATGTTGATCATCACGTACCGCTCCTGGCCGCGCAGGACCGACGCGATGCTGGTCCAGTACTGCGCCGCGCTCGCGAGCGACCGGGCACTGCCGTCCTCGCCGTAGCCGGTCGTGTCGTGGTTCTCGAGGACGCACACGAGCTGGTTCTGCTTGCAGCGCTCGATGACGGCGCTCACGTCGGACGCCGAGCTCGTCCCGTACCGGCCGCCCGAGAGCACGACGCGCACGGTGTTCGCGCCGGCGGCGCGGATGTCGGCGAAGGACTGCGTCTGCGACGGGTACCAAGCGTGCGCGTGGTTGACGCCGACCGGCACGAACCGGTTGCCGTTCGCGTCGTAGATCTTCCCGCCCTGGACGGAGAACCCGTCGCTCGCGGCGCTCGCCCCCTGGGCGAGCGCCGGCACGGCGAGCAGGGCGAGCACCACGCTCAGGGCGATGGCCAACAGTCGTCTCATCGATCTTCCTCCCGATCCGGGCGTCGTCGCCCGGTCTGCTCGGTGGACGTCGTCGTCGGGCCCTTCCGCAAGCCCTCATCCGGCCCGTCGTGGCCCGATGACACCGTCTGCGCTTAAGCGCTTCATATCGAAGGTAGTGCATCCCCGAAGAGAATTCCAGGGTGTCTTTCGTCCGCTTCGGCACCCTCCACGACGCGCTGCCACGGCCGCAGGTAGGGCGGCAGCGGAGCGGGGCGGGGCGTCGGAAGGACGCCCCGCCCCGCTGTCCTGCCGGAGTCGGGGAGCTCAGTCGCGCGAGCGCGTCCGCAGCTCCTCGTAGGCACGCCGGACGACGTCCGCGCCCGGCTTGCCGTACACGCAGTAGTCGTCGTTCGCTGCCGCCTCGGCCTCGGCGTAGAGCGGCGACGGCCAGTCCCACAGGAAGTAGCCGGCGACCCAGGGCCGACGGGCGCAGGCGGCGAACATCTCCGCGAGCCAGGCCGCCTGGGCCTCACCCGACGGCGGCCCGGCGAGCGTCCAGTCGTTCGGTCTCTCCGGGGAGCCCTCGCGGCTCGGGCATCCGGCCTCGAGGAAGACGAACGGCTTGTCCTCGCGCGCGACGACGGCCTCGATCCGGTCGAGGTGGTGCTCCCACGTCCCGGCGGGGTAGTAGCCCGAGCTGCCGATCACGTCGACCACGTCCCACCAGGTGACGCGGTCCTCCTGGTACTTGTCGCAGTTGTACGTCACCAGGCCGTCGTAGACCTCGCGCACGGCCGCGACGAGGGCGCGCCACTGCGCGTCGCGCCCGTCGGCCCGCACCATCTCGCACCCGACGCAGAACATCTCCGCCCCCTCCTCGGCGGCGATGCGCGCGTGGCGCACGACGAACTCCGTGTACGACGCGAACCACTCGTCCCATGAGGGCTCGCCCGGGACGTCGTCGTCGAAGAAGCCGATGAACGCTCGCCACGTCCCGTCCGCGGAGTCGACCACCGGCTTGAGGCACACCTTCCAGCCTCGTGCCTTCGCCGCGCGGATCGCGGCGCGCACCTCGTCGTCGTTCACCGTCGGCTCGTCGCCGTAGCGGACCACGGTCGACTGCGGCGTGTCCTGCTTCGCGGAGAACGTCACGGCCACCCAGTCCACGCCGAGGCCCTGGAGCGCGTCCATGGAGCGTTCGGCGCCCGGACCGGTCCAGGTCCCGCGCACGCCCGTCCAACCCCAGGTCATGCCGGTCACGGGCGCCCCGGGGAACGGCGCGGGCCGCACCGGACCCTCGACCGCGCGCAGCTCGGCCCGCGTCGGCGGGTTCGCCCCTGCACGGGACACCGTGACCGACGCGGCGACCGCCGCGGACCGTGCCGCGGTCCGCACCGCCGCGTCCGACAGTCGGCGCAGGACGTCCGCGCCTCCCGGGCCCCGCACCCCGCGCGCCGCGAGCGCGTCGAGCAGCGCCCCCGTGAACGTGTCGCCCGCGCCGACGGTGTCGACGACGTCGACCGCGCGGCCCGGGACCTCGACCAGACGGCCGTCATGTCGGACGAGCGTCGCACCGTCGCCCCCACGCGTCACGACGACGAGGGCCGCGCCCCACGCCGACCAGCGGCGCGCGACGTCGAGCGGGTCGGTCCCCGGGGCGAACCAGGCGAGGTCCTCGTCGCTCACCTTGACGACGTCCGCGAGCGCGACGAGCTCCTCGACGCGGGCCCGGACCGCCGCGGGGTCGTCGACGAGCGCGGGACGCACGTTGGGGTCGTAGCAGACGACGGCGGTCCCGCGCGCCCGGCGCACGACGTCCCGGACGGCATCGGCCCCGGGCGGGAGCACGGCGGCGACGGAGCCGACGTGGACGATCCCCGCGTCACCGAGGTCGACGAGCCCGAGCTCCCACGCGAGGTCGAAGGTGTACGTCGCCTGCCCCTGGGCGTCCAGGGACACCGTCGCGGCCGACGTCCGGCCCGTCGAGGGCACGTTCGCGTCCACCTCCACGCCGCTCGCGGCGAGCCAGTCGCGGACCAGGGCGCCGCGCTCGTCGGGGGCGAGCACCGTGGCGAGCAACACCTCACGACCGAGCCGACCGAGCGTGAGCGCGACGTTCGCGGGACTCCCTCCGGGCAGGTCCCGGGTGGTTCCCGGACCGTCGGGGACGACGTCGACGAGAGCCTCACCGACCACGAGGAATCGCGTCACGAGGCCACCTGCCCGTCGTGGACGGCGCGCGCGATCGACGGGCCGAGCGGGAGCCGCGGCAGGAGCGTCGCCTGGACCGCGTGATACAGGTCGGGCTTTCCCGGCCACGTGGTCCCGGCGGGGCGGTTCGACGGATCGAGCTCGTGGTGCCACGATCCCCCGTCGTGGTCGACCACGAAGGTCACCGCGTAGTCCCACCAGGTCGCGTACAGGTCCGCGTACCGGACATCTCCCGTCCGTCGGTGCAGGGCGTCCGCGGCGGCGATCGCCTCGGCGACGACCCAGTGCATGCGCTCGCGCACGACGGGCGCACCGGACCAGTCGGTCGTGTAGACGAATCCGTCCGCGCCGTCCACGGCCCAGCCGTCGGCCACGGCCCGGTCGAACAGCGCGGTCGCCGTCGGGCGCAGGTCGGACGGCGCGAGCGTGCCCAGGGCGCCCTCGAGGTGCAGGAGGAGCCGGGACCACTCGAGCCCGTGCCCGACTGTCGCCCCGTAGGGCTTGAACGGGTCGGCGGGCCGGTCGGCGTTGAGCTCCAGGTCCGGCGTCCACGTGGCGTCGAAGTGCTCGGGCAGCCGGCCGTCGTGATCCCCGGCGAGTCGCACGACGAGCCGGGTCACGCGCGCGGCACGGTCGCGCCACGCGACGTCCCCGGTGGCGTCGGCGACGGCGAGCATCGCCTCGACCGCGTGCATGTTCGCGTTGAGTCCCCGGTACGGGTCGAGGACGGCGAACGACGCGTCCCACGTGTCGACGACCAGCCCGGTCGCGTCGTCCCAGAAGCGCTCGAGGAACACGGAGCACGCGTCCGTGAGCAGGGCGTGCGCGCCGGGCAGGCCGGCCAGGGTCGCGCTCGACGCGGCGAGCAGGACGAACGCGTGGTCGTACGCGGACTTTCCCGCGGCGAGATCGGGTGCGCCCTGCGCGTCGAGGGCGTGGAACCACCCGCCGTGCTCGGCGTCGCGCAGCGGTCCCAGCAGGCCGTCGAGGGCCCCGCGCGCGAGCGGCTCGCACCCGGGCACGCCCAGCATCGCACCGAGTGCGTAGACGTGGACGGTCCGGCACGTGATCCACGTCTGGACGCCCGCCTCCGGGTCGGGGGTCCCGGTCTCGTCGAGGTAGGCAGCCCCTCCCCCCGGCGCGACGACGTGACGCCCGAACCCGAGCAGAGTCCGCGTGTGCGCGTCGAGCCAGGCGACGTGCGTCTCGCGCTCGGTCCAGGCGAGCTCGTCGCTCACCCCGCCGCGTGGCCGGGGGTCGATCGCCGGCGCCGTCATGCGGGCACCGCCGTCCGGCGCACGACGAGCTGGTTGACGCTCCGCAGCACCCGAGGGTCCGCGAGCGCCGAGCGGTCCAGCGGGACCGGGGCCGTGACGCGGAACGTGACGCTCTCCCCCGCCAGCAGGTCGACGAGCGCGTCGTCGACCACGGCCTCCGGGTGGACCTTGTCCGCGAGGAGCGACAGCCCCCGCACGACGGTGTCGGTCGTGACGCGCACCCGTGCCCCGTCCTCCGTCGAGGTCACCTCGACGTGGAGCGCGGGGCTGCGCAGCGCGCTGTCGCGCGGCTCGGCGTAGAACCACGTCGCGCTCTGGTGACCGAGCGACGCGACGAGCAGCTCGCCGGCGGCATCGCCCGGGGCGGAGAGGTCGGTCGGCAGCGGGACCGTGGCCGTCTCGCGTGCCGCGACGTCGACGGGGATCTTCGCCGCCTCGATCTCGACCCCGTCGTAGCGGGTCCGCCGGACGACGAGGTCACCGCGCCACCGCTCGGCGGAGTCGTTGACGACCGCCACGACGAGCTGCCCGTCCTCCCCGCGCGGCTGGACGGTGACCAGTCGGTCGGCGAACGCGTGGCGCAGCGCGTGCAGCAACGGCTTCACGCGCCCGTCGCCGTCGACCGCGGCCCAGGACGTCACGGGCCAGCAGTCGTTGAGCTGCCAGACGACCGCACCCATGCAGCGCGGGCTCCAGGAGCGGTAGTGCTCGAGCGCCGTGCGCACGGCGGTCGCCTGGTTCCAGGACATGGCCCAGTGCCAGTCCTCCATCGCGTCCGGCAGCGGGACGTGTGCGACGAGCCCGTCCGTGAGCTTGTCGTTGCCCTGCATCGCCTTCTGGTGGACGAGCATCCCGGGCGACTCGGGCGTCAGGGGGTCGTCGCTGATCGCGCGCGTGAGGGTGGACCAGGTGGGAGGCCCCTGCCAGCCGAACTCGGCCATGAAGCGCGGCACGGTGTCGCGGTAGTGCGGCCAGTCCTGGCGGTTCCACAGCTCCCACTCGTGCATCGAGCCGTGCCGCGGGTCGTTCGGGTGCACGTCGAGGCTGCCCGACCACGGGCTCGACGGCGTGTACGCGCAGTCCGGGTCGAGCTCGGCGACCACGCGCGGCAACAGGTCGGTGTAGTACCCGAGCCCCCAGGTGCGGCCGTCGAGACGCTGCAGCCAGCTCCAGTCGTGGAAGCCCCAGATGTTCTCGTTGCTGCCGTTCCACAGCACGAGCGACGCGTGGTGCCCGAGGCGGGCGACGTTGTCGCGCACCTCCGCCTCGACCTCGGACCGCAGCGGTTCCTCCTCCGCGTAGGCCGCGCAGGCGAAGAGGAAGTCCTGCCAGGTGAGCAGGCCCCGCTCGTCGCACAGGTCGTAGAAGTCGTCCGACTCGTAGATCCCGCCACCCCACACGCGCAGGAGGTTCAGGTTCGCCGAGACCGCCTGGTCGATGCGTGCCGCGTACCGCTCGCGCGTCACCCGGTGCGGGAACGCGTCGTCCGGGATCCAGTTCGCCCCGCGGACCCAGACGGGCACGCCGTTCACGACGAACCGGAAGGACGTGCCGTCCTCGTCGGGCTCCATCTCGAGCGTCGCGGTGCGGAAGCCGAGGCGACGAGTGGACGCGTCGAGGGTCGCCCCCTCGCCCAGCAGCTCCACAGCGACGTCGTAGAGCGGCTGGTCGCCGTGCGTGCGTGGCCACCAGAGATCGACCTGCGGCACGACGACGTCGACCTCGGCCGTGCCGCCGTCGGCCGGCACCTGGACCCGGACCCCGGCGACGGACGCCGCGAGGGTGAGCGGCGCGAGACCGCGACCTGCGCCGGAGCGCTCGACCTCCACGACCGCGCGCACCCGGCCCGCCGTCGATGCCGTGGGCTCGCCGGGCTCGCCCGCGACCGTCGCGTGGACGCGCACCTGGGCGAGCCTCGCCACCGACCAGGACTCGAGGCGCACCGGACGCCAGATCCCGGACGTCGCCGTGTCGGGACCCCAGTCCCAGCCGAAGCTGCAGGCCATCTTGCGCATCGCGTTGAACGGGTGCTGGTTGACCTGCGGCCGGTAGCCCAGGAGCAGGCTCTGCCGGTCGGCGTACGGGACGGGGGCGGAGAACCGGACCACGAGCTCGTTCTCACCCTCGACGAGCAGCGGACCGACGTCGAACCGGTAGGTGCGGTGCATGTTCGTCGTCGTGCCCACCACCGTCCCGTTGAGCCGGACCTCCGCGACGGTGTCGAGTCCGTCGAAGACGAGGTCGTGCCGCTCGTGCCCGTCCGGGGACCACGCGAAGCGGGTGGTGTACGCCCAGTCGGTGCGACCGATCCACGCCTGGAGGCGCTCGTGGTCGTCGAGGTACGGGTCGTCGATCAGGCCTGCGGCGAGCAGGTCCGTGTGCACGCTCCCCGGGACCGTTGCCGGGACGTCGGAGACGGTCGTCCCCAGGGGAATCGCCCCCCCGACGGCGCTCACCGTCCAGCCCTCGTGCAGCTCGCGGCGGGTCGCCCTGAGGGCGGGTGTCTCGGTGAAGGTCACTTCGTGGCTCCTGCGGTCAGGCCGTTGTAGATGTGTCGCTGGAGAAGGAGGAAGGCGACCAGCGTCGGGACGATCACGAGGATCGTGCCGGCCGCGATGACCTCCCACTCCGACCCCGTCGGTCCCTTGAACCGGAAGAGGGTCGTCGAGATGACGCCGAGCTTGCTCGACGGCATGTAGAGGAACGGGATGTAGAACTCGTTGTAGATCGCGATGCCCTTGATGATGACGACGGTGGCGATCGCCGGCTTGAGCAGCGGGAAGATGATGCGCGCGTAGATCGTCAGGCGGTTCGCCCCGTCCAGCATCGCGGCCTCGTCGAGCGAGCGCGGTATGGAGCGCATGAACTGCAGGAAGATGTAGATCGCGATGATGTCCGTGCCCATGAAGAGCACGATCGCGGCCCAGCGGGTGTTGAAGAGCCCGAGGCCGTTGATGATCTGGAACGTCGCGACCTGCGTGGTGACCGCAGGGACGAGCGTCGCCAGCAGGAATCCGGCCATGACGACCTTCTTGCCGCGAAAGTCGAACCGGTCCACCGCGTACGCGGTCATGGTGCCGATGAGGATCGTCCCGGCAAGTGCGACGACGAGGATGATCATGGTGTTCACGAAGCCCGCGAGCATGTCGCTGTCCGTGAAGGCCCTCGTGAAGTTCGAGAGGTTGAACCAGTTCTGGGGGAGGTCGAGCGGACCGGTCGTCACGTACTCCTCGCGGGACTTGAAGGCCGCGAAGAAGATCGTGAGGATCGGGACGACGGCTGCCGCGCAGGCGACGACGAGGCTGATGTACTTCGCCGTCGTGGCCAGCGGGCCGGCGACGGGCGCGACGCCTCTCGAGAACCGGGCGACGGCCCCTCGCATCGTGTCCGCTGCGGTGATCCGGGTCGGCGCGGGTGCGGTGGGGGCGCTCATACCAGGTCTCCCTTCTCGTCCGGGAAGAGCTTTCGTTGGATCGCGCTGATCACGAGGACGATGATCAGCAGCACGACGGCCATCGCGGACGCGAGACCGACCTTGGAGTACCGGAACGCCGTGTCGACGGTCTGGATGACGAAGGTCTCGGAACCGTTCGCGCCCTTCGTCATGATGAAGGGGATCTCGAAGACCGAGAGCGCGCCCGAGACGGCGAGGATCAGGGACAGACCGACGATCTGCTTGATACCCGGGAAGATGATGTAGCGGAACTTCTGCCAGGACGTCGCGCCGTCGAGGTCCGCGGCCTCGTACACGTCGCCCGGGATCGCTTGGATGGCGCCGAGGAACAGCACGAAGTTGAGGCCTATGTAGCGCCATACGGACGTGCCCGCGAGCGAGTAGTTGACGATCGACGGGTCCCCGAGCCAGTGCGGCGTCTCCTGCACGCCCACGATCGCCAGCAAGGCGTCCAACGTCCCGTCCGGGCGGAAGAAGTAGAGGAAGACGAGGCCGATCGCCACGCCGTTCAGGAGGTACGGGAAGAAGATGACGCCCTTGAAGAAGTTCCGGAACCGCGTGCTGAAGCTGAGGATCGTCGCGAAGTAGAGCGCCAGCGCGAGCTGGACCAGAGCCCCGACCAGGTAGTAGAGGCTGACGAAGAAGACGCGGAACAGCTCGGGACGAGTGAAGATGTCGACGTAGTTCCTGAACCCGACGCCTTCCTTCACCGCGTCGAGACCGTCCCAGGAGGTGAAGCTGTACCAGATCATGTTCGCCACCGGCAGGTACGTGAACACGAGCAGCAGCCCGAGCGGGACGACGAGGAACAGCCACGGAGTGAGCGACCCGGACCGTCGCCTCGGCGGTCGGGAGGTAGCGCTCCGCTTGCGCGGCTCGGTCGGAGTCGCCACGGTCGGACTGGTCACAGCCATGTCATGCTCATTTCGGTCGAGACGGGCGTGAGACCCCCAGCGGGGCGGCCGGGGGCCTCACGCGTACCAGGACTCCTGCGTCAGCCGACGACGTTCGCGCGCGCGGCCGCCCAGCGGGAGTTGAGGTCGGCGAAGAAGGACTCCTTGTCGCCGTCCGCGGCGCCGCGGGCCACGTCGACCAGCTGCTTGCGGTACTTGTCTCCCCAGAGGTCGATCTCCGCCTCGTTGCTGATGTCGTTGTCCCACGTCTCCTCACCGGCAGGCGCCGGGGAGAGCTCGACCTGGTTGACGCCCAGGGCGTCGAACGTGGCCAGGTTGTCGGGCGCCGGGGCACCGACGACCGGCGAGATGCCGCCCTGCTCGGCCGCGAACGTCGACTCGTTCAGGAACCAGTCGACCCACGCCCGCGCGGCCGCCTTGTTCTCGGAGTGCTTCGAGATGCCGAGCTTGTAGTCGCCCGAGACGGTCGAGGTGAACGTGCCCTCGGTCTGCCACGGCATCGGCCAGAAGTCGATGTCGTCCGCGGACCCGCCGGCCGCCTCGGCCGCGTCCTGCATCTGGGGCACGGCCCACGAGCCGAGCACCATCGCGCCGACCTTGCCGGTGCCGAGGAGGGTCTTGGACTCCTCCCAGTTGGTGGTCGTGGGGTCCTCCTCCGTGACGCCCGCGGCGACGACGTCGTACAGCAGGCCGTCGATCGCGTACTGCTCGTTGCCCTCGGCCCACGGGTCGTCCTGCGCGGTCCGGAGGCTGACGGCGTCGGTCCCCGCGAGCGTCCCCTGGTTGTTCTGCCACTGCGTGAGCGGCCAGCCGTCCGCGTAGTTCGTGTAGTACGGGACCGCCTCGGTCCTCTCACCGATCTGCTGGAGGGCGTCGACGAACGCCTCGGGCGTCGTGGGCGGCTCGGTGATCCCGGCCGCCTCCCAGACCTTCGTGTTCACGACGTAGCCCATCGCGGTACCGAAGGTCGCGATGCCGTAGACGTCCCCGTCGTAGGCCTGCTCGTTGATGAAGCGGTACTCCTGCGAGAGCTCGTCGACGGTGCCGAGGGGCTCGAAGAACTGAGGGAGCTGGTCCTTGCTCACCGAGTTCGGGACGAGGAGCACGTCGCCGTAGTCCTGCGTGTTGAGGCGGATCGAGACGTCACCCTCGTAGTCGGTGATCGCCTCGAACTCGACCGTCACGCCCGGGTTCTCCGCCTGGAACAGGTCCGCGTAGTCCTGGAGCGTGGTGTCGACGATGTCCGTGCGGTTGGTCAGGACGGTGATGGTGCCCGAGAGCTCGCCGTGCTCCGCTCCGCCCCCCTCGCCCGGGCCGCTCGAACACGCGCCGAGGGCCAGCGTCAGCGCTGTCACGGCCAGCACGGCGGCGGTCTGCTTCCTTGCCATGTCGTTCCACTCCTTGGTCGTCGTTGACGTCGCGTGCGACGAGCCCACGTACCGGGCATCACTGGCGACACAACAAGTGAAGCGCTTAAGTTCTCGTAAGTCCAACCCCGCCCCGTAACGAACTGATATCGGCGCGGAAGCTCCGCCAGAGACCGGTGAAGCGCGTCAGGAGGAGCGGCGTGCCGTCGTCCCGCGTGGCCGCAGCGTCGGCGTGGAGTCGAGGAAGCTCCCCCCGGCCTTCCCCTCGATCCGGTCGAACAGGCGACGGGCGACGTGTGCGCCGTACCGCGTGACGTCGTGGCTCAGCGCGGACAGCCGAGGAAACGTCGCCTCGCACAGCGGTGAGTCGTCCCACGCGATCATCGACACCTCCTGCGGCACCCGGACACCGATCTCGCTCGCGACCCCCAGCCCCGCGACCGCCATGACGTCGTTGTCGTAGATGATCCCCGTCGGCCGGTCCGCGCTCGTGAGGAGCGTCCGCGTCGCCACTGCCCCCTGGACGGCCGAGTAGTCCGTGCGCACGACCGTTCCCTCCGCGCCCAGCGCCGCGATCTCCTCGCGGAACGCCGCGTCGCGGATCCCCGTGTGCCCGAACCCCTCCAGACCCGCGACCCGGGCGATCCGGCGGTGCCCGACGGCGTGCAGGTAACGCACCGACTCACGCATCGCCGCGGCGTCGTCCGTCCACACGCTCGGCAGACCGCCCGCGAGCGCCGGGTCCCCCACCACGACCGCGGGAAGCGCCTCGGGCTCGGAGAACATCGCGATCCGCGGGTCGTCGACGCTCGGGTCGACGAGGATCACCCCGTCGACACGACGTGCCGCGCGCCACGCACGGTACGCCCGCAGCTCGGTCTCCTGATCCGGGACGACCTGCAGGAGCAGCGCGTACGACCGCTTCGACAGCTCGGACTCGATGCCCGCGAGGAACTGCATGTAGAACGACTCGACCCCGAGCATCCCGGGGTCACGCGCCAGGACCAGTCCGACGGTCTCCGTCCGTGCCCCGGAGAGGGAGCGCGCGGCCGAGCTCGGCGCCCAGCCCAGGTCGGCCGCGATCCCCAGGATCCGGGCCCGGGTCGCCTCCGACACGCCGGGCCGGTTGTTCAGCGCGTACGACACCGCACCCGTCGAGACCCCGGCCTCCCGGGCGATGTCCGCGATGGTGATCCTTGCCACGGCACTCCTTCCTCCGGGTCGCGAGCCTACTGCGACCACCCGGCGAGCCCGTCGCGTGGCGGTGCCGTAGACGTGGAAAGGTTGGCCCATGACCGGGTCCGCCGCATCCCCCGCCCCGCCCCCCGTCGTCGTGCCGCCGGACGCGCTCGCCGCCGCGGCGGCGGGGCGCACGTTCGACCCGCACGCCGTGCTCGGCCCGCACCTGGCGCCCGACGCCGGCGACGCGCGCGCCGTCGTCCGGGTGCTGCGCCCGCTCGCCGACGAGGTCGTCGTCGTCACGACCGACGGCGAGCACGCGGCCGCGCACGAGCAGGACGGGGTGTGGGCCGCCGTCGTCCCGGTGCACCAGGACGCCGACGGCACCCGGCACGCCCCCGACTACCGCGTCCGGGCGCGCTACGGCCACGAGGCCACGACCGCCGACGACCCCTACCGCTTCCTGCCCACCCTCGGCGAGGTGGACCTCCACCTCCTCCGGGAGGGGCGGCACGAGGAGCTGTGGCGCGTCCTCGGGGCCAACCTGCGCACGTACCCCAGCGCGCTCGGCGACACCACGGGCACGGCGTTCGCCGTCTGGGCGCCCAACGCGCGCGCGGTCCGCGTCATCGGCGACTTCAACGGCTGGGGAGCGACCCACCCGATGCGCTCGCTCGGCTCGACCGGCGTCTGGGAGCTGTTCGTGCCGGGCGTGGGCGCAGGCGCGCGCTACAAGTACGAGATCCTCGGCCCTGACGGGTCGTGGCGGCAGAAGGCGGACCCGCTCGCCAAGGCGGCGGAGGTGCCGCCCGCCACGGCGAGCATCGTCGTGGAGTCGCAGTTCGCGTGGACCGACGACGCGTGGCTCGCCGCGCGCGCCGCCCACGACCCGCACACGCAGCCTCTCAGCATCTACGAGGTGCACCTCGGGTCGTGGCGGCAGGGCCTGTCGTACCGCGACCTCGCCGAGCAGCTCACCGCGTACGTCGTCGAGCAGGGATTCACGCACGTCGAGCTCCTGCCTGTCGCCGAGCACCCGTTCGGCGGGTCGTGGGGCTACCAGGTCACGGGCTACTACGCCCCGACGTCACGCTTCGGCCACCCCGACGACTTCCGCTACCTGGTCGACCGCCTGCACGCCGCCGGGATCGGCGTCGTCGTCGACTGGGTGCCCGCGCACTTCCCGCGCGACGAGTGGGCCCTCGCCCGCTTCGACGGCACGCCCTGCTACGAGCACGCCGACCCGCTGCGCGGCGAGCAGCCCGACTGGGGCACGTACGTCTTCGACTTCGGCCGCAACGAGGTCCGCAACTTCCTCGTCGCCAACGCGACCTACTGGCTCGAGGAGTTCCACGTCGACGCGCTGCGCGTCGACGCCGTCGCCTCCATGCTCTACCTGGACTACTCGCGCGGCCCCGGCCAGTGGCACCCCAACGTGCACGGCGGGCGCGAGAACCTCGAGGCCATCGCGTTCCTCCAGGAGGCCAACGCCACCGCCTACCGGCGCACGCCCGGCGTCATGATGATCGCCGAGGAGTCGACGGCGTGGCCCGGCGTGACCCGGCCGACGTCGGCCGGGGGCCTCGGGTTCGGGCTCAAGTGGAACATGGGCTGGATGAACGACTCCCTGCGCTACGTCGCCGAGGAGCCCATCAACCGCCGCTACCACCACCACGAGATCACCTTCTCGATGGTCTACGCGTACTCCGAGCAGTTCGTGCTGCCCATCAGCCACGACGAGGTCGTGCACGGCAAGGGCTCGCTCTACGGCAAGATGCCCGGCGACGACTGGCAGAAGCGCGCCGGAGTCCGCGCGTTCCTCGCCTACCAGTGGTCGCACCCCGGCAAGCAGCTCCTCTTCATGGGCAGCGAGATCGGCCAGCACTCCGAGTGGAACGAGGGCCGCTCGCTCGACTGGGACGGCCTCGCCGCCGACCCCGGGCGGCAGGGCGTCCAGCGCGCCGTGCGCGACCTCAACGCGCTCTACCGTGCGACCCCCGCGCTCTGGGAGCTCGACCACGACCCCGCCGGCTTCGAGTGGCTGGACGCCGACGACGCCGACCACAACGTCCTCGCCTACGTGCGCCGCGGCCGCGACGGGGGTGAGGTTGCCGTCGTCGTGAACTTCGCCGGGACGCCGCACGAGGGCTACCGCGTCGCGCTGCCGTCCGGCGGGGCGTGGCGCGAGGTGCTCAACACCGACGCGGAGGTGTACGGCGGGTCCGGCGTCGGCAACCTCGGCGAGGTCGAGGCGGAGGCCGTGCCGTGGAAGGGTCGCGCGCACTCCGCGACCCTGCGCCTGCCCCCGCTCGGCGCGCTGTACCTCGTCCCGTCATCGAGGTAGCCGCTGGTCGCCCGGGTGCGTGGACGTGGTCGCCCTGGGTGGTGGGTGGGGTGGTGGCGCCGGGTCTACCATCCGCCGCTCGTCCCTCGCGGCTCCCGCCAGGCCCGCCACGACCCGGCGCCACCACCCCACCCACCCGGCTTCGTCTCGCCTTCTGCGCCGCCTCCTCAGCGCGACGGCGGCCGGTCACCGTGGGTGACCGGCCGCCGATCGTCCGTGTTCGGGTGCAGGTGCAGGTGCAGGTGCGTCAGTAGAGGCTGATCGCGAGGCGCTGGCGGGCCTTGCCGACGCGGGGGTCGGTGGGGCCGACGACCTCGAAGTAGTCGAGGAGGCGCACGCGCAGCTTCTCCTTGGCGTCGGCGTCGGCTCCGGGCAGGAGGTCGAGCAGGCGGCCGAGCGCGTCGTCGACGTGACCGCCGAGGATGTCGAGGTCGGCGATGGCGAGCTGGGCGTCGACGTCCTGCGGTGCGGCGGCAGCCGCGGCGCGGACCGTCGCGAGGTCGGCGTCGCGCGTCCGCCGGAGGAGGCGGACCTGGGCGAGGCCGGCGACGGCGAGCGCGTCGCGCGGGTCCTGCTTGATCGCCTTCTCGTAGGCCGCGACGGCGGCGTCGAGGTCGTCACGCTCGATCGCGTCGTACGCCTCCTGGTGCAGCGGCGGGAGCTCGGGCTCGGGCTCCGGGGCCGGCTCGGCGGGCGCCGGCTCGCCGTCGCCGCCCTGGGACGGCGCCCGGCCGGTGACGCCGTTCGCCTCGGCGGCCTGGAGCACCTGGTCGATCACCGAGCGCACCTGCTCCACGGGCGCGGCGCCCTGGAACAGCGGCACCGGCTGGCCCTGGAGGATCGCGACGACGGTCGGGACGCCCTGGACCTGGAACGCGGCGGTGATCTGCGGGTACGCCTGGGCGTCGACGCGGGCCAGGAGGAAGCGGCCGGCGTACTCGTCGGCCAGCGCGCCGAGGTCCGTGCCGAGCTGGGCGTTCGCCTGGTCGGTCGGGATCCAGAGCAGGACCACGACCGGGTACTGCGTCGAGTCCTGGACGAGCTGTCCGAACGTCTCGTCCGTGACGTCGACGACATAGCCTCCGGCCGCGGGCGCGCCGCCCTCCTCCCCCGGCGGCGGGGACTGCGGCCGGTTCAGCGCGGACAGGTCGACCGCTCCGCGCACGTCGAACGCGGGCTGCTGGGTAGGTTCGCTCATGGACGCAATCCTAGGGAGGGTCAGCTGTTCGCGACGGACGTCGCGACGTGCTCGTTGCCCACGACGCGGATCTTCTCCTCCGACCCGGCGGGCGGGACGTAGAGCGCGACGACGTCCTGGTACCCGACCTTGAGCACGTTCGTCGGGGTCTTGTCGCCGTAGAGCGCCTTGATCGTCTCGGTGTCGGGCGGGACCTGGGCCCCCTCCTCCGCCGTCATCGACTCCGCCGACGTCATGGCTCCGACCACGAGCGCGCCCCCGTCCGCAGTGCGGACCGCGCGGACCTGCTCGTCGGCGTCCGGGGTGAACGTCAGCGCGTACTTGCCGGCCGCGGGCTCGAGCGCCGTGGTCCAGGCCTGGGCGCGCTCGGTGAGCAGCGTCCGGAAGGAGTCGTCCTCGAATGCCTCGGCGTAGCCGGAGCCCGTCCCGAGGTTGAGCACGTCGGCGTACTGCGCGACGGCGTCCGTGGGCGTGACGAGGAGGCTCGAGTCGTCGGGCGCGACGGCCTCGCTCCCGATGCTCGGGTCGGCGAAGCTCGGCATGGTCACGCCGGGGAGCAGCCGGACCCACGCCCAGAGCTGGTACGGGTCGCGAGCGCCGGCCTGCTCGAGCACGGACAGGCGAGGCGTCTGCAGGCTCTCGGGCTGGACGCTCACGGCGTACGAGGTGCGGGGCCAGGTCTGCGTCGTCGGGATGACGACCTGCTGGGCCTCGGTCGGCAGCTCGGTCACGAGGTCCGCGTTGCCGCGCGCCGCCGCGACCGCGAGCTGGCTCGTGCGGATGGCGAGCGCCGGGCCGGTGACGCGGCCCTCGAGCTGCTTCGGGTCGTTCGCCTCGCTCGCCGCGGCGAGCGCGGAGGCGACCGCGTCGAGCACCACGGTCTCCTGCGCCTCGGAGAGGACGGGAGGCGCCGGGTCCTGGGTCGGGTCGGGCTGCGCCGTCGGCAGCGGGGCGGAGCAGGCGGCGAGCAGGAGCGCGCCGACCAGACCGCCGGCCACCCCGGCGAGGTGACGGCGCGCGCCGCGGGGGCGTGCCGTGTCGCGGGTGGTGCTGATCATCGGGTGCTGTCCTTCGTCTCGTCCGTGTCGCGCTGCGGGTCGGGCGCCTCGCTCGTCCCCGTGCTGCCCGGCGTGAATCCCCACGCCCGACGCCAGGCGTCGGCACGCGTCGTCGCGCTGTCCTGGGTGGTCGGGTGCCCGTCCGCCGCGTCGACGGCCGGCTGCGCCGCGGTCTTGGGCCGCCGCTCGCCCCGCGCGACGATCGGGATCTGGCCGGTGAGCCACGCGCGCCGCGGCTTCTGGGCGCGGGACTGCTGCTGGGCGAGACGGTCCGCCTCCTCGCGCTCGCGCAGCTCGCGCCGCGTGAGCATGCGCACCTGCGCGGTGTCGGTCGGCACCTCGCCGTCGGACGCGTCGTCGTCGCGATCGCCCGACGACGTTCCCGGCGCGGCCGCGGCCGGGGCGACCGCCGGAGTGGCTGACGTCGCGGTGCCGCGCCCCGACGGGCCGCGGCGCTTCGGTCGCATGCTCGCCGCGCCGATGCCGAGGCCCAGGAGGATGAGGACCGCACCGCCGATGACGCCCGGCCACAGGAACGGGGTCTCGACCTGGCGCGGCCAGGAGAGCTCGAGCGTCGGGGCGACGGCACCCTCCCCGACGCCGGCCACGAGCAGCTGCCAGCGGCCGGGCTGGTCTGACCAGCGCAGGCTCGCCGAGCCCGCGCCCGTCGACTCCTCGAACCACATGTCCGACCCGGCGGGGTCGACGCCGACGACGGCGGTCTCGGCCGGCGTCTCGCCCTCGGCGGGGGTCTCGCCGTCCGCCGGGGTCTCCCCCTCGGCGGCCTCACCCTCGGCAGGCGTCTCGGCCTCGGCGGGCGCGTCCTCGGCCGGGGTCTCCCCCTCGGCGGGGCTCTCGCCCTCCGCGGGCGTCTCGCCCTCGGCGGGCTCCTCCGCGGCGGCCGGCTCGGCCGCGCGGGTCGCGAGCGCGTCCCAGTCGCTGAGCCCGGTGACGACGCCGTGGGCGTCCTCCCCGACCCAGCCGGTCACGTCGACCTCGCGCCCGATCGCGAGGGTGACCTGCTGCTCGCCCGGTGCCGTGGCACGGATCGTCACGTCCTCGGCCACGAGGTCCAGGACCCCGGGCTCGGTGACGAGCATGGTGCCGTCCCCCGTGTAGGCCGTGGTCGCCACGACCGTGTCGCTGTCCCGCCACACCGTGGCGGACGCGACGCCGAGGCCGACGGCCACCAGCCCTCCCACGAGCAGGAGGGCGGCGATGATTCGTTGCAGCACCGAGCTTCCCTTCGTCGATCGACGTTCCAGAATAGGTGCGAAACCCCTCGTCGATCGACCGCGGGGGATCGGGCGCGGATCCTCACGATCCGTTCACGAGGCCCTCTCCCCACGGTCCCACGCTCGTCAGCCGACCTTCAGGGAGGGCGCGCGCGACGCCGCCGGACCGGCCTGCCCCTCGCCCTGCGCCGTCCGTCCCGCAGCACTGCGACCATCGTCTCACCTGCTCCAATCCGGGTATTCAGGACAGCCCGATCCCCGTATCCTGGTCGGAGCACGGCGGGGCCGTGGCACGACCGCCGCGCCCTCCCTCCTCGCGAGGGACGCCGCCCGGCGGCGGACGCCGCGACGAACCAGCACCGGAGGTCATCGACGTGTCCGACGAGCGCACGCTCTTCCCCATCACGATGCGCGGCTACGACCGCGTCCAGGTCGAGGCCCAGCTCGCCAAGCTGGAGAAGGCCGTGGAGGACGCGCGCTCGCGCGTCGAGGCCGCGGACGCCCGCGCCATGCAGCTCACGAGCGAGCTCTCCGACGCGCAGCGGCAGCTCCGCGAGGCCGAACGCCCCTCGTACGCCGGCCTCGGCTCCCGCATCGAGCAGCTCATGCGCTCCGCGGAGGAGCAGTCCGCGGACATCCTCTCCCAGGCCAACGCCCAGGCCGCCGACATCATGGCGCGTGCCAAGCTGTCGGCCGGGCAGGTGCGCTCCCGCGCCGAGAACGAGGTCGCCGAGCTCCTCAACAGCGCGCGGCTCGAGTCCGAGGAGATCCGCGCCACGAGCGCCTCGGAGGCCGAGGGCACGCTGCTCAGCGCGCAGCGCCGGGCCGAGGAGTTCGTCGGCTCCGCCGAGCGCGAGGCCGCGCGCATCCAGAGCGCCATCGCCACCGAGGAGAGCGAGCGCCGCGCGTCGCTCGAGCGCGAGCTCGGGACGCTGAAGGCGACGGCGGAGCGCGAGACGACGGAGCTGCGCGTCACCACCGAGCGCGAGGCCGCCGAGCTGCGCGCCCGTGTGGCGGCGGAGACCGCCGCCCAGCGCGAGTCCGCCGAGCGCGAGTCCGCCGAGCTCCTGGAGAACGCGCGCCGCGAGGCGCAGCGCCAGGTCGACGAGGCGCAGCGCAAGGCGACCGAGGCCGCCAACGCGGTCACGTCGGAGATGGAGGAGCTGCGCGACAAGGCCCGCACCGCCCTCGCCGACGCCGAGCTCGAGGTCGTGCGCCGCCGCGAGGAGGCGGAGCGCGAGAACGCGGAGCGGCACGCCGCCGCCAAGGCCGAGACGGAGAAGCTGGTCTCCACGGCAGAGGAGCACGCGGCGGAGGCCGAGAAGCGCGTCGCGCTCGCGCTGGAGCAGGCCGAGAAGGTCCGCCGGGAGTCCGACGCGTACGTCAAGGACCTCATGTCGACGGCCCGTCGCAACGCCGACCAGATCGTCGCCGAGGCGCGGTCGTTCGCGGACCAGACGGTGAGCGACGCGAAGGCGGAGGCCGAGCAGCAGCGCAACGTGGCCCAGCGCCAGCTCGAGGACCTCACGCGCCAGCACGACTCGATCAACACCTACCTCGACGAGCTGCGGGGGCTCCTCGGCGGCGAGGCCGAGGCCGCGAAGGCTCCCGCCACGAAGAAGCCGGCCGTGCCCGCGGGCACGCCCGCGCAGCAGGCGCGGGCGGCGACGCTCATGACGGCGGAGTTCCCGGTCGTCGCCGAGGAGCCGGCCCAGCAGGACCGGTCGGGCGCCTCGACGAAGCGTGGCTCGGCCGGTCAGGCGAAGGCCGAGGTCGAGTCCGAGTCCGAGTCCGACGCCCCCGCGCCGGCCTGACCGGTGTCCTCCGCGGACCCCTCGGGCCGCACCGGTTCCGCTGCCGACGACTGGCGTCGGCAGCGGACCGAGGCCGCCGCGCACCAGCAACGCGAGCTCGACCGCCAGCGGGCGCGGGAGAGCGCCGCAGCGCGCGCGCTCCTCGCCGAGTTCGTGGTGCGCGCTCGTGAGCGCGGCCTCGCGCCCGAGCCGCTGCGTGCCCGGTCGTTCGACGGCAGCGCCACGTACCGGACCCCGCTCAAGGGCTGGTACCTGCGCCGCAACCGCAGCGTCGCCGTCGGCGAGGACGGGGAGTTCTACGTCCTCGGGGTGCCCGGCACCGTGCTGGGGCGGCTGCGCGGGGTGGACGTCGAGCCGTCGGACCCGCCGCTCGTGCTGGGCAAGGGCGGCCGGGACGGCGAGTCGATCGACCTCGCGGACGCGCTCGCGCTGGTGCTCGACAGGCGCTGACCGACGGCGGCCCCGGCACGCCGGGGACGGCCCGCCCGGTCAGGCTGCGGCGCGGGCCAGGAGGTCGGCCAGGGCGTCTGCGACGGCCGCCGGGTCCTCGACCGCGCTCATGTGCCCGGCGCCGGGCACGAGGACCAGCTGCGCGTCGGGCGCGGCGTCGGCCATGTGCTCCGCCTCGGCCGCGGGCGTGATCGCGTCCTCCTCCCCCACGACGACGGCCACCGGGCCGGCGAACGCCTCGAGGACGTGGGTGCGGTCCGGCCGGGCCGCCATCGCGCGCTGCGACCACGCGACGCCGTCGGGCCGCTGGCCGCGGATCCACTCCTCGAGCCTCGCGGTGAGGTGCCTGCGCACGGCCTTGCTCGTCTCGCCGAGCATCACGCCCGGCATGCCGAGGACGGCGTCGACGGTCTGGGACCGCGCGGCGTCGTCCGCGATGCGTAGCCTGTTGGCGGCGGCCTCGTCGGTGTCGGCCGTCGACTTGGTGTCCACGAGCCCGAGGCCGGCCACCAGGTCGGGGTGCCGCTCCGCGAGCGCGAGGGCGACGTAACCCCCCATCGACAGCCCGGCGACGACCGCGCGCGTGATCCCCGCCGCGGTGAGCGCGGCGGCGGTGGCGTCGGCGGCGGCGTCGATGGACGCCGGACCGCCCGCCAGCGGGCTCGCACCGAGCCCCGGGAGGTCGACGGCGACGACGGTGGGGTCGCCCGGCAGCGCGGCCGCGACGTCGGCCCACATGCGGTGGTCCAGGGGGAAGCCGTGCAGCAGCACGAGCGGGGTCCCGTACCCCTCGCGCAGCGTGAAGGTCTCGAGCGGGGCCGTCGTCACGTCGTCCTCCTCAGGTCGCGCCTCGGTCGTCGTCCGGTCTCGTCCCACCGTGCCACGGCTTCGCCCGTCCCGCCGGGGTGTCAGTCGTCGACGCCGTCCGACCGGCTCGCGTCGTAGCTCGCCTGGTCGGAGTCGGCGGTGTCGCGCTCGGCCGTCACGGCCCCGGTCCCGTCGCCGGACCATTCGGTCGGCAGCGGCAGCGGGAACCCGGGCCGGACGTGGCCGACGATCTCGTCGAGCACACGCCGCACGGACGGCTCCCCCACCCACAGGTGCTTGGCGCCGTCGACGCCGATCACCTCGGCGTTGCGCACGCGCGCGAAGCGTCGCCGCGCCTCGTCGGGGCGCAGGTAGTCGTCGAGCTCGGGCACGAGCACCACGAGCGGCTTGCCGAACGCGTCCCACCGGTCGAGGTCCTCGTCCGTCGCGCGGTGCAGCGGCGGCGACAGCAGGATCGCGCCCTCCACGGCCGGGTCGGTCCCGTGCTTGAGCGCGAGCTCCGTCCCGAACGACCACCCGACGAGCCAGCGGTGCGGGAGATCGCGGAACTCCGCGAGCTCGATGGCCGCGGCGACGTCGAAGCGCTCGGCGTCGCCGCCGTCGAACGTCCCCTCGCTCGTCCCGCGCGGCGACGACGTCCCGCGCGTGTTGAACCGCAGCACCGCGAGGTCCGCCAGGGCAGGCAGGCGCCACGCCGCCTTCCGGTACACGTGCGAGTCCATGTAGCCGCCGTGCGTCGGCAGCGGGTGCAGGGTCACGAGGGTCGCGGCAGGGTCGCGGTCCGCGGGGAGCGCGAGCTCGCCGACGAGCGTCAGCCCGTCCGCCGTGTGCAGCTCGACGTCCTCGCGCCGTGCGGGCAGGACCGTCAGGGACCGGATGGGGGTCGGACCGGCCGGTGCGTCGGCTCCGGCGGGCGTGGGATCGGGTGCGGTGCTCATCAGGGTCGAGCCTAGTTTGTCCACGCGGACCACTACCGCGGGCGACGGCGCCCACGCGCCTGCCAGCACGACGTGTGCCAGTGCCGGCGGTGGTCGAGCGCCGTCTCGGCGCCGAAGAACGAGTCCTCCTGCCACGCCACGACGTGGCCCGTCCCGGGCGGGATCTCCTGGTTGCACCCCGGGCACAGGTACGTCTTGGACCCGCCGCGCACGGTCCGGACCTGCCACTCGCCGTCGGCCCCGGACTCGCGCCGCGCGCCGCCGAGGGCACGGTCCAGGTCGAGGGGCGCGGGCTCCGCTCCCCAGGGTCGCTTGCGGGACGGTCGACGGGACGGCATGCGCCCATTCTCCCCCGGGCGCCGCGCGCGGGGGCTGCCGACGGGCGGGACGACGGTCCGGCGCAGCCGCCGGGCCGGAGGCTCCCAGCGGGTGCCCAGGCAGGACCGCTAGAGTGTCCGCGCCGGTGCTGCACCCGGCGTGCGGACGCGAGGCGGCCCCGACCCGGGACGCCGACGACCGCCGTCCTGCGGGGTGCGGCCCAGACCCGACGGCCCCGCGCCGTCCCACCGACCCGAAGGACCCCCCTCGTGAAGCACCGCACCCTGCGCGGCGTCGCCGCGCTCACCCTGGGCGCCGCCCTCGTCCTCTCCGGCTGCTCGTCGGAGGGCGGGTCCGGCGACGAGACGTCGCCGAGCCCGTCCGAGTCCGACAGCGCGGACGCCGCGACGTCGGCGCCCGAGGACGTCGCGGCGCTCGAGGCCGTGACGGTCACCGGCGACCCGGGCGCCGAGCCCACCGTGGAGTTCGAGACGCCGTTCGAGGTGTCGGGCGCGGCCGCGATCTCGCTGGACGACGGCGACGGCGACGAGATCGCCAAGGGCCAGGAGGTCACGCTGCACCAGGCGGCGTACTCCGGCGCGGACGGCTCCAAGGTGGGGTCGACCTGGGAGGACGACTCGGCGCAGTCGGTCCCGCTCGACGACAGCGTGTACCCGCAGCTCATCGAGGTGCTCGTGGGCAAGAAGGTCGGGACCCGCTTCCTGTTCGCCGCGCCCGGTCAGGACGGCACGGCGATCCTCACCGTCGGCGAGGTCACGGCCGTCAAGGACGCCCCGGTCGCTCCCGACCCCGCGGACGTCCCGGACCGCGCCGAGGGCGAGGCCGTGACGCCTGCCGAGGGCCTGCCCGTCGTCACGCTCGACGACTCGGGCAAGCCGTCGATCGAGATCCCCGAGGGCTACACCGCGCCGACCGAGCTGGTCGTGCAGCCGCTCATCAAGGGCACCGGCCCCGAGGTCACCGAGGACCAGACCGTCATCGCGCACTACACCGGCTGGAAGCTCGACGGCGAGCAGTTCGACTCGTCGTGGGACCGCGGTGAGCCGTCGACCTTCCCGCTGAGCGGCGTCGTCGCCGGCTGGACCCAGGGCCTGTCCGGCCAGACCGTCGGGAGCCAGGTGCTCCTCGTCATCCCGGCGTCGCTCGGGTACGGCGAGAAGAGCGACGAGAACACGCACGAGCTGGCGGGCGAGACGCTCGTCTTCGTCGTGGACATCCTCGCGGCGTACTGATCCGGCACCGAGCCGGCACAGCACGACGAGGGCCGCATCCCGCCGGGGTGCGGCCCTCGTCGCGTCGGTACGGGTCGCGGGTCCGGGCCGTGTGTCCCGGACCGCCGGGACCTGGACCGGCAGAGGCCGCGTGTCGCGCGACGTACTCTCGACCCATGACGGACGCCTCCACGACCCCGGTCCCCTCCGTGCCCGACGACGCGCCGTCGGCGAGCACCGCCGTCCCGCCCGAGCGCGAGGTGCTCACGTGGGAGACCTTCGGCGTCGCCGCGCGCGAGCTCGCCGAGCAGGTCGTCGCGAGCGGGTTCCGCCCCGAGGTCGTCGTCGCCGTCGCGCGCGGCGGCCTCCTGCCCGGCGGCGCGGTCGCGTACGCGCTGGGGACCAAGGGCGTCGGGACGCTCAACGTCGAGTTCTACACCGACATCGGCCAGACCCTCACCGACCCGCGCGTGCTCCCGCCGCTCATGGACACCTCCGACCTGCCGGGCGCGCACGTGCTCGTGGTCGACGACGTCGCGGACTCGGGCCGCACGCTCGCCCTGGTCATGGAGATGCTGAGCACCCACGGCGCCGAGGCGCGGTCGGCGGTGCTCTACACCAAGCCGCGCACGATCATCCAGCCGGACTACTGGTGGAAGGACACCGACCTCTGGATCACGTTCCCGTGGTCGGCCGACCCGCCCGTCGAGGGCGCACGGTCCCGCCCGAACGACTGAGCCGACGGCCGTCGTCGGTCAGCGCGCCCGGAAGGGGGCCAGCGTCGCGCGGACGGCGTCCGCCGCGCCCCAGTCGGGGTCGAACTGCGCGATGACGGCGA
Source organism: Cellulosimicrobium cellulans (assembly GCF_006539945.1). Lineage (GTDB taxonomy): Bacteria > Actinomycetota > Actinomycetes > Actinomycetales > Cellulomonadaceae > Cellulosimicrobium > Cellulosimicrobium cellulans. The sequence continues at coordinate 94,514 of NZ_BJNZ01000009.1, read as the reverse complement.
GGTGCTGCCGGAGCTGGACGACGGGCAGGCGCGCGCGCCAGTCGTCGTCGAGGCCCGTGAGCTCCGCGTAGAGCCCGAAGAAGGCACCGGCCTCGGGCGGGGGCGCGGTCGTCCACACGTGGGCGAGGTCCACCTCCGCCCACGTGTAGGAGACGGCGGGGTCGATCAGCGCCGGGTGGCCGTCGACGGTCGCCATGACGTTCGACGCCCACAGGTCGCCGTGCGTCAGGCAGGCCGGTCCTCCCGGCAGCACCTCCGGGAGCCGCGCGCACAGGCGCTCGAGCGCTGCCCGGTCCGCGGCGTCGAGCGCGGCGTGGACCCGGGGTTCGTCGAGCCAGCGCAGCAGCCGGTGCTCCGCGAAGAACTCGAAGCCGTCCTCCGTCCAGGTGTTCACCTGCCGACGGCGGCCGAGCCAGCCGTCCTGGTGCCACCCGAAGCGGTCGCTCCGCGTCGTGGTGTGCAGGTGCGCCAGCGAGCGGGCGAGCCGCTCCCAGAAGACCGGGGTCGAGGGCCGCGGAGCGAGCGTCGACAGCACCAGCAGGTCGGCGCCCGCGTGGACGACCTCCGGGGTCTCGACGCCGGCGGCGCGCAGCGCAGCCAGGCCCTCGGCCTCGACGCTGAAGACGTCGTCGCCCGGCGCGTCCTCGTCGAACGCCTTGACGAACAACGGCTCGCCGACGGCCCGCCGGGCCAGCCCGGCCGTGGCGGCAAGCCCACCGCTCACCGGCTCGACGGAGGTCACGTCGTCGAGGCCCGCGGCGCGCAGCCGCTCCCTGAGCATGCCCATGGCGGGACTATGCCAGACGTCGAAGGCCCGGACCCGCGGTTCCTGCAGGTTCGGGCCCTCGGCGCGGGGGTTGGCGACGGTCAGAAGTCCCATCTTTGCCAGAAGAGCTGAGAGGCGCGGAGTTCCGTGGATTCTGCAGTGGTCCGATGACGTCGTGCCAGCTGCGTGCCACTCGTAGATACGCCCATGCTGGGAACGAAAGTTCAGCCCACGCAGGCCCGTACCGTGCTCAATTAGGCTACTGGGTCACTCTGTGAAAAGGACTTCGAGTTCCATGCCGGGAAGGTGTGGCGCAAGCGAAGCGGGCCGCGCCGAGCGCAGCGGACGGGGCCGAACCATACGCGCCACAGGCCACTCCCCCGGCGGTGCCCGGGGCCCGACCGCGCCCGGAGGGTCTCGATCTCGCCTAGCGATATTGCGTTCGTGCCCAGCCTCGATGTCGAGGTGGTCGGTCCGCTCCGAGACGACTCACCAGCAGCCGAGACAGTCCTGTGCCGGGCGGCATGGGACGCGCTGGCGCCGGCGGCCGATCGGTGTTGCTGGCGCGGGGCCCAGGCGCGAAGAGCGTCGTGCTGCCGGGCAGCAAGCCCGCCACGGGCACAGCCCCGGCGGCGGGGGGCAAGACGATGCCAGGCAATGAGGTCAGAGGGCAAGGCCTCGACGCTGCCGCAGCGCGACGAGCACAACAACGACTGCCAGTGCGCCGACCCAGGCGGCTCTCGGGCGCCGTGGCGGCTGTTCCTCGCTATGGGGCTCTGCCTCGGAAGACTGGACGCTGCTCGGATCGGCCGGGGCGACGGACGAGGGCGGCTCACTCGTGGCCGGCAACGGCTTCCGTTCTCTGATCCGCACCTCCGGGATCAGGAAGAGAGAGACAGCTCCGCCCAGCAGGATCAGGCTTAGATCCCGCGCGATCGACAGCAGAGCGGTGCCGCGAGGGTGCCGGTACTCGACCATGGCGGTCCAACTGTCGTCGGCGATCGTCTGGGCATCGGCCGGGAACGTGACGTTGTACTGGTTTACCGCAGCGACGCCGAGGAACGGGCGGTTGAAGATGCGGACGTCGTCGAACGACGAATGAGTCTGGAATGTGACGTCGACTGGGACGGCAGCGACAGGGAGCTCTCCGATCATCTCGGTGTCGTTGGTGGTGATCGACACCCCGCCAGCCTCCAGGGCGGCGCCGGACCACTCGTACGACACCGCGTTCTCGAACTGGATGGTGGCAGGGGCTGTACACCCGTACGCCACAGACCCCTCGAACGTGCCGTACTCGATGCAGCCGTACTCGGGCGGAGTCGGCGCGACAATGATGAACAGCGGTGACGAGCTCGGCTCGGCATCCACTTCGAGGAGCGCGTCGGAATCGGAGACGGTCAGCCGCACATCGGTGAGCGCGTCGGCGTACTCGGGGGTGTCGACGACGAACACTCCGAACTCCGCGGGGTCCGCCAGCAGGCGGACGTCGTAGTCAAAGGTGTTCGACGTCCACAGATAAGTCGCTGCGGCAGCGACCACGAACCACGAGACCGCGAACCTGGGCGCGACGGTCCTCCGGGCTGCGATCACGACCGGGACAAACATCATCCCGGTGAACGCGATGAAAAAGACTGACCACCACTCGCCCACGTTGGGCCGGTAGGTGTTCAGGTTGAACGCCAAGGCCCACCCGAGGTAGCCGCCGGCGCCGCAGCCCAGGAGCGAAACCAGCGCGGGCGCGGCGATCCGCATGGTCCCCGACCGGTGTGCTTGCTCGATGCGCTGACGAAACCTGCCGTTGATCCCCCTCATGCGGAACTCCGGCCCTGTTGAGGCGTGTGGGCGGCGTTGACCTGCATGATCGGCATGGACGCACCCTATGGCCCATGTCCAACTCCTCCACCTCGAGCATCTCCGCGACTGTAGCTGGAGTCATCGGATGGTGGCGGCGACGCCATCCACTACGCACGCGACCTGAGAGACAGCGTGATTCGCTGGCCACCGTCTCGGGGGACAGGTGCGCACCGGTGGCCATGGGTGTCGGAATCGGAGGGCCACACAAGCAGGAACTACGTAGCGCAAAGGGTTGTGGCACATCACACTAGTGCGGTGACTTTGGACACCCCGCATTTCTTCAGCGACCGCGTCAGCGGACCGACCCCACGGACGGCGGACGCCCTGCCGCCAGAGACCTCCACAGGGTTGGTCAACCTGGTGGAGGCGAAGATCGACCAGAACTGGTTCGCCCATCGGTTCCCACTGGCGTGTCCGGACGGACAGGGCGTCGCGGGCACCGCCGCAGCCAAGCTCGGCAAGGAACTGCGGGCGTTGATCCCTGGACTTGAGTGGCCGCAGACGACGAGCAGCGATCCCACCGACGAGCAGGTGCTGGACCTGGTCGAGTACGCCGCCCGTCGGATTGCTCGCCCCGAAAGCGGAAGGTGGCACGAGTTCTACGGTCACCACGAGCTGATCTTCACCACCGAGGACGGGCCGAGGTTGTTCCGAGAGGAGGTGAACCTGATCCTCGCTCGTGGGGGCACGACCTTCGAACTCACCAGCGACGGTACCGTCCAGCGGGTAGGGACGCCGGTTCTGCGGCAGGCGATCTCTGACCTACGTCCCGCCACAGGAGACGACGATCTCGACGGCCTGATCCTCGAGTCACGCAGGCTCTACACGTCCCGGAAGTACGATCAGCGCCGGCTGGGACTTGAACGACTCTGGGATGCCTTCGAGCGACTGAAGACGATCGACATTCCCGGCGGAGATAAGAAAAAGAGCCTTCAGGAACTCTTGGCGCACATTGGCGATCCTAAACTGCGCAATGTGGCAGAGGCGGAAATGAACGTGCTCACAGAAATTGGAAATACCTTTAGCATCCGCCACCATGAAACTCGGACGTCACAAGTCCCCGCTGGTGCCCGGGACTACCTGTACACCCGAGCGGCGAACCTGATCACCTTCCTGCTCACCCAGAGCAACCGGCTGGCCTAGCTGTACTGACCCGGGACGTTGTTCACGCGGTCGATGGGGTGTAGCCCGCCGATGCCGGTGTGGGGACGTTCCAGGTTGTACCGGTCCAGCCAGATCGGCAATGCCTGGGCTCGGTCCTGGTTGGAGGTGTAGGGGCGTGCGTAGACCCATTCTGCGGCCAGGGTGCGGTTGAAGCCTTCGGCCTTGCCGTTGGTCCAAGGGCAGTGCGGCTTGATGAACTTCAGTCGGATCCCGAGGTCGGCCGCAGCGTCGCGGAACGCGTGGGACTGTCGGTAGTTCTTCACGTTGTCGCTAAAACGCGTTCGATGGCGATGCTGTGGGTGGCGTAGAACGCGGCGGCCCGGGTCAGGAACCCGGCGCAGGTGGTGCCCTTCTCGTCGGGGTGGATCTCGGCGTACGCGAGCCGGGAGTGGTCGTCGATCGCCATATGGACGTAGTCGTAGCCGATCCCGTGCCCGCGGACCTTTCAGAGCGGCCGTGCGCGCGTCAGCCGCCGCCGTCGTGGATGCCTCTGCTTGGCGATGCTGACCTCCGGTGTCGCCGGGATGACCCCATCCCTGGCGGCCTGGCGCAGGATCATCATCAGGACCATCAGCACCGGCCTCGTGACGCCGTTGTGGGTCGCCTCCCTGTTCGTCTCCGCCGGACTCCTGTCCAGCCGTGCTGACATCTCCGGATCCGGTCCACGTCGATCGAGCGCACCGGGGTGTCTCCGAACTCCGGAACGAGGTAGCCCTCGACCTTGCTCCGGTACATGCGCACCGTCCCCGCGGACCACATCTTCCCCTGCGGTTGGGCTCCTCCCGCACCTTTGTTAGCCAGCGCTCGGCGTACTCGCGGAAGACAACCGCTCGCGCGGCTTCGGCGATCGCCTCCGCGCGGCGACGTTCGGCCATCGCCGCGGGGGGCACCCACTGTCGGACGTAGATTCTCGCGTCGCGGCTAGCCATGCGCGCGCGCCCGTCTTCGTCTGAAAGGTCAATGCCCGGTCGTCCTCGGTCCGCGCCGTGTACTCCCTGCCGTCCGGACCGAGGTATCGGGACTGCCAGCGACCGGACGACAGCTTCCGGAGCCGCCCCCACGCCTCCCGGCTCTTCTTGCCCCTCATCGGTTCCTCCCGCGGGTCCGATCCGCACCCCGTGCCACTCCGTTGCCTGGCACTCCGTCGATGTGCGACGCCACCTGAGATCGGCGGAATCTCGCGGATCTCGGACCGTCAGCACCAGTACTTGTGGCACGGCTGGGCACGACCCTCGAGGCACGCCGGGACCAGATTCCGGCCGCCGTCCGCCTCGGTCGCCATCTCAAAGGTGTGCGCGTGCCATCTGCGTGCCCCACCGAACGGCCAGTTGTGCTCATCTCCGACCTCCTCTGCCTGTCCGGGTCGGCACGCAAAGAGGCCCGGAACCGCAGATTCTGCGGTTCCGGGCCTCTGGTCAGCCGCCACGGGCCACCGGGTCTGAGGGAGGTCTCAGAAGTCCCAGTCGTCGTCCTCGGTGTTGACGGCCTTGCCGATGACGTACGACGAGCCGGACCCGGAGAAGAAGTCGTGGTTCTCGTCGGCGTTCGGCGACAGCGCCGAGAGGATCGCCGGGTTGACGTCGGTCTCGTCCTTGGGGAAGAGCGCCTCGTAACCGAGGTTCATGAGCGCCTTGTTCGCGTTGTACCGCAGGAACTTCTTGACGTCCTCGGTGAGCCCGACGCCGTCGTAGAGGTCCTCCGTGTACTGCACCTCGTTGTCGTACAGCTCGAAGAGCAGCTCGAACGTGTACGCCTTGAGCTCGTCGCGCTCCTCCGGGGAGAGCTTCTCGAGGCCCTTCTGGAACTTGTAGCCGATGTAGTACCCGTGCACGGCCTCGTCGCGGATGATGAGGCGGATGAGGTCGGCCGTGTTCGTCAGCTTGGCGCGCGACGACCAGTACATCGGCAGGTAGAAGCCGGAGTAGAAGAGGAAGGACTCGAGCAGAGTGCTCGCGACCTTGCGCTTGAGCGGCGAGTCGCCCTTGTAGTACTCCATGACGATCTCGGCCTTGCGCTGGAGGTTCGGGTTCTCCTCCGACCAGCGGAACGCGTCGTCGATCTCGCGCGTCGAGCACAGCGTCGAGAAGATCGACGAGTAGCTCTTCGCGTGCACCGACTCCATGAACGCGATGTTGGTGTACACCGCCTCCTCGTGCGGCGTGATCGCGTCAGGGATGAGCGAGACGGCGCCGACCGTGCCCTGGATCGTGTCGAGCAGCGTCAGACCGGTGAACACCCGCATCGTGAGCTGCTGCTCCTGCGCGGTGAGCGTGTGCCACGACTGGATGTCGTTCGACACCGGCACCTTCTCCGGCAGCCAGAAGTTCCCGACGAGGCGGTCCCACACCTCGAGGTCCTTCTCGTCCTCGAGACGGTTCCAGTTGATCGCGCTCACGCGATCGATGAGCTTGAGCTTCCCCGTGGGCGACATCTGCCTTCTTCTCTCCTGCTGACCCCGGACCGGCCGGGACGACTTCGTGGGACCGGACCCTGCGCCGTCGGCCACGCCTCTCCGGAAGGGTGGCCGACGACACCGGGCATCGAGGCAACCGATAGTTGCCTCAGGCGACTACAGCATGCAGCTGACGCAGCCCTCCACCTCCGTGCCCTCCAGGGCCATCTGGCGGAGGCGGATGTAGTAGAGCGTCTTGATGCCCTTGCGCCACGCGTAGATCTGCGCGCGGTTGACGTCGCGCGTCGTGACCGTGTCCTTGAAGAACAGCGTGAGGCTCAGGCCCTGGTCGACGTGCTGCGTCGCGGCGGCGTACGTGTCGATGATCTTCTCGTAGCCGATCTCGTACGCGTCCTCGTAGTACTCGAGGTTGTCGTTCGTCAGGTAGGGCGCCGGGTAGTAGACGCGCCCGATCTTGCCCTCCTTGCGGATCTCGATCTTCGACGGCACCGGGTGGATGGAGGACGTCGAGTTGTTGATGTAGGAGATCGAGCCCGTCGGCGGGACGGCCTGGAGGTTCTGGTTGTAGATCCCGTGCTCCATGACCGAGGCCTTGAGGGCCTTCCAGTCGTCCTGCGTCGGCACGTGCACGCCGGCGTCGGCGAAGAGCTGGCGCACGCGCTCGGTCTCCGGCTCCCACACCTGGTCCGTGTACTTGTCGAAGTACTCCCCCGACGCGTACTTCGAGTCCTCGAAGCCGCCGAACGCGCGACCGCGCTCGATCGCGAGGCGGTTCGACGCCGCGATCGCGTGGTAGGCGACCGTGTAGAAGTAGATGTTGGTGAAGTCGACACCCTCGGTGGACCCGTAGTGGATCCGCTCGCGCGCGAGGTAGCCGTGGAGGTTCATCTGGCCGAGGCCGATCGCGTGGCCCGCCTCGTTCGCGCGCTTGATCGACGGCACCGACTCGATGCTCGTCTGGTCCGAGACCGCGGTGAGCGCGCGGATCGCGGTGTCGATCGTCTTGGCGAAGTCGGGCGAGTCCATCGTCTTGGCGATGTTCAGCGAGCCGAGGTTGCAGGAGATGTCGCGGCCGACGTGGTCGTACGAGAGGTCCTCGTTGAACGTCGACGGCGTCGAGACCTGGAGGATCTCCGAGCACAGGTTCGAGTGGGTGATGCGGCCCTTGATCGGGTTCGCCTTGTTCACCGTGTCCTCGAACATGATGTACGGGTAGCCGGACTCGAACTGGAGCTCGGCGATCGTCTGGAAGAAGTCGCGCGCCTTGATCTTCGTCTTGCGGATGCGCGAGTCGTCGACCATCTCGTCGTACTTCTCGGTGACCGAGATGTCGGCGAACGGCTTGCCGTAGACACGCTCGACGTCGTACGGCGAGAAGAGGTACATGTCCTCGTTCTTCTTGGCGAGCTCGAACGTGATGTCCGGGATCACGACGCCCAGCGACAGCGTCTTGATGCGGATCTTCTCGTCCGCGTTCTCGCGCTTGGTGTCGAGGAACCGCAGGATGTCCGGGTGGTGCGCGTGCAGGTAGACGGCGCCGGCCCCCTGGCGCGCGCCGAGCTGGTTCGCGTAGGAGAACGAGTCCTCGAGCAGCTTCATCACGGGGATGACGCCCGACGACTGGTTCTCGATGTGCTTGATGGGCGCGCCGTGCTCGCGGATGTTCGAGAGCAGGAGCGCCACGCCGCCGCCGCGCTTGGAGAGCTGCAGCGCGGAGTTGATGCCGCGCGCGATGGACTCCATGTTGTCCTCGATGCGCAGCAGGAAGCAGGACACGGGCTCGCCGCGCTGCGCCTTGCCGACGTTGAGGAACGTGGGGGTCGCGGGCTGGAAGCGGCCCGAGATGACCTCCTCGACGATGTCGAGCGCGGCCTGCTCGTTGCCGTCCGCGAGGCCGAGCGCGACCATGCACACACGGTCCTCGAAGCGCTCCAGGTACCGCTTCCCGTCGAACGTCTTGAGCGTGTACGACGTGTAGTACTTGAACGCGCCGAGGAACGTCTCGAACCGGAACTTCTTGGCGTACGCGAACTCGAACAGCGACTTGACGAACGCGCGGTCGTACTTCGCCAGCACGGCCGGGTCGTAGTACTTGTTCTCGACCAGGTAGTCGAGCTTCTCCTGCAGGTCGTGGAAGAAGACGGTGTTCTGGTTGACGTGCTGCAGGAAGTACGCGCGCGCCGCCTCGCGGTCCTTGTCGAACTGGATCTCGCCGTTCGGGCCGTAGAGGTTCAGCATCGCGTTGAGCGCGTGGAAGTCGAGCTGAGCGCTCCCCGCCAGGGGCACCTGGGCGACCGTGCCGCCACCTGCCACGCTCACGCCGGAATCCGTGACTGTCGTTGCCAAAATCGTCCCAATCCGTCGCGGACGCGCGCGGCGTCCTCGGCTGTTCCCAGGAGTTCGAAGGCGTACAGGTAGGGCACCTGGCACTTCGCGGAGATGATGTCGCCGGCGATGCAGTAGGCCTCGCCGAAGTTGGTGTTGCCCGCGGCGATGACGCCACGGATCAACGACCGGTTGTGCGCGTCGTTGAGGAACTTCACGACCTGGCGCGGGACGGCACCACCCTCGTTGCCGCCCCCGTAGGTCGGGACCATGAGCACGTACGGCTCCTCGACGCGCAGGAAGCCCTCGGTCGGACGCAGCGGGATGCGCCGCACGTCCATGCCGAGGGACGGCAGGTCGAGCCGCTGGACGAACCGGTGCGTGTTCTCGCTGACGCTGGAGAAGTACACGAGCGACCCCACGGGGACGCACCTCCGTCCTGCCCTGCTCCGCCTGCTTCCGTACGTGGTCGGGGCGCCTCACGGCGCCCCGGGAGGCCGGTCAGGCGACGACCGGGGAGACCTTCTGCGCGAGGGCGTTGATCTGGTCGGGACGGAACCCGGACCAGTGCTCGTCCCCGGCGACGACCACGGGCGCCTGCAGGTAGCCGAGCCCGCGCACGAGCTCGAGCGCCTCGGCGTCCTGGCTGATGTCCACGACCGCGTACTCGATGCCCTTCTTGTCCAGAGCGCGGTACGTCGCGTCGCACTGAACGCAAGCCGGCTTGCTGTAGACCGTGACGCTCATGGGGTGACTCCTCGTCTCTCGCGCTCTGTCCGGGATCGGTCCTCGGGGAGGGAGAAACGTCTCTGACCTCGAAGGACACCGGTGGAACTACGTCTGTGTGATTCGCCAGAAGGCCTCCGGCCCCCTGGGTGTGCAACCACTATACCTAGTGGTCGACACCGTGCCACCGCACTAGATGTCGTGGTCGTACTTCACCCTGTGGGCTGTGCTAGGAGCCATGGATCCATGGTCCCAGGCACCTCTGACACTCCCTCGGAACGCTCGTCCACAGCCCGTCGTCCACCGCCCTGACGGCCCGGAAACGGCGTCTTCGCGCCGACCGCGAGACGCCGTCCACAGGGTGGGGACGGCGTCGGTCCACACCCTGTGCGGGCCCGTCGAGGCCGCTTCCACGGTCCGCAGACACCTTCCGGCGCCCTCCTGGAGGCCTCCGCGAACCATCCCAATCCGGGCACGAGGGCCGTCGAACTCGTCGGCGTGTCGCGTTCGCTCGGCGTGTCGCGCCACGAACCGTGCACGTGCGACAAACGTCACCTCGGTCTCGGGAGGACTCGAGGGCCCACTCGCGGACCGACCACGGACCACCCGGACGGGCGCACGCACGACGACGCCCGCCCGGAACGACCTCCGGACGGGCGTCGGGGCGGAACGGCTCAGGCGGTCTCGTCGACCCCGGGCAGCACGTTCGACGTCGCGAGCCGGCGGTACCAGTGCGCGGAGTCCTTCCACGTGCGCTCGAGCGTGTCGTAGTCGACGCGGATGATCCCGAAGCGGCGCTCGTACCCGTAGCCCCACTCGAAGTTGTCGAGCAGGGACCACGCGAAGTACCCGCGCACGTCGGCGCCGGCGTCGATCGCGGCGCCCACGGCGTCGACGTGGTCGTGCAGGTAGGCGACGCGGCGGTCGTCGTGCACGCGGGGGGTCCCGTCGGCGTCGACCGTGACCTCGTCCGCGAACGCCGCACCGTTCTCGGTGACCATCATCGGCTGGTGCGGGTAGGCCTTCGCGACGGACACGAGCAGCTCGGTCATGCCGGCGGGCTCGATGTTCCAGCCCATGGCGGTGTACGGGCCGGGCTGCTGCACGAACTCGACGTCGTCCACGCCGATCCACGGGCTGTGCTTCGACGCGCCGTGGCCGTCGTTCTCCGACCGCTCGCCCTCGCCGGAGAAGTGGCGCACGCGCACGGTCGAGTAGTAGTTGACGCCCAGGATCGACAGCGGCTGGCGCACGGTCTCGAGGTCGCCCTCCTGCACGAACGACCAGTCGCTCACGTGCGCGGTGTCGGCGAGCAGGTCGGCGGGGTACTCGCCGTCGAGCATGGGGGCGAGGAACGCGCGGTTGGCGAGGGCGTCGATCTTGCGCACCGCGTCGAGGTCCGCGGCCGACGACGGGTCGTCGGGCCGGATGACGTGGAGGTTGAGCGTGACGGACGTCTTCGCGTCCTCGCCGAGCTCGCCACGGATCGCCTGGACGGCGAGCCCGTGCGCGAGGTTGAGGTGGTGCACGGCCGCGAGCGCCGCGGCGGGCTCGGTGCGGCCGGGCGCGTGCACGCCGGAGCCGTACCCGAGGTAGGCGGAGCACCACGGCTCGTTGAGCGTCGTCCAGGTGTCGATCCGGTCCCCGAGCTCGCGCGCCATGTGGCGGGCGTACTCGGCGAACGCGTACGCCGTCTCGCGGTTGGCCCAGCCCCCCGCGTCCTCGAGCTCCTGCGGGAGGTCCCAGTGGTAGAGCGTGACGACGGGCTTGACGCCCTTCTCGAGGAGCGCGTCGACGAGGCGCGAGTAGAACGCGACGCCCTCGGGGTTGAGCGGGCCGGTGCCGCCGGGCTGGACCCGGGACCAGGAGATCGAGAAGCGGTACGCGCCGAGGCCGAGGTCGGCGATGTGCTGCACGTCCTCCTGCCACCGGTGATAGTGGTCGTCGGCGACGTCGCCCGTGTCCCCGTTGAGGGTGCGGCCCGGGGTGTGGGAGTAGGTGTCCCAGATGGACGGCGTGCGGCCGTCCTCGGCGGCGGCGCCCTCGATCTGGTACGCGGCGGTGGCGGAGCCCCAGAGGAAGTCGGTCGGGAACGTCCGGCGGCCCGACGGCGCGGGCGCGGCCTGCGTGTCGACGGCGTCGGGGGCGGTGGTGTCGGTGGTCACGAGGGTCCTCGCTGCTCGGTCGTCGGACGACGCGGTCCGCGACGGGTGGTCGGTGGGTGCTCGTGCGGTCTCGGTGGGTGCGAGCGGGGCACGCGCGGGAGGTGCACGGGCGAGCATGTCATGGGAGCGCTTCCATGACATGCTCGCCCAGGATACGTCGTCAGCCGAGGTCGATCGTCACGCTGGTCGCGCCGTGCGCCGCGGCCGTCGCGGACCCGGCCCGCACGGACCAGCCCGCCACGGCGTCGTCGGACGAGACGGTGAGCGTCGCACCCGCCCGGCGCACGCGGAACGTCGCCCCCGGCGTGCCGTCCGCCGGCGGGACGACCACGAGCTCGTCGTAGCCCTCCGGCAGCTCGAACGCGTGCAGCGTGACGCCGTCGGCCCAGTCGTAGTCGGGGCGGTCGGTGCGGGCGCCCACCGGGAGGACGGTGCCCGGGCGCACGAGCACCGGGAGCGAGTCGAACCCGTGGGTCTCGGTGACCCAGCGCGGGCCCGTGACGGTCTCGCTCAGGGCGGGGCCGTCGTCGGGCTGGACGAGGCGCGTCCACGTGCCCTCGGGCACGTAGTACTCGACGCGGCCGTCCGCGCGGAAGACCGGCGCGACGAGGAGCGCGTCGCCCAGCAGGTACTGCGTGTCCGCGGTGAAACCCGCACGGTCGTGCGGCAGCTCGAGCGCGAGCGGGCGCATCATCGGCACGCCGTCGGTGTGCGCCTCCTCGGCCACCCGCCCGAGGTAGGGCATGAGCGAGAGCTTGAGGTGGGTGAACTTGCGCGTGACGTCGACGGCCTCGTCGTCGAACGCCCACGGCACGCGGACCGAGCCCGAGCCGTGCAGGCGCGAGTGCGACGACAGCAGGCCGAACGCCGTCCAGCGCTTGAACACGCCCGGGTCGGGCGTGCCCTCGAACCCGCCCATGTCGTGGCTCCAGTAGCCGAACCCGGACATCGACATCGAGAGGCCGCCACGCAGCGACTCGGCCATCGACGCGTACGTCGAGTCGCAGTCGCCGCCCCAGTGCACGGGGAACTGCTGGCCGCCCGCGGTCGCGGACCGCGCGAACAGGACCGCCTCGCCCTCGCCACGCTTGCGCTCCAGCAGCCGGAAGACCGCCTCGTTGTACAGCTGGGCGTAGTAGTTGTGCATCTTGCGCGGGTCGGAACCGTCGTGCCACGCGATCCCGTCGACGGGGATCCGCTCGCCGAAGTCGGTCTTGAAGCAGTCGACGCCCTGGTCGAGCAGGCCCTCGAGCTTGCCCATGTACCACGCGGTCGCGTCGGGGTTGGTGAAGTCCACCAGCCCCATGCCGGCCTGCCACAGGTCCCACTGCCACACGGACCCGTCCTCGCGCTTCACGAGGAAGCCCTGCTCCGCGGCCTCCGCGAAGAGGGGCGAGCGCTGCGCGACGTACGGGTTGATCCACACGCACACCTTGAGCCCGCGGTCGTGCAGACGACGGAGCATGCCCTCGGGGTCGGGGAACGTGCGCGGGTCCCACTCGAAGTCGACCCACTGGTACTCGCGCATCCAGAAGCAGTCGAAGTGGAACACCGACAGCGGCAGGTCGCGCTCGGCCATGCCGTCGATGAAGCCGTTCACCGTCTGCTCGTCGTAGCTCGTCGTGAACGACGTGGTGAGCCACAGCCCGAACGACCACGCGGGGACGCGCGCCGGGCGGCCCGTGAGCGCGGTGTACCGGCGCAGCACGTCCTTGGGGGTCGGGCCCTGGATGACCAGGTACTCGAGCGCCTGGCCCTCGACGGAGAACTGGACGCGCGTGTTCACCTCGGAGGCGACCTCGAACGACACCTTCTCCGGGTGCTCGACGAACACCCCGTAGCCCTTCGTCGTGAGGTAGAGCGGCACGGACTTGTACGCCTGCTCGCTCGACGTCCCGCCGTCCTCGTTCCAGATGTCCACGACCTGGCCGTTCTTGACGAACGGCCCGAACCGCTCCCCCAGGCCGTACACGAGCTCGCCCGGCTCGAGCGCGAGCTGCTCGTGCGTCCACGTGCCGCCGTCGTCGGACGTGACGTGCCCGACCGACTTGGGCAGCGAGGACGTCAGCACCTCGCCGTCCGCCTCGAAGTCGACACGCCACCGGTCGCCCCGGTGCACGCGCACGGCGAGGTCCTTGGACCGCAGGACCGCGACGTCGTCGTGCACCTCGACCTCGGGCCGGAACCCGGGCTCGCCGGTCACCTGGAACGCCGGGCCGCGGCGCACCGCGCCCTGGTGGTGCTCGACGCGCACGCGGATCACGCCGGGCGCGGGCGAGGAGTACGTCGTCGTGAGCATCGGGCGGTTGAGCGTGTCGCCACGGCCGCGGATCTTCGCCGTCGGCGCGTACACGGTGAGCGTGCCGGCCGCCTCGTCCGCACGGACGTCGTCGACCTCGACCGCGTAGAGGGGGTGCATGCCGGGCCGGACCTGCCAGTACCCGTCGGTGAACTTCATGGGTGGTGCTTCCTTCGTCGATGCGTTCAGGAGTCTCGGGGGCGGCCCCGGGCCGCGGTCACTTCACGGCGCCCGCCGTGACGCCCCGGGTGAGCGTGCGCTGGAAGATCAGGAAGAAGATCAGCGCGGGGATCAGCGAGACGAGCGCGCCCGCGTTCGTCGTCGGGGCGTCCATCATCCGGTCGCCCTGGAGCGACGCGAGGGCGATGGGGATCGTCTGGGTGTCGTTGGTCGTCAGCATGACCAGCGGGATGAAGAACTCGTTCCACGTCCAGATGAAGAAGAAGATCATGAGGACGCCGAGCGTGGGCTTGACGATCGGGTAGACGACCTGCCACAGGATGCGCCAGCGGCCGGCACCGTCGAGCTGCGCGGCCTCGAGCAGCGCCGGGGGGAACGTGCCGAGCACGGACGCGAGCAGGTACGTGCCGAACGCCGCCTGGATGACGGTGAAGATGATGATGATCGACCACTGCGAGTTCGACAGGCCCACCTTCTGCGCCATGTCGAACAGCGGGTAGATGAGCGCCTCCTGCGGCAGCATGTTGGCCACGAGGAAGAGGGTGACGATCCACAGGCGGCCCTTGATGCGGCCGACGCCGATCGCGTAGGCGCTGAGCAGCGACAGGAGCGTCCCGAACACGGCGACGAGCGCCGAGATGAAGACGGAGTTCCAGAGCTTCTGCGGGAAGTTGGTCCGCGTCCAGAAGTTCTGCACGCCCTCGAGGTACAGCTCCTTGGGGATGCTCAGCGGGCCGTCCTGGGAGTACTCGGCCGGCGACTTGAACGCGTTGAGCACCATGATGACGAACGGCGAGAGCATGAGCAGGGCGACGAGGATCGCCGCGGCGAGCACGAACCAGCGGCCGACGCCGCGGCGGTAGCGCTCGTCCTGGCGCGTGGCGCGCACCGTGCGCCGCTTGCCGGACGACGTCGCGGACCCCGCGGGTGTGCCCGCGGTCGGGGTGGTGGTGACGGTGGACATCAGCGGCCCTCCTGCTCACGACGCTCGGCGCGGCTCTGCAGCGCGAGGATCACGACGGCGACGACGATGATGACGAGGGTGAGCACGGTCGCCACCGCGGCGCCGTAGCCGACCTTCGACTTGTCGAAGAAGTTGAGGTACGAGTAGTAGCTCGGGACGAGCGTCGAGCTCTCGGGCCCGCCGCGCGTGAGCACGTAGATGGGGCCGAACACCTTGAGCGCGGCGACCGTGCACGTGAGCGTGACGACGAACGTCTCCGGGCGGATCTGCGGGATCGTGATCGCCCCGAAGCGGCGCCACCAGCCCGCGCCGTCGAGCTCGGCCGCCTCGTACAGCTCGGGGTCCACGCGCTGCAGCGCGGACATGAAGATGACGACGGGGTAGCCGATCTGCACCCAGATGAGCACGAGCATGACGCTCGGCAGCGCGGTCGTCGTGTCGCCGAGCCAGTTGGGCGGGTTCTCGATGCCGATCCCGCGCAGGATCACGTTGAGCGCACCCGTCTGGGAGTTGAGGATCCAGTTCCACAGCACGCCGGCGACGGCGACGGGCAGGATCTGCGGCAGGTAGTACGTGGCGCGCAGGAACGCTGCGACGCGCGGGCCGAAGCGCCGGCCCAGGTAGTCGAACAGCACGGCCGCGAGGACGAGGCCGATGAGGGTCGGCGCGACGACCATCGCGAGGATCATCGCGATCGAGTTCTGGAACGAGGTCCAGAACGCCGAGTCGTTCATCAGGTCGGCGTAGTTGCCCAGCCCGTTCCAGCGCATCGGCGCCATGCCGCCGCGCCACTTGAACAGGCTGTAGTAGACGTTCATCACGAACGGGTAGCCGATCACGACGACGAACGCCACCGCGCCGGGCAAGAGGTAGGGCAGGTACGGGAGCCAGGCGGGCCGGCGACGGCGGCGGGGCGCCGCGGCCGCGCGCGACGCCTCGCGCGCGGGGCCGGGCCCGGCGTCGGGCACGGTGTCGGTGCGGGTGGTCATGACGGTCTCTTTCGCGGGAGGTCCTCGGGTGGGGGGCCGGGCCGGCCGGGGCGATCCTGGGATCGGCCCCGACCGGCCGGGCGCGTGCGTCCGCTCAGCTGTCGAGCAGGTCCGCCTTGCCGTCCACGTACGCGGACTCGAGGCCGTCGAGCACCTCGGTCGGCGACTTCGACTGGTTGATGAGCGACTGGAGCTCGCTGACGATCACGTCGTAGTAGCCGGGCACGGGCCAGTCGGGGTAGAACGCCAGGCCGTCGTCGTCGAGGATCGCCTGGAAGTTCTCGGTGAGCTGCTGCGTGCGCTCGTCCGTGATGACGGACGCGTCACCGGCGACGGGCAGGCCGCCCTTCTCCGCGAGGATGTTCTGCACCTCGGGGCGCAGCGTGATGTCGATGAACTCCTCGGCGAGGTCGGGCGAGTCCGCGTTCGCGGGGACGACCCAGAGGTTGCCGGACGAGCCGACCTGGAGCGTGTTGCCGGGGAAGTTGAACTGGCCCCAGTCGGCGTCCATCTCCTCGACGATGCGGCCGAACCACCACGAGCCGGAGACCATCATCGGGTAGGTGCCGTTGATGAACGACACGCCCATGTCCTCGGCGGTCAGCGCGGCGGAGTCGGACGCGACGTACCCGGACTTGATCCAGGAGTCGAGCTTCTCGGTCGCCTGCGTCATCTCGGGGCCGTGGAAGTCCGGGTCGCCGTCGAACAGCTGGTACTGGTCGACGAAGTCGCGCTCGGAGCTCGCGAGCACGAGCTCGTACCAGAGCTGGCCCATCGGGTACTCGGCGCCGGCCTCGGCCAGCGGGGTCACGCCCTGGTCCTTGAAGGCCTGCATGACGGTCTCGAGCTCCTCGAGCGTCGTCGGCACCTCGAGCCCGTACTGGGCGAACATGTCCTTGTTGTAGTAGACCTGCACGAACTCGCCGTAGTTCGGGACGCCGTACCACTCGCCCGAGCCCATGAGGCCCTGGTCGTCGTAGGTCGCGGTCGTCTGGAGCGAGCCGCTGAGCTTCTCGTCCCAGCCGCGCTCCGTCGCCGCGTCGGTGAGCGGGGTGAGCAGACCCTGCGCCGCGAGCTGGCCGGCGGTCGCGTTGCCCTTGTTGTACTCCATGACGTCGGGCACGTCGTTGCCGGTGAGGACGATCTTGGCGTTCTTCTGGATCTGCTCGAACGTCTGCTTCTCGACGACGACGTCGACGTCCGGGTTCTCCTCCTCGAAGATCTCGATCGCCTTGGCCCACGCCTGGCCCATGGCGGAGTCCTCGTTCTCGTAGTGCCAGATCGTCAGGGTCTGGTCGTCGGACCCCCCGCTGCCGCCGGAGCCCCCGCACGCCGCCAGGGCGAGTGGGAGCGCTGCCACGGCAGCGACGAGCGAGATCTTCCGGGATCGCAGCATGTGCGTGTCCTCCTCATCGAGTTCCGGCGCTGGAGCCGGAGGGTGACCGGGGCGTCGCCCGGCCGGTCGGTTCAGCGAGCCTCGGGCTCGCGGTCGTCGTCGTCCGGGGACCGGCCGGCCGCGGGGGCGACGCTGCTGCCGGGCTCGAGGACGCACGGGATGAGCACGTTCGGTGTGCTCGGACGGGAGCCGTCCACGAGGGACAGCAGCTTCTGCACGCCCAGGCGGCCGAGCTCGGCCCCGGGCGCGTGCATCGTGGTCAGCGGCGGGTTGCTCATCTCCCCGACGCCGGGCGACGTGACGATCGACAGGATCGACATGTCGGTGGGGATCGCGACGCCGCGCTGCTGCAGCTCGGCGACGACGCCGAACGTCGCGATCTCGTTCATGGTGACGAAGGCCGTCAGGCGCGGCTCCCGCTCGAGCAGCGTCGCGACGGCGTCGCGGCCCGCGCGCG
This sequence comes from Cellulosimicrobium cellulans, assembly GCF_006539945.1. Lineage (GTDB taxonomy): Bacteria > Actinomycetota > Actinomycetes > Actinomycetales > Cellulomonadaceae > Cellulosimicrobium > Cellulosimicrobium cellulans. Next base: position 76,816 of record NZ_BJNZ01000009.1, on the reverse strand, counting down.
GGGACTCGTCGACGCGCAGCGCGATCGGTTCGAGCCCGCGGCGACGCATGGCCACCTCGAAGCCCTCCTCGGCGCGGAACGTCGGCGCGTAGCCGTCGTCCGCCGTCGCCTGCGAGTGGTTCACGAGGGCGACGTGCCGGTGCCCGAGGTCGACGAGGTGCTGGACCGCGTCGTCCGTCGTGCGCTCGAAGTCGATGTCCACGGACGGCCGGTCCGTGACGTCGCGCGTCCGGCCGATCATCGTGTACGGGACCCCGGCCTCGTCGAGCACGTCGACGCGGTCGTCGTCGAGCGCGACCTCCATGAGCAGGACGCCGTCCGCCATCCCCTGGCGCACGAGGTCGCGGACCTCCGGGGCCTGGGTCGTGCGGAAGGGCCACAGCACGAGGTGGTAGCCGTTCTCCCGCGCCGTCTCCGCGGCGGACGAGACGAACTCGGCGACCGTGCCGCCGAGGCCCTTCTCCATCGCCGGGTAGATGAGGGCGAGCACGTGGCTGCGGCGCGACGCGAGCCCGCGGGCCATCGCGTTGGGCTGGTAGCCGAGGTCGGCCATCGCGTCCTCGATGCGACGGCGCGTGGCGTCGGAGACGGGACGGGTCCCGGACAGCGCGTAGGAGACCGTGCTCAACGAGACCTGCGCGCGTCGCGCCACGTCCTGCATCGTCGCCATCGTCGCCACTCCCCTGTGGTCCGGTCCGTCGCCTCGTCCGTCGAAGCGCTTCGTCGAAACGCATCGTCGAAGCGCTTCGCTGTTACGAGTATTGGATGAACAAATGACGAGAGTCAAGCCCGCGGATCGAGAACGCGCTCTCCGATTGGCGGCGCCGTCGCCGACCTGCGCCGACGCGGGAGACGATCCGTCAGCCGTGCGAAGCGCCGAACCCGGGCATACCGGTGAGTTCGACCCGCAGGTCGCCCGCAACCCCGGGTTCGCCGCGCTCCCCGACCGGACGACGCAGGTGGCGCTCGTCGCGGGACGAGCTGGGGGGCGGGATGGCCCCGGTTCGGCGGGTGCGTCGGCGGCGCGACGAGTGCGGGCGGGTCAGAGCGTGAGGTCGACCGGCTCGCCCGCGCGCAGGACCTCGCGCACACGCAGGTCGGCGTCGGTGACGACGAGGTCGGCGCGACGGCCCGCGACGAGTCCGCCGCGGTCGTCGAGGCCGAGCACGGCCGCCGGGGTCCACGACGCGGCGCGGACGGCGTCGACCAGCGGCACGCCGGCCTCGACCGTCTCGCGCACGACGTCGAGCAGGTGGTACGTGCCGCCCGCGATCGACCCGCCCTCGGTGAGCCGCGCGACGCCGTGCGCGACGGTGACGCGCATCGGCCCGAGCTCGTACGCGCCGTCCGCCATGCCCGCGGCGGCCATCGCGTCGGTGACGAGCGCGACGGCGTCCGGCCCGGCGACGGCGCCGTCGGCACCGACGTGCGACCCCACGAGCTCGACGACGCTGCGGATCGTCCCGTGCGCGAGGTGCGTGCCGTCGGCCACGAGCTCGACGACCAGCTCACCGCGCGCGGCCGCCGCGAGGCACGCCGCGATCGGGCCGGGCTCACGGTGGTGCAGGGGCCGCATGCCGTTGAACAGGTGGGTCGCCGTCAGCCGCGCGCCGGGCCGACCGGCGGCCGCGAGCGCCGCGACGCCTGCCGCGATCGCCGCCTCCGTCTGCTCGGTGCTCGCGTCGGTGTGCCCGATCGACGGGAGCGCCCCGACCTCGACGAGGGTCTCGATCACTCCCCCGGCACCGACGACGCCCGGAACCTCGGGCGCGACGGTCATGGTCCGCAGGTACCCGCGCGCCGCGGCCGCGATCGCGCGCACGAGCTCCGGGTCGCCCTCGAGCATGTCGTGCGGGTTCTGCGCGCCGCACCGCACCTCGGAGAGGAACGGCCCCTCGAGGTGGATGCCGACGATCTCCCCCGCGTCGGCGAGGTCCGCGAGGTTCGCCGTGCGCTCGAGCAGGACGTCGCGCGGCGCGGTGACGAGCGAGGCGACGAGGCTCGTCGTGCCGTGGCGCAGGTGCTCGCGCGCGGCGACTCGCGCCTCCTGGACACTCGTCGCGTCGGGGAAGCTCGACCCGCCCCCGCCGTGGTCGTGGGCGTCGACGAGGCCGGGGAGCAGCGTCGCCCCGTCGCCGACCGGCACGTCGGCGTACCCGGCGGCCGCGGCGTCCGCCCGGGCGCCCACCCACGCGACGCGCCCGTCCTCCACGGCCACCACGCCGTCGTCGAGCACTCCTGTCGGGGTGACGACACGGCCCACGAGGACTCGCGCGGTACCGGGCTGCTGGTCGGGACGAGGGCTGCGGGCGTCGGTCATGGGCTCATTCTGGCGCACTTCGTACACCCGGCGTGCAAACTCGTGCGACCGTGGACGCGCGGGGGCCGGGAGGCGAGACGTCAGCGGTCGCGCGACGCGAGCAGCCGCTTCGCGCCGCGGCCGAGGTGCAGGGCGAAGAGCCGCTGGAACGTCGGCACGGCGAACGCGAACGGGCGCACCCACCACAGCACCGGACGGCTGAACACGTCGATGCTCCACCACAGGTCGCCCGCGTCGTCGCGCTCGACGGCGAAGCGTTCCTCCCCCACGAACGCGTGCCCGGGCAGGGTCCCGTACGCGAACGCGACCCGGTGCGCGGACCGCTCGACCCAGACTACCTCGCACGGCTCGTGCAGCCGGAGCCGCCCGACGCCGAGCAGCGTGGTCACGCGCGCGCCGGGCTCGGCGACCGGCGCCTCGGCCTCGAGCCGCACGCGCGCCGCGGCGTGCACACGCCACGTGAGGAGCTGCTCGCCGAGCCACGCGAGGTCGTCGGGCGTCCGGGGCTCGTCCGTGAGCCGACGACGCACGTGCAGGTGGCGATAGCCCGCGGGCCAGGTGTCCGTCCGGGTCGCTCCGACCTCCGGGTACGTGAACGTCATGCCGCTCTCCCCTCCGGGGCCCGTCCGGGCCCGCGTGTCGTGTCCTGTCCTCCGTCGCGGCGCTCCTCGTCCGAGCCATCCCCCTCGGGCGGGAGCGCCGGCCGGGCCGCGAGGACCCGCAAGCCGAGGAGCGTGCACAGCACGAAGCCGAGCGCGTTCGCGACGCCGTGCGTGGCCGCCATGACGTCGAGGCTCGGGTGCGCGAACCCGAGCGCCTCGCCCCCGGCCCACCAGAGCGCGAGCAGCATCGACAGGGCGACGACGACCGCACCCGTGCCGAGCAGCGCACGGGCGCCCGCCGTGCTCGCCGGGCCCCGGGGAGCGGCGAGATGCCCGCCTCCAGCCGCTCGCGCCGGACGGGAGGATCGAGCGAGCGAGCGGCCCGCCGCGACCGCCGTCGCCCACAGGGCGAGCGTGAGCACTCCCGCGCCGACGAGCTCGGCGACGTCGCCGACGAAGTAGCCGACCAGCACGAGCACCGTCCCGAGCGGCACGCCCCACGCTCCGGCGACCGCGAGCCGGTCGGTGGCGGCGAGGCGCGCGACCGTGCCCGCGATCAGTGCCGCGCCGAACCCGGCGTAGAGCATGTGCGGGACCGTGAGCGCGAGGTACGTCCCGGAGAACCCGAGGAGCCCCCACCCGGCACGCTCGGCGACGAGCGCGCTCGCGCCCACCGCGGGCATGGCCAGCGCGGTCACGGTCGCCGCGCGCGCGGCGAGGGCTGCCGCGGCGACCCGCCCGGGGCGGACGTCGTGCACCGTGCGCACAGCCAGACGTGCGCCGGCGAGGGCGAGCACCGCGGTCGCCACGGCGAAGACGAGCGCGAGGAGGGCGGACGGCGTCCCGCGCGGGACGACGAGGCTCGCTGCCCCGGCGAGCCCGGCGAGGGGCCACACGGCGCGGCGTGGCGAGGGGACGACGTCGGGCCCGAGGAGACGGAGGCCGAGCGGCAGGACCACGACCATGCCGAGGACCACGAGCCCCGAGACGAGGGCCGCACCCGCGGGGCTCACGTGTCTCCCTGCGCTGCCGTCTCGCGCTCGCGAGGGCCCTCGTCCGACGCGGGGGACGCCTCCGCGCCGGGGTGGACCGAGCGCACGAGGCGCAGGACGTCGTCGACCACGCCGCGCGCGACGGGCAGCCGCGCGAGCCGGACGAGACTGCCGACGAGCGCCGCGCCGCCGTCGACGAGCCGGCGGGTGCGCGCGAACCCGGGCGAGGTGTCGTGGACCCAGAAGAGCGTGATGCCGAGCTGGGCGAGCCACAGCAGCTCGGGGAGCTGGGCGCGCAGGTGTGCGGGGATGCGCGTCGACGTCCCGGCGACGACCTCGTCGAAGAGCGCGCGCGAGAGGTCGCGCGACGCGGCGGAGGCCGCGGAGAAGGGGCTGGCGTCCGAGCCGGGGCGGATCGCGACCGAGACGAACTCGCCGCCGAACGCGTGGAAGGGGGCGAACGCGTCGACCGACGCCCCCCAGACGCCGCGCAGCCGGTCCGCGAGCGAGCCGCCCGCGGCGAGCACGGGCGCCGCGCGCTCGGCGTGCTCGCGCTGCACCTCGAGGTAGAGCTCTTGGACGAGCGCGCCCTTGGACGGGAAGTGGTAGTACGCGTTCCCCGTGCTCACGCCGGCCTCGGCGGCCACCGCGCGCATGGTCGTCCGCTCGTACCCGACGTCCCGCAGCATCCGGACCGCGACGTCGCGCAGGTGCGCGCGTGTGCGCTCAGCCTTGGGCGTCGCACTCATGCGACGCCACCAGTTTTGAACATGTTCAAAACTTACCATGGAGCCGGCCCGGCAGGCGGGCGAGGGAGGTCGCCGCCGACGCCTGTTGTTTTCTGTTAGCTCTTGTGGGAATGTGTGGCGCGACAGCGCAGTCAGGTCCCCCATGCCCTGGACCACGTGGGACCCGCTCTTCGACGACGAAGGACACGCATGCGACGACCACGCTCGACAGGCGCCCTGGCGCTCGCCTCCGGCCTCCTGTCTCTCGCCCTCGCGGCGCCCGCGGTCGCGTCCCCGCCGACCTCCACGGCTGACCCGGACACGGCCCCGACCGCCACGTCCGTCGACCCGACGACGCCCCTCGACCGGCCCGAGGTCGGGCCGGGGACCTCGTTCGTCGACGTCCGCGAGAAGCTCGACGGCTACGCCGACCCCGACTGGTACGCGGCCAACGTCCCCGTCGTGGACCTCCCCGACGCGGACGCCGAGGCGGTCTACTACTACCGCTGGCGCGTGCTCAAGGAGCACCTCCGCTACACCGAGCCCGGCACCGGCTGGGTGCTTACGGAGTTCCTCGACTGCTGCGGCTACGCCGCGCCCTACCAGGCGATCAACGCCGCGGCGGGCCACCAGCTCGCCGAGGGCCGCTGGCTGCGCGACCAGCGCTACCTCGACGACTACGAGGACTACTGGCTCACCGGCCCCGGCCAGATCGAGCCCGCGCAGAACCCCGAGGCCGCCGACTGGGCGCACCAGTACTCCTTCTGGGCGGTCACCGCGATCGTCGAGCGCGCGAAGGTCACCGGGAACCTCGACCGTCTGCGCTCGCTCCAGCCCGAGCTCGAGACCTTCGTCGAGGACTGGGCGAACCAGTTCGACGCCGACCTCGGGCTCTACTGGCAGACGCCCGAGTACGACGCCAAGGAGAGCTCGCCCGCGTCGTACGTGACCGACCGCGACTACGCGGGCCGCCACACGTTCCGGCCGTCGATCAACGCCTACCTCTACGGCGACATGCTCGCGCTCGCCGAGGTCGCGACCCTCGACGGCGACGAGGCGACCGCGACGGAGTACCGCGACCGCGCCGCCGCGCTGCGCGAGGCCGTGGACACCTACCTCTGGGACGACGAGCGCGACTTCTTCTACGACGTCGTGGACTGGGAGAACCCCGACCACGAGCGGCTGCGCGACCGGCTCGACGTCGGGTTCGTCCCGTGGAAGTTCGGTCTCGCCACGCCCGAGCAGGCCGTCGCCCTCGACCAGCTCCTCGACCCGCAGGGGTTCGCGGCGCCGTACGGCCCGACGGTGACCGAGCGCCGCTCCCCCGACTTCTGGCGCTCGTCCGACCAGGGCTGCTGCAAGTGGGACGGGCCGTCGTGGCCGTTCTCGACGTCGCTCACGCTCGACGGTGTCGCGACGGCGCTGCGCGACGACGCCGCGGGCGACCTCACGCGCGCGGACTACCTCGACCTGTTCGACACCTACGTCCGCACGCAGTTCCGCGACGGCGAGCCGTACGTCGCCGAGGCGCACCACCCCGACGAGGACCGCTGGATCTACGACGGGAGCAACCACTCCGAGGACTACCTGCACTCCAGCTACGTGGACCTCGTGCTCCAGGACCTCCTCGGCCTCCAGCCGCAGTCCGACGACTCGCTCGTGCTCGACCCGCTCGTGCCCGCCGACTGGGACTGGTTCGCCGCGGAGAACGTGCCGTACCACGGGCGCAACGTCACGGTCCTGTTCGACCGCGACGGCTCACGCTACGGGGCAGGCCCTGGCCTGCGCGTCTACCTCGACGGCGAGCAGCTGCTGCACGCCGACGCCGACGCGCTCGCCGAGGGCGCCGACCCGCTCGAGGTGCCGGTGCCGAGCGGCGAGCCGCAGCGCCTCCCCCACGCGGTCAACACGTCGGCGAACCCGCTCAAGAACGCCTACCCGCGACCCGTCGCGTCGTACACGTGGCGCTACGACGACGCGTGGCGGGTCCTCGACGGCAAGGTCTGGTACGACGAGGTGCCGCAGAACACCCGCTGGTCCAGCTACTCCTCGCCGAACGCCCGCGACTGGGTCGGCGTCGAGTTCGCCGAGCCGACGACGATCGGCGACGTCCGCTTCCACGGCTACCAGGACGCCGACGCCGTCCAGCCCGCCGCCGGCTACGAGCTCGAGTACTGGGACGGCGCGGCCTGGCAGGTCGTCCCCGACCAGACGCGCGTGCCCGAGCAGCCCGTCGGCAACGGCCTGAACCGCATCACGTTCCCGCCGCTCGAGACGACGAGCTACCGTCTCACGTTCGACGCCGCGCCCGGGAAGTCCGTCGGGGTGACCGAGCTCGAGTCCTGGAGCCCCGTGTCACGCGCCGTCTCGGCACGCGTCGAGGCCGCGGAGCCCGCCGTCGGTCACGCCTCGCGCGTCGACGTGACGATCTCGACGCGCGACGACGTCGTCGTCGGCGCCGAGGTCACGCCCGAGCTCCCGGCAGGCTGGACGGCCGTCGCCGTGGGCGAGGCAGGCCCGCTCGACCTCGGCGCGTGGGACCGGGCGACCCGGTCGTGGGACGTCACACCCGGGCCCGACGCCGTCCCCGGCAGCGAGGCGCGGATCGGCGCCGTCGTGCGCTGGGGCGGGCCGAGCACGCCCGAGGAGGCACGCGCGACGACGACCGCCCGGCTGGCGTTCGACCCGGCCTGGTACGACGACGTCGTGCTGCACGACGACTTCGACGCCGACACGGCCGCCGACTGGACGACGCTGCGACCCTCCGGCGAGGCACTGCCCGCCGTCGCGGCCGGGGACGGGGTGCTCGCCGCGTCCGGCGACGCGCGCTACTGGGGGCTGTACGGGCACCGCACGGCCCGCGTGACGTCGTCGTCCGTGGTCATCGCGGAGATCGGCGCGTTCTCCGGCGCGGGCACGCAGGAGGACTCGCTGTTCCTCGGCCTCGCCGCGGCGGACCGCACCTACGCGCTCGCGTGGTTCAACCACACGAACGTCGCCTCGGGCCTCGACTACGTCGGGGGCGCGGACGGGTCGTCACCCTACTTCGGCCTGCGGGGCTACGGCCCCGGCGACCGGATCGCCCTCCAGGTGAACGGCGCGCGCGTCGACGTGTTCGCCGAGGAGGACGGCGCGTGGACCTGGTACGGCGGCACGACCACCGGCGGCGCGCTCGACACGTCCGACCCGGACGTGCTCGCCGGGCTCCTGCCCACGATCGGCTTCCGGGCCGACCGCGGCACGGTGAGCGTCGCGTCGTTCGAGGTGCGGTCCCGCTCCACCGACGTGCCCGCGCCCCAGGTGGACGTCACCGCGGTGCCGCGCTGCCTCGCCGGCACGGCGTACGTCGCGGTCCGGGCGTCGTACGTCGGGACGGGCAGCGCCGGGGCGGGCGACCCGGTGGACGTCGAGCTCGTGACGCCGTTCGGGTCGCGCACGGTCACGGGAGTCGCCCCGGGCGCCAACGCCTACCAGTCGTTCTCCGCGGGCGCCGCGTCGCTCGCGGCGGGCACGGCGTCCGTCCGGGTGACCGACGCGGCGGGGCGGGTCACCGAGCACGCGGCACCGTTCGCGGCCCTCGCCTGCTGACCGGCCGGCAGGTCCCACGATCGCGGCTGCCCGAGCAGGCGGTCGAGGCACGTCCCCGCTGCGAGGACGGGTCACGACCGCCTGCTCGCGGGGCGAGCGGCTCCCGACCCAGAGGACCGGCTCCTCAGAAGAGACGGGAGTCCACGTCGTCGACGCCGCGCATCGCGTCGTAGTCGAGCACGAGGCAGCCGATCCCCCGGTCCGTCGCGAGGACGCGCGCCTGCGGCTTGATCTCCTGCGCGGCGAACACGCCGCGCACGGGGGCGAGGAGCGGGTCGCGGTTGAGCAGCTCGAGGTAGCGGGTGAGCTGCTCGACACCGTCGATGTCGCCCCGGCGCTTGATCTCGACGGCGACCGTCGCGCCGCTCGCGTCCTTGGCGAGGATGTCCACGGGGCCGATCGCGGTCGGGTACTCGCGGCGCACGAGCGTGTGCCCCGAGCCGAGCAGCTCGATCTGCGCGGCGAGCATCTCCTGGAGGTGCGCTTCCACACCGTCCTTGACGAGGCCCGGGTCGATGCCCAGCTCGTGCGAGCTGTCGTGCTGGACCTCGTGGAGCTCGATCTCCAGGCGGTCGTCGCTCTTCGTGTGCTGGACGGCCCAGACCTCGGTCACGCCGCGATCGCGGGCCTCCTCGGACGGCTCACGGACCGCGAGCGAGCACGGAGGGCTCATCCAGTTGAGGGGCTTGTACGAGCCGCCGTCGGAGTGCAGCAGCACGCTCCCGTCGGCCTTGACGATGAGCACGCGCGTCGCGAGCGGCAGGTGGGCCGAGAGACGGCCGGTGTAGCGGGCGGAGCAGCGGGCGACGACGAGACGCATGAGGCAGGTCCTCCGGGTCGGTGGTGGGCGGTCCGGGACGCGGCGTCAGCCCACGGGCGACGCCTCAGACGACGACGTCGCGCCGACCGGGCGGCGCGGCCTCCAGCCAGGAGGCGAGCCCCTCGTACGCGGCGCGCGACATCGTGAGCTCGAACTCCTGGCCGTGGTAGCGGCACCGGACGAGGTAGGTGTCGGGGCCGTCGCCGACGAACGGCTCGCGGCCCGCGATGACGAGGTCGTAGCGGGACCACGTCCGGGCGGGGCGGATCGACACCGACCACAGCCGCCACCAGTCGATACGACCGACGCCGTAGTGCGCGATGCCCGCGACCCAGGGCGCACCGGCCGCGCCCGCGCGCCGTGCACCGCACTCGAACGAGCCGACGCGGTGGGACAGGGCGCGCAGACGCCACGCCCCCAGCCCGATCGCGAGAAGGACGAGGACGAGCAGTCCGATCGCGAGCCAGGCCAGGGGCGTCATGGTCGTGCGAGGGTCAGCGGGCCGGTACGGACTCGACCGAGTCCGCGACGATCGTGACCTGGTTGGAGTCGACGGAGAGGAACCCTCCGCTGACGCGCACGTCGAGGGTCTCACCCTCGGCCACGATGCGCACCGAGCCCTCGCGCAGCACGGAGAGCAGGGGCGAGTGGTCCGCGAGGATGCCGATCTCGCCGTCCGCCGCAGGGGCCGTGACCCGCTGCGCGCGGCCCGACCAGATCTTGCGGTCCGCCGCCACGAGGTCGACGTTCAGCTGTGCCACGGGAACTCCTTCATGGGCGGTTCATGCCCGGCGTGGTGTCCGGGTCCGGGTGCGACGCCCGCGGGGCCGGGCCGAGCGGCCCGGCCCCGCGTGTGCGTCGGATCAGGCGCCGTACTCCTGCTGGATGCGCGCCCAGTTGCGCTCGAGGTCCTCGAGGCCACCGATGTTGAAGAACGCCTGCTCGGCGACGTGGTCGAACTCGCCGTCCGCGATCTTCTTGAACGCCTCGATGGTCTCGCTCAGCGGCACCGTCGAGCCGACGACACCCGTGAACTTCTCGGCCATGTAGGTGTTCTGGGAGAGGAACTGCTGGATGCGGCGCGCACGCGCGACGACCGTCTTGTCCTCCTCCGAGAGCTCGTCCACACCGAGGATCGCGATGATGTCCTGGAGCTCCTTGTTGCGCTGCAGGATCGACTTCACGCGCGTCGCGACGTCGTAGTGCTCCTGGCCCACGTAGCGCGGGTCGAGGATGCGGCTCGTCGACGCGAGCGGGTCCACCGCGGGGTACAGACCGCGCGAGGCGATCTCACGGGAGAGCTCGGTCGTCGCGTCGAGGTGCGCGAACGTCGTCGCCGGCGCCGGGTCGGTGTAGTCGTCCGCCGGCACGTAGATCGCCTGGAGCGAGGTGATCGAGTGACCACGCGTCGAGGTGATGCGCTCCTGGAGCAGACCCATCTCGTCCGCGAGGTTCGGCTGGTAGCCCACCGCGGACGGCATGCGGCCGAGCAGCGTCGACACCTCGGAGCCCGCCTGCGTGAAGCGGAAGATGTTGTCGATGAACAGGAGGACGTCCTGCTTCTTCACGTCACGGAAGTACTCCGCCATCGTCAGCGCGGAGAGCGCGACGCGAAGACGCGTGCCCGGGGGCTCGTCCATCTGGCCGAAGACGAGCGCCGTCTTGTCGAAGACGCCGGCCTCCTCCATCTCGACGATGAGGTCGTTGCCCTCACGCGTGCGCTCGCCGACACCGGCGAACACGGACACGCCACCGTGGTCCTGCGCGACGCGCTGGATCATCTCCTGGATGAGGACCGTCTTGCCGACGCCCGCACCACCGAAGAGGCCGATCTTCCCACCCTGGACGTACGGGGTGAGGAGGTCGATGACCTTGATGCCCGTCTCGAACATCGTGGTCTTCGACTCGAGCTGGTCGAACGCCGGGGGCTTGCGGTGGATCGGCCAGCGCTCGGTGACCTCGACCGTCTCGCCCGGAACGCCGTTGAGCACGTCCCCCGTGACGTTGAAGACCTTGCCCTTGGTGACGTCGCCGACGGGGACGCTGATCGGCGCGCCGGTGTCGGTGACCTGGGCACCGCGGACGAGACCGTCCGTCGGCTTGAGGGCGATGGCGCGCACGAGCGAGTCACCCAGGTGCTGGGCGACCTCGAGCGTGAGCGTGAACGACTTCTCGCCCTCGCCCTGCGACGAGAGGTCGATCTCGACGGTCAGCGCGTTGTAGATGTCGGGGATCGCGTCCGCCGGGAACTCGATGTCCACGACGGGGCCGATCACACGAGCGACCCGGCCCACGCCGGGACCGCTGGAGTGCTCGACCTGTGCTTCCACGGTGGTGGCGGTCATTGCTGGCCTCGCTTCGCAGTGCCGGAGTGGTCCCCGGCGGTGTCGGTCAGGATGTCGGTGATGGTGCTGGCCGCGCGGGCCGTGCGGCCCGTCATGACGCCGCCAGGGCGTCGGCACCCGAGACGATCTCGCTGATCTCCTGGGTGATGTCCGCCTGACGCGCCTGGTTCGCCAGCCGCGTGTAGTTGCGGATGAGGTCCTCCGCGTTGTCCGTCGCCGTGTGCATCGCGCGCTGACGTGCGGCGAGCTCGGACGCCGCCGCCTCGAGGAGGCAGCTGAAGATCCGGCTGCGCACGTAGCGCGGGAGCAGCTCGTCGAGCACGGCCTCGGGCGAGGGCTCGAAGTCGTACAGCGGCAGCACGTCGTGCTTGCCCGCCGGGGCGACACCCTCGACGACCTCGAGCGGGAGCATCCGCACGACGCGCGGGCGCTGCGTGACCATGTTGACGAACTGCGTGTACACGATGTGCAGCTCGCTCACGCCGCCCTCGGCCGCCGGCGCGAGGAACGCCCCGAGCAGGGCGTCCGCGATCTCGCCCGCGACCTCGGAGTTGGGCGCGTCCGACCCGTACGACCACGACCCGGCGAGCTCGCGCCCGCGGAACGTGTAGTACGAGATGGCACGGCGACCGGCCCCGTAGAGCGCGACCTCCTTGCCCTCGGCCACGAGGCGCTCGACGAGGCGCTCGGTCTCGCGGATGATCGACGCCGAGTAGGCGCCGGCCATGCCGCGGTCGGAGGCCACGACGAGCACCGCGACGCGGTTGGTGTCCGTGCGCTCGCTCGTCAGCGGGTGCTTCGTCGACGTGTGCGTCGCGACGGCCGACACGGCCCGGGTGATCGCCCGGGCGTACGGCGACGCGGCGGCCGTGCGGTCGCGCGCCTTGCCGATCCGCGACGCGGCGATGAGCTCCTGCGCGCGGAACATCTTCTTGAGCGACTGCGTCGACTTGATCCGCTGCTTGTAGACGCGCTGGGATCCGGCCATCGTCAGGCCCTCTTCTGCCGGACGATCTGCTCCTGCTCGATCTCCGTCTCGGCCTCGTCCTCGGTGTCCCCACCGACGAGCGGCGTGCCGTCACCCGTGAGGAAGCCGGAGCGGAACGCGTCGACCGCGGAGGAGAGCTGGGCCTCGGTCTCGTCCGACAGCTTGCCGGTCTCCGCGATCGTCGACAGGACGTCCGTGTTGCGGCGCAGGTGGTCGAGCAGCTCGGACTCGAAGCGACGCACGTCCTCGACCGGGACGTCGTCGATCTTGCCCTTGGTGCCGGCCCAGATCGACGCGACCTGGTCCTCGACGGGGTACGGCGAGTACTGGCCCTGCTTGAGCAGCTCCATGAGGGCCGCACCGCGCTTCAGCTGGCCGCGCGACGCCGCGTCGAGGTCGGACGCGAACATCGCGAACGCCTCGAGCGCCCGGAACTGCGCGAGCTCGAGCTTCAGCGTGCCGGAGACCTGCTTCATCGCCTTGACCTGCGCGGCACCACCGACGCGGGACACCGAGATGCCGACGTCGACGGCCGGGCGCTGGTCGGCGTTGAACAGGTCCGACTGGAGGAAGATCTGGCCGTCGGTGATGGAGATGACGTTCGTCGGGATGTACGCCGAGACGTCGTTCCCCTTGGTCTCGATGACCGGCAGGCCCGTCATCGAGCCGGCGCCGAGCTCGTCCGAGAGCTTCGCGCAACGCTCGAGCAGGCGGGAGTGCAGGTAGAAGACGTCACCGGGGTACGCCTCGCGGCCCGGCGGGCGGCGCAGCAGGAGCGACACGGCACGGTAGGCCTCGGCCTGCTTCGACAGGTCGTCGAACACGATGAGGACGTGCTTGCCGCCGTACATCCAGTGCTGGCCGATGGCCGAGCCCGTGTACGGGGCGAGGTACTTGAAGCCCGCCGGGTCGGACGCGGGAGCCGCGACGATCGTCGTGTACTCGAGCGCGCCGGCATCCTCGAGCGCGCCGCGGACCGACGCGATCGTGGAGCCCTTCTGGCCGATGGCGACGTAGATGCAGCGGACCTGCTTCTCGGGGTCGCCCGACTCCCAGTTGGCCTTCTGGTTGATGATCGTGTCGATCGCGATCGCCGTCTTGCCCGTCTGGCGGTCACCGATGATCAGCTGGCGCTGGCCGCGGCCGATCGGGATCATCGAGTCGATCGCCTTGAGGCCGGTCTGGAGCGGCTCGTGGACCGACTTGCGGTCCATGACGCCGGGCGCCTGGAGCTCGAGGGCGCGGCGGCCCTCCGTCGCGACCTCGCCGAGGCCGTCGATCGGGTTGCCCAGCGGGTCGACGACGCGACCGAGGTACCCGTCGCCGACGGGGACCGAGAGGACCTCGCCGGTCCGGCGGACCTCCTGGCCCTCCTCGATGCCGGTGAACTCGCCGAGGACGACGACACCGATCTCACGGACGTCGAGGGTGAGGGCGAGACCCAGGGTCCCGTCCTCGAAGCGCAGCAGCTCGTTGGCCATCGCGCCCGGCAGACCCTCGACCTGGGCGATGCCGTCGGCGGCCAGGGTGACCCGGCCCACCTCCTCGGACACGGCGCCCTCGGGCTCGTAGGACTTCACGAAGCTGTCCAGAGCGGCCCGGATCTCCTCCGGCCGGATCGTCAGCTCAGCCATTGCTCTTCTCCTGTCGTGGCCGCACCTCGTGGTTCGGGTGCGGTCGAACGTTTGTCGGTTGTGCGGCCGGTGGCCGGCAGGACGGTCGTCGGTCGGAAGGGTCGGCTCGTCAGCTCACGAGGCGACGGCGGGCGTCGGCGAGCCGGGAGAGCACGGTGGAGTCCACGACGTCGGCGCCCACCTGGACGCGCAGCCCGCCGAGCACCGTGGGGTCCACGGTGACGTTGAGCTGCACGGCGCGCCCGTAGGCCCGCTCGAGCAGCCCCGCGAGACGGTCGAGCTGCGCCTGCGTGAGCACCGCGGCCGACGTGACCGAGGCGACGAGGCGCTGGCGACGCTCGGCCGCGATCTCCCCGATCCACCCCAGCGTCGGGACGAACCGGCGACCGCGCAGCGCACGCGTCGCGTGGACCGCGAGCACCTCGGTGACGCGGTCGACCTTGCCGTCGAGCAGCGCGTGCACGAACGCGGCGCGACGCCCGGGGTCGGTCGTGTCGTCGGAGAGGACCTGCCGCGCCTCGCGCTGCCCGACGAGCGCGCGCGAGGTCCGGAACAGCTCGTCCTCGACCTTCTCCAGCGCGCCGCGGGCCTCGGCCGACGCGAGGACCGCGTCCAGGCCCAGGCGCTCGGTCGCGTCCGCGAGGTCACCCTCGCGGGTCCAGCGGGACCGGACCAGGCCGGACACGAGGTCCACGACCCGCTCGTCGAAGCCCGACGCGAGGACGGCGGACACGAGGGCCGCCTTGTCCGCGCCGGACCGCGACGGGTCCGCGAGCGAGCGCCGCAGCGGCGCCGACCCGTCGAACGCCGCGGTGACCGCGAAGAGCTGCTCGCCCAGCGCGAGCGCGCCCTCGCCCGCCGAGCGCAGGACCGGCTCGAACCGGTCCCGCGCCTGCGTCAGGGACTCGCCGCTCGTTCCGCGCATCAGCGCTCCTCGGAGGCCGTGCCCGCCGCGCTCGCCGCCGCGGGACCCGCGGCCTCGAGCTCGTCGAGGAAGCGGTCGACGACGCGGCTCTGGCGCGCCGAGTCGGTGAGCGACTCGCCCACGATCTTCGAGGCGAGCTCCGTCGCGAGCAGACCGACGTCGTTGCGCAGCGAGACCGCGGCCTGCTGGCGCTCGGCCTCGATCTGGCGGTGCGCCGTCTCGACGATGCGCGCGGCGTCGTCCGACGCCTTGACCCGCAGGTCAGCGACGATGGCCGAGCCCTCGGCGCGTGCGTCCTCACGGATCCTGGCCGCCTCGGTGCGCGCCTCCTGGAGCTGCTGGTGGTACTCCGCCAGCGCCGCGGCAGCCTCGGCCTGTGCGGACTCCGCCTTGGCGAGACCGCCCTCGATCTTCGCGGTGCGCTCGTCGAGGATCGCCTGGAACTTCGGCAGGATCGCCTTGTAGAAGACGATCGCGATGACGATCATGATGACGGACGACCAGAGGATGTCGTACCCGGCGGGGAGGAACAGGTCGATGCCCTGCGGCTCCTCGCCCGTCTCCGCCGCGACGTTCAGCGCGGCGGTCGCCAGCGCCGACATCACGCCGTGAAGAGGAAGCCGGCGACGAGACCGAGCAGCGCGAGCACCTCGACGAACGCGACACCGATGAACATGGTGGCGCGAAGCTGGCCGGCGACCTCGGGCTGGCGGGCGATGCCCTCGATGGTCTTGCCGATGAGAATGCCGAGGCCGATGCCCGGGCCGATCGCGGCGAGGCCGTAACCGACGGTGCCGATGTTGCCGGTGACCTCAGCGAGAGTGGTGACGTCCACGATTGCTCGTTCCTTCCGTTGGGCGCCCGACCGGATGACCGGGCGTCGCGTTGGTAAAGCGCTTGATGGGTGTGTCTGGTGGAGCGGAGTCGGTGCACGACCCGGAGGTCAGTGCTCCTCCTCGAGCGACATGTTGATGTAGACCGCCGCGAGGAGGGCGAAGATGTAGGCCTGCAGGAAGGCGACCAGGATCTCGAAGAGCGTGATCGCGAAGCCGCCGACGAGGGTGAGCGCGCCGAAGGCCTTCATCGCGGGCACTGCCTCGAAGACGAAGTACTGCGTCGCGGCGAAGCACAGGACGAGCATGATGTGACCGGCGATCATGTTGGCCGCGAGTCGGATGGCCAGGGAGGCCGGCCGGATGATGAGGATCTGCAGCAGCTCGATCGGCGTCACGATGAGGTAGATGGGCCACGGGATACCAGGCGGGAAGAGATTGTTCTTCAGGTAGCCGCCGAGGCCGTGCTTCTTGATGCCGACCGCCCAGTAGGTCGCGAAGACCCAGAGCGCGAGCACGATCGGGAGCCCGATGCGCGAGGTCCCGGCCAGGTTGAGGAACGGGATCACGCTCGTGATGTTGAAGGCCAGCACGGCGAAGAAGATCGTGGCGATCATGGGGACGAACCGCCGGGCGGTCTCCTTCCCCATGATCTCCTCGACGATCTGGACGCGCACGAAGTCGATGAGCATCTCGAGCGCGTTCTGGAGGCGTCCGGGAACGAGTCGCGCCCGACGGGCCCCGATGACGAAGATCGTCAGGAGGACGACGGTGGCGACGATCCGGATGATCCAGATGCGGTCGATCTGGAAGATCGTGCCCTCGAAGAGGATGGCCGGCGGGAAGAAGTCGGCGATCGACGGCGCGTGGAAGCCACCTTCGCTCTCGGAAGCAGCGAGGAGCACGGGGGTCGCAAGCGTGGACAGGGTGGACTCCCAATGGTCGTGTGGTCCGGGCAGCCGTCACTCGATGGTGGGCACGCCGTCGGACCTGGCCGTCATGGATTCGCCAGTAGCCTAACGTATGGATCGGCGTGCTCACGCCGATCTGGCGGCGCTTGTGACATTTTGCTCATGCGCTCCGGGCAACTGGTCCCTGGCCCGGACGCCGCCCGCCTGGTAGAGGCGTGGTCGGTCAGCGGGCGTCGGGCTCGACGTAGGGGATGCGCCCCCTGCTCACCGCCCGGTAGTCGAGCACCGCGGAGCCGATGACGCCGACGAGCAGGACCCCCGCGAAGACCCAGCGGTCGTAGAAGTCCATGCCGCGCAGGACCATGAGGATCACGATGAGCACGACCATCTTCGCGAGCCAGCTCCCCATGACGACCGCCGCGGTCGTCGTCGGGCTGGCGTCCACCGTGCGCAGCATCGCCCAGACCGTGGTGGCCGAGAAGAGCAGCGCCACGCCCACCCCGAGGAGGGCACCCCACACGCCCGGCAGTCCGGCGACGAGCGCACCGATCGCGACGCCGAGGACCGTGAGCCCGCCGAGCAGGACGAGCACGTCCCGCAGCGCGGTCCGGAAGACCGTGCGCACGGCCTGCCCGTGCGGGCCGATCGTCTGCTCGGCAGGCTGCCCGCCGTCCGGCTGGGCGGGCTCGGGCTGGCTCGTCGTCATCTGAGGGCTTCCTTCGGCGGTGTGTTCGGGGCGGAGGTCGTCGGGACGGGCGTGGGTGAGGTCGGGGGACGGACGGAGGCGGCCGCGACGTCGTCGTCGAGGAAGCGTCCGCGCGTGCGGAGAGGGCCGATCGTGAGCAGCGCCGCGAGCACCACGGCGATCGCGAGCCCCACGGCGACGACCCGGGCGGGCCACTGCACCACGGCCACGGCCCCGAACGCGAACACCGCCGTCCACAGGTACAGGATGAGGACCGCACGGCGGTGCGAGTGCCCCAGCGCGAGCATGCGGTGGTGCAGGTGCAGCCGGTCGGGGTGGAAGGGCGACTTGCCCGAGAGCGTCCGGCGGGCGACCGCCATCCCCATGTCGAGCAGCGGCAGGAGGATGACCGCGAGCGGCAGGAGGATCGGGAGGAACGCCGGGAGCTGCGCGCCCGTCGACAGGGTCTGCGGGTCGATGTTCCCCGTCACGACGATCGCCGCGGCCGAGAACACGAGCCCGAGCACCATCGATCCCGAGTCCCCCATGAAGATGCGGGCGGGATGGAAGTTGTGGGGCAGGAAGCCGACGCAGATGCCGACCAGCGCCGCGATCACGAGCGTCGCGAGGCTCGAGTAGTCGTCGGCGCTCGCCCTCTGCGTGAGCACGTAGGAGTAGACGAAGAACGCGGCGCCGCCGATCGCGACCAGCCCGGCCGCGAGGCCGTCGAGACCGTCGACGAAGTTCACGGCGTTCATCGCGACGACGACCACGAGGATCGTGGCGGCGAGCTGGAGTCGCGAGGACCAGATGAGCTGCTGGTCGCCGATCCCGAGGGGGAGCGTGAAGAGCACGACCCCCTGGACCGCCATGAAGCCCGCGGCGAGCACCTGGCCCGCGAGCTTCGTCATCCAGTCGAGGTCCCAGATGTCGTCGGCGATCCCGAGCACGCAGACGATCGCGGCCGCGCCGACGATCCCCCACGCACGCGAGTCCGCCACGAGCCGGCCCGCGACCTCGCTGACGAACACGCTCTCGAGGAACGGCATCTGCGACGCGAAGACCACCGCCACCACGAGGCCCAGCAGCATGGCGAGCCCGCCGAGCCGGGGGGTCGGGATCGTGTGGACGTCGCGGTCGCGCACCGCGGTGATCGCGCCGGTGCGCAGCGCGACCCAGCGCGCGAAGGGCGTCGCGAGGAACGTCACCACGGCGGCGACGAGCATCACGAGCAGGTAGACCCTCACCCGCCGTTCGCCTCCGGCTCCCCGGCGTCGTCGGTGGTGGGAGCGTCGGAAGGCGCGGCGGTGGGCGCGTCGGAGGGGGCGTCGGCGGGCGGGTCGTCCGGGCCCGCGACGTCCGCGACCTCGCGGAGCCGGTCGAGCGTGACCGCTCCCTGGCGCACGACGCGCAGCGTGTCGGACGTCGCGTCGACGATGGTCGACGCCACCCCGCCGGGCGCCGTGCCGCCGTCGAGGTAGACCGTCACGGCGTCGCCGAGCTGCGCCTGCGCGTCGTCGACGTCGAGGGCCGCGGGACGACCGGTCGCGTTCGCCGACGACACCGCGAGCGGCCCGGTGCGGCGCAGGAGCGCGAGCGCGGCCGCGTGGTCGGGCATGCGTAGGGCGACGGTCCCGTGCGTCTCCCCCAGGTCCCACGCGAGCGAGGGCTGGGCACGCAGGATGATCGTGAAGCCGCCGGGCCAGAAGGCCTCGACGAGGCGGCGCGCGTCGTCGGGCACGTCGGTGGCGAGGCCGTCGAGCGTGCGCGCGTCCGGCACGAGCACGGGCGGGGGCATCTGCCGGCCCCGGCCCTTGGCCGCGAGGAGCGCGGCGACGGCCTCGGCGTCGAAGGCGTCGGCGCCGATTCCGTAGACGGTGTCGGTGGGCAGCACGACGAGGCCACCGCGGGAGATCGCGTTGACCGCCTCGTCGATGCCGGCGCCCCAGGTGTTCGGGTCGATCACGGGGTGGACGGAGCTCACGGGTCCATCCTTCCACGCTCACGGGCGGGCTCCGGGTCACCGGCGTGCTCGGGTCCCGAGCGCCGGGCCACGACCATGCGGTCGCGCCCCGTGAGGTCGACGACGGTGCGGACGTCGACGAACGCGCCGGTCGCCGCGACCATGCGGCGCGCGGCCGCGGCCTGGACCTCGGCGTGCTCCATGACGTAGAGACCGCCGGGGCGAAGGAGCCGCGCGGCCGCGGCCGTGATCCCCCGCGGCACCTCGAGACCGTCGGGCCCGAGGCCGTAGAGCGCCACGCCGGGGTCGTGGTCGGCCACCTCGGGATCGCGCGGGACGGCACCGGGAGGCACGTACGGCGGGTTGGACACGACGACGTCGACCGTGCCGTCGAGACCGCCGTCGGCGGCGGGCCCGGCGAGCGCCGTGCGGGCGTCGCCCCGCACCAGGTGCACGACGACGCCGCTCGCCTCGCGCACGGCCGTCACGTTCCGCTCGGCCCAGGCGTGGGCGGCGGCGTCGAGCTCGACCGCGTGCACGTCGGTCCCGGCGACCTCCGTCGCGACGGCGAGCGCGATCGCCCCCGAACCGGTGCACAGGTCGACCACGGTGGCGCGCCCCGCCCCGGCCACGACCGCGCGCGCCGCGTCGACGGCGACCTGCGCGACCTGCTCGGTCTCGGGCCGCGGGACGAAGACGCCCGGTCCGACGGCCAGCTCGAGGTGCCGGAACGGCGCGGTGCCCACGAGGTGCTGGAGCGGCACGCGCTGCGCGCGCCGGGCGACGAGCTCCGCGAGGGCGGGCGCGACGTCGTCCGGGACGGGCGTGCCGAGGACCGCGCGACGCGCCACGTCGCTCCGGGGCACCGCGAGCACGTGGGCGAGCAGGAGCTCGGCGTCCGCACGTGCCGAGGGCACCCCCGCGGCGTCGAGGACGGCCGTCGCCCAGCCCAGCCAGGCGGAGGTGCGGGCGTCCGACGGCAGGTTGGGGGCGACCGGCTCAGGCATCGCCGGCGCTCGCGAGGCGGGCCGCCTCGTCGGCCTCGACCGCCGAGCGCACGACCGGGTCGAGGTCGCCGTCGAGCACCTGGTCGAGGTTGTAGGCCTTGTACCCGGTGCGGTGGTCCGCGATGCGGTTCTCCGGGAAGTTGTACGTCCGGATGCGCTCGGAGCGGTCGACCGTGCGGACCTGCGAGCGACGCAGGTCGGCAGCCTCCGCGGCGGCGGCCTCTTGCTGGGCGGCGAGCAGCCGCGCCCGCAGCACGCGCATCGCCTGCTCGCGGTTCTGGAGCTGCGACTTCTCGTTCTGCATCGACACGACGATCCCCGTGGGCAGGTGCGTGATGCGCACCGCGGAGTCGGTCGTGTTGACGGACTGCCCGCCGGGGCCGGACGAGCGGTACACGTCGATGCGCAGGTCGTTCGGGTCGATCTCGACCTCGCCCGCGTCCTCGACCTCGGGGAACACGAGCACGCCGGCCGCGGAGGTGTGGATCCGGCCCTGCGACTCGGTCACGGGCACGCGCTGGACGCGGTGCACGCCGCCCTCGTACTTGAGGTTCGCCCAGACGCCGTCGGCAGGGTCGCTCGGCGTGCTGCGCGCCTTGACCGCGACCTGGACGTCCTTGTAGCCGCCGAGGTCGGACTCGGTGGACTCGAGGACCTCGGTCCTCCAGCCCCGACGCTCCGCGTACCGCAGGTACATCCGCAGCAGGTCGCCCGCGAACAGGGCGGACTCCTCGCCGCCCTCGCCCGCCTTGATCTCGAGGATGACGTCGCGCCCGTCGTCAGGGTCACGGGGCACGAGCACGCGGCGCAGGCGCTCGCGCGCCTCCTCCTCCGCGGCGCGCAGGTCCGGGAGCTCCGCGGCGAACGCGTCGCCGTCCTCGCCCCCGAGGGCCGCGAGCTCGGCGGCGGCCTCGGCGTCGTCGCTCGCCTCGCGCCACGCGCGGTACGCGCCGACCACCTGGTTGAGCTCGGCGTATCGCCGCCCCAGCGTGCGCGCACGACCGGCGTCCGCGTGGACGGTGGGGTCGGCGAGCTGGCCCTCGATGTCGGCGTGCTCGGCCAGCAGCGGCTCGACGGCGGCGAACGACTCGGTCACGGACTGCTCCTCGGTGGCGGGCTGGGTCGCGGCCGGCGCGCCGGGGCGGCGACCGCGCGAGGATCGGTGGATCGCTCGGGCAAAGCAACAGCGCCGGTGGTCCGAGCTCGCCGACTGCCCCTGGAGAGGTTGTCGGGCTCGGACCACCGGCGCTGCGGAGCGGCTACTTGCCGGCGTCCTTCTTGCCGTAGCGCGCCTGGAAGCGGGCCACGCGGCCACCGGTGTCGAGGATCTTCTGCTTGCCCGTGTAGAACGGGTGGCAGGCGCTGCACACGTCGGAGCTGATCTTGCCCGACGCCTCGGTGCTGCGCGTCACGAAGGTGTTCCCACAGGTGCAGGTCACCTCGGTGACGACGTACTCGGGGTGGATACCAGACTTCACGGTTTTCTCCTTGGGGTGACGTCTCCGGGTCAGGTGCGGCGACCGCACCTGTGAACCGGCGACAGGCGGCCTGACGATCGCAGGCCGACGAACCATTGTGCCAGAACGCGCGGGCGCCCCGAGAACTTCCCGGGGTCGCCCGCCGTCGGCTCCTGCCGGACGACCGTCAGATCGTGCGGCCGACGTTGTCGTCGTCCGCAAGACCGCCCGGCGTGGTCTTCTGGACGTGGAGCAGGAACTCGACGTTGGTCTGCGTCTTCTTGAGCTGGCCGAGCAGCAGCTCGATCGCCTGCTGCTGGTCGAGGGCGCCCATGACACGACGGAGCTTGTAGACGATCTTCAGCTCGTCCTGCGACAGGAGGATCTCCTCGCGGCGCGTGCCGGACGCGTTGACGTCCACGGCCGGGAAGATGCGCTTGTCCGCGAGGTTGCGCGACAGGCGGAGCTCCATGTTCCCCGTGCCCTTGAACTCCTCGAAGATGACCTCGTCCATCTTCGAGCCCGTCTCCACCAGCGCCGAGGCGAGGATCGTCAGCGAGCCGCCGTTCTCGATGTTGCGGGCCGCGCCGAAGAACCGCTTGGGCGGGTAGAGCGCGGACGCGTCCACACCACCGGACAGGATGCGACCCGAGGCCGGCGCCGCGAGGTTGTACGCGCGCGACAGGCGGGTGAGCGAGTCGAGGAGCACGACGACGTCCTGGCCGAGCTCGACCAGGCGCTTCGCGCGCTCGATCGCGAGCTCGGCGACGATCGTGTGGTCGGACGCGGGGCGGTCGAACGTCGAGGCGATGACCTCGCCCTTCACCGTCCGCTCCATGTCCGTGACCTCTTCGGGCCGCTCGTCCACGAGCACCACCATGAGGTGGACCTCGGGGTTGTTGGCCGTGATCGCGTTGGCGATCTGCTGCATGATGATCGTCTTGCCGGCCTTGGGCGGCGCGACGATGAGGCCGCGCTGGCCCTTGCCGATCGGCGCGACGATGTCGATCACGCGCGGCGTCAGGCGCGTCGCCTCGGTGTTCTCCAGGCGCAGACGGTCCTGCGGGTACAGCGGCGTGAGCTTGGTGAACTCGGGACGCTGGCGCGCCTCGTCGGGCGACATGCCGTTGACGGTGTCCAGGCGCACGAGCGCGTTGAACTTCTGGCGCGCCGTGTTGCCCTGGTTCTCGCCCTCGCGCGGCTGGCGCACGGCGCCCGTGACCGCGTCGCCGCGGCGCAGGCCGGCCTTCTTCACCTGGCCGAGCGAGACGTAGACGTCGTTCTGGCCCGGCAGGTACCCGCTGGTGCGCACGAACGCGTAGTTGTCGAGGATGTCGAGGATGCCCGCGACGGGGAGCAGCACGTCGTCCTCGTTGACCTCGATGTCGTCGAGGCCCGCGACGTCCGGTCCCTGGCGGTTGCGGCCACGCTTGCGGTCGCGCTCGCGGCCGCGGTCACGACCCCGGCGCCGACGGCCGCCGCGCTCGTCGTCCAGCAGCTGGCGGTCGTCCCGCCGGTCCGCCTGACGCTCGCCGCGGGCCTGCTGGCCGCCGCTCTGCTGCTCGCGCTGCTGACCGCCCTGCTGGTCGCGCTGGCGGTCGCCGCCCTGCTGGTCACGCTGACGGTCTGCGCGCGTCGCGTCACCGTCACCCTCGCCGGTCCGGGGGGCGCCGGCACCGCGGCCCGCACGGCGCGAGCCCCGCTCGCCCGTGACGAGGCCGACCGCCGCCGCCGCGCGCGCGGCGCGCTCGTCGGCGGACTCGTTCGAGGTGTCGCGCGCGCGCACGCCCTGCTCGCCGAGCGCCTCGGCGACCGCGGCGGCGGCCTCCGAGCGGGAGTCGCGACGGCCGTCGCGACGCTCCCCCCGCTGTTCCGTGCGCTGCTCGTCGGCGCGCACGGGCAGGTCGAGCACGGGAGCGGCGGTGCGCTCCTCGCGGCTCGCGGCCGAGGGCGCGTCCTGACGCGCCGTCGTCGCGGTGTCGGTGGTGCCCGCCGGGCTCGCGGCGGGACGCTCGGCGCGACGGCTGCGGCCGCGCCCGGAGGCGGCCGGCGCCTCGCTCGTCTCACGGCCCGCGGCGTTCGCCCCGTCCGTGTCGCGCCGCGGCGTGGCGGGACGCTCGGGCGCGCCCTGCTCGCCGGTGCGTGCGCGGATGACGTCCACAAGATCGCCCTTGCGCATCTTGGACGTGCCCTTGACCCCGAGCTGCGAGGCGAGAGCCTGCAGCTCCGGAAGGCGCAGCGTGGAGAGCGCGCCGGTCCGGGCGTTCCCGCCGGCAGCGGCCGAACCGGTCGCGCTGCTCGTGGCGGTGTCGATGGTGTCTGTCACGAAGGACCCTTCCCCCTCGTTTGCGCCCGCCGCTCAGAGGGCGGGCCGCGGGTGGTCGACGCCCGGCCGTGACGGCCGGTGCGCAGGTGTCGCCACGCGTCAGTGGTACGACGACGTCATCTGACGCGGGGCTGGATTGCCTTCTCTCGGCTCGGTCGCGGCACACCCGGTGGGCGAGAGCGCGCTCCGCGTGCGGATGTACTGGTGCGAGAGCGTGACCGAAGGCTAGGGATCATCCTAGCACCGGCGCGCCCGAGGTCAGAGCCGTTCGCCCACGACGCCACGCGTGTCGACGTCGAGGCGGTGCACCGCCCAGTCGGCGGCCCCCCCGACGAGGGAGTCCGCGACGCGGGCGACCTCCTCCAGCCCGTCCGACGTCGAGAGCACCAGCACGGTCGGTCCCGCCCCCGAGACGGTCGCGGCGAGACCGCGGCCCCGGAGCGCCTGGACGAGCTCGAACGACGACGGCATGACGTCGGCCCGGTAGGCCTGGTGCAGGCGGTCGTCCGTCGCGTCGAGCAGCAGGTCGGGCCGCCGGGTGAGCGCCTCGACGAGGAGGGCCGCGCGCCCCGCGTTGAAGGCGGCGTCGGCGTGCGGCACGTGCGTCGGGAGCACCCCTCGCGCCCGGCTCGTCGCGAGCCGGGCCGAGGGCACGAGCACGGTGGCCCGCACGTCGGGGTGCACGTCCAGCCGCGCGGCGCGGGGCCCGGCGCCCTCGCCCGCGTCCCACGCGACGGTGGCGCCGCCCAGGAGCGCGGGCGCCGCGTTGTCCGGGTGCCCCTCGATGGCGGTCGCGAGGCCGAGCGCCACGTCGTCGTCGAGGGCCGACGGGTCGGCGACGAGCGCTCGCGCCGCCACGATGCCCGCGACGACGGCGGCCGCCGAGGAGCCCAGGCCTCGCCCGTGCGGGACGCGGTTGACGCAGGTCAGGTGCAACCCGGTCTGCGGCGCGCCGGCCACGTCGAGCGCGGCCCGCAGCGCCCGCACCACGAGGTGCGTCTCGTCCGCCGGCACCTCGCCGGCGCCCTCGCCCTCGACGTCGACGACCACGTCGTCGCTCGCGAGCGCACGCACCTCGAGCACGTCGTGGAGCGCGAGCGCCAGGCCCAGCGCGTCGAAGCCGGGGCCGAGGTTGGCGCTCGTCGCCGGGACGCGCACCCGCACGTGGTCCGCGCCGAGCTGCATCAGTCGAGCCCGAGAGCGTCGGCGATGGACACGACGTCGGCGCTCACGCGCGTCGGCGTGACCTCGCTGCCGTCGAGCGTGCGCAGCGCCCACTGCGGGTCCTTGAGCCCGTGGCCCGTGACCGTGACGACGATGCGCGCGCCCGCGGGCACGAGCCCGCGCTCGGCGCGCGACAGGATCCCGGCGACGCCGGCCGCCGACGCGGGCTCGACGAACACGCCGACCTCGCTCGACAGGACCCGGTGCGCCGCGAGGATCTGCTCGTCCGTGACGGCCTCGATGACGCCGCCCGAGTCGTCGCGCGCCGACTCGGCGAGCCCCCACGACGCGGGGTTGCCGATGCGGATCGCGGTCGCGATCGTCTCCGGCTCGGTGATCGGGTGGCCCGCGACGATCGGTGCGGCGCCCGCGGCCTGGAAGCCCCACATCCGCGGCACGTGCGTCGCGACGGCCGGCAGGCCCTCCCCCGCGTGGCCCGGGGCGCCCTGGCCGGCGTACTCCCGGAAGCCCTTCCAGTACGCCGTGATGTTCCCCGCGTTGCCGACGGGCAGCGCGTGGATGTCGGGCGCGTCCCCCAGCGCGTCGACGATCTCGAACGCGCCGGTCTTCTGTCCCTCGATGCGGTCGGGGTTCACGGAGTTGACGAGCTCGACCGGGTAGGAGTCGGCGAGCTTGCGCGCCGCGACGAGGCAGTCGTCGAAGTTCCCGTCGACCTGGAGCAGGCGCGCGCCGTGCGCGATCGCCTGGCTGAGCTTGCCCATCGCGATCTTGCCGTCCGGGACGAGGACCGCGCACGTCATGCCCGCCCGCACCGCGTACGCCGCGGCCGACGCCGACGTGTTGCCCGTCGAGGCGCACACGACCGCCTGGGCGCCGCGCCCCGCGGCGGCGGAGATCGCCGCCGTCATGCCGCGGTCCTTGAACGAGCCCGTGGGGTTCATGCCCTCGACCTTGACGAACACCTGCGCGCCCGTGCGCGCGGAGAGCGCCGGTGCCTCGACGAGCGGCGTGCCGCCCTCACCGAGCGTGACGATCCGCTCGGCGACGTGCGCCGGCAGACGGTCGCGGTACTCGGAGATGATCCCTCTCCACTGGTGGGCCATCAGGCTCCCTCGACTCTCAGGACGGACGTGATCGTGCGGACGGGCTCGAGCTCGGCGACCGCAGCGACGGTCGCCGACAGCGCCGACTCCGGCGCCGCGTGCGTGGTGATGAGGAGCTCGGCGACCCCGGGCTCGGCGACGTCGGAGACGCCCGGCGCCGTCGGCTGACGGACCGCCTCGATGGAGACGCCGTGCTCGGCGAGGGCGTGCGCGACCTGGGCGAGGACGCCCGGGCGGTCGTCGACGTCGAGGCGCACCTGGTAGCGGGTCACCGCCGCGCTCGCGGGGAGGATGGCGAGCTCCGCGTAGGTGGACTCCTGCGGACCCTTGCCCCCGAGCACGCGGTGCCGAGCCGCCGAGACGACGTCGCCCAGGACGGCCGACGCCGTCGGGGCGCCGCCCGCGCCACGCCCGTAGAACATGAGCTCGCCCGCGGACTCCGCCTCGACGAACACCGCGTTGAACGACCCGCGGACGTTGGCGAGGGGGTGCGACGTGGGCACGAGCGCCGGGTGCACGCGCACGGAGACGCCGGCGGGCGCCCCGACCGGGGTGGCGTCGCGCAGCTCCGCGATGGCGAGGAGCTTGATGACATGGCCGGTCTGCGCGGCCCACGCGACGTCGTCGGCCGTGACGGACATGATGCCCTCGCGCGCGACGTCGTCGAGCGACACGCGCGTGTGGAACGCGAGGCTCGCGAGGATCGCCGCCTTGGCCGCGGCGTCGTACCCCTCGACGTCGGCCGTCGGGTCCGCCTCCGCGTAGCCGAGGTCCTGCGCCTCCTTCACGGCATCCTCGAGGTCCATGCCCGTGGTGGCCATCTGGTCGAGGACGTAGTTGGTCGTCCCGTTGACGATGCCGAGCACGCGGCGCACGCGGTCGCCTGCGAGCGACTCGCGCACCGGGCGCACGATGGGGATCGCGCCCGCGACGGCGGCCTCGAAGTAGATGTCGACGCCGGCCGCGTCGGCGGCCTTGTAGAGCGTGGGCCCGTCCTCGGCGAGCAGGGCCTTGTTCGCGGTGACGACGGCGGCGCCGGCGTCGATCGCGCGCAGCAGGAGCGACCGTGCGGGCTCGGTGCCGCCCATGACCTCGACGACGATGTCCGCGCGCGCGACGAGGCCCTCGGCGTCGTCGGTGAGCAGCGACCGGTCGACCGTGGCGTCACGCGGGGCGGCCGTGTCCCGCACCGCGATCCCGACGAGCTCGAGGCGGGCGCCCACGCGCGAGGCGAGGTCGTCGGCCTGCTCGGTCAGGAGCCGCGCGACCTGGGTGCCGACGACGCCGCACCCCAGCAGGGCGACGCGCAGGGGCGGGTGGGACTCGGCGGCAGGGGGCACGACGGACCTTCCTCGGGTGGTCAGGACGGGTGCGGCGCCGTGCCCGCGGGCCGGGTCGTGCCCGGGTGGCTCGGGAGCCGCAGGCACAGGATACGGCGCCCCGTGCGACCGCCCCGGGCGTGCCCACGGGTCGGATGCCGGCCCTCCCGGGCGCGACGCACGGTCAGCCCTCGTCGAGTGCCAGCAGGTCCTCGACGGTCTCGCGGCGCACGAGCACGCGGCTCGCGCCGTCGCGCACGGCGACCACGGGCGGGCGCGTCAGCAGGTTGTAGTTCGACGCCATCGAGCGGCCGTAGGCGCCGGTCGCCGGGACCGCCAGCAGGTCCCCCGCGCGCACGTCGCCGGGGAGCTGCACCTCGTGCACGACGATGTCGCCGCTCTCGCAGTGCTTGCCGACGACGCGCGCGAGGAGCGGCTCCGCGTCCGACGACCGGCCGACGACCTCCGCGTGGTACTGCGCCGCGTAGAGCGCGGGGCGGATGTTGTCGCTCATGCCGCCGTCGACGGACACGTACGTGCGCACGCGGCCGTCGTCGAGCGTCACGGGCTTGACCGTGCCCACGGTGTAGAGCGTGAGACCGGCCGGCCCGACGATCGCCCGGCCGGGCTCGATCGAGAACCGCGGCAGCGGCGTGCCGAGCTCCGCGGCCACCGCGTCGACCGCGGCCGCGACGTCCTTGGCGACGCGCTCCGGGTCGAGCGCGACCTCCCCGGGGAGGTACGCGATCCCGTAGCCGCCGCCGATGTCCACCTCGTCGACGAGCACGCCCGTCCGTGCGGCGAGCTCGGCGCGCAGCTCCAGCACCGCGCGCGCCGCGACCTCGAACCCCGACGGGTCGAGGATCTGCGACCCGATGTGGGAGTGGATCCCCAGCAGGTGCAGCTCGGGGCGTGCGACCACGTCGAGCAGCGCGGTCAGGGCCGTGGAGTCGTCGGTCCGGGTGCCGTCCGCCGCGCGCGGCGCGGCGACCGACAGGCCGAACTTCTGGTCCTCGTGCGCGGTCGAGATGTACTCGTGCCCGCCCGCGTGGACGCCCGTCGTGACGCGCACCATGACGGGCGCGACGACGCCTCGCTCCCCCGCGAGGCGCGCGACCCTCTCGACCTCGACGAGCGAGTCGACGATGATCCGGCCGACGCCCTCGTCGAGCGCGCGCCCGATCTCGGCGTCGGACTTGTTGTTGCCGTGCAGGCCGATCTCGGGACCGGGGACGCCGGCGCGCAGCGCGACGGCGAGCTCTCCCCCGCTCGCGGTGTCGACGCGCAGGCCCTCCTCGCGCGCCCAGCGCGCGACCGCCACCGTGAGCAGCGCCTTGCCCGCGTAGTACACGTCGACGTCCGACCCGACGGCGCGGAACGCCGTCTCGAACGCCGTCCGGTACGCCCGGGCGCGCGCGCGGAAGTCCGCCTCGTCGAGCACGTACGCGGGCGTCCCGTGCTCGGCCGCGAGGTCGCGGACGCCGACGCCCGCGACCTCGACGGCGCCGTCCTCCCGGCGCCGCACACCCCGCGACCACGGCTCGCCGGGGTGCCCCGGCAGGCCCGTGCTCACATGCGCTCCGGCGCGGAGACGCCGAGCAGGCCGAGGCCGTTGGCGAGGACCTGGCGCACCGCGTCGTTGAGCCACAGGCGCGTGCGGTGCGTGTCCGTGACCTCCTCGTCCGGGTAGGGCAGGACGCGCTGGGACTTCTGCTGGTACCAGGTGTGGTAGTCGCCCGCGAGCGCCTCGAGGTAGCGCGCGACGCGGTGCGGCTCGCGCAGCTCCGCGGCCTGGGCCACGATGCGCGGGAACTCGGTCAGACGCCCGATGAGCGCGGCCTCGCTCGGGTGGTCGAGCAGCGCGGGCTCGAACCCGTCGGCGCGCGCGACGCCGCGGTCGGCCGCGTTGCGGTCCACCGCGGCCGTGCGCGAGTGCGCGTACTGCACGTAGTAGACGGGGTTCTCGTTCGTCGCCCGCGCGAGCAGGTCGAGGTCGAGGTCGATGTTCTGGTCCGCCGACGAGCGCGCGAGCGAGTAGCGCGCGGCGTCGACGCCGACGGCGTCCACGAGGTCCTCGAGCGTCACGACGGTCCCGGCGCGCTTCGACATGCGCACGGGGTGCCCGTCCTTGACGAGGTTGACCATCTGCCCGATGAGGAGCTGGAGGTTCTTCCCCGGGGTGTCGCCGAACGCGGCGCACACCGCCATCATGCGGCCCACGTACCCGTGGTGGTCGGCGCCGAGCATGATGATGACCTCGTCGAAGCCGCGCTCGCGCTTGTCGAGGTAGTACGCGATGTCGCCCGCGATGTACGCGGCGTCGCCGTCCGACTTGATGACGACGCGGTCCTTGTCGTCGCCGAAGTCGGTCGTGCGCAGCCACGTCGCGCCGTCCTGCTCGAACATGTGGCCCGACTCGCGCAGGCGCTCGACGGCACGCTCCACGGCACCCGACTCGTGCAGGGAGTCCTCGTGGAAGTACACGTCGAAGTCGACGCCGAAGTCGTGCAGCGACGCCTTGATCTCGCCGAACATGCGCTCGACGCCGCGCGCCCGGAAAACCTCCTGCGCCTCGGCGTCCGGGAGCGTGCGCGGGTCGGGGTCGCCGGCGGCGACCGCGTCCGCGATGACCGCGTCCGCGATCTCGCTGATGTACTCGCCGCCGTACCCGTCCTCGGGCGCCTCCAGGCCGCGGGCGCGCGCGAGGAGCGAGCGCGCGAAGCGGTCGATCTGCGCGCCGTGGTCGTTGAAGTAGTACTCGCGCGTCACGTCGGCGCCGCTCGCCTCGAGCACGCGCGCGAGCGAGTCGCCGACGGCGGCCCAGCGGACGCCGCCGATGTGGATGGGCCCGGTCGGGTTCGCGGAGACGAACTCGAGGTTGACCTTCGTGCCCGCCTCGGAGCCGCCGCGCCCGTACGCCGGACCGGCCTCGACGATCGTGCGCGCGAGCTCGCCCGCCGCGGCCGCGTCGAGCGTGATGTTGAGGAAGCCCGGGCCGGCGACGTCCACGGCCTTGACGCCCGGGGTCGCCGCGAGCCGCGTCGCGAGGTCCTCGGCGAGGGCCCGCGGCGTCGTGCCCGCCTTCTTGGCGAGCTGGAGCGCGACGTTCGTGGCCCAGTCGCCGTGCTCGCGCTGGCGGGGTCGCTCCACGTGGACGCGCTCGGGGACCGCGGTGGGGTCCAGGGCGAGGGTGCCGTCGGCGACGGCGGCGGCCAGGGCAGCGCTCAGCGCTTCGGAGAGCTCGTCGGGGGTCACCGGGCGATTCTACCGAGGTGCGCGCACCCTCCGTCGCGGCATTTCGCGCACGGCTGCGGGGTGCCCGGAGCGCCGGGACGACGTCGGACCCACGCACCCCGGACGTGCTGGTAGTCTCGTGCATCGCGTCGGCGGACACCGTCGGCGCTCGCCCTCGTAGCTCAGTGGATAGAGCGTCTGCCTCCGGAGCAGAAGGTCGTAGGTTCGAATCCTATCGAGGGCACCCTGCTCCGCTCCGACGAGCCCGGCCCGCCTCCGGCGGCCGGGCTCGCCTCGTCCCCGGGCCCGTCCGCCTCCCGTCGTCCCGCTACGGTGGGGCCATGACCGACGGCGGCTACGGGGACTTCGAGTTCGAGCGCCGGTTCTTCGTGCGCGACCTGCCCGAGGACCTGCGCGACGCACCGGCGCTCATCGTGCAGAGCTACTACCTGGCGGACGAGGGCTACGCGCTGCGGCTGCGCGCCAAGGTGCCGACGGTCGACGCGACGATGGACGCGGAGACGGACCCCGTGCGCCTGCTCGACCGGTTCGCGCCCGCCGTCGATCTGTGCACGCTCACCGTGAAGGGGCCCATGGCAGGTGGCACGCGGTACGAGGCGGAGCGCGAGGTCGACGTCGCGGTGGGCGTGCAGATGATCCGGCGCGGCGGTGCGCGCGTCGTCAAGACGCGGTACTCGGTGTGGGTCGGCGCGGACGGCTGGGTCGTCGACGTGTTCGGCGGGGCGAACCACCCGCTCGTCGTCGCGGAGTGCGAGCGGACCGGACCGGTCACGGACCTGCAGATCCCCGCCTTCTGCGTCACCGAGCTCACCGACGACCCGCGCTTCTCCAACGACGCGCTGGCGAACCGGCCCTACGGCTCGTGGCGCGAGGAGTTCGAGGCCGAGCTCGCTGCGTCGGGGCCGCGGTTCCTCCAGGACTTCGGGCACAACGAACGGCTCTCCGGCCCGTAGGCCCGCTGCCGTCCACGGCCACCGCCCCGGGCGCGTGGTCGTGCCTCGGGAGCGGGGTACGAATGCGGTCAGCGCACCGAGTCGGCCGCCGCGCAGACGGCGGCGACGTCGAACCGGACCGTCCGGCGGTCGACCGGCACCCACCCGGGCTCGTGCCCGAACAGCACGGCCCACGGGAGCGCGCCGGACGAGACGTGCTCGCGTGCGTGGTCGTGCGCGCGGGCGTCCGCGACCTCCCGCTCGACCGCGTCCTCCAGCGCCACGAGCTCGGCCCGCACGGCATCGCCCTTCTCCGTGAGGCGGCGCGCCCGTCCGGGCTCGAGGTAGCCGTCGCGGCGCGCGCCCCGCACGACGTCGCGCGCGGCCGCGCGCACCCGGGCACGCAGGCGGTCGTCGGCGGGGTCGAGCACCACGCGCGCTCCCCGCTCGGCGTCGTCGCCGAACACCGCGAGGAGGGCGGCGCGGTCGCGCGCGGAGGCGGGCTCGGGGTCAAGGAGGACGAGCGCCGGGGGCGACCCGGGCGCCGTCGGCTCCACCCGGACGAGGCCGGAGAGCGCGAGGCTCAGCACCTGCGCGGCGAGCGCGTGCTCGGGACGGCGCAGGACCACCGCGGCGAGGAGCAGGTCGGCCACGGTTCCGACGATACGGCGGCGAGGGCCGCGGCGGAGGGCGACGGGCCGTGCGTCAGGAGCTCTGGATCTCCTCGACGCCCTGGACGAACTCGAAGTGCCACGGCTCGTAGGCGCCGCTGCCGCCGCGCTTGGCCCAGGCGGGGTTGGCCCAGCCGTAGGTGGCGCCGTTCTGGTTGATCCACGCGTAGACCTCGCGCGAGCCGGTCTCGACCGAGCAGAGGTCGATCGCGAGGCCCCACCCGTGCATGGACCAGCCGGGAGGTGCGGCGAACGCGCCGCGGGAGGACTTGAGCGAGACCTGCGTCGAGAGCGTGCGGTACGACGAGACGAGGCACAGGTCGCGGCCGAACGTCGCCCGGAAGGCCTCGTTCATGGCCGAGAGCGAGACGGCCGCGTCGGGACGCAGGTGCTCGCCGGCCTGCCAGAGCTCGCACAGCGCGTGCTCGTCGAGCTTCCCGTTGGTTCCCGCGGGGCGGACCGTGGGGTCGCAGCCGGGGAGCGGGTCGCGCGCGGCGGACCGGGAGGCGGCCTCGCGCCGCACCTCGACGCGGGGCGCGGCCGCGACGCTCTGGGAGACCGCGGGGGCCGTCGACCCGGCGGTCGCGAGGTCGAGCGCGCTGGGGCCGAGCGGGCGCGTGTCGGGTTCGAAGGGCGATCCCGTGCCGAGCCCGTCGTCCGCGCCGGCGGAGAGGGGCATCGCGATCGTCGCGGCGGCGAGCGTCCCGAGGACGGCGATGCGCGGCATCCAGCGGTGCTGGCTGGAGACCTGCGCCTGGGGGCGACGACGACGGGAGCCCTGCTCGGCCTCGCGCCGTGCCCGTCGGGACTCGAGGGCGGGTGCGCCGGTCTGCTGCGACTCCACCCGCCACCTGCCTCTCACCCTTCGGGGTGGCTCTCGGGCCACCGACGACCGATCAATCACGGAACAGTAACGAAGCACTCCGACGATGCCAAGTCCCCTGCTCAGGGCCGGTGCCGGGTGCGACGGAGCTCGTCAGTGACGACGCTGCATGGCGTCGCGCACCTCCCCCACGAGCTCCTCGAGGATGTCCTCGAGGAACACGACGCCGAGGGCGCCGCCGCCCTCGGGCGCGTCGACGCGCGCCAGGTGCGCGCCTGAGCGCTGCATCGCCCGGAGCGCATCCTCGACCTCGTCGCCCGGCGCGGCGGTCGCGAGCGCCCGCACGCGCCAGGACGGGACCGGCGCACCGCGCGTCGCCTCGTCCGCGTACAGCACGTCCTTGACGTGGAGGTATCCCACGAGCTCGCCCGAGGCGTCGGCGACGGCGAACCGCGAGAACCCGGTCTTGGCGACGAGCCGCTCGACCTCCTCGGGCGTGCAGCCCTCGGTGACCGTGACGAGGTCGGCGACCGGGACCATGACGTCCTGCGCGGTGCGCTCGGAGAACTCGATCGCCCCCGAGAGCAGGCCCTGCTCGTCCCGGAGCACGCCCTCCGCCTGGGAGTGCTCGACGATCGACTGGACCTCCTCCGCGGTGAACGCCGAGGCGACCTCGTCCTTGGGCTCGACGCCCGTGGCCCGGACGGCGTGGTTCGCGAGCCAGTTGAGCGCGACGATGACCGGCCGGAGCACCCGCCCGATCCACACGAGCGGGGGCCCGAACCACATGACCGCCGTCTCCGGCCCCGCGACGGCGAGGTTCTTGGGGACCATCTCGCCCAGCACCACGTGCAGGTAGACGACGATCGCGAGGGCGACGACGAACGCGATCGGGTGCGCGAGCGACGTGCTCACGCCGAGGGCGTGCAGCGGGTCCTCGATGAGGTGCGCGAGCGCGGGCTCCGCGACGACGCCGAGGCCCGTGGAGCAGACCGTCACGCCGAGCTGGGCGCACGCGAGCATGAG
Organism: Cellulosimicrobium cellulans; assembly: GCF_006539945.1. Lineage (GTDB taxonomy): Bacteria > Actinomycetota > Actinomycetes > Actinomycetales > Cellulomonadaceae > Cellulosimicrobium > Cellulosimicrobium cellulans. Next base: position 42,378 of record NZ_BJNZ01000009.1, on the reverse strand, counting down.
GGACACGTTCTCCATCGCCCACAGGACGGTCTGCGCCCGGCGGTTCCCCTGCGCGGCGAGCGGCTCGATCGCCGAGCGGCGCGCGGAGATGACCGCGAACTCGGCGCCGACGAAGAACGCGTTCCCCGCGAGCAGGAGGACGGCGACGAGGAGGGCGGTGGTCGAGCTCACGACTCCACCTCCACGGGGGTCGCGCGGACCGAGAGCCGCTCGACCCGCCGCCCCTCCATGGCCTCCACGCGCAGCACGACGCGGTCGCGCGCGTCACCCGCGACGACCTCGTCGCCGGGCTCCGGCACGCGCCCGAGCCGCGCCATGACGAGGCCGCCGAGCGTCTCGTACGCACCGTCCTCGGGCACCCGGAGGCCGGTGACCTCGGTGAGCTCGTCGGGCCGCATGACGCCGGGGACCAGCCAGGAGCCGTCAGCACGCCGGGCCGCGCCGGAGCGGCGGGGGTCGTGCTCGTCCGCCACGTCGCCCACGAGCTCCTCCACGACGTCCTCGAGCGTCACGACGCCGGAGGTGCCGCCGTACTCGTCGACGACGACCGCCATCTGGAGCCCGAACCCGCGCAGCTCGACGAGCAGCGGGCCGAGGCGCACGGTCTCGGGGACCCGGGGCGCCTCGACCATGAGCGCCGCCGCCGGGACCTCCTCGCGCCGGTCGTACGGGACGGCGACGGCGCGGCGCAGGTGGACGAGACCGACGACGTCGTCCCGGTCCTCGCCGATGACGGGGAACCGGGAGTGCCCGGTCCGCCGAGCGGCGTCGACGACGTCCGCGGCCGTCGCGTCACGGTCGACCACGACCATCCGCATCCGGTCCGTCATGACGTCGACGGCACTCAGCTCGTCCAGCTCGATGGAGTTGGTGAGGAGCGTCGCGACGGACACGTCCAGCGTGCCCTCCTGGGCGGAGCGGCGCACGAGCGCGGCGAGCTCCGAGGCCGAGCGGGCGCCCGACAGCTCCTCGCGCGGCTCGACGCCGACGCGCCGCAGGATCGCGTTCGCCGACCCGTTGAGCACGGCGATCACCGGCCGGAACAGCTTGGTGAACTGGCGCTGCACGGGCACGACCTGCCGGGCCGTCGCGTAGGGCGCGCTCAGGGCGAAGTTCTTGGGGATGAGCTCACCGAAGAGCATCGAGACGAAGTTCACGACGAGGAGGGCGAGGACGCCGGCGAGGACGGCGGACGCCGCCTGCCCGAGCGCCGTGGCGCCCAGCCCGGCGCCGAACAGCGAGAGCAGCGCGGGCTGCGCCGTGTAGCCGAGGAGGATCGTCGTCAGCGTGATGCCGACCTGCGCGGACGACAGCTCGGTCGACAGGTGCTTGAGACCGGCCCGGACGCTGCGGTCGCGGCGGTCGGCACGGGCCTTCCGGCCCGACGGCGGGGAGCCGCGTCTGTCGCCCTCCTGGTCGGGGTCGTCGCCCGCGGGGAGGACGGCGGGGTCGAGGGTGACCAGGGAGAACTCGCTGGCCACGAAGACGGCGGTGCCTGCGGTGAGGAGCACCCCGAGCGCGACCATGACCCAGTCGCCTACCACGAGGTGCTCCACCGATATCGGGAGGTGCTCTTCATCGTGCCGACGATGCTAGCGCCCGCTCCCGCCGGGCCGCCCGGCCGTGCGGCGCCCAGGTGCCGGGCGACGGCGAAATCCGGCCGACCTGGGCCGACGTGTGCCACGCTGTATCCCATGGCAGATCCGAGGGCAGCGAGCGCATCACCGACCGGCGCGGGCGCCGGTCCCGTCCCGGGCCGCGGGCCCGTGCCCACGACGGCACCTCTGGCCGGCGGCACGCCGCAGCAGACGGCGACCGTCCTCGTCGTCGAGGACGAGCCGGCCATCGCGACCGCGATCGCCCAGCGACTGAGCGCGGAGGGCTGGCGCGTCGAGGTCGCGCGCGACGGGCTCTCCGGCGTCGACGCCGCGACGCGGCTGCGCCCGGACGTCATCGTGCTCGACGTCATGCTGCCCGGCATCGACGGCCTCGAGGTGACCCGGCGCATCCAGGCCGAGCAGCCCGTGCCGATCCTCATGCTCACCGCGCGCGACGACGAGACCGACATGCTCATCGGGCTCGGCGTCGGCGCGGACGACTACATGACGAAGCCCTTCTCGATGCGCGAGCTCGTCGCGCGCATCAAGGCGCTGCTGCGCCGCGTCGACCGCGCCACGCAGGCCGCGAGCGCTGCCCCGACCGACCCGCCCATGACGGTCGGCGACGTGACCATCGACAAGGCCCAGCGCCGGGTCTACCGCGCGGGCGAGGAGGTCCACCTCACGCCCACCGAGTTCGAGCTCCTCGTCATGCTGGCGAGCTCGCCCAAGACCGTGCTCACGCGCGAGCGCCTCCTCGCGGAGGTGTGGGACTGGGCGGACGCGAGCGGGACGCGCACCGTCGACTCGCACATCAAGGCGCTGCGCCGCAAGCTCGGTGCCGACCTCATCCGCACGGTGCACGGCGTCGGCTACGCGTTCGAGCCGCCCGCCGGATGACCTCCTCCCCTGCCGACCCGGCCGACGGCACGGGCCGGGGCCCGGGCGGGTCGACGGGCGCTCCGGCGCGGAACGGCGTGCACCGTGCGCACACGATCCGCCCCCACCTGCCCGACGTCCGGCCGCTCGACTCGTTCCGCTCGCTGAAGATCAAGCTCGGCGTCCTCGTGGCCGCGACCGTCACGCTCGCGGTCCTCATCACGTGGATCGGGCTCCAGAACCAGCTCGGGCCGTCGCGCACGTTCCCGCTCGCGATCGTCCTGTCGCTGCTGCTCACCCAGCTCCTCGCGCGGGGCATGACGTCGCCGCTGCGCGAGATGACGGCGGCGGCGCGCGCCATGGCCGACGGCGACTACACGCGGCGGGTGCGGGCGACGAGCCGCGACGAGGTGGGGCAGCTCGCCGTCGCGTTCAACGTCATGGCGGAGGACCTCGCGACGAGCGACCAGGTGCGCCGCGAGCTCATCGCGAACGTCTCGCACGAGCTGCGGACGCCCATCGCGGCGCTCCAGGCGCAGCTCGAGAACGTCGTCGACGGCGTCACGCAGCCGACGCCCGCGACCATGGAGATGGCCCTGGCGCAGACGGAGCGCCTCACGCGCCTGGTCTCCTACCTCCTGGACCTGTCGCGCATCGAGGCCGGCGCCGCGGCCCTCAACATCACCGAGATCGACGTGGGCGACTTCCTCGAGGAGAACGCCGAGGCCGTGTCGATGGTGGAGGCCGGGAAGCAGCTGCGGTACGTCGTCGACGTCACGCCGCCCGACCTCGTGCTCGAGGCGGACCGCGAGCGCCTGCACCAGGTCGTGACGAACCTCCTCCAGAACGCGATCCGGCACTCTCCCCAGGGAGGCGAGATCCGGCTCGAGGCGTACCCCGTGGACGACGACGTCGTGCTCGAGATCGTGGACGAGGGCCCGGGGATCGCGAAGGAGGACCGCGAGCGCATCTTCGAGCGCTTCGCCCGGGCCAGCGCGACGGGCACGCACACGACGACGGGCGGCTCCACGGGCGGGACCGGCATCGGCCTGGCGATCGTCCGGTGGGCGATCGACCTGCACGGCGGGCGGATCGAGGTCGCGGACTCGCGCAGCGGTGCGACGATGCGTGTCACGCTCCCGGCGCACGGCCACCCCGTCGAGCCCGACCTGCTCGGTGACCCGGGCGACGAGGACCCGACCACGCGCTGAGCCCGTCCTCGACAGCGCGGTCACCGGCGAGCGACGCCGCGTGAGATCCATCACACCGCGTGACCCGGATACCTCGCGATGGCCTGGAATTCCGCGATCTTGCCGTCCTACGAGGTCCGCGTGGGGTCATGTTTGCCTGGCCCAGACGCGGCGTGAAGAACCCGCGAACAGGCCGCGCGCGAACGTCCCGCGCAGCCCCCTGGGCCGCCGCCGAGGGCCTAGGCTGGAGTGGTCCGGAATCCGGACGAGTCCGTGCCGACGTCGTGCGCCACGCCTCGCGCGTGCTGCCACGCGTCTGGTCGCGGACTGTGACCGACAGCGACCTGTGTGTGAAAGTGGGCGATCCTCGCGTGTCCCCGAAGGCTGAGTCAGAGGCGATCAGCGACGCAAGCTCCGTGTTCGGAGCGAACGAGTGGCTGGTCGACGAGCTGTACGAGCAGTACCTCCAGGACAAGAACGCGGTGGACCCCGCGTGGTGGGACTTCTTCGAGGACTACCGTCCGGCGGAGCGTGCCGAGCAGGCCACGACGACGGCCGGCGCGCCGTCGACGCCCGTGAACGGGGCCCCCGCGGCGCCGGCGGCCCCCGCCGCGCCGGCCGTCCCCGCCGCCGTGACGGACGGCTCGGCCGCCGCCGAGGCGGCGCAGCGCGTCAAGCCCCCGAAGCTCCCGGCCGACCCCGCGGTCAACGCCGCCGCCGAGGCGGTCCGGGCGACGCGCCCCGTCGCGACGGCCCAGCCCGCGACCGCGCCGTACGCGCAGGTCCCTGCCCGCAAGGTCGCCGGCGCCCCGACGGCCGAGGCGGAGACCGTCGCGGACGACGTGCAGAAGCTCCGCGGCCCCGCAGCGCGCGTCGTGACGAACATGGAGGCCAGCATCCAGGTGCCGACGGCGACGTCGGTGCGCGCGGTGCCGGCCAAGCTCATGGTCGACAACCGGATCGTCATCAACAACCACCTCGCGCGCGGCCGCGGGGGCAAGATCTCGTTCACGCACCTCATCGGGTTCGCGCTCGTCGAGGCGCTGGCGGACATGCCGGTCATGAACGCGAGCTACACGCAGCTCGACGGCAAGCCCGCGGTGAACCAGCCGGCGCACGTCAACTTCGGTCTCGCGATCGACCTCGCCAAGCCGGACGGGTCGCGCCAGCTCCTCGTGCCGAGCATCAAGAAGGCCGAGTCGATGGACTTCGCCCAGTTCTGGGCGGCCTACGAGGACCTCGTGCGCCGTGCGCGCGGCGGCAAGCTCGGCGTCGACGACTTCGCCGGCACGACGATCTCGCTGACCAACCCGGGCGGCATCGGCACCGTGCACTCGGTCCCGCGCCTCATGGCCGGCCAGGGCACGATCATCGGCGTCGGCGCGATGGACTACCCCGCCGAGTTCGCGGGCGCGTCCACCGAGCGCCTCGCGCGCCTGGGCATCTCGAAGGTCCTGACGATCACGTCGACCTACGACCACCGCATCATCCAGGGCGCCCAGTCGGGCGAGTTCCTGCGGATCCTGTCGCAGAAGCTCCTCGGCGAGGACGGCTTCTACGACCGCGTGTTCGCCGCGCTGCGCATCCCCTACGAGCCGGTGCGCTGGGTCCGCGACAACACGACGGACGCCGAGATCGAGGCGGCCAAGCCCGCGAAGATCGCGGAGCTCATCCACTCCTACCGTTCGCGCGGGCACCTCATGGCGGACACCGACCCGCTCGCGTACCGCCAGCGCAAGCACGGGGACCTCGACATCCAGAACCACGGCATGACGCTGTGGGACCTGGACCGCACGTTCCCCACGGGGGGCTTCGGCGGCAAGACGAAGTCCTCGCTGCGCGACATCCTCGGGCTGCTGCGCGACTCCTACTGCCGCACGGTCGGCGTGGAGTACATGCACCTGGCCGACCGCACGCAGCGCAAGTGGCTCCAGGAGCGCCTCGAGTCCGGGTACGCGCGCACGCCGCGCGAGGACCAGCTCCGCATCCTGCGCCGCCTGAACTCGGCCGAGGCGTTCGAGACCTTCCTGCAGACGAAGTTCGTCGGGCAGAAGCGCTTCTCGCTCGAGGGCGGCGAGTCGGTGATCCCGCTGCTCGACGCGATCCTGTCGAAGGCGGCGGAGAACGGCCTCGACGAGGTCGGCATCGGGATGGCCCACCGTGGCCGCCTCAACGTGCTCGCCAACATCGCGGGCAAGAGCTACGCGCAGATCTTCGCGGAGTTCGAGGGCAACCTCGACCCGAAGAGCGTGCAGGGCTCGGGTGACGTGAAGTACCACCTCGGCACCGAGGGCGTCTTCACCGCGGAGAGCGGGGCGACGACGAAGGTCTACCTCGCGGCCAACCCGTCCCACCTCGAGGCGGTCGACCCGGTGCTCGAGGGCATCGTGCGCGCCAAGCAGGACCGTATCGACCTGGGCGGCGACGGGTTCTCCGTCCTGCCGATCCTCATCCACGGCGACGCGGCCTTCGCGGGCCAGGGCGTCGTGCCCGAGGTGCTCAACCTCGCCCAGCTGCGCGGGTACCGCACGGGCGGCACGGTGCACGTCATCATCAACAACCAGGTCGGCTTCACGACCGGCCCGTCGTCGTCGCGCTCGACGACCTACGCGACCGACGTCGCCAAGGGCTACCAGGTCCCGATCTTCCACGTGAACGGGGACGACCCCGAGGCGTGCGTGCGCGTCGCGGAGCTGGCCTTCGCGTTCCGTGAGCAGTTCGACCGCGACGTGATCATCGACATGATCTGCTACCGCCGCCGCGGGCACAACGAGGGCGACGACCCCTCGATGACGCAGCCGCTCATGTACAACCTCATCGAGGCCAAGCGCTCGGTGCGCAAGCTCTACACCGAGAACCTCGTCGCGCGCGGCGACATCACGCTCGAGGAGGCCGAGCACGTCCTCCAGGACTACCAGGCCCAGCTCGAGCGCGTCTTCACCGAGACCAAGGAGGGCGGCTTCACGCCCGCCGCGGACCGTGAGCCCGTCGCCGGCCTCGAGCGTCCGGAGTCCCAGCTCGAGGACGCCGGCACGATGGTCGGCTGGAAGACGGCGATCGACCGCTCGGTCCTCGAGCGCGTCGGCCAGGTCCACGTCGCGCCACCGGAGGGCTTCACCGTCCACCCCAAGCTCGCGCAGCTCCTCGAGAAGCGTCGCCAGATGTCCGTCGAGGGCGGCATCGACTGGGGCTTCGGCGAGCTCGCCGCGTTCGGTTCGCTCCTCGCGGAGGGCACGCCCGTGCGCCTCGCCGGGCAGGACTCGCGCCGCGGCACGTTCGTGCAGCGCCACGCCGTCCTGCACGACCGCGAGACCGGCGCCGAGTGGACGCCGCTGCTGTACCTGTCGGCGGACCAGGCCAAGTTCTGGGTCTACGACTCGTCGCTGTCGGAGTACGCCGCGCTCGGGTTCGAGTACGGCTACTCCGTCGAGCGTCCCGACGCGCTCGTGCTGTGGGAGGCGCAGTTCGGCGACTTCGTCAACGGCGCCCAGACGGTGATCGACGAGTTCATCTCGTCCGCCGAGCAGAAGTGGGGCCAGTACTCCTCGGTCGTCATGCTCCTCCCCCACGGCTACGAGGGCCAGGGGCCGGACCACTCGTCCGCGCGCATCGAGCGGTTCCTCCAGCTCGCCGCCGAGGACAACATGACGGTCGCGCAGCCGTCGACGCCCGCGTCGTACTTCCACCTGCTGCGCCGGCAGGCGTACGCGCGCCCGCGCCGTCCGCTCATCGTCTTCACGCCCAAGCAGCTCTTGCGCCTCAAGGCCGCCGCGTCGAGCGTCGAGGACTTCACGACCGGCACGTTCCAGCCCGTCATCGCGGACGCGACGGCCGACCCGGCGAAGGTCGACCGCGTGCTCCTGTGCACGGGCCGCGTGTACTACGACCTCCTCGCCGAGCGCACCAAGCGCGGCGACGAGGGCGTGGCGATCGTCCGCCTCGAGCAGCTCTACCCGCTCGACGTCGACGGCATCCGGGCCGAGCTCGCGAAGTACCCGGGCGCCGAGGTCGTGTGGGTCCAGGACGAGCCGGAGAACCAGGGCGCCTGGTCGTTCGTGCACATCAACCTGCCGGAGGACCTGCCGCGCGTGAGCGTCGTCTCCCGCCCGGCGTCGGCGTCGACCGCCGCAGGGACGGCCAAGAAGCACCAGGCCCAGCAGGCCGTGCTGCTCGAGCAGGCGTTCGCCCGCTGAGGTCGCCGGGCTCCGGCCCTGGACACGACGAAGGCCCCCTCCGCACGGAGGGGGCCTTCGTCGTCGGTGCTCGACGAGCCGACTACCAGCGGTCGTGGATCTTGGCGCGCAGGTGCTCGTCGTAGATCTCGCGGACCCCCGAGGTGAAGAGCGGGCCGAGGACGTCCGCGTCGCCCGCGGCGGCGTTCGAGCGGGCCTGCTCGACGTTGCGCGCGCCGGGGATGACGGTCGACACGCCGGGCTGCTGCCAGACCCACGCGATCGCGACCTGGGCGGGCGTGAGGTCCTGCCCGACGACGTCCTGCACGAGCGTGGTGAACTCGGCCGCCGCCTGGACGCCGGTCTCGAAGTCGACGCCCGAGAACGTCTCGCCGACGTCGAACGCGCTGCCGTCGCGGTTGTACGTGCGGTGGTCGTCGGCCGCGAAGGTCGTGTCCTTCGTGTACTTCCCGGACAACAGCCCGGACGCCAGCGGGACGCGCGCGATGACGCCCACACCGGCCGCGGACGCGGCGGGCAGGACGGCGTCGAGGGGCTTGAGCCGGAAGGCGTTGAGGATGATCTGCACGGTCGCGACGCCGGGACGCGCGATGGCGGTGAGCGCCTCGTCGACCGTCTCGACGCTCACGCCGTAGCTCGCGATCGCGCCCTCGGCGACGAGAGTGTCGAGGCCGTCGTACACCTCGTCGCGCGAGTAGACCGCCGTCGGGGGGCAGTGGAGCTGGACGAGGTCGAGGCGGTCGGTCCGCAGGTTGCGGCGCGACCGGTCGGTCCACTCGCGGAACTTGGCGAGCGTGTAGTTGTCCGCGTCCTGCTCCTCGCGGCGACCCATCTTCGTCGCGACGGTGATCGCGTGGCCCGGGTTGTCGGCGAGGTAGCCGCCGATGATCTGCTCGCTGCGCCCGTCGCCGTAGACGTCCGCGGTGTCGAAGAACGTCACGCCGGCCTCGGCGGAGGCGTCGAGCACGGCGCGCGCGTCGTCCTCGCTCACGTCGCCCCAGTCGGCGCCGAGCTGCCAGGTTCCCAGTCCGACGACCGAGACGAGCCGTCCCGTGCGTCCGAGCACCTGTCGTTCCATCGTTCCTCCTCGTGCTGCGTCGGGTACGCCGGGAGACACACCCGGGCACCGAGTCTGACTGCCGAGAGCGCATCGCGCACGCTCGCACGCCGAGTACCGTATGTGAGCGTGAACACCCATGCCCCCTCGGGGACCCAGGTCCGCATCGCCCACGGCGAGCACGCAGCGACGATCACCGAGGTGGGAGCGGCCGTGCGCGAGTACACGGTCGGCGGCCGGCCCGTCTTCACGCCCTTCGCGGAGAACGACGTCGCGCCCGCGTTCAACGGCGCGGTCCTGCTCCCCTGGCCCAACCGCCTGCGCGACGGCGCGTACGAGGTGGACGGCACGACGTACCAGGTGCCGGTCTCGGAACCCGACCGCGGCACCGCGCTGCACGGGCTCGCGTGCTGGCAGCGCTGGGTCGTCGTCGAGCACGACGCGTCGCGCGCGACGCTGGAGCTGCACCTGCCGCCGTCGCCCGGCTACCCGTTCGACCTCGTCACGCGCGTGACCTACTCGCTCGACGACGCGGGGCTGCGCGTCCACGTCCGCACGACGAACGTCGGCGCCGCGACGGCGCCGTACGGGGTCGGGTTCCACCCGTGGTTGTCCGCCGACGGCGCGAACCTCGACGAGTGCACGCTCCGCCTCGACGCCGCGACGCGCGTCACGACCGACGAGCGTCTCCTGCCCACCGGCACCGAGCCCGCTGCGGGGAGCTACGACCTGCGCGAGCCGCGCCTGCTCGCGGGCGTCGACCTGGACGACGCGTACGTCGACGTGCTGCGCGACGCCGACGGCCTGTCCTGGATGAGGCTCTCCGCTCCCGACGGCCGCACGTCGGCCGTCTGGATGGACGGCTCGATGGACACCTGGCAGGTCTGCACGGGCGACCACGTCGGGGACGTCGCGTTCCGCCGCTCCGGCGTCGCGGCGGAGCCCATGAGCTGCATCGCGGACGCGTTCCGTACCGGCGAGCGCCTCGTGCGGCTCGAGCCGGGCGACTCGCACGAGGTCACCTGGGGCGCGACGCTGCTCTGAACGGGCCGGTCGCGGGCGGTCCGTCCCCTATGTCCGGCTGGACACGCCGTCCCCACGGGCCCGTTTCGACCCGCGCCGCCCGCGTCGGGGAGAATGGCGCCCGTGGAAGACGCGGTGAGTCGAGAGGTACGGATCTGCGTCGTCGGCGACGAGCTGAGCGCCGGCGTCGGCGACGCGAAGGCCCTGGGGTGGGCGGGGCGCGTCGTCGCGCGCACGCGCTTCCCCCAGCCGGCGTACGTGTTCCCGCTCGCCATCCCCGGCGAGACGACGACGGCGCTCAGCCAGCGCTGGGAGGCGGAGACCGCGCGGCGGTTCGCCCCGGAGCCGGACGTGGACAACCGCCTCGTCATCGGCCTCGGTCGTCACGACCTCGACGCGGGGCTGTCCGTCGCGCGTTCGCGCCTCAACCTCGCGAACGTGCTCGACGTCGCGGAGTCGCACCGGCTGCCGACGTTCGTCGTCGGGCCCCCGCCGGGGCACGCGCACGACGCCGAGCGGCTCGCCGAGCTCTCGCACGCCTTCTCGGACGTCGCGAACCGGCGCCGCGTGCCGTACGTGGACACGTTCAGCCCGCTCGTGACGCACGAGCAGTGGCTCGCGGACCTCGCGCAGAGCGGTAACGGCTTCCCGGGACAGGCGGGATACGGGCTCATGGCCTGGCTCGTGCTGCACACGGGCTGGCACGCGTGGCTCGGTCTGCCGGACGACACGGTCTGACCCCGGCGAGGTAGAGGCCTGGTCACGTCAGGTAGAGGCCCGGTCACACGAGGTAGAGGCCCGGTCACGACCGGGCCTCTACCTCGAGGGACGGCTCAGCCGCGCGAGACCGTGAGGTCGCCCGAGACGGTGTTCGCCGAGACGTACGCGCCGCCCGCGCCGGGCTGGTCGACGTGGTCGACCGACGTCGTGCGCTGCGCGGTCGAGTCGAGGCGGACGCCGTCGAGCACGGCCTTGCCCGTGACGCTGCGGGCCTTGAGGTTGACCGGCGACCCGGCGCCGAGGCGTACGGCCACGTCGCCGGAGACCGTGCGCGCGTCGACGAGCGGGGTGCTCTCGCGCGCCACGACCTCGACGCCGCTCGTCACGGTGTTGACGGACACGCGACCGAGCGTCCCGCCGAGCGTGACGGCCCCGGACGCGGTGCTCACGTGGACGTCGCCGACGTGCTCGCCGACGTCCACGGCGCCCGTCGCCGTCTTGATCGACGCCGTGCCCGACACGCCCTGGACGCGCACGGCGCCCGTCGCGGTCGTCACGGACAGGTCCGACTGCGTGCCGAGGACGCTCGCGGCGGCGCGCGCGGTCGTCACCTTGACGGGCACGTGCGCGGGGACCGTCAGCCGCACGACGGCGCGGTCCTTGTCGCGCAGGCCCTTCGCCCGCTCGACGAGGCCCTCGACGCCGGCGAAGTCGTAACCGACGCGCAGCTCGCCGTCGTGCACGCTCACCTGGAGCGGGCGCTCGGACACCTCGCTGACGTAGAGGTGGGCCCCGGCCTCGCGCGCGGGGTCGGCGACGACGTCGACCGCGCCGTCGGTGAGCTGGACGACGACGCGTCGGACGTCGGCGACGTCGACGGTCTGGGGGTCGTTGATGACCCAGGACTCGGTGCTCATGCGCTTCTCCTCGTTCGGTTCTCTGGTTCGGGGGGCGATGCGTTCGTCGAGGGGTTCTCGTGATCGTCGGTCAGGGCAGGGTCGCTCGCACGGCCTTGCGCGCGCTGTCGAGCACGGTGCGCAGGGTGTCGACCGTGAGCTCCGAGACGACGCTCGCGGCGTCGGCGCGGCGCAGGTCCGCGCGCACGTCCTCGCGGAAGCGCTGGAGCAGCGCCTCGGCCTCCATGCGCCACGCGTAGGACTCGCGGCGCCGCGGGTCGGGGCCGCCGTCGCGCGGGCGGGCGCGCGCGGTCTGCGCGGCGGCCGCGAGCTCGGCCCGCAGGCCCTTGAGCGAGCCCTGCACGTCGGCGCGCAGCGCCTCGGCGCGCTGGCGCACCGTCTCGGCGATGCCGTGCTCCAGCGCGGCGACGTCGGCGCGACGCGCCTCGATCTCCGCGCGCCCCGCGGGCGTCAGCTCGTACGTCGTCTTGCGGCCGTCGGCGCTGCGGTGCACGAGGCCCTCGTCCTCGAGGCGCGCGAGGCGGGGGTAGATGGTCCCGGCGCTCGGCCGGTACGTGCCGCCGAAGCGCTCGGAGAGCTCGGTGATGAGCTCGTAGCCGTGCTTGGGCCCGGTGTCGAGGAGCGCCAGCAGGTAGAGCCGGAGCTCGCCGTGCGCGAAGACGGTGGCCATCAGCGGTCCACCGGCCCGTCCGAGGACGCGGCGCCCCGCGTCCCCGGGCTCCCCCACGCGGGGGCGTCGGCGTCCACCGGGGCGTCCTCCACCGGACTCCCGTCCCACGGGGTCTCGTCCGGAGCCCCCCGCAGGACGGTCACGTCGCCGGAGACGGCGGAGACCCGGACCGGCGAGCCCCTCCCGTACCGCGCGGGCTGGTGGAACGAGCGCGCGGACCCCCGCTGCTCGGCGCCGTCCACGAGGAGCCTTCCGCTCACGCAGCGGATCGCGTAGTCCATGGCGTCGGGGTCGGGCAGGCGCACGAGCACGTCGGCGGAGACGGCGCTCACGGTGATCTCGGACGGGGTGGTGCGGGTGTCGACGGTCACGGAGCCCGAGACCGAGTCGAGGCGCAGCGAGTGCAGCGATCCGGTCGCCGTGAGGCCGCCGGACACCGAGTCCATGCGGACCGGGCCGTCGTGCTCGCTCGCCGAGACCTCGCCCGAGACCGTGTCGACGCGGAGCTCCCCGCGGGTGCGGCTCGTCATCACGGAGCCGGAGACGGTCGCCAGCCGGGCGCCGTCGCGCACGCCCGCGACGAGGGCCTCCCCCTGCACGGTCGCGACCTTGACCTGCGTCGTCGCCGGCACGGCGACGTGCACGTCTGCCGCGTCCTTGCCGGTGTACGTGCGGAAGCGCTCGAGGAATCCCTTCCAGCCCGCGACGAACGGTCCGTAGCCGACCCGGAGCGCGGTCCCCTCGAGGCGCACGTCCAGGGGGCGGCCGACCACCGAGTGGACCTCGACGCGCGTGTCGGTCCGTGTCGGGTCGTCGTGCGCGACCACGTCGATGCGCCCGCCGATGACGGTCGCGTCGAGCGTCCGTACGCGTGCCAGGTCGATGGCCTGCGGACCCGTGACGGTCCAGCTCTCCTGCGTCATCCGTGGCTCCGTCCGTGGTCGCGTCCCGTGCGGCCGAGGCGGCGACACCCGGGGACACTCGCGATATATCTCGTTCTAAGACACGATATATCGCGTGCTCGACCCTGGCAAGGGGTCGCGTGTGGGACGATGGGAGGCGGACTTGACCCGCCGGGACCGGCGGGACTCCCCCGATCGTCAGGAGAACACCATGAGCAAGCGCGGACGCAAGCGTCGCAGCCGCAAGGGCAACGCCGCGAACCACGGCAAGCGCCCCAACGCCTGAGACGGCGCGCCCCCACGGGGGACGACGAGAGGGCCCGTACCGACGACGTCGGTACGGGCCCTCTCTCGTTCTCCGTCCGTCGGGGCAGGTGCCCCGCGGACGGTCCTCAGCGGGTCTCGACGACCGTCGTCGTCGTGACCATGACCGTGAGCTGCGTGTGGATGCGCTCCCGCAGCCCCGCGGGCGCCTTCTCGTGGCACGAGCGGCGTACGAGCTGCTTGACGAGCTCCTCGACGCTCAGCTCGGCGAGGCACGGCGAGCAGTGCGCGACGTGCGCACGCATGCGCAGCTCGTCGTCCGGCGTCATCTCCGAGTCGAGGTACTCGTAGAGGTGCGTGAGCGCGTGCTCGCACTCGGACTCGCCCGCCGTCGAGTGCGGGATGGGCGTCACCGGCTCCTCGACCGGGCCGCGCCCGGGGAACGGGCTCTCTGACGTGCTCACGACTCACCTCCGGGGGTCTTGGCCCCCACCAGTCCTCGCCTCACGGCGTAGTCGGCCAGCAGCTCGCGCAGCTGGCGCCTGCCTCGGTGCAGGCGGGACATGACCGTGCCGATCGGTGTCCCCATGATCTCGGCGATCTCCTTGTACGGGAAGCCCTCGACGTCCGCGTAGTACACGACCATGCGTCGGTCCTCGGGCAGCTCCTGCAGCGCGCGCTTGACGTCCGAGTCCGGCAGGCGGTCGAGCGCCTCCGCCTCGGCGGACCGCAGCCCCTGCGACGTGTGCGACGCCGCGCGCGCGATCTGCCAGTCCTCGACGTCGTCCGTCTGGGCCTGCTGCGGCTCCCGCTGCTTCTTGCGGTACGTGTTGATGAACGTGTTCGTGAGGATGCGGTACAGCCACGCCTTGAGGTTCGTGCCCGGCCGGTACTGGTGGAACGCCGCGAACGCCTTCGCGAACGTCTCCTGCACCAGGTCCTCGGCGTCCGACGGATTGCGCGTCATGCGCAGCGCCGCGGAGTACAGCTGGTCGAGGTACTGGAGCGCGTCCTGCTCGAACCGCGCGGCGCGCGCGGCGTCGCTCTCGGTCTGCGGCGCGCGGTTGGTGTCCTCGGCGTCCGTGTCCGTGGGCAGCGTCGTGCCCTCGACCGGCGTCGTTCCCGACGTCGTCGCGGGGCTGCCGGAGACGTCGCTGCCGGAGATTCGCTCTGTCATCAACAACGAGCCTAGTCCCCTGTTCGTCTGGGTGTCCGATGACGTGACCGGTGCCGACCACGCGGCGGCGAACGCCGCGTCCGTCGTCGAGGCCTCGCGGGTCGACGACGCGGCCCGGGCGGCGGGTGCGGGGGTGTCGAGAAGGACGGTCACGAGTGGTGCAACCTGCGCGCGCCCTCGCACATTCCCGCGGCCCGGGACGCCCCGCAGCGCGGCGCGCGCGACGCACGCGGCGTCGCTAGCGTGGCGCCATGACCACCTCGCAGACCCCGTCCCGCTTCCTCACCCTGCTGCGCGAGCAGGTCGGGCACGAGCTCGACGCGCACCAGCAGTACATCGCGATCGCCGTGTGGTTCGACGCGCACGACCTGCCGCAGCTCGCCGCGCACTTCTACCGGCAGTCGGTGGAGGAGCGCAACCACGCGATGATGATCGTGCAGTACCACCTCGACCGGGACCTGCCCGTCGAGATCCCCGGCTCCGGCCCGGTCCGCAACGACTTCGCGGACGTCGTCGAGCCGCTGCGGCTCGCTCTCGACCAGGAGAAGCAGGTCACGGCGCAGATCGAGGCGATCTTCCGCGCCGCGCGCGAGGAGGGCGACGCCCTGGGCGAGCAGTTCCTCCTGTGGTTCCTCAAGGAGCAGGTGGAGGAGGTCGCCTCCGCGACGACCCTGCTCACCGTCGCGCAGCGCGCGGGCGACAACCTGTTCGACCTCGAGAACTTCGTCGCGCGCGAGACGATCGGCGACGCCGGCGAGTCGGCCGACGCCCCGGAGGCCGCGGGCGGCGCGCTCTGACGCGCCGACGTGAGGCGCGACTCACGGGCCGCGGGTGGCGCCGTCCCGGCGGTCGCGGCAGGCTGGGACCGACCGGCGCACGCCTGGAGCGGGCACCGGCGAGTCACCGGCGATGAGGAGAGAACCGATGCTGCTGCGTCACCTCGCGAGGCCCATGCTGGCCTCGTGGTTCGTCTACGACGGGCTCCAGGCCGCGCTCAAGCCCGCCGAGCACGTGCGAGCCGCGCGCTCGGGCGTCGAGCTCGTCGAGAAGAGCGCCGGCATCGAGGCCCCGCTCAGCGAGAAGCAGGTCGCGACGCTCGTGCGCGCCCACGGTGCCGCGACGGCCGTCGCCGGGCTGTTCCTCGCCGTCGGCAAGGCCCCCCGCACGGCCGCCCTGACGCTCGCCGCGCTCACGGTGCCGCTCGCGGTCGTCAACCAGCCCTTCACCTCGGGCGAGGCGACGCGCGCCGAGCGCACGCGGAAGTTCGTCGCGAACGTCGGCGCGATCGGCGCCGCGCTCATCGCGGGCGCGGACTACGAGGGCCGCCCGGGCGTGCAGTGGCGGCTCGAGAAGGCGCGGCACGACCTCGCGCTCGCCAAGCAGACGAAGCAGGAGGCCGTGGTCGCGGGCGCGAAGGGTGCCGTGAAGGAGGTCTCGGCCTCGGCCCGGGGAGCGGCGAAGAAGGCGGCCAAGGAGGCGGGACGCTCGGCGCGGCGCGCCACGAAGGCCGCCCAGGAGGCCGCGGAGCACGCCGCGACCCTCGCCGCGGGGGCCGTGCACGACGCCGAGGCCGCGGTCCGCGCGAAGGTCGCGTGACGCGGTCGTGACGCGTCCGCGCGGCGGGACCCTCCGCCGTCGGGCGCGGTCCCTCCACTAGCCTGGAGGCCATGACGACCTCGCCCTCCGCCGCGCCCGTGCCCCCCGCCGTCGACGAGGGCTGGGCCGCGCCCACGGCGGGCGGGCCGCTCGACGCGACGGTCGAGGTCCCGGGGTCGAAGTCGCTGACGAACCGGCTGCTCGTGCTCGCCGCGCTCGCCGACGGGCCCGGGACGCTGCGCGGCGCCCTGCGCAGCCGCGACGCCGACCTCATGATCGCCGCCCTGCGCACGCTCGGCGTCGGCGTCGAGGAGGGCGCGTCGCCCAGCGAGCTGCGCGTGACCCCCGGCCCGCTGCGCGGGCCCGTCGAGGTGGACTGCGGCCTGGCGGGCACCGTCATGCGCTTCCTGCCGCCGCTCGCGGCGCTCGCCGACGGCACGGTCCGGTTCGACGGCGACGAGGGCGCGCGCGTGCGCCCCATGGGCCCGGTCCTCGCCGCGCTCAGCGCGCTGGACGTCCCCGTGGAGGGCGACGGCGCGGGGCTGCCGACGACGCTCCCCTTCACGATCCGCGGTCGCGGCCGCGTGCGCGGCGGGTCGGTCGACGTCGACGCGTCGGCGTCGAGCCAGTTCGTCTCCGGGCTCCTCCTCGCCGCCGCGCGCTACGACCAGGGCCTCACGGTGCGGCACGTCGGCCACACGCTGCCGAGCATGCCCCACATCGAGATGACGGTGGAGGTCCTGCGCGAGGTCGGCGTCGTCGTCGACGACTCCCGGCCCGCGATCTGGCGGGTCGAGCCGGGTCCGATCGCGGCGCGCGACGTGCAGGTCGAGCCCGACCTGTCGAACGCCGCCCCCTTCCTCGCCGCCGCGCTCGTCGCGGGCGGCACCGTGCGCGTCACGGGCTGGCCGACGGCGACGACCCAGCCGGGCGCGATGGTCCCCGAGCTGCTCGAGTCCATGGGCGCGACCGCATCGCTGGACGGCGACGTGCTGTCCGTGACGGGCACGGGCGAGGTGCGCGGCGTCGACGTCGACCTGCACGCCGCCGGCGAGCTCGCGCCGACGATCGCCGCGCTGGCCGCCCTGGCCGACTCCCCCAGCCGCCTGCGCGGCATCGCCCACCTGCGCGGGCACGAGACCGACCGGCTCGCCGCGCTCGCGACGGAGATCACGCGCCTCGGCGGGCAGGCGGAGGAGACGCGCGACGGCCTCGTCATCACGCCGCGCCCCCTGCACGGCGCGCTGTTCCGCACGTACCACGACCACCGCATGGCGACGTCCGCTGCCGTCATCGGCCTGCGCGTCCCGGGGGTCGGCGTCGAGAACGTCGAGACGACGGCCAAGACGCTGCCCGGGTTCGCGGGGATGTGGGAGCGCATGCTCGGGGGCGGGACCGGTCCCGGCACGGGAGCGGCGGCCCGCTGATGGCGCGCCGCGTCCCGGACGAGTCCGACTTCCGCGCGCGCCCCGGCAAGCGCGGGAGCCGTCCGCGCACCAAGCAACGGCCCGAGCACGCGGACGCGGTGACGGGGTTCGTCACGGGCGTGGACCGGGGGCGCTACACGCTGCTCGTCGGCGGAGGAGGCCAGGACCAGCACGTCGCTGCCGGCGAGGAGCGCACGATCGTCGCGATGAAGGCCCGCGACATCGGCCGCACGCGGGTGGTCTGCGGAGACCGGGTCGACCTCGTGGGGGACGTCAGCGGCGACGACGGCACGCTCGCCCGGATCGTACGGATCCAGGAGCGCTCGTCCGTCCTGCGGCGCACGGCCGACGACACCGACCCGTACGAGCGGGTCGTCGTCGCGAACGCCGACCAGCTCGTGATCGTCACGGCCCTCGCCGATCCGGAGCCGCGCACGCGCATGATCGACCGGTGCGTCGTCGCCGCATACGACGCCGGCATGGACGTCCTGCTGTGCCTCACCAAGGCGGACCTCGCCGACCCGGGGCCTCTGCGCGCGCTGTACGAGCCGCTCGGGGTGTCCGTCGTCGTGACGCGCCGCGCGCCCGACGGCCTCGCTCCGGACGGCTGGGCGATCGAGCCGCTCGACGCGGTGCGCGAGGCGCTCGCCGGACGCACGTCGGTGTTCGTCGGCCACTCGGGCGTCGGCAAGTCGACGCTCGTCAACGCGCTCGTCCCGGACGCGCAGCGCGCGACGGGCCACGTCAACGACGTCACGGGCCGCGGCCGGCACACGTCGACCTCGGCCGTCGCGCTGCGCCTGCCCGGCGGCGGCTGGGTCATCGACACCCCCGGCGTGCGGTCGTTCGGCCTCGCGCACGTCCAGGTCGACCACCTGCTGCACGCGTTCGAGGACCTCGACGCCGTCGCCGCGGGCTGCCCGCGCGGGTGCACCCACCTGGACGACGCCCCGGACTGCGCGCTCGACGAGTGGGTCGAGGCGTCGCCCGACGACGAGACCCGCGCCGCCCGCGCCGCCCGCCTCGAGTCGTTCCGTCGCGTGCTCGCCTCGCGCACCGGCGCCGCCTGAGCCCTGGCCCGCGCGGCGCCTCCCCCGCCTGGGCGGGCACCGCTACGGTGTGAGCCATGACGCCCCCCTCGACGCGCGGCTACGACGACGACCTGCGCCTCGCCCACGTGATCGCCGACCAGGTCGACGCGCACACGATGTCCCGGTTCAAGGCGCTCGACCTGCACGTCGAGTCCAAGCCGGACTCGACGCCCGTGAGCGACGCCGACCGCACCGCCGAGGAGATCATCCGCGGCCAGCTCGGCCGGGCCCGCGGTCGCGACGCGATCGTCGGCGAGGAGTTCGGCGAGACCGGTCACGGCGCGCGGCGCTGGATCGTCGACCCGATCGACGGGACCAAGAACTTCGTGCGCGGCGTGCCCGTGTGGGCCACGCTCATCGCGCTCGCCGACGGCGACGAGGTCGTCGTCGGGCTCGTCTCCGCGCCCGCGCTGGGCCGGCGCTGGTGGGCCGCGAAGGGCACCGGCGCGTGGACGGGCAAGTCGCTCGCCGCCGCGTCACGGATGCAGGTGTCGGGCGTCTCGTCGTGGTCCGACGCCTCGCTCGCCTACGCGTCGCTCGACGGCTGGGAGGAGCGCGGAAAGCTCGAGCCGTTCCTCGACCTCATGCGCGGCGCGTGGCGCACGCGCGGCTACGGCGACTTCTGGTCGTACATGCTCGTCGCCGAGGGCGCCGCCGACGCGGCCGCCGAGCCCGAGCTCGAGCTCTACGACATGGCCGCGCTCGTCCCCATCGTCACCGAGGCCGGCGGCCGGTTCACCTCGCTCGACGGCGCCGACGGCCCGTGGGGCGGCAACGCCGTCGCGACCAACGGGCTGCTGCACGACGAGGTGCTCGGCCGCCTCGGCTGACGCGGACCGCCGTCGGGCACTGCCTGGGTCCCGACCGGCCGCTCCGCACCGCGAAACCGTCAGCCGCGCGGCACGTCCTTGAGCTCGGACCAGTCGTACCAGAGCAGGTCGCGCTCGTTGACCCGGTCGATCGCGGCGTCGAGCGCCGCGTCGGCACCGGGGCCGTCGTCGTCGGCCGCGGCGAGCACCGCCGCGACGTCCTCGACGGCCTCGGGCTCGTCGACGTGCACGCACACGATCGCGACGTCGGGCACGGTCCGCAGGACCTCGACCGCGCTGGGCGCAGGTGCATCCTCGTCGTCGGAGTCCTCGGCGCCCACGACCTGCACCGCGCCGTCGGGCACCTCGAGCGTCACGACGAGCCGCTGGCGCGGCGCGTCCGGGCGCGACGCGACGAGCGCGAGCGAGTCGTCCGCCGCCTCGAGCGCGGCCGCGTACTCCAGGCCCTCCTCGTCCTCGTCGGGCAGCGCGCGCGTCAGCGCGGCGGTCACGGCGTGGGCGCCGCGCGGGGCGACGGTCCAGCGGGCGGCGTCGGCGGTCACGGTGACGGCGTCGAGCTCGTCGAGCGTCGCGGGGAGGTAGATGCGCATGGGTTCAGTGTGCCGCCTCCAGCGCGAGTCCGTGCGCCGCACCACGCCCGGGCGGCGCCGCCTCCCGCACGTGCGCGGCGAGCCGTGCGAGAGCGCGACGGGCGGGGCTCGCGGGCGCCGACTCCGCGAGCGTCCGACCCTCGCGGAGCCCGAGGTCGACCGCGGCGTCCTCAGGGACGACGTGCAGGTCGTCGACGCCCGCGTAGCGGGCCATCGCGTCGCGCACCGCCCGCTCGGGCCGGGGCCCGACGACGCTCGCGCGCACGCGGTTCACCACGACGACGCGCGCCGCGCCGACGCACGCGCCCGTCTCGGCGAGCTCGTCGAGCGCCCGGACCAGACGCTGGAGCCCGACGGGGTCGCCCGCACCGACGACGACCACCACGTCCGCGGCCGCGAGCGCGCTCCACGTCGCGTCGTTGCGCTGCGGGGCGCGGGTGTCGTACGTCAGGAGCTCGTCCCGCTCGATCCCGAATCCGCAGTCGACGACCGTCCAGTCCGCGACGGACCGCCCGACCTCCCACACGGCGTCGAGCGACGCCCCGGGCAGCTCCGGCCACCGGGCCGCCCGGCTCAGGCCCGTCAGCACCCGGACCCGTGGCAGGACCGTCGGCGCCAGCGCGAGCAGCCCCGCGCCGTCGAGCGCGCCCTGACCCGCGCTGCGGGCGGCCGCCGCCAGCCCCGGTGACTCGTCGAGCAGGCCGAGTCGCTGGGCGACGCTCCCGCCGTAGGTGTCCGCGTCGACGAGCAGGACCTCCGCGTCGGGCGCCGAGGGGACGGCGGCGGGGACGTCCACGTCCGCCGAGCGCCGGGTCCGGCGCGCCGGACGCGCACGCCGCCCGGGCACCGGTCCCGCGAGCTCGGCAGCGAGGTTCGTCGCCACGGTCGTGCGGCCGGGCGCGCCGGTCGGCCCCCACACGACGACGGTCCGCCCGAGGCGGGGCTCCCGCCCCGGATCGGTGGCGCCGGCGTCGACGGCACGCAGGGGGACGCCGGGTACGCCCGTGGCCGCACCGCGGGGCGGCAGGACGGCCCGGACGACGTCGCACAGCGCATCCGGCGCGGAGTCCAGGTCGACGACGGCGTCGACCCCGTAGGCCCGCACCCGTTCCTCCTCCCACGTCCCGGCCGGGGCGAGCGCGACGACCCGCACGTCGTGGGCGTGCAGGTCGACGACCGCCTGCCGGTCCAGCGCGGGCAGGTCGCACGACACGACGGCGACCCGGCCCGCGCCCGCCGCGGCCGCGGCGAGCAGCTCGACGACGTCCGCGCACCGCCGCGTGACCTGGAGCCCGGGAGCGGCGAGCGTCGTGACCACCTCGGCCTCGCGCGCGCCCCGGACCGCGCACAGGACGGTCGCGACCGTGGTCGCGCCGCTCATCCCGCGGCCCCGACGGGGACGAGCGCGATCGTCCCGTCCCCGGCCACCGCCGCGAGCACGGCCGGGAGGTCGTCGACGCTGACCAGGAGGTGGACCGTCGTCGGTCCGCCCACGACGAGCGTCCCCTCGCCCTCGTCGACCTGTGCGACGGTGACGCCCTCGACGAGCAGCGCGGGCTGCGGTGGCTCGTCCCCTGCGGCGGTGCCCGGCGCGGCACCGGCCGTCGAGGCGGGAGCCTCGGGGACGTACCAGACGTCGACCGCCGCCCCGGCGACGATCCGCTCCGAGAGGCCCGTCGTCACCGGGACGGCGACGGCGCGCACGGCGAGGTCGGCGGCCGCACCGAGCGCCGACGCGGGGACCAGCTCGCCCGCGGCGACGGTGCGCAGGACGACGGCCTCGTCCGGGAGCCCGTCGGCCACGAGGAGGTAGCGGTCCGCCTGCGACCCGAGCCGCACCTCGACCGCCCGCAGGTCCGCCGCGGTCACGGTCGTCCCGGGCGTCAGCGCCGCCCCGGCCGCGTAGACGGTGACGGTCCGGCTCGCGGTGCTCACGGCCCACGACCCGAGAGCCACGGACAGCGCGACCACCACGACCCCCACGAGGAGCCGCGGGTCCTTCCAGCCCGGCCGCCTCAGTCGCGCGGCGGGCCGTGCCGGCTCGACTCGCACGGGTCGTTCCGTCGTCGTCGTCATCGATCTCCCCCTTGGTCGTCCGGCACGTCAGCCGTGCCGCGGCTTCATGATCCCCGGTCTGCGCCACCCGTGGCAGTGCCTGTGGACGAGCACCGCGGCGCGGCACGCGCGTGCCAGACTGACGTCATGGCCCAGCGGTTCCTCACCCTCGCCGACGTCACGGACGAGCTGAACATCTCCGCCGCGCAGGCGTACGCGCTCGTCCGCTCCGGCGAGCTCCCCGCGATCCAGGTGGGCGGCCGGGGGCAGTGGCGCGTCGAGGTCAGCGAGCTCGAGGCGTACATCCAGCGGATGTACGCGCAGACGCGCCAGCGCATCGAGGCCGGCGACTTCGACGGCTGAGCGACCGCCGCGCTCCCCCTGGATGTTCCTCACCGCGGGACGAACCCCGTCGGCGACTCGCTGACGCACAGGACGGCGGACCAGGGCACGACCCGCGAGCCGTGCCCGTCGCCCGGGGCGACCTCCAGGTCGACGTGGTCCTTGCCGACCCGCGCGAGCCACCCGGGAAAGGTCCCGGCGGGAGTCCGCACCTGGACGGGCCGACGGTCGCGCATGAGCGCGCGCAGGGCGTGGCCGAGGCTCAACCGCGCCGACCTCCCCGCGGATGCCGGCTCGGCATGGCGACCGAGGCCCTGGACGGCGGCGATCGCGCCGGTCGGGACGAGGTGCTGACGCCGGGAGTCACCGACGAGCACCCACTCCTCCGCCGCCTCGCGCAGCTCTCCGGTGACGGCCGACCCGTCGCGCAGCTCGAGCGTGACCGTGCCGGGTGTGCCGCGCAGCCGCTCGACGAGCGTGATCGTCGCGTGCTCCGCGCGGGTGAGGTCGGCGACGGCGGCGGCCCGGTCCTGCAGTTCCGCGGCGGCGAGCTGCGCCGCGAGGTCGTCGAAGAGGGCGTCCCATCGCACCGGGACACCGTAGCGGTCCCCCGCGCCACCGGACCGCACCCTGTCCACATCACGAGAATCCCCCTGGACAGGAGCAAGCGGTCGCGATTAGATCGACCTGTCGTCATCAAACGACACCAAACAACATCAAGAGCCGTCTTTCCCAGGCGGCCACGCAGGGGGCACCGATGGACCGTCGTACCGCTGTACCCGCACGAGCCGGAGGCGTCGCCGTCCTCCTCGCGCTCCTCCTCCTCATGGGCGGCGCCGTGACGGCGCTCGCGCTGCGCGCCGCGCACCTCGTGGGCGCCCTCCCCGCGGCCCGCCCCGAGGCCTACGTCGAGCTTCTCGCCGTCGCGCTCGGGGCCGTGGCGGCCACGTGGGTGGGCGTCAGCGCTCTGCTCGGCCTGGGCTGCGTCGTCGCGCGCGCCGTGGGCCGCTCGTGGGGAGCCGGAGAACGGCTCCTCGTGCGCACGGCACCCGCCGTCGTCCGCCGGGCCGCGCGAGCCGGCGTGGGGCTGACCGTGGGTGCGGGCCTCGTCCTCGCCGGAGGGACCGCGCAGGCCGCCACGACGCCGGACGCCGACCCCGGCGTCGTGGCGGTCGACCTGGGGTGGCAGACCTCGACCGCTCCCGAACCCGCCGCGCCGGCGCAGCCCGCTCCCCTCCCGACGGACGTAGCGTCCCCCGCGCCGCCGCACGCTCCCCCGGCCCCGACGACGGCCTTCGACCAGCCCGCGCCGACGATCACCGCCCCGACCCCCGGGTCTACCGACCACGCGTCCTCCGCACCGGCTGCGCCGTCGATGCCGTCGCGCAGCCCGGCCGCGCCGAGCACAGCTCCGGGCGCGCCGTCGGCCCCGGCTCCGGCACAGGCGGCGACACACGCGACGGCACCTGGAACCGCGACGTCGACGGGTCTGTCGGCTCCGGCAGGTGCGCCGGAGGCCCGGAGCGCCGCGGCCGAGCAGCGCGACGCAGCGCTCACCGTGGTGCGGGACGTCGCCGCGGACGAGCCGCGCGAGGTCGTCGTCGTGCGCGGCGACTCGCTCTGGTCGATCGCCGCACGCCACCTCCCCGACGGCGCGTCGGACGCGCAGGTGGCCGACGCGGCGCAGCGCTGGTACGCCGCCAACGTCGGGGTCGTGGGCGACGACCCCGATCTCGTCCGCCCGGGCCAGGTGCTCGTCGCACCGGCCTCCTGACGACCCGCCCGCCGCGAAGGAGGCCCCACGATGATCACTCCCCTGCTGACCACCACCGACGCCACGACCGACGTCGTCGCGCCGACTCGCCGTCGGACCGCCCCCGCGCCGCCCCACCAGCCCGCGCACCCCGCCCGCTCCGCGAGCGTGCCCGCCGACCTGCCCGCGCGCCTGCTGCGCTGCGGCGGCGAGCGTCCCGTCCCGACGATCGACCTGACCGACGTGACCACGGCACGGGTACCGCAGCACGTCGTGCGGGGACGACCGCTCGCACCGCCGACCACACCGCTCCCGCTCCCGGACCCGACGCCCCTGTGCTGCGCCGTCGTACGGGCTGCCGTCGAGGTCGTGCGCGGCGAGCGCACCGTGGGCCAGCTCGCCCGATGGGTGTCGCCCGAGATCTACGAGACGCTCGCGCGGCGGTCGCGGCTCGTCGCCGACGGCCCACGCCCGACGACGACCCGGCCCGTCACCGTGCGCCGTGCCCGGGTGCTGCGGATCGGCGAGGGCGTCGCGGAGGGCACGGTCGTGGTCGAGGACGGTGACCGCGTGCGGGCCGCCGCGGCACGGCTCGAGGCACGCCGTGGCACGTGGCGCGTGGTCGCGCTCGAGATCGGGTGACCGGGCCCAGAACCCCACCGACGACGGCGGGGCGCGCCACCCGTTGGTGGCACGCCCCGCCGTCGTCGCTCCCGTCGCGGCGCACGCCGGACGGGTCGAGGATCACTCCTCGTTCTGGCCGTGGCAGACCTTGTACTTCTTGCCCGAGCCGCACGGGCACTGCGCGTTGCGCGGCGTCCCCGGGAAGGTGCGGCCGTCGCTCTCGACCGCGCTCGCCTCGCCGTGCAGCGCCCGGCGCGAGCGTCGGCTCGCGTCGCCCGAGACGACGGCCTGACCGGTGCCGTCCTCGCTCGGCGCGCTGTACGACAGCGGGACCTGCCGGTCGGGACCGTCGAGGCCCTTCGCGATGAGCGTGCCGGGTCGGTCCCCGCGCGGGCCGCCGAACGCCGCCGGGGCCGTGACCGGAGCGGGCTCCGGCTCGACCGGAGCGTCCTCGACCGGGGCGTCGGCCGTCGCCGGCGCGCCCTCGACGGGAGCGTCCTCGGCGGCGGCGTCCTGCGCCGGAGCGGCGGCCTGCCGGGCCGCTGCCGCGAGACCTGCGGCGGCACCGGCTGACGCCGCGCCCGCCGCCCCGCCGAGCGCCTGACCAGCCGCCGACTGCGCGGCCTGGGCGGCGTCCGCGACCGAGATCGCCGGCGCCTGGCCCGGTGCCGCACCCGGCTCGGCGACCTTGACCTCGAGGTTGAAGAGGTACCCGACCGTCTCCTCCTTGATGGCCTCGGTCATCGCCTGGAAGAGCTGGAAGCCCTCGCGCTGGTACTCCACGAGCGGGTCGCGCTGCGCCATCGCGCGCAGCCCGATGCCCTCCTTGAGGTAGTCCATCTCGTAGAGGTGCTCGCGCCACTTCCGGTCGAGGACCGAGAGAGTCACGCGCCGCTCGAGCTGGCGCATGTTCGCCGCACCGAGCTGCTCCTCGCGGCTCTGGTACGCGATGCGCGCGTCGGAGAGGATCTCCTCGAGCAGCATCTCGCTCGTCAGACGCGTCTCTCCGCCCGCCTGCTCGACGACCTCGTCGGGCTCGATCGAGATGGGGAAGACGGCCTTGAGCGCGGTCCACAGGGCGTCCAGGTCCCAGTGCTCCGGGTTGCCCTCGGCCGTCGCGCCCTCGACGTACGCGGTGACGACGTCCGTGAGGAAGTGCTGCACCTGCTCCTGCAGGTCCTCGCCCTCGAGCACGCGGCGGCGCTCGTCGTAGATGACGGTGCGCTGGCGCGACAGGACGTCGTCGTACTTGAGGACGTTCTTGCGGATCTCGAAGTTGCGCGACTCGACCTGGCCCTGCGCGCTCGCGATGCCGCGCGTGACCATCTTCGACTCGAGCGGGACGTCGTCGGGGAACCCGGCGCGGTTCATCATCGACTCGGCGAGGGTCGAGTTGAACAGGCGCATGAGGTCGTCCTGCATCGACAGGTAGAACCGGGACTCGCCCGGGTCGCCCTGACGGCCGGAACGACCGCGGAGCTGGTTGTCGATGCGTCGCGACTCGTGGCGCTCCGTGCCCAGCACGTAGAGACCGCCGAGCTCGCGGACCTCGTCGTGCTCCGCCGCGACCGCGGCCTTCGCCTTCTCGAGCGCGTCCGGCCAGGCCGCCTCGTACTCCTCCGGGTTCTCCGCGGCGTCGAGGCCGCGCGCCGCGAGGTCCGCGACCGCCATGAACTCGGCGTTGCCGCCGAGCATGATGTCGGTACCGCGACCGGCCATGTTCGTCGCGACCGTCACGGCGCCCTTGCGGCCCGCCAGCGCGACGATCGAGGCCTCGCGCTCGTGCTGCTTCGCGTTGAGGACCTCGTGCGGCACGCCCTGCTTCTTGAGCTTGGACGACAGCAGCTCGGACTTCTCGACGCTCGTCGTGCCGACCAGCACCGGCTGGCCCTGCGCGTGGCGCTCGACGATGTCCGCGACCACCGCGTCGAACTTGCCCTCCTCGTTCTTGTACACGAGGTCGGCCTGGTCGACGCGCTGCATCGGCCGGTTGGTCGGGATCGGCACCACGCCGAGCTTGTAGGTGCCCTGGAACTCGGCGGCCTCGGTGTCCGCGGTACCGGTCATGCCCGAGAGCTTGGAGTACAGGCGGAAGTAGTTCTGGAGCGTGATCGTGGCGAGCGTCTGGTTCTCCGCCTTGATCTGCACGCCCTCCTTGGCCTCGATGGCCTGGTGCATGCCCTCGTTGTACCGGCGGCCCGGCAGGATGCGCCCGGTGTGCTCGTCGACGATCATGACCTCGCCGTTGAGCACGACGTAGTCCTTGTCGCGCTTGAAGAGCTCCTTCGCCTTGATGGCGTTGTTGAGGAACCCGATGAGCGGCGTGTTCAGCGACTCGTAGAGGTTGTCGATGCCGAGGTAGTCCTCGACCTTCTCGATGCCCGGCTCGAGCACGCCGACGGTGCGCTTCTTCTCGTCGACCTCGTAGTCGGCCCCCTGGTTCAGGCGCCGCACGACCTTCGCGAACTCGCCGAACCAGCGGTTCGTGTCGCCCGACGCCGGACCCGAGATGATGAGCGGCGTCCGCGCCTCGTCGATGAGGATCGAGTCGACCTCGTCGACGATCGCGAAGTGGTGGCCACGCTGCACGAGGTCGTCCGTGGACCACGCCATGTTGTCGCGCAGGTAGTCGAAGCCGAACTCGTTGTTCGTGCCGTACGTGATGTCCGCGGCGTACTCCTGGCGGCGCTGCGCGGGCGTCTGACCGGACAGGATGACGCCGGTCGTCAGGCCGAGGAAGCGGTAGACGCGGCCCATGAGCTCGCTCTGGTACTTCGCCAGGTAGTCGTTGACCGTGACGACGTGCACGCCCTTGCCCTCGAGCGCGTTGAGGTACGCGGCCGTGGTCGCGACGAGCGTCTTGCCCTCACCGGTCTTCATCTCGGCGATGTTGCCGAGGTGCAGCGCCGCGCCGCCCATGAGCTGGACGTCGAAGTGGCGCTGGCCGAGCGTGCGGCGGGACGCCTCGCGCACCGCCGCGAACGCCTCGGGGAGCAGGTCGTCGAGGGTCTCGCCCGCCTCGAGGCGCGCCTTGAAGCGGTCGGTCTCCTCGCGCAGCTCCTCGTCGGTGAGATCCTCGAAGCCCGGCTCGAGCTTGTTGACCTGGTCGGCGATGCCGGACAGCTTCTTGAGGATCCGGCCCTCGCCGATGCGAAGGACCTTGTCGAGGATCGAAGGCACGCAGGACTCCCGTATCGATCGGTGCCCGGGCCGGGTGGTCCGGGAGCAGCGCCGACGCTCTCCCGCGCGGGCGCGCACGGCAGCGGACGTCGGCAACGTCACACAACATCGTAGGCGAGTCGGAGCGACGTCGGACCCGCCCGGGTTTCGCCGACGACGAACCTCGCCGTCGAGACCCCGCGCCAGGGTACGACGCCGGGTCCCTGCGCGGGCCGGACGCCCACCGCGCGGGTGGGCCTCCCACCACACGCCCGGCCCCGACCGCCCCGTCAGCCCGTCGTCGCCACCTCGGCCGCGAGCGCGGGGGCCAGGTCTCCCGAGACCGTCACGTCGACGTCGGGCACGCCGAGCCACCCACCGAGCACGCGGAGCTCGGCGGCGAGCCGGGCCGCCGTCTCCTCCCCCGCCCCCTGCTCGCGGTGCGCCGACAGCACCCGCAGCACGCCCGCACGCCGGTCGGCCTTGAGGTCGACCCGCGCCGTGAGCTGCTCTCCCTCGAGGAACGGCAGGACGTAGTAGCCGTGGACCCGCTTGGGCGCGGGCACGTAGATCTCGATCCGGTAGTGCACGTCGAACAGCCGCTCGAGCCGCGTGCGCTCGAACACGAGCGGGTCGAACGGGTTGAGCAGCGTCGTCGCCGTCGCGCGCCGCGGGAGCGCGGCGTCCGCGTGCAGGTACGTCGGCTCGTCCCAGCCGCGCACCGCCACCGGCCGCAGCGTGCCCGCCTCGACGAGCTCGTCGAACGCCGTGCGTACCGCGGGGCCCCGGAGGCGGAAGTAGTCCTTGAAGCAGCGCAGCGTCCCGACCCCGTGCGCGCGCGCACCGATCTCGAGGAGCGCCCGGACGGCGTCGGCGTCCGCGACCGGCGGCGCCGCGACCACCTCCGGCGGGAGCACGCGTTCCGTGAGGTCGTAGCAGCGCTCGAACGCGCCGTTGCGGCGCGCGGACGTGATCTCGCCCGTGAAGAACAGGAACTCGAGCGCGCGCTTGGCGACCGTCCAGTTCCAGCCCCACTGGGACCGGTCCCGCGGGTGCGCCCGACCCTCCGCCTCCAGGATCTCGTGCACCTCGCTCGCCGTGATCGGGCCACGCTCGGTGACGAGGCGGCGCACGTCCTCCACCGCCTCGGAGTGGCTCATCTCGACCGCGCTGATCGTCCCCCACGCCTCCGTCCGGTACCGGCGGCGACGCCACTCGAGCAGCGGCCACGTGCTCGGCGGCACGTACGAGGCGACGTGCGCCCACGTCTCCACGAGCCGACGCGGGGCGCGACCGGCCGCGCGGTCCAGCAGCGCCGTGTCGTACGGGCCGAGACGCGCGTACAGCGGCATGAGGTGCGCCCGCGCGAGCACGTTCACCGAGTCGATCTGGAGCAGCCCGAGCCGGTCGATCACCCCCTGGACCTGCCGCATGGTCGGCGCCCGGCCACCCGTTCCGTCGTACGGGCGGGGACGGTGCAGCCCCTGCGCCGCGAGCGCGACGCGGCGCGCCTGGGAGAGGGACATCGACTCGGAGCTCGACGGCGTGGCGACCACCCCTCGATCCTGCCCGACCCCACCCACACTCCGGCAGGACGGGACAGCACGACGCGCCCGGACCCTGCGAGGGTCCGGGCGCGTCGGCGAGGGTCAGGCGGTCTTCTCGACCGCGGCGTCGGCGCAGTCGCAGGACGTGTCGAGCGCGACGACCCCGTACGTCCAGCCGCGGCGCCGGTAGGCGACGGACGGGCGCGAGGTCTCGATGTCGACGAAGAGGAAGAAGTCGTGCCCGACCATCTCCATCTCGTACAGCGCGTCGTCCACGGTCATGGGTTCCGCGGAGTGCAGCTTCTGCCGGATGACGACGGGCGAGTCGCCGAGAGTGGTCTCGACGGCCTCACCGGGCTCGCTGGGCGCGGTCGGCGCCGGCGGCGGGGGTGCGGCGTGCGTGGCCGGGTCGTAGGGACGCACGTCGACGGGCGGCACGACGGTGTGGTTGCGGTGGTCCTTGCGACGGTCGCGGGCACGGCGCAGGCGCTCGGCGAGCTTGTCCATCGCGAGGTCGAGGGCGCCGAACCGGTCGTCGGCCGCTGCTTCGGCACGGACGACGGGTCCCTTGGCGCGCACGGTCAGCTCGACGCGTTCGCGGACCCCGGAGAGCCTCGGGTTGTTCTCGTGGGTGACCTCGACGTCCACGCGCTGCGCCGTGGGCGCGAGCTGCTGGACCTTGGCGAGCTTGTCCTCCACGTGCCGGCGGAAGCGGTCTGCCACTTCCGTGTGCCTGCCGACGACGACGATCTCCATGTGAGCCTCCGCGAGGATCTTGTGCGGCGCCCGGCTCGATGCGTCCGAGCGCCCCGTTCGGATTCGGTAGGAGCACCCGGGTCCGGGTGCGGTGGGCTACCACCTCCTTGCGGCACGAGGCCGCGCGCTCGGTACGCTCGCGCGGCGCCGGAAGTGCCCTGCACCTCCGTCGTCCGCGGCGACTGGCCCTCAGACTAACCCGCTCTCCGGGGTGTCGGCAGCACCAACGGGAGGTGAACCGGAGGACCTTCGGCCCGTCCGCCGGACGGCGCGTCACGGCGTCTCCGAGACGGTCCCGCGGACGGCCTCGCGACGCCGCGAGGGCGCGGGCGTCGCCGCGAGGACGAAGGCCCCCAGCACGGGCAGGCCGACGCGCGCGAGAGCGGCTTCGCTCGCGGCGAGGGTCGCTCCGGTGGTGAGGACGTCGTCGATGAGGAGGCACGGGAGCCGGTCGCACAAGGCCTCCTGCACCCGACGACGCGTCACCGGCCCGGTCGCGACCCCGACGGCGCCGAGACGTGCGCCGCGCGCCCGGGAGCCCAGCCCGACCTGGTCGCGCGCACGCCCGCGCTGGACGAGCAGGGACGCGACCCGTGCCGGTGCCCCCGAGGCCCTGAGTCCCGCCGCGACACCGCGCGCGAGCACGGCGACGGGGTCCCGGCCGCGGGCCCGCCGCGCCGCGGCGGACGTCGGCGCGGGAACGACCAGGACCGCCCGGGGCGACGGTCCGGGGTCCGCTCGCGTCAGCGGCGTCGCGACGGGTCGCGCGCCGGTACCGAGGAGCCCGGCCAGCGCGGTGCCCGCGCGACGGGCGACCACGGCCAGCGGACCGTCGAGGTCGGCCCGGCCCCGGTCCTTCCACGCGACGACCACACCCCGTACCGGTCCTGCGTAGGGCGCGGGCGCCCATACCGGCAGGGGCGCGACGCCGTCGAGCCGGTCGAGACGCGGGGCCGCCTGCTCACGGCGCCGCAGCGGGGCGTCCAGGAGCGCGAGGCAGTCGGCGCACCAGCGGACGTCGGGGCGGTCGCACCCCGGGCAGGTGACCGGCAGCACGAGGCGCGTGACGTCGTCGAGGGCACCCAGGAGCACCGGACCAGCCTGCCCGCGCAGGGCTCCGCGTGCGGGCGCGGGCGGGCGACCTGTGGACGACGGCGCCGCGCGGGCACGCCTCCGACCCGGCGGCCGGGCCTGTGGTCCACCCAGCACGCGCGACGGGCCTCCCCCCGGGGCGGCGCGGCATCGTCGCCGTGGTCAGCCCGGGAAGGTGGGCAGCCGCACCTCGGTCGCGACCCTGGTCCAGAGCGTCGAGGTCCCCGCGGCGTAGAGGCTGCTGTCGCTCGTCCCGACGAGCGTCGTCGAGACGCCCGTCGCCGACGCGAGCGACACCGCATCCTCGACCGGCGACGAGGGCACCGTGGGCCCGCCGACGGGGACGCGCTGCACCACGGGCTCGGCCGTCCCCGCCGTCCTGCCGAGGACACCCAGGAGCGCGCGGTCGACCCACGTGACCTGGGTGGCCGCCAGCACGGGCTGACCCACCCGGACCGGCTCGGAGAGCTGGGTGGGGCGACCGGCCTCGTCGCGGACGATGCCCGCGACATGGATCTGCGCCCCGCTCCCCGCGTCGCTCACGACGGCGACGCGCGCGCCGTCCGGCGCGACCCGCACCGACATGACGGTCCGTCCCTCGAGCCAGGCCGCCGCGACGGGGGTCACGGCCTCGTCCGAGCCCGCCTCCCCGAGGTCGACCACCTGCAACGAGCCCGCCTGGACCTGCGGACCGCTCCACAGGTACTGGTAGCGGTCGATCGACGGGGCGAGCAGGTTCGACCCGGTGAGGAGCGTCGTCGGCCCGGCCTCCGCGGTCGGCGCCGTGACGATGCGGCTCCCCCCGTCGCGGACGACGAACGCGGCGTCGGTGGAGCGCCCCCGGAACGCGAGGGCCGTGGGCTGGAGCCCGGTGAGCGGCGCGGCGGACGCGACCGGCTCGGTCGTGCGGCCCTGGAGCCTCATGATCTGGTCGCCGGCCAGGACGACGGGGTCGTCGGGGGTCGTGGCGACGCCGATCGTCGGGACCTCGTCGGCCGAGAGCACGGACCCGCCGACGTCGACCGTGATCTCGACGCGTCCGCCGAGGGAGGCCTGGAGCTGGGCCAGCAGGAGGGCACGGTCCGCGGACGAGGCCGCGGTGACAGGCTCCGTGAGCGGCACGGAGATCGTCCCCTCCACCGCCGGGACCGAGTCGATGCTCAGCGCGGTGCCCTCGGGAGCGACCGTCGCCACCGAGCCGGCGAGCCACTCCGACGGCCCGCGCAGGGTCTCCCGGACCGCGAGCGCCTGCCAGTTGCGGCTGGGGAACCAGCGCGCGTCAGGCACGAGGTACTCCCGGTCGAGCGTCGGGAAGTAGAGGTTGACCTGCTTGTACGTCTGCGCGAAGTTCGTCTCGGTGATCGTCAGGCCGTCGTCGACGGTGTCGATGCGCCACTGGTCGCGGTCGTCGCGCACGAGACCGTAGGAGATCTCGATGGTCTGCCCGGGGACCTCCTCGGTGTAGACCCCGTGCTCGTCCACGGTGCCGACGAGCTCCGCGGTCGTGCGGACCGTCGTCGTCCCGCCCTCGAGCGTCGACTCGTCCACGACGAGCTCCGGCTCCCCCGCCACGACCGCCACCTGGGCGAGCGGGGACCACTCTTCCTGGACCGCCGGCGTGAGGAACTCCGAGGCGACGTCGAACGAGCTCCGGGCGCCCTGGGCCTGGGCCGCGAGGAAGCCCTGGACGATCTGGGACGGCGACGCGTCGGGGCGCGGGGCCGCGGCGCTGACGAACGGCTGGCCGGGATCCTCCGGGGTCGCCTGACCCTCGGTGACCGGTCCGGACGTGGGGATCGAGGCGCACGCGCCGAGCACGGCGACGAACGCCGCCGCGAGCCCGGCGGCGAGCGCGCGCACGGTCCGACGGTGCAGCGTCCCGGTCGTGGTCATCGCGCCTCCTGCACGTCGTCGGTGGTCAGCCGCTCCGGCTGCTCCCCGGGCCGGGGCGATGCCCCACGGCCCGGGTGCGGGTCGTGGTCGCGCGGCAGGACGACCGGGATGCCGCCCGTGACGGACGGGAGGTCGGCGGGACCTGCTGTCCCCTCGACGTCCTCGACGACCGGGGTCGTCGCGCTCCACTCGGCGGGGAGCCCTCGGCCGACGGCCGCCTCCGACACGAGCGGCAGCGGTGAGGACTGGAGCCGGATGCCCGCGCGCCGCGGGAGCGTGAGCCGGAAGCTCGCGCCGCGCCCCGGCCGGCCCCACGCCTCGAGCCAACCGCCGTGCAGGTGGGCGTCCTCGAGCGAGATCGCGAGGCCGAGCCCCGTGCCACCGGTCGTGCGGGCACGCGCGGGGTCCGCGCGCCAGAAGCGGTCGAACACGTGCTGGACCTCGTCCGCGGTCATCCCGACCCCGTGGTCGCGCACCGCGACCGCCACGGCGTGCCCGTCGCCCTCGACCGTGATCTCCACGGGCCGCTCCTCGGCGTGCTCGATCGCGTTGACGACGAGGTTGCGCACGATGCGCTCGACGCGCCGCGGGTCGACGTCCGCCGTGACGGGCTCGTCCCCGAGGTGGACCGACAGCCACACGCCCTTGCGCTCGGCGAGCGGGGCGGCGTGGTCGACCGCGGCGTTGACGACGTCGCGCAGGTCGCGGCGCTCGGCGTCGAGGACCGCGGCACCCGCGTCGAACCGGCTGATCTCGAGCAGGTCCGCGAGGAGGTCCTCGAACCGGTCGAGCTGGGTCTGCAACAGCTCGGTCGATCGCTTCGAGACGGGGTCGAAGTCCTCGCGCGAGGAGTGCAGCACCTCGGACGCCATCCGGATCGTCGTGAGCGGTGTGCGCAGCTCGTGCGAGACGTCGGAGACGAACCGGCGCTGGAGCATCGACAGCTCCTCCATGCGCCCGATCTGGTCCTGCAGGCTCCGTGCCATCTCGTTGAACGAGTGCGCGAGCGAGGCCATCTCGTCGTGCCCCTTGACCGGGAGCCGCTCGTCGAGGCGACCGTCCGCGAGCCGCTCCGCGACGGTCGCCGCCTGCCGCACGGGCAGCACGGCCTGGCGGGTGACGAGCGCGGTGATGCCGACGAGCAGCGCGAGCAGGACGAGCGCGCCGACGAGGAGGACGGACTGGAGGAAGCGCAGCGTCTCCTGGTCGGCCTCCAGGTCGTACAGGTAGTAGAGCTCGTACGTCCCGGCGACGGGCACCTCGACCGTCGAGCCGACGACGATGCCCGGCACGACCGGCGAGTCCGGGTCCGCCGGGTCGACCGGGATGGCGACGGACTGCAGGTACTGCTCGCCGTCGGCGGTGACCGTGGCCTCGCGCATCTCGGGCGTGACGAGGTCGACGAGCTGCGGGTTCGTCGACAGGTCGAGGAACCCGACGGTGCTCGACCCTCCCGCCTGCCACAGGAAGACGTCGCGCGACGATCCCGTGCTCTGGAGCATCGAGAAGAGGTCGAACAGCAGCGACTGCGCCTCCGTCGCGTTCGCGGCGGGCGAGGCGTCGAGCGTGCTGCGCGCCTGCTGCGTCGACTGCGCGCTCTCCAGGTCCACCTCGGCCGCGCGCCGCTCGTAGAGCCCGTCGCGCATCGCGTCGGTGAGGTAGGCGCCGAGCGCGCCGACGGTGAGGACGCCCACGACGAGCGCCGACGTCACGACGCGCAGCTGCATCGACGAGCGCCAGCGCCACACGACGCGGCGGGCCGTGGCACGCGCGCGACGACGGACCCGGCGCCAGAGCCCCCGCCAGCGCCCGTCGGTGGAGCCGGCCGTCGCGCTCACGTGCGGGTCGCGCCCGCCTTGTACCCGACGCCGCGGACGGTCAGCACGATCTCCGGGCTCTCGGGGTCGTGCTCGATCTTCGAGCGCAGACGCTGGACGTGGACGTTGACGAGGCGCGTGTCCGCGGCGTGCCGGTAGCCCCACACCTTCTCGAGGAGGACCTCGCGGGTGAAGACCTGCCAGGGCTTGCGCGCGAGCGCGACGAGGAGGTCGAACTCGAGCGGCGTGAGCGCGACCTGCTCGCCGCCGCGGGAGACGCGGTGGCCCGTCACGTCGATCTCGACGTCGCCGATCGACAGGTGCTCCGGGGCCGGCTCCTCCGTGCGGCGCAGGCGGGCCCGGATGCGGGCGACGAGCTCCTTGGGCTTGAACGGCTTGGAGATGTAGTCGTCGGCGCCCGACTCGAGCCCGAGCACGACGTCGACCGTGTCGCTCTTCGCGGTCAGCATGATGACGGGCACGCCCGACTCGGCGCGGATGAGGCGGCACACCTCGGTGCCGTCCTTGCCCGGGAGCATGAGGTCGAGGAGCACCAGGTCCGGCTGGGTGCTGCGGAACGTCTCGAGCGCGAGGTCGCCGTCGGCGCAGAAGACCGGTTCGAAGCCCTCGGAGCGCAGGACGATCCCGATCATCTCGGCCAGGGCGGTGTCGTCGTCCACCACGAGCACACGAACCTTCATGCGGACATCTTGCCATCGACGGGCCTCCGCTCGGCGCGACCCGGTGCCGGGGCGCGGGTGAACCCCCGCGCGCGGGGGGCGCGTACTAGGGTGGCCTCGCCGCCGTGGCCGATCCTCGCCCGGCGGCCTGGACCGACAGCCCGAGCCGACCGCGGGGGACCACGAGCACATGAGCACACCCGACACCTCCGGCACGCCGGACGGTGCCACACCGAGCGGTGCCACGCCGGACCCGGCGGCGGCGCCCGGTCCGACGACGCCCGCGGGACCCGGCCAGGGCGGCGACGCCGGCGGCTGGGGCGCACCCACGTACGACGCGCCCGGCTACGGGACGCCGGGCGGCCCCACCCCGCCGCCGCGACCGCAGCCCCAGTACGGCCAGTACGCGCCGGGGTACGGCCCCGGGCAGGGCCCGACGGCGGACCAGCCGCCGGCACCGGGCGCGTGGGGGCAGCCGTCGTACGGACAGCCGCAGTACGGGCAGTCCGCGCCGCAGGGTCAGGGCGGGTACGGCCAGCCGGGCTACGGGCCGGGCCAGCACGACCAGGGTCAGCACGGCCAGGGTCAGTACGGCCAGCAGCAGTACGGCGCCCCCGGCTACGGCCCGCCCGCCGGCTTCGCCGGCGCGCCCTACGTGCCGCCCGCCGCGAAGCCCGGCATCGTCCCCCTGCGCCCACTCTCGCTCGGCGAGGTCTTCGACGGTGCCTTCGGCGCGATCCGGCACAACCCCCGCGTCATGCTCGGCATGAGCGCTCTCGTCGTCGTGATCGCCACCGTCGTCGGGGCGCTGCTCGGCTGGGCGTTCTCCGGGTACTTCGCCGACTTCTTCTTCTCCCTGCCCAGCGAGTCCGGGCTGGGCGGGATGGAGAACGACTTCGCGATGCTCTACTCGAGCACGCTCGGGACCGGGCTCACGACGAGCCTCGCCACCCCGATCGTCAGCGGTCTGCTGACGGTGTCCATCGGACAGTCCGTCATCGGCCGCAAGGCCACGATCGGCGAGGTCTGGTCGCAGGTCGGGCGCCGCGCGTGGTTCCTCATCGGCTTCTCGCTCCTGCTGGGCCTCGCGTGGGTGGTCGCCGTCGCGCTGGTCGTGCTCCTGGTCGCCCTCGGCTTCGCCGCCACGACCGGGCTCGGCGTGGTGCTGCTCGTCGTCGCCCTCCCGGGCCTCCTCGCCCTGGCAGTCTGGGTCGGCACGCGCACCGGGCTCGTCCCGCCCGCGCTCGCGCTCGAGGGCCAGCCGTTCTGGGCGACCGTCCGGCGCTCGTGGCTCCTGACCCGCGGCAGCTTCTGGCGCCTCTTCGGCATCTACCTGCTCGCCTACGTCGCGATGTACGTCGTCGTGCAGATCGTCGTCTCGCCCTTCAGCATCGTGAGCACGATCCTCCTCACCGCGGGCCAGGGCTTCCTCGCGAACGCCCTGCTGGCGCTCGGTGTCGCGCTCTCGACGATCGTCATGACGCTGTTCCTCGGGAGCGTCGTGGCGCTCCTCTACATCGACGTGCGCATGCGGCGCGAGGGCCTGGACGTCGAGCTCGCCGCCGCGGCGAACGCGCAGCCGCCCGCATGACGCTGCGGTCGCTCGCGGCCGACGTGCCCGTGCAGCCGGACGCCGACGAGGCGCGCCGCTGGCTCGTCGAGGAGCTCGCGAAGCCCGAGTACCGCACGGAGCCGTCGCTCCTGCAGAGGTTCCTCGACTGGCTCCAGGGGCTCTTCGACGGCGCGCCCGCGATCGACCTGGGCGGCCCGCTCACCGCCGTGCTCGTCGTCGCGGTCGTGCTCCTCGTGGCCGGCATCGCCTACTGGGTCGCGGGCCCGGTGCGCCTCTCGCGCCGGGCGACGTCGTCCGTCGTCGTGCACGACGACGACGCGCGGACCGCCGCCGAGATGCGCGCGGCGGCCGACGCCGCGGCGTCGCGGGCCGACTGGGCGACCGCCACGCTCGAGCGCTTCCGCGCCGTCGTCCGCTCGCTCGAGGAACGGGCCGTCCTCGACGCCCGTCCCGGACGCACCGCGTGGGAGGCCGCCGAGGCCGCGGGCGAGCGCGTGCCCGACGTCGCGGACGGCCTCGCCCGCGGCGCGCACCTGTTCGACGACGTCGCGTACGGCAAGGCCGCCGTCGGGCCCGAGGCGGACGCGTTCCTGCGGGCGCTCGACGAGCGCACGCTCGCCACGCGCCCCGTGCTGCGCACCGAGCTCGCGACGACAGCCACGACGCCCCCCGGCGGTGAGGCGTGAGCACGACCCACCCCGGACCGCCGCCGAGCGCGGCACCCGTCGACGTCTCGGGCGAGGGCCCCCGCACCGTGACGACGGCGTACGTGCCCGTCGTCGGCGACGGCACCACCGCCGGGTCGCGCGCCCGCGGCAGGTGGCGTCGCGCGCGCTGGCCGCTCGTCGTCGTCGTCGCCCTCCTCGCGCTCGCCGGCCTGTCGGCGATCGCGCGGCCGACGACGTCGTCCACGCCCCTCGCACCGGACAACCCCGGGCCCGCCGGCGCCCGGGCCGTCGCGGAGGTGCTGCGCGACCAGGGCGTCGAGGTCACGTACGTGACCACCGTCGCGGACGCGGTCGCGGCCTCCGCGGACGGCGGCACCCTGCTCGTCGCGCAGGGCGACTTCCTGCTCGACGAGCAGGTGGAGGCGCTCGTGCGCACGCCCACCGACCTCGTCCTCGTGGCCCCGCCCGACTTCCTGCTGTCGCCCGCGACGGACGGCGGCGCGGAGCTCGCCTACGACTGGGGCTCGGGGACGTCCGCCCGCTCCCCGCGCTGCGACGACCCTGCCGCGGTGGCCGCCGGCGCCCTGCGCTCGGACGGCGTCGGCTTCCTCGCGCTCGGACGGACGACCGTCCTGTGCTTCCCCTCCCCCGACGACCCGGCCATCGGCGCCTACCTCGTGCACGAGACCGACGAGCGGACCGTGCGCGCCGTGGACACGACGGCCGTGCTGCGCAACGACTCGGTCACCGAGGACGGGAACGCCGCCCTCGCCCTGTGGATGCTCGGCGCGAACGAGCGCCTGGTATGGCTCGTGCCCGACCCGTTCGACACCTCCCTCGGGGGCGGCCAGGACGAGCAGACCCCCGCGCTGTCGCTGCCGCCCTGGTTCGGCGTCGTCGCGCTCCAGGTGCTCGTCGTCGTGCTCGTCATCGTGCTGTGGCGCGGCCGCAGGCTCGGCCCGCTCGTGACCGAGGACCTGCCCGTCGTCGTGCGCGCCGCGGAGACGACGCGCGGCCGCGGCCGCCTCTACCGACGCTCGGGGGCCCGCGGGCACGCCGCGGCCGGGCTCCGCGCGAGCGCCGCGGACCGGCTCGCGGGCCGGCTCGGCCTCCCGCGCTCCGCCGACGCGCCTGCCCTCGTCGACGCCGTCGCCCGCGCGACGGGCCGCCCGAGCGAGCAGGTCGCCCAGCTCCTGTACGGACCACCACCCGCCGACGACGCGGCGCTGCTCGAGCTCGCGCGTCACCTTGACCGGATCGAGAGCGAGGTCTACCACTCGTGACGCACCACCCCGACGGCTCCGTGCCGCAGCCCGACCGCTACGCGCCGCCACCGCACCAGGAGCAGCCGTACACCCAGGACCCGAGCGTCGCCGACCGCGTGAGCGCGGCCGCCGGCGCCCCCGGGCACGAGCCCGGACCGCCCGCACAGGGCGCCCCGGCGCCGGGCTACGGCGCCCCGCAGCAGGCCGCGTACGGCCAGCCCGGCGTCCCCACGACGACGCCGGCGTCTGCGCACGACGCGCCGCCCGCACCGTCGCCCGAGCTGCGCCAGTCGCTGGCCGCCGTCCGCACCGAGGTCGGCAAGGCCGTCGTCGGGCAGGACGGCGCCGTGACGAGCCTGCTCATCGCTCTCCTGTGCAAGGGTCACGTCCTGCTGGAGGGCGTGCCCGGCGTCGCGAAGACGCTGCTCGTGCGCACGCTCGCCGCGTCGCTCGACCTCGGCACCAAGCGCGTGCAGTTCACACCCGACCTCATGCCCGGCGACGTCACCGGCTCGCTCGTGTACGACGCACGGACCGCCGAGTTCTCCTTCCGCGAAGGTCCCGTCTTCACGAACCTCCTGCTCGCGGACGAGATCAACCGCACGCCCCCCAAGACGCAGGCGTCGCTCCTCGAGGCGATGGAGGAGCGCCAGGTGTCCGTCGACGGGACCCCGCGCCCGCTGCCCGACCCGTTCCTCGTCATCGCGACGCAGAACCCCGTCGAGTACGAGGGCACCTACCCGCTGCCCGAGGCCCAGCTCGACCGCTTCCTGCTCAAGGTCGTGCTGCCCCTGCCCGAGCGCGAGCAGGAGGTCGAGGTGCTCGCGCGCCACGCCGCCGGCTTCAACCCGCGCGACCTCGCGGGCGCGGGCGTGCGCCCCGTGGCTGCGCGCGACGTGCTCGACCGGGCGCGCGCGGAGGTCGCGCGCGTCCAGGTCGCGCGCGAGGTCCTGGGCTACGCCGTCGACGTGTGCCGCGCGACGCGCCACTCCCCCTCGCTGTCGCTCGGCGTCTCCCCGCGCGGCGCCACCGCGCTCCTCGCCACGGCGCGCGCGTGGGCCTGGCTGTCCGGCAGGTCGTACGTGACGCCCGACGACGTCAAGGCCCTCGCGCACCCGACGCTGCGCCACCGCGTGCAGCTCCGGCCCGAGGCCGAGCTCGAGGGCGTGACCGCCGAGAGCGTGCTCGACACCGTGCTCGCGTCCGTCCCCGTCCCCCGCTGAGGCGTCGCACGTGGCCCTGACGTGGCGCGCCGTCGTGCTCACGGCGCTCGGGATCGTCCCCGTGCTGCTGTTCCCCGTGCCGGGGACGGTGCTCGTGTGGACGCTGCTGGTCGTCGCGCTGTGCGTGCTCGACGCGTCTCTCGCCGCGTCCCCCCGGCGCGTCGCGATCGAGCGGCGCGTCCCGGGCTCCGTCCGGCTCACGGACACGACGACGTCGCGCCTCACCCTCACGAACCTCGCCTCGCGGCGGCTGCGCGCTCTCGTCCGGGACGCGTGGCCGCCGTCGGCCGGGACCCAGGTCAACCGGCACCCGGTCGACCTGCCACCCGGTGAGGCAACGCGCGTCACGACCGTCCTCGTGCCGACGCGGCGCGGCGAGCGCGTCGCCGACCGGGTCACGATCCGCTCGTTCGGCCCGCTGCGCCTCGCCGCCCGCCAGGCGTCGATCACCGTGCCCGGCCGGCTCCGCGTGCTCCCCGAGTTCGCGTCCCGCCGCCACCTGCCGAGCCGGCTCGCGCGCCTGCGCGAGATGGA
Source organism: Cellulosimicrobium cellulans (assembly GCF_006539945.1). GTDB lineage: Bacteria > Actinomycetota > Actinomycetes > Actinomycetales > Cellulomonadaceae > Cellulosimicrobium > Cellulosimicrobium cellulans. The sequence goes on along the minus strand of NZ_BJNZ01000009.1, from coordinate 1,273 downwards.
CGGCCGCGCCGCGGTCCAGGTGCGCGGCGAGGGTACCGAGTTCGACTCGCTGCGCGAGTACGTCCTCGGCGACGACGTCCGCTCGATCGACTGGCGCGCGTCCGCCCGCGGTCGGGACATGGTCGTGCGCACCTGGCGGCCCGAGCGGGACCGGCGCGTGCTCATCGTCGTCGACACGTCGCGCACGTCTGCGACCCGCGTCGGCGACGAGCCGCGCCTCGACGCGAGCATCGAGGCCGCGCTCCTGCTCGCCGCGCTCGCCGGGCGCGCGGGCGACCGGGTCGAGCTCGTCGCGTACGACCGCACCGTGCGCTCGCGCGTCGCCGGGGCCGCCGGCCCGCGGCTCATGCCCGCCATGGCCGACGCGCTCGCCCCCCTGGAGCCCGCGCTGCTCGAGACCGACTGGCCTGGGCTCGTCGGCGCCGTCCACGAGCGCCTGTCCCAGCGCGCGCTCGTCGTGCTCCTGTCCACCCTCGACGCCGCCGCGGTCGAGACCGGGCTGCTCCCCGTCGTCGGGCAGCTCACGGCCAAGCACCAGGTCGTGCTCGCGGCCGCGGGGGACCCGGAGGTGGCCGCCCTGCGCGACGACCGCACCGGCACCGCCGAGGTGTACGACGCCGCTGCCGCGGCCCGTGGGGAGATCGAGCGCGCCGCCGTGACGACCGTCCTGCGACAGCGCGGCGTCGAGGTCGTCGACGCCCTCCCCGACGACCTCGCCCCCCGCCTCGCCGACACCTATCTCGCCCTCAAGGCCGCCGGCCGCCTCTGACCCCTTGCCGAGGTAGCACCCTGGTCGGCCGAGGTAGAACCCTGGTCACGCGAGGTAGAGCCGTGGTCGCGCGAGGTAGAGCCGTGGTCACGCGAGGTAGAGGCGTGGTCACGCGAAGTAGAGCCGTGGTCGCGCGCGGTAGAGGCGTGGTTCTTGTGCTCGACGGCGTGTGGTTGGCCTGGGTGGTCGGGGTGGGTGGTGGTGCCGCGTCGACCATCCGCCGCTCGTTCCTCGCGGCTCCCGCCAGGCCCGCCACGACGCGGCACCACCACCCACCCCGCCCTGCGCCGTCCCACCCTGGTCTGCCCTCACCTCGGGCGACCGCCCGCCGGGTGGGCTAAGGCCTGGGCCGCGCGCGGAACGGATAGCCGGTCGCAGCGCTGTCATGTTGAGCAGGTGGTTCAGGCGCGTCTGGCGCGCGGGACGCGTCCTTGTCCCGCCTGCTCGACCCGCCGGGACGGCATGGTCGAGCACATGCCGAGCCGGCACGGGCGCACCCGCCCC
>NZ_BJNZ01000008.1 GCF_006539945.1 Cellulosimicrobium cellulans | reverse complement strand
GGCGGGCCGTGCGATGCCGACCTGGACCGTCCCGACCGCGGTGGCGCCGCGGGCGTCGAGCACGGAGTAGGTGAACGTGTCGTACCCGGTCGCGTTCTTGGACGCCGCGTACTCGATCTGGCCGTCCACGACGCGGGCGGTGCCCTTGCCCGCGGGGGTCGCGATGCCGGTGACCTGGACGGAGTCACCGTCGGGGTCGATCCCGTCGAGGGGGACAGCGATGCGCACGCTGGACCCGGACAGCACGCGGGCGTCGATCTCGCGCGGCTGCGGGGGCGCGTTGTCCTCCCCGTCGCGGATGCGGATCGTGACCTGGGCGGAGTCCTCCTGCCCGTTGACGTCGCGCACCCGGTAGATCGCGTACGCGGTCCCGGCCTCGGGACCGGCCTTGAACCGCAGCGTGTCCTCCGAGACGAACGCCTCACCCAGCGCCGGGTCCACGTCCTGCTCGAGCTCGGGCTGCAAGAACAGCTCCAGCCCGTCGGGGTGGGTGTCGTTCTTCAGCACCGGGACCGTCACCACGTCCCCGGCGTGCACCGTGACCTCGTCCGCCGCCGCCTGCGGCGGCTGCAACCGCGTCGGCGCGGGGACGGGGATCACGCGCACCTGACCGGTCGCCGTCTCGGTCCCGTTGGAGGCCGTGTACTCCACCGTCACCGGCGCGTCCAGGCGCCGGATCTCGGTCACCCGGAGCATCTGGTGGGCCAGGATCGCCACCGACACACCGGCGTCGGCCGGGACGCGCACGGACTGGACGACGAGGACGCCGCCGGCGGGGTCGGTGTCGTTGGCCAGGACGTCGACCAGCGTCGACCCGCCCGCCGGGAGCAGGGCGGTATCGGTCACCACGATCGGGGCGCCCTCGGCCTCCGACGGCGGCAGCACGTCCACCCGCACCAGACCCGTGGTCGCGTTCGGGCCGTCGGTGACCTGGTAGGTCAGGTCGTAGGAGCGTGGCTCCATCGACAGGAACGTGAACGTGCCCGCGTCGTAGTTCGGCGTGATCTCGGCCGGGGCGGACTCCGACACCGACGCCAGGCGCAGCTCGTCGTCGTTCGGGTCGGTGTCGTTGCGCAGCGGCTCGACGGTCACCGGCTGACCCGCGGGCACCACCACGTGGTCGTTCACCGCGACGGGCGGCTGCGGACCGGGCACCACGTCGACCAGCAGCTTGCCCTCGAAGGACATCTCGCCGTCGGAGACCAGCAGGGTCACGATCTTGCGGCCGGTGGAGCCGCCGCCGTCGCGGAACTCGACCGTCCCGTCCGGGCGCGAGCGCACGTCGTCACCGGCCACGGTCGCCGCGGCCGAGGCGAGGTAGAGGTCGTCGCCGTCGGGGTCCTTGAAGTACGGCAGCACCTTGATCGTGGCCCGACCGCCCTGCCCGACCCGCAGCACCGGGTCGCCCGTCTGCTCCGGCGCCGCGTTCTCCCCCCACGGCGACACCTTCAGCGTGACGCCGGCCTCGGCCACGCCCCCACGCCCGTCCGCCACCGAGTACCGGAACGTGCCGGTCCCCTCGGCGTCCTCGGGCACCACGGCCTGCAACGCGGCACCGCCCATGATCGCCTGCACCGTCGCGTTGCTCGGGGAGTCCCCCGCGAGCGACGCGGTCATCACGTCCCCGTCGGGGTCGATGTCGTTGCCCAGCACCGGCAGGATCGTCGTGCGCCCGGGGCGCACCCCGAACGAGTCGTCCTTGGGCTGCGGGGGCTTGTTCGGCTGGGTCCGGTCGGCGATGAACTGGTCCACCTGCTCGGGGTTCGTCAGCTCGGCGTCGGACTCCTCGCCCTCGGCCTCCTCCGGCATCTGGACGTCCCAGTCGTCGACCTTCTGGTACTCGTCCGCCGCCATCCACAACGTCCCCGCCGACAGGTCGTTCAGCACGATGACGTGCCGGTTCACCCGGTACTCCAGGCGGGTCTGGGGGTCCAGGCCCTCGAGGCGCTCGTCGACGTCCCGGTCCGTGCCCTCGCAGTCGCGGATCACCTGCCCCGTCGAGGCCCACGCCCCGTAGGTGCAGGTACCGAGCTGGACCGGCGCCGCCGGCACGCCCTGCGCGGCGCGGCGCTGCGCATCCCCACCCTTCAGCGGCTGCGCGACGAGGGCGTCCGTCGTGGCGACCGCGACGACGTCGGAGGACTGCGACGGCTGCTGCAGGCGGGCGTCACCACCGCCCTCGATCGCCACGCTCTTCCCGCCCGGCAGGATCAGGTGCGACGCGGACCGGTCGAGCACCACGGGCTCGTCGCCCACCGCGGTCACCTCGACCTCGGCGCCCTTGCTCACCGGCAGGGTGGTGGACGACGCCTCGCCGTCCGCCGTGCCCTTCGACGTGGTCGCCACCGTCCACAACGTCCCCGTCGAGGGGATCGCCGCGAACACCGTCCCGTCCTGCGACACGGTCAGCGCGCCCTCGCCACCGACCTCGACCACCGGGTCCAGCTTCTCCGCGTCGAACGAGGTCGCGCCGTCGAACGGGAGCACCCACAGCAGGCCCTCCTCGCCGTCGAGGATCGCCGTCGTCGCACCACCCGAGACCACCTGAGCCCCGGCCGGGAGACGGATCTGCCCGTCCAGCTTGAGGTGCGCGACGCTCACCGGGGACGCGGTGCTCGTCCCGGCGTCGTCCAGCAGCACCCGGCCGGCGTCCTGCTGCACGTCGAACGACGCGCTGCCGGCGTTCAGCGTCCCGTCCAGGGCCTGCGACTCGTAGTTGAACCGACCCAGCAGCCCGGCCGACGTCTTCGTCACCCACACGCCCGAGTCGTTCAGGTCCACGTCCGCCGTGGCCTCGCCCTCGTAGAACAGCGCCATCCCCACCAACGCCGTCGAGAACACCGACACGGTGCTCACCGACGCGACGGTACGACGATGCTCGCGGATGCTCGAGAGAAGGCCCACCGATGCTCCCTAAGTTCCTGGTCGGGGCACACGGGACCGCGTCATCCTGTCGAACCGGGATGGCGAGAGAGGAAGGAGACGCGCGTCAGTGCCCACAGAACGCCCCGTCGAGGGTAACCGAGCGGGCCCGGCCCTCGATATGGGGAGGAGTCCCCACGCGGGTGGAATCTCCGGGTGTTCAGGGCAGAAGGGACGCTCGCGACATCGCGGCGCGGTCGAGGGTGAGCTCGGTGGCCGCGTGGAGCCGGTCGGACGACGGCGCCGACGCCGTCCCGAGCGCGACGACGACCCGCTCGCCTCGTGCGTCCGCGCGCGCCGCGGCGCGACGGCGGCCCAGGTCGGTCAGCGCCGAGCCGACGACGACGAGCAGCCGGTCGGCGCCGCGCGGCTCGGCCGTGCGGGGGAGGGTGGGGGAGTACGCGCTCATGAGGGGTTCTCCTTGCCGTCGATGGTGGGGAAGACGTTGAAGTGGATCTGCACGGGCCGCGCACCCGGCGTCCGTTCCTGGCCCTGGAACCGCTGGAGCGTCGCGTCGAGCGCGTCCCAGGCGTCCGCGACCTCGTCCATCTGCTCGGCGGTGAGCCACATGCTGGCCGTCGTGAGGCGTGCCCCGTCGAGCCATCGCGACGGGAGCTCGGAGGAGCGCTCCAGGAAGGCCTGGATCTTGCGGGCGCGGGCGTTCTCGAACTCGCGGCTCACCATCGCACCGGCGAGCTTGGCCGCGGAGTCCTCGGTCTCGTCGTCGGGCATGCTCACGGCGAACCCGCCCGGCGGGCGTTCCCACCACCGCTCCCGGGCCGTGCCGCGGCCGGCGACCTCGCGGACGAGGCCGTGCCGGGCGAGCTGGCGCAGGTGGTAGCTCGTCGACCCGCTGGACTCGCCGACGAGGTCGGCGAGGCGGCTCGCCGTGAGCGCGCCGTGCGTGGAGAGCAGGTCGAGGATCTGGACCCGCAGCGGGTGCGCGAGCGCCTTGAGCTGGGCCGGGCCGAGCGCGGGGTGGCGCTCGGCGCTCAGGGGAGGGTTCTTGCCGTCGGTGCTCATGCGACGAGGCTATCGATCCAAAGACATGTTTGCAAGAGGTTCTTTGCAATTAAGTCTTTGTACCTCGAGCGCCTCCGCGGCGGGCGCGCGAGGTGGGGGACGGGGTGCGAGCATCGACGCCATGACGCACGTCGTGGAGCGGGCCCGGGGTGCGGCCGAGCGCGCGATCTTCCTCCGGGTCGCCGGCCCGGACGCGACCGCCACGAGGGCGCGCATCCATGAGACGCCGGGGCCGCGCTGGTTCGAGCGCGGATCTCCGGTCCAGCGCGTGCACGGCGACGCGTCGATGTTCGTCGGGGGCCTGCGTGCCCTGCTGCTCCAGAGCCTGCACCCCCTGGCCATGGCCGGTGTCGCCGCGCACTCGGGCTACCGGGGAGACCCGTGGGGCCGGCTCCAGCGGACGTCGACCTTCATCGCCGTGACGACCTTCGGCACGGCCGACGACGCGGAGCTTGCGGTCGCGTCGGTCCGCGCGGTCCACGAGCGTGTCCGCGGGCGCGCGCCCGACGGCCGCCCCTACCGCGCGAGCGACCCGGAGCTGCTGCGCTGGGTCCACGTCGCCGAGACCCAGAGCTTCCTCGTCGCGCACCAGTCGTTCGGCCGGGACCCGCTGGACGCGCAGGGGTGCGACGAGTACGTCGCCCAGGCCGCCGTCGTCGGGCGCGCGCTGGGGGTCGAGGACGCGCCCCGGACCCTCCGGGAGCTGGACGCCGCGGTCGACGACTCTCGGCCGGCGCTCTCGCTCACGCCGGCAGCGCTCGACGCCGCGCGGTTCCTGCTGGTCGAGCCGCCGCTCCCATGGCCCGTGCGCCCGGCGTACGCCGGGTTGGCGTCGGCGGCACGCGAGTCCCTGCCGTCGTGGGCTCGCGCCGGGATGCCGCGGGTGCGCGGCCTGCCGGCGCGGTGGGCGCACCCCGCGGGCGCCGCGGTCACGCGGCTGATCCGCTGGGCGCTGCCGTCTCCCTGAGCCGATGCCCCGGGGGCCGCGGCGTCCAGGGGCGCTAGCCGACGTCGCGACGTCGGCGGTAGGCGTCGAGGTCGTCGTTGAGTCGTCCGAGGAGCTCGGCGAGCAGCGCGCGGTCGAGGCGCGACCAGTCGCCCAGCACGTCGGCGTACAGCGCCGTCCGGGCGTCCCGGTGGGCGGCGAGCTCGTCGAGGCCCGTGCTCGTCGGCTCGACCACGACGGCACGTCCGTCGTGCGGGTCGCGCGCACGGCGCGCGTGCCCCGCGCGCTCGAGGGCGACGACCTGCCGGGTGACCGTGGAGGCGTCGAGGCCGAGATGCTCCGCGAGGGCGTTGACGTGGAGCGGGCCGTGCGTCCCGAGCGTGTGGAGCAGGAGGTAGCCGGAACGGTCGAGCGTCCCGCTGCGGCGCGACGTGCCCGCTGCCCCGGAGGCGCGCGTGCGCTCGGCGCGGCGCAGCAGCTGCGCGACCTCCAGCTCGATCGTGCCGAGCACGTCGTGAGCGGCCGCGTCAACTCGAGCGTTCGCACCGTCGGGCGTCGGTCCTGACGCCCGATCGTTTCCCTCGGCAACCTTCATGGGTGTAGTCTACAGATATATACCTGTCACATACAGGTAAATCCTGCCGCCACGGCCATGCGGCCCGGCGACCTCTCCGTCCCCCGATCAGGAAGCTCGACCCAGTGGCCTCCCCGCGCAACGAACCGCACCGCACCGCCATCTACGCGACCGCCCTCACGGCGTTCTTCGCGATCGCCGGCATCGCCGTCGTCGACCCGATCCTGCCGGTCATCGGCGAGGAGATCGGCGCCTCGACGTGGCAGATCGAGCTCCTCTTCACGGCGTACATCGCCGTCATGGCGCTCGGCATGATCCCCGCCGTCATGGCCACGGGGCGCTTCGGCTACAAGAAGATCCTCGCGACCGGCGTGAGCCTCGTCGCCGTCGCCGCGGTGCTCGCGGCGCTGAGCACGAGCATCGGCCAGCTCGCGCGCTGCGCGGCCTGTGGGGCCTCGGCAACGCGATGTTCTTCGCGACCGCGATGGTCCTGCTCGTCTCGCTCGCGAACGACCGCGAGTGGGTCGTCGAGCTCTTCGAGACGTGCGTCGGTCTCGGCTTCGCCGTCGGCCCGCTGCTCGGCGGACTGCTCGGCGGCATCTCGTGGCGCGTGCCGTTCTTCGTGTGCGGCGTGTTCATGCTCGTCGCGCTGCTCGTCTCCGTGACGCGTCTCGAGGACCCGGCCGAGAAGCCCGCGCCCCTGCGGCTCGGCCAGGTCTTCCACCTGTTCCGCAAGCCCGGCTTCCTCGCGCTCGCCGCGGTGACGGCCGCGTACAACTTCTGCTTCTTCGTCGTGCTCGGGTACACGCCCGTCTTCCTCGGGCTCGACGTCGTGCCGCTGGGCCTCGTCTTCACCGCGTGGGGCGTCGGGCTCGCGGTGGGGATCCTCGTCGTCGGGCACCGCCTCGCCCGCCGCGTGGGCGCCGTGCAGACGCTCGGCGTCGCGATCGTCGGCGTGCTGGCCGCGCTGGTCCTGCTGGCGCTCGACCTCGGGACGGCGTGGTCCGTCGTCGTGCTCGTGGGTGCCGGCGTCTTCATGGGCATCGCGAACGCGAACCTCACCGACCTGTCGCTCGCGCTCGGCGACCCGGACCGGCGTGTGACGACCGGCGCGTTCAACCTCGTGCGCTGGGGCTTCGCCGCTCCCGCTCCGGTCATCGCGGGCCTGCTGCACCCGGTCTCCGCCACGGCCCCGTTCTGGCTCGGGGCGAGCGTGCTCGTCCTCGGGGTGGCCGTCTTCCTGGCGTTCGGCCACCGCATGGCGGGCGAGCTCGGCGAGCGCGTGCTGTGGTCGCGCTGGAACCGCCGCGCGCGCACCGTCGAGGGGACGCCCGAGGAGGCGCTGGGCGAGGTCTGAGGGCGCCGGCCCCGAGACGTGAGGATCCGCCCCCGGATCTCGCGACCCGGGGGCGGATCCTCACGTCTCGGCGGAGTCGGCGCGCAGGTCGCGCGCGGCCTCGGTGAGCGCTTCGAGGCCCGTGGTCAGGGCGCGCAGGTCGTCGACGTCGAGCCGGTCGAGCAGGTCCGTGAGCGGCTCGTCCTCCTGGGCCGCGATCCGGCGCACGGCCGCCGCACCGCGCGGCGTCGCGGCGACGAGGCGCACGCGGCCGTCCTGCGGGTCCGGCCGTCGCGTCGCCATCCCCGCGGCCTCGAGCCGGTCCACGATCCCCGAGAGAGTCGCCGGCGAGATGCCGAGCACGTCGGCGAGCCGGTGCGAGCTCGTCTCGCCGTCGAGCTGGAGCACGGCGAGCGCGCGGAGCTGGGGGACCGTGAGCGTCGTGCGGAGCAGCGGCTCGAGCCGCTGGGCGAGGAGCAGGTCGGCGAGGCGGCGCTGCGCCTGCTCGAGGCGCCGCGCGAGCGCCGCGCGCTCGTCGTCGTCGGCGGGGTGGGTCACGGCGCAGACTCTATCGGTGGGAGCGGGAACCATCTCGAGATGCTTCGCGTTACGCTAACGAAATCCGCGACGCCGACGTCGTCTCCCACCCGACCTGGAACCCTTGGAGGCTCCGTGTCCCGCCTCGCCCGGCTGTCGCTGGCCAACCGCGCGCTCGTCGCCCTCGCCACGGTCGCGATCGCGATCTTCGGCGTCATCAGCATGGGGTCGCTCAAGCAGGAGCTCATCCCGAGCCTGCAGATCCCCACCGCCGCCGTCGTCGGCGTCTACCCGGGCTCTGCCCCGGCGATCGTCGAGCAGCAGGTGACCGTCCCCGTCGAGACGGCCGCGCGCGCCGTCAAGGGCGTCGAGGACGTCACGTCGACGTCGTCGACGGGCATGTCCGTGACGACCGTGCAGTTCGCGTACGGCACCGACATGGACGCCGCGGCGTCCCAGCTCCAGACGGCGATCACGCGGCTCCAGTCCCAGCTCCCCGAGGACGTCGAGCCGCAGGTCGTGACGGGCTCCGTCGACGACCTGCCCGTGATCCAGCTCGCGGTGTCCGGCGGCTCGGACGACGCGGCGCTCGCCGACACCGTCACGTCGAGCGTCGTCCCGGCGCTCGAGGACGTCGAGGGCGTGCGCAGCGTCGCGGTGAGCGGCATCGCCGACCAGCAGGTCACGGTCGACCTCGACCCGGCCGCGCTCGCCGCCGCCGGGCTCAGCCCGGCGCAGGTCTCCACGATCCTCCAGGACAACGGCGTCGTGATCCCGGCGGGGACGGTCGCCGACGGCGACCGGACCCTCAGCGTCCAGGTCGGCACGGCCGTCACGACCGTCGACGAGCTCGCCGCGCTGCCGCTCGTGTCCCCGACCGCCGCGCCCGGCACCGCGCCCGTCGCGCTCGGTGACGTCGCGACCGTGACCGCGGGACCCGAGCCCGCGACGTCGTACTCGCGCCTCGACGGCGAGAACGCGCTCGCGGTGGCGATCACCAAGACACCCGCGGGCAACACGGTCGAGGTGTCGCACGCCGTCCAGGACGCGGTCGACGACCTCTCCGGCGTGCTCGAGGCGCAGGACGTGCGCGTCGAGGTCGTGTTCGACCAGGCGCCGTTCATCGAGGAGTCGATCGAAGGCCTCGCGACCGAGGGTCTGCTCGGCCTCCTCTTCGCGGTCGTCGTGATCCTGCTGTTCCTCGCGTCGCTGCGCTCGACGCTCGTCTCGGCCGTGTCGATCCCGCTGTCGCTGTTCGTGACGTTCATCGTCATGAACGCCACGGGCTACACGCTGAACATCCTCACGCTCGGCGCCATGACGGTCGCGATCGGCCGCGTGGTCGACGACTCGATCGTCGTCATCGAGAACATCAAGCGACACCTGTCGTACGGCGAGGAGAAGGTGGGCGCCATCATCGGCGCCGTCAAGGAGGTCGCGGGCGCGATCACCGCCTCGACCGTGGCGACCGTGGCCGTCTTCCTGCCGATCGCCCTCGTGGGCGGCATGGTCGGCGAGCTGTTCCGGCCCTTCGCGCTCACCGTGGCCATCGCGATGCTCGCATCGCTGTTCGTCGCGCTGACGATCGTCCCGGTGCTCGCGTACTGGTTCATCAAGTCCCCGCCCGTCCCGGCCGACCCCGAGGCCGCGCGCCTCGCGGGGGAGCGCGCCCGTGCCACGGCGGAGGCCAAGGAGCGCCGCGGGCTGTGGCAGCGCGGGTACGTCCCGACGCTGCGGGCTGCGCTGCGCCACCCGGCCATCACGCTCGGCGTCTCCGTCGCGATCCTCGCCGGGACGCTCGCGCTCGTGCCACGGCTCGAGACCAACTTCCTCGGCGACACCGGCCAGGACACGCTCACCGTCACCGAGTCGTTCGCGCCCGGCACCTCGCTCGAGGCGCAGGACGCCGCCGCGCGCGACGTCGAGCAGGCGCTCCTCGACGTCGACGGCGTCGCGACCGTGCAGACGACGGTCGGCACCGCGGGCGGCCCGGAGGCCGCGTTCTTCGGCGGCGGGGGCTCCCCGACGGCGACGTTCGCCGTCACGCTCGACGCGGACGCCGACGCCGTCGCGGCCCAGGAGGACGTGCGCGACGCCGTCTCCGGGCTGGGCGGGGAGTCGAGCGAGGGCATCGAGGTCGCCGGGGCGGACGCCGCGTTCGGCAGCTCGACGGTCGACCTCGTCGTGCGCGCCCCCGACACCGACACCCTCGCGGCCGCGGCCGCGGACGTGCAGGAGCTCGCGGAGGACGCCGACGGCGCCGCGCAGGTCACCAACAACCTCGCCGCGGCGCAGTCCACGGTCCAGGTGACCGTCGACCGCGACGCCGCGGCCGCCGTCGGGCTCACCGAGACGCAGGTGGCCGGGACGGTCGCGGGGGCCATGTCGCCCGCGCCGATCGGGACGGTGAACCTCGGCGACGGTCCGGTCCAGGTCCGTGTCCTCGCGGGCGAGGCCCCGGCGACGGTCGCGGAGCTCGAGCAGGTCGTGCTGCCCACCGCGGCCGGGCCGGTCCCGCTCACGCAGGTCGCCGAGGTCGCCGAGGTCGAGGTCCCCACCTCGATCACGCGCGTCGACGGCGAGCGCAGCGCGACGATCTCCGTCACGCCCGCGGGGCAGGACCTCGGCGCCCTCACCACCGAGCTCACGACCGCGATCGACGGCCTCGAGCTCGAGGGCGGGGCGACGGTCGAGATCGGCGGTGTCGCGTCCGACCAGGCCGACGCGTTCGCCGACCTCGGGCTCGCGCTGCTCGTCGCGATCCTCATCGTCTACCTCGTCATGGTCGCGACGTTCCGCAGCCTCCTGCAGCCGTTCATCCTGCTCGTGTCGATCCCGTTCGCCGCGACGGGTGCGCTGCTCCTGCTGCTCGCCACCGCGACGCCCCTCGGCGTGCCGGCCCTCATCGGCCTGCTCATGCTCGTCGGCATCGTCGTGTCGAACGCGATCGTGCTCATCGACCTCATCAACCAGTACCGCGCGCGCGGCCGGTCGCTCGACGACGCCGTCATGGAAGGGTCGCGCAAGCGCCTGCGCCCCATCGTCATGACGGCCGCGGCGACGATCTTCGCGCTCACCCCGATGGCGATCGGCATCACCGGCGGCGGTGCGTTCATCTCCCAGCCGCTCGCGCTCGTCGTCATCGGCGGCCTGCTCAGCTCGACGCTGCTCACGCTCGTCGTCGTGCCGGTGCTGTACACGCTCGCCGAGCGCCGCGGCGAGAAGCGCGCGGCGAAGCGGGCGGCCAAGCAGGAGGCCGCCGCCCAGGCCGAGGCCGAGAAGGCCGAGAAGGCCGCCGCCCAGCCCGTCGCGGAGGGGTAGCCCGCCGAGGTACAGCCCTGAGTGACCGAGGTAGAGCCTTGGTCGACCGAGGAAGAGCCCTGGTCGGCCGAGGTAGAGGTGTGGTCGGTTTTCAGACCCGCGGGGTCGGGTCCGCGGTGGGGGTGGGCTAGGAGCTGCGGCGCCGTCACCCTGGACTTTCGGGCGTGGGTCTTTGGAGCGCCGCTCTGACGCCCTTGCGCATCCGAGCCCACCCCCACCGCTCGGCCATCGCCGCACCTGGCTCGGGCTCGCCCGAGCCAACGCGCCGAGGTAGAGGCGTGGTCCGCCGAGGTAGAGGCCTGGTCCGACGACGTCCGCTCGCCCAGGAGGCGCCGGTCGGCAGCCCTCGGCTGCGCCGACACCGCGGGCGGTCGCCCGAGGTGGGTCAAGACCAGGGTGAGACGACGCCGGGCGGGGTGGGTGGTGGTGCCGCGTCGTGGTCGGGCCTGGCGGGAGCCGCGAGGAACGAGCGGCGGATGGTAGACGCGGCACCACCACCCACCCCGCCACCCAGGGCGACCAGACCGCCGTCGGACACGCCGACCAGGCCTCTACTTGGGCGGACCACGCCTCTACTTGGGCGGGCGGACGACCTCAGGAAGGGCGGGCTACGCCCGTCTCGTAGGCCAGGACGACGGCCTGGACGCGGTCGCGGAGGCCGAGCTTGCCGAGCACGCGGCCGACGTGGGTCTTGACCGTCGCCTCGGACAGGACGAACCGCTCGGCGATCTCGGCGTTCGTCAGCCCTTCGCCCAGGGCCTCGAAGACCTCGAGCTCGCGCGCGGTGAGCTCGGCGAGCCGGGGGTCGTGCAGACCGGTCTGGGCGGGGGCGGGGGCGTTCGTGCCCTCCTGGGGGAGCTGGCCCGAGAACATCTCGAGCATGCGGCGCGTGATGCGCGGGGAGACGGCGGCGTCGCCGCTCGCGACGGCGCGGATGGCCCCGACGAGCTCGCCCGGCTTGGCGTCCTTGAGCAGGAACCCGCTCGCGCCGGCGCGCAGCGCGGCGAACGCGTACTCGTCGAGGTCGAACGTGGTGAGGATGATGACGCGCGACTCGGGCTGCGCGGCGACGATGCGCTCGGTCGCCTCGATCCCGTTCGTCCCGGGCATGCGGACGTCCATGAGCACGACGTCGGGCCGCAGGGCGGCGGCCTGCGCGATGCCGGTCTCGCCGTCGCCGGCCTCGCCGACGACCTCGATGTCGTCCTCGGCGGCGAGGATCATGCGGAAGCCCATGCGCAGCAGGGCCTGGTCGTCGACGAGCAGCACCCGGGTCGGTGCGCCGCTGTCCGTCATGTGCGTTCCCGTCCGTCGTCGCGTCCGCCGGTCTCCCGGCCGGGGTCGAGGTCGAGGCGCAGGCTCGCCCGCACCTCCCAGCCGGTGCCGCTCGGCCCCGCCGACACCGTACCGCCGTAGACGGCAGCCCTCTCCCGCATCCCGATGATGCCGCGGCCCGTCCCGACCGGGACGCCGGGCGGGTGCTGCTCCGCGACCGACGGCGGCAGGCCGCGCTCGTCGGCGCTCGCGCCCTCGCCGGGGCGGCGCCCGGCCTGGTTGACGACCCGTAGCTCGAGCCAGTCCGCGCCGGGCTCGGCGCGGCGCGAGACCTCGACGAGGACCATCGGGGACAGGGGTGCGTAGCGCAGCACGTTCGTCAGCGACTCCTGGACGATGCGGTGCGCGGTCTGGCGCAGCGCCGGCCCGGGCGTCGGCTGCGGGCCCGAGCGCACGAGCCGGACCGGCAGGCCGGCGGTGCGGAAGCGTTCGACGATCTCCTCGAGCTCGGGCGTCTCGTGCGCCGGGGCGAGCGGGACGGTCTGCTCGCCGCCGGGCTCGCGCAGGACACCGAGCACGCGCCGCATGTCGGCGAGCGCCGCGCGCCCGGTCGCGGTGAGCTCGTCGAGCGCGTGGCCGGCGAGCTCGGGGTTCTTGGCGCCCGACGCCTTGGCGCCGTCAGCGAGGGCGACCATGACCGTGAGGGAGTGCGCGACGACGTCGTGCATCTCGCGCGCGATGCGCGTGCGCTCGGCGGCGGCGGCGAGCTGTGCCTGCTGGTCGCGGTCGCGCGCGATGGAGTTGGCCCGCTCGACGAGGTCGGACACGTGCTGCCGGCGGGCGCGCACGTTGGTGCCGATCGCGAGGGCGATCAGGCACAGGACGGTCGTGACGAGGATGCCGACGATGCGGTCGACGGTCGCGCGACCAGGCTCGACGCTCTGGCGCAGGACCTCGCCGTCGGCGGTGGTGATGACGTCGTACCAGAGGAGGGTCGCGGCGGACAGGGCCAGGACGACGATGGCGAGGACCGGCCACGCGATGCGCGACGGGCGCGAGGCCGCGACGGCGTACACCGCGAACATGGCTGCGACCTCGAACCCGGCGGTGTCGCCGGTGACCGCGATCGCGAGGACGCCGAGTGCGGTGAGCCCGAGCGCGACGGTGACGGGTCGTCGGCGGCGCCAGTACAGGAGCGCCCCGCCGAGGACGAAGAACAGGAGCGACAGCGGCGACGAGCCGCGGGGCTGCTCGGCGAAGAGCGCGTAGAGGACCCCCGGGACGCCGAAGATCGCGACGATGACCCAGTCCATGACGACGGGGTGCCGGGCGAAGTACCGACGCACCGGGCCGAGGCGCCGGGCGTCGAGCTCGGTGAACGGCTCGGGCGCGGGCCGCATCGGCAGCGGTGCGAGCGCGCCCGGAGCGGCTTCCGGGCGCGCCACGGCCGACGCCGGACGAGCGGGCTGCTCGTCCGGCGTCGGCGGAGTGATGGGCCGGGAGGTCACGCGTCCCGGCGCTTGAGCACGACGGCCGCGGCGACGGTGAGCGCCGCGGTCCAGCCGGCGAGCACCGCGAAGCCGGGCCACGGGCCGATCGCGTCCGGGGACGACATGCCGCCGCCGAGCACGACCTGCTCGCCGGCGGACGCGGGCAGCGAGTTCATCAGGGTCTGGACCCAGTCGGCTCCCGTGACGCCCATGACGATGTTGAGCACCATCGAGAGCACGAAGAACACGGCGACGAGCGTGAAGATCGCGCCGGCCGAGCTGCGGAGCAGGACGCCGACCGCGACGGAGAACAGCGCGACCGCGGTGAGGTAGAGCACGACGCCGATCAGGGCGCGCTGGTCGTCGGCGGACGAGAAGTCGGCCGTCATGTCCTTGCCGGACAGGATCGGGTAGGTCACGAGGTAGGACAGCCCGACGGCGACGACGGTCGAGACGGCCGTGACGACGCCGACGACGATCATCTTCGCCGCGAGCGCGGGGGTGCGGCGCGGGACGGCGGAGAGCGTGGAGCGGATCATGCCGGTCGAGTACTCGCCCGTGACGGTGAGCGCGCCGAGCACGGCGACCGCGAGCTGCGCGAACGAGTAGCCCACGGTGATGACCATGACGCCGATGCCGTCGGTCGTCCCCATCCCCATGTCCTCGGGCGAGCCGCCTGCCGAGCTCACGGAGGAGACGACGGCCGCGAACATGAGGGAGAAGCCGACCATCACGGCGACGGTGATGCCGAGCGTCCACCACGTGGAGCGCAGCGAGCGGAACTTGATCCACTCCGAGCGGAGCACGTGGCCGAAGGTGAGGCGGTAGGGGGAGGTGCGGGACGCCGTCGGGCTGGTGGCGCCCGGGGCGAGGGTCGTGGCGCTCATCGCTGCGCTCCTTCGAGGGAGTCGGTGGGGACCGGCGCACCCGCGGGCGCACCCGCCGCGCCGTGGCCGATGTGGATCTGCGCGGACTCGGTCTGGTACTCGACCGAGTCGGCCGTGAGGGCCATGTAGGCGTCCTCGAGCGTCGACGTGACGGGCGTGAGCTCGTGCAGGACGAAGCCCTTCGCGGCGGCGAGCTCGCCGATCCCGGGCGCGTCGGCGCCGGTGACCACGAGCAGGCTCGGCTCGTCGCTCGTGACGGTCGCGCCGTCGCTCGTGAGGATCTCGGCGAGCTGCGTCGCGTGCGGCGTGCGGACGCGGACCGTGCGCTGCTGGGCGCCGTTGACGATGTCGCTCACCGGGGCGTCCGCGATGATGCGGCCCTTGCCGATGACGATGATGTGGTCGGCCGTGAGGGCGACCTCGCTCATGAGGTGGCTCGAGAGGAAGACCGTGCGGCCCTCGGACGCGAGGTAGCGGGCGAGGTTGCGCACCCACAGGACGCCCTCGGGGTCGAGGCCGTTGACGGGCTCGTCGAGGATGAGCGTCCTGGGGTCGCCGAGCAGCGCGGACGCGATGCCCAGGCGCTGGCCCATGCCGAGCGAGAAGCCGCCGACGCGCTTCTTCGCGACCGACTGGAGGCCGGTCATGTCGATGACCTCGTCGACGCGCTTGGTCGGGATGCCGTGCGTCGCGGCCATCGCGAGGAGGTGGTTGTAGGCGGTGCGCCCGGTGTGGACCGCCTTCGCGTCGAGCAGCGCTCCCACCTCGGTGAGGGGGGAGCGGTGCTCTGCGTACGGGCGCCCGTTGACGGTGACGGTCCCCGCGGTCGGGCGGTCCAGACCCATGATCATGCGCATGGTCGTGGACTTGCCGGCGCCGTTGGGGCCGAGGAAGCCGGTGACGGTCCCGGGACGCACGGTGAACGAGATGCCGTCCACCGCGGTCTTGGGCCCGTACCGCTTGGTCAGGCCGCGTGCTTCGATCATGACTTCGCCCCTCCGAGGGTCGTTCGTCCGGGATGGTTCTGGTGCTCGCGGGCGGGGTCGTGCCGGTCGGACCGGGGTCCTCTCCGCGAGGTACGTCTCGAGCCTAGGGACGTGCACGACGTCGGACAGCCCCCGTGCGACGTATCTTGCCCGGGGCATGGGCCGGGCGGCGTACACCGCGCGGCGTACGCGGCACGCCGTCGGGTGGTCCGCTGGTCGGGACTTCGCCCCCGCGGGCCGAAAACTCAGCGGGAACAGTGACCACGGCTCGCACGTTCCCTAGGATGAACACAGGCCAGCGACACCCGACTCGAGGCGAGACGCCGATGACGAGGCCCGCTGAGAGGTAGTGGACGCCGCGACCAGGAGGAGCTCATGAGCAACCCCGTCTTCAACAACAGCGCGGTCTTCGGTGATCCGAAGAACCAGCGCGGTGGGGCGGCCACGCAGGCCGGACCCGCCTACGGGAGCCCGCCGCCGCAGGGCCAGGGCCCCGCGTACGGCACGCCGCCCCAGCAGGGTGCGCAGTGGGGTGCCTACGGCGCCCAGACCGCCGACGCCGCGTCGCTCGACGCGATGTACAACGCGCCGTCGGCGACCACGGCGGACACCAAGCGCCTCACCTACGACGACGTCATCATGAAGACGGGCGGCCTGCTGGCCCTCCTCGTCGTCGTCGGTGCGGGCTCGTGGATGGTCGCGCCGCAGATGCCGGCGGTCTGGATCATCGGCGCGGTCGTCGGCCTCGTGCTCGGCCTGGTGAACTCGTTCAAGCGCAACCCCAGCCCGGCGCTCATCGTGCTGTACACCGTCGCGCAGGGCCTGTTCCTCGGCGGCATCAGCCGCGTCTACGAGACGGCGTGGAACGGTGTCGTGCCGTCGGCCGTCGTGGCGACGGTCGCGACGTTCGCCGCCGCGCTGTTCCTGTTCAAGTCCGGCCGCGTGCGCGTCACGCCGAAGTTCATGCGCTGGCTGCTCATCGCGATGGTCGGCTACCTGGTCTTCTCGCTGGTGAACGTCGTCCTCATCATGACCGGTGTCCTCGGCGGCTGGGGCCTCTACAGCGGCTGGGGCATCATCGCCAGCCTCCTCGGGGTCGGACTGGCCGCCGCGTCGCTCATCGTCGACTTCGACTCGATCAAGCGCGGCGTCGAGGGCGGCGTGCCCGCCAAGTTCGCGTGGTCGGCCGCGTTCGGCCTGCTCGTCACGCTGATCTGGCTCTACCTCGAGTTCCTGCGTCTCTTCGCGATCCTGCAGAGCAGCGACTGACGGTGGCGCGCAGCACCCGTGAACCGGCACCCGCGGCGGACCTTCCGCCGCGGGTGCCGGTCTTTCTTGCCGGTCTGGTCGTCGCCGCGGCCGCGATGCTCGGCGTCCAGGTCCTCTACATGGTCGTCTCCGGCGCGCCGCCCGCGTGGCTCGCGTTCGCGGCGCTCCTCATCCTGCTCAGCGTGCCGACCGCGGGCGCCGCGGTGGCGTGGCTCGGCACCCGGCTCACGCGTGGCGCGTCCGAGCGCCGGGCCGCGCTGGTGTTCGCCGCGCTGGGCCTCGTCGCGGGCGCGCTGTGGGGGTCGCTGCTCGCCGGCGGCCTGGCGCGGCAGCTCGCCGACGCCGGTGCGAGCGGTGGGGGAGCGCTGATCGCGGGCGCGGCCGCCGTCGTCGGGGTCACCGCGGCGGTCGGTGCCGGGCTCGGTCGCCTCGCCGCGCGCGAGGCCTCCGACCGCCCGCTCCTCGTCGTCGTGCTCGGCGTCGTCGTGGTCCTCGTCGCGCTCCTGGGCTTCTTCGGCTGAGCGCCCATCGTTGTGGGCATGGAATGGGCCCGGTTCTCGACCAAGAACCGGGCCCATTCCATGCCCACACGCCCAGGCTGCGTCAAGCGGGGAGGCGGCCCGTGGTCGAGGCGAAGCCGAGCCACGTGTGGCGGTTGCCCGCCCAGCACCAGCCGACCTTCGGGGCGCCGCGGCGCTCGCGACCGTCGCGGCCCGTGCCGTTGGAGATCCACAGCGCCGGGGTGCGGGCGTCGAGACGGCCGTCGGGCTTGCGCAGGCGCGACCCGATCGTCATGTAGCAGAGGTTGCGCGTGAGGACGCTCGGCGCCTGGAGCGCCCAGTGGATGCCCTCGTGCAGCAGCAGCGGCGTCCGGCCCCGGGCGGTGAGCTCGGGCAGCGCCTCGTCCGGCGACCAGCTCGCCAGGTCGTCTCCGCGGTCCGGAGCGGCGACGAGGGAGAGCGGGCCGTCGGGGACCTCGATGCCCTCGATCGGCGCGAAGCTGTCGACGTCCGTCATGTCGACGACGACGAAGCCCTCCTTCTCACCGTCCCGCGCAGGGAGCCGCAGCAGGGGAGCGAGCGTGGACGGCGGCGCGAGCCGGGGATCGACGACGAGCAGCGACCCGGCGGGTGCGGTGGCTGCGAGCACGGCCGCGGCCGCGCGGAGCGCGTCGGGCGTCAGGCCCGCGAGCTCGTGGACGCCGAGGGCGACGAGGCGCTCGGCCTGGGCGGCGACGCCGGG
Source organism: Cellulosimicrobium cellulans (assembly GCF_006539945.1). GTDB lineage: Bacteria > Actinomycetota > Actinomycetes > Actinomycetales > Cellulomonadaceae > Cellulosimicrobium > Cellulosimicrobium cellulans. Next base: position 139,994 of record NZ_BJNZ01000008.1, on the reverse strand, counting down.
CAGGTCGGGGAGGGTCGTCTCGGGAGCGGTCGGATGCGGGGCGGCGGTGGTCGTCTCGGGCACGGGTCACCTCTCGGTCGGGACGGTCGGAGGGCTCAACGCTGTACACCGTACGGAAATTCCCGCCGTGGTGCCGCCGGGGGATCGCACGACGCACGCACGTCGCGCGGATCGGGGATGATCGGGGCATGAGATACGCAGAGCACGTCTCGGAGCTCGTCGGCGGTACCCCGCTCGTCCGGCTGTCCCGTGTCACCGAAGGCCTCAGTGCGACGATCCTCGCCAAGGTCGAGTACGTGAACCCCGGCGGCTCGGTGAAGGACCGCATCGCGCTGAAGATGGTCGAGGCCGCGGAGGCGTCAGGAGAGCTGGCGCCGGGCGGCACGATCGTCGAGCCCACGTCCGGCAACACCGGCGTCGGCCTCGCGCTCGTCGCGCAGCGCAAGGGGTACGACTGCGTGTTCGTGTGCCCCGACAAGGTGAGCCAGGACAAGCGGGACGTGCTGCGCGCGTACGGCGCGCGCGTCGTCGTGACCCCGACCGCCGTCGCGCCGGACCATCCGGACTCCTACTACTCCGTGTCCGACCGCCTCGTGCGCGAGATCCCCGGGGCGTGGAAGCCGAACCAGTACGCCAACCCGAACGGTCCGGCGTCGCACTACGAGTCCACGGGCCCGGAGGTCTGGGCGGACACCGACGGCCGCGTGACGCACTTCGTCGCGGGCGTCGGGACCGGCGGCACGATCACGGGCACCGGGCGCTACCTCAAGGAGGTCTCCGCGGACCGCGCCGAGCCCGACGGCGGGCGCGTGCGCGTCGTCGGCGCCGACCCGGCAGGCTCGGTGTACTCCGGGGGCGACGGGCGCCCGTACCTCGTCGAGGGCGTGGGCGAGGACTTCTGGCCGGCCGCGTACGACCCGTCGGTCCCCGACGAGGTCATCCCCGTGACGGACGCGGACTCGTTCGCGATGACGCGGCGCCTCGCGCGCGAGGAGGGCCTCCTCGTCGGCGGGTCGTGCGGCATGGCGGTCGAGGCGACGCTGCGCCTCGCGCGGCGGCTCGAGGAGGAGGACCCGGAGGCTGCGGCACGGGCCGTGATCGTCGTCCTGCTGCCCGACAGCGGGCGGGGCTACCTGTCGAAGATCTTCAACGACGCCTGGATGCGGTCGTACGGGTTCCTGCCCGACGAGGAGGGCGTGACCGCGGGGGACGTGCTGCGCGCCAAGGACGGGCGCCTGCCCGACCTCGTGCACACGCACCCGAGCGAGACCGTGCGCGACGCCATCGAGATCCTGCGCGAGTACGGCGTCTCCCAGATGCCCGTCGTCGGCGCGGAGCCGCCGGTGAAGAGCGGCGAGGTCGCGGGATCGGTCAGCGAGCGCGAGCTCCTCGACGCCGTGTTCTCCGGCCGCGCGTCCCTCGCCGACCGCGTGGACCAGCACATGGAGCCGCGCTTCCCGCTCATCGGCGCGGGCGAGGGCGTCGAGGCGGTGCGTGCCGCGCTGCACGACGCCGACGCGCTGCTCGTCGTCGAGGACGGCGACCCCGTCGGCGTCCTCACCCGCCACGACCTCCTGGGCTTCGTCGCCGCCCGCTGACGCTCTCGTGCACCCCGCCGAGCACGACATGGGGGTCGTCATCCGACGGATGACGACCCCCATGTCGTGCTCGACAGCGATCGGGGTCGTTCTCGGGAAAGGTCAAGGTCGTGGTCGGCGGAGAGCCACGACGGCGAGCAGCACGCACCCGGCACCGAGCAGGACGCCGTGCGCGACCCTCAGCCCGGGAGCGCCCCAGAACTGCGGCAGCAGCAGGACGAGGCCAAGGGCGAACGGCAGGGTGGACCACCAGCGCACGACGCGGCGGAGCGCGACGACGGTGAGCAGGCCGCCCGCAGCGAGGAGGATCAGCCCCGCGCCGAAGAGCGTGACGGCGAGAGGTCCCGTGCGCAGGTCCGTCACGACGTCGAGGAACCCGGTGGCGGCGGGGTCGCTCGTGGAGGTCGCGGCGCGCGCGACCGCCTGGATGCCGAACATCTCCGCCCCGAAGAAGAGCGCGGCGAGGAATCCGCCCGCCCAGACGAGGCCCGTCGCGGACGCGAGCAGGTCGGCGGCGCGCCGCGGGGCGACCGGGGCGAGGGCCGAGCGCAGTCCCAGGAGGGCGGGCGCGAGCAGCCCGATCGCGAGGATCCCGCACAGGTGCGCGACGACCCAGCGGTCGGACGCGAACGCGGCGGCGAGCCCGGCGGTCGGGTGCGCCTCGTCCGGCCAGGGCCGCATCACGGGGAACAGGACGAAGCCCGCACCCGCTGCGACGAGCGCGGCGGCGGTCAGGCGTCGGGCCGAGGTCGACGACGTGGTCGTGTCAGGCGCTGCGGTGGTGGTCGGGCTCATGGCGGCCTCCGAGGGTTCGCGGGGACGGGCAGGTGTCCGTCGGGTCGTTCTGCGCGGTGCAGGACCGGCGCGTGGTCAGGTGCCGTCGGTGAGCGCCGCGAGACCGGCGAGCATCGCGCGGACGTGAACCTCGAAGCTCTGGTCCAGGTCGTCCGGGAGCCGGAAGCCCCCGCCGAGCTCGAGCGCGACGAAGCCGTGGAGGCTCGCGCGCACGGACCGGATCGCGTCGATCGTGCGGTCCTCGGGGAGGTCGAAGCCGCGCAGCACCGCAGCGACGACCTGGACGCTGCGGCTCGCTGCCGCGGAGAGCGCGGCGTCGGCGGGGTCGTCGGGGTCGGGTGCCACCTGGACGGCCGCGTACCGCCCGGGGTGCGCGCGAGCGTAGCGCCGGGTCGCGTGCGCGAGGGCTGCGACGGCGTCGGGTCCGGCGAGCCCGACCGTCGCGTCGGTGAGCGCTCGCGTGTACTCCTCGACGGACACGATCGCGACCTCGCGTCGCAGGGCCGCGAGCGAGCCGACGTGCTTGTAGAGGCTCGGTGTCGCGACGCCCGCCTGCGCGGCGACCTTCGCGAGCGTGAGGTCGACGAACCCGGTCGGGCCGCCCGCGTCGACGAGGTCGACGGCGATCCGCACGACCGCCGCGTGCGAGAGCCCCGCCCTAGCCACGGGTGCCCTCCGACCCCTCGGCGCGCGCGTCTGCCGGGTGCGGGGCGTCGGGCAGGTCCGCGAGGAACGCGAGCGTCGCGGTCACGACCTCCGCGGGTGCCTGGAGCTGGGGGTAGTGGCCCACCTCGGCGAGGACGAGGGTGGTCGCGCCGAGCGACTCCTGCGCCCACGCGGCCTCGGCGGCGGGGTCGGCGTAGTCGGGGTCGAGCGCGCCGAAGACCGCGAGCGCGGGCGCCTCGACGTGCGCGACGCGCGGCTCGACGACGCGGTGGTCGAGCTGGAGGGCCAGGTCCCGGAAGGAGCGCAGGCGCCCCGGCTCGGAGAGGTTGGCGCGGATCGCGGCCTGGTGCGCGGCGAGGCGCGCGGGCGTGCGGCCCTTGTTCAGCGAACCGTAGAACGACGCCCAGAACGCGGCACCCCACGGCCGCGCGAGCGCGAGGCGGTAGAGCACGCGCATCGCACGGAGCTTCGCGGGCGACGACGGCTCGCGGAGGAACCCGTCGAGGAGGACGAGCGCGCGCACGAGGTCGGGGCGCTCGGCCGCGGCGATCACGGCGGCCGACGCCGCCATGGAGCTCCCCAGCAGGACGGCGGGGCCCGCGTCCAGGTGCTCGACGAGCGCGACGTAGTCGGACGCCGTCGCCTCGTCGCCGTGGGTCGAGAACGTGGTGTCGCTGTCGCCGTGGCCTCGCAGGTCCATGACGACCACGCGGTAGCCCGCGGCCACGAGGTGCGGGGCGACGTCGTCGTAGGTGGCGCGCAGGTCGCCCATGCCGGGCGAGGCGACGACGAGAGGGCCGGTGCCCTCGTCCGTGTAGGCGAGACGGCCCTCGGCCCGGGCGAGGTGATGCACGGTGGATCGTTGGCTCGTGTTCATAGCCAATAGGCTAACGCTATTAGCCACGGTGCGCAAGGGGCGAGCGCAGGGCACCCCGGACGCCCCGGAGCGACCCGCGTAGGGTAGGGAGACCCGCGTCCGCGCGGGCTTCCTGCACCCGACGAGAGGCAACCTCGTGACCGACCAGCCCACCCTTCCGACCGCATCCGGATCCTTCGGCGACAAGCCGACGCTCACCTTCCCGGAGACGGGCGCGCCCAGCGGCCTCCAGGTCGTCGTGCTCAGCGAGGGCGACGGCCCGGCCGTCACGTCGGGGCGCAACATCGTCGTGCACTACCTCGGCCAGGCGTGGGGCGGCCACGTGTTCGACAACTCCTACGACCGCGGCGACACCATCGCGTTCCCGATCGGCGTCGGCGCCGTGATCGGCGGCTGGGACAAGGGCCTCGTCGGCCAGAACGTCGGCTCGCGCGTGCTGCTCTCGATCCCGCCGGAGCACGGCTACGGCCAGCGCGGCGTGCCGCAGGCCGGCATCGCGGGCACGGACACGCTCGTCTTCGTGGTGGACATCGTCGACGTCCAGTGACACCTCCCCGCTGGGTGCGGGGTGTTCGTCGGCGCGGAGCCGTCCTGACGACGAACACCCCGCACTCAGCGGCGCGTGGAGCGGGTGACGGTGAAGCGCGGGCCGCGCGCGACCTGGGTCGTCGGCCCGACCGCACGCTCCAGCGCCGGCCGGTAGCGCAGGTGCGAGTTCCACACGCACCACAGCTCTCCGCCCGGCCGCAGGACGCGCCCCGCCGTCGCGAACATGCGGTGCGCCGCATCGGTGCGCAGGGCCGCGCCGTCGTGGAACGGCGGGTTGAGCAGCACGACGTCGGCGCTCGCGTCGGCCAGCGTCGCGCCCGCGTCGTCGCGCACGGTGCGCACGCGGCCGCCCACCCCGTTCTCCCGCGCCGTGAGCGCCGCGGACCGCACCGCGGCGTCGGAGCGGTCCGCCGCCACGACCCGCGCGTCCGGCCAGCGCCGGGCCGCCCACGTGGCGAGCAGCCCCGTCCCGCACCCGAGGTCGACGACGTCGCGCGGGCCCCGGTCCGCCCCGTCGGGCGCCGGCCCGCCCGGGCCTGAAGCGCTGAGCTGCTCGAGCAGGAACCGCGTGCCGAGGTCGAGGCCCGCCCCCGCGAAGGCCGCCCCGAACGCCGCGACCCGCAGCCCGACGTCGGGCAGGTCGGCCGTCACGGGATAGGTGAGACCGCCGCGCCCGGGGCGCGGCGACGACGCGACGAGCACGCGCGACTTGCCGCGCGCGAGGCTCGCGCGCACGTCCGCGAACGACTCGCCGAGGACGTCGTTCATGGCGCGGGTCATGTGCTTGACGCGTCCGCCCGCCAGCAGCACGACGCCCGGGTCGGCCTCGCGCGCGACGTGCTCCGCGACGTCGCGCAGCGCCGCGAGGCTGCGGGGCAGACGCAGCAGCACCACGCGCGCCCCCGCGAGGAGCCCGGGCCCGAGGCCGTGGCGCGCGTAGGCACCGGTCAGGCCGAGCGCCGTCGCGTTCGCGTCGAGCGCGGCCTCCGCCGTGCACGCGTCCTGGTGGACGCGCACCCTCGGGTTGCCCGACGCCGGGCCCGCCTCGGTCGACGCCACGGCGGTGAGCAGCGCGGCGCCGAGCGTGAGGGCCCCGTACCGGTCGTCGACGACCACCACGGCCTCCGGCCCGCCACCCGCGAGCCACGGCGCCGCCTCGTCGATCGGGAGGTCGGTGGGGAGGTCGGTCGGGAGGTCGAGCGGGAGGTCGAGCAGCAGGTCGAGCAGCAGCCGGTCGACGGGGTCCACGGCGACCGGGGCGTCCTCGCGGTCCGGGCCGGTGTCGTCGGTGCGCAGGCGCGTGAGCAGCGCGGCGAGGTCGGGCGGGGAGGTCGTCACCGGTCCAGTCTCCCCGACGGCACGCCGCTCCCCGCCCGGTCGCGCACGCGCCGTCGCTCCACCGAACCTCACCCGGCGTCGCCGTGCCGTGCACCGCCGCGAGCGCTACTGTGCGGTTCCCGGACAGCGAGGAGGCACCCGTGGACGTCCCGCGAACCCTGGCCGAGTCCCGCGCGGCGGGGCGCGCCCTGCGCGACCGGGTGCCGCGCCGCACCCAGGGGGCGCTGCTGCTCCCGGAGCGCGACCCGGTCGCGATCATCGAGGAGCAGAACCGCGACCGGCTCCAGGACCTCGTCCCGCTGCGGATCGGGCGGATGCTCGAGTCGCCGTTCGCGTTCTACCGCGGCACGGCGGCCACGATGGCCCACGACCTGCGCGACGGACCGCGCACGGGCGCCCACGTCGTGGCGTGCGGCGACGCGCACGTCTCCAACTTCGGCCTCTTCGCGTCGCCCGAGCGGCGGCTGGTGTTCGACCTCAACGACTTCGACGAGGCGAGCGACGCACCGTGGGAGTGGGACGTCAAGCGGCTCGCGGCGAGCATGTACGTCGGTGGCCGGGACAAGGGGATGTCGGAGGCCGAGTGCGGCGACGCCGCGCGGGAGGCGGTGCGCGGGTACCGGGAGGCGCTGGCCGACCTGTTCGCGCGCAGCGCCCTCGAGCGGTTCTCGTTCCAGGTCGAGACGGACGCGATCGAGCCCTTGCTGCGCAAAGAGGGGCGCGACGAGCTGCGGCGGACGGTGAAGAAGGCGCGCAAGCGCACCTCGGAGCAGGTGGTGCAGAAGATCACGACGCGCACCACCGACGGCCGCCCCCGGATCGTCGACCAGCCGCCCGTGACCCAGCACGTCGACCGCGTGTCGGTCGAGGAGCTGACGGAGCTCTTCCAGCAGTACCGCGAACCCCTGCGCGCCGACGTCCGGCTCCTGCTCGGCCAGTTCGAGCTCGTCGACTTCGTGCTGCGCGTCGTCGGGGTCGGCAGCGTCGGGACCCGCTGCTACATCCTGCTGTTCGAGGGGCCCGAGGGCGAGCCGCTCGTCCTGCAGGCCAAGGAGGCCGAGACGTCGGTCCTCTCGCGGTACGGCGGGATGCCCGACGCGCTGCCGTCCGGCCTCGTGCCGGCCGGGGCGCTCCCGGCGCAGGGGCGTCGTGTCGTGACGTCCCAGCGCATCCTGCAGGCCCACTCGGACCCGTTCCTGGGCTGGATCACCATCGAGGCGCCGGAACGCACGGGCCGCCCGCGCGTGGACTACTTCTTCCGGCAGTTCCGCGACATGAAGGGTTCGGTGGAGCTCGACCGGCTCGCCCCGGCGCAGTTCGTGCGGTACGGCGAGCTCTGCGGGCGCGTGCTCGCCCGCGCGCACAGCCAGTCGCCCGGTGCGCGGGTCGCCCACGGCTACCTCGGGCGCTCCGGCGTCTTCGACGAGTCGATCGCGCGCTGGTCGCGCGCGTACGCGGACGTCGTGGAGCAGGACTTCGCGGCGCTCGAGGCGGCCGTGGCGAGCGGTCGGATCCCGGCCGAGCGCGGGACATGAGCCGGGGCCGGGCCTGCGTGCCCGCTCGCTCCGGCCCGGCGCCGACCACCGACCGTAGGCTGGTCGCCATGTCGCACGACGCTGGGTCCACGGGCCCTGAGGCAGCAGCTCCCGCCGAGGTATCGACCGTCGTCCCGCGCGGGACGGCACGCGTGGCGGTGGAGTACTGCACGCAGTGCCGGTGGCTCCTGCGCGCGGCATGGGTCGCCCAGGAGCTGCTCCAGACGTTCCGCACACGGCTCGGCGAGGTCGCCCTGGTGCCGGGGACGGACGGCGTCTTCCGCGTCACGCTCGACGCCGGTGAGGGGCCCGTCCTGCTCTGGGACCGCAAGGCCGACGGCGGGTTCCCCGAGATCCCCGACCTCAAGCGGCGCGTGCGCGACGCCGTCGCCCCGGACCTGGCGCTCGGCCACACCGACCGGGCGGCCGCCCGGTCAGGGTCCGGCGGCGAGGCGCCGTCGGAGGGCTGAGGACTCAGCCCTTCTTGGCGCGGGCGGCGGCGAGCCGCTCCTCCTCGGCGCGGACCTTCTTCTGCACCTCGCGCTCCGTCGCGAGCCACGCGGGCGGGTCCTGGCGCAGCGCGTCGATCTCCTCCGTCGTCAGCGGCTCGGTGAGGCCGCCGCGCGTGAGGCCGGAGATGGAGACGCCCAGGCGTCCCGCGACCACGGGGCGCGGGTGGGGGCCGTTGCGGCGCAGGTCCGCGAGCCACTCCGGCGGGTTCTTCTCGAGCTCCTCGAGCTGGGCCCGCGTGATCGTGCCCTCCTGGAACTCCGGCGGCGTGGCGGGCAGGTACACCCCGAGCTTCTTCGCCGCGGTGGCGGGCTTCATGGTCTGCGCGGACTGCTTGGGGGTCATGGGCTCCAGGGTAGTCGGCCGGTCGGCCTCCGGCGGCGCGCCTAGGCTGGTCGGGTGGACGACGACGCGGGCACGACCCCCGAGGTGACGAACGGCGAGACCCCCGACGACGGCCGCGGGGTGCGGCGGTTCCGGCTCGCGTACGTGCCGGGCGCGACGCCGGCGAAGTGGGTGCGCACGTGGCGCGAGCGCCTCGCCGACGTGCCGCTCGACCTCGTGGCCGTCGAGGCGGGTGACGCCGAGCGCGCGCTGCGGGACGACGAGGCGGACGCCGCGATCCTCCGCCTGCCGGTCGACCGCGACGTGCTCAGCGCGATCCGGCTCTACGAGGAGGCGCCGGTCGTGCTCGTCTCGCGTGACCACCTGCTCGCCGCGCTCGAGCCCGAGGAGCCGGTCGCGCTCGCGGACCTCGCCGACGACGTGCTGCTGCGGCCGCTCGACGACGTCGTGCCCTGGGCGGGCGAGCCCGGCGCCGCGGAGGACGCCCCGGAGCCCCCGGGCCGGCCGGCCGTCGAGCGTCCGGCGACGACGGGCGACGCCGTCGTGCTCGTCGCGGCGAACGTCGGGGTGGCGGTCGTGCCGCAGTCGCTCGCGCGCCTGCACCACCGCAAGGACGTGACGTACCGGCCCCTCGACGACGCGCCGACCGCCCCGGTCGCGCTCGCGTGGGTCGCGGACCGGGACGACGAGCTGGTCGAGGAGATGGTCGGGATCGTGCGCGGGCGCACGGTCAACAGCTCGCGCGGCCGGCGTGCCGGGAGCGCGCCCGAGGAGGCCGCGACGCCCCGCGCGCAGAGCGGGCGCGGCGGCGCCGGGGGGCAGGGCGGACGCGGCGGGTCCGGGCGTGGGGGAGCGGCCGGTGGGCGCTCCGGCGGAGCGAAGCAGGGGCGTGGCGGGGTCCCGAAGGGCCGGGGCTCCCGCGGGCGCGGCGGGAAGCGGCGGTGACGGCCCGCAACGCGTCCTGGCGACCGCTGGATAGGTCTTGACTTATATAAGCCGGTATTGAAACATGGTGGTCATGGAAGCGTTCGACGTCCTCGGCGACCCGGTGCGGCGCCGGATCCTCGAGCATCTCGCGCGGGGCGAGCGACCGGCGGGGGACCTCGCCGCGCTCGTGGGCGAGGAGTTCGGGATCAGCCAGCCGGCCGTGTCCCAGCACCTCAAGGTGCTGCGGACCAGCGGCTTCGCGACCGTGCGGCCCGAGGGGACCCGGCGCCTCTACGCGCTCGACCCCGCGGCGCTCGACGAGGTCGAGGACTGGGCGGCGGGCCTGCGCCGGTTCTGGGAGCAGCGGCTCGACGCGCTCGGCACCGAGCTCGCTCGCGGTGCGCGCGAGCGGCGCCGCACCGCGGCCGTCGACGAGGGCGCCGGACGCCCGACCGACACCACCAGGAGGACAGCATGAAGGACTTCATCGCCGAGCTCGAGGCCGCGCGGCGCTCCGTCGGGACGGGGGCGCTCCCCGCGGGCGAGGCCCGCGTCCTCACGATCGAGCGGACCTACCCGGCCGACGTCGAGGACGTGTGGGACGCCGTCACCGACCCCGAGCGCATCCCGCGCTGGTTCCTGCCGGTCACGGGCGAGTTCCGGGTCGGCGGCACCTACCAGGTCGAGGGCAACGCGGGCGGCGAGATCCGCGCGTGCGACGCGCCGACCCTCCTCCGGCTCACCTGGGTCATGGGCCCGCCGACGCCGGAGGACTCGTCGGTCGTCGAGCTCCGCCTCGCGCCCGCGCCCGACGGCGGCACCACCCTCACGCTCGAGCACACCGCCGTCGTGCCGCCGGAGATGTGGGACGTGTACGGCCCGGGCGCCGTCGGCGTCGGCTGGGACGGCGCGCTGCTGGGCCTCGCGCTGCACCTCGACGGCGCCGGGCCGCTCGACCCCGAGGAGGTCCTCGCGAGCCCCGAGCTGCGCGCGTTCAACGTCGCGAGCAGCGAGGCGTGGGGAGCGGCGCTCGCGGAGGCGGACGGGCTGGGCGCGGACGAGGTCGCGGCGCGCGTCGCCGCCACGACGGCCTTCTACGTCCCGGCCGACACCCCCGACGCGCGGTAGGTCCGGCCCCGGGGGGAGGCCGGGCGGCGGACATCCCCCGTGGGGCGGATGTTCACCTGCCGTTCACCCGGCTTACCCTCGTGCGATGACTCCGCCCGATTCGTCCCGTGCCGCGACCCTGCTCGACCGCCCCGACGCCCCCGCCGCGACCCGTCCGACCGCGCGCCCACGCGTACTGCCGGAGCCGCCGGTCGACGTGTCGTCGCGGGTCGCCGGCCAGGTCCTCGTCGCGGTGTCGTGGCTGGTCGGGGCGGCCCTCGTCGTCCTGGTCGCGCGCCTGCTGCGCGGCCCGAGCGAGGCGCTCTACCTCGCCGTCACGGCGCGGACCGCCGAGCTCCCGGGGTCCGGGCTCGTCGCGGAGGGCGGGGTGCTCGTGCTCCTCGGGCTGTGCGCGGTCGTCGCGTGGCGGTCGCGGCGCGCGGGCGCGTCCGCCGTCGCGACGACGCTCGTCGCGGGGGTGGGCGCCGTGGCGGCCTACGCGGCGAGCGAGGCCGTGAAGTCCCTGGTCCGCCAGCCGCGGGGGTGCTGGGAGCTCGTCGAGGTCGCGCACTGCCCCGCCGCCGGGGACTGGTCGTTCCCCAGCAACCACACCGCCATCGCGTTCGCCCTCGCGACGGCGGTCGTCCTGGCCGGTGCGCCCGCCGTGCGCGTCCCCGGGGCGGTGCCCGCCCGGCACGCCTACCGGTCGCCGCTGCGCGATATCGCGGTGTGGGTCGTGCTGCCCGTGGTGCTCGCCGTCGCAGTCGCCACGGCGCGGGTCGCCGAGGGCGTGCACTTCCCGCACGACGTCGTCGCGGGCGCGGCCGTCGGCGTCGCCGTCGTCGTCGCGGCGGTCACGATCCTCGCCGGGCCGGCGACGGCTGCCGTCACAGCAGCGTGCCGCGTGGACGGCGTCCGCCGCGTCCTCCTGGCGCGGCCCGCCTGACGAGCCTCAGGGACGGCGTCGGGCGCGGGCGATCCCCACGATCCCCAGGATCACCGCCGCGGCGAGCAGCACGGTGCCGAACACGGCCTGCGGCAGGTCGACCGACGGCCCGACGGCGAACGTCCCGCCCGTCGTCGTGCCCTCCGACCGGCACGTGAGGGTCACGGTGCCCGCGTCTCTCGCGAACGAGGACTCCGCGCGCCAGTGCCGAGGCACGCGGAGGTCCTGCTGCGACATCGAGACGCGGAGCCCGACGTCCTCGCCGTCGGGTCCGGTGCCCTCGCACCGGACCTCGCTCCACGCGGCGCCCGTGTCGGCGTAGACGGTGTGCTCGCCCGCGGTGAGCACGACGCGCACCGTCTCGCCGAACGGCGTCGCGGCCTCGACCCGGAAGCCTGGGAGCACCCACAGCCACAGCACGCCCAGCAGGCATGCGCCCGCGATCGCGAGGGGAACGAGGCCGCGGCGGGGTCCGGTTCGTCGTCCGGTCATGCGGGCACCGCACCGGCAGAGGCCCCGGGGCACGGTCCGCGCGGCACGGTCAGCGCGGCACGGTGACGAAGACGTCGAACAGCTCCGGGTGGTGGGCGTGCACGAGCACCGCGAACACCACGACGTCGAACAGCAGGTGCACCGCGACGACGTACGTGAGCGACTTGCTCCACGAGAAGATCCAGCCCTGGACCAGGGCGAACGGGACGGTGAGGAGCGGTCCCCACTCGCGGTACCCGAGCTCCCAGAGGAACGACACGAACACCGCCGCCTGGAGCAGGTTGGCCGTCCACAGGCCGAAGTGCTCGCGGTACAGCGCGAACACGACGCACACGAAGAACAGCTCGTCCCAGATGCCCACCGCGTTGACGCCCACGAACAGCCGTGCGATCTCCTGCCCGCCCGTGATCTGGGGCCAGTTGAGGTACGCACCCGACCCGATGAAGTAGAAGGGCAGGATCAGGTACCCCGCGACGACGACCACGACGAGGTACACGACCTGTCCCCGGGTCCAGCGCCGCCCGGTGGCGACGGGGAACCGGATCACGTCCTCGCGGAGCACGAACCGCGACAGCGCCCACGGCACGAGCACCGCGAGCGACAGCACGACGGCGAAGCGCACCATCCCCGCGTCCGACAGGTCCGCCTCGAGCGAGATCGTCGAGATGATCGCCATGCCGGTCCCGACGAGCGCGAGGTCGCGCCCGAGGCGGCGGTCCACGGCGAGCCCCAGCGCCACGCCGAGCACGAGCGGCACGTACCCGAGCGGGCGCACGTGCACCGCGAACAGGAGCACCGCCGAGCCCGACACGAGCATCGCGGCGAGCAGCCGCAGCGGCGAGCCGACCGCCCAGGGCGGTCGGGCGGCGTCGGGCACCGGGGCGAGGGCGGGGGACGTCACCCGCACACGGTGCCACGACCAGCGGGAGCAAGCACGTGCCGCGCCGGTGGCTCAGAGCTCCTCGTACACCGCGGGGTCCTGGTCGTTGGTGCGCCCGTCAGGCCGGGCGAGCCCCGTGAGGGCGTTCATCTCGTGGGTCGTGAGCTCGAACGAGAAGACGTCGAGGTTCTCGCGCTGACGCTCGGGCGACGACGCCTTGGGCAGCGGTACGACGCCGAGCTGCACGTGCCAGCGCAGGATCACCTGGACGGGGGAGACCCCGTGCGCGGCAGCCACCGCCGTGACGGCGGGGTCGCGCAGGAGGTCGTTCGCACGGCCGATCGGGCTCCACGCCTCGGTGACGATCCCGCGCTCGGCGTCGGCGGCCCGCTGCGCGGCCTGCGGGAAGTACGGGTGCAGCTCGACCTGGTTCACGACCGGGGTCACGCCCGTCGCCGCGATCACCGCGTCGAGGTGCTCGGGCAGGAAGTTCGACACGCCCACGTGACGGACCAGCCCGCGCTCGCGGCACTCCACGAGCGCCTCGTACGCCTCGACGTACAGCCCGACGCGCGGGTTCGGCCAGTGGATCAGGTACAGGTCGATGCGGTCGAGACCGGTGCGGAGGAGCGACTCCTCGACGGTGCGGACGGCGTCGTCGTGGGCCTGGTGGCGACCGGGGAGCTTGGACGTGACGATCACGTCGTCGCGCGAGACGTCCGCACGCCGCACCGCTGCGCCGACCGCGCCCTCGTTCTCGTAGCTGAACGCCGAGTCGATCAACCGGTAGCCCGCGTCGATCGCGCGCGCGACCGTCTCAGCGCCCTCCTCACCGTTGAGGCGGTAGGTGCCGAACCCGATCGCGGGGATCGTCGTGCCGTCCTGGGCGCTGAGGGTGGGGATCGTCATGGACCCCATCGTGCGTCGGGCCCGGCGCGGCACGCACCCCGGCGGGCGGGGCACCGGGGCCGTCGCGCGGGCGAGAGACGAGAAGCGGCCCCCGATCCGCAGGGATCAGGGGCCGCTTCTCGCCTCTCGGCGGGTGCTACGCGGCGCTCGGGAACGGGACTCCCGTGGTCGCGTGGCAGCGGTAGCCGTTCGGGTTCTTGTCGAGGTACTGCTGGTGGTAGTCCTCGGCGTAGTAGAACGGGCCGGCCTCGGCCGCGGGGCGCATCTCGGTCGTCACCGGGTCGTAGCCCTTGGCCTCGAGCACCGCGGAGTAGCGCGCCGCGGTGTCACGGACCGCCTGCTCCTGCTCCGGCGTCGTCCAGTAGACGGCGGACCGGTACTGCGTGCCGACGTCGTTGCCCTGGCGGTAGCCCTGCGTCGGGTCGTGACGCTCCCAGAAGATCGTGAGCAGCTCCTCCTCGGAGACCTTCGTGGGGTCGTACGCGACGAGCGCCGTCTCGGTGTGGCCCGTGCGCGCGGTGCACGCCTCCTCGTAGGTGGGGTTCGGCGTCGTGCCGCCCATGTACCCGACGGCGGTGCTCACCACCCCGGGGACCTGCCAGAAGATCTCCTCGGCTCCCCAGAAACAGCCCATCGCGAGGTAGAGCACGCGCGTGCCCTCGGGCCACGGGCCGGTGATGGACGTGCCGAGCACGGTGTGGGGACGCGGGGTCTGCAGCACGGGCGACTGGCGTCCGGGCAGCGCGTCCTCGGGGGCGATCATCGTCGTCTTGCCGGACGAGCCGAAGATCGCGTCGAAGATCGAGTTCATCGCTTACCTCCTGAAGTACCCGGACGACCGGGGCGCTGGCCCACGACGCATCGTCCTGGCACGGGGTAGAACGTCGCAGGGGCGGCGGGTGTTCCGGGCCGACGCCGGTGCGCCCGCGCGCAACGGTCCGCCGCCTGCTCGGCGCAGGGCGCGCCGTAGGCTGGTCGGGTGACCACCCCGAGCGAGCACCCCGACTGGACCACCACCGGCTTCTCCACGCGTGCGATCCACGCGGGCCAGGACCCGGACGCGACGACCGGCGCCGTCGTGCCGCCCATCCACCAGGTCTCGACGTACAAGCAGGACGGCGTCGGCGGGCTGCGCGGGGGCTACGAGTACTCGCGCTCCGCGAACCCCACGCGCACCGCGCTCGAGGAGGCGCTCGCGGCCGCGGAGTCCGGCGGTCTCGGCCCGACGGCGGACGGGTCGCCCGCCGCGCGCGGGTTCGCCTTCGCGTCCGGCCTGGCCGCGGAGGACACGCTGCTGCGCGCCGTCGTGCGGCCCGGCGACCACGTGATCGTGCCCGACGACGCCTACGGCGGCACCTACCGGCTCATCGCCCGGGTGTTCGGGCCGTGGGGCGTGGAGCACACGCCCGTCGACCTCACGGACGTCGAGGCGGTCCGCGCCGCGGTGCGCCCCGAGACGCGTGTGGTCTGGGTCGAGACCCCGACCAACCCGCTGCTCGGGGTCTCCGACATCGCGGCGCTCGCGGGAGTCGCGCACGACGCCGGGGCGCTGCTCGTCGTCGACAACACCTTCGCGACCCCGTACCTCCAGCAGCCGCTCGCGCTGGGCGCGGACGTCGTCGTGCACTCGACCACCAAGTACATCGGGGGGCACAGCGACGTCGTCGGGGGAGCTCTCGTCGTGGCGTCGAGCGCGCCGCTCCCGGGCGGACTCGCCTCGCCCGCGGGCGGGACCGACGTCGCCGGCGCGGTCGGGTTCCACCAGAACGCGTCGGGCGCCGTCGCCGGGCCGTTCGACGCGTGGCTCACCCTGCGCGGCCTCAAGACGCTCGCGGTGCGCATGGACCGCCACCAGGCGAACGCCGCGGCCGTCGCCGACTTCCTCGCCGCCCACCCGGCGGTCACCGAGGTGATCTACCCCGGCCTCGCGTCGCACCCCGGGCACGAGCTCGCGGCGCGCCAGATGAGCGGGTCCGGCGGCATGGTGTCGTTCCGCGCGGGCAGCGAGGCGAAGGCGCTCGACGTGTGCGCGCGCACCCAGGTCTTCACGCTCGCGGAGTCCCTGGGCGGCGTCGAGTCGCTCATCGAGCACCCGGGCCGCATGACCCACGGCTCCGTCGCCGGGACCGCGCTCGAGGTGCCCGACGACCTCGTCCGCCTCTCCGTCGGCATCGAGGACGTCGAGGACCTCGTCGCGGACCTCACCCAGGCGCTGGGGTAGCACGGGCACGTCCCGCCGAGCGGTGGGGAGATCCTGCGCACACCGGGCGCGGCGCGGGTATTCAGCGCCGCGAGCGGAGGGTCGCTCACCTAGGGTTGCGCTGTGAGCGCGCAGACGGACCAGCACAGCACCCCCGACCCGCTTCCCCCCGGGCGCCCCGGCGCGACGGCGGTGCCCGACTCGGTGCGCTCGGCCGCCGCCTGGTCGTGGCGGCTGCTGCTCATCGGCCTGACGATCGCGGCGGGCCTGTGGCTCGTCACGCAGCTCAAGGTGATCGTCGTCCCCATCGCGGTGGCGCTCCTGCTCACGGTGCTGCTCACGCCCGTCCAGCGGTTCTTCCGGCGTCACCTGCGCATGTCGCGCGGGCTCGCGTCCGGGGCGTCGCTCATCACGCTCGTCGTCGTCGTCGCGGGGCTCGTGGCGATCGCGGGGCAGCAGATCGTCAGCGGCTTCCAGGACCTGCGCGACCAGGCCGTCGAGGGCTTCGAGCAGTTCACCGAGTGGCTCGCCGACGGTCCGCTCGGGCTCGACTCGACCACGATCTCGCACTGGCTCGACCAGGCCGGGACCGCGGTCTCGGAGAACCAGGACTCGATCGTCTCCGGTGCGCTCGGCGCGGCCACGACCATCGGCCACGTGGTCGCCGGCGCCCTCATCGCGCTGTTCTGCACGTTCTTCTTCCTGCTCGACGGGCGCACGATCTGGTCGTGGGTCGTCGGGCTGCTGCCGCTGCGTGCGCGCGACAACGTCCACCAGGCCGGCCGCCGCGGCATCGTGACGCTCGCCGCGTACACGCGCACGCAGATCCTCGTCGCGGCGGTCGACGCGGTCGGCATCGGCATCGGCGCCGCGTTCTTCGTCCCGTCGCTCGCGCTCCCGCTGGGCATCCTCGTGTTCGTCGGGTCGTTCATCCCGATCGTCGGTGCCATCGTCACCGGGTCCATCGCGGTGCTCGTCGTGCTCGTCGCGCAGGGGTGGGTGCAGGCGCTGATCATGCTCGGCATCGTGCTGCTCGTGCAGCAGATCGAGGGCCACATCCTCCAGCCGTTCCTCATGGGCCACGCGGTCTCGCTGCACCCGGTCGCCGTGCTCCTCGTCGTCGCGGCGGGGAGCTTCGCCGCGGGGATCGTCGGGGCGCTCTTCGCCGTCCCGATCGCGGCGGTCCTCAACACCGTCGTCCTCTACCTGCACGGGCACGACAAGTTCCCCGAGCTCGGGACGGACGACCGCGTCGTGGTGCGGGGGAGCCCGCAACCGCCCGTGATCGCGCGCGCGGAGGCGGACCTCGAGGACGTGGGCGCGCGCCGTCGGAACCGCGGGGGCGCCGGCGAGGACTCCGCCGTCGTCGGTCCGCAGGACGTCGGCCCGACGGAGGACGCGCCCGGGGAGTCGCGGTGACGCCGGGACCGGTACCGGTCCCGCTCGACGACGTCCGCGACGCCGCCCGACTGCTCGACGGTGTCGCGTACCGCACCCCGGTGCAGACGACGCGCGCCATCAGCGAGGCCGCGGGAGTCCGCGTGCTGCTCAAGTGCGAGAACCTCCAGCGCGCAGGGTCGTTCAAGGTGCGCGGCGCGTACGTGCGCATGGCGCGCCTGAGCGCCGACGAGAAGGCGCGCGGCGTCGTCGCGGCGAGCGCCGGCAACCACGCGCAGGGCGTCGCGTTCGCGGCCGGTCTGCTCGGCATCCGCGCCGTCGTGTACATGCCGGTCGACGCCGCGCTGCCCAAGGTCGCGGCGACGCGCCAGTACGGCGCCGAGGTCCGGCTCGTCGGCGCGGACGTGGACGAGACGCTCGCCGCGGCGCGCGCCGAGGCCGATCGTACGGGCGCCGTCTTCATCCACCCGTTCGACCACCCCGACGTCGTGGCAGGTCAGGCGACGATCGCGCTGGAGATCCTCGAGCAGGTGCCCGACGTCCGGACCGTGATCGCGCCGCTCGGTGGTGGCGGGCTCGTCGCGGGCCTCGCCGGGGCGTTCGCGCAGACGGCGCCGCACGTGCGCGTGATCGGGGTGCAGGCGGAGCGCGCCGCCGCCTACCCGGGCTCGCTCGCCGCGGGGGAGCCGACGACGGCGCGGCTCGCCGCGACGATGGCCGACGGCATCGCGGTCGGGACGCCCGGGCACGTGCCGTTCGGGATCCTGGCCCAGCACGGTGTGGAGGTCCGCACGGTGACCGAGGAGGAGATCTCCCGGTCGCTGCTCATGGTCGCCGAGCGCGCCAAGCTGCTCGTCGAGCCCGCCGGGGCCACCGGCGTCGCCGCGCTCCTCTCCGGGACGGCCGCCGTCGACGCGGGCGCGGCGGACCCGGTCGAGGGTCCCGTCGTCGTCGTCCTGTCCGGGGGGAACATCGACCCGCTCGTGCTGCTGCGGGTCGTGCGGCACGGCCTCGCGGCGGCCGGCCGGTACATCCAGCTCCAGGTGCTGCTCGACGACCGTCCCGGTGCCCTCGCGCGCATGCTCGAGGTCATCGCGACCAAGCGGGGCAACATCATGCACATCGACCACGACCGCACCGACGTGGGCCTCGCGATCGGCGAGGCGTGGGTGCGTATGCAGGTGGAGACCAAGGGCCCGGAGCACTGCGACGAGCTCGTCGCGCACCTGCGCTCCGAGGGTTACCGCGTCGAGCGCAGCGACGGCGGCTCGCCCCGCCTCTGACGAGAAGCGAGAAGAGCACGATCACCCGCCAGCCCAGGCGTTCCAGCTCCTCCTGCCGCGCGACGTCGTTCAGGCGCTGACGCGCGGAGGTCAGGTGGTGCTGCCCGTCGTACTCCAGCGCGATCCGCAGGTCCGGCCAGCACAGGTCCGGGCGTGCGAGCCAGCGCCCGTCGTCGTCGAAGACGTCGGCGCCGACGACAGGGCACGGGAATCCGGCGTCGACCAGACGCAGACGCAGTCGCGTCTCCATGGGCGAGTCCACGAAGCGCCGTGCCCGGTCGAGCGCGGACGCGAGCGGGACGGCGCCGCGCCGCCCCCGCATCCCTCGCAGTCGCTCGGCCAGCTGGTCGGGCGGGTACGGACGCACACGCCCTCGGCCGCCGAGGACCGAGTCCACGACGACGACGAGGTCGGTCTCCGTGAACCCGGGTGCGCCCGCGGCGACGAGGGTCGCGAGGTCCGCGACGGTCCTGTCGAGGCAGGTCACGTCAACTCCGTGCCGGACGACGACGTCGCGTGCCGGCAAGCCTCCGTGCGAGACGACGCCTGCGGCATCGAGGGGCCGCGAGCCGGACGGCCCTGACACGTGCAGCGGGGCGAGGCCCGTGACGTCCCGGGGCAGCGGCAGGTCCCACAACGCCGCCGCCGTCGTGTGGGAGAAGGCGGCCGTCCGCGGGAGTGCGAGCCGGACGGCCGCCGTGACGGACAGCAGGTCCTCTCGCCGGGCGGCGTCCATCCGGACGCCCCGCACCGGGCCGTGGAGCCGCGGTGAGCGCAGCTGCTTGCGGGTGACCCCGAGGCGGAGCGCGTCCGCGACGAGGAACGGCGGGTCAGGGACGGGGACGGGCATGCCGCGAGTCTGGCCGAGGACGGCGTCTGGGCGCCGCCGAGCGGCCCGGACCTGTGGACGACCCGGGCATGAGCGCCCGAGAAGCGAGAAATGGCCCCTCCGACGTGTGTCGGAAGGGCCACTTCTCACGTCTCACCGGCGGCGTGGCCACCGGTGGCGCGTCAGCCCTCGAAGGGCTTCGCGGCGACGATCTTCACGGCGATCTCGTTGCCGTTGGGCGCGGTGTAGCTCGTCTCGTCACCGACGGTCTTGCCGTCGATCGCGGCGCCGAGCGGCGACGTCGGCGAGTACACGTCGAGGTCGGTCGTGCCGGCGATCTCGCGCGAGCCGAGGAGGAACGTCATCTCGTCGCCCGCGACGAGCGCGGTGACGACCATGCCGGCCTCGACCATGCCGTCGTCCGGCGGGGTCCCGACCTGCACGTTGCGCAGCTTCTCGGTGAGCTCGCGGATGCGGGCCTCGTTCTTGGCCTGCTCCTCACGCGCGGCGTGGTAGCCGCCGTTCTCCTTGAGGTCGCCCTCGTCGCGCGCGGCGGCGATGCGCTCCGCGATCTCGGTACGGCCCTCGCCGGACAGGTGGGCGAGCTCGGCCTGCAGCCTGTCGTACGCCTCCTGGGTCAGCCAGGTGACGGTGGTGTCGGTCACGGTTCGCTCCTTCCTTTCCATGGTCGACGGCCGGGTCGGTCGCACGGCCGTGCGGGTACGGGCAGCCGGGGCGCGTGCGTTCGCGGTGCGCCTGCCTGCCCGGGTCGGTGACGCTGGCCGGGTGGCAGCGCGTAGGACTGGTCTCCCGCTGATCACCCGGGGCGCCCGGGGGACGCGTACCTGTCACCGGCACGCAGTCTCGGGCTCCACACGGTCGGGTGCGGGAATCCCTCAGGATAGCAAAGCACAGGGGGCCGACAGCGACGCCCCAGGTCAGCAGGCGCGCGGGGCCGACGCCCCGGGGCGCGTCACGGGACGAGGCGGCAGGACTGGACGATGCCCGTCGTGGCGAGCTCGGAGGTCGCCACGCTCACCGTGTACCGGGACTCCGTGACCTCGACCGGGCCGACCGTCACGTCGACCGTCCCGACCTGCGCGAAGCTCTCGGCGAGGGCGTCGAGCGTGCACGTCGCCGTCGTCCCCGGGTCCATGTAGACCTCGAACGTCACGTCGACGCGCTCCGGGCTCACGACGGTGTAGCCGAAGTCCTTGAACCGCACCGGCTCGTTCGCGTACCGCAGGCCGATGACGAGCGTGATCGCGAGCCCGACGATCGCGACGAGCACGATCCCGACGACGGCCAGTCGTCGGCGTCGCTCGGTCGGCTCGGGACCGTAGCGGCCCGCCGGCGGTCGCAGGGGGGCGCCCGGGCTCGGCGGCGGGGCGGTGGTCTCGTTCGTCATGGTGCGGTCCCGTGGTCGGTGCCGCCGCGTCCGGTCGCGCACCCGGCGTCCTGCCGGTGGTCCCGGCGGTTCGTCAGGTGTGGGCGCGGTGGGGGATCATGTCCTCGACCCATCTTCGCAGAGCCCGGGCGCTCGTCGTGCACCCACGACAGGTCCGGCCGCGCGAGGAGACGTACGACGCACCCGGGAGGACCAGTGGCCGAACCCGCGGCCGGATCGACCACCCACCGCGCGCAGCCGGAGACGCTCCGTCTCCTGGCCGTGCACGCCCACCCCGACGACGAGTCGAGCAAGGGCGCCGCGACCGCCGCTCGCTACGCGGCCGAGGGCGTCGACGTGCTCGTCGCGACGTGCACGGGCGGCGAGCGCGGCGACATCCTCAACCCGAGCTTCGGCGCGGGGCCCGACGGCATCGAGGGCATGCGCGCCCTGCGCCGTGTCGAGATGGCCTCCGCGGCGCGCGCGCTCGGGGTGCGTCAGCAGTGGCTCGGGTTCGTCGACTCGGGCCTCCCGGAGGGCGACCCGCTGCCCCCGCTGCCCGAGGGGTCCTTCGGCCTGGTCCCGCTCGAGGAGGCGGCCGCGCCGCTGGTCGAGCTCGTGCGCGAGTTCCGGCCCCACGTCGTGACGACGTACGACCCGTCGGGCGGCTACCCCCACCCCGACCACGTCATGTGCCACCGCGTCGCGTTCGAGGCGTTCCACGCCGCGGGCGACCCCGACCGCTACCGCCGCGAGGGCGGCGCGGCGCCGTGGGCACCGCTCAAGCTGTACTACAACCACGACTTCTCGATGAACCGGATCCGCACGCTGCACGAGGCGATGCAGGGCGCCGGTCTGGAGTCGCCCTTCGGCGACTGGGTCGAGTCGCGGTCCGCGCGGGAGATCCCGGAGCGCGAGGTCACGACGCGCGTCCACGTCGCGCGCTACTACGCGCAGCGCGACGCGGCGCTCATCGCGCACGCCTCGCAGATCGACCCCGACGGCTTCTTCTTCGCGATCCCGCGCGACCTCGAGGTCGACGTGTGGCCGTTCGAGGAGTTCGAGCTCGCCGAGTCGCGCGTCCCCACGCAGCTGCCCGAGGACGACCTCTTCGCGGGCGTCCGCGAGCTCGTCGCGAGCGAGGGGGCGGTCTCGTGACCACGACGACGTCCCTCGCGGACTCCCTGGCGGCGACCGGTGCGGGCGGCCCGGGCTGGGCGGCCGACGTCGTCGCCGAGACCGCGACGCCGAGCCCCTCGGACGACCCCCTGCGCGAGGACCTCGACCCGAACGACGTGTCGCCGGGCCTCGTCGGCTTCCTCGCCATCTTCGCGGTGGCCCTGGCGACCGTCGGCCTGTTCTTCGCGCTGTCCCGCCAGCTCCGGCGCATGCGGCACAACGCCGAGGTGCAGGGCATCGGCGCGGACGGACCGTTGGAGCCGGGTGACGGTGCGACCTCCGGCGGCGAGTCGCCCGACGGCGCGACGGGCGACGACGGCACACCCGGCGGCGGCGCTCCCGACGGGGCACCCGGCGGACCCGCGCGGCAGGGCTGACCGTGGCCACCGGGGCGCGGGTCACGATCGGTCAGCTCGAGGTGTCGGCCGACCACGCGGCCAACCTCGTGGCGGTCGGCGCCGCGTTCCGGGAGGCGGCGCGCGTGCGCGCGGACCTGCTCGTCCTGCCCGAGTACGCGGCGGGCTTCGACCCCCGGGGCACGGGCGTCGAGCACGCCGAGCCGCTCGACGGGCCGTTCGTGACGACCCTGCGCCGGCTCGCGCGCGAGCACGGGGTCGCCGCGATCGCGGGCACCCTCGTGCCCGGCAGCGCGGCGGGACGTGCGGTCAACGTGGTGGTCGCCGTCGACGCGTCCGGCGAGCTCGTGGGCACCTACCGCAAGGTCCACCTCTACGACGCGTTCGGGCACCGCGAGTCCGACAGGCTCGACGCCGGCGACCCGGCGGCGCCCCCGCTGGTCCTGCGACTCGGCGACCTGACCTTCGGCGTCATGACGTGCTACGACCTGCGGTTCCCCGAGAGCGCGCGGCGGCTCGTCGACGCCGGTGCGGACGTGCTGGTCGTGCCCGCGGCGTGGGCGGCGGGCGACCTCAAGGCCGACCAGTGGCGCACCCTGGCCCGGGCGCGGGCCATCGAGAACACCGCCGTCGTGCTCGCGGTCGGCCAGGCGGGCAGGGGCGTGACCGGCCGCTCGCTCCTCGTGGGCCCGGACGGCCAGGTCGGCCTCGAGCTGGGCGAGCGTGCCGAGCTCCGCAGCGCCGACCTCGACCCTGCGGCTCTGGCGGGCGTGCGCGAGCGCAACCCGTCCCTCGCCAACCGCCGCTACGCCGTCGTCCCGCGCGACTGAGCGGCGCGGTTAGCGCGCGGCGACCGCCGCGAGCATGATCGCGACGTAGTGGCACGTGAACCCGACGACGGTGAGCACGTGGAAGATCTCGTGGAAGCCGAACCAGCGGGGGCTGGGGTTCGGCTTCTTGATGCCGTAGACGACGGCGCCGAGCGTGTAGGCGAGGCCGCCGGCGGCGACGAGCCAGACGATCGCCGGCCCGTTCGTCGTGGTCCAGAACTGCGGCATGTAGCCGACGGCGACCCAGCCGAGGGCGACGTAGATCGGCACGTAGACCCACCGCGGGGCGTCGAGCCACAGGATCCGGGCGAGGAGGCCGAGCACGGCGCCGCCCCACACGATCGCGAGCAGGATCGTCGCGGTCCGCTGAGGGAGGAGGAGCACGGCGAGGGGCGTGTAGGTGCCCGCGATGATGAGGAAGATGTTCGAGTGGTCGGCGCGGCGGAGGATCCCGGCGACGCGCGGCGACCACGTGCCGCGGTGGTAGACGGCGCTCGTGCCGAAGAGGAGGCACGCGCTGAGCCCGAAGATCGCGCACGACACCTTGCCCGCGACCGGCGGAGCGACGACGACGAGGACGATGCTCGCGACGAGGACGACGGGGAACGTCCCGGCGTGGATCCACCCGCGCAGGCGGGGCTTGACCGCCTCGGCGACCTTCTCGACGGCGTCGCCCACGTTCTCGCGGACGCTCTCCAGGGCGCCGGCGTCGGGCGCGCCGGGTGTGCGGTCGCTGTCGGTCGGTCGGTCCACGGCGTCTCCTCGGGGTCGGGCCGGATCAGGCGCGGTCAGGGTCGTGCTCGGTCGTGCGGGGCCGGCGCACGGCACCGTCCCGGTCAACCTACGCCATCGTAGGTTACGGCAGCGTAGGTAGACGACCGCGGACGGCGCCGCGGTGTGAAGATCCTGGGCAGGGGCGTGAGCGGCCGCCGCTGCCCTGCCGTCCGGGCGGCGCGGGGCGGTAGCGTGTGCGGGTTCGGCCAGCGTGTTCCGACCAGGGACCAGCCCGCCGGGCGACACCCGTCCTTCCACCGTCGAGGAACCGTCGTGCGCCTGCCCCGCCCTGTCTACGGACTCTACGAGCGTCGCCTCGCCGCGACCCTCTCGCACGAGAGCGTGCCGCGCCACGTGGGCGTCATCCTCGACGGCAACCGGCGCTGGGCGCGTTCGTTCGGCGAGTCGACGGCGACCGGCCACCGCCGCGGTGCGGACAAGATCGCGGAGTTCCTGGGCTGGAGCGAGGACCAGGGCGTCGAGGTCGTCACGCTGTGGATGCTCTCGACCGACAACCTCTCGCGCTCGCAGGAGGAGCTCTCGGCGCTGCTCGACATCATCGAGGACGCGGTGCGCGACCTCGCCGACTCGGGCCGCTGGCGCCTACGGGTCATGGGTCGGCTCGACCTGCTCCCCGAGCGCCTCACGGCCGCGCTGCGCGAGGCGCAGCAGCGCACGGCCTCGGTCGACGGTCTCCAGGTGAACGTGGCCATCGGGTACGGCGGCCGGCACGAGATCGCCGACGCGGTGCGGTCCTACCTCCGCGAGCAGGCTGCCGCGGGCGCGCGCCTGCAGGATCTTGCGGAAAACCTCGACGTCGAGCACATCGAGGAGCACCTGTACACCAAGGGTCAGCCGGACCCGGAGCTCGTCATCCGCACGTCGGGCGAGCAGCGCCTCGGCGGGTTCCTGCTGTGGCAGAGCGCGCACTCCGAGTTCTACTTCTGCGAGGCGTACTGGCCCGACTTCCGGCGCGTGGACTACCTGCGCGCGCTGCGCGCCTACTCCCAGCGCGAGCGCCGGCTCGGCCGCTGATCCCGTCGCTCAGCCGGTAAGGTCGATGCGAACGCATCGATCGAGCCGTCCGGGGGTGTCATGGCCGAGCAGGGCCGCCGCGACGACGGACCCGTGACCGCACCCGGCCACGCGAGCCCGCGCCTCGCGGTCGAGACGTGGGAGTCGCTCTTCCGGGCGCAGGTGACCATCATGCGCCGGCTCCGGTCGGACCCCGTCTGGGACGGCCTGACCCTGCGCGAGTACGACGTGCTCTTCTCCCTCACCAAGGGCCCCGACGAGGGGATGCGCCTGCGCGACCTCAACGTCTACATCCTGCTCAGCCAGCCCTCGCTGAGCCGCATGGTGGACCGGCTGGCGACGCGCGGTCTCGTCGAGCGGACGTCCGCGCCCGACGACGCACGCGGCACCCTCGTCCGGCTCACCCCGGCGGGCCGGGACCTCCAGCGAGCGACCGGACGCGCGCACGCCCGGGCCATCGCGACCTACGTGGGCGGGGCGCTCGACGACGAGGAGCTCGCGACCCTCGGCACGCTCCTCGAGCGGCTGCGCGCGGCGCAGTCCACGATCCCGGACGCGGTGGACCCGCGGACGGCCGAGCGGCGACCCTGAGCGCTGTGGCGGGGAACACGTCCGGTCCGTCCGTTCCCGGGCGGACCAGGGCGGGTCCGGCTGCCTAGGATGCGAGCGTGTCCTCAACGCCGAGCACCACCCCGACCGGTCCCGCCCTGCCGCGCCCCGACGGCCCGCTGCGCGTCGTCGTCGCGCCCGACTCGTTCAAGGGCAGCCTGAGCGCCGCGGACGTCGCGCGCGCCGTCGCCGCCGGGATCCGCAGCGTCGTCCCCGATGCCGACGTCGTCGAGCTCCCCATGGCCGACGGCGGCGAGGGGACCCTCGAGGCGCTCCTCGCGGTGTGGGGCGTGCCGGCGCGCGAGGTCGCGACGGTCGACGCGATCGGGCGTCCGCGCACCGCGCGGTACGGGGTCTCCGCCGACGGGCGCCTGGGCGTCGTGGAGCTCGCGGAGGCGAGCGGCCTGCCGCAGGTGAGCGACGTCGCGCTCCAGCCCCTGCACGCGCACACCCTCGGCACCGGGGCGGCGGCCGCGGCCGTGCTCGACGCGGGCGTCGACGAGGTGATCGTGTGCCTCGGCGGGTCGGCGTCGACCGACGGCGGCTCGGGGATCCTCACCGGTCTCGGCGCGCGTCTCCTGGACGCCGCCGGCGCGCAGGTGCCCGACGGCGGGGAGGGGCTCGCGCGCGTCGCGCGCCTGGACCTGTCCGGGCTGCACCCGCGCGCCCGCGACGTGCGCTGGCGCCTCGCGGTCGACGTGACCAACCCCCTGCACGGTGAGCGCGGCGCGGCGCACGTGTTCGGCCCGCAGAAGGGTGCCCAGGAGGCGGACGTGGCGTTCCTCGACGACGCGCTGCGTCGCTGGGCGGGCGTGCTCGTCGAGGAGGCCGGGTTCGACGTGTCCGAGCTCGCGGGCGCCGGGGCCGCGGGCGGCGTGCCCGCGGCGATGGTCGGCGTCCTCGGCGCCGAGCTGGAGCCCGGCGCGCGCCTCGTCGCCGAGGCCGTCGGGCTGCCGGACGCGATCCGTCGCGCGGACCTGGTCGTCACGGGCGAGGGGTCGTTCGACTCGCAGTCGGTCAACGGGAAGGTCGCCGACGCGATGGGCGCGCTCGCCGCCGAGGCACCGCACCGCCCGCCGGTCGTCGTGCTCGCGGGGCGCGTGCTGCTGCCGGCGCACCAGGCGCGCGACGCCGGCATCGCCGCGGCGTTCAGCATCGCCCCCGGACCCATCGAGCTCGACGAGCTCCTCGACCGGACGGCCTCCCGGCTGACCGACCTCGCCGCGACGGTCACGAGCCTCCACGTCGCCTCGCGGCGCTGACCGCCCCGAGTCGGGGCTCGCGCCCGGAGGCCCGGGCCGCCGGTGTCACCGCCGGGGCCAGCCCCAGGGCGGCTGGTCGAGCAGGCCCTCACGCCCGGCGACCGTCGTCTCGCCGAACGGCGAGCGGACGAGCTCGACCTCGAGGAGGTCGTCGGGGCCCGGCAGGTCGGCCGTGCCCGACGCCGTCGCGTCCCGCAGCGCCTCGACGAGCGGCGCCGCGTGGGTCACCACGACGACCTGCGTCTCCCGGGCCGCGGCGTGCACGAGCGTGCCGAGCGCGGGCAGCAGGTCGGGGTGCAGGCTCGTCTCGGGCTCGTTGAGCACGAGGAGCTCGGGTGGGCGCGGCGAGAGCAGCGCGGCGACGAGGAACAGGTAGCGCAGCGTGCCGTCGCTCAGCTCGGCGCCGGTGAGGGGGCGCAGCAGGCCCTGCTGGTGGAGGGCGAGCTCGAACCGTCCGTCGTCGGCGTGCACCGCGAGGCGGCTCCCGGGGAACGCGCGCGCGACGGCGTCGTCGAGCTCGTCGCCGCGGCCGAGGTCGCGCACGGTCTCGAGCGCCGCGGCGAGGTCCGCGCCGTCGTGCGCGAGGACCGGCGTGCGGGTGCCGACCTGCGGCGCGCGCGCCGGGGCGCCGGCGTCGGTGCGGAGCTGGTCGTAGAACCGCCACGAGCGCAGCGCCTCCCGCACCGCGACGACCTCCGGCGCGCCCACGGGGTCGACGAGCTCGGTGAGCACGCTGTCGAACGACCGGAGGCGGGCGGGGGAGGAGACCCAGCCCCCGGCGTCGTCCCGCACGCGGACGGCCGGCCCGCGCCGCTCGAGCTGGAGCGTCGCGGGGCGCGGGGCCGGTCCGGACCAGATCGTCTCGACCTTGATCTCCGGGTCCAGGCCGAACGCGGAGCCGGCGTGCTGCGGCAGCCCGAGGTCGACGGCGTAGCCGAGGTCACCCGGAGCGACGCCCGCGAACCCCAGCCGCAGCGCGACGGGCGCGGTCCGCCGGGTGCCCTGCACCGGGCCGCCGCCACGCAGCGCGCGGCCGCCGCCCTGCTCCGGCCCGGCCCACAGCGTCGAGCGCAGCCCGCCCTCGCGTGCGACCGCACCCACCGCGCCCCCGAGCGCGCACTCCGCGAGCAGGCGCAGCGCGCGGTACAGGCTCGACTTGCCGGTCCCGTTGGCCCCGGTCACGACCGTGAGCCGGCCGAGCGGCAGGACCAGGCTGCGCAGCGAGCGGTAGCCCTCCACGGCGATCGTCGCGAGCATCGTCACCTCCGCCGCGCACGCTACGCGTCGCCTCCCACGCGGGCGCAGCCGTGCCGCGGACGCCCGTCCCCGGGAGGTGGTGGACATCCGTATCCAGGAAGAGGGCCCACAGCGCGGGGCGGGGCTCAGTCCGTGATCGCGAAGGCGTCGATCTCGACGAGCATCTCCTCGCGCGGCAGGCCCGTGAACACGGTGGTGCGGCTGGGGAGCACGCCCTTCGTGGTGTGCTGCGCGACGAACGCGCCGTAGGCGTCGTTCATGATCGGGAAGTCCTCGCGCTTCGTGAGGTAGACGCGCAGCATGACGACGTCGTCGAACGTCGCGCCGGACGCCTCGACGATCGCCCGCACGTTCTCGAGCGTGCGCGTGGTCTGCGCGGCGACGTCACCGGGGTACAGGTACTCGTTCGTCGCGGGGTCGACGGGGCCCTGGCCCGAGACCTGGACGAACGGGCCCTTGCGCACGCCCTGGTGGAACGTGTGCGCGGGAGCCGGGGCGTCGGGGGTCGAGATCGCGGTCTTCTCGCTGGTCATGATGTCCTCTCGGTTCTTCGGGGGTCGCCGGGTGGCGTGGTCACGGGCGAGGGTCAGAGATCGATGGTCGCGAGGTCCAGGACCTCGTCGCCGCGCACGACGGCGGCCACGCGCCAGCGGTCGAACGTCGTGCAGGGGTGGGAGATGCCGAACCCGACGACGTCGCCCGGGCGGACCTGGGCGGTCGCGGGGCCGGTGACCTGACTGGCACCGGGTTCTCCCGCGTCGAGCGCGAGGTAGAGGTGCTGGTCGTTGAGCGCGGTGACACGCGTCCCGGCCAGCTCGCGCGCGGGCAGCCAGCCGTCGTCGGACTGCGAGCGCAGCCAGAGCGCGACGGGCAGGTCGATGTCGAACGACACGTCGCGGCGCCCGATGCCGCAGATCGCGAGACCCGGCTCCGGGACCGAGAGCACCTGGCCCCAGACCGTCGCCGCGCCCCGGAGCGGCTCCGCGCCGGGGATGCGGCTCCACGGGTCGGTGCGCGAGTAGAAGCCGTGGTCGTGGGTGACGTACGCGCCCGAGCGCACGACGACGCGGACCTCGGCCTCGCTCCCGTCGGCGCCCGGGACCGGTCCGGGCAGCTCGGTCAGCACGACGTCGAGGAACGAGCTGCCGCCCGCGGACAGCACGAGCGGCTCGTCGACGCCCGCGAGCCCCTCGCGGACGAACGCGGCGCCGAGGTCGCGCAGCCCGTCGCACCACGCGGCGACGGCGGCGAGCTCGTCGCCGGTCGTGCCGCCCGCGACCGAGCCCTCGTACCCCGTGACGCCGAGCAGGCGCAGACCGGACGCGCGGACCGCGCGCGCGAGGTCGAGCGCCGCGGCCGTGCTGCGCACCCCCGTGCGCCCGCCCGGGACGCCGAGCTCGACGAGCACGCCGAGGCGCGCCCGGACCGCGGCGGGCGCGTCGGCGAACCCGCGCGCGAGCAGGTCGACGCCGTGCGGCGAGTCCACGCACAGCCACACCTCGGCGTCGGCGCCCGGGTGGCCCTCGTCGAGGACGCCCGACAGGTCGTCCCGCAGCCACGCGATCTCGCGCGGGTCGAGCAGCTCGTTCGCGAGCAGGACGCGCGGCACGCCCCAGTCGCGCACCGTCCGGAGCTGCGCGGGCGTCGCGACGGTCGCGCCCCACGCGCCCGCGGCGGCCTGCCGCGCGTAGAGGGCGCGCGACATCGTGGTCTTCACGTGCGGCGCGTGCTCGACGCCGCGCTCCACGCACACGCGCGCGACGACGCCGACGTTGTGGTCGAGCGTCGCGTCGTCGAGCGTGAGCAGCGGCCAGGAGAACGCGTCGTCCGTGACGCGCGGCGAGCCCGCGAGCACGTCCGCGACCGTCGCCGGGGCGTCGAGCCGCAGTCCTTTGGTCCGGGGCCCGACGCGGTCGCCCGCCCAGGGGCGTTCGGGTGCGGGACGTGCGGTCTCGTCCGTCGTGCCGGTCATGGGGTCCTCCTCGGGAGCGGGTCTCTCATGCTGGACGGTTCGCCGCTCACGCTGTCGGCACGCCCGGGCGCAGGGGCCGGCCCGGGAGAGCGTCGGTGAGCGAGCCGTCGCGCAGGACGGGCACGCCCGCGACGAGCACGTCGTCCACGCCCGACGCCGGGCGGCGCGGGTCCTCGTACGTCGCCTCGTCGCGGACCCGGTCGGGGTCGACGAGCGCGAGGTCCGCGACCGCCCCCGGCGCGACGACGCCGCGCCCGGCGAGCGCGAACCGCTCGGCGGGCCGCGTCGACAGGTGCGTGACCGCGTCGTGCCACGTCCAGTCCCCGAGCGTACGCACGTGCTCGGCGAGGAAGCGCGCGAAGGCGCCCCACCCGCGCGGGTGGGGCCGGCCACCACCTCCGACGGGTGCATAGATCGCGTCGGAGCCGCCCACGTGCGCGCGGTGGCGCAGCAGGGCGCGCACGGACTCGGGCGAGTTGGTCGGCGGCTGGGCGAAGACGCACGAGGCGCGCAGGCGCGTCGCGACGAGCAGGTGCACCGCGGCCTGGGCGGGGGTCATGCCCAGGCGGGCGGCGACGTCGGGCAGGGTCCTGCCCTCGGCCCAGGTCAGGTCGTCGGCGGTTCCGCCGTGGGGTGCGCCGGCGGCGGTGCCGGTGGGGACGGCGGCCAGGGTGACGCGGGGCCACAGGTCGGTCAGGGCGGGGAAGTGCTCGAGGTGCAGGCAGTCGAGGACGGCCGGGTCGGTCAGGGCGGCCACCGTCGCGTCGACGTCGGCGATGGGCAACCAGGTCGGCAGGGACACCATCGACAGGATCGAGCAGCCGCGCAGGTAGGGGTAGGAGTCGAACGTGACGTCCAGGCCCTGGGCGTGGGCGTCGTCGACGTAGCCCAGCAGCTCCGCGGCCGGGCCGTGGTAGTGCGAGACGTGCGTCGCGACCCCCGACGCGCGCGCGACGCGCACGAGCTCGGCGAACGCCGGGCCGGCCTTGTCCTCGTAGCCGCGCATGTGCGACACGTGGGGGAGCCCGCGCGCCGCGAGGACGCTCGTGAGGGCGACGAGCTCGGCCTCGTCGGCGGAGGTGGCCGGGACGTACTCCAGGCCGGTCGACATCCCCAGGGCGCCGTCGTCGAGCGCGGCGGAGAGCAGCGCGCGCATGCGGTCCGTCTCGGCGGGCGTCGCGGCGCGGGCGGCGGCGCCCAGGACCGCGTAGCGGATCGTGCCGTGCGGGGCGAGGTAGCCGACGTTGACCCGGGTCGTGCGGTCGTAGGTCGCGAGCAGGTCGGCGACGGACCCGCCACGGAACGTGGGGTGCTCGCCGTTGATCGCGGCGAAGTACCCGCTCGCCCAGGCCGCGGCGTCGTGCAGGCCCGACGCCGTCCCGTCGCTTCCGGTCCGCGTCTCGCCCGGGGCGGGTGAGGGCGCGTAGGACACCCCGTCCTGCCCGACGACGACGCTCGTCACGCCCTGGCGCAGCATCGCGAGCTGCACGTCCTCGTCCAGGACGGCGGCCTCGCCGTGCACGTGCGCGTCCACGAACCCCGGCACCAGCAGACGCCCGTCGGCCTCGACGAACGCCGCGTCGTCGGGCAGCGCTCCGGCCCCTGCCGCGGTGGCGACGCGCTCGACCCGGCCCCCGCGGACCGTCACGTCCACGGGGGAGGAGGCACCGCCGTCGGGCTCGACGAGCCGGGCGCCGCGGACCACGAGCGCGCTCATGCGGGGCCGCCCTCGTCCTCGTCGCGCCCTTCGACCCAGCCGCCGACGCCGCGCAGGCCGCCCGCGGCGAGCTCGGCCGCGCGGTCGCGCGGCCAGCCCGCGACGCCCGGCCGGGTCTGCCACGGGTGCGGGCCGTCGAGCGGCCGGTACTCGACCCCGTACGCGTCGAGGCGCGGCAGGTGGTGCGTCACCAGGCGCTCGTGGAACGCCCGCGACGCGGGAGAGCCGGGGGAGCGGTCGGTCTCGGGCGACCACATGACCTCCGCGAACGCCGCGAGGCGGGGGAACGCGGCGTAGTCGACGCGGCGCGCCGAGTCGAGGTGCTCGGACCACAGCTCGGCCTGACCGCCGAGCAGGACGCCCGGCCGGTCGCCGTCCCTGCTCGGCTCCGAGTCCGCTCGCGAGCCCGCGAGCCCCGCCGGCAGCGGCTCGAACGCGTACACGTCGTCGAGCGTGCTGAGGAACCCGACGGGGACCGGCTCGTCCGGGGCGTCGCCGCCGCGGTGGTCGAGGTAGACGACCTGCTCCGGTGCCATGACGACGTCGTGCCCGGCGGCGAGCGCGTCCGCCCCGACGGCCCAGCCGCGCCACGACGTCACGACGACGTCGCGGGGGAGCGCGGGGCCGAACGCCTCGTCCCACACGACCGCGCGACGACCGCGCGACGCGACGTGCTCCGCGAGCCGGGCGAGGAACCACCCGTGCAGCCCGCCGACGTCGTCGAGCCCGAGCGCCTCCGCGCGCGCCACGATCGCCGGGTTCTCGCGCCACAGCGTCGTCGGCACCTCGTCGCCGCCGATCGCCACGAACGGCGCGTCGAACACGTCGAGGACCTCGTCGAGCACGTGCCGGAAGAACGTCAGCGACTCCTCGGACGGGTCGAGCACCTCCGTGCTCACCCCCCAGGTGGTGCGGACCTCGTGCGGCTGCTTGCGCGTGCCGAGCTCGGGGTACGCCGCCACGGCGGCCTCGACGTGCCCCGGCGCGTCGATCTCCGGCACGACCGTCACCCCGCGTTCGCGCGCGTACGCGACGATCTCGCGCAGGTCGTCCTGCGTGTAGAAGCCGCCGTGCGGGCGGCCGTCGAGGACCCCGGCGCGCCACGTGCCGACGCCCGACTCGCGCCGCCATGCCCCGACCTCGGTCAGACGCGGGTAGCGCGCGATCTCCATGCGCCACCCCTGGTCGTCCGTGAGGTGGAGCTGGAGCACGTTGAGCCGGTGCGCCGCGGCGAGGTCGACGAACCGCAGCACGTCCGCCGTGGGCAGGAAGTGGCGCGCGACGTCGAGCAGCACGCCGCGCCACGCGAACCGGGGGTGGTCCGTGATCGTGACGTGCGGCAGGACCACAGTCGGCGTGGCGGAGGTGGCGGCGGGGGCGCGCCGGAACGCGGCCGGGCCGGCGAGCTGGCGGAGCGTCTGCGCGGCGGCGTGCGCGCCGTCGAGGTCACCGGCGTCCACGCGGACGCCGGCGGCGTCGACCGTGAGGCGGTAGCCCGACGCCGGGAGGCCGCCGTCGAGCGCGAACGTCACCGTGGTGCGGGGGTCCGAGGCACCGGCGAGCACCGAGGTCGTCGGATCGGCCGACCCACCGGACGACGGGTCAGCCGGCACGAGGTCGAGGCCGAAGGCGTCCTCGGTCACGCGGCGCCACCAGCGCGCGGCGGCACGCAGCGCCGGGTCGGCCGCGACCCGCGTCCCGTCGACGACGGCGGTCGTGCCGTCGCCGGGCGTCAGCGCCGCGGGAGCAGGAACGATCCCGAACGGGTCCGTCGTGGACGCGGGGTGGGGCGCGGGCACCTTTTGGAAGGACACCGAACGAGCCTAGCCTCTCCCGCTGCAGACTCCCCACCCCCACCGAGCCAGCCACCCCCACCCCCCCACCCCCCGCCCCCACCCCGCGTCGAGAACGACATGGCGGTCGGTATGAGCGCCAAGACGACCTTCATGTCGTGTTCGGCAGAGGTGCGCGTGCGGCGCGGGTCGGCGCGAAGCCTCATGACGCAAGCGTGCGTTCGGCGCGTCCGGAATCACGCAAGCGGCTTGCAGCGCGGCGTATAGTCGACGGCATGTCGAGACGTCTGGCGGAGGTCGCCACCAAGGTCGGTGTCAGCGAGGCCACGGTGAGCCGCGTGCTCAACGGGAAGCCCGGGGTGTCGCAGGCGACGCGCGACGCGGTGCTCACCGCGCTCGACGTGCTCGGGTACGAGCGACCGACCAAGCTGCGCGGCGAGCGCGGTCGCCTCGTCGGGCTCGTGCTCCCCGAGCTCGTCAACCCGATCTTCCCGGCGTTCGCCGAGGTCATCGGCGGCGCGCTCGCTCAGCAGGGGTTCACGCCGGTGCTGTGCACGCGGACCGCGGGCGGTGTCACGGAGGCCGAGTACATCGACCTCCTGCTGGGCCAGCACGTGTCCGGCGTGATCTTCGCGGGCGGCTTCTACGCCGAGCGCCTGGCCGACCACGCGCACTTCCGCCGGCTCGAGAAGCTCGGGCTGCCCGTGGTGCTCATGAACGCCTCGATCGAGGACCTCGACTTCCCGCGTGTCTCGTGCGACGACCTCGTCGCGATGAACCAGGCGCTCGGCCACGTGCTCTCGCTCGGCCACGAGAAGGTCGGCCTGCTGCTCGGCCCGGCGGACCACGTGCCGTCCGAGCGCAAGCTCGCCGCGGCGCAGGCGTTCGCCGAGCGGCAGGGGCACGTGCTCGACCCGTCGCTCGTCGTGCACAGCCAGTACTCGCTCGAGAGCGGGCAGGCCGCGGCGAACCGGCTGCTCGAGGCGGGAGCGACGGCCATCGTGTGCGCGAGCGACCCGCTCGCCCTCGGCGCCGTGCGCGCGGTGCGGCGCGCGGGGCTCGACGTCCCGACGGACGTCTCCGTCGTCGGCTACGACGACTCGAACCTCATGAACTCCACGGACCCGGCGCTGACCACGGTCCGCCAGCCCATCGAGCCCATGGGCCGGGCCGCCGTGGACCTGCTCGCGAGCATGATCGCGGGCGCCGACGTCTCGCGCGACGAGCTCCTGTTCGAGCCCGAGCTCGTCGTGCGCGGCTCGACCGCCGCGGCGCACACCGCCGCCCGCGAGGCCACCGCCTCCTAGTCTGCGCCCCAACTCCCCCAGGGCCCTGGCCCGGCCGCTCGCGCGCGCCGGACCGGGGCCCTCGTCGTCCTCCCCGCGCATCGCCGAACCCGGGATGTCTCCCGACCTGCGCCCCGGCGTGGGGAGACAGCCCGGGTTCGACGCCGTCGGGACGCGCGTCGGCCCGGGCAATCCGTCTCGGAGAGGCTTCCGCAAGTAGTCGTAGGTCTCTCGACGTCAAGAGATAGCGTTCCGATAACAGCACTGTCAGGTTCTTGCGCGCATCCTGTCGTCTAGTTACAGTCGTCCACGACGGCGCGGTCGGCACCCGGTGCACGACGGCCGTCCCGGGACCCCCACCCGGTCGGATCGAACGCAGTGCGCAGCAGCAGGCGAGGCACGGCCCAGGCACGTGCAGCCCACGAACTCACGGAAGAGGACGCGGTGAGCAACGATCACCCCCGAGTCGCCGACGGCGAACCCACCCCCGACGCGACCCTCGCGCAGGCGGTGCGGGAGCCGGCGGCGGCGTCGCCCGACTGGTGGCGCAGCGCCGTGATCTACCAGGTCTACGTGCGCAGCTTCGCGGACGGGAACGGCGACGGCACGGGCGACCTCGCGGGCGTGCGGCAGCGCCTCACCTACCTGCGCGACCTCGGGGTCGACGCGATCTGGTTCACCCCCTGGTACGTGTCCCCGTTGGCCGACGGCGGCTACGACGTCGCGGACTACCGCGCGATCGACCCGCAGTTCGGCACGCTGGCCGAGGCGGAGAGGCTCATCGCGGAGGCCCGCGAGCTCGGCATCCGCACGATCATCGACGTCGTCCCCAACCACGTCTCGTCCGAGCACGAGTGGTTCAAGGCGGCCCTCGCGGCCGGCCCCGGATCGCCCGAGCGCGAGCGCTTCTGGTTCCACCCGGGCAAGGGCGAGGACGGGTCCCAGATCCCGACGCGCTGGGTGTCGGAGTTCCAGGGCAGCACGTGGACGCGCACGACGAACGCCGACGGCACGCCCGGCGAGTGGTACCTGCACGTGTTCGCGCCCGAGCAGCCGGACCTCAACTGGAACCACCCCGACGTGCGTCGGGAGCACGAGGACATCCTGCGGTTCTGGTTCGACCGCGGCGCCGCGGGCATCCGCATCGACTCGGCGGCCCAGCTCGTCAAGGACCCGGCGCTGCCCGAGGTCCCGGCCCACCCCGGCCCGGGGGAGCACCCGCACGTCGACCGCGACGAGCTGCACGACATCTACCGGGGCTGGCGTGCCGTCGCCGACTCCTACGAGGAGCCGCGCGTGCTCGTGGGCGAGGTGTGGCTCGCGGACCGTGCCCGGTTCGCCCAGTACCTGCGCCCGGACGAGATGCACACGGCGTTCAACTTCGACTTCATGGCGCGCCCGTGGGACGCGAAGGCGCTGCGCGAGTCGGTCCAGACGACGCTCGACGCGCACGCCCCGGTCGCTGCGCCCGCGACGTGGGTGCTCTCGAACCACGACGTGACGCGCCCCGTGACGCGCTACGGCCGCGAGGACAGCTCGTTCGCGTTCGCGACCAAGCGCTTCGGTACGCCGACGGACCTGGAGACCGGGCGCCGTCGGGTCCGTGCCGCGGCGCTGCTCTCGGCAGCGCTGCCGGGGTCGTTGTACCTCTACCAGGGTGACGAGCTCGGCCTGCCCGAGGTCGAGGACCTGCCGCTCGACGCGATCCAGGACCCCATGCACTTCCGCTCCGACGGCGTCGACCCCGGTCGCGACGGCTGCCGCGTCCCGATCCCGTGGACCCGTGACGGGTCGAGCCACGGGTTCGGGCCCGACGGCGGCGCGCGGCCCTGGCTGCCTCAGCCCGCGGGCTGGGGCGAGGTGTCCGTCGAGGCGCAGGCCGACGACGAGACGTCGATGCTCGCGCTCTACCGCCGCGTCCTCGCGACACGGCGCGCGGAGCCCGCGCTGCACGGCGAGGCGTTCCGCTGGCTCGACTCCCTCGGCGGGGTCGCGCTCGGCGACGACGTGCTCGCCTTCGTCCGCGGGGACACCCGCGGCGACGACGACCGCGCGGTCGCGTGCGTCGTCAACCTCGGGGCCGACGACGTGCCGCTGCCCGCGGACGCCGAGGTCCTCCTCCACAGCGGCACCCCGCGCGGGGCGGACGCGTCGGAGCCACCGACGCACCTCGCCCCCGACACCGCGGTCTGGCTGCGCGCGTGACGGCGCGCGCGAGCCGTCAGGCCTGACCGCCACCAGTCCCCGGGCCGCGAGCCGGTCGGCCCGGACACCCAGCACCCACCCAGCACACACCCAGCACCACCGGAACACAGGAGTGACGATGAAGTCCACACGTCAGGCGATCGCCTTCACCCTCGCGGGGGCGCTCGCGATCAGCACGCTCGCCGCGTGCTCGAGCGGCGGCTCGGGCAGCGACGACGAGACCAGCGGCTCGGACGGCGACGGGAAGGTCACCCTCAAGGTGGTCTCCCTCCTCCCGGGCTCCGAGCAGGAGGCGATCGACGCCTTCGACGCGCAGGTCGAGGAGTTCGAGGCCGCGAACCCGGACATCGACATCGTGCCGGAGGAGTACGAGTGGAAGGCGACGACGTTCGCCCCCCAGCTCGCCGGCGGCACGCTGCCCGACGTCTTCGAGATCCCGTTCACCGACGCGAAGACGCTCGTCGAGAACGGCCAGCTCGCCGACCTCGACGAGCAGTTCCGCACCCTGCCGTACGCCGACAAGTTCAACCCGGCGATCATCGAGGCCGGGACGGGGGCCGACGGCCACGTCTACGCGATCCCCGCGAAGAACGTGTACGGCGTGGGACTGCACTACAACCGTGCGCTGTTCGAGTCCGCCGGGCTCGACCCCGACCAGCCGCCGACCACGTGGGACGAGGTCCGCGAGGCGGCGAAGAAGATCGCGGACGCCAACCCCGGCGTGGCGGGCTACATGCAGATGTCGCAGAACAACACGGGCGGCTGGCAGCTCACGGTCAACACGTTCGCGCGCGGCGGCCGCACGCAGGAGGTCGCGGACGACGGCACGGCCACCTCGACGCTCACCAACGACGGGACCAAGGAAGCGCTCGAGTGGCTCCAGGCCATGCGCTGGGAGGACAACTCCCTCGGGAGCAACTTCCTCCTCGACTGGGGAACCATGAACCAGGCGTTCGCCGCCGGCCAGGTCGCGATGTACACGTCGGGCTCGGACGTCTTCACGTCGCTCGTGCAGACCAACGACCTCGACCAGACCACGTACGGCCTCGCGGCGCTCCCGCTCGAGGGCGACGACGCCGGCGTCCTCACCGGCGGCACGCTCGCCGCGATGCCGGCGAACGTGGACGAGGCGAAGAAGGAGGCCGCGATCAAGTGGATCGACTTCTTCTACCTCGCCAAGCTCGTGGACGAGAAGCGCGCCGTCGCCGACGCCGAGACGCTCGTCGCGAACGACCAGCCCGTGGGTACCCCCGTCCTGCCGATGTTCTCCCAGGAGCAGTACGAGCAGAACCAGGAGTGGATCGCGGACCTCATCAACGTCCCGCTCGACCAGATGACGAGCTACACGGACACGATGTTCGACCTGCCGCTCGTCGGTGAGCCGTCGCAGAAGACGCAGGAGATCTACGCCCTGCTCGACCCGGTCGTCCAGGCCGTCCTGACGGACGAGAACGCCGACGTGGACGCGCTGCTGGAGCAGGCGAACACCGAGGCGCAGGCCCTGCTCGACCAGGGCTGACGCCCGAGGTCGCGCGGTCCGCACCGGACCGCGCGACCCGCAGACCCGGGCCGGCCGGCAGCGCCCCCTGCCGGCCGACCCGCACCCCGCCGGTGCCCGACGGCGCGACGCACCTCGCGTCGTCGGGCACCTCCCACCGCACCGAAGGACGTTCGCCCGTGACCGCCACCACCGCACCGCCGCGACGGGGACCCGCCTCCCACGCGCGGGCCGACCGCGACGGCCGACGCCGCAGCCCCGTGACGTGGTTCCGTGGCGGCGGCCTGAGCAACCTCGTCTTCCTGCTGCCGCTGATCCTGATCTTCGGCGTCTTCTCGTGGTTCCCCATCGTGCGCGCGGTGATCATGAGCTTCCAGGAGACCAACCTCGTGAGCGACCCGACGTTCGTCGGGCTCGACAACTTCCGCCAGGTGCTGAACGACCCGCTCCTGTGGAAGGCCGTGAGAAACACGCTGTACTTCGCGTTCCTCGCCCTGCTGTTCGGGTACCCGATCCCGCTCGTCGCCGCGGTGCTCATGCGCGAGGTCCGCCGGGCGCGCGGGCTGTACTCCGCGCTCGCCTACCTCCCGGTCGTCGTGCCGCCGGTCGTCGCCGTGCTGCTGTGGAAGTTCTTCTACAACGGCAGCCCGACGGGCGTGTTCAACACGATCCTCGGCTGGGTCGGGCTCGGCCCGTACCCGTGGCTCCAGGACGCCTCGACGGCGATGCCCTCGCTCGTGCTCGCCGCCACGTGGGCCGGCGCGGGCGGGACGATCATCATCTACCTCGCCGCCCTGACGAGCGTGCCGCCCGAGCTCTACGACGCCTCCGAGGTGGACGGCGCGGGACTGTGGCGCAAGATCTGGCACGTCACGCTCCCGGCGCTGCGCGGCGTGCTGTTCATCACGCTGATCCTCCAGGTCATCGGCACGGCGCAGGTCTTCCTCGAGCCCTACCTGTTCACGGGCGGCGGGCCGAACAACGCGACGCTGACGATCCTGCTGCTCATCTACCGCTACGCCTTCCAGAACAGCCTCGGCGGCGACTACGGGGCCGCGACCGCGCTGTCGATCATGCTGGCGGCCGTCCTCGCGGTCTTCTCGATCCTCTACTTCCGGCTCACCCGGTCCTGGAGCACGTCATGACACTCTCGCCCACCGACAACCCGAGCGAGATCGGCGTCGTCTCGCAGGACTCCGCGGCGACGGCCGACAGCACGCCGGCGGGCCCGACGGACGGCACGGGCACCGCGCGCCGCGCCGCCGAGGCGAGCCGGTCCCGGCGCGAGTCCGAGCGTCGCAGGGTGCGCGCGCAGCGTCGCAAGGTGCTCGACGGCGTCGAGGACCGCGGCGCGCTCTCCGAGGCGGACTGGCGCCGCCCGTCCATCCGGTGGGGGATGGGCACCACGCACGTCCTGCTGCTCGTGATCCTCGTCGTCGCGGGGCTCGGCCCGATGCTGCTGCTCGCCAAGTACGCGGTCACCCCGACGCAGGACATCCTGCGCACGCCCATGGCGATCTTCCCGAACGGCATCGCGTGGGACAACCTCGACAAGGCGTGGAACGACGTGCAGGTCAGCCGGTACTTCCTCAACACGATCTGGCTCGCGGTCGGGTCGTGGGCGTCCCAGATCCTCGTCGCGACGACGGGCGGCTACGCGCTGTCCGTCCTGCGGCCGCGGTACGGGAAGGTCGTGCAGGCGCTCGTCCTGTCGACCATGTTCGTCCCGGCGATCGTCCTGCTCGTCCCGCTGTACCTGACGATCCTCGACCCGCCGCTGCTCGGCCGGTCGCTCATCAACAGCTTCTGGGCCGTGTGGCTGCCCGCGGGCGCGAGCGCGTTCAACGTGCTGCTCGTCCAGCGGTTCTTCGACAGCCTCCCGCGCGAGGTGTTCGAGGCCGCGCGCATGGACGGCGCGGGACCGTACCGGCTGTTCTGGTCGGTCGTGCTGCCGATGTCCAAGCCGATCGTCGGCGTGGTCTCGGTGTTCGCGGTCATCGCGGCCTGGAAGGACTTCCTCTGGCCGCTGCTCGTCCTCAAGGACCCGGCGATCCAGCCGCTGTCCGTGCGCCTCCCGTCCATCGAGGCGTCGACCGACCTCGGCGTGTTCCTCGCGGCCCTCGCGATCTCCACGCTCATCCCGGTCGCGCTGTTCCTGGTGTTCCAGCGCATGTTCCTCCAGGGCGCCGGCCTGGGAGGAGCGGTCAAGGGCTGACACGTCCGTCGCCGAACACGACTTTGGTGTCGTTATCCCGCGGATAACGACACCAAAGTCGTTCTCGACCGCGAGCAGGGTCGTGCTCAGCCGCGGCCGCGGCCCTGCATGGCGCGCAGCACGGCGTCGTGGACGTCGGTGTTGCGCTGCGCGCCCGCGAGGCGTGCGGCGCCCGGGCCCTGCGCGGTGATCGGCGTGGCCTCGCCCGTGTGGCCGCCCGTGGTCCAGTCGACCGTGAACTGCAGGTCCGACCCCGCGAGGTCGAACGGGCCGTCCTCGGTCGTGGCGCCCTCGCCGCTCTCGTCGTCCGGGTCGACGTTCTCGATCGCGAGCCCGCCCGTGGCGTGGTCGCCCACGACGAGCACGAGCGTGCCCCGGTTCTTCTCCGCGAAGTCGAGCGCGAGCGCGACGGTCTCGTCGAGCGCCTGCCCGGCCTGGATCGTGCGCGTCGCGTTGCTGCGGTGCGCGAACTCGTCCACGGCCTCCTCCTCGACGAGCAGGAGGAACCCGTCACGGTCGCGCGACAGCACGTCGAGCGCCTTGGCCGTCATGTCGACGAGCGGCACCTCCGGCTCGTACAGGTCGCCCTCGCCCTCGTTGCGCTGCTCGAACATCTCCTCGTTCGCGAACAGGCCGAGCAGCTTGCGTCCGCGTGCGTCCGCGAGCCCTTCGGCGTCGCTCACGTACGTGTAGCCGAGGTCCTGCGCGCGCTCGACGAGGTTCCCCTTCGTCCCCTTGCTCTGCTCGGTGGGGTCCTTCGCGGGGTTGTCCTCCCACGCGCCGGGGTCGCCCGCCGGGTACCACCAGTCCTCGCCGCCGCCGAGCACGACGTCGGGCCGCGAGCTCTCGAGGAACTGGCGCGCGATCTCGCTCTGGTCGCCGCGGTCGGGCACGTGCGCGCCGAACGCCGCGGGGGTCGCGTCGGTCACCTGGGCCGTCGTGACCAGGCCGGTGGCCTTGCCCGCGCCCCGGGCCGCCTCGAGGAGGGTCGGGACCGGGTTGCCGTCGACGTCGACGCCGACCGCCCCGTTGTACGTCCGCACCCCCGACGCGAACGCGGTCGCGCCTGCGGCGGAGTCGGTGACCGCCTCCTCGGGGTCGGCCGAGTCCGTGGTGGTCCAGCCGGCGTGCTCGAGCGAGTCCATCGCGAGCTGCCCGTCCTTGCCGACCGTCGCGAGCCGGATCAGCTCGCGGTGCGACAGGCCGAGCCCGTCGCCCTGGATGAAGATGACGTTGCGCGCCCGGTCGTTCCCGTGGCCCTGACCGTGGCCCTGGCCGTCGCCGCGCTCGCTCCCGCCGAACGGCAGGAGCATCACGAGCGCCGCGGCCGCCGCGACCCCCGTGGTACCCGCCCGGAGCTGTCCTCGTCGTGACTGCATGAGCTTCCCCTTCCCACCGGCGTCGCTGCCGGTGCCGGCACGGCCGCGGAGGGGACGGTGTCGCCGTCGCGCGCGGGCCGCGCCCGGCGGCGTCGGTGCCGCCGGATCGTCCCCACGCTAGGCACGCCCCGGGCACTGGCAAGCGGGGCGGAGTCGCACCGCGCTCACCAGCGGTTGTGGACCTCCTCGGCCCAGCCGACGAGCCCGTCGAACCGCACCGGCCCGGTCGCCGTGGATCCCGACGGGCCGCCGTCGGGCGGGGTGAACGTGCCCGACCAGGTCCCGAAGCACTGGTCGGTCGACGACGACACGACGCCGAGGTGCGTACGCGTCACCTTGGTGTGGAAGGGCTCGAACGTCGCGTCGAGACCGCCGCCGGTGACCCGCCACGGCCGGTCCGGGTCGGCGAGGTCGTAGTCCCAGACCAGCTCGTCGGGGAGGTGGTGGAGGCACCCGTCGACGAGGACCGCGTTCTCGGTCGAGCCCGTGCCGGCGGTCCAGCGGCCGCCCACCTGGATCCCGACGACCCGGCCGTGGCTCTCGCCCGAGCCCGCCCCCCAGTTCCACCGGACGTCGTACGGCCAGCGCCCGCGTCCGTGGTCGAGCACGGCCCACGACGACCCGGCGGGCACGTCGACCGTCCGGCCGTCCACCCACAACGTCCCGAGCGCCGGGCGGGCCACGTCCTTGACCGTGTACTGGAACCGCGTGTCGCTCCACGGCACCACCACCGCGAGCCGCTCGTGACCCGGCGGCAGCGCGGCGACGACGTCGAACGAGACGTCGCGCGTGCGCGCCCGCAGGCGCGTGCCGCCGTCGACCTCGTCGAGGTCGATCGCGAGGTTCTTCGCCCGGGCGCGTGCCGGGCCCTCGCCCAGCGTGCCGGGGAGCTCGACGCCGCGCGCCGGCACGACGGTCGCGGCGGCGCCCCACGTCCGCCCCGACTCCCGGTCCAGGACCCACACCTCGTGCACCGCGGCGTAGTCGATCGAGGAGACGGTCAGGGCGAGCACGTGCGTCGGGGTCGTGACGCCCCAGTACTCCCAGCGCTTGTTCCGGCCGAACCGGCGCGGGCCGCCCGCCCCGCCGCGCCCGATCGCGTCGGTGTCGACGAGGGGCTGGCGCGCCCAGCCGACGGCCCGGCGGTCGAGGCGGCCGTCGGGGCGCGTGAGCGGCACGCGCTCGGTGATCTCCGGGAGCGGCACCGCTCCACCTCCACGTGGTCGGCTCGGGCGGCTCGTGCGCGGGCCTCGGTACCCGCGACGCTGCCCGAGGGGCGAGCGGCCCGAGTCTAGGGCTCGACCGTCCTCGTGAGCCACGAGGTGACACCTTGTCCCGTCAATGTCACGTCCGAGGTGCCCGCTTCCGGACGAGCGGGCTCACGAGCGGGTGCCATGATCGGGAGCATGCCCCCGTTCTCCCCCCAGGACGTCACTGCCGACACGGGCCGGGCCGCCGAGCCCGTCGTGCCCGCCGCCACCCCCGCGAGCGCCGTCGACCCCGGTCCCACCCCTGACCTGCGCCCGTACGACGCGCTGCTGCTGTACTCGTTCGGCGGGCCCAACAAGCCCGAGGACGTCGTGCCCTTCCTGCGCAACGTCACCGCGGGCAAGGGCATCCCGGACTCGCGTCTCGAGGAGGTCGGCGAGCACTACTACGGCTTCGGCGGCAAGAGCCCCATCAACGAGCAGAACCTCGCGCTCAAGGCGGCGCTCGAGGCCGAGCTCGCGCGCCGCGGCGTCGAGCTGCCCGTCGTGTGGGGCAACCGCAACTGGGAGCCGTACACGACCGACGCGATCGACGAGCTCGAGGCGCTGGGCGCGCAGAACGCCGTCGCGCTCGTGACGTCCGCGTACTCGTCGTACTCCGGCTGCCGCCAGTACCGCGAGGACCTCGCGGTCGTGCTCGACGGCCGCGGCCAGC
Source organism: Cellulosimicrobium cellulans (assembly GCF_006539945.1). GTDB lineage: Bacteria > Actinomycetota > Actinomycetes > Actinomycetales > Cellulomonadaceae > Cellulosimicrobium > Cellulosimicrobium cellulans. Next base: position 96,133 of record NZ_BJNZ01000008.1, on the reverse strand, counting down.
TCGGCCCCGACGGCTCGACGGGCGTGCAGTTCGACAAGGTGCGCTCCTACTTCAACCACCCGGGCTTCGCGCAGGCGAACGTCGACGCGGTGCTCGACGGCTACGCGGCGCTCGCGGACAAGGGCGGCGACGGCGCGGCCGCGCGGCTCGTGTTCGTCACGCACTCCATCCCGGACACCATGGAGGCGGCGTCGCGCATCTCCTTCGCGACGTACTCCGAGCAGCACCTCGACCTCGCGCGCGTGATCGCGGCGGAGGTCTCGGCCCGCCTGGGTCACGACGTCGCGTGGGACCTCGCGTACTGCTCGCGGTCCGGCCCGCCGAGCCAGCCGTGGCTCGAGCCCGACGTCAACGACCACCTCGAGGCCCTCGCGCAGGACGACGTCCGCGACGTCGTGCTGTCGCCGATCGGCTTCGTCTCCGACCACATGGAGGTCGCGTACGACCTCGACACCGAGGCGATGGAGACCGCGACGGGGCTCGGGATGACCGCGGTCCGCGCGGGCACCGTGAGCACGCGCGAGCCGTTCGTGCGCGGACTCGTGGACCTGCTCGTCGAGCGTGCGGCGCTCGCGCGCGGCGAGGACGTCGAGCAGGCCACGGTCGGCGCGCTGCCCGCGTTCCGCTCGGTGTGCGCGCCGGGCTGCTGCCTGCGCCGCGACGGCGAGCCGAGCGGCGTCCCGGCGCTGTGCAGCACTGACGTCCACAGCTGAACCCCGGCGGACACCCCCGCACGGACCCGAGAGGAACCCCGATGAACGACGCCGCGCGCGTGCCCGCGGACCACGAGCAGATCAACACCACCATCCGCTACGCGATGTGGTCCGTCTTCGCGACGGCGGCGCCCCTGCCCGCCGACGCGGACGAGCGAGCGGGCCTCGTGGCCGACGCGCTGGCCGCCGTCGGCGGCGGTGACGACCCGGCCGCGACGGACGGCGACCTCGTCGTGCGCGGCTGGTACGACGTCGCGGGCCTGCGCTCGGACGCCGACCTCATGGTGTGGTGGCACGGGCCGACGATCGAGTCGGTGCAGGGTGCCTACCAGCGCTTGCGCGCGAGCGGCCTCGGGGCGCACCTGGAGCCGGTGTGGTCGAACGCGGCGCTGCACCGTCCCGCCGAGTTCAACCGGGGCCACGTGCCGGCGTTCCTCGCGGGCGAGGCGCCGCGCGACTACCTGTCGGTGTACCCGTTCGTGCGGTCGTACGACTGGTACCTGCTGCCCGACGCCGAGCGCCGCACCATGCTGCGCGACCACGGCCTCGCGGCGAAGGACTACCCGGACGTGCGCGCCAACACGGTCGCGTCGTTCGCGCTCGGCGACTACGAGTGGATCCTCGCGTTCGAGGCCGACGAGCTGCACCGCATCGTCGACCTCATGCGCGAGCTGCGCGCGACCGAGGCTCGCCGCCACGTGCGCGAGGAGGTCCCGTTCTTCACGGGCCCGCGCACGACGCTCACCGCCTGGGCGGACCGCCAGCCCTTGGCGTGACCGAGCGCCGCGCCGAACACGACTCTGGTGTCGTTATCCGACGGATAACGACACCAGAGTCGTTCTCGGCGGCGAGCAGAGTCGTTCTCGGCAGTACGGCCCCAGATGCTCAGCATGCTGAGTGATGTCACGCTGGAGGCATGACCACAGCAGCCGTCCCGGCGGGCGCCGTCCCCGCCCCCGCGCCCTCCGACCGTGTACGCCAGGTCGTCGTCCTCGTCGGCTCGCTCGTCGCGGCCGGTGCCGCGGCGTACGGCGCAGGCGCGTTCGGCGGCACCGCCGTCGAGCAGACCGCCGGGGGCGCGCTGTCCTCGACCGCGACGCCCGTGGCGCCCGACAACCCGGCGTTCCGCATCTGGTCCGTGATCTACCTCGGCCTCTTCGCGTTCGCCGTCTACCAGGTCCTGCCGCGGCACGCGACGAGCCCGCGCCTGCGCGCGACCGCGTGGTGGGTCCTGGTGTCGATGGTCCTCAACGCCGCGTGGATCGGCGTCGTGCAGGCGGGGTGGATCCCGCTGAGCGTCGTCGTCATCGCGGCGCTGCTCGCCGTCAACGCGGTGGTCGTGGTGCGGCTCGTGCGCCGGCGGCCGGAGTCGACCGCGCAGGCCGTCGTGCTCGACGGGACCATGGGGCTCTACACCGGCTGGGTGAGCGTCGCGACGCTCGCGAACGTCGCCGCGGCGCTCACCGACGCCGGCGTCGGTGAGCTCGGCCTCGGAGCGACGGGCTGGTCGGTCGTGCTCGTCGTGCTCGCCGCGGTGCTGTCCGTCGCGTGGGCGGCGTTCGCCGCAGGGCGTCGCGCGGTCGCGCTCGGCATCGGCCTCGCCATGTCGTGGGGTCTCGCGTGGATCGCCGTCGGGCGGTTCCAGGGCGAGCTCGTGGACACCACCGTGGCCTGGGCGGCCGTCGGCGCGTCCGCGGTCGCGATCGTGGCGGCGGTCGTCGCCGCGACCCGCCCGGCGCGCGCCTGACCACCCGCCGAGCACGCGGTCCGCGGCCGGGCCGAGCCCAGGACGGCCGCGGCCCCCGTGCTCGGCGGGGTCGTGCCGCGCAGGTCAGGGGTAGAGGCCGCGGATCTGGTGCGCCTCCGCCACGCGCTGCACGCCGATGACGAGCGCGGCGTCGCGCAGGCTCAGCTCCTCGCGGCGCGCGAGGCCCGCGACCTCCTCGTACGCGTGCAGCATGCGGTGCTCGAGCTTCTCGCCGATCTCCTGCTCGGTCCACCAGTACGCCTGGTTGGCCTGCACCCACTCGAAGTAGGAGACGACGACGCCGCCCGCGTTCGCGAGCACGTCCGGCACGACCGTCACGCCGTTCTTGGCGAGCACCCGGTCGCCCTCGGCCGTCGTCGGGCCGTTCGCGCCCTCGACGACCCAGCGCGCGCGCACGGTGCGGGCGGTGTCGCCGTCGAGCACGCCCTCGACGGCCGCGGGGACCAGCACGTCGACGTCGAGCGCGAGCAGCGCGTCGTTGTCGACCGGCTCGGCGCGGTCGAAGCCCACGACGCTGCCGGTCGCGGCGACGTGCTCGAACAGCGCGCGCACGTCCAGCCCGTCCGGGTCGTGCACGCCCCCGTACTGGTCGGAGACCGCGACGACGCGCGCCCCGCGCGCCGCGAACAGCGCCGCCGCGTGCGAGCCGACCTTGCCGAAGCCCTGGATGGCGACGCGCACGTGGGACAGCGGCACACCCGCCTCGTCGAGCGCCGCCGCGGTGACGTGCACGACGCCCGCGCTGGTCGCCGTCGTGCGCCCGAGCGACCCGCCCACGGTGATCGGCTTGCCGGTCACGACGGCCGGGATCGTGTAGCCCTGGTTGACCGAGTACGTGTCCATGACCCACGCCATGGTCCGCTCGCTCGTGCCCATGTCGGGCGCCATGATGTCCCGCTCCGGGCCGATCACCGGCATGATCTCCGACGTGTAGCGGCGCGTGACGCGCTCGAGCTCGGCCTCGGAGTAGCAGCGCGGGTCGATCGCGACCCCGCCCTTCGCCCCGCCGTACGGCAGGTCCACGAGGGCGCACTTCCACGTCATCCACATCGCGAGCGCGCGCACCTCGTCGACGTCGACGCTCGGGGCGTAGCGCAGGCCGCCCTTGCCGGGGCCGCGCGAGACGTTGTGCTGCACCCGGTAGCCGTGGAAGAGGACGGTGCGGCCGTCGTCGCGCCGCAGCGGCACGGCGACGTTCACCTCGCGGCGCGGCGTCGCGAGCATCTCGTGGAGGCCGTCGTCGTAGCCGAGGAAGTCGACCGCGCCGGCGAGCTGCGCGTGCGCGGTGTCGAGCGCGGACGCCGGTGCGGTCGCGGCGTCGGGCCGAGAGGCCGTACGGGGAGCGGGATCGTTCGGGGTGGTTTCGCCGCCGTCGAGGGTGGGCGGCACGGACGTCGTCGTCACGGTTCCTCCGGTTCGAGGTTCTCCTCGGTGCCGCGGGGGTGTGCGGCACCGAGGGTCACGCTACCTCCGGAGCGGGCGCTCGCCGCTCACGCGCCCCGGCGGTGCCCCAGGGCGTCGATCGCCGCGAGCTCGTCCGCGGAGAGGGAGAACCCGGTCACCGCGAAGTTCGCCTCGATGCGCGACGGCGTCACGGACTTCGGGATGACGACGAACCCGTGGTCGAGGTGCCAGCGCAGCACGACCTGCGTGGGCGTGACGCCGTGCGCGGCCGCGACGTCGGCGAGCACGGGCGCGTCGAGGTCGGTGCGCTTGAAGGGGCTGTACCCCTCGAGCACGACGCCGCGCTGCGCGAGCTCGTGCACGACGCGGTGGTCGTAGTCGGCCGGGCTCCACGGGATCTGGTCGACGGCGGGCGTCTCGCCGACCTGGTCGGAGAGGACGTCGACCTGCTCGACCGAGTAGTTGCTCACCCCGATCGAGCGCACCCTGCCCTCGTCGCGCAGCTCGACGAAGCGCTCCCAGACCCAGGGCGACGCCTCGCCTGCCGGCGGCCAGTGGATGAGCCACAGGTCCACGTGGTCCGTGCCGAGGTCGCGCAGCGACGCCTCGAGCGTCTCGCGCTCGCGGCCCGCGGCGTCCGGCGGGAGCTTGGTCGTGACGAACACGTCGGCGCGGTCGACGGACGACTCGGCGAGCGCGCGCCCGACCTGCGCCTCGTTGCCGTAGCCCGTCGCGGTGTCGACGTGCCGGTAGCCCACGTCGAGCGCGTGGCGCACGGCGCGGTACGCGTCGTCGCCCTCGGACTGCCACGTGCCCAGGCCGAGCAGCGGCATCGCGCCGCCGGGCAGGTCGACGGTCGGGACGGCGCCGGGGGAAGAGTCTGCTGCTGAGGTCATGCAGTCAGTCTCCGTGCCCGACGCCGTCGCTCGCCACCGCGGCAGCTCCCCGAACCGGGGCCGTGCGTCACCCGAACGCCGAACCCGGGGTTCGCGGTCGGCCGACGCCCGGAGTGACCCGCAACCCCGGGCTCGCCACGGGCGGTTCCGGCGGCGGCGGTGCCGTGGGCGTTCAGCGGCGGGTGCGACGGCGGTACTGGGCCGGGGTCTCGCCCGCGAGGCGCGCGAACGTGCGGGTGAACGACGGCTGGTCGTAGAAGCCGCTCTCCGCCGCGATCTCGCCGATCGAGGCGGTGCTCCCGGCGAGCAGTCGCGTCGCGTGGTCGACCCGGGTGCGCAGCACGAGCTGGCGCGGCGTCACGCCGTACACGCGCCGCACGCGCCGGTCGAGCACCGCGGACGTGCAGCCCGCCGCCTCGGCGAGCCGCGCCGTCGTCCAGCGGGCGCCGAGGTCTGTCTCGACCGTGGCGACGAGCGCGGCGAGGGAGTCCATGGTCGCGTCGTCGGCCGCGCCCGCGCGCAGGTCGTGCGAGACGGACACGATCCCCACGAGGCGACCGGCGTCGTCGTGCACGGGGAGCTTGGACGTGAGGAACCAGCCCGACGTGCCGCCGAGCCGCCGGATGCGCTCGAGCTCGCCGCGCAGCGCGCGCCCGCGCAGCACCTCGGCGTCCTGCTGCTCGTAGCGCTCCGCGAGCTGCGGGACGAACAGATCGCGCGCGCGCCGGCCCAGCACCGCGCGGCGCGAACGCTCGGTCGTCCGCGCGACGAACACCGGGTTGACCGCGACGTACCGGCCCGTGACGTCCTTCGCGCAGAACATCGTGTCCGGCAGCTCGTCCATGAGCGCGACCATGGCGGGGCTGAGCGCTCGGAGGAGCCGGTCCGCCGCGGGCGGCGAGGTCTCGGCGTTGTCGCGGTCGGGTGTCATGTCGCCCCGGATCGTACAAGACGAGTCACCGCGACCCGAGGCACCCTGGAGGGATGAGCAACGACGCGCCCGCCCGGCCGCTCCCCACCCCCGGAGCCGTCGGCGACACGAGCCTCACCTCCCCGGACGACCTCGTCGAGGAGGCCGTCGCGCTGGCCCGGCGCTGGCTCGCCGCGAGCTCGCGAACCGGCACTGCGGCGGGTGACACCCACGCCCGGAAGACCGCCGAGCGGCTCGGCGCGCTCGTCTCCGACCCCACGGGCCTCGAGCTCGCGGTCCGGTTCGTCGACGACGTCGCGCGGCCCCAGGACGTGCAGGTCGCCGCGCGGGCGCTCGGCCGTCTCGGGGAGCTCGCGGGGAGCGCGGGGTCGTTCCTCGGCCCGGTCGACCGGACGCTGCTGCGCGTCGGGGCGGGCGTCGCACCGGTGCTGCCGCGCGTCGTCGTCCCGGCAGCGCGCGTGCGGCTGCGTCAGCTCGTGGGTCACCTCGTCGCCGACGCCGGGAGCGGCCTCGGCCCGCACCTCGCCCGGACCCGCGCGGAGGGCTACGCGCTCAACGTCAACCTCCTCGGCGAGGCCGTGCTCGGCGAGGCCGAGGCGGACGCACGCCTCGAGCGCACGCTCGCGCTCGTGCGGCGTCCCGACGTCGACTACGTGTCGGTCAAGGTGTCGTCCGTGGCGTCGCAGCTCGTCACGTGGGACCTCGACGGGTCGTGCGCGCGCGTCGTCGAGCGGCTCCTGCCGCTCTACCGCGCGGCGCGCGACCACGGCGTGTTCCTCAACCTCGACATGGAGGAGTACAAGGACCTCGCGCTGACGACCGCGGTGTTCCGTGAGCTCCTCGCGCACGACGACCTGCACGACCTCGAGGCCGGGATCGTGCTCCAGGCGTACCTGCCCGACGCGCTCGGTGCGCTCGACGGCCTCACGCGCTTCGCGGCCGAGCGCGTCGCCGCCGGGGGAGCGCCGGTCAAGGTGCGCCTCGTCAAGGGCGCGAACCTCGCGATGGAGGCCGTCGAGGCCGAGCTGCACGGGTGGCCGCAGGCGCCCTACCCGACCAAGCCCGACGTGGACGCGAACTACGTCCGCCTGCTCGACCACGCGCTGCGCGAGCCCCGCACCGACGCCGTCCGCATCGGCGTCGCGAGCCACAACCTGTTCCACGTCGCGCTCGCCGTGCTGCTCGGCCGCGCCCGCGGCGTGAGCCACGCGCTCGACGTCGAGATGCTCCAGGGCATGGCCCCCGGCGAGGCACGTGCCGTGCGCGACGAGGTCGCGGCCGACCGCGTCGAGACCGGCCCGCACGCGGGGCGCGGCGGGCGCGTCGTGCTGTACACGCCCGTCGTGCGCGACGAGGACTTCGACGTCGCGATCTCCTACCTCGTGCGCCGCCTCGAGGAGAACGCCGCCGAGCAGAACTTCCTGCACGCCATGTTCGCGCCCGACGGGTCGCCCGCGGGCACCCCGATGGGTCGCCAGGAGACGGCGTTCCGCGCGTCCGTGCGCCACGGGGTGCACTACGAGGACGCCGACGTAACCCCCCGCCGCCGTCCTGGTGCGGGGGCCCCGACCACCGTCGGCCCACACCAGCCCGCCGAACCCGGGGTTATCGGCAAGGATGGCGCCGAACCCGCCCGTAACCCTGGGTTCGGCGGGTTCGTCAACGCCGCCGACACCGACCCCGCCGTCGCCGCGTCGCGCGACTGGGCGCGGCGCGTGACCGGGACCGAGTCCGGGTTCGTGGCCGTCCGCACGTCCCCGCTCACCTCCGTCGCTCAGGTGGACGACGCCGTCGCGACCGCCGTGCGCGCGACCGCGGCGTGGGCGCGAGTTGCGCCGACGGCCCGCGCCGCCGCGCTGCGCGCCGTCGCCCGGCGGCTCGAGGCGGCGCGCACCGACCTCGTCGCCGCGATGGTGCACGAGCCGGGCAAGACCGTCGCCGAGGCCGACCCCGAGGTGAGCGAGGCCGTCGACTTCGCGAGCTACTACGCGCGGTCGGCCGAGGACCTTCAGCGCGTCCCGGGCGCCCGCTTCACGCCCGACGGCGTCACGCTCGTCACGCCGCCGTGGAACTTCCCCGTCGCGATCCCCGTGGGCGGGGTCCTCGCGGCGCTCGCGGCCGGGTCGGCCGTGCTCGCCAAGCCCGCGCCGCCGACGCCGCGCTGCCTCGAGGTGGCGGTCGAGGCGATCCGCGCGGGCCTGCGCGACGCGGTCGCGGCCGCGCCGGAGGACTTCGCGGGACTGGACGCGGGCTCGGTCACCGAGGTCGTGCAGTACGTCCGCGTGCCCGACGACGAGCTCGGCAAGCGCCTCGTCACGCACGACGACGTCGCGCGCGTCGTGCTCACGGGCTCGATCGAGACCGCGCAGCTCTTCGCGCGGTGGAAGCCGTGGCGCCCGGTGCTCGCCGAGACGTCGGGCAAGAACGCGCTCGTCATCACGCCGTCGGCGGACCTCGACCTCGCGGTGGCCGACCTCGTGCGCTCGGCGTTCGGGCACGCGGGGCAGAAGTGCTCGGCCGCGTCGCTCGCGATCCTCGTCGGCTCGGCGGGCGACCCGCGGACCGAGACGGGGCGCCGCGTGCGGCGCCAGCTCGTGGACGCGGTGCGCTCGCTCGCGGTCGGGCCCGCGACCGACGTCTCGACGACCATGGGGCCGCTCACCGAGCCCGCGTCCGGCAAGCTCCTGCACGCCCTGACGACGCTCGAGCCCGGCGAGTCGTGGCTCGTGCGGCCCCGGCAGCTGGACGGTGGGCCGGACCTCGAGGGCCGCCTCTGGACGCCCGGCCTCAAGGAGGGCGTCGCGCCCGGGTCGCCGTTCCACCTCACCGAGTACTTCGGCCCCGTCCTCGGGATCATGACCGCCGCGACGCTCGACGAGGCGATCGCGCTCCAGAACGCCGTCCCGTTCGGGCTCACCGGCGGCATCCACAGCCTCGACGAGGCCGAGGTGGAGCGCTGGCTCGACGCCGTCCAGGTGGGCAACGCCTACGTGAACCGGCACATCACCGGCGCGATCGTGCAGCGGCAGTCGTTCGGCGGCTGGAAGCAGTCGGCCGTCGGGCCGGGCGCCAAGGCGGGTGGGCCGAACTACGTCGCGCAGCTCGGCGGCTGGGCCGACGCGACGGGCGAGGGCGCTGACGAGGGCGCGCGGACGTCGTCGGGCACCACGGCGCCCGGGCGAGCCGAACCCGTCGCACCGCCCGCGCGCGAGGCCGCGCCCGAGGCGTGGCTCGCGTGGGCGAAGGCCGACGACGCGCGCTGGTGGGAGCGGGAGTTCTCCGCCGGCCACGACCCCTCGGGCCTGCACGTCGAGTCGAACGTCTTCCGCTACCGGCCGGTCGACGTGCTCACGGTGCGGGTCGGCGCCGACGCGCTGCCGGTCGAGGTCGAGCGCGTGCTGCACGCCGCGCGCACGGCGGGCGTGCCCGTGGTCGTCGTGCCGTCGTCCGGCGATTCCGCGGTGAGCGACGACGACTTCGCGCGCCGCGTCGCGTCCGGAGCGGTCCGGGGCAGGGTCCGCGTCGTCGGCTCCGCGCCCGGGCTGCACGAGGCTGCGGCCGAGCGCGTCGGCGAGGTCACGGTCCTGGACCACCGCATCGTCGCGAGCGGTCGCCGTGAGCTGCTCACGGTCCTGCACGAGCAGGCCGTCAGCCGCACGACGCACCGGTACGGCCACGTGAAGCGCTGATCCCGCTACCTCGTCGCGGCCTACGCCGACGAGACGGTCACGGACGCCGCGTCGCGGAACGCTCGCAGGCGCTCGGCCTGCTCGGCGACGGCGTCCGTGAGCGCGGCGTCCCACGGGACCCACGGGTCCGTGAGGACGGTGAGCCGCCGGCCCGACGCGCGGGGCCGCCACGTCCCGACGACCTCGCCGTCCGCGAGCACGGCCCCGGGCCGGCCGAGGACGCGCCACAAGTCCTTGGCGCGCGCCGCGTCGGCCACGAGCGTGGCGCGGTCGCGGAGCTGGAGGTACAGGTCGTACGGGCCCACGAGCCGGACCACGGGGGCACCGGTGCCCGGCCGCACGTCGCGGTGTCGGGCCGCGGCGCCCCGGAGCTGTTCGACGTCGTCGGCCAGCGCCCAGCGCTCGGCCGGGCGCGCGCCGGGCTCGGCGTCGGTGATCTCCACACGCACGGCGTCGTCGGGCCAGAGGGCGCGCACGTCCTTGACCGGCGCGTCGAGGAACCCCGCGACGTCCTGGACGGTCGCGGCGGGGAAGAAGCGCAGGTAGCCCCGCACGACGTCGTGGTGCGGCACGGCCTCGGTCCCGAGCCTGCCGTAGAGCGACGGCTCGAGGCCCGGCACCCGCCGCAGCACCGGCGGCGACGTGCCGGGCTCCAGCTCGAGCCCGGCCTGGAGCGCGGCGAGGCGGAACGTCTGCTCGTAGCTGTGCGTCGCGCCGCACGACCGGCACCAGCGCAGGTGCTGCTCGGGGAGGCGCTGCGTGAGCCGCGTCGAGAGGTCCCCCTTGACGGTCGGGTCGACGACGATCTCGCGCTCGAGCCGCGCCTCCGTGCGCAACGCGTCGAGCACGGCGAGTCCCGCCGCGCGCAGCGGCTTGCTCGCGTCGAAGACCCGCTTGGCGGCGTCGGCCTCGGAGAGCGGGGCGGTCGCGACGGCGACGTCGTCCAGGTCCGCGCGACGGTAGACGTGCGGCGCGCCGCGCAGGGTCCAGGCGAGGGCGAGGTCCGGCGGGAGGCTGCCCGGCGTCACGGCCGGGGCGCCGCGCACCGCGAGCCCCCAGGCGGCGCCGTCGGGCCCGGTGTCCTGGACGCCCAGGTCGAGGACGGCGACGTCGATCGGGGAGTCGGCCGCGTCGGGCGCGCGGTCGAGCTGCTGGGCGTGCCAGCGCGCCGTGAGCACGTCGGCGCGCGAGAGCGGGGTCGGGAGTGCCGAGGACGAGGTCACGAACCTCAGGCTACGAGGACCCTCCCACGTCGCCGCGGCACCCCGGGTAGGGCGCCACGGCGACGGGGGAGGTCAGACCGAGTCGCGCTCGACGAGCTCGGGGGAGAGGACCTGCGACGCGATCTCGTCCCCGCGCCCGCCGACGAGGTCGAGCAGGAGGTCCGTCGCACCGCGGACCATCTCGACCATCGGGTTCTGGACCGTCGTGAGCGGCGGCACCGTCGAGGCGGCGGTCGCGAGGTTGTCGAACCCGACCACGGACACGTCGCGCGGCACGTCGCGCCCGTGCGCCGCCAGGACGCGCAGCGCGCCCTCGGCCATGAGGTCCGACGCGACGAACAGGCCGTCGACGTCGGGGTGTGCCGCGAGGATGCGCTCCATCGCGGCGGCGCCGCCGGCTACGGCGAAGTCGCCGATCTCGACCGCGTCGTCGGGCAGGCCCGCACCCTGGAGCACCTCGCGCCAGCCCGTGAGCCGGTCGACGCCGGCCGTCATGTCCTGCGGACCGGCGATCGTCGCGATGCGGCGGCGGCCCGCCTCGACGAGCCGGCGCGCCGCGAGGCGGCCGCCCTCGACGTTGTCGACGTCGACGTAGAGGAGGTCGGGCGTCGGGCGGAACGGACGCCCGACGAAGACCGCGGGCAGCCGGGCCGCGAGCAGCGCCTCCTCGAGCTCGTCGTCGCGGTGGTGCGACGCGACGATCGCGCCGTCCACGTGCCCGCTGCTCAGGTACCGGACGATGCGGCCCGGCTGCTCGTCGGGCCGCGCGAACAGCAGGACGAGCTGGAGGTCCGTGCCCCCGAGCGCGGCGCTCACGCCGCGCATCGTGCCCGCGAGGAACGGGTCGGTGAGGATGCGCTCGTCCGGCTCGGGGACCACGAGCGCGATCGAGTCGGTGCGGCGCGTCACGAGGGAGCGGGCGGCGCGGTTGGGCGTGTAGCCGAGCTGGGCGACGGCGGCGTCGACCGCCGCCTGGGCCTCGGGCGACACGCGCAGGCCGCCGTTGATCGCGCGCGACGCGGTCGAGCGCGAGACACCCGCCGTCTGGGCCACCTCGTCCAGGGTCGGCGCGGAGCGCAGGCTGTTCATCAGGACAGTATCCCGCGCGCGCCCCGCCGACCGCACCGCCCCGCTCACCGTGTCGTCACTCCCCGGCGGTGGCGTCCGCGGCGGCCGCGTCGCGCGCCGGCACCGCGTTGTCGCGCGCGACCTGCGCGTACCAGGCGCCGCTCGCCTTGACCGTGCGCTCCTGCGTCTCGTAGTCGACGCGGACGATGCCGAACCGCTTGGTGTACCCGAGCGCCCACTCGAAGTTGTCGAGCAGCGACCACGCGAAGTACCCGCGCACGTCCGCGCCGGCGTCGATCGCGTCGCGCGTCGCGCGCAGGTGCGCGTCGATGAACTCGAGCCGGTCCTGGTCGTCCACGGTGCCGTCCTCGGCCACCTGGTCGGGGTAGGCCGCGCCGTTCTCCGTGATGTACATCGCCACGCCGCGCGGGCCGGTGAAGTCCCGCTGGAGGCGCGTGAGCAGGCGCGTCAGCCCCTCGGGCTGCACCTCCCAGCCCATGTCCGTCCGGGGCAGGCCGCGCGAGCGGTCGTGCGCGTCGTCCGCGGCCGGGAAGGGGGACGACGTCGCGCGCACCGGCGCGTCGTCCGCGGGCTCGTCGCGCACGCCCTCGGGACGCGTCCCGCCGCCGGACTCCGTCGCGGGCAGCGGGTGCCCCGAGACGGCGCCGCCGTTGTAGTAGTTGACACCGAGCGTGTCGATCGGCGTGGAGATGATCTCCAGGTCGCCGTCCTTGACGTGGTCGAGCAGCCCGTAGGGCGCGACGTCCTCCAGGACGTCCGCGGGGTACTCGCCGTGGAAGACCGGGTCGAGGAAGATCCGGTTGAACTGCCCGTCGATGCGGCGCGCGGCGTCGACGTCGGCCGGGTCCTGCGGGTCGACCGGGTCGGAGACGGTGAAGTTCAGCGTCAGGCCGAGGTTCGCCTCCGGCGCACGCTCGCGCAGCGCCTGGACCGCGAGGCCGTGGCCGAGCAGGAGGTGGTGCGCCGCGGCGAGGCCGTCCTCGCGCGACTGGCGGCCCGGCGCGTGCACGCCCGCGGTGTAGCCGAGGAAGGCCGAGCACCACGGCTCGTTGAGCGTCGTCCACACGCCGACGCGGTCGCCGAGGGCCTCGTGCATCGTCACGGCGTACTCGGCGAAGAGGTAGGCCGTGTCGCGCGAGGTCCAGCCGCCCCTCTCCTCGAGGGCCTGCGGGAGGTCCCAGTGGTACAGCGTCAGCCACGGCAGGATGCCCGCGCCGAGCAGCTCGTCGACGAGGCGGTCGTAGAAGGCGATGCCCGCCGGGTTGGGCGCGCCGCCGTCGGGCCGGACGCGCGCCCACGACGTCGAGAACCGGTACGTGCCGAGGTTGAGCTCGCGCATGAGCGCGACGTCCTCGCGGTACCGGTGGTAGTGGTCGCACGCGACCATGCCGTCGTCGCCGTTCACGACGGCACCCGGGACGCGGGCGAACGCGTCCCACACCGAGTCCGTGCGGCCGTCGGTGTGCCCCGCGCCCTCGATCTGGAACGCGGCGGTCGCGGCGCCCCAGAGGAAGCCCGGGGGCATCTCGACGCGTCCGGTCGCGGTCGCCGGGTTCGGGAGGAGGGGCGCGGACGGGACGAAGCTGGTCATGGGTCGATTGTCCTTCGAGAGGTCGAGGAGTGGCGCGCGGGCGGGCCGGTGGGCCCGCCCGCGCGACGGTCTGCCGCGCGGGCGTCGCGCACCGGGGTGGTGCGCGGTCGGGCTCCGCGCGGTGGCGCCGGGCGTCAGCCCTTGACGGCGCCCTGCATGATGCCCGCCACGAGCTGGCGGCCGGTGAAGATGAAGATGACGATCAGCGGCAGGGTCACGAGGAAGATCCCCGCCATGACGAGCGAGTAGTCGACGAAGAAGTTCGCCTGGAGGGACCGGACGACCAGCGGCAACGTCGGGTTGTTCTGGTTGAGCACGATCGACGGCCAGAAGAAGTTCGTCCACTGCTGCACGAAGGTGAACAGACCGAGCATCGCGGCGGCAGGGCGCGCCGCAGGGAGCGCGATGGACCAGAACGTGCGGAACATCGACGCGCCGTCGACGCGGGCCGCCTCGATGAGCTCGTACGGGAGCGCCTCGCCCAGGTACTGCGTCATCCAGAAGACGCCGAACGCGGTGACGAGCGCGGGCACGATGACGGCCTGGAGCTTGCCGATCCACCCGAGGTCCGACATGAGGATGTACATCGGGATGACGCCGAGCTGCGTCGGGACCGCCATCGTCGCGATGACGAAGACGAGGAGCGGCCCGCGCCCCCGGAACCGGAGCTTGGCGAACGAGAAGCCCGCGAGCGTCGAGAAGAGCACGACGGACAGCGACGTGAGCACCGCGACGACCACCGAGTTCCAGGCGGCCTTCCAGAAGTTGATCGCGTCGGAGTTGATGACCTCGGCGAACCGGTCGAACAGGCTCGCGTCCGGCAGGAGCTGGGGCAGCGCGCTCCGCGAGATCTCCTCGGGCGTCGACGAGCCCAGGATGAGGGTGAAGTACAGCGGGAACACCGAGATCAGCAGGACGACCCCGAGGATGGTGTACGTGACCCAGCGCGGGCGGCGCTGGGTGCCGCCGACGTTCTTGCCGGCACCGCGGCGTCGGGCTGCGGCGCGGGCCGCACCCGGGCCCGCGGTCTGGGCGATGACGGGGACGGAGCTCATCGCTTCCTCCGGTCGGTCGTGCGGGCGGCGGTCGGTGCGGACGCCTGGTCCCCGGCAGCGGAGCGCTGCGCGGACATGGCGCCCTCGGCGCGCAGGCGCTTCTGGGTCTCACGACGCCGTCTGACCCACCGCGGCGGGCGCGGCTGGGCGTTGGAGGTGGCGATACGCCGGGTCACGAGGAAGTTGATCATCCCGATGACGAGGATGAGGAGGAACAGCAGCCAGGCGACCGCGGCCGCGCGGCCGAAGTTCTTCTGGTTGCCCCACGCGACGTCGTAGAGGTACAGCACGGTGGTCATCCACTGCCGGTCGGCGCCGCCGAGGCCCTGCGCGTCGTACATGCGGGGCTCGTCGAAGATCTGGAGCCCGCCGATGGTCGACGTGATGACCACGAAGATGATCGTCGCGCGGATCTGCGGGACGGTCACGGAGAAGAACTGGCGCACGCGGCCGGCGCCGTCGATGATCGCGGCCTCGTACAGCTCGCGCGGCACAGCCTGCATCGCGGCGAGGAAGATCAGCGCGTTGTAGCCCGTCCAGCGGAAGTTCACCATCGACGCGATGGCGACGTGGCTCGCGAGCGCGTCCGCGTGCCAGCGGATCGGCTCGATGCCGACGAGGCCGAGGAGCTCGTTGATGAGGCCGTACTGGTCGGCGAAGAGGCGGCCGAAGATCATCGACACCGCGACGGGGGCGACGACGTAGGGGAGCAGGACACCCATGCGCCAGAACGTGGCGGCGCGCAGGTTCTGGTCGAGGAGAGCGGCGATCGCGATGGCGGCGATCACCTGCGGCACGGACGACAGCAGGAAGATCGAGAACGTGTTGCGCAGCGACTTCCAGAACGTGGGCTGCGCGAGGACGTCCGTGTAGTTCTGGAGGCCGACGAAGTCGCCCTGGCCGCCGAGCAGGTTCCAGTCGTAGACCGACACCACGGCGGTGTACACGAGCGGGAAGAGCCCCGTGATCGCGAACAGGATGAAGAAGGGCGAGATGTAGAGGTAGGGCGAGACCTTGACGTCCCAGCGGCTCAGACGCTGGGAGAAGCCGACGCGTCGCGGCGTGCGCGGCGTCGGCCCGCTGAGCCCCGGGGAGGGCTGGGTGGGCGAGAGGACGGCCATGTGAGGTTCCTGGGCTGCTGGTGACTGCGGGTGGCGGTCGGGCGGCCGCCGGGGCGGCGTCGCCCGGCGGTGGACGCGAGCGGGGCCGGGGCGGCACCGTGGTGCCGCCCCGGCCCCGTCAGGTCACAGGCCCAGGTCCTGGAAGGACTGGAGCGTCTTCTGCCACGAAGCCGCGGCGTCGTCGGTCTTCTCGACGTCCACGCGCTTGATGCCGTCCTGGACGGTCGTGTGGATCGAGAAGTAGTTGGCGCCCTTGAACGGGGCGCTGTCGATCGCGAGCGCACGGTTCACGAAGATCGTGCCGACCGGGGCGTTGTTGAAGAAGTCGTTCGTGAACGACTGCACGGCGTCGGACTCCTGCGCCTCGATCTGCGACGGGAACGTGCCCGCGTTCTCGAAGGCCGTCGTCTGCTGCGCCGGGTCGGTCAGCCAGGCAGCGAGCTCCTTGGCCGCCTCGGCGTTCGGGCCGGAGGCCGGGACCGTGAGGAACGAGCCGCCCCAGTTGAGGCCGCCGCCGGGGAAGACGTCCGCGACGTTCCAGCCGGTGACGCCACCCGAGCGCTCCTCGACCGGGCCGGTCATCCACGCGGGGCAGATCATCGTCGCGAAGCCGTCGTTCTGGAACGCGGCGTCCCAGTCGGGCGTCCACTGCTCGAGGCCCGCGGAGAGCTCGTTGGTCGTGGACTGCTCGAGGACGGTGTCGTAGATGTCGATGATCGGCTGGTTCGTCGCGAGGTCCTTGGGCGTGCCGTCGGACTCCTCGTAGGCGTTGTCGATCTGGTTGACCATGCCCTGCGAGATCGACATGGCCGAGTCGTACCAGGCCGCGTCGCTCGCGGCGACGAAGGTCTTGCCTGCGGCGAAGTAGTCGTCCCACGTCGCGTCCTCGCCACCGAGGAGCTCCGCCACCTCGGCGGGGTCGGTCGGCAGGCCGGCGGCCTCGAAGAGGTCCTGGCGGTAGCAGATCGCGCTCGGGCCGATGTCCGTCCCGTAGCCGATGAGCTTGCCGTCCGGCGTCGTGGCCTGCTGGACCTTCCAGTCCACCCAGCGGCCGTCGAGCGCCGAGTCGGTGAGGTCGGTGAAGAGGTCGGGGTACTGCATGAGCTCCGGGAGCCAGTCGACCTCGATGGCCTCGATGTCCGCCAGGCCCTCGCCGCCGGCGGCGAGCTTGGTGGTGAGGTTGGTGCGCGCGTCCTCGGACTTGGCGGCCTTGGTCTGCTTGACCGTGACGTTCGGGTGCTCCTCGGTGTACGCGGCGAGGAGCTCGTCGGTGTAGCCGAAGTCGTTGAACGTGGCCACGGTGAGGGTGATCTTCTCGCCGTCGCCGGAGCCCGTCTCGTCGTCGTTCGAGCCGGAGCCGCTCGAGCACGCGGTCAGGGTGAGGGTGATGGCCGCGAGGCCTGCGACGGCGGTGATCGCCTTGCGGGGCCGGCGGGTCGTACGGGTGCTGCTCAGCACGGTGACTCCCTTGTCGGTGGGGCGGGGTCGTGGCAGCGCTCCCACCACGAAGTGGTAGCGCTTCCACACAACGGGGTGATCGTGCTTTCCCTGCCGATCCCGTGTCAAGCGCCGGTCACCCTCGATGCGGTGTGGTCGCGCTCCCACTACCGCATCGACGCAGGTCAGAGCGTTATTGCGACCTACCGTCCGGTCGGGTTCGGCGGAAATCGTTACCGGTTCGAGACCGGCTCCGCGGGCGCCCTGGAGTCGACCGCGACCTCAGCGGGCGAGCCACTCCCGACCCGCCGCCTCCTCCGCCGCCAGCGCGGCGCGCACGGCCTCCGCGGCGGCCTGCTCGATCGCGCCCCCGAACAGCGGCACCGAGGCCTTCACCTCGCCCGCGTAGCGCTCCACGGTGCCGTCGCCGTCGGACCAGAGCGTGACCGTGCCCGTGAGCCGCACCGGGGCGCCGGTGATCTCGAGCGACACGGTCCCGGCCCGCTCGCCGTCGCGCTCGGGCTCCCACGCCTCGGCCTGACGGATCTCGAGCTGGCCCCCGACGAAGGACCGGACGTGGGCCGGGATCTGGTCGGTGGGCAGGGTGCGGCGGACCGTCACGGTGAACCCCTCGGCGGCACCGCCGGTGACGTCGACCTGCTCGACGTGGGCCCCGTCGCCGCCCGAGCGTGCGGCGCGCCAGCGCACGAACTCCTCGTCGGCGAGCATCGCGCCGACCACGGGGACGGCGGCGGGATAGCGGAGCTCGACGCTCAGGTGCACGGGACCTCCTCGGGCCACGGGCCGACCTGCCGCCGACCCGTGCGGGTCGGCCGCCGGGCCGGTCGGCGGGTTCGGGCGACCGCGCGGGCGGGCGCTGAGGGGACTCTACCGGTCCGACCCCCTTACGCTGGGGTCCGTGTCTGCCATGAGTGACCTCATCTCCCGCCACGCCGACCTCAGCCCGGCGGACAACGAGTGGTTGCACCTGCTCGTGGGCGACTGGCAGGTGATCTCCGACCTCGCGTTCGCCGACCTCGTGCTGTGGCTCCCCACGACCGACGGCAACTTCGTCGCCGTCTCGCAGTGCCGCCCGTCGACCGGCGCGACCGTCCACTACGACGACATCGTGGGCTCGTCCGCCCCCGAGGGGCAGCGCCCGCAGCTCGAGCGCGCGCTCACCGAGGTCCGTTCCCAGCGCTCGCGCGAGCCGCGCTGGTTCGGCGCGTACGCGGTGCGGGAGGAGGCGATCCCCGTGCTGCACGCCGGGCGCGCGATCGCCGTCGTCGCGCGGCAGACCAACCTCGGCAGCGGGCGCACGCCCAGCCGCCTCGAGCTCAACTACGTCGAGGCCGCGGACGACCTCATCGCGATGATCTCCCGCGGCGAGTTCCCCTTCCCCAACGCGGCGACCGGACCGCGCCGCGGCGCCCCGCGCGTCGGCGACGGCCTCATCCGGCTCAACTCCGAGGGCGAGGTCCTCTACGCGAGCCCCAACGCGCTGAGCTGCTTCCACCGCCTCGGCGTCATCGGCCCGCTCGTCGGGCGGTCGCTCGCCGAGGTCACGGCCGACCTCATCGAGCACCAGACCCCCGTCGACGAGTCGCTCCCGCTCGTCGTCATGGGCCGCGCGCCCTGGCGCACGGAGATCGAGGCGCAGCGCGTCGCGCTGTCGCTGCGCGCGCTGCCGCTCACCGAGTCGGGCCAGCGCATCGGCGCCGTCCTGCTGTGCCGCGACGTGTCCGAGCTGCGGCGGCGCGAGCGCGAGCTCATCACCAAGGACGCGACGATCCGCGAGATCCACCACCGCGTGAAGAACAACCTCCAGACCGTCGCCGCGCTCCTGCGCCTCCAGGCCCGCCGCATGGACGTGCCCGAGGCGCGCGCCGCCCTCGAGGAGGCCATGCGTCGCGTCGCGACGATCGCGCTCGTGCACGAGAGTCTGTCGCAGACGCTCGACGAGGAGGTCGAGTTCGACGACATGGTGGGCCGGGCCCTGCGCCTCGCCGCCGACGTCGCGTCGGCGGACACGAGCGTGCGCACCGTCCGCACCGGGAGCTTCGGCCTCGTGCCGGCGGAGGACGCGACGCCGCTCGCACTCATCCTCACCGAGCTCGTCACCAACGCGGTCGAGCACGGCCTCGCCAAGCAGGACACCGGGACCGTCGAGGTCGCGGTCGAGCGCGAGGGCTCCGCGCTGCGCATCGTGGTCGCGGACGACGGCATCGGCATGCCCGACGGCGATGTCGCCCGGGCAGGCAAGGCCGCGAAGAGCGGCCTGGGGACGCAGATCGTGCGCACGCTCGTCACGAACGAGCTCGGCGGCACCATCGAGTGGTCGCCGCGACCTGGCGGGGGTACGCAGGTCGTGCTCGCCCTCGTCCTGCGCGACGGCAACCGGCAGGGCTGAGACCTCGCGTCCTGTCGGTCGCGCGCCTGGCACGATCGCCAGGTTCGACCGCCTGTTACGACGACGGGCCGCCACCCCGGAGGATGACGGCCCGTCGTCGACGTGCTGCTCGACGCCCGTGGGGGCGGAGCGTGGTCAGCCGGCGCGGCGCGCGCGAGCGGTGCGGCGCTTGAGCGCGCGGCGCTCGTCCTCGGAGAGGCCGCCCCAGACGCCCGCGTCCTGCCCGGACTCGATGGCCCACTTGAGGCACGTGTCGACGACGTCGCAGCGACGGCACACGGCCTTCGCCTCCTCGATCTGGAGGAGCGCGGGTCCGGTGTTGCCGATGGGGAAGAAGAGCTCAGGGTCTTCGTCGAGGCAGGCTGCGCGGTGGCGCCAGTCCATGATCGTCGTCTCCTTGGCAGAGGGGAGCCTGGTCGCGAGGTGATGACTCGTCGCGGTGATGCCCAGCAGGGGCTGCCTGGACCAGGGCTCGAGGCGGGGGTGATTGATGCTTGAACCAGGTTCACACCTCGTGAAGCGCAGCACAAGGGGTTACGAGAAAGTTTCCGTCGCATGAATCGTGAGGTCTTCGTCACACGGGTGTGAAGCCGCAGGTCGGCGCGTACGCTGGGTGATCGTGCCTCCCCGCAAGCCCTCCGGACAGCCGCCCGAGCAGCCCCCGACGACGCCCGTCCCGACGCCTGGTCCGGCGCCCGACGGCGCCTCGCGACCCCCGGCGCTGACCGCGCTCCTCGTCGGGGTCGGGATCGAGGCCGCGGTCCTCGTCGTCGGCGCGGTCCTCCTCCTCGTCGAGCTCGTGCGCGGCGGGTCGCAGTCGTTCGGGGTCAGCGTGTTCCTCGTCGTCTTCGCGCTGGGCGTCGCCGCGGTGCTCGCCGCGAGCCTGCGTGGTCTGCTGCGCGGGCAGCGCTGGGCGCGGTCGCCGGTCGCGACGTGGCAGATCCTCCAGGCCGTCGTGGCGATCAGCTCGCTCCAGGTGGGTGTCACGCCGTGGGTCGTCGCCGCGCTCGTGCTCGCCGTGGTGGTCTTCGTCCTCCTCATGCTGCGGCCGGTCGTCGAGGCCACGACCCGTGACTCCCGCGCCGCGGCCTGACTCCCGGGCGGCGGCCTGACTCCCGGGCCGTGCCGGGCACCCGGGCACACCCGGTACGTCACGCCCGACGCCCTGGCTGCGCGTAGGTCCCTGAGCCTCGACCGCCCGCCGAGGGCAGCGCGAGCTGCACCGGTGTGAGCCGGGCGCCCTGGACGAGCACCCCGCGGCCGGGCCGCGGTCGTCCCGGCTCGGCGAGCCACTCGAGGCCACGACCGAACACCTCGGTGCTGCCGCGCTCACCCGGCGCGAGGACGATGCCGGCGCGCACGCCGCGCAGGTCCGCGAGCGGGCCGCGCAGCGCCGACGCGGCGCCGCCGGTCGTCGCGGACGCGAGGAGCACGAGGCCGTCCCGGCACGCTGCCGCGAGCCGTTCGCCCTCGACCACGCAGAGCTGGACGAGGACCTCCAGGTCGTCGACCACGACCACACCGGGCAGTCCCCGTGGACCGTTCTCGCACGCATCCTCCTGCCCGGGCTCGCGCGTGCCGACGACGTCGAGGAGAGCGCCGACGTCGGCCGGCGCGTACCGGCGGACCACCTCGGTCCCGGGTCTGGCGGCCGCGGCGAGCGCGTCGTCGCGGGCGACGACCGCGCGCAGGGCGCCCGCGCGCGCCACGTGCCGCGCGAGGAGGGTCAGCGCGCTCGTGCGCCCCGAGCCCGGCGGGCCGACCACGAGCGCTCCGCCCGACACGTCCAGCGTGACCGTGACGGCCGTGTCGCCGCCCCGACCCACCGGGACGTGGAGCGCAGCCGACGCGAGGCGCGAACCCGTCGGCTCGATGCCCGGACCGGCCGACGCGAGGAGCGGATCCGGGGTGGTGAGGTCGGCGGGCGCGACTCGCGCGGGCAGGGGTGCGAGCCGGAACGCGCCGGGCGGAGCGTCCCGGTCCGGCGTGCCCGGCCCGTCGGCGGCCGGGAGCGCCGACCTCCCGGGAGCGTGCTCCGGCGGCGTCGCGGAGAGAGCGAGCTGGCACAGGACCGGCTCGCCGGGACCGAGCCACACGGCACGCCCCGCCGGGCCTCCCTGTCCGGCGAGCGCGGAGGGCACGCCCAGCGCCACGTCGTCGTGACGGTCGCGCGACACCATGACCGCGCGCACCCCGACCAGCGACGACAGCCCCGCGACCGTCGGGCCGGTGCACCCCATGGCGACCGCGGCGGGGCCGGTGAGCACGTCCGCGAGCGCGTCGGCGCCGGCACCGCCCGCCACGCCCGCGAGGGCCGACCGGACGGCCTCGATGTCGTCGACGAGCAGGAGGACCCGGTCGGTGGCGTCGGTCCTCGCGGGGCGCCCCTGGCCGTCGTCGTGACCGGCGAGCAGCCGCAGGAGGCGGACGAGCCGACGCGGGTCGTCGCGGTCGACGACCGTCCCCGTCCCGGGATGGGACGCGAGGTCGGCGAGCCCCGACCCGACGGCGTGGACCGCCCACCCGAGCGCGAGCGCGGCCCGTCCTACGGTCCGCAGCGCCGTCGTCCGCCCTGAGCGTGCGCGGCCCAGCACTGCGAGGTGCCCGTCGTGGGGGTCCCACCGGACGACGGTCCGGCGTTGCAGGTCGGGGACGTCGCCGAGCGCGACGGGCAGCCCCGCGGCTCCGGCGAGCACCGTGCCGACCCCGGCGTCGGCCCGACCGTCACCGAGGTGCGCAGCGTCGCCCGGCGGGTCGGCGGTCCCGAGCCTGCCGTCGGTCCCGAGCCTGCCGTCGTGCGCCACGGCGCCGGCCGCGCGCGCGAGGTCCGCGAGGTCGTCCTGCCCGACCTGGTCGGGGAGGGCAGGCAGCCACGGCGGCGGCGCCGGGCGCAGGCCGGCACGCTCCGCGACGTCGCGGGCCGCCGCCACGATCAGGGGGAGCCGGTCGTCGGCGGGCCGGGGTGCTCCCGTGCCGGGCGCGTGGCCGTCGTGCGCGCGGGAGCCTCCGTGGGGGAGGCCTCCTGCGACGCCCCACGGGGGAGCGCCGCGCGCACCCGACGCCGAGACGCGCGCCGGGGCCCCGGCCCGGGCGCACTGCACCGCGAGCGGAGGTTCGGCGCCCCGGCGCAGGACGAGCCGCCCCGGCACCGACGCCGGGACGAGCGCGGCGAGCGGTGACTCGACGACGTCGCGCGAGTCGGCGGCGTCGACCACCCGCAGGGCGAGGCGCAGGGTGATGTTGGCCCGGACGTCGGCGCTCACCGCGCCGGCAGGCCGCTGCGTCGCCAGCACGAGGTGCACGCCGAGGGAGCGGCCCTGGGCGGCGACGCGCAGCAGGCCGGGCAGCAGGTCGGGCAGGTCGTCGGCGAGCGCCCGGAACTCGTCCACCACGACGACGAGCCGGGGCAGGCGTCCTCGGGGGAGCTCGTCGACGCTGGTCGCGCCCGCCGCGGCGAGCACGCGCTCGCGCCGGCGCAGCTCGGACCGCAGCCCGGCGAGCGCGCGGCCGGCGAGACCCGGGTCGAGATCGGTCACCGTGCCCACGACGTGCGGCAGGAGCCCGCACGCCCCGAAGCTCGCGCCGCCCTTGAAGTCGACGAGCGCGATCGACAGCTCCGCCGGCGAGCGCCCCAGCGCGAGCCCCGTGACGAGGGTCTGGAGGAGCTCCGACTTGCCCGCCCCCGTGGTCCCGGCCACGAGCACGTGCGGGCCGTCGCGGACGAGGTCCACGGTCACCGGTGCGCCCCCGGCCCCGACGCCCAGCGCAGCCCGCAGGCCGGTCCCGTCGCGCTGCGCCGCGTCCTGCCAGCGGGCGTCGACCCACGCCGTGAGCTCGTCCGGCTCGCCCGGCAGGCCGAGGAGGTCGCCGAGCGCGACGTCTGCCGGGAGCGAGGGCGAGGTCGGGTCGCCGGGATCGTGCCCGGCCGGGACGGTGCCGTCCAGGCGACCGAGGTGGTCCGCCGCGGCGAGCCGACGGGCGAGCGCGACGGCCCACTCCTCGCTCGCCCCGACGTGCTCGCGCACGGTGCGTGCGTCGTCCGGGCCGGTGACCACGACGCTCGGGCCGGCCACGTCCACGACCGTCCGGCACCACGCCGGGACGCGGGCCGCGTCGTCGAGCACGAGGAGCAGGTCGGTCCCCGCGGGCCCGAGCCGCTCCCACGCCCGGGCGAGCTCGCCCGCGGGCGGGGCCCCGTCGACGACGAGGACGGTGGCCGGGCCGGTCGGCGGCCGTGCGGCGTCCAGCGAGCCGACGGCGCTCGCCCGAGGGAGCCAGCGGCACCAGGCCCAGTCGGACGCGGAGTGCGGCGGGTGCCGGAACGTCGGTACGGCGCCCGTCGACAGGAGCTCCCCGAGCACGGCCCGCGCGGCCGCGAGCGCGAGGGCGCGGGGACCGACGACGGCGACGCAGCCGTCGGGGAGCCGCACGGGCGCGACGGGTGCCACCGCGGCGCTCGGGTCGGCGCCCGCGCCTGGCGGAGCCCCACCGGGCGGCGCGGCGACCGGTGCGAGCCGGGCGACCGTCGCCCAGGTGAGCGCGTCGGCGGGCCGAGGGCGCAACGGGTCGACGGGCGCCGTCGTCCGCGCACCGTCGTCACCCGGCGATCGCCTCGCGTCGGACCCCGGACCCCCGCCGCCCCCGCGGGCCGCGCGGCGTCGGTGCGCCTCGACGAGCGCGGGGACGAGGAGCGCGAGCGGCCCGGCGAGGGCGAGCAGCGCGTACAGCGGCTGGCGGAACGCCACGGCGAGGGCCAGCGACGCGACCGCGGGTGCTGCCGCGGTCGCGAGGTGGCTCGCGCTCGGCCGACCCGGGGACGCGTCGACGGCGGCCGGGTCGACGGGGCCGGTGCGGGGTCCGTGCACGAGGAGGGGGCGCGGTCGCAGGGCGTAGACGCCGTGGGGGGTCGAGAGCGCGTCGCCCGTGCGCCACCGGACCGTGCGCCACGACGCGACCCGGCGGCCGGCCCCGGCAGGTCGTGCGACGAGGACCCCCGCGTCGTCGGGCACGCGCCGGGTCCCGCGCGGCACGCGGACGCGGACCCGCGTGCCGCGGCGCGTGACGCGGCGGCGGACGTCGAGCGCGTCGACCCGGGTGCGGCCCGCGCCGTCCGGGACGGCGACGAGCCGCCCCGCGTCCCCGCCCGCGAGGACGGCGACGTGGAGCGGGGCGGCGAGCACGGCGTCCGGGCGAGCCGTGCCGGCGACCGGCCTCCCGCCCGCGGGCGGGACGGCGACCGTCGCCCCGGGGAGCAGGGGGCGGGTCCCGCAGCGCTGGTCGTCGTCGACCGGGACGCCGTCCACGAGCAGGGCGGCGGTGCGCAGCTCCGGGCGGCACACGAGCTCGGCGAGACCGGCGCGGACGTCGCCCAGGCGTGCCCCGGACGGGAGCAGGACGTCCGTGGCGGGGTGCACCGTGACGCGCAGCCACGCCTCGCCGCGCGGCCCGGCGCGCTCGGGTGCGGGTGGCGCGGGGGCGGTGACGGAGGGAGTCGAGGCGAGGGCGGGCGGCACGTGGCGATGGTGCCCGACAGGGCGACGCAGCCGCCCGGGAACGAGCGCGCCCCTGTGGACGGAGTTCCGTCCACAGGGGCGCGCGTCGACCGTCAGGCCCGACGAGCCGCGGCTCAGTCCACGGCGAGCGCCGCGACGGGCGACGTGCGGGCGGCCGTCCGGCCGGGCACGACCGACGCGACGAGCCCCGCCACGAGCGCGACGACGAGCACGAGCGCGACGTCCCGCCACGGCACCGCGAGCGACACGTCGCCCATGACGCTCAGCGCCGTCGCCGCACCGGCCCAGCCGTACAGGACGCCCAGCACGATGCCGAGGACCGCGCCCACGCCCGCGATGAGCATGCCCTCGATCGCGAGCATCCACCGCAGCTGGGCGCGGCTGAGGCCGATCGCGCGCAGCGTCGCCGACTCGCGTCGCCGCTCGATCACCGAGAGCGACAGCGTGTTCGCCACGCCGATGAGCGCGATGACGACGGCGACCGCGAGCAGGCCCACGATGACCCCGAGGATCGTGTCGATGACGCTCTGCATCGCCGCGCGCTCGACCGCGACGCCGGCGACCTCGACGGGCGTGTCCGACGAGACGATCGCGTCCTGGATCGCGGGCACGACCTGCGTCGCGTCTCCCGTGTCGTCGAGCCCGACCCACAGCCGGGACACGAGGGCGTCCGGGGCCAGGGTCCTCGCGTCCTCGGCGTCGAGGAGCCAGCCGGTCCCGATGGCGCCGACGTGGGCGGTCAGCCCGAGGGTCGCCCCGTCCGGCCCGGTGAGCTCCAGCGTGTCGCCCTCGGCGACGTCCCAGACCTCGGCGTCGGCCTCGGGGACCATGACCGTGCCCGGGGCGAACGCCGCGAGCACGTCGGGCGTGCGCACGACGTCGCGCGCCTGGCCCGGGTCGACGCCGTGCATCGTCATCTCGGTGCCGTCGGGCAGCGTGACCGTCGCCCCGGAGAGCTCGACGACGCGCGAGACGCCCTCGGTCCCCGAGACGGCGCGCACGACGTCGTCCGGCACGGCGTCGCCCGTCGACCCGTAGGCGTCCGTCGCGACGAGGACGTCGACCGGGTACTGGTCGTCGAGCGCCGCGTCGAGGGACGTGCGGGCGCTGGCGGCGCCGGTCGACATCATCGCGACGAGCGTGACGCCGATGAGCAGCGCGGTGCTCGTCGCCGTGGTGCGGCGCGGGTTGCGCAGCGTGTTCGCGGTGGCGAGCCGCGCCGTCGACCCGGTGCCGGCGAGCAGCCGGCCCACGAACGACACGACGCCCGGCAGCCAGTACACGGCGCCGACGAGGACGCCGACGAACGACAGGGCGCCGCCCGCGACCCCGGCGAGGAGGCCGACCTCGGGGCTGCCGGTGCTGCCGAGCCAGATCCCTGCGCCGAGGACGGCGAGGCCCCCGAGGGTGAGCAGGGTCGCGATCACGAGGCGCACGCGGCCCCCGCCGCGCGTCAGGCTCGGCGCGTCGGCGGGGCGCAGCGCCTCGAGCGGCGCGACGCGCGTGGCGGCCCGGGCCGGGGCGAACGACGCGACGACCGTCACGAGGGTTCCCACGAGGAGAGGCACGAGCACGACCGCGGGCGTCACCGTGATGGCCGCCGGGATCGGCACGCCCAGGTCGGCACCGCGGGCCACGAGGAGCGCGACCTGGGTGAGCAGGCAGCCGAGCAGGATGCCGCCCACGGAGGACAGGACGCCGAGGATCGTCGCCTCGGACAGGACCGACCGGGCGAGCTGGGACCGGTTCGCGCCGACGGCGCGCAGGAGGGCGAGGGTGCGCGTGCGCTGCGCGACGAGCACCTGGAACGTGTTCGCGATGACGAGCGCCGCGACGAGCAGCGCCACGGCGGCGAAGCCGAGGATGACGTACGTGAAGACGTCCTGGCCGCCCGTCATCTTCTGGGCCTGCGCCTGGGCGTGCTCGTCAGGGGTGACGGCCTCGGCCTCGTCCGGCGACGCGGCGACGAGGGCCGCGCGCGCCGTCTCGAGGTCGGTGCCCGGGGCGAGTCCCACCATCGCGGCGGAGTAGGTGCGCTCGGGGTCGTCGGGCGTGGCCTGCGCGGCCTGCCACGCGGCCACGTCCTCGGCCGTCACCACGACGGCCCCGCCCATCTGGGCGTACGCGCCGTAGGGGTCGTCGGTCGTGCCGACGACGGTCAGCTCGTCGCGGACCTCCTCGTAGGCGCCGCCGTCGGGCGCGGCGGCGTCCCACACGTTGCGCGAGCTCGTGACGGTGTCCCCGATGCCGACGCCCAGGCGCTCGGCGACGGCGGTGGGGAGGGAGAGCTGGCCGGAGGCCGTCGGCATCGAGCCCTCGACGACCTCGAGCGCCTCGAAGCGCGGGTCCGACGGCGCCGGGACGCCGAGCTGGAACACGCGCTTCGCGCCGTGCGACAGGTCGAGGTAGGTGAACTGGACGGCGTCCACCGCGTCGACGCCCGCGACGGAGCGCAGGGCGTCCACGTCGGACGCCGTGAGGTCGCTCGGCGCGGACACGACGAGGTCAGCGTCCGCGAACTGTGCGGCGATCGAGTCGTTCGTGGTCTGGGTGATGACGTTGCCCGCGATCAGGGTCGCCGTGACGAACGCCGTCCCGATGACGATCGCGACGCCGGCCGCGACGAGGCGGCCGATGCTGCGGCGCATCTGCGCCAGGGTGAGGCGGAGCATCAGGCGCGCACCGCCTGCGACGCGGTCGTGGCGGGGCCGTCGGCGCCCGGCGCCTCGAGCGTGCGCAGGGCGTCGAGCCCGGCGAGCACCGACTCGGGCGTCGGGTCGCTGATGTCGCCGGCGATCCGGCCGTCGGCGATGAGCACGACGCGGTCCGCGTAGGCGGCGGCCGTCGGGTCGTGCGTGACCATGATGATCGTGCGGCCGAGCTCGCGGACCGACCGGCGCAGGAAGCTCAGCACCTCCGCGCCCGAGCGCGAGTCGAGGTTGCCCGTCGGCTCGTCGGCGAAGACGACCTCCGGCCCGGCGATGAGGGCGCGCGCGATGGCGACGCGCTGCTGCTGCCCGCCGGACAGCTCGCTCGGCCGGTGGCTCAGGCGCGCCTCGAGGCCGAGCGTGCGCACCAGGGTGTCGAACCATGCCCGGTCGACCTTGCCGTTCGCGAGCTCGACGGGCAGCGTGATGTTCTGCTCCGCCGTGAACATCGGCAGGAGGTTGAACGACTGGAAGACGAAGCCCACCCGGTCGCGCCGCAGCTGCGTGAGCGCGTTGTCGTTCAGCCCCGTGACCTCGGTGTCGCCGATGAAGGCGTGGCCGCTCGTCGCGGTGTCCAGCCCCGCGAGCAGGTGCATGAGCGTCGACTTGCCCGAGCCCGACGGGCCCATGATGGCCGTGAAGTGGCCGCGCTCGAAGTCCACGTCCACGCCGTCGAGCGCGTGCACCGCCGCCTCGCCCGTGCCGTAGGTCTTGCGCAGCGAACGGGCCCGGACCGCGGGCGGGCCGGCGGGGGCGGGGTCGGTGGGGCGGTACACGGTCGTGTCCACGTCATCTCCTGGGTACGTCGTCGAGGGTCGTCGTCGGGTCCGGCGTGCGCTCGCACCGACCAGGTCGGAGGCGTACGCCGGGATCGTGGACGACGCTACGGACCGGGCCCGCCCCGCCGCGTCCGGCGAGGGTCGGGTCCTGCACGGGAGGCGGGTCATCCCGTGGTCGTACCCGACCTGCGTCGAGGGCTGACACGACGGCGCCCCACGGGTCCGGGGACCGGTGGGGCGCCGACGGGACGGGCGGGAGTCAGACGCCCGGGCGGACCAGACCCGTCTCGTAGGCCGTGACGACGGCCTGGACGCGGTCGCGCGCACCGAGCTTGGCGAGGATGCGGCCCACGTGCGTCTTGACCGTCGCCTCGGCGACGAACAGGTCGCTCGCGATCTCGGTGTTGGACCGGCCGCGCGCCATGAGGACGAGGACCTCGCGCTCGCGCTCGGTGAGGCCCTCGACGGCGGCGTGCGCGGGGGAGTCCTCGACCTGCTCGGCGGGCAGCGCGGTCACCAGGTGCTCGAGCAGGCGCCGCGTGGAGGACGGCGCGATGACGGCGTCGCCGCGGTGGACCGTGCGGATCGCGGCGAGCATCTCCTCGGGCGGCGCGTCCTTGAGCAGGAACCCGCTCGCGCCGGAGCGGATGGCCTCGAGCACGTACTCGTCGAGGTCGAACGTGGTGAGGACGATGACCTTGGGCGCGTGCCCGCCGTCGGCCGCCGCGGCCGTGAGCCGGGCCGTCGTCTGGAGCCCGTCGAGGTGCGGCATGCGGACGTCCATGAGCACGACGTCGACCGGGTGGTCGGCGAGCAGGCGCAGGGCCTGGAGCCCGTCCCCCGCCTCGACAGCGACGGTGAGGTCCGGCTGCGAGTCGATGACCATGCGGAAGCCCGCGCGCACGAGCTGCTGGTCGTCGACGAGCGCGATGCGCACGGGCTCGAGGGGCGCGAGCGGGTCTGCGGCGTACGCCCCGTCCGGGACGGGGAAGGCGTCGGTCATGGTGTCCTGTCGGTCGGTCGGTCGAGGGCCGGGTGCGAGGAGCCTGGCCCGACCGGCGGTGGCGGTGGCAGCGGGGTCGTCGCGGCGGACGGGCGGCCCGGAGCCATCCTGCCCGACGGCGCGGGCGGCCGTCCGGGGCCGGGCTGTCCCGAGGCCCGGGGGAAGGTGCCGGGCCCGGGCACGGGCGCGGCACCCGGCAGGGCGGGCACGGGGATGCGCAGGTGCACGCGGAAGCCGCCCCCGGGACGCGGGCCCACCTGCACGGACCCGCCGAAGAGCGCGGCGCGCTCGCGCATGCCGAGGACGCCGTAGCCGCCGGGCCGGGCGTCCTGGCGCGCCGCGGCGGACGTCGACGCGCCCCGCCCGTCGTCCTCGACCTCCAGGTCCAGGGTGGCGGCGCCCCACCGCACGACGACGGTGACCTCCGGGTCGGGACCGGCGTGCTTGAGCACGTTGGTCAACGCCTCCTGGCACACGCGGTAGACCGTGAGCCCGGCCCCGGGCGGCAGCGGACGCGCCTGGCCGACGCGGACGAACGACACGCGCATGCCGCTGTCGCGCACCTGCGCGACGAGCGTCTCGAGGTCCGCGGTGTCCGGCTGGGGCGCGCGCTCGAGCGCCGCCGTCGCGGCGCTCGCGGGCGCCGGGTGCCCGGGTGCGGCGGGCCCGTAGGGCGAGCCGTCGGGCGGTGTCCCGGCGCCGCGTCCCGACGGCAGCGCGAGCGTCCCGGACGGCCCGACGGCGGCGCCCGGGGGCACGACGACGCGCGGCGGCTCCGACCGGAGGACGCCCAGGAGCCGGCGCATGTCCGCCAGCGCCGCGCGGCCGGTCTCGGACACGGTCGCGAGCGCGCGCGTCGCGGCCTCGGGGTCGTGGGCGGCGGCGTACCGGCCGCCGTCGGCCTGGGCGATGACGACGGAGAGGGAGTGGGCGACGATGTCGTGCATCTCCCGCGCGATGCGGGCCCGCTCGGCGGCGGTCGCGATCTGCGCCTGCTGGTCGCGCTCGACCTCGAGCCGTTCCGCGCGGTCGACGAGCGCGGCGATCGTCTCGCGCCGGGATCGGCGCACGAGGCCGAACGCCCACACCGCGAGGAAGGTCATGCCACCGAACGCGGACGTGAAGAAGACCATCGTCGCGAGGTCGGCGAGACGACCGGACAGCAGGCCGAGCGCGACCCCGAGGACGACCGCCCCGACGAGGGAGGACACGATGGCCGTCCGGTGCGCCCAGCGGGGACCGTAGACCGTGACGGAGTAGAGCGCGACGAGCACCGCGAAGTCGGCGGGGAAGATCACGAGGTAGCCGGCCAGCAGGTGCACGAGCGCGACGGAGTACACCGTGATCGCCGACGCGAGCGGGCGGGAGCGGCGCCAGGGCAGCGGGGCGAGGAGCAGCAGCGCCCAGAACGCGGCCCACCCGCCGCTCGTGCCGCCACCGCCCCCGCCCATCGACGTGAACGCCGCGGACGCGGGCACGAACACGACCGCGAGGACGAGCGTGACGGTGAGGTCCACACCGAACCGGTGCTCGTCGGACCACTGCCCGAGTCGCTCGTACCATCCCATGCGTTCCAGCCTAGGCAGAGGGCGGCGACGGGGCGTCCGACCAGGGTCGCAGAGTTCACGAGACACGATGGGACCGAAGTCGTACTGATGCCCTAGCATGAGCGAATGACCCACGTACTGCTAGCGGAGGACGACCCGGCGATTGCCGAACCTTTGGCGCGCGCACTGACACGTGAGGGTTACAACGTCGTCGTCCAAGGAACTGGTCAAGGGGCGATCGACTCTGCGAGCGGTGCGGACATCGTGGTGCTCGATCTGGGCCTTCCGGACATGGACGGCCTCGACGTCGCGCGCGAGATCCGTCACAAGGGTCTCACCACCCCGGTGCTCGTGCTCACCGCCCGGGCCGACGAGGTGGACCTCGTCGTGGGCCTGGACGCCGGTGCCGACGACTACGTCACGAAGCCGTTCCGCCTCGCCGAGCTGCTCGCCCGCGTGCGGGCGCTCCTGCGCCGCTCGCACGGCGAGCAGGTGGACGAGGAGGAGCTCGCCGCGCAGGACGTGCGCATCGACGTCTCCGCGCACCGCGCGTTCCAGGGCGAGCGCGAGCTGCACCTGACCACCAAGGAGTTCGAGCTGCTGCGCGTGCTCGTCGCGAGCGCGGGCTCGGTCGTCGTGCGCGACGCCCTCATGCGGGACGTCTGGGGATCGGAGCCGGTCGGCTCGACGAAGACGCTCGACATGCACGTGTCGTGGCTGCGCCGCAAGCTCGGCGACGACGCGAACGCGCCGCGCTACATCTCGACCGTCCGCGGTCTCGGCTTCCGTTTCGAGACCGGCGAGAGCTGACCGACCCCGGCCAGGGGACGAGGACACGGGAGCGAGGAGCAGCGTGCGGCGTCGGATGCTGCAGGCCACGGTGGCGGCCGTGGCCGTGGCCGTCATCCTCCTGGGCTTCCCGCTCGCGTTCTACGGCGCGCGGTTCGTGCTCCAGGGCGAGGTCGACGACGTCACGTCGCGCGTCGAGCGCCTCGCCCGGTCGATCGACGCCCGGCTCGCCGCCGGTGACGAGATCCCGGACTACGTCATCGAGGACGCGGTCCAGCCCCGTGCGAGCGACCCGCCGGCCCAGGTCTACGTCACGCTGCCCGACGGCACCGTGCTCACGGCCGGCCCGGAGGTCACCGGACGCGGGATCGAGCAGCCACTGCACTCCGAGTCGGGTGCGCTCGTCACGCTCACCGTCTCGTACTGGGACGCCTACCTCCGGGCCGCCCAGGTCGTGCTCCTCGTCGTGGCCGCCGCCATCGTCGCGTTCGCGGCGGGCATCGGCATGGCGGTGTGGCAGGCCAACCGCATCGCCGCGCCCCTGGTCTACCTCGCGGCCTCCGCCGAGCAGCTCGGCTCGGGGCAGGTGCGCCCGCGGCTCGAGCCGTCAGGGGTCGAGGAGATCGACCTCGTCGCCGCCGAGCTCGCCCGCAGCTCCGACCGCCTCGCGGGGCGCCTCGCCGCGGAGCGCCAGTTCGCGGCGGACGCCTCCCACCAGCTCCGCACGCCGCTCACGGCGCTCAGCATGCGGCTCGAGGAGATCTCGATGGCCTCGGACGACCCGGCCGTGCAGGAGGAGGCCCGGATCTCGCTCGAGCAGGTCGAGCGCCTGGTCGGCGTCGTCGACGACCTCCTGGCGTCCTCGCGTCGCGCCCAGGGCGGCACGACGGAGGCCGTGAACCTGCTCGACGTCGTGCACCAGCAGGAGGAGGAGTGGGTCCCGACGTTCACCAAGGCGGGGCGCGAGCTCGTCGTCGACGTCCCCGCGGAGTACCAGGTGCTCGCGACGCCCGGGGCGCTCGCGCAGGTCCTGGCGACGCTCATCGAGAACTCGCTCAAGCACGGCGGCGGGACGACGACGGTCCGCGCGCGCCCGTCCGGCACGAGCGGGGCGATCGTCACGGAGGTCTCGGACGAGGGCGCCGGCGTCCCCGACGAGCTGGCGCCGCGCATCTTCGAGCGCGAGGTGACCTCCGGTGCCGGGACCGGCCTGGGGCTCGCGCTCGCGCGCGACCTCGCGGCGTCCGACGGCGGTCGGCTCGAGCTCGCGCAGCGCCGTCCTGCCGTGTTCGCGCTCTTCCTCGCGGGTGTGCCGCGGCGCCTGGACCCGCGCATCGTCCTGCCGACGGGGGTCGCGGTCTCCGCGCACGGTCGGCGTCGCCGTCGCCGCCGCGGCTGACGCCCCGCTGCTCGCGCTGCGACGGGCCCGTCAGCGTGCCGCGACGTCCTGGGGCGCGGCGGGGGCGTCCTCCGCACGGTCGCCCGTGAACACGAGGCGTCGGTACGCGACGTAGCGGAACGCGGTGCCGAGCGCGAGCCCCACGACGTTCGCCGAGACGTTCTTGGCGAGCGGGGACGTGAGGCCGAGCGCGTACGTGGAGATCGCGAGGCAGCCGACCGCGATGAGCATCCCGCCGACGTTGACGACGACGAAGGCCGCGAGCTCGCGACCGCGCGCCTGGGTGCGGCGTGCGGAAAAGGTCCAGTACCGGTTGCCGACCCACGCGACGAGCGTCGCGACCGTGACGGACACGATCTTGGCGGTGAGCGGCTTGTGCCCGAGGAGCTCGCCCGGTCCGAAGCTGAGCAGGTTGAACAGGCCCAGGTCGACCACGTAGGCGACCGCGCCGACGGACCCGAACTTCGCGAGCTCCCGCACGCGGGCGAGGACGCGCTCGCGGCGCGGCAGGGCCGCCGCGTCCGCCTCCGCTCGGCGGTCCAGGTCGCTCGTCACCCCACGAGGCTACCGGGCGCTCCTGAGCGTCGCCCGGGTGCCGCCGCCCGCCCCGGGGTGGGCCGGCCGACGGCCGAGGCGTCCGGCACGCGGTCGTCGCGTGGACCCGTGGCGCCCAGGCACTAGGGTGGGTGCACGTGGCAGCCCCAGTGATCGCCGTGGTCGGCGGAGGACAGCTCGCACGCATGATGGCACCGGCGGCCGGAGAGCTCGGCGTGCACCTGCGCGTGCTCGTGGAGGCCCCGGACTCGTCCGCGGCCCAGGTCGTGGTCGACGCCCCCGTGGGCGTCGCGTCCGACGAGGCCGCGATCCGCTCCCTCATCGCCCCCGCGGGTGCGACCCCGGCGGACGTGCTGACCTTCGAGCACGAGCACGTCCCGAACGCGCTGCTCACCGACCTCCTCGAGCACGGCACGCCCGTGCGTCCCGGACCCGACGCGCTCGTGCACGCGCAGGACAAGATCGTCATGCGGGGGCGGCTCACCGAGCTCGGTGTGCCGTGCCCGCGCTGGGCCGCGCTCCCCACCGCGCCCGACGCCGCGCGTACGGCTCTCGCGGACTTCCTCGCCGAGGTCGGGGGCGAGGCCGTGGTGAAGACGGCGCGCGGCGGGTACGACGGCAAGGGCGTGCGTGTCGTGTCGGTCGCCGAGGGCGGCGCCGAGCAGGTCGCAGAGTGGATCGAGGCGGCCGCCGCGGGTGGCCCCGAGCTGCTCGTCGAGGAGAAGGTGCCCTTCACGCGCGAGCTGGCCGTCCTCGTGGCGCGCCGCCCTTCCGGGGGGATCGACGGTCGCGGCGAGGTCCGGACCTGGCCCGTGGTCGAGTCGATCCAGCGCGACGGCGTGTGCGCCGAGGTGATCGCGCCCGCGCCCGGGCTCACCGTCGCCGAGGCGGAGCGCGCACGCGACGCGGCGGTCCGGATCGCCGAGGGTCTCGGCGTCACGGGCGTGCTCGCCGTCGAGATGTTCGAGGTCGCGGGCGAGGACGGGCCGCGCGTGCTGGTCAACGAGCTCGCGATGCGCCCCCACAACTCCGGGCACTGGACCATCGACGGCGCGGTGACGAGCCAGTTCGAGCAGCACCTGCGCGCGGTGCTGGACCTGCCGCTCGGCGGCACGACGGCCAAGGCGCCCTGGACCGTGATGGCGAACGTGCTCGGGTCGACGCTCGCCGAGCTCACCGACGCGCTGCCTGCCGTCCTCGCCGCCTTCCCCGACGCGAAGGTCAACCTGTACGGCAAGGGCGTGCGCCCCGGGCGCAAGCTCGGGCACGTGAACGTGAGCGGCGACGACCTGGACGAGGCCCGGCGCCGGGCCCTGGCCGCGGCCGCGATCCTGCGGGGCGAGGACCCCGAGGGCACCCCGAACGAGGAGCGAGCATGAGCGAGAACCCTGTCGTCGGCATCGTCATGGGGTCGGACTCCGACTGGCCCGTCATGGAGGCCGCGGCCGACGCGCTCGCCGAGTTCGGCGTGCCCGTCGAGGTCGACGTCGTCTCCGCGCACCGCATGCCCGTCGAGATGATCGAGTACGGCCGCACCGCGGCCGAGCGCGGCCTGCGCGTGATCGTCGCGGGCGCCGGGGGAGCGGCCCACCTGCCGGGCATGCTCGCCGCCGTGACGCCGCTGCCGGTGATCGGCGTCCCCGTGCCCCTGCGTCACCTCGACGGCATGGACTCGCTCCTGTCGATCGTCCAGATGCCCGCGGGCGTCCCCGTCGCCACGGTCTCCGTCGGCGGGGCGCGCAACGCGGGCCTGCTCGCCGCGCGCATCCTCGCGGCCGGCACGGACGACGACGCCGCGCGCCTGCGGGACCGGATGGTCGCCTTCCAGGCGGACCTCGGTGACCAGGCGCGCGCCAAGGGTGCCCGCCTGCGCGCGTCGCGCTCGGGCGTCTAGGAGCCCGCGCGCGTCCGGCGAGATCGGCCCGTACGTCCGCATCGACACCGGCCGTCGATGCGGACGTCCTGCGCGCCGAGTCGTCGCTGACGCTACTGCGGGAGCCCGCCGACCTGCCCCGCGGGCAGGTTGCCGTCCCGGATGTCGACCCAGAACGTGCCGACGGTCTCGGGGTCCAGCTGCACGGTCGACCCGACGTTGCCGCCCGGGCGGAAGTCGGGGTTCGAGATCGGCGGCGTGCCGGTGATGCCCTCAGGTCCGTTGGCCTTGCGGAACGCGAGGGCGAGCTTGCCCAGGTCGATGATGCCGGTGCTCTGGTCGACCGTGAGCGAACCGAGGCCGGAGTCCAGCAGCGAGACCTGGTCGCCGGGGCGGAACAGGATGCTCGGGTTCGCCGCCTTCGAGCTGATCGCGCCGATCACCTGGCGCTGGCGCTCGGCACGCCCGATGTCGCCCTGGGGGTCCGAGTAGCGCATCCGCGAGAAGGCGAGCGCCGTGTGGCCGTCCGCGACGTGGCAGCCAGCCGTCCAGACGAGCTCGCTCTTCGGGTCGTCCACGTCGTAGTCGAGGCACAGCTCGACGCCGCCGACGGCGTCGACGATGCCCTCGACCCCGCCGAACCCGACCTCGACGTAGTGGTCGACCGTGAGTCCGGTGAGCTGCTCGACGGTCTGCACGAGCAGCGGCGGGCCGCCCCACGAGTACGCCGAGTTGAGCTTGCTCGCGCCGTTGCCGGGGATCTCCGCGTAGGTGTCGCGCGGGAGGCTGATGAGCGCGACCGGGCCGCTGGTCGGGGCGTGCAGGACCATGATCGTGTCCGTGCGCGCGCCCTCGGTGCCGTCCTCGCTGATGCCCTCGCCGCGCGCGTCCGAGCCGGCGAGGAGGTAGGTGTTCCCCGGGGTGCTGGGCGCGCCGGAGAGAGCCTCGACGTGCTGGATCTTGCCGTTGGCCCAGATGAGCAGACCCACGGGCCACGCGAGGAGCGCGACGATCACGACGCACGCGACGAGCCCGACGACGCGGCCCTTGCGGACGCGGAAACCGCCGCCGCCGGTCCGGGGCGCACCCGCGCCCGACGGCGGTCGCCCGCTCCCATCTCCGGCTCGGCCGCTGCTCGGGCGGGGCGCGGCGCCCGGACGGCTCCGCGTCGTCGCCGGCACGGCCTGGGCGCCCGCGTGGGGCGACGACGAGACGCGCTGAGGCGTCGCCGTCGCCTGGCGGGGGTGGCGGGACGGCGCGACCGACGGAGGGAGCGCCGACGCCGCGGCGTCCGCCCGCGGGCGGGTGCCGCGCGCGGGAGGTGCCGGCGGGGGAGTGCCCTTGCGTGCGGGGGTCACGGGGATCTCGCGGGACGACTGGCGCTTGATGCGCGGCTCGAGGCGCACGGCGTCGTCGGGCACGGCGGGCCGAGGCCGCGACGGGGCGCGTCCGCTGTTGCCCACCGCGATCGCGTCGTCGACGGACGACGGTCGTGGCGCACGACCACCCTGGGGTGTGAAGCTCGGGGGGAGCGACCGGGGGTCGCGCGACGGGTCGGTCATGGCGTCACCCGCACTGCGCGGTCTCGTCGGCGGCGGAGAACGCCTCCTTGCCGGCGTCCTTCGTCTGCACGGGGGCGGGCTCCGAGGAGGCGTCGTCCGTCGGCGCGTCCGCGCCGGCCCGGGACGGCGGCTCGGTGGCCTCGACGGCGTCGCCGGACCCGTCTGCGGTCCCGTCGGCGGCGGGTGCGGGCGTGACGATCGGCTCGTCGGCGCGCACCTTCGCCCACAGCTCGTCGGCCTCTGAGGTCCAGACGACCTTCGCGTCGGGGTCCTGCGGGTCCGGCGCGTTCGGAACGGTCATGAAGGTGATGTTGCCACTGGTCGCGCCCTTGAGGCTGAAGGCGAGCCCGGCGAGGCTCGGGATCGACGAGAGGTTGTCGCTCATGGTGAGCGACTTGGTGCCCGCGTCGACGAACCCGTAGATCTGACCGAGGTCCGAGAGCACGTTCTTCGAGAGCACCTGGTTCACCGTCGCGGCGAGGAGCTGCTGCTGACGGCCGATGCGGCTGAGGTCCGACCCGTCGCCCACGCCGTAGCGGGCCCGCGCGAACCCGAGCGCCTGGGCGCCGTCGAGCGTCTGCATCCCCGCCTCGAGCTTGAGGTCCGCCTTGGGCGAGTCGATCGCCTCGGGGATGCAGATGGGGACGCCGCCGATCGCCGTGACCATGTTCTGGAAGCCTGCGAAGTCCACCACGACGAACCCGTCGACGAACACGTCGGTGAGGCTCTCGACGGTCGTGATCGTGCAGGCGGCGGCAGAGTCGACGTCGCCGCCGACGGTCGCGCCGTTGGCGAACGCCGCGTTGAACCGGGTGTTCGCGGGTGCGGTCGTCCTGCCGCTCGTCGTGTTGCACGCCGGCACGTCGACGCGCGAGTCGCGCGGGATCGAGACCATCTCGACGCGCGAGCGGTCCGCGGAGACGTGCACGAGGATCGTCGTGTCCGAGCGCATGCCCTCGACGCCCTCGACCTCGTGGCCGTTCTCGCCCCCGCGCTCGTCGGAACCCATCACGAGGATGTTGAGCGGCTTCCCGGCGTTGGGGTCGTCCGGGTCGGGCGTCGACGGCGCAGGACGGTCCTCGACCAGGTCGAGAGCGCTCGACCCTGAGATGTTCCCCACGATGCTCGACACCGCGGCCGCACCGCCCACCACGCCGAACGCGAGCACGGCGGTCGCGACGAGGCCGACCGTCCGGACGGCGCCGTGCGTGCGGAGCGCCCGCGCGTGCGACGGCCCGCGCGACTGCCGGTCGGCAGCCGCGGCGCGAGCCTGGGCACGGGAACGAGACGTCACGGGCATCGAGCATAGGCCGCGTGTGCGAGGCCACGGCGCGGGCCGGGGGCGTGCGGGGTGGAGGAGTTGTGTGGGCTACTGTGCGTCCACGACATCGGACGCTGTCGATGCTGGCCAGTTCGACGGAGAGTGAGGTCAGGACGGTATGCCTGCGCCATGGAACTACCTGCGGACCGTGCGATCGCTCGCGCACCGCATCGTCCACATCGACGAGACGACGTCGGCGGCGTACACGCGTTCCGAACGGCACGAGGCAGAGCTCGCCGGACTCGTCCGCGAGGTGGCCCGCCTCTCCGAGAGCCTGTCCCGCGCCGAGAAGGACAGGGCGGCGCGCGAGAAGGTGCTCACCTCGGCGCTCGCCGAGGTCCGCGACTCCGTCCATCTGGTCGCGCGCCGAGGGACGCTGGAGCGCCCCACGACCAGGGTCGTCTTCCTCGTGCACCACATCGAGGCGTGGGACAGCTATCACGAGCTCTACCGGCTCATGAGCGAGGCGCCCGACTTCGACCCTGTCGTCGTCTCGTTGCCGCGCGACTTCGCCGACAGCGGGACCCTCCGCGACGAGGACGTCGTCCATCGAGGGCTCGCCGAGCGGGGCGTCAGCCACGTCCGCGCCGCCGTCGAGAACGTCGACGACGTGGGCCGGCTCGTGAAGACCCTCGCGCCGGACGTCATCTTCCGCCAGTCCCAGTGGGACGAGGACATCGACCCCGCGCTGTCGACGCCGGCTCTGAGCCATGCGCGCCAGTGCATCGTCTCCTACGACACCATGAACCTCGTGGAGAACGTGCCGGCGGCGACGACGCGCAACACGGCGGTCGACAGCGAGCTGCACCGGACGGCGTGGCTCGCGTTCTGCGCGAACGCCGACATGCTGGAGGCGGCACGTCGCGACAACCTCCTCGGGGGTGCCCGGTTCCGCGTCGTCGGCCACCCCAAGGCGGACCAGCTGCGCCGGGCGGAGCCCGCGTGGCCGGTGGTGGGGACCTCGGCGGGCCGCCCCCGCGTCGTCTGGTCCTCGCACCACTCGATCGGCGACGGCTGGACCCGGTTCGGGACGTTCCCCGCGATGGCCGAGGACATGCTCCGGTGGGCGGAGTCCGGTGAGGTTGAGATCACGTGGATGCCGCACCCCGCTCTCGTGCCGTACATCTCCACGCCCCGCTCGCCGTACCGACCAGAACAGCTCGAGGACTGGCTCGAGCGCTGGGAGCGGCTCGACAACACCGCCGTCTTCACGAGCGGGTACTACGCCCCGCTCCTCGCGGCCTCGGACGTGATGGTCACCGACGGCCTGAGCATGCTCATCGAGTTCCAGGTCTTCGAGCGACCGGTGGTCTTCGTCGAGCGCGAAGGTCACCGACCGTTCACCGGCATCGGGGAGAAGGTCGTCGCGGGCACCCACCGGGTCGGCCACGCGGGGGCGGCGCGTGCGTGCGTCGAGTCCCTCCTGCGCGACGGCGACCCGCTCCTCGGCCGCCAGCGCGAGATCGTCGCGGAGCTGTTCGGGGCACCCGGGTCGGCGGTCCGCATCCTCGAGGTCCTGCGAGACGAGATCGCGACCGAGCGCCGCTCGGCCACGGCTCGGGCAGACGTCGTACCCGTGCAACTCGGGTAGCCTGCTCGCCGTGCCAGCAGATCCGAGTGCCGCGTCCGAAGCCCCCCGCGTCGTCGCGGTCGTCGTGGCGTACAACCGCCGTGACCTGCTGGTCGCGGCGCTCGACGCCCTCGCCGCGCAGACGCGCCCCGTCGACCGCGTGGTCGTCGTCGACAACCGCTCGGACGACGACTCGGCCGTCGTCGCCGCGGAGCACCCGGTCGGTGCCGAGGTCGTCGAGCTGAGCCGGAACACGGGGGGCGCCGGCGGCTTCGCCGTGGGTCTCGCGCACGCCGTCGACGTCCTCGACGCGGACCTCGTCTGGCTCATGGACGACGACACGATCCCCACCCCGGACGCGCTGCGGGCGCTCCTCGAGGCGCGGGACGAGTACCCCGGCCCGGTCGCGCTCCTGGGCAGCCGCGTCGTGTGGCACGACGGGCGCGACCACCCGATGAACACGCCCCGGGTCCGTCCCGGGGCGTCCGGGGCCGAGATCGCCGCCGCGCGGGCGGCGCGCGCCGTGCCGGTGCGGTCGTCGTCGTTCGTCTCGATGCTCGTGGACGCACGCGCCGTGCGGCACCACGGGCTCCCGGTCGCGGACTACTTCATCTGGAACGACGACTTCGAGTACTCGGCGAGGCTGCTGCGGCGCGGGACGGGGCTCTCGGTCCCGGCCTCCGTCGTCGAGCACCGCACCAAGGCGTTCGGCTCGACCGACGCCGACCCCGGCGAACGCTTCTACTACGAGGTGCGCAACAAGATCTGGATGATCACCCGGTCGTCGTCGCTCGACCCCGTCGAACGGCTCCTGTACAGCGGGGCGAGCGCGCGTCGCTGGGCCCGCACGTTCCTGCGGAGCGAGCGCCGTGACGTGCTGCTGCGCGCTGGGGCGCGAGGACTGCGGGACGGCGTGCTGCGCGGCCCCCGCCCGTCCGCACAGGTCCTCGACGGGGCCGGGGCCGAGGCCCGTTCCGTCGCGGCGGTCGACGCGGGAGCGGCGGGAGCACGGTGACGTCCTTCTCCGTCCTCCTGCCGGTCTACCACCGCGACGACGTGGCGTTCCTGCGCCGCTCCTTCGCGTCGGTCACGACGGAGCAGGAGCTCGCCCCCACGGAGGTCGTCGTAGTCGAGGACGGCCCGCTCGGCGAGGCCCTGGACCACGCGCTCGACGCGCTGGAGGCGGGGTCGCCGGTCCCCGTGCGCCGTGTCCGGCTCCCGCGGAACCGTGGGCTCGCCGTCGCGCTCGAGGAGGGCCTGGCGCAGTGCACGCACGAGATCGTCGCGCGTCAGGACGCGGACGACGTCAGCCGCCCCGAGCGGTTCGCTGTCCAGGTGCCCCTGGTCGACGGCGGTCTCGACATCGTCGGGTCGGCCATCGAGGAGTTCGAGGTCGACGAGCCGGCATCGGGCGCCGGCGCCGGCCTCGTCCGCGTGCCGCCGCTGAGCGCCGAGGAGATCGACCGAGCCGCGCGGTTCCGCTCGCCGTTCAACCACCCGTCGGTGGTGTACCGGCGCTCGGCCGTCGCGGCCGTCGGCGGGTACGAGGACCTGCCGCTCATGGAGGACTACTGGTTGTTCGCGCGCATGCTCGCGAACGGGGCCCGGGCCTGCAACGTCCCCGAACCCCTGGTCCTGTACCGCGTGGGCGCCGGCGCGTACGCGCGGCGAGGCGGGTCGCAGCTCCTGCGGTCCGAGCTGGAGCTCCAGCGCCGCCTGCACGGCATCGGGTTCACCACCACGCTCCAGGAGATCCGCAACTCCGTCCTGCGCGGCGGCTACCGCCTCGTGCCGGAGGTGCTGCGCCGCGGCGCGTACCGGGCGGACGCCCGCCGTCGCTGACGGGCGCCCGCGCGGGTCAGGACGGCTCGGTGCGGGCCTCGGCGACGGTCGTCTCCTCGAGCCGGTCGACCGACTCGTCGACAGCGGCGAGGCGCGCCTCCGCGAGGCTGAGCTCGCGCGTCAGCAGCGTGATCTTGCGGCTGAGCTGGTTCGAGCGACGGTGGCTCGTGGCGATGTAGCTGACGAACGCGATGACGAGCGCGTAGAGCAGGAGGTCGGTGCCACGGCCCACGCCGACCGCGTTGGCCA
The DNA here is from genome assembly GCF_006539945.1 of Cellulosimicrobium cellulans. Classification (GTDB taxonomy): domain Bacteria; phylum Actinomycetota; class Actinomycetes; order Actinomycetales; family Cellulomonadaceae; genus Cellulosimicrobium; species Cellulosimicrobium cellulans. The sequence continues at coordinate 54,096 of NZ_BJNZ01000008.1, read as the reverse complement.
GCACCGAGAGAGCGTCGGGGAAGATGATCGCGAGCACGGCGGCCACGACGAACCCGGCGAGCAGGAGCCGCCGGATCGCCTGGTGCCGGGCGTTCGCGGTGGAGCGGGTGAGCATGACGGTCACGACGACGACCGCCAGGATGAGGATGACCTGGATCAGCACTGTTCTGGCTCCCCGCTCACTTGAAGATAAGGTCGACGAGGATGTTGACCGAGTTCCACACGGACTGGCCCTTTCCTCGCGAGTAGTCCGTGTACAGGACGTGCACCGGCGCCTCGCGCCACGGCAGCTTGCTCTTGGCGAGCTGGTCGACGATCTCGCTCGCGTGCGCCATGCGGTCCTGGGTCATATTGACGGCCAGGGCGGCGTCGCGACGCAGCACGCGCAGCCCGTTGTGCGCGTCGGAGAGCTTGAGGCCGGTCGTCGTGTTCGTGAACCACACGGCCGCGCGCAGGACCACTCGCTTGATCAGCCCCGGCTTGGTCCGCTCGTCGAGGAATCGTGACCCGAAGACGATCGCGACGTCCTCCGAGCGTGCGAGCTCGACCATGGCGACGGCGTCCGAGACCTGGTGCTGTCCGTCGGCGTCGAACGTCACGAGGTACGTCGCGCCGGGCTGCTCGCGCGCGTACTCGATGCCGGTCTGCAGCGCCGCGCCCTGCCCGAGGTTCACGGCGTGGCGCAGCACGATCGCCCCCGCCGCGCGCGCCTGCTCGATCGAGTCGTCGGAGCTGCCGTCGTCGACGCACACGATGTGCGGGAACGTCGGCAGGGCGTCGCGCACGACGTCGCCGATGACCGAGCCTTCGTTGAAGAGGGGGATGACGAGCCAGGCGTCGTCGACAGGAGCCGGAGCCACGGCGTCCGGGGCGTGGGCAACCGCGTGCCCACGCGTCTGTGGCGGATGCATGACCCCCATTGTGACAGTTCCCGGACCGCGGCACGCACGCCCGCGCGCAGGCGCAACTCGCGCGGATCGGGCGAAGCCGTGCCCATACTGGCGACCGTGGGCGAGCACAGGGGCGTCGCCCGGTCGGAGGTGACGCAGGGTGTTCCGGGTGCGCATGGCGACATCGGTCGTCGCAGGGGTCTCGGCATGGGTGACGATGGCGGTGGGCTCGGTCGGCCTGCCCGTCCTCGGCGGGGAGGCGGCGGCGTCGCCCGGGGGCGGAGCGGCGTCGGTGCCGCTCACGACGGTAGCTTCCGCGTTCGTCGCCGCCCAGGACACCGAGGGCGAGCCCGTCCTCGAGGAGGTCCCGCTCGAGCCCGACCCCGCGCTCGGCAGCCCGGACGCGTCCACGGCACCGGACGCGGTCCCGTTCGAGGGCGGCACTGCCGGTGACGGCACCGCCTCGTCCGACGTCGTCCTCGCCGCCGAGACGACGGCAGCCGGGGTGGTCGTCGTCGGCGTGACGTGGGAGCAGGGCTCCGCGCCGGCGGACCTCGCGGTCGAGATCCGCACGCGGTCCGCCGACGGGTGGGGCGTGTGGACCGCGCTCGAGGCGGACGACGCGGAGGCGGGCGAGGGCGACGGCAGCCCGCTCGCCGGCGTCCGGGACGGCACGGAGCCGTACCTCGCCGGCGAGGTCGACGCGGTCGAGGTCGCGCTGCGCCACGCGGCGGGGGACGGTCCGGTCGACGCGCGCCTCTCGGTGGTGGGCACCGCGTCGCCCGACGCGGCGGCGGGCACCGACACCGGCGCAGACCCCGGGACGACGGAGCCGGGCACGTCGGACGTCGAGTCCCCGATCGATGCGAGCCTCGGCGCGGAGGCGCTCGGAGAGGTGAGCCAGGTCTCCCTCGACGTGCTCGGCGCCGACGCCTCGACGGTCGGGACCTCGACGGAGGCCGCGCCCACGGGGGCGGGGGTGGCCGGGGCGGCCCTCGCTGCGGCCTCGTCGCCGCGACCGACGATCTTCAGCCGCGCGCAGTGGGGCGCGGACGAGTCGATCTCGACGTGGACCCCGCAGATCGGCAAGGTGGTCGCCGCCACGGTGCACCACACGGCGGGCACGAACAGCTACACCTCGGCCCAGGTCCCGGCGTTGCTCCGGGGCATCTACACGTATCACGCGCAGTCGCGCGGTTGGGGCGACATCGGCTACAACGTGCTCGTCGACAAGTTCGGACGGCTCTGGGAGGGCCGCAAGGGTGGGCTCGACCGCGCCGTGATCGGCGCGCACGCGTCGGGCGTGAACTCCGCGGCGTTCGGCGTGTCGTTCCTGGGCAACTACGACACGACGGCGGTCCCGACCGTCGCGATCGACGCCGCGGCTCGGGTCATCGCGTGGAAGTTCGCGCTCCACGGTGTGACCGCCGGTGCCTCCACGGTCATCAACGGGCAGCGTCTGCAGACGGTGTTCGGCCATCGTGAGGTCGGGCAGACGTCCTGCCCGGGGCGGTATCTGTTCGCGCGCATGCCCGAGCTGCGGTCCAAGGTCAAGGGGCTCGAGGGCGACACCGCCTCTCGGGCCTACGCGCCGCGCGACCTGTCGGGCGACGGCTTCGCGGACCTCGCGCTCCGCGGCTCGTCGTCGGCAGACCTCGCGGCAGCGTCCGGTGCAGGCTGGCGACCTCCGACGTCCGTCGGCATGGGCTGGACGGGATCCCGGACGATCGGCGCGGGTGACTGGACGGGCGACGGGCTGCCCGACCTCATGCTGGTCGACGCGAGCGGTCGGCTCTGGCTCTACCCGGGCCGCTCCGACGGGGGATGGGCGGCCCGGCGAGCGATCGGGAACGGCTGGCACGTCATGACCCTCGTGACCGGCGGGCACGACTGGGACGGCGACGGTCGACCCGACCTGCTCGCGCGGCACACGGACGGCAGCCTCTACCTGTACCCGTCCGACGGCAGGGGCGGCTTCGAGCCGCGTCGCCGCGTCGGCTCGGGGTGGCAGTCCATGGCTGCCGTCGCCATGACGGGCACCCTCGCCGACGGCCGCCCCGCGCTGGTCGCTCGCAGCGGGGTCACGCTCTACCTCTACCGCGGTGACGGGAGGGGCGGTTTCAGCGGCTCGCGCACCGTGGTCGGCACCGGCTGGCAGACCATGACCGCCATCGTCGGCGTGGGCGACATGAACGACGACGGCCGGAGCGGCGACCTCGTCGCGCGCGACACCGCGGGGCGCCTCTTCCTCTACCCGGGGACGGGCACGGGCGGGGTACGGGGCCGGTCGCAGATCGGTGCCGGCTGGCAGTCCTTCTCGGGGATCGTCTCGGCGAGCCGGTCGGGCCGCGGTCAGGACCTGTACACCGTGCGCTCGGGGAACGGCGAGCTCCTCCGCTACTCCTACCAGGGTCAGGGCGACTTCCAGCGCGTCGTGGCGACGGGCGTCGCCGGTGGCTCCGGCGTCGCGGAGCTCGTCCCGACGGGCGACTTCGACGGCGACGGGCGTCGTGACCTCGTCGTGCGCCGCACCGACGGCGACCTCTACCTGCACCGCGGGACCGGCGGCGGCCGGTACGCCGCATCAGGTACCCGCGTCGGCACGGGGTGGCAGGTCATGCGCCAGGTCGTCGACGGTGGGAACTTCCTCGGTGACGGGAACCCCAGCCTGATCACGCTCGATACGAGCGGCCGGATCTGGCTGTACCCCACGACGGGGACGGCGCGCTTCGGCGCGCGGGTCCTCCTCGCGTCCGGCGTGTCGAACGTGGACATGATCGTCACCGCGGGGATGTGGTCCGGCGGACGGGTCCCGGACCTCCTCACACGCGACTCCCGTACGGGCGACCTCCAGCTGCGGCGCGGCAACGGGGCTGCGCTCCTCGGCAACCCCACGACGATCGGCACGGGGTGGGGCGGGCTGACGCGCGTCGTGGGCGTCGGCGACGTGGACGGTGACGGCAAGCACGATCTCGTCGCGAGCCGGCCGGACGGCACGCTCGTGCTCTATGCCGGGAACGGCTCGGGCGGCTTCTACCCCTGGCGCACGTACGGGTCGGCCAGGGCCCCGATCTCCTGAGCTCCGGGCAGGGGGCGCCGTCGCCGGCGTCCCCTGCCCGGTGGTCACAGCAGGCGGTCGTACACGGTCCAGCCCTGGCCGATCGCGCGGCGCGGGGAGAACGCGTTCCCGTTCCACGGGTAGAGGTACAGCGCGCCCGAGCCGTCGGAGGCCAGGACGTCGGGCCGGCCGTCGCCCGACCAGTCACCGTGCACGGTCAGGAGGCGCATCGTCTGCCAGCCGTTGCCGATGACGATCGCGCCCCGGAGCGTCCCGTCGCCGCGACCGCGGTACAGGAGCAGTCGGCCCGCGGAGTCGCGCGCGACGACGTCGGCCGTGCCGTCGCCGTCCATGTCTCCGGCGCCCACGACCGCGGTCATGATCTGCCAACCGCTGCCGATCGCGCGGCGAGCCGTGACCTTGCCGGTCCCGTCGCCCGGGTAGAGCCAGAGCGTGCCCGCGCCGTCCACGGCGAGGACGTCGGCGCGCCCGTCGCCCGTCATGTCGCCCGGAGACGCCAGGAACGCCATGACCTGCCACCCGGTGCCCACCTGCTGTCGTGCCGCGAGCCCGCCCGCGCGGTTCGACGGGTAGAGCCAGAGCACCCCGCCGCCGTCGATCGCGAGGACGTCGCCGTTCCCGTCGCCGTCGAGGTCGGCCCCGTCCGTGACGTGCCGCATGACCTGCCACCCGGTGCCGATGCGTCGCGCCGCGGTCGCGAAGCCGCCGGACCGGTTGCCCTCGTAGCTCCTGAGCTCGCCGGCGGGCGTGCGCGCGGTGAGGTCGGGCCGGCCGTCCGCCGTCGTGTCCGGCTCGAGCCGAGAGGTCCCGGTGACCTTCCACCACGCGCTCCGCAGGCCGAAAGCCGTCCGGAACGCTGCGCCAGTGACCGTCCTGGAACCTGCGGAACCCGCGAGCACGACGTTCTCGACCCTCCCGCCCCACTCACCCGGACCGGTCCTGCTCACCACGGTGACGGAACGCGGCGTCCCGATCGTCGGATATGCCGCGCGGATCTGCGCCGCCGTGACCCGCACGCTCCACGCGTGCACGGGATTGCCCTGTGCGTCCCACGGGTCCCGCTTGGCCACGAGGTACGGAGCGCTACCGGCTGCGGTCCATCCGCCGTTCGAGGCGCTGAACTGGGTGAAGGCCGGTGCGCCCCCGTAGTAGAGCGTGACGCCCGACGTCGCGGAGATCGCCGCGTCGGTCGCGGCTGCCTCGTGCGGGGTGACCGCCCCCGCCGCGCTGAGCGAGCGCACGCCCCGGTACACCTGGCACGCGGTGTCGTCGCACGTGTGCCACGCGCTCGTGGGTCGGGCGGCGCGGTTCTGGGCGGCGTACGTCCGGGCCGCGACGGTCTGGGCTCGCAGGGCGTTCGCAGGCCAGCTCGACGGCATCTCCGCAGGCACGACCGACCGCAGGTAGTCCTCCATGCGCACGGCGTTGACGGAGGCGAGGCCGGGGGCGGCGCCGTCGGCCACGGCGCGCGCGGACCCGCGGTACTCGCGCCGCGAGCCGTCGGGCAGGACGACCTGGACGGTGGACGCGGGCGACGTCGACAGCGAGATGAAGCCGGGGGACGCGCTCTGGGACCACAGACGCCACGTCGACCCGACGAGCCCGAAGAGCACGAAGCCCGTGTCGTTGGCGTTGCGCAGCACGCGCCACTGGCTGACGGTCGCCCCCGGGAACCCGATGCTCCTCGGCACGCCCCGTGCGTCGGACATGACCATGCCGGGTGTCGCCACGACGCGCAGGTCGTCATCGGTGTCGGACTTGAGCAGCACCCGGAGCTCGGTGCTCGCGACGGTCGTCGCCGTGGTGCCGGGGTAGTAGAAGTCGAGGATCTGCCGGTACGTGGAGCCGCCGGCGGCCGCGGCGCGCGCCCCGTACTGGGACATGCCGATGCCGTGGCCGTAGCCGCGGCCCGCGACGGTCACGATGCTGCTCGCTGTGAGCGTCACGCGCTCGGTCGTGGTCACCGACGCCTGTGCAGGTGGGCCGACCACAGCCAGCGGCGCGAGCAGCGCCGCGAGCAGGACGGCGACGAGACGGGATCCTCGTCGCCGGAGTCTGGTCATGTCCATGTGCACCGACCTCCCTCTTCCTCCAGCCAGGCTAGGCACGGCGTCAGGGGGCCGCACCCCGCACGCAGGACGGTCGGTATGCTGGGCGCGCGTCGTCCGGGAGCTGCTCGGGAGACGCGCCCCGTCCGTCGGCGCGTACGTCGACGCGTGCCCGGAACCGGAGAGGCTGGATGGAGTCCCAGAACCACTACTACGGTCACAGTCGCGCCTTCGCGCACTACCTCGGCGAGGACAGGCCGCGGCACATCGCCGGGCTCGTCCAGCACGGCTGGACGGCGCTCTCGCCGGTGACCACGCACTTCCGGGACTTCCCGTGGCTCGCGAGCCCGACGTACCGCGGACCCAACCGGCTCCTCGTGTGGAGCCACCGGTCGCGCGCGTGGGACCCGGCCTCGAGCGCACCGACGACGGCGGTCGGTGCCCCCTTCGCGTACGAGGCAGTGAGCCGCGGCCTCGAGAACGGGCCGCGAGGTGAGGGCACCGTGATCCTCCCGGTCCACGGGATCGAGACGCAGGCCATCTCCGGCGACCACCGCGCAGCAGCACGGCGGTGGTTCGATTCCGAGGGGCCGTCCACCGTCTCCATCTACTGGAGCGACGCGCGCGACGAGCGGCTCGTCGACGCCTACCGCGAGGCGGGCCACCGGTGCGTGACGCTCGGCGCCCGCACCGACCCCGACTTTCTCGCGCGGCTCGTCGGCCTGATCGCGAGCAGCGCCCGCGTCGTGTCGAATCGCCTCTCGACGCCCGTGGTGTACGCGGCGTGGCTCGGGCGCTCGGTCGGCGTGTACGGCGACCCGATGCTGCTCGACTCGGAGGACCAGAGCGCCCTCGAGCGCCTCGAGCGGACCTGGCCCGAGCTCTACGGGTACGAGACCGACGACGACGCAGCCCGCGCCGTCGCGACCGACGAGCTCGGGGCGGGAGACCTCCTCGCGCCGGACGCGCTGCGTCGCGCGCTCGGCTGGGAGCGCCGCCGCGTCGCGCCGTTCGCGCGACACTGGACCACGTCCCCGGTCGAGCGGGCCCTGGTCAACGTACGCCGACGGAGCGCTCCCGCTCCCGCAGCCCCGAAGCCTGTCGGCGGAGAGCAGAAGCCGGCCCCGGACTCGTCCGGGATCGACCTCGCGTGGCTGCGCGCCGCCACGTCGTACCTGCCCCGGCCCCTCGGCGGCGCGAGGGCGTCGTCGTCGCAGCCCATCGAGCTCGACGGGTCCGCCCCCGCGGCCTGACTATCGTCGGAGTGCGGTGCGCAGCGGTGCGAGGAGGACCGCTGCGGCGAGCAGCGCGACCGCCGCGCGGAGCACGGTCCACCACCCGGTCGTCGTCGGCAGCAGGATCGCCGCCGCGGCGCACGCGAGCACGACGACGAGCGTGATCGGAGCGAGCGGCGGTCGCCACGGGCGGTCCACGAGGACGGCCTGCGCGACGGTCGTGAACAGCGCGAGGAGCACGTACATCACGGCATACGACGCCCCGATCGCCACGAGCCCCCACACCGGCGCGGTGAGCACCGCCGCGACGATGCCGAGCCCGACGGCGGCCGGCGTGGAGACCGACAGCACGCCTGTCCGTCCGCGCACGAGGATGAGGTGGCTGCTCGCGAGGTAGTAGACGGAGGCGACGGCGGAGAACGACGCGAGGACCACGGCGGGCACCATCGCCTCGTGGTCGTACGTCGGCGGTGACGCGATCTGGACGAGCAGGGGCGCCGCGAGGCAGACCGCGGCGACGAGGGCGCCGACGACGCGGAGGATCACGCGCGTGGTGCTCGTGAGGCGCGCGTGGCGCGTCGCGGGCGGCTCCTTGTAGATGAGCGGGGCCCAGGCGTTGTTCAGCGCACCCGTGAGCACCGTCGCCCCCGCACCGAGCGTGAGGACGATGTTGGCCGTGCCGCCCGCGTCGAGCAGGCGGTCCGCGACGACCACCAGGCCCGCGATCGCGACGTAGATGGCGATCTGGTGCGGCACCGTCGGGGCTCCGAGGCGTAGCGCGCGCCGCAGGCCGGCCCAGCTCGTGTCGCGGGGGCCCGACCGCAGCGTCACCCACACGCCGGCCAGCGCCGAGAGCACGTAGCCCGCGGCGAGCGCGGCAAGGTACGCCGTGCCCGTGCGCTGTCCCAGGAGGACGATCACGAGGCCCACGGCCGGGCCGACGAGTGTCCCCCCGGCGGCGAGGAGCACGAAGGGCACCGGGCGCTCCGCGCCGCGCAGGTAGGCCTGGACGACGATCACGATGCCGCCACCGAGCGACGCGACGACGGCGAGGGCGAGCGCGGCGTCCCAGGGCCGGCCCAGCAGGGCCGGACCCCACACGGGACCGAGCGCGAGCGCGAGCCCCGCGATGAGGACGCTGATGAGCGAGGACTGGACGACCAGTCCCCGGGCACCGCGGGCACCCGCCTCACCGAGGATGTACTCGCGGGTGATCGCGGCCCCCATCCCGAGGGCGACGAGGATGACGCCCACCTGCACGACGACCGTCCCGAGCGCGACGACGTCGTACTCGCGCTGCGAGAGCAGACGCGTGATGAGGGGGATGACGACCAGCGAGGCGAGGGCCGGGGCCGCGCTCCCGGCGGTGTAGATCGCCGCGCGCGACGCGACTCGGCGAGGGCTGTCGCCCGTCGGCCCGGCCGCGGGCTCGACGCCCGTGCCGTCGTGCCCCGTGGTCACCGCGCGGTGGCGAGTGCGTGCCGCGTGGCGTGGACGACACGCTCGACGTCGGCGTCCGTCAGGCCCGGGAACATCGGGAGCGAGATCTCGCGCCGGTAGTAGTCCTCGGCGACGGGGCACTGGCCGCGCCGGTAGCCGAGGTCCTCGAACACCGGGTGCCAGTAGGCGGGGATGTAGTTGACCTGGACCCCGACGCCCTGCGCACGCAGCGACTCGAAGATCGCCCGGCGACGGTCGGCGGGAACGCGCAGCGGGTACAGGTGCCACGCGGGCGCGGCGCCCTCCGGTCGGACCGGGAGCTCCACCTCGTCGAGGTCGCGGAACGCCTCGTCGTACGCGGCCTTGACCTCGGCGCGGCGCGCGACGAACGCGTCGAGGCGCGCGAGCTGGCTCGTGCCCACCGCGGCGAGCACGTCGGGCAGCCGGTAGTTGAGGCCGAACGCGTGCACCTCCTGGTGCCACGGGCCTTCGTCGGGGTATCGCTGGGCTGCGCGGTCGCGCACCAGACCATGGTTCTTGAAGGATCGCGCCCGTGCGGCGAGCCCGTCGTCCGCCGTCACGACGGCACCGCCCTCGGCCGTCGTGAGGTTCTTCGTCGGGAAGAACGAGTACGTCGTGAGGTCGGCGAGAGAGCCCACCGGGTGGCCGTCGAGCGTCGATCCGATCGAGTGGGCCGCGTCCTCGAGGAACAGCAGGCCCTTGCGGTCGGCGAGGTCGCGGAACGCGGCCGCGTCCACCGGTACGCCCGCGTAGTCGACGCCCGTGACGACGCGCGTGCGCTCCGTCACCGCGGCTTCGGCCGCGCGGGGGTCGAGGTTGCCCGTCCCGGGGTCGACGTCCGCGAAGACGACCGTCGCGCCCTGCAGCGCGGCCGCGGCCGCCGTCGCGACGAAGGTCAGCGGCGTCGTCACGACCTCGTCACCCGGGCCGACCTCCGTGGCCGCGTACGCGACGTGCAGCGCGGCGGTGCCCGAGGTCACGGAGACCGCGTGCGGGACGCCGGCGCGGGCCGCGACGGCGGCCTCGAACCGCTCGACCTCGGGCCCGGTGGTCAGCCACTCGCTGCGCAGCGCGGCGACCGCGGCCTCGACGTCGGTCTCGTCGATCGACTGCCGACCGTAGGGCAGCATCGGCTCCGCGCTCACGACAGCTCGAGGAGCTCGCGGATGTCCTCCACGGAGAGCCACTGGTCGTTCGTGTCGGACTGGTAGGCGAACCCGTCGGCCACCGGCTCGCCGTCGGCCGGTGTCTCGTAGCCCCAGCCGCCCACGTACGGCATGACCACGTAGCGGTCGCCGAGACGCACGGTCCGTCGGGAGTCGTCCGGCGCGATCATCTCCTCGTGGAGCTTCTCGCCGGGCCGGATCCCGACCTCGTGCTGCGCGGCGCCCGGCGCGATCGCCTCCGCGAGGTCGACGACCTTCATGCTCGGGATACGAGGGACGTAAAGCTCGCCGCCCTCCATCATCTCGAAGGAGTCGAGCACGAACTTGACGGCCTGGGGCAGCGTGATCCAGAAGCGCGTCATGCGCTTGTCCGTGATCGGCAGCGACTCGCCCGCCTCGGCGAGGGCCTTGAACTTCGGCACGACGCTCCCGCGGGAGCCCATGACGTTGCCGTACCGGACCACGCAGAAGCGGGTCTCGTAGGCGGCCGCGTAGTTGTTCGCGCTGACGAACAGGCGGTCCGCGCAGAGCTTGGTCGCGCCGTAGAGGTTGATCGGGCTGGACGCCTTGTCGGTCGACAGCGCGACGACCTTCTTCACGCCGGCGTCGATCGCGGCCTCGACCACGTTCTGGGAGCCGGTGACGTTGGTCGCGATGTACTCGAACGGGTTGTACTCCGCGGTGTCGACCTGCTTGAGGGCCGCCGCGTGGACCACGTAGTCGACACCGTGCATCGCCCGCTCGAGGCGGCGGCGGTCGCGCACGTCGCCGATGAACCAGCGCAGGCGAGGGTCGTCGCCGAACTGTGCCCGGACCTCGAACTGCTTGAGCTCGTCGCGGCTGAAGACGACGATGCGGCGCGGATCGTGATTGTCGAGCACCTCGCGCAGGAACGCCTTGCCGAACGAGCCGGTGCCGCCCGTCACGAGGATCGATGCGCCAGTGAGCATGGACATACGGAACTCTTCCCGTCAGTCGGAGGATTCTCGCCGGACCGGCTTCGCCGCGGCCGAACGCATGGAGCATTATGGCACGGTGCATGAGACCCCTCTGAAGGTAGTCGCCGTGATCCAGGCCCGGACGGGGTCGTCCCGTCTGCCCGGCAAGGTCCTGCGGCCGCTCGCTGGTCGGCCCGTCCTCGCGTGGATGATCCGGGCGGCCTCGGCCGCCCGAGGCGTCGACGAGGTGGTGGTCGCCACCTCCACGGCGCCCGGGGACGACGCCGTCGCCGAGCTCGCCGGATCGTCGGGCGTCCGGGTGGTCCGCGGGAGCGAGGACGACGTGCTCTCGCGCTTCGTCCTGGCGCTCGAGGAGACGGGGGCCGACGCGATCGTCCGACTGACCGCCGACTGCCCGCTCGCCGACCCCGTGCTCGTCTCCCAGGTCGTCGCGCTGTGGCGGGCCGACCCGACGCTCGACTACGTGGCGACCACGCTCCAGCGCACGCTGCCGCGCGGTCTCGACGTCGAGCTGGCGTCCCGCGACGCCCTGCGAGCCGCGGACGCCGAGGCGCGCGACCACCACCGGGTCCACGTGACGTCCTACCTCTATGCCGCGGACCGCGAGTTCCGGCGGTTGGGGATCGTGGTGGCGCCGGCCGCGAACGACCTGCGCGTGACGCTCGACACTCCGGAGGACGCGGCAGCGATCGAGGCGGTCGTCGACCGGCTCGGCGACGCACCGCCCCGGTGGCAGGAGGTCGTCGACGTCCTGCGTGCGAACCCGGACGTCGTGGCGACGAACGCGTCGGTCCGGCAGAAGGCGCTGACGGACGGATGAGCCACGCGCTGCTGCGGTGCGACGCCACGCCCGAGGGCGGCGTCGGTCACCTGGTCCGCGCTCTCGCCGTGGCGCGCGCGGCCCGGCGCGCCGGGTGGAGCGTCTCGCTCGCGGGCGAGGTGAGCTCGCCGCTGGGGCACGACCTCGTGCGAGAGGCGGGGGTGGAGCGCGTCGACGTCCCCGCCGAGGGCCTGGCGGTCCTCGCCGCCGAGCAGGGGGCGGTCCTCGTCCACGTGGACGACTATGCGGTCGGACCGGGCGCGCGCGTCGATCTCGGCCGGGCCGGCGCCCTGCTGTCGTCGATGGAGGACGGGACCTTCGGTCGTCGACCGGCGGACGTCGTCGTGGACTCGACGCTCGGCGCGGAGGACTCGGCACGACCCGACGACGGTTCCGGCCGCGTCCTGCGCGGGATCGACTTCGCGCCGATGCGCGACGCGGTGCTGCGCGCGCGCGGACGGCGGGCGGACCGGGCCCCCCGCGACCCGGCCGAGCCGCTGCGCTGCCTGGTCGTGGCGGGCGGCACGGACGCGGTCGGCGCAGCCGCGGTCCTCGCCGGGGTCGCGCGAGCGACGCGGGGTGTCGGCGAGCTCGTCGTGGTCGCGCCCCACGGTCGATGGGCCGACGTGCGGGCAGCGGCGGGCGACGACGTCGACCTCCGTGAGCCGTTCCCCGGAGTCCTGGATCTCGCCGGAGACATGGACCTGGTCCTGAGCGCAGCGGGCACGACGGCGTGGGAGCTCGCGTGCGTCGGCGTCCCCACCGTCCTGGTCGCAGTCGTGGACAACCAGGTCCCGGGCTACGAGGCGGCCGTCGCGAGGGGGTTCGCGCTGGGACTCGGCACGCTCGCCGAGCTGCGCAAGGACGTCGCGGACGGGGCGGAGCGCCTCGAGCGCATGCTCGACGACCTCCGGAGCTTCGAGCGCCCCGACGGCGTCGACGGTGGTGGTGCCGCGAGGATCGTCGTCGCATGGGACGACGCCTTCCGGTCGCGCACCGAGGGACTCTCGCCGGGCGGGCTGGTCGCCAGGCGTGCCACGGGCGACGACGCGCTGGTGCTCCTGCGCTGGCGCAACGACCCCTCGGTGCGGGCGGTGTCCCGTTCCTCGGAACCCGTCCCGTGGCGCTCCCACCGGGAGTGGCTGGCCCAGGTGCTCGACGATCCGGGCCGTCGGCTCTACGTCGTCGAGCACGGCGACGTCCGGGTGGGGACCGTGCGATTCGACCGGCGGGAGGAGGGGGAGTGGGAGGTCTCCATCACCCTGTCCCCGGAGGCCCGGGGGCATGGGTTGGCGGGAGGGGTGCTCGCGGTGGCGGAGGACGTGTTCGCCGCCGAGGAGCCCGCCGCGACGCTCGTCGCCGCGATCCTGCCCGACAACGCGCCGTCGCAGCGCCTGTTCGTGCGGGCCGGCTACGCGCACGTCCCGGACCGCAGGGACGGTGACTTCGACGTGCTCGTCAAGGACCGGAGACGCTGAGAGCGGGCGTCGTCCGGCTGGACGGCGCCCGCTCTCGGCAGGGGTTGACGGGTCTGCTCAGACGAGGTCCCACGTGAGCGGCGTCCCGCGTACGACGTCCGTGCTGAACGTCCGGCCCAGGACCGTGTCGAGGTGCACCGGCTCGAGGCCGCCCGCCGGGCGGATGGACCGGACGTTCGCCGGAGTGACCTCGTCGCCGGCACGCACGTCCTCGACCACGAAGAGGGAGCGGCGCAGACGGCGGCTCTCTGCCTCGCCGGCCGTCGGGCCCACGTGGACGGAGCCGAGGGCGAGCCAGGCACGCTCCGTCTCCGCGGCGAGCGCAGCGAGCTCATGAGGCTCGAGCGAGAAGTCCGAGTCCACGCCGCCGTCGGCCCGGGAGAGCGTGACGTGCTTCTCGATGACGGCCGCGCCGAGCGCGACCGACGCGACAGCCACCCCGATCCCCATCGTGTGGTCGGACAGGCCCGCGACGACGTCGAACGTGTCGCGCAGGACGGGAATCGTGCGCAGGTTCGACTCGGCGGGCGACGCCGGGTAGGACGACGTGCAACCCAGCACGACGATCTGGTCGTTGCCCTCGCCGCGGATCGTGCGCACGGCGAGGTCGACGTCGGAGATGTTCGCCGCGCCGGTCGACAGGACGACCGGCTTGCCGGTCCGGGCCACGCGGCGCAGGAGGGGGATGTCACCGATCTCCAGCGAGGCGATCTTGTACAGGGGCGCGTCCAGGTCCTCGAGAAGGTCGACCGCCGTGTCGTCGAACGGGCTGGAGAACGGCACGAGGCCGTGCTCGCGCGCACGCTCGAAGATCGGTGCGTGCCACTCCCACGGGGTGTGCGCCTCCTCGTACAGCTGGTAGAGGTTCTTCCCACCCCACAGCTCGTGACCCTCGCTCACGCGGAACGACGGACCGTCCGCGTCGATCGTGATGGTGTCGGCGCGGTACGTCTGCAGCTTGACGGACTGGGCGCCGCTCTCGGCGATCATGTCGACGATGGCGAGGGCGCGCCCGAGGTCGCCGTTGTGGTTTCCCGACATCTCGGCGACGACGAACGGACGGTGCTCCTCCCCGATCTGGTGCTGGGCGACGGTGAGGCTCCGCGAAGGCGTGGTGGGCATGGGGCAGACTCTATCCGAGCGCCCGGGCCGTTCCGAGGGCTCTATCGCCAGCATGCGCTCGCACGGCACGACCCTCGAGGTGTTCACGCCGCGACCTCCGACGGACGCAACCCGTCCACCGGACGGCCACAGTCGGTTGGTACGCTGCGCGAGTTTGCCCGGAGCGAGCGGCTCGAGGGACCCCACCCGGACGGGTACACGTCCGGACGACTGCAGGAGGCGTTGTGCTCGAGTGGCTCCCGACGGCCTGGATCGGGCTCCTGGCGGTGCTGTTGCTGTGGCTCCCCGGACTCGCGGTCGGCTACGCAGGTGGGCTGAGGGGGCTCTTCGCCTGGGGCTCTGCTCCGCTCGTGTCGTCCGCTCTGATCGGAGCGTCGGCGATCGTGGCGGGAGCCGTCGGACTCTCCTGGTCCGTCCTCGTCGTGCTCGGTGCGACGGTCCTCGCCGTCGGGGTGGCGTGGGGCGTCCGCGCGGCCGCGGGAGGGTGGCGGTCCCCCCGCGTCGACCGGGGCCGTGCGGTCTGGCGCCAGGTGCTGGTCACGGTCGTCGTGAGCCTGGTGGTGGCGGGCGCCCTGCAGGCCCGTCGGCTCATGGCCGCGATCGGAGGGCCCGACCACTTCTCGCAGACGTTCGACGCCCCGTACCACCTCAACTCGGTCCGGCTCATCCTCGAGTCCGGCGACGCGTCGTCGCTCCACATGACGTTGACCGCCCCGGAAGCCACCACGTCCTTCTACCCGGCGCTCTGGCACGACCTCGTGTCGCTCCTGGTCCAGCTGTCCGGCGGGACCGACGTCGTGGCGCCGGCGAACTGGACCACGCTCGTCATCGCGTGCCTCGTCTGGCCGGCGTCGATGCTCGTGCTCGCGCGCGGACTCTTCGGGCCGCGCCCGGTCATGCTCGGGCTGACCGTCGCGGTCTCGTTCGCGATGACCCAGTTCCCGAACCAGCTCACGGGGTTCGGTGTCCTCTACCCCAATCTCCTGGCCTATGCGGTGCTCCCCGCGCTCCTCGGCCTCGCCTGGCTCGCGCTGTGGCGCGCGCGTGGACGCGCGCGACTCGCGCCGCTCGCGTTCGTGGGGGTCGGCGCGGTGGCCGTGGCGCTCGCGCAGCCCAACGGGCTCTTCACGCTGGGATACGTCGCCGTCCCGCTCCTGGCGCACTACGTCGCGCACGCGAGCGTGCGCGCCTGGCGGCTGCGCCGCAGCCTCCCCGGCGCGGTGGTGCCCGGCGTGGTGCTCGTCGTGCTCTGCGTGGTCGCGTACTGGGCCGCCGGCCAGGTCTCGCTCGTCGAGGAGTTCCGGACCCAGGTCTCCTGGCCCGCGCGCATGTCGACGGGCGAGGCCGTCAACGACGCGGTGACGCTCGCCGCCATGCACCCCTCGGGCGAGAGCAACATGCTCGTCGCCGGTCTCGTCCTCGTGGGTGTACTCGTCTCCGCCTTCGTCGCGCGCTGGCGGTGGCTCCCGATCGCCTACGTGGTGCTCGCGTGGCTGTTCGTCGTCGCGGCGAGCGCTGACGGCGAGACGCGTGCACTGCTGACGGGCTACTGGTACGGCGACGTGCAGCGCCTTGCCTCGCAGCTTCCGCTGCTCGCCGTGCCGCTGGCCACGATCGGGCTGACGGTCGTCGTCGCAGGCGTCGCCAGCCTGGTGCAGGGTTCGGCGGGCGTCGGCAAGGTCGCTCGAGCTGTCTTCTCGGTACCCGTGCTGGCGGTGCTCGCCGCTCTGGTGCTCGTGGTGGTCCTGCCGCGCACGACCCTCTTCAAGAACTCGTACGACTATGTCGCTCACCGCTACGAGCTCTCGCCGGAGTCGACGACGGGCACCCTCGTCGACGAGTCGGAGATGCGGATCCTCGACGAGGTCGACAGGATCGTCCCCGAGGACGCGGTCGTCGCCGGGCAGCCCTGGGACGGGAGCGTGCTCGTGTGGGCGCTCACGGACCGGGAGACGCTCTACCCGCACCTGCGCATGCCACTCGAGGGCGACCGGGCCGTCGTGGCCGACCGCCTCAACCAGGCCGGCGAGGACCCGGAGGTCTGCGAGGCCGTCACGCGGCTCGGGCTCGAGTACGTCCTCGACCTGGGCGGCGAGAACTTCTGGGGCGACGACGGCGCGCGGTACGCCGGGTTGGACGGCCTCGTCGCGGCGGGGGTCGCCGAGGAGGTTGCGCGCGTGGAGGACTCGCGGCTCCTGCGGATCACGGCGTGCGCGGGCACCGAGGGCTGACGACCGGGCACCGTGACCGGGATACGCTGTGCGGCGTTGAGACCGAGAGCTAGGAGTGTGTGTGGACGCGGATCTTGTCGTCGTGGGATCGGGCTTCTTCGGCCTGACCGTCGCTGAGCGGATCGCCGAGGAGTACGGCCGGAAGGTCCTCGTGATCGACCGCAGACCGCACATCGGCGGCAACGCGTTCAGCGAGGCCGAGAAGACGACGGGGATCGAGGTGCACCGGTACGGGGCGCACCTCTTCCACACGTCGAACGAGCGGGTGTGGGAGTACGTCAACCGGTTCACGGCGTTCACGAGCTACGTCCACCGCGTGTACACCACGCACCGGGGCGAGGTCTTCCCGATGCCCATCAACCTCGGGACGATCAACCAGTTCTTCCGCTCGGCGCACGGCCCCGAGGCCGCGCGCGAGCTCGTCAAGGAGCTGTCCGCCGAGCTCGGGGGCAAGAAGCCGGAGAACCTCGACGAGCAGGGGGTCTCGCTCATCGGGCGCCCGCTGTACGAGGCGTTCATCCGGGAGTACACGGCCAAGCAGTGGCAGACGGACCCGCGTGAGCTGCCGGCGTCGATCATCTCCCGCCTGCCCGTGCGCTACACGTACGACAACCGGTACTTCAACGACGCGCACGAGGGCCTGCCCGTCGACGGGTACACCGCGTGGCTCGAGCGGATGGCGGACCACCCGAACATCGAGGTGCGCCTCGGGGTCGACTTCTTCGACGAGTCGCAGCCGGTGAGCAAGGGCAACGTCGTGGGGAACGTCCCCGTCGTCTACACGGGTCCGGTCGACCGCTACTTCGACTACGCCGAGGGCGACCTGTCGTGGCGCACGCTCGACTTCGAGGAGGAGGTGCTCCCGGTCGGCGACTTCCAGGGGACCTCCGTGATGAACTACGCCGACGCGGACGTGCCGTACACGCGCATCCACGAGTTCCGGCACTTCCACCCGGAGCGGGACTACCCGACGGACAAGACCGTCATCATGCGGGAGTTCTCGCGGTTCGCCGAGCGCGCCGACGAGCCGTACTACCCCGTGAACACGGCGGCCGACCGTGAGCGACTGCTCAAGTACCGCGACCTCGCCGCGGGCGAGCGGGACGTGCTCTTCGGGGGGCGTCTGGGCACGTACAAGTACCTCGACATGCACATGGCGATCGGGGCCGCGCTCTCGATGGTCGACAACAAGCTCGCCCCGCACTTCGGTCGGGGCACCGCGATCGAGAGCGGCGGCGTCGACGCCTGATCGGCCATGCCGTCCGCGCGGTCGTCGCGCGACGCCCGCGTCCCGTGGCGCGCACCCGCAGGGGTGCGCGCCACCGGCGTCAGGAGACCGTGATCCGCTCGGTGGTGACCAGCCGTGCCAGCGCGCCCTGGTCCTCGGCCAGCGCCCGAGCGCGGTCGGGGGAGAGCTGCACGACGGACCCGTCGTCGGCCAGGACGGCGAGCACCGTACGGAGCGCCTCCTCGACGGTCGTTCCGCCCCGTGCCAGGACGCGTGCGCCTGCGGGCGCGCCCGCGGGGGACGGAGAGCCCGGGACGAGGTCGGCGTGCGAGACGACGGTTCCGGCGGCGCTCTCGATCGCGGCTCCCGCGCGGTCCGGCTCCGGAGCCCAGCCGACCTGGTCCCCGTACGTCATCACGGCGGAGGCGGCGTCGACGGCGCCGCCCGGGAGGTCGCCGTCGAAGCGCCGTGCCAGCGCGGGCAGGGTCACGGCCACGAGCTCGGCGCGTGTGCCGGCCCAGAGGTCGGGGCGGGTCGTCACGACGACGTCCGGTCGCGTGGCGCCCGCACCCGTCGTACCGTCGTCTCCGGCGGGCGTGAGCACGACCGTGGTCCCGACGCGCCATGCGGCGAACGCCCAGACGACCGTGCGCCAATGCACGGGAAGGTCGAGAACCACGCGTGTGCCGGGGCCGGCGTCGAATTCTTCGACGAGAAGGTTGGTCGTCTTGTTGACCCAGTTCTCGAGCACGGCGCCGGAGAGCTCGACGCGTTCGCCGTCGTCGCCGTACCACGTGAGCCGCGGCCGGCCGGGGTCCCGGGTGACGAGACGTAGCAGGTCAGAGACGTGCGCTGGGCGCTCGGCGCGGGGGGCGGGCGGATGGGGAGAAGTCACCATGGACACCACCCTAGAGTGCTGGTACCGGCTCCCGACATGTCGGAATTTCACCCCTCGCCTCCTCCTCGCTATCACATTTCGGCTTGACGCCTGAGGACGACACGCGTGTAATTTCTTCAATGCAGTTTCCGGCGGGGTTCTCGCCACGAGGCCCGGCGAACGGCATGAAGGGGCGCACGATGTGGAACATGCTGGACGGGACGGGAGGGGTCTTCCCCTCCGACGCTGAACGAGAGGTGGAGCGCGTGGCACCGGTGCTGCCGCTCTTCGGTGAGCCGGTCGACGACTCGCTCATGGGGTGGCAGGAGCGGGCGCTCTGCGCCCAGACGGACCCGGAGGCCTTCTTCCCGGAGAAGGGCGGGTCCACGCGCGAGGCCAAGAAGGTCTGCACGGGCTGCGAGGTCCGCGCGGAGTGCCTGGAGTACGCGCTCGAGAACGACGAGCGGTTCGGCATCTGGGGCGGTCTCTCGGAGCGAGAGCGCCGCAAGCTCAAGCGCCGCGTCGTCTGACGACGAGCGCACCGCGGGCGGGTCCTCGTACGGGGCGCCGAGCCGCGCCGTGACGGGGCCACGACACCCCGCCACACCGGGGCGCGCAAATGCCACGCCTGGAGCCGTGTCCGTCGCATGATCGACGGGACATGACTTCCTCCGACCTCACCACCTCCGCGCGCAGTGCACGCCCCGGCGCCCTCACGCCGGGGGCGGCCGCGCGTGCCGCCGCTGTGCCGGGCGTCGTCGCGGCACCCGAGATCGTCGCCGCCGTCACCGGGGCGCTGCCCGTCGTCACGACCGTCACGGCCGTGGTCGTCACGCGCGGGAGCACACCGTTCCTCGCGCACACGATGGCAGCGCTGCGCGCCCAGACGACGAGCCCGCACGCGGTTGTCGTCGTGGACGCCACGACCTCCGACGCGACGCGCGAGCACCAGGGCCTCCAGCTGGGGGACGCGCGGTTCGTCGCGGCCCCGCGGGCCCGCTCGTTCGGCGACGCCGTCGACGCCGCGCTCGCGCACGTCGAGCCGGGCACGTGGCTCTGGTTGCTCCACGACGACTCGGCGCCCGCGCCGGACGCGCTCGCCGAGCTCCTGCGCGCGGTCGAGCACTCGACCGCGGTCGCGGTGGCGGGGCCCAAGCAGGAGCGGTGGACGGTGGGCACGGGGACCGGTCCCGCCGCGCCGTTCGAGCCGGGCACGGCGAGCCGCCTCGTCGAGGTCGGCGTCACGACGACGCCGCTGGGGCGGCGCATGACGGGGATCGACGACGACGAGATCGACCAGGGCCAGCACGACGCGCGTGACGACGTGCTCGCCGTCGGGCTCGCGGGCGCGCTCGTGCGCCGCACGGTGTGGCAGGAGCTCGGCGGGACCGACCCCGAGTACGGGCCGTTCGGCGACGGCCTCGACCTGTGCCGCCGGGCACGCCTCGCCGGGCACCGCGTGATCGTCGTGCCGTCGGCGGTGGTGCGGCACGCGCAGGCGTCGCTCCTCGGGCTGCGGGACCGCCGGCGCGGCGCGACCACGCTCCCCGCACCCGACCCCGACTCGTCCTCGGCCGCGCGGCGACGCTCGCAGCTCCATGCGCGGCTCGTCGGGGTCGCGGCGCCGTGGCTGCCGTTCGTCGCGCTGGCGATGGTGCTGGGCGCGCCGTTCCACGCCGCGTACCGGCTGCTCGTCAAGCAGCCCGGCCACGCGCGGGACGAGCTGCTCGCCCCGCTGTGGGCGCTCGTCCGGGTCGGGCCCGTGTGGCGCGCGCGCCGCGCCGCCCGGCGCACCCGCAGGCTCCCGCGTCGCGCCCTGCGCCCGCTGCGCGGCACGTGGCGCGAGGTCCTCGCCGAGCGCCGTGACCGTCGTCTGGCCCGGGCGGAGCAGCGGCGCACGGCGTGGGCTCCCACCGACATCGAGCGGCGGGAGCTGCGCGCGCTCGCCCTGCGGCGGCGGGCGGGGCTCGCCGCCACGGTCGTGGCACTCGGGGCGTACACGGCCGTCGTGTTCGGCCCGCTCGCGGGGACGCTGCTCGCCGGCGGGCGCCTCGTCGGCGGCTCGCTGCTCCCCGCGACGGGCACGCTCGGCGACGTGTGGCGCGCCGCCACGACCGGGTGGGTGACGACGGGTCTCGGCGCGCCGGCGCCGGCCGACCCCTACGTGACGGCGCTCGTCCCCGCCTCCCTGCTCGCGGGCGGTGCGACGCAGACCGCGGTGAACCTGCTGGTGCCGGCGTGCTTCGTCACGGCGGGGTTGGGCGCCTGGTTCGCCGCGGGCGCCCTCGTCCGCTCGGTCCCGGCGCGTGCGTGGGCCACGCTCGTGTGGGTGGCCGCGCCGGCGCTGCTCTCCGCCGTCGGCGCGGGCCGCGTGGGTGCCGTGCTCGTGCACGCCACCTTGCCGTGGCTCGCGCTCGCGGTCGTCCGTGCGCTCGGGCTCCAGCGCGTCGACGCGGTCGCGCCGGCCGCGCCCGACGCCGCGCGTCCAGCCCCTCGGCGCGAGCCGGGGTCGCTCGCCGCGGCCGCGACGGCCGGCCTGCTCTTCGCCGTCGTCGTCGCCGGCTCGCCCGTGCTCCTCCCGGTCGGCGTCCTCGTGCTCGTGGTGGCCGCGGTCGGGGTGCCCGCGCACCGCCGGTACCTCGCGCTCGTGCCCGTCCCCGCCGTCGTGCTCTTCGCGCCGTTCCTCGTCCACGTGGCGAGGACCGCGGGCGAAGGCGGGTGGCGCCTCCTGCTCGCCGACCCCGGCGCGCCCGTCGCTGCCACGGCCGCGGCGCCGTGGCAGCAGCTCCTCGGCCTGCCGGTGACGCCGGACGCATGGTTCGGCCTCGACGGCTCGGGCGCCGTCGACCTGCTCGCGCGGTGGGCGCCGTTCGCGGCCGGGTTCGTGGTCGTGGCGCTCGCCGTCGTGGCCGTGCTCCGCGGCCGTCGCCTCGCCGTCGGCGCGTGGTTCGTCGCGGCGATCGGCCTCGCGACGGCGATCCTCGCCGGCTCGACCGTCGTCGCCGCCGGGACGACGCCGGACGCCCCGGTGACCGGCTGGCCCGGGGCGGGCATCTCGCTCGCGCTGCTCGCGCTTCTCGGTGCCGCGCTCGTCGGGGCGCCGCGGCTGCCCGACGGCGGCGCCCCGCCGTGGCGGTCGGGTGCCGTCGTCGCCCTCGGTCTCGTCGTGACGCTGCTCCCGCTGGGCGCCGCGGCGTCGTGGACCGCGGGCGTGCTCGACCGGGACGACGCGCGGGTCGGCGCGGTCCGCGCGACGACCCAGCCCGTCGTCCCGCCGGTCGGTCGACAGATGCAGTCCTCCCCGCGCCAGGCCCGGGTCCTCAGCCTCGAGCTCGCTCCGGGCAACGTGGTCGAGTACGCGGCCCTGCGCTCGGACGGGCCGCAGGCCGTGGACTCCTCGGTCGTCGTGGAGGCGTGGCGCGCCGCAGACCCTGGCGCGACGGAGGGCGAGCTGCCCCGGCTCGTCGCCGACCTCGTCTCCGGGACGTCCGCTGACGTGGCCGACGGCCTCGGGCGCCTCGGCGTGGGCGCGGTGCTCCTGCCGGCGTCGGCCGAGCAGGACCAGGCGCGCGCGGAGCTCGTGGCGCGCCTCGACACGGTGCCCGGGCTCGAGCGCATGACGGAGGGCCAGGCGGGACTGGTGTGGCGCGTGGCGCCCGAGGGGGTCGACCCCTCCTGGGCGCGGGTCGAGTCGGCCGCGGGGACGCAGCCGCTCGACGCCGATCGTGAGGCGCTCCGACCGGTCGACACGGCCGTGCCGGCGGGGTCCGAGGACCGTGTCGTCGTGCTCGCGGAGGAAGCCTCCTCCGGGTGGCGGGCGACGCTCGACGGCCGCCCCCTGGAGGTCGTCGACCCGTCGACCACCGGCGGGCTCCAGGCGTTCGCCCTCGGTGCCGCCGACGGGCACCTCGAGGTGTTCCACGCGGCGGACCACCGGTCGGGCTGGATGACGGTGGCAGGGGTGACCCTGCTCGTGTACGTGCTGCTCGCGGTGCCGGTACGGCGCCGGCGGGCGGGGACGAGGTAGCGCGGTGACGACGCAGAACGAGACGGGTCAGGGCGAGTCGGCCCCCGACGAGGCGGGTGCCGGGACGTCCCGCGGCAGGCGGCGCGGGGTGGTGCGACGCGTCACGACGACCGGCGCCGGCCTGGTCGGGATGCTCGCGGCGGGCGCCGTGGCCGCGTTCGGGAGCACGGGCGCGACGCTCGTCCCCGCCGCGCCAGCCCCGCTCGACGCGGTCGAGCAGGTCGCCGTCGAGCCGGGCCCGGAGGTCACGGTCTGCCCGGGCCCTGCGCGGCTCACCGACCCGGAGACGGTCGGCGACGCGCAGTTCGGCCCCGCACCGGTGGGCACCGAGAGCAGCCTGCGCGCCGTCGTGGAGGGCGACGGGTCGGCCGACCTCGGCGCGTTCGACGGCACGACCGCGCGCGCCGACGCCCGGACGCTCGAGCGCGCCCCCGACGCGGACGCGACGGTGAGCACCGTCGAGGACCCCGCCACGGGCACCGTCCTGACCGTCCGCCCGGGCGAGGGTGCCGAGCCGCGGGTCGCGGCGTCGGTGGGATCCGTGACGACCGCCGGCGACCTGCGCGGCCTCGCCGCGGCGAGCTGCTCACGGCCCGGCATCAGCCAGTGGCTCGTGGGCGGGAGCACCCAGATCGGCAGCAGCACCCAGCTCGTGCTCCAGAACCCGGGGCTCACGCCGGCGGTCGTGCAGGTGGACGTCTGGGGCCAGGGCGGCGCGGCGGTGCTCTCCGGGGGCGGGCAGCAGCTCGTGGGCCCGGGCGAGGAGGTCGTGACGCTCGTCGAGGCCGCCGCCCCCGAGCAGCGGCGCCTCGTCGTGCACGTCTCGGCGACGGGCGGGCTCCTCTCCGCGTACCTGCAGCACTCCACGCTCGACGGGCTGGTCCCGCTCGGCGTCGACCACGTCGTGCCGGGCGCGGAGCCGGCGCACGACCTGGCCCTCGCCGGGGTCGCGAGCGTCGGCGAGGCGGTCGACGACCCGCACGCCCCTCAGCTGCGCCTCCTCGCACCGGGCGACGCACCCGGGACCGCGCGCGTGACCGTCTACGGCGCGGACGGGCCCGTGCCGCTGCGCGGCGTGGAGGACGTCGCCCTCACGCCGGGGGTCGTCACCGACGTCTCGCTCGGCGGTCTCCCCGCAGGGTCGTACGCCGTGGCCGTGCACGCGGACGTCCCCGTCGTCGCGGGGGCGTCGGTCGACCGGCGCGGCGAGCCGGACCCCGACCTGCTGCACGAGGAGCGTCAGTACGACCGGGCGTGGATCGCGGCCCGCGCGCTGACGCCCGCCACGAGCGCCCCCGCGAGCGGGGACGCCCCGGTCGACGAGGACGGCGGGCGCGCCGGTCAGGTCGCGCTCGTCCCCGGGACGACGTCGGCGCTGACGCTCGCGGCGGTCCCGACGACGGACGCGGCGGAGGACGGCGACGACGCGGTCGGACGCCTCGAGCTCCGGGTCCGCGCCTACGACGAGGACGGCGCCGAGGCCGGGACGACGACCGTGACGCTCGCCGCCGGCACGGCCCAGACCCTTGACCCGTCCACGCTGCGGGCCGAGGGCTCGGAGGCGGTGGTCGCGGCCGTGACGGTCGACGTCGTCGGTGCGCGCGAGGACCTGGACCCGGTCTGGTCGGTCATGGCGAGCGCGGGTCCGCCGAGCGGCGACGACGGCGACGAGACACCGAGCCTGCTCTCGGTCCTGCTGCCCGTCGTCGACGCGCCCGCGCCCGGCGAGGTCGCGGTCCGCGCGTCGGACACCGCGGGGCTGGGGTACTAGGGAACGGCGCCGGCTCAGCGGTCGCCGGTGTACCGGGGGTCGATCTCCTCCGGGGTCCGCGCGAGCAGGTGCGCGACCTGCTCGACGAGCACGTCGCGGACGAGGTCCTCCAGGTCCTCGGCGTCGAACGCGCGCGCTTCGACCGGGCGCCGGTAGACGACGATGCGTGCGGGTTGTCCCGACTCCGCGGGGAAGCACCGGCCGAGCGGCACACCGCCGTCCTCCCAGGGCGCCGGGTCGGAGGGTGGGACGTCCTCGACCGCGAACTCCGTCCCGCGCAGCTGCTTGGCCCACGAGCGCTCGACCCGCTCGACGACGTCGACGACGACGTCGTCGAACTTCTCCGCCCGCGTGCGGCTCGCGGGTGCGGTGGGCGGCAGGAGCGGTCCGCGGATCCCGCGACCGCGGCGGTCGCGGCGCCGCGGCACCGGGCCCTGGCCGCCCGGGCCGGGCGCACGGGGAGGGATGACGAGCTCGTCGAACGAGACCGGGGGCGGGGTGGCGGCGCCGCGCCGCGACCAGCGGTCGCGGGCTCGGCGCCCTGCGCCCGCGGGCTCTGGTCGCGAGCCGGGGGAGGGAGAGTTGCCACGCACACGACGACTGTAGCCCGCCGACGCCCGGCGCAGCGTGCCACCTGCGGCGGCGCGCGGTCCGGACGGCGTGTGCCGGCCCCACGACACGCTCGGAGGGCGTAAGGTCAGCGCGTGAGATCCGTCAGGCAGTGCTCGCGCACGGCGTGCGTCCGTGCCGCCGTCGCGACCCTCACCTACGTCTACGCCGACTCCACGGCGGTCCTGGGCCCGCTCGCGCACCTCGCCGAGCCGCACAGCTACGACCTGTGCGCCGAGCACGCGGAGCGCCTCACCGCGCCGCGCGGCTGGGAGGTCGTGCGGCTCTCGCCGCAGTTCGTCGAGACCGGCCCGAGCGACGACGACCTGTCGGCGCTCGCGGACGCGGTGCGCGAGGCGGGCAAGGTCCGGACGGAGCCCGAACCGCCGGACGTCACCGAGGTCGGACGGCGCGGCCACCTGCGCGTGCTGCGCGCCGAGGGCGACTGACCCGTCAGGCCCTGAGCGTGCGCACGAACGCGTCGACCTCGTCGGCGCGGGGGAGCGCACCGGCCTCGAGCGCGGCCCGCAGCGACGGGGCCGCGGCGTCCTTCGCGGAGAACGACGGGACGAGCACCTGACCGTGCGGCCCGGTCGTCGGCCAGTCGATCGCCAGGTCCGGGTCGGTCGGGTCCACGCCGTGCTCACGCTCGGGCGCGTAGCCGCTCGAGCACAGGTAGACGACGGTCGACCCGTCCTCGAGCGCCATGAACGCGTGCCCCACGCCCTCCGGGAGGAAGACGGCGCGGCGCTCGTGCGCGTCGAGGGTCACCGCGTCCCAGCGTCCGAACGTGGGGGAACCGACCCGCAGGTCGACGACGACGTCGAGGACGGACCCCGCGACGCACGTCACGTACTTCGCCTGACCGGGCGGGACGTCGGCGTAGTGCACGCCGCGGACCACTCCGGCGGCCGACACCGACGCGTTCGCCTGCGCCAGGTCGAGGTCGCGTCCGGTCGCCTCGCGCAGGGCCGAGGCCGTGAACCACTCGAGGAAGACGCCGCGCTCGTCGGCGTGCTGGCGCGGCGTGAGCTCCCACGCGCCGGGGACGGTCAGCTCACGGGCGTTCATGCTGCTCCTCGATAGGGTGCGTGCGGAGGTGGTCGCGGTGCGATGGACGGTCACGGGTGCCGGCGGGATGCTCGGCACGGACCTCGTCGCCCTGCTGCGCTCCCGCGGGGAGGAGGTCCGAGCGCTCGACCGTGCGGGCCTCGACGTCACGGACGCCGCGGCGGTCGACGCCGCGGTGCGCGGGGCGGACGTCGTCGTGAACGCGGCCGCGTACACGGCCGTCGACGCGGCGGAGGGGGACGAGCCCGGGGCGTTCGCCGTCAACGCGGTCGGCGCGCAGCACGTGGCACGGGCCGCCGCGGCCCGCGGCGCCCGGCTGGTCCACGTGTCGACGGACTACGTCTTCGACGGCGTCGCGCCCGCCGGGCCCGGGTCGCCGTACGCGGAGGACGCCCCGCTCGCACCACGCTCGGCGTACGGGCGCTCCAAGGCTGCGGGCGAGTGGGCGGTGCGGTCCGAGCACCCCGGTGCGCTGGTCGTCCGCACGGCCTGGCTCTACGGCGCTCACGGCACGTGCTTCCCCCGCACGATCGCCCGTCTCGCACGCGAACGCGGGTCGGTCGACGTCGTCGACGACCAGGTCGGTCAGCCGACGTGGACCGTGGACCTCGCCGACCTCGTGGTGCGCCTCGTCGGCGCCGGAGCACCCGGCGGTGCCTACCACGGGACGGCCCAGGGCCAGGCGTCCTGGTGGGAGCTCGCCCGGGAGGTGGTCGCGACCGTGGGGATCGACCCGGAGAGCGTCCGGCCGACGTCGAGCGCGGCCTTCGCCCGTCCCGCGCCCCGCCCCGCGTGGTCCGTGCTGGGGCACGACGCGCTGCGTCGCCACGGGGTGGAGCCGGTCGGGGACTGGCGCGAGCGGTGGCGTGCCGCCGCCCCGCTGGTGCTCGCCGGCCTCGAGGACGGTCCGGGGCCTCACGTGTCGAGCAGCGACAGCAGGTAGGTGCCGTAGCGCGACGGCGCGAGCGCGGTCGCGCGCTCGCGGAGCTCCTCGTCCGTGAGGAACCCGCGTCGCCAGGCGACCTCCTCCGGCGCCCCGATCTTCAGCCCCTGGCGGTTCTCGATCGTGCGGACGAAGTCGCTCGCGTCGAGCAGCGAGTCGACCGTCCCGGTGTCGAGCCAGGCCGTCCCGCGCGGCAGGACCTCGACCTGGAGCCGCCCCTCGCGCAGGTAGTGCAGGTTGACGTCGGTGATCTCGTACTCGCCGCGCGCCGACGGCCGGAGCGAGCGCGCGACGTCGACCACGTCCGCCGAGTAGAAGTAGAGGCCGGGGACCGCGTAGCTGCTCCGGGGCCGGGCCGGCTTCTCCTCGATGCTCAGCGCGCGCCCGGACTCGTCGAACTCGACCACGCCGTACGCCGTCGGGTCGGCGACGCGGTAGGCGAAGACGGCGCCGCCGTCGATCCCCGCGAAGCGTTGGAGCCGGTCGCCGAGACCCGGCCCGTAGAAGATGTTGTCGCCGAGGACGAGCGCCGCCGAGTCGCCGTCGAGGAAGTCGGCCCCGAGCACGAAGGCCTGGGCGAGGCCGTTCGGCTCGGCCTGCACGGCGTAGGAGATCGAGACGCCGAGCTGCGACCCGTCCCCCAGCAGCCGGTGGAACGCCGCCGCGTCGTGCGGCGTCGTGATGACCAGCACGTCACGGACCCCGGCGAGCAGGAGCGTCGAGAGCGGGTAGTAGACCATCGGCTTGTCGTAGACGGGCAGCAGCTGCTTGCTCACCCCGAGCGTGATCGGGTGCAGACGCGTGCCCGCGCCACCTGCCAGGACGATCCCCTTCATCCCGGCAGGCTCTCACGAGCAGGAGGGCCGGGGGAGGGTGAAATGCCGTGCACCGCGCCGGTTCCCGCCGCCCCGTCGCTAGACTCGCGGGCGGCAGGGGAACAGGTCGAGGAGGTCGTCGGTGCGGGTGCTCGTGACCGGCGGGGCCGGCTTCATCGGGGCGAACTTCGTGCGACGCACGGTCGAGACGCGGCCCGACGTCGACGTCGTCGTGCTCGACGCCCTCACCTACGCGGGCGACGAGCGGTCGCTGGACCCCGTGCGCGACCGGGTCGCTCTGGTGGTCGGCGACGTGGCTGACGCCGACGTCGTGGACCGGCTCGTCGCGTCGACGGACCTCGTGGTGCACTTCGCCGCGGAGTCGCACAACGACAACTCGCTCACCGACCCGTCGCCGTTCGTCCGGACCAACGTCCTCGGGACGTTCACCCTCCTCGAGGCCGTGCGTCGGCACGACGTCCGGCTGCACCACGTCTCGACCGACGAGGTCTACGGGGACCTCGAGCTCGACGACCCGGGCCGCTTCACCGAGTCCACGCCGTACGACCCGTCCTCGCCCTACTCCTCGACCAAGGCGTCGAGCGACCTGCTCGTGCGCGCCTGGGTGCGCTCGTTCGGCGTGCGCGCGACGATCTCCAACTGCTCCAACAACTACGGCCCGTACCAGCACGTGGAGAAGTTCATCCCGCGGCAGATCACCAACCTCCTCGACGGGGGCCGGCCCAAGGTGTACGGCGCGGGACAGAACGTCCGGGACTGGATCCACGTGGACGACCACAACGACGCGGTGTGGGCGATCGTCGAACGGGGCGCCGTCGGCGAGACGTACCTCGTCGGGGCGGACGGGGAGCGGTCCAACCTGGACGTCGTGGGCGACCTGCTCGAGATCTTCGGGCGCGACCGCGCCGACTACGACCTCGTCGCCGACCGAGCAGGGCACGACCTGCGCTACGCGATCGACGCCACGCGGCTGCGTACCGAGCTCGGCTGGGCGCCGCGCTACACGTCGTTCGCCGAGGGGATCGCTCGCACGGTCGACTGGTACCGCGCCAACGAGGCGTGGTGGCGTCCCGCGAAGGCGCGTACCGAGGCGCGGTACGCGGCCGGCGGCCAGTAGCGGGCGCCGCCGACCGGCGGCCGCCGTGGGCGCCGATAGGCTGGGGCGCGTGACGACCGACCTCTCCCACCTCATCAAGGCGTACGACGTCCGCGGCACCGTCCCGGACCAGCTGAACCCCCGGGTGGCGAAGGCCATCGGCGCCGCGTTCGCCCGCGCGGTGGCCCTGCCGGAGGCGCCCGTCGCGGCCGACGACGCGCCGGCCCGGGCGAGCGTCGTCGTCGGGCACGACATGCGCGACTCCGGGCCCGAGCTCGTCGAGGCGTTCGCCGCCGGCCTCACGGAGGCCGGGGTCGACGTCGTGCGGATCGGGCTGTGCTCCACGGACGGGCTCTACCACGCATCCGGCGCGCTGGGCATGCCGGGCGCCATGTTCACGGCGAGCCACAACCCGGCCGTCTACAACGGGATCAAGCTGTGCCGCGCGGGGGCGCGCCCGGTGGGTCAGGACTCAGGGCTCGCGGAGGTCCGCAGGCTCGCAGAGGGCTACCTCGGCGACGGCCTCCCGGCCGCCGCGGACGCGCCGGGTTCGGTCGCGGACCGCGACATGCTCGCGGACTACGCGGCGTTCCTGCGCTCGCTCGTCGACCTGTCCGGGATCCGGCCGCTCAAGGTCGTGGTCGACGCCGGGAACGGCATGGGTGGCTACACCGTGCCGGCCGTCCTGGGCACCGGCGCCGGCCTGCCCGCGCTGCCGCTCGACGTCGTGCCCCTGTACTTCGAGCTCGACGGCACGTTCCCGAACCACGAGGCGAACCCGCTCGACCCGCAGAACCTGCTCGACCTGCAGGCCGCCGTCGTGGAGCACGACGCCGACCTCGGGCTGGCGTTCGACGGCGACGCCGACCGCTGCTTCGTCGTCGACGAGCACGGCGACCCGGTGTCGCCGTCGGCGATCACGGCGCTCGTCGGGCTGCGCGAGGTCGCCAAGGAGGTCGAGGCGGGACGCACGCCGACCGTGATCCACAACCTCATCACCTCGCGTGCCGTGCCCGACTTCCTCGGTGCCGCGGGAGCACGGACCGTGCGCACGCGCGTCGGGCACTCGTTCATCAAGGCGCAGATGGCCGACAACGACGCCGTGTTCGGCGGCGAGCACAGCGCGCACTACTACTTCCGCGACTTCTTCTTCGCGGACACGGGGATGCTCGCGGCGATGCACGTGCTCGCCGCGCTCGGGTCGCAGCCGCACCCACTCTCGGCGCTGGGGGAGATGTACGAGCCGTACGTCGCCTCGGGCGAGATCAACTCGACCGTGGCCGACGTGCCCGCGGCCCGTGCGCGCGTCGTCGAGGCCTACGTGACGCAGCAGGGTGGCGGACCGGTCGAGGTCGACGAGCTCGACGGGCTGACCGTCTCGCACTGGGACTCCCACCCGCAGTGGTGGTTCAACCTCCGGGCCTCGAACACGGAGCCGCTGCTGCGGCTCAACGTCGAGGCGGCCGACGAGGACATCATGGAGAAGGTGCGCGACGACGTCCTGTCGCTCGTGCGCGCGCACGACGACGAGGAGCGAGCATGAGCCTGCAGATCGACCCCTGGGTGCGCGAGGCCCTGCGCTGCCCCGTGACCGGCGCCCGCCTCGTGGACGGCACCGGCCCGTCCGGGGAGCCGGAGCTGCACTCCACCGACCCCGACCGCCCGCTCGCGTACCCGGTGCGCGACGGCATCCCGGTCCTGCTGGAGGACGACGCGCGCGAGCTCTGACCCGGCAGGACAGCAGCGTCGCAGTCGGTAGAGTCTGTCCGGTGCTCCGCTCGTCGGCGAGCCGGAGCGAGAGACGAAAGGACACACCGTGAGCAACGCGCCCCAGGTCGTCATCCTGGCCGCCGGGATGGGGACCCGCCTCGGACGGCCGTTCCCCAAGCCGCTGACCGAGCTGAAGGACGGGCGCACGATCCTCGCCCAGCAGCTGGGCAACGTCCGCGGCGCCTTCGGCCGCGACGTCCAGGTGCTCGTCGTGGTCGGGTTCAAGCTCGAGCAGATCCTCGAGGCCGCGCCCGACGTGACGTTCGCGTACAACGAGATCTACGACCAGACGAACACGTCCAAGAGCCTGCTCAAGGCGCTGCGAGCCACCGGGGACCGGGGCGTCCTGTGGATGAACGGCGACGTCGTCTTCGACCCGCGCGTCCTCGAGCGGCTCAAGCCGTACATCGAGTCCGGGCAGTCGTTCGTCAGCGTCAACACCGCGGCGGTCGGCGACGAGGAGGTCAAGTACACCGTCGACGCCGACGGCCGGATCGACGAGCTCTCGAAGACCGTCCAGGGGGCGCTCGGCGAGGCGGTCGGTATCAACTTCGTCGCCCCTGCCGACAAGCCTGCGCTCGTGACGCGGCTCGCCGAGGTCGGCGACCAGGACTACTTCGAGCGCGGCATCGAGGTCGCGATCGAGAAGGACGGGCTCCAGGTGGTCCCCGTCGACGTCTCCGACCTGTACGCCGTCGAGGTGGACTTCGCCGAGGACCTCGAGCGGGCGAACGAGTTCCTCTGAGGACCGTCTGCGAGGTCCGTCCCAGGACGCACGAAGGGCCGGTCTCCGCACGGGAGACCGGCCCTTCGTCCGCTCGGCGTCAGCCCGCGCTCGGCGCCTTCGGCGACGTCCGGGGGAACTGGGGCTGCGGGTTGAACCGGATGCCGGCGAGGAGCTGCCGGACCATCTGGAGCTGGAGGCTGCGGGAGACCCCGCCCTGGCGCATCTTGCCGACCACGTTCTTCACGTAGGTGATCCACGAGAGCTTGCCCTCGTAGTGCCAGCGGTACGACGACTGGTTGCGGGCGCCGTACTTGAACTTCCAGACGTTCTGCGCGGTGATCTGGCCGTAGTTGACGCCCTTGTTGTCACCCATGTCGTGCACGACGTAGCTGTCGAGCACCTGGATGCCGGGACGCGTGCGCCCCGACAGGCGCTTCGTGTACTCCTTGTCGTCGTACCAGATGAAGTACTCGGCCAGGGGCAGCCCGTGCTCCTCGACCGTCCACCGGGGCAGCAGGACGGAGACGAACGTGCACTCGCGGACCTTGACCGCGTTCAGGCCCTGGACGAGGTAGCGCGGCCAGTCCCACGTGGTCACGGCCTCGTTCATCTCGCACAGCTGACCGTCGACGAACTTGACGACGGAGCACGCGAAGGGCACGCGGTCGTGGACGTGCTCCTCGACCGCGCGGTGCTCGTCGAGGAGCCGCTCGAGCGCGTCCGGCTCCGGGTAGCAGTCGTCGTCCATGATCCAGAAGAAGTCCGCCCCGAGCTCGTGGGCGCGGCGCAGGCCGGCGGCGAACCCGCCGGCGCCTCCGACGTTCTTCGGCAGCGACAGGACGTGGATGTCGTCGTCGTCCGCGATGGTGCGCAGGTAGTCGCCCGTGCCGTCCGTGGAGTCGTTGTCGACGAGCAGGATCGTCTGCGGGGGGACGCTCGACGCGCGGATCGCGGCGATGCCCTTCTTGAGCTTCTCGAGACGGTTGAACGTCACGACGACGGCTGCCACGTGGGGGGTCTGGGTCATGGGGGTGCTCGCTGTTCCGTCGAGGTCGGGGCCGGGGCGGCGCGGGTCGGTCAGTCCACCGACCGAGGTGCGGCGAGCCGCGTCTCGACGATGTCGGTCAGCTCGGCGATGCGGACGTTGTCCCGGCGGCACTCGTCGATCTCCGCGCGCAGGTCGCGCACGTCCTCGCGCAGCTGGGCCAGCTCCTCGAGCACCTGCGCGTGGTTCGGCCGAGGCTTGCCGCGCAGCCGTGCCATGAGGGAAGGCGCCACACGGTCGCCGACGGCGATGATCTTCTGCTTCATGTCGTCCTCGTCTCAGCTCTGGGCTGCGGTGGTCAGGTACGTGAGCACGGGCTGCCGGACGCTGTCACGTGCGGTCCCGCGCAGGGGTGTGGTGCCGTGGAGGGACAGGCCCAGGGGCGCGAGCTCCTGCTCGATCTCGTCGAGCGTGAGGTGCCACGTCGTCGGGTCGCGGAACGTCACCTCGGGGTCGGGCACCGTGTCGACGACGAGGGCCACGACGCTCCCGGCCTGGGCGTACTGACGCAGGGTACGCCAGACGGTGGCCCGGCCGTGGTGGCCGAGGCGTTCCAGCAGGTGGTTGGCGAGCACGTGGACACGCCCCTCCTCCTCGGCGAGGAGGGCGATCACGTCCGCGGCCTCGCGGAAGTCGATGAGGTTGCGGCGCAGCCACGTGACCCGTTCCGCCGCGGCGCCCTCGGTGAGGCCGCGGGCGCGCAGCAGCGCGGACTCGGCGTAGTCGACGCCGACGACCCGACGACCGTGCGCGGCCAGGTGCCGTGCCGCCGCGCCGGCCCCGCACCCCAGGTCGACCACCATGTCGCCGTCGTCCGTGCGGGCGAGCAGGGCGTCCGCACCGCGTAGGTCCGTGCCGCTCGCGCTCGTCGGGTCGTAGAGGTAGCGGTCCTCCCAGAAGTCGCGCTGGAAGTT
The DNA here is from genome assembly GCF_006539945.1 of Cellulosimicrobium cellulans. GTDB lineage: Bacteria > Actinomycetota > Actinomycetes > Actinomycetales > Cellulomonadaceae > Cellulosimicrobium > Cellulosimicrobium cellulans. Next base: position 20,693 of record NZ_BJNZ01000008.1, on the reverse strand, counting down.
GTACGAGCCGAACCAGTTGCGGAAGCGTCGGGCGGTCGCGCGCGGGGTCCGGAGCTTGTAGCCCGGGAGGGGCGTGCGCCAGTTCTCGTCGTAGTTGACGACGAGCCAGTCCTCCGGGACGGCAGGCGCCGGATAGTCGCGCCCCTCGAGCGTGACGGTGGAGAACGGCAGCATCGAGTCCTGACGCATCGGCCCGCGCACGTGGAACGGCTGATTGATCTGGCCGTCCGGCGTGAAGAACGCCGTGAAAATGTCGATGTAGCCGTCGACGAGCCCGTCGTCGCGGCGGAACGTGATCTGCAGGTGCGCGTTGCTGTGGCGGACGACCTCGTACCCGCGCGACGTGAGGTCGGTCGCGATCCGGGCGTTCTCCAGGGAGAGGTCCGCGGGGTGGCTCAGCTCCGACAGGTAGGCGAGATCGGCGTCGTCGTCGTGCGGGAGGATGTGGCCCGAGCGGACGGCGCCGAGCAACGTGCCGCCGACCACGAACGGCCGCAGACCGAGCTCGTGCAGGAGCTCGACGAGCACGTCCAGCCGGTCGAGCAGGCGCTGCTGCAAGCCCTCGTCCGCGCCGTCGAACGTCTTGCCGAGCCGGCCCCACTTGTTGAGCGCGACGTGGCGTCCCAGGGCGTCCACGACCTCCACCGGCTGGTCGCTCCGGCCGAACCGGACGGACGTGCTCCACAGGACGTCACCCGTCGTGGAGTCGGCGACGTCGATGCGGGCCGTCCCCTCGAGGAACGGCGTGATCGGCGCGGGCCACCGGTGGTCGAGGGCCTCGTGGAGCGACTCGTCGGACACGAGGTCGATCGACCACACCCGGTGGCCGTTGACGAGGACGTCCAGGGAGGAGACGTGGTCCGGGACGCGCGCGGGCAGACGGAGGAGGGTGCGGCTCGCTCGCAGCTCGCGGGACGTCGTGGCAGGACGACGCGGCATGGGTGCCCTTCGGATCGGGGTCTCGACGAGTGCCGCGGGTACGGCAGAACCGCCCCGGGCCGACCCGAGTTTACGTCAGCGTCGTGCGACGGACCCGCCACCGACGTGTTCGTGAACGCGATCTGCACATTCTGTGAACCGCGCCGATTTCGCCCGTCCCGAACGGTCTGCCCGGTAGCCTGTGGCATCGAGCCGACGCGCCGCCTCAGCGGGTGCTGCGCACGTCTTCGGCCGTCCGGATCTTCGACCCATCCTGCGAGGCGCCCACCGTGATCACCGTCCAGCACGTCGTCTACCCCACGGATCTGGACAAGCTCCCGTTGTACGTCGAGAGCCCTCGTGGGGCGACGTCGTCGATCGACGTCGTCTCGCGCCGCACGGCCCGTCTCGTCGCCGGGAGCGACGTCTCGTTCGCCTCCTACTTCAACGCCTTCCCCCTGATGCACTGGGCGGCGAACACCACGGTGACGTCCGTGACGCTGGAGATCGAGCTGGCCGGACGCGGGCAGGTCCGCCTCGTGCGCACGGACGCCCGCGGGCACGCCACGCGGCTCGAGGCGGTCCGGTTCGACGGCGAGGAGACCGTCCGGCTCGACGTGGCCACGGCGGGCGCGGCCGACGGTGGCTGGTGCTGGTTCGAGATCACCGCGTCGACCGACGTCGAGATCGGCCCCGGCCGCTGGGAGGTGGACGGGCCCGCGGCGGACGGCACGGTGACCGTGGCCGTGACGACCTTCAACAAGCCCGACTACTGCGTGCGGACGCTACGGGCCCTGGGCACGGACGACGACGTGCGCCAGGTGCTCGACCGGGTCGTCGTCGTGGACCAGGGCACCCAGAAGGTCGCGGCGGAGCCGGGCTTCGAGGAGGCACGCGAGGGCCTCGGGGACCGCCTGAAGATCGTGGACCAGCCCAACCTCGGCGGCTCGGGCGGCTTCTCGCGCGGCATGCTCGAGGCGGTCGCGCTCGGTTCCACGCACGTCATGCTCCTCGACGACGACGTCGCGGTCGAGCCGGAGAGCATCTTTCGTGCCGTGCGCTTCGCGGACGCCTGCTCGCGGCCCACCATCGTCGGCGGCCACATGTTCGACATGTACCGCCCCACCAACCTGCACGCGGTGAGCGAGATCGTGCAGCAGTCCAACTTCATGTGGGGCCCCGCGGACCCCGACCACCGTCTCGTCGACTTCTCGGACGAGTCCCTGCGCGCGACGCGCTGGCTGCACCGCAGGCCGCGCGCCGACTACAACGGCTGGTGGATGTGCCTGGTCCCGACGGCGGTCGTCCGTGAGATCGGGCTGTCGATGCCGTACTTCATCAAGTGGGACGACGCGGAGTACGGGCTGCGCGCCAAGGCGGCCGGCGTCCCGACGGTCTCGCTCCCCGGCGTCGCGCTGTGGCACATCACGTGGCAGGACAAGGACGACGCGATCGACTGGCAGGCGTACTTCCACGCCCGCAACCGCGTGGTCTCGGGCCTGATCCACTCGGGAGAGGAGCACGGCGGCGCGCTGCTCGCGGACAGCAGCCGGCTCAACCTCAAGCACCTCCTCTCGATGCAGTACTACGCCGTGACGCTCCGCAACGCGGCTCTCCGCGACGTGCTGAAGGGTCCGGGCGAGCTCCACGCGACGATGGGGACGCGGCTCGGCGAGCTGCGGGCGCTGGCCAAGGAGTTCGGCGAGGCCCGGAGCTACACCGTCGACGCCCCGGCCCCGGTGCCGGCCCGCAGGGACGTGCCGCCCACCGCCCGGAAGCACGGTCCCCGAGGTGCGGCGCTCGCGGTCTTCACGCTGCGCTCCGTCGCGCGTCAGCTCCTCGTCCCCGTGCGCCCCGAGAAGCGGAGCCGCCCTGACGCCCAGCTCGAGCGGGGCCAGGGGGTCTGGTGGGAGCTGCCGCGGTACGACAGCGTGCTCGTCCTGGCCGGCGAGGACCGCACGGGGAACTGGTACGTGCGAGACCGCAAGGCGTTCGTCGCGCTCTGGCGGGAGTCGCTCGCGCTGCACCGCGAGCTCAAGCGGCGCTGGCCCGAGGTGCAGAAGGCGTACCGTGACCAGGCGTCCGCGCTCGTCGCCCCCTCGGCCTGGCGCGCGACGATCGGGATCACCGATGGCGACGACTGACCGTCCGTCCGCGGGTTCCCGCGACGGTAGGGTGTGCGACGGCCTCGGGTGCGAGGCGTCCAGCGCGTGGAGGAACAAGTGAGTGATACAGGCGTCGTCGCGGCCGTGAACAGGCCGATGGCGCTGTGGAGGGCCCGTTCGGTCCTGGGTCTTCTGGTCCGGCGTGACCTCAAGGTCCGGTACGCGGACTCGCTGCTCGGGTACTTCTGGTCGATCCTCGACCCGTTGCTCATGGCGGCCGTCTACTGGTTCGTCTTCACCAAGATCTTCCCGCGCTCGGTCGGGGAAGAGCCCTACATCATCTTCCTGCTGGCCGCGCTGCTGCCCTGGACGTGGTTCCAGAACTGCGTGGGCGACAGCGCCAACTCGCTCCAGCACGACTCCCGCCTCGTGCGGTCGACGCGGCTGCCCCGCGAGGTGTGGCCGTTGCGCGTGGTCATGTCGAAGACCGTGGAGTTCGGGTTCTCGATGCCGGTGCTCGCGGTGTTCCTCCTCATCTTCCAGCCGGAGATCAACGGCCACATCTGGCTCTTCCCGGTGGCGATCCTCATGCAGCTCGTCCTGCTCGCCGGGGTCGGTCTGCTCCTGGCGCCGCTCCAGGTGCTCCTGCGCGACATCGAGCCGCTCATCCGGGTCGCGATGCGCGTGCTCTTCTACGCGTCGCCCGTGCTGTACGGGATCCAGGACGTGTACAACGCGAACATCCCGCAGGTCCTCAAGACGCTGTACCTGCTCAACCCCATGAGCGGGATCATCACGGCGTTCCGGGCGGGGTTCTTCCCCGACGCCGTGCACTGGGACGCGATCGCGATCGCCGGCGGGGTCTCGGTGTTCACCCTCGTGCTCGGCTGGATCGTCTTCGCGCGGACCGAGCGTTCCATGCTGAAGGAGCTGTGATGGCGGCGACCACGTTCACCGGGCTGCCCGACCCCATCATCTCGGTGAAGGACGTCGGCGTGCAGTTCGACCGCGGGCGCCGCAGCGCGGGCCTGCGGCAGATGATCCTGCGTCGTGACAAGGGCCCGGCCCGCGACTCGTTCTGGGCGCTGCGCAACGTCTCGTTCGACGTCTCGCCGGGCGAGGCGATCGGGGTGATCGGGCGGAACGGGCAGGGCAAGTCGACGCTCCTCAAGGTCGTCACGGGCGTCCTCCTGCCGGACGAGGGCCGGGCCACGGTGAAGGCCGACGTGTCCCCGCTCATCGAGATCACGGGAGGGTTCGTCCCCGACCTCACGGGCCGGGAGAACATCTACCTCGCCGCGGGCCTGCATGGGATGTCGAAGAAGGAGATCGAGGAGCGCTTCGACGAGATCGTCGACTTCGCCGAGATCCACAAGTTCCTCGACTCGCCGTACCGGCACTACTCCTCGGGCATGCAGGTCCGTCTCGCCTTCTCCGTGGTCTCGCAGCTCGACGGTCCCATCCTGCTCGTCGACGAGGTCCTCGCGGTCGGGGACAAGGCGTTCCGCGACAAGTGCTACCAGCGGATCGGCGAGCTGCTCTCCGCCGGGCGCACCCTGTTCCTCGTCTCGCACAACAACGACGACCTGCGGCGGTTCTGCACGCGCGGGCTCTACCTGCGCGGTGGTGAGCTGCGCGCCGACGGACCGCTCGACGACGTCCTGGAGCAGTACGCGAAGGAGCGGTGACGCCGGCGCCACCTCTCCGTCTCGGCGGGGACCTCGTCGTCGTCAGGGGGCGGTCGCCGTCACCGGTCCAGTCCGGCCCGTGCCGTGATCTCGGGGACGAGGCCCAGGGCGTACTGCTTGTTGAGGTGGTCCCGGTCCGCGTAGACCGGCAGCCCTCCGACGACGGCGTAGCACCGGTCGGCGTCGCAGAAGCGGTCGCTGAGGTCGACGGGTACGAGCCGCCCGGGCCCGTCGCTCGGCGTGCTCGCCGCCTCGAGCATGGGGTCGGCGGGCTGGGCGACCCCCCGGTCGACCGCGCACTCGACCGGTGACTGCGGGTTGAGGATCGCGCAGTCCTTGTCGCGGACCATGCCGTTCATCGGCGGGTCGCCGAGCACGTAGACGTCGGTCCCGGCCTCGAGCCACGGCTGCCAGAACGAGCGGAACCCCTCGACGTACTGCTCGGTCGCGCTCCGGCCCGTGCCGTCGTCGACCTGCTCCGCGCGGGCGAAGCTCGACGTGAACACCATGGCCGGCTTCTCGGCGGAGATCTCGTCGTGCACGGCGTCGCGCCACTCGTCGCACTGCGCGCGCTTCTCCGCGGTCGCGGGGTTCCCTCGGTACCCGACGTACTCGACGTCGGCCGGCGGGCACGCGCCGAGGAAGCTGAGGGTCACCTGCCATCCCCGCTCGTCGGCGATCTCCAGCAGCGGCGCCTGCCACTGCTGTGCGTGGGAGTCGCCCATGACCCACACCCGGGGTGCGTCGGGCCCGCCGCCGAAGTCGCACCGCACGGTCGTCTTGGTCCCGTCGATCTCCAGCCAGGACCCGGCCTGCCCGCACGCGTCCGGGTGGTCGAGGACGTAGTACTTGCTGTCCTCGCCCAGGACGGGGTTGGCGGCGGGGCCGAACGGGTCGTCGCACGGCGCCCCGGGGGCGAGCGCGGCCGGTCCGTAGCACGCGGCGTCGGCAGCCGCCGCCTCCTGCGCCGCGCGCTCCGCCTCGGCCGCGGAGCGTCCCGCGGCGGCGTGCAGCCCCAGGGCGAGCGCGCCGATGATCGCCATGCCCGCCAGCATGAGCACGAACGACCGGCGTGGCCGGACGGACGCCCAGCGCCACGTCCGTCCCTTGTCCTCGACCAGGACCTTGGTGACCCACGCGAGCGCGACGGACGCGACGGCGATGCCGAGCTTGTCCACGGTCGTGAGCGACCGGCTCAGCGCGAACGGAGCCACGACGATCAGGGGCCAGTGCCACAGGTAGACGGAGTAGGAGACGTCGCCGAGGACCTGGACCGGGCGCAGCGCCGTGACCCGGTCGTGGAGCAGCGGGCGACGCTCGGTCCCGGCCAGGATCACGGCGGCCGTGCCGAGCGCGGGGACCGCGGCGAGCCAGCCGGGGAACGGCGTGGCGTGGTCGTAGACGAGCGCGGTGGCGGCGATGGTCGCGAAGCCGACCAGGGCGAGCACGTTCGCCGCGGCGCCGTTGAGCCGCACCCGGGTCGCGCCGAGCGCGAGGAGGCCACCGAGCGCGAACTCCCAGAACCGGACCGGGGTGACGAAGTACGCCTCGCTCGGCGAGCGCGTCGTCATGACGATGCTCAGCACGAGCGAGAGCGCGCCGACGACGAGGACCCCCGTCGCGACGACGCGCCGCGGCCGGGAGGCCCCGCGCGCCCCTCGGACGGCGAGGAGGTAGAGGCCGAGCAGCAGGAGCGGCCACAGCAGGTAGAACTGCTCCTCGACCGACAGCGACCAGTAGTGCTGCGCGACCGTGGCGTCGTCGTTGAGCGCGGAGTAGTTCACGGAGCGCGCGGCGAGCGCCCAGTTCTCGACGTAGAACGCGGACGCCGCGATCTCCTGCGCGCTGCGTGACCACGCCGTGTACGGCAGGAAGGCCCAGACGGCGACGGCGGAGACCGCCAGGACGAGGAGCGCCGCCGGGAGGAGGCGGCGGACGCGGCGCGCGTAGAACGTCGCGAGCCGGACGCGCCCCGTCGAGAGCAGCTCCTTGAGCAGGTGCGACGTGATGAGGAAGCCGGAGATGACGAAGAAGACGTCCACGCCGACGTAGCCGCCCGGGAGCCGGTTCGGCCACAGGTGGTTGAGGACGACCGCCCCGACCGCGATCGCGCGGAGCGCCTGGACGTCCGTCCGGGGCGCTGCCGGCGTGCCGCCGGACGCACGGGGCGCGGCGTGCCGCGGGGGGTGCGTGCGGAGCTCGGTCTGGGGAGAGGTCACCGCACGATGATAGAGAGGCGGCGGCCGTCCCCCGTACGGGAGGCGGCCGCCGCGCTCGTGCTCCGGTCCGGACGTCAGACGCCCGCGGCCTCCTTGAGGTCGTCGACGAACGTCGGGTTCGCCTCGAGCCACGCCTGGACGGCCTCGGCCTCGTCGGCGTACTCGTCGGAGTTGAACATCATGTTCTCGAGCGAGAAGAGCTGCTCGTCGTCCAGCGTGAAGGCGCCGAACAGCTTGGTGAGCGTCGGGTAGCGCTCCTCGAAGTCGGACGAGCCCCACATGTGGACCTTCTCGGCCTCGCCGAGCGCGCCCTCGGGGTCCTCGAGGTCGCGGACGGGGAACTCGTCGTAGGCCCAGTGCGGGCGCCACAGGGTGACGGCGATGTTCTCGCCGGCGTCGGTCGCGCCCTTGAGCTCGGCGAGCATCGCGGGGGTCGAGGAGATGGAGTAGTCCATGCCCTCGAGCCCGTAGGTCGGGATGACCTGCTCCTGGGTGATCTTGGTGAGGCCGGCGCCCGCCTCGATGCCCACGAGCTTGTTGCCGTACTCGTCCGCCATGCCGGCGAGGTCCTCGAGCGACTGCGCGGGCGAGTCCTCGTTCACCGCGATGGTGAGCTTGGCGTCGTCGTACCAGTAGCCGAGGTCGGTGACCTGGTCGCCGTACTCCTCCTCGTAGGAGGCGTGGGTGTAGGGCAGCCACACGTCGAGCGTGACGTCGAAGTCGCCGCCGGCGAGGCCGGTGTAGATGACGCCCACGTCGGCGGTCTGGGAGGAGACGTCGTAGCCCTCCTCCTCGAGGATCGCCGTCCACAGGTGGGAGACGGCGATGCCCTCGTCCCAGCCGGAGGGGATGCCGATGGAGATGGAGGTCTCGTCCTCCCCGGTGGAGCCGCCGTCCGAGCCGCCCGACCCGGAGTCGGAGGCGCAGGCGGTGAGGGCGAGGCCGAGGACGGCGGTCGCGGCGACGGCGGCGGAGCGGCGGGCCGTGCGGTGGGTGGTGCGGGTGCGTGCGGGGGTCATGCTGTCCTTCCCTGGGTCCGGGCGGACCCGGTCGGTGTGCCCGACGCCGGGGGTGCGGCGGGCGGCTTCCCGGCGCTGCGGCCGGGCACGGTGGGGGGCGCGCCTCAGACGCGCGCTGCGGCGAGGGCGCGCGAGACGGGCGCGCGGTCGCCGAGGGCGGAGGTCACGCGGTCGAGGAACATCGCGAGGATGACGACGGCGAGGCCGGCCTCGAAGCCGAGGGCGACGTTGACGCGCTGGAGCGCGGCGACGACGTCGTTGCCGAGGCCGCCGGCGCCGACCATGCCCGCGATGACGACCATGGAGAGCGACAGCATGATGACCTGGTTGACGCCGGCCATGATGGTCGGGAGAGCGAGCGGGAGCTGGATCTGGCGCAGGATGCGCCCCGGGGTCGAGCCGAACGCCTGGCCCGCCTCGACGACCTCCTTGTCCACCTGCCGGATGCCGAGCTCGGTGAACCGCACGCCAGGGGCCATGGCGAAGATGATCGTCGCGATGATCCCGGGGACGGGGCCGGTGAGGAAGATGACGACGGTCGGGATGAGGTAGACGAACGCCGGCATGGTCTGCATGAAGTCGAGGACCGGCCGCACGACGGCGGAGACGCGGTCGTTGCGCGCGGCCCAGATGCCGAGCGGGATCGCGACGACGAGCGCCAGGACGGCCGACAGCAGGACGAGCGCGAGGGTGTCCATCGCGTTGTCCCACTGGTCGACGCCGGCGATGACGACGAACCCGACGAGCGACCCGAGCGCGAGCTTCCAGCCCTTGGCGAGGAGCGCGAGCAGGGCCAGCACGAGCGCGACGACCCAGAACGGCGGGCTCGACAGGACGGTGTCGAGACCGTCGTAGACGCCGACGAGGACGTCCTTGACGAAGCGGAAGAGCGGTCGGAACGTCGTCGTCATCCAGTCGACGAACGTGTCGACCCACTCGCCGAGCGGGATGCGGGGGACGAAGGTGTCGTTCACGCGGCACCTCCCTCGGTCGTCAGGTCGGAGTCCACGGCGGCGTCCGTCACCGTCTCGTCCTCCCGGACGGGCGCGCCGAGCTCGATCTCGCCGGTGCGCGGCTGGTCCGGCGGGACCATGGCCTCGAGCAGGGTGACGCGCGGGACGACGCCCACGAGGCGGCCCTCGGCGTCGGTCACGGGCACCGGGAGCGAGGACTCGGCCGCGGGGGCGAAGATCTCCGCCAGCGGCGTGTCCGGGGAGACGGGCGCGACGCCGTCGTGCACGAGGTCCCCGATGGACTCCTTGCCGGCCTTGAGCGCGGCGACGGCGTCGTCGTCGCGCACGACGCCGTGCAGCACGCGCTGGCGGTCGACGACGTACGCGGCCGACACCTGCGCATCGCGCATGGCGCGGCTCGCCTGGCGCGGCCCGCCGCTCACGGGCACGACGACCGCCGGACGCACCATGACGGACGAGGCCGTGAGCACGCGGGTGCGGTCGACGTCGGCGACGAACTGGGCGACGTAGTCGTTCGCGGGGTCGGACAGGATCTGCTCGGCCGTGCCGATCTGCACGATCCGGCCGTCCCGCATGACGGCGATGCGGTCGCCGAGGTGCATGGCCTCGTTGAGGTCGTGCGTGATGAACACGATCGTCTTGCCGAGGCGCTGCTGGAGGTCGAGGAGCTGCTCCTGCATCTCGCGGCGGATGAGCGGGTCGAGCGCGCTGAACGCCTCGTCCATGAGCAGGACGTCGGTGTCGGCGGCGAGCGCGCGGGCGAGCCCGACGCGCTGGCGCATGCCGCCCGAGAGCTGCGACGGGAGCGAGTCCTCCCAGCCGCCGAGGCCCGTGAGCTCGAGCGCGGTGCGCGCCTTCTCGCGACGCTCCGCCTTGCCGACGCCCTGGATCTCGAGCGGGTAGGCGGCGTTGTCGAGCACGGTGCGGTGGGGGAGCAGCGCGAAGTGCTGGAAGACCATGCTCACGCTGCTGCGGCGCAGGGCGCGCAGCTGCTTGGCGTCGGTGGCCGCGAGGTCGGTCCCGCCGACCACCACGTGGCCGGCCGTCGGCTTCCACAGGCCGTTGAGCATGCGGATGAGCGTGGACTTGCCGGAGCCGGAGAGGCCCATGACGACGAAGATCTCGCCGCGCCGGACGTCGAAGCTCGCGTCGATGACCGCGGCGGTGCCGAGCGACTTGACGTCGTCGCGGGACGCGCCCTGCTCGAGACGGCGGATGGCCTCGACGGGTCGGCGGCCGAAGACCTTGTAGACGTCGCGGACGGAGACGGCGACGTCGGCCGCTGTCGTGCCCGGCCCGGTCTGCTCGGGTACCGCTGTGGTGCTGTCTGGCGGGGTGATGCTGGGGGCAGTCATGCGGGCGGGTCTCGCCACCTTCCGTGCGGGGGACCGGCACGCCCCGCGCGAGGACGGCGCCAGAGGGGTCCGGCGGCGGCGTCTCGGGAGCGTGGCACGCGGCCGGTGAACGCGTCGCGGTCGGGCGCCCGGGGGGCGACCTCCGCGCTCTGCGCGCAGCGGGCCACATGCTGGTCCGACGTCAATCGGTACTCCAGCACCCTGCCTGATTCGAGGTTCAACTTCTACCTAGGGCCCGTGGATCAGGGACTGTTCCAGGACGTTTCTTGACCGATCATCGTTGCAATGGCGCGGATGATGGGCGATCTCGGATCGTTATCCCTTTGTGACCTTGAGATGGTCAAGCATTCGTGTTACGCGCGCGCCCGGGCGCGCGCGCCGGACGAACGGTGTAGCCCGGCCGGGCGTCCCGCTCGCCGGGGCCGGGCGGCGCCGTCGTCGGTAGGCTGGACCCGGGCGGGACCGTGGTCCCGCCCGGCGCGGACGGGAGCCCCCAGCGCAGCCACCGGCCGGCCATCGGCCAGCCACCCGCAGGGCCGGCACCACCGGCCCGACCGGCACCGAGTACGCACAGGAGAACCATGTCCACCACAGCGCCAGCCCCGACGACCGGAACCTCGGGAGCCGCTCCCGGCTTCGACGAGGTCCCCGGCCGCTACAAGGTCCGCGACCTGTCCCTCGCCGAGGCGGGCCGTCACCAGCTCCGCCTCGCGGAGCACGAGATGCCCGGCCTCATGGCGCTGCGCGCCGAGTACGGCGCGTCCCAGCCCCTCGCCGGCGCGCGGATCGCCGGCTCGCTCCACATGACCGTCCAGACCGCGGTCCTCATCGAGACGCTCGTCGCGCTCGGGGCGCAGGTGCGCTGGGCGAGCTGCAACATCTTCTCCACGCAGGACGAGGCCGCGGCCGCCGTCGTGGTCGGGCCGCACGGGACGCCCGAGGACCCGCAGGGCGTGCCCGTCTTCGCGTGGAAGGGCGAGAGCCTCGAGGAGTACTGGGACTGCACCGAGCAGATCCTGGTGTGGCCCGGTGACGAGTCGCCGAACCTCGTCCTCGACGACGGCGGCGACGCCACGATGCTCGTCCACCTCGGCCTGCAGTACGAGCGCGCGGGCGTCGTCCCGCCGGACACGCTGCCGGGCGAGCCCGACCACACGCACGAGATGAACGTGGTCCGCGCCGTGCTGCGTCGCGCGCTCGAGGCGGACCCCCTGCGCTGGACGACGATCGCCCAGGCGATCCAGGGCGTCACCGAGGAGACGACGACGGGCGTGCACCGTCTCTACCAGCTCGCCGAGGCGGGCGAGCTGCTCTTCCCGGCGATCAACGTCAACGACTCGGTCACCAAGTCGAAGTTCGACAACAAGTACGGCATCCGCCACTCGCTGCCCGACGGCATCAACCGCGCGACCGACGTCCTCATGGGTGGCAAGGTCGCGTTCGTCGCGGGGTACGGCGACGTGGGCAAGGGCGCTGCGGAGGCGTTCCGCGGCCAGGGCGCGCGCGTCATCGTGTCCGAGGTCGACCCGATCTGCGCGCTCCAGGCCGCGATGGACGGCTACCAGGTCGCCCGGATCGAGGACGTGCTCGGCGAGGCGGACTTCTTCATCACGACCACGGGCAACAAGGACGTGATCCGCGCCGAGCACCTCGTCGCGATGAAGGACAAGGCCGTCGTCGGGAACATCGGGCACTTCGACAACGAGATCGACATGGCCGGCCTCGCCGAGGTGCCCGGGGTGTCGCGCACCGAGATCAAGGCCCAGGTCCACGAGTGGACGTTCGCGGAGCCCGGCCCGGGCGGGCAGCCCGCGGGCCGCTCGATCGTCGTGCTGTCCGAGGGGCGCCTGCTCAACCTCGGCAACGCGACCGGCCACCCGTCGTTCGTCATGAGCAACTCGTTCTCCAACCAGGTGATCGGCCAGATCGAGCTGTTCCAGGACGCGACCGCCGCCGAGCGGGAGGGCCGCGAGCGCTCGTACGCGCGCCAGGTCTACCGCCTGCCCAAGGTGCTCGACGAGAAGGTGGCCCGCCTGCACCTCGACGCGCTCGGCGTGCGCCTCACCGAGCTCTCGCCGTCCCAGGCCGACTACCTCGGCGTCCCGGTCGAGGGCCCGTACAAGCCTGAGCACTACCGCTACTGAGCGTCGACCACCCGGTCGTGCCACGAGGAGGCCGCATGGACCTGTCGCCCGACGAGCGTCGCTCCGCCGTGCCCTCGCCCCCCGCGGGCGGGGGCGCGGCGGGACAGGCCGGTCCGCCGGTCGACGGCGAGCCGGAGGGACCGCCTCCGGGCGTCCGGCCGTTGTGGCACCGGGTGGGCGACCGGTGGGAGCGCGAGCCCCCGCACGACCTGCTCTACGGCGCGATCGTCGCGGGGTTCGTCATGGCGGTGTCGAGCGTGCACGCCCCGACGGGAGACCGGGTGGTCGTCGCGACGGGCCTCGTCGCCGTCGGGTACTGGCTCGCGCACTGCTACGTGGACGCGGTCAGCGGGCGCTTCCACGACAGCGGGCACTCCCTGTGGGACCGCACCCTCACGGCTCTCCGGCTCAACGTCGGCGTGCTGCTCGGTGCGGTCCCCGGGATCGGGGTCTACCTGCTCGCGTACGCGTTCGGGCTCGACGTGGAGAACGCCGCGCTCGTCGCGGTGTGGTTCACCGTGCTCCTCCTCGGCGTCGTCGGCTTCCTCGCCGCGTACCGGGCGGGTGCCCGGGGCGCACGGCTCGCCGGGGAGACGCTGCTCGCCGCGGCGTTCGCGGGCGTGGTCATCGCCGTCAAGTACCTCCTGCACTGACCCGGCCGCGCCGGGTGACACGGGGGTTGTCCCCACCCCGGCGCGGCGGCGGCCACCCTGTCGTCGTGACCGCGGCTCGCCGAGACTGGCACCATGACTGCCGTGACCCCTGACCAGCCGAGCGTCGTGCCCGCGGGCGACCCGACGTCGGGCACCCTGACCCCGGGACCGGCGCCGACCGCACCTCCGACGAGCGTCGCCGCGACGGCCGCGACGGCCGCGACGGCGGGGGACCCGACGACGTTCGCCGGCACGCAGCCCGACCCGCGGTATGTCGACCACCGTGAGCGGGTGGCGTTCGCGAGCGCGCCGTTCCACCGGCAGACGTGGCGCGCGTACGGGTACCTGTGGCTCGCGATCCTCCTCGCCCCGTTCGCGTTCACCTACGGGCTGTTCGCGGTCGTCTTCCTCGTGGCGATGCTGGTGCCGGTCATCGGCCTCGTCGTCGCGGGCTGGGTCGTGGTCGGCGGGCGGGGGTGGGGCTCGATGTACCGCTCCCTGGCGCGCTCGGCGCTCGGCATCGACGTCGCCGCCCCCGCGCCGTACGTCCGGCGCCGCGGGTTCTGGAGCACGCTGTGGAGCGGCATCGGCGACGGGACCGGGTGGCGTGCCGTGCTCTTCCTCCTCGTCACCTTCCCCCTCGCGATCGTGTCGTTCGTGGTGAGCACCGTCTTCCTCGCCGTCGGGCTCGGCGGGACGACGCACTGGATCTGGTCGCGCTGGCTCCCCCTCCAGCAGGCGAGCGACGGGTCGTGGCACCGCGGAGCGTCGTTCGGGGTGGACTGGTACGTGGACACCCCCGTGCGCCAGCTCGGCCTCGTCCTGGTCGGCCTGCTCTTCCTCTGGCTCTGGGCGCAGGTCACGCGCGGATTCGCCCAGCTCTTCCGGGCGCTCACCGTCGCGCTGCTCGGCCCGACGCTCTCGAGCCTGCGCGTCGCCGACCTCGAGGAGTCGCGCGGCCGCACCGTCGAGGACGCCGACGCGAAGCTGCGGCGCATCGAGCGCGACCTGCACGACGGCACCCAGGCGCGTCTGGTCGCCGTCGCGATGCAGCTCGGCGAGGCCAAGGAGCAGCTCGCGTCGGGCGGCGACCCCGACGAGGCGCTCGAGCTGGTCGACCTCGCCCACTCGTCGACCAAGGAGGCGCTCGTCGAGCTCCGAGAGCTCGCCCGCGGCATCCACCCGCCGGCGCTCGACAACGGGCTCGCCGTCGCGCTCGAGACGCTCGCGGCGCGCTCGCCGCTCCCGGTCACGGTCGACGTCGACCCCGCCGTCGAGGCGTCCGGTCGGCTCGCGCCGGCCGTGGAGTCGATCGCGTACTTCTGCGTCGCCGAGCTCGTGACGAACGCGGTCAAGCACGCGCGGGCGACGGGCGTGTACGTGCTCGTCGAGCGGCAGGGGAGCGGTCGCGGCGCGCGGCTGCGCCTGCGGGTGCGCGACGACGGCCAGGGTGGCGCGCGCGTCGTGCAGCCCGGGTCCGACGGCCAGCGGTCCGGCCTCGCGGGCCTCGCGGAGCGCGTGCGCTCCGTGGACGGCACGTTCGAGCTCACGAGCCCGGTCGGCGGCCCGACGGTCGTCACGGTCCTCCTCCCCGTCCGGGTCTGACGTGCGCACGGACGACCGTGTCCTGCCGGTCCGCGCGGACGGCGTCGGGCACGATGTCCCCGGGGCATCCCGCCCGCCGGGGCCGTCGCACGGCCCGCCCGACCGGAAGGACACCATGCGGCTCGCCATCGCCGAGGACTCCGCCATCCTGCGCGACGGGCTCGTCGCGCTCGTCACGCGCCGCGGCCACGAGGTCGTGGCGGCGGTCGCGGACGGCGACGAGCTCGTCGCGCGGGTCTCCCGGCTCGCGGCCGAGGACGCCCTGCCCGACGTCGCCGTCGTCGACATCCGCATGCCCCCGACGTTCACCGACGAGGGCCTGCGCGCCGCCCTCGCGCTGCGCGCCGCGCACCCCGACCTCGGCGTGCTCCTGTTCTCCCAGTACGTCGAGACGCGGTTCGCGAGCGAGCTGCTCACCGGAGGCGCGCGCGGCGTCGGGTACCTGCTCAAGGACCGCGTCGCGGACGTCGCCGAGTTCGTGGACGCGCTCACGCGCATCGCGGCCGGGCAGACCGTCCTCGACCCCGAGGTCGTGAGCCAGCTCATGGGCGCGTCACGCTCCGACGACGGGCTGGCGCGCCTCACGCCCCGCGAGACCGAGGTCCTGGAGCTCATGGCGCAGGGGCGGTCGAACTCCGCGATCGCTGAGGCGCTGTTCCTCTCCTACGGCGCGGTCGAGAAGAACGTCACGTCGATCTTCGGCAAGCTCGGCCTGCCCCAGGACGCGGGCGACCACCGCCGCGTGCTCGCCGTGCTGCGCTACCTCAAGGTCTGAGCGGGGCGGGGGACAACCCCCGTCGGACCAGGTGGTCCGCCGCGAACGGCTCGGGGGACCGTCCCGTACCGGGACGAACGGGATGTTTCGAGACTGGTGAGCACCGGGGATCCCCCCGGGCTCGCCGACCTTGGAGCATCCCGTGGCCGTCCTGTCGCCGCCGCCGTCCCCGACCCGCTCGCCGTCCCGCGCGCGACCCGCCCCCGCCCGACCGTCGCCCCCGGGCGGTGTGCAGCCCCACCGGGACCGACCGTCGTCGGGCACCGCGCGGACGCCGGGCACCGCACCGGTCCGCCTCAGCGCCGCGGACGACCTTCGCCGACCGCGGCGCGACGTGTTCGTCGACGCCGTGCGGGCCCTCGCGACGCTCAGCGTCCTGACGGTGCACTGGCTCATGGCGGACGCGACGTGGGACGGCGAGCACCTGCGCATCGGCAACGCCCTCGCGCACGGCGCCGGCTGGACCGTCACCTGGGTGCTCCAGGTCCTCGCGCTCCTGTTCTTCGCCGCCGGCGCCTCGGCCACGTACGGGCTGCGGCGTGGGCCCGACGGCGGTCGCTCGCCCGGGCCGGCGGGTGCCGGGCGGGTGGTGGCGCGCCCGAGCGTCCTCGCCGACCTCGCGGCCGGTGCACGGCTCGCCGGACGGCGCGTGCCCCGGCTGCTGCGGCCCGTCGGGGTGTTCGTCGGGGCGTGGGCCGTCGCGATCGGGGTGCTGCTCGCGGTCGGGCTGCCCGGGGACGCGGTGCGCTCGCTCGCGACGCTCGCGCCGCAGCTCCTGTGGTTCCTCGCGGTGTACCTCGGCCTCGTCGTGCTCACGCCGCTCCTGCGCCGCGCGCTGCACGCCGCGGGCTGGTGGACCGTGGGGGCGCTCGCCGCCGCGCCGCTCGCCGTCGAGGCGCTGCGCTTCGGCGCCGGGCTGGAACGCCTCGCGCTGGTCGACGTCGTGCTCGTGTGGGCCGTCCCCTACGCGATCGGGCTCCTGTACGCCGACGCGCGCTCGGGGACGCGGGTCGTGCGGCGGGGACGCGTGGTGCCCGTCGCCGTCCTCCCGCGGCCGCTCGCGCTCATCGGGATCGGGCTCGCGGCGGCGGCGCTCGCGGCCCTGCTCGTCGTCGTCGGGCCGTACCCGGTCTCGCTCATCGGCATGCCGGGAGACGCGATGTCGAACCTCGGCCCGCCGACGGCGCCGGTCGTCCTGCACGCGGTCGCGCTCGTCGCGCTCGCGCTCGCCGCCCGCGGGCCGCTCGTGCGCTGGGCGGACGGGCGCGGCCGGGCGGTCGTCGCGGGTCTCGCCCGACGGTCGATGACCGTCTACCTGTGGCACCTCACGGCGATGATCGTCGTCGTCGGGACGGTGCTCGTGGTGCTCGGTCAGCAGCTCCCGGTACCGGGCAGCGCCGACTGGTGGGCGAGCCGCCCGGTCTGGTTCGGCGCCTTCGCGCTCGTGCTCCTGGGCATCTCCCGCGTCGTCGGCCGGTTCGAGGACGCGCGTCCCGTGCGGCGCGCGTCGCGGCGTCAGCGCGTGGGGTCAGGGATCGAGTAGGGGAGCCGGTGCAGCAGCTCGGCCTGCTCCCCGGCGAGCGCCTGCGCGCGCTGCGCCGTCGCCCAGTCCCGGTCGCGCCGCTCGGCGAGCACCGCCAGGAGGAACGTCTCCGGGTGCGTGCCGGGCGGCGGTCCGGGCGCGACGTATCGCTCGACCTGCCCAGCGAGCTCCTGGCCCAGCCGGGCCCGCGACGCCGGGTGGAGCTTGTTCGCACGCGCCAGGAACTGCCGCGCCGCGAGCGCGAGGCCGTCGGGCAGGCGCCGCATGTCGGCGTGGGACGCCCACGCGGCGAGGTACGGAGGCATGACGAGCGGCGCGAGCGTCGGCCGCCCGCCCCGCACCCGGATCGCGTACGTCCCCGCCGCCATGTCGCCGAGGCGCTTGCCCTTGTCGTTCGTCAGCGACGCGACGAGCGCGACGGAGCCGAGCGTCAGCCAGATCTCGCCGATGCCGACCAGGGCGCGCAGGAAGGCGTGCCGGAAGCGGACCGGGCCGCCGTCGTCGCGCACGACCCGGATGCCCAGCGCCAGCTTGCCGAGCGAGCGGCCGCGCGAGAGCGTCTCGACGGTCGTGGGGATCACGACCATGACGAGGGCGGCGAGCGCGATGCCGATGGCCGGGGCGAAGTCCGGGTCGACCAGCTCGAGCGAGCCCGACGTCGCGAAGAGCAGCGCGAACAGCGCGACGAAGAGCGTCAGCATGTCGAGGAAGAGCGCGAGGCCGCGCGTGACGAACGACGCCGGTCGCGCGTCGAGGACCACGCCCTCGCCGATCAGGATGCCGTCCCGCACGCTGCTCCTCACCCTCGTTCCGTCACGGGCCCGTGCCCGCGCACCGGTCGGCGCACCGGCGGCACGCCCCGTGTGGCAGGGTATCGGTCGTGGACCTCGACGCCTTCACCGACGTGCACCGCGCGCAGTGGGACCGCCTGGAGACCCTCACCTCGCGGCGCACGCTCGACGGCGCCGAGGCGGACGAGCTGGTTCGGCTGTACCAGGCCGTCGCGACGCACCTGTCGACCGTCCGGTCCGTCGCGCCGGATCCCGTGCTCATCTCGCGACTGTCCGTGCTCCTGGGCAAGGCCCGGACTCGCATCGCCGGGGCGCACGAGCCTGCGTGGCGCGACGTCGTGCGGTTCCTCACGGTGTCCCTGCCCGCGGCCCTCTACCGGATCCGGTGGTGGTCGGTCGGCGTGACGGTCGCGTGCCTCGTCGTGGCGCTCGTCGCGGGGATCTGGGTCGCGACGACGCCCGAGGGCCTCGCGTCCATGGGGCCGCCGAGCGTCCAGGAGAACTACGTGAACGAGGCGTTCGCGTCGTACTACGATCCCGGCCTCGACTTCGCCACCGTCGTCTGGACCAACAACGCCTGGATCGCGGCCCAGTGCATCGGCCTGGGCATCACGGGGATCTTCCCCGCCTACGTGCTGTTCTCCAACGCCGTAGCCATCGGGTCGACCGGCGGGATGATGGCCGCGCACGGCGAGCTCGGGCTCTTCCTCCAGCTCATCGCGCCGCACGGCCTGCTCGAGCTCATGTCCGTGTTCGTCGCCGGCGCCGCGGGCCTGCGGATCTTCTGGGCCTGGGTCGACCCCGGCCCGCTGCCGCGCTCGCGTGCCCTTGCGCAGGAGGCCCGCGCGCTCGTCACGGTCGCGATCGGGCTCGTCATCGCGCTCGCGGTCTCCGGCGTCATCGAGGGCTTCGTCACGGGCTCGACCATGCCCTGGTGGCTCAAGATCGTCATCGGCGCGATCGCGCTCGCCGGGTTCTGGGTCTACACGATCGTGCTCGGCCGTCGCGCCGTGGCGGCCGGCGAGACCGGTGACCTCACCGCCGACCACGCGGGCGACGTCGCCCCGGTCGCGGCCTGACGCTTCTTCCCGGCTCCCGGCTCCCGGCTCCCGGCTCCCGGCTCCCGGCCGTGGCTCGTGGGACCCGCTCAGTCGTGCACGACGACGCGCGCCCGCGCGCCCGGCCACGCGCACCGGACCCAGTCCTCGGCTCGCGCGACGACCGCGTCGCGCACGCCGGGCTCGTGGAGCCGGTCCGCGGGGGAGCGGCGGACGTCGGCGTCGCCCGCTCCGCCGGCAGCCGTGCCGTCCGGGGTCACCTCACCCGCGGGGCCGCGCAGCGGGCGCACCTCGACGTGCACGACGTCGTCCGCAGGCTCGTCGGGCGACGTCGCTCCCGTCGTCGCCCGGGCGGGGGCGGACGGGGTGGTCGTGGCGGTGGGCCGCGCCGTCCACGCCCCGGCCACGCGCCCGTCGACGAGCACCGTCGCCGCGACCTGGCCGTTGATGCTCACGACGCTCTTGACCGGCACGTCGCCGAGGATCCGCGTCCGGTCGTCGTGGGAGAGGACGAGGTTGTCGAAGTCGCCGGCCATGATCACCGGCACGGGCGCGTCGCCCGGTGGGCGGGGCGCGCCGGGGAGGTCGAAGAGCTCCTTGCCGTCCGGGCCCGTGAACGTCACGAGCTCGGGACGCAGCACGTCGAACGCGGCCTTGAGCCGGGTCAGCCCCGCCCACCGCTGCGCGTCGACCACGGAGGCCGGGCCGAACGCCGCCAGGTAGCGCCGCACGAGCCCGACGCGGGTCGCGAGGACGGCGTCGGGGTCCGTCTCGTGCGCGACCGCGTCGAGGACCGGGTCCGACCCGCCGAGCCACGCCTGCGCCGTCGTCCACGTGGTCGTGGTGCCCGGCCCGCTCGCTCCCCAGAGCCCGCGCGGCGGCACCTGGACCAGCGGCAGCAGGCAGCGCGCCCCGTACGCGAGGTGCTTGGGGTCGACGTCCGGCCACCGCTCCGCGAGCCGCCTGCCGAGCTCGACCGAGGTGAGCGGCTCGTCGAGCAGGCCGCGCGCGACCTCCTCGAGATCGTCGAGGTCCACGTCCGCGAGGGCCGCGCCGTGCTGGTTCTTCGCCCGCAGGTACGCGGCGAGCGTTGGCCGCACCAGCGCCGTGAGTGCCAGCGCGTCGTCCGCGGCGACCAGGTGCACCGTGCCGCGCAGCGCGCCCACGCGCACGACCTCGCGGTCGGTGAGGAGCGAGCCCAGGTCGTCGGGCGCGAACGCCGCGAGCCGCGACCACAGGGCGGGGTACGGCGACGACGGCACCTGCGACTGGAGCCCGACGAGGTGCCGTACCTCGTCCAGCACCGATGCCGCGCGCGGGGCATCGAGGTGCTGGCGCGCGAGCAGCGCGCGGTTGAGGTCGTCGTGGCTCAGCCGCGGCCCGAACCGCCCGTCGCCCATCGGCTGGTCAGGACAGCACGATCGCGAGCGCGGGGATGAGGAACGTCGCGAGGAGCGCCGCCACGACGATCATCGCGACGCGACGGTTGCGCCGTGCACGCTGTCGGGGATCGGTCGGCTGCCAGGCCACGGGGTTCTCCTGAGGTCGGTGGAAAATACCCGCACGACCCTACCGCCCGGCCCTGACACGAGCGGCCCCTTCTGCCGAGGTAGAACCGTGGTCCCGCGAGGTAGAGCCGTGGTCGCGCGAGGTAGAGCCGTGGTCGCGCGAGGTAGAGCCGTGGTCGCGCGAGGTAGAGCCGTGGTCGCGCGAGGTAGAGCCGTGGTCGCGCGAGGTAGAGCCGTGGTTGGGTCCGCGGCGGGGGTGGTCTCGGTGCTCGGGGCTGCGGCGCCGTCGCCCTGGTCTGTCGGCCGTGGGTTCGAGGAGCGCCGCTCTGACGCCCCTT
>NZ_BJNZ01000007.1 GCF_006539945.1 Cellulosimicrobium cellulans | reverse complement strand
CCGGACGGCGCCCCGCCGAGCCCGGAGGCGGGCGCGGCACCGAGCGGGACCGCCGACGCCGGGGCACCGGACGCGGCGTCGTCCGCCACCGGCCCGCCGAGCAGCCGGACGACGTCCGCGTGCTCGTCCCGCGCGATCGTCGTCCAGGCGTCCGCGCCCGCGTCGTCGAACAGCTCGATCGCTGACAGGAAGAGGCCGTGCGCGCGCTGGAGCTCCCCCGCGCGCACGAGGGCGCGCGCGGCGCAGAGGTCGGTCCGCGCGTGCTCGTACGGCGAGGCCGTGGTCCGGTTCACCCGCGTCGCCCGCTCGAGCGGCGCGGTGAGGTCCTCGGGCGCGGCGAGGGACACGTCGGCCCGGACGAGCGTCGCCGACCGCAGCGACGGCGGCAGCTCCTTGGCGTCGACCTTCCGCCGGGCCAGCGCGCGCTGCGCCGCGTCGTGACGGCCCGCGACGACCCATGCCTCGACGTCGTCCAGCCCCGGCAGCGGGAGCATGCGTGCGCTGTCGGGACGCTCGCGCTCCGCCGCGAGCTCCAGCAGCGTCGCGGCCTGGGTCACGTGGTGCGCGAACGCCGCGCCCATCGCCCGGTCCACGAGGAGCCCGAGCCGCACCGGGCGGGACGTCGGGCTCGCGCACGTCTCCTCGAGCGCCGTCGCGACCGGGCCGACGGCGCCCCGGGTCATCATGTCGAGGCGGCGGGCGGCCGCGACCCCCAGCCCGGCGAACGGCAGCCCGACCGGCAGGCGGAACGCCGCCTCGGCGAGCTCGTCGGCGGCACGCGTGAGCGTGCCACGCCAGAGGTGCACGAGCGTCTGCGCGAGGCGCACGTGCGCCTCGGCCAGCGGGGTCAGCGCGGTGTCCGGGCCGTCGAACCAGCGGCCGCCGTCGCGGACCGGGGCGAGCGACGCGACGACGCTCGCGAGCGTCTGCGCCGCGTCCTCGAGCCGGTCGTCGGCCGCGAGGGCGAGCGCCCGGCCGACCTGCACCGACGCCTCGTGGTCCGGTCCGAGGTCCACGTCGGGGACGGCCGCGCGCTCGCCCACGCCGAACACCGCGGCCCAGGACCGCGCGAGCGCCAGCCGGGCGGCCGTCTCGTCGTCGTCGCACCAGGACGCGAGGAACGTCGCCGTGTCGAGGAGCTGGGACGTGCTCACGCCGTCGCCCCGCTCCGCGTGCAGCCGCGCCGCGTCGAGCACGCCCGACACGACCCCCGCGACGGCGTCCGGCGCCAGGTCGTCGGGCTGCCCGCCGCGCAGGTAGGGCGAGAGCACGTCGTCGGGCACCTGCCCCTCGGCGAGCGTCAGCGCGGAGACGAGCGGCCCGAGCGTCCGCGCGCGGAGCGCGTCGTCACCGCTGCGCGACGCCTTGCGCAGCCAGTCCGCCGCGTCCTGCACGTGGCCCGACCGCAGCGCCGCGACGCCCGCGATGGCGAACGCCTCGGCGCGGTGCTCGGTCGCGGCCTGGCTCGCGGCCTCGCGCGCCACCTCGTGCGCCCAGACGACGTCCCCGCGATCCAGGTGCCGACGCGCGATCCGTAGGAGCCCCGGGACGAGCGCCGGGTCGCCGACGAGCGTCGCGAGCGCCGAGTGCCACACCGCCACGTCCTCCTCGCCCGCCCGGCGGTGCGCCTCGGCGAGCGCGACGTGCGCGGCCGTGCGCTCGGCGAGCCGTGCGTCCGCGTGGACCAGGGACCGCATGCGCGGGTCGACGAACGCGAAGCGGCCGCCCACGAGCGCGAGGTGCTCGGCGAGGGGCCCGTCGAGCACCTCGTCCATCGCGAGGCCCGTCGCCGAGAGGAGCAGCTCGGTCCGGTCCACGACGGCGACGGCCGCGACCAGGAGCGCGTGCCGCTCCCCCTCGCTGAGGGCCGCGAGGCGGTCGGCGAAGAGGGAGCGCACGGCGGGGACGGCCGGCAACGGGTCCGGGAGGATCGATCCCCCGGTGAGCTGCTCCGGTGTGAGCAGCGCCGCCGTCTGCGTCAGCGCCGCGGCGTTGCCCCCGAGGAGCCCCGCGAGGCGGGCCGCGACGTGCGGCGCGACCGCGAGCCGGCGTTCGACGAGCAGCAGGTGGAGGGCGTCGGCGGGTGCGAGTGGCGGGACGGCACGGAGCTCGAACGGCCCGGAGGACGGGTCGAGCGCGCCCGCCGGGGCGGTCCCGAGGAGCACGACCGGCGCGTGGCGCTGCGCGACGAGGCTCGCGAGCACGGACCGGCTGAGCTCGTCCTGGAGGTGCAGGTCGTCGGCCACGAGCACGACCGTCGCGCCGTCGAACGACTCGACGAGCAGCTCGGCGAGCGCGACGGCCGCGACCTCGGGGAGGTACCCGAAGCCGGGGTCGACGGGCTCGAGGACACGCGTGAGGCGCTCCGGGACGACGCCGCCCGCGAGCTGCGACACCTGCGACACGACCGAGACGACGGCCGACCCCGGAGCCGGGGCGCCCACGGGCGGGCGACAGCGCAGGGTGAGCGTCGGACGGGGGAACGAGTGCGAGGCGACGGCCTCGCAGACGAGCTCGAGCGTGGCGCTCGCCCCCATCCCGCGCTCCGCCGTCCACACGAGGCCACCCTTGCCCTCGCTCACCGCGGCGAGCGCGCGGTCGACCTCCTGCGCGCGGGAGGAGAGCCGCTCGAGCCGGCGCGCGGACCGCGCGTCCGCACGGCGGTGCGGCTCGGGAACCAGGTAGTCGTGCTGTTCTGACATGTCGGGACCCTCCGTCCGGGGGCTTCGTCGCCCGTCGACCGGATGAAATGTTAACAACCCTCCGTAAACAAGGGATCACCTCATCGTTTCCCGCCCGTCACACGACCGCCACCTGGGCCGACGTCGCTTGCCCCACCAGAGCGCGAGGGCTACCCTGGCCCCGATCCCCGTCGTGGCCACGGTCCTCGTGCGCCCCGACCCGGGTGCGGCGCCCACGGCGCCGCCACCACGAGAGCGAGGTGAGCCCCATGCCGGACGGCAGCAGTCATAGAACCGTGCACTGCGCGCTCACCCTCCGTGGCCCGCAGCCCGTCGCCTGAGTCGGCGAGCTCCTCGAGGACTCCCGCGACCGGCCGTCGTCCCGCGCGGGGAGGTCGCCAGTGCGCACCGCGCGCCGTCGTGCGCGCCGCTGGACCACCCGCTGACGCACCCGCCGACCCACCCGCGCCCGCCACCCACCCCGTGGCGCCCGCCCGTGGTCGTCGGCCCGCCGGAGAAGGACGACCACCATGACCCAGCGCTCGCCTGCCACCGAGACCCGGACCCGCCCCGCACGCCTGCGGGACGCGCACGACGACCCGCGCCGCACCCGCCGGCCCAACCTGGAACGCCAGTCGATCTCCTTCACCGTCGGCCTGTACCTGTTCATCGCCGGCGCGCTGCTGGTCGTGCACGTCACCGCAGGAGGTGTCTGATGACGACGACGCTGCCCGAGCCCACGAGCCTCGTCCCCGCGGTCGGCACCACCCGCGTCCTCCCCGAGACGGTCGCCGCCCGAGCCCTCCCCGCGCCCGCACGGGGCGGGCTGGACCTGCGCGCCCGCGCCCACGGCACCGGCGCGCCCCGGTTCGACCCCCGCGTCCTGCGCTCGCACTGGGTCCAGGTCGGGGTCGGCGACCCCGACGCGGCCGCCCGAGCCGCGGAGCACGGCGTCGACTTCGTCGCCGCCGGCGGACGGGTCTGGGAGACGGACGCCCACGTGTACCTCCCCGTGACCGCCACGCGGCGCGACGGCGACCGGGTCGTCGACGAGCGGATCGTGCTCGCTCTCTCCCCCGACGTCGTCGTGACGGCCCAGCCGCAGCGGCACTACGGCGTCTTCGACAAGGCGATCGCCCGCATGCGGCGCACCCCGTGGCTCATCGGTTCCTCCTACGGCGTCGCGTACGCGCTGCTGTACTCGCTCAACGAGGCGGCGGACCGCGTCGTGTCGTACGCGAGCGACCTGCTCGAGGACATGTCCGACGAGATCGACGAGGCCACCCGCGGCGTCGACTCCCGGGGTCGGGAGATCGGGGTGAGCGACATGCAGGACACCATCACCCGCATGAACCGTGCGGAAGAGATCGTCTCGCGCGCCCAGGAGTCCCAGCTCTCGCTCGCCCGCGCCGCACGGCACCTGCGCAGCGAGATCGCGGACTCCGACCCCGTGCTCGCCGGGCTCGTCGAGACCCTGGTCGCGGACATCGACGGGGTCAAGCAGCACGCCGGGTTCGAGCACGACAAGGTGCGCTATCTCCAGCAGGCGATCATGACCTCGCTCGACGTCAAGCAGGCGCAGATCGTCAAGGTCTTCACGATCATCACCGCCGTGTTCCTGCCGCCGACGCTCATCGCGTCGTTCTACGGCATGAACTTCACGCACATGCCGGAGCTCGACCGCCCCTCCGGCTTCACCGTCACGGTCCTGCTCACCCTGGTGGCGGCCGTCATCCCGCTCGCCTACATCAAGCGCCGCGGCTGGCTCCGCTGACCTCCACGACCCACGCCCCGCCCGCTCCGCCGAGGTAGAACCGTGGTCCGCCGAGGTAGAGCCGTGGTCACACGAGGTAGAGCCGTGGTCCGCCGAGGTAGAAGCCCGGTCCGACGACGTCCGCTCGCCCTGCGCTGCAGCGTCGCCGACGGCCGACCGTCCGATCGCCCAGAAGGCGCCGGTCGGCGGCCCTCGGCTGAACCGCCACCGCGGGCGGTCGCCCGAGGTGGGCGAAGACCAGGGTGAGACGACGCCGGGCGGGGTGGGTGGTGGTGCCGCGTCGTGGCGGGCCTGGCGGGAGCCGCGAGGAACGAGCGGCGGACGGTAGACGCGGCACCACCACCCACCCCGACCACCCAAGGTGACCACGCGCCGTCGGGCACAAGAACCACGGCTCTACCTCGCGCAACCACGGCTCTACCTCGCGTGACCAGGGCTCTACCTCGCGCAACCACGGCTCTACCTCGCGCAACCACGGCTCTACCTCGCGTGACCAGGGCTCTACCTCGCGCAACCACGGCTCTACCTCGGCCAACCCAGGTTCCGTTCGTTCGCGGCCACGTATGGGCTAACCCGTCGCGGAGCGCGGCGTGGGTGCTCGGCGCGAAGGCGGTCAGGCCTCGAGGAGGAGCGTGACCGGGCCGTCGTTGACGAGCTCGACGGCCATGTGCGCGCCGAACCGTCCGGTCGCGACGTCGATCCCGCGCTCGCGGAGCCGCTCGACGACCGCCTCGACGAGAGGCTCGGCGACGGGCCCGGGCGCCGCGCCGTTCCACGACGGGCGGCGGCCCTTCCTCGTGTCGGCGTAGAGCGTGAACTGGCTGACGACCAGCACCGGCGCGCCCTCGTCCTGCACCGACCGCTCCCCCGCGAGGATCCGCAGCTCGGCGATCTTGCGCGCGATCGTCTCGACCTGGGCCGCGCCGTCGTCGTGCGTCACGCCGACGAGCGCGAGCAGCCCCGGGCGGTCGATCGCCCCGACGACCTCCGACGACCCGTCCTCGCCCACGACGCTCACGCTCGCGCGCGAGACGCGCTGCACGACGGCCCTCACGAGCGCCGCTCCGCGTCGTGTCCCCGACCCGCAGCACCGGTCGGGACCGCCGTCGCGCCGTCGAGGACCGGCCGCACGACGCCCACGGGCCGGCCCGCGCCGAGCACGGGCACGTCGCCGAGCGCGGCGAGCGCCGCGTCGTCGGCCCCCGCGATGCCGGGCGCGCCGAGGTGCCGGAGCGCGGCGGCGAGCACCGCCGGTCGCGGGCGTGACGCGCCGTCGAGCACCTTGAAGGCGAGGGCGCTGCCGTCGGGCAGGCCGGCTCCGTAGACGCCGTCCGCACCGTCCTTGGCGACCAGGCCGGGCACCGCGCGCATCGCGAGGGTCGCGTCCCGGCCCGTCCCGCCGACCATCTCCGGGAACGTCGACATCGCGCGCGCGACCTGCGCCTCCGGGGAGAGCGGGTCTCGCTCCGGGGCGGCCGCGAGGTGCCCGAACGCTCGCGCGAGGCCGCGCACGGTCGTCGAGAAGAGCGGCGCGCCGCAGCCGTCGACCGTCACGTGCTCGACCGGCACGCCGGTCGCCTCGGCGACGGTCTCGCGGACCGCGACCTGGAGGGGGTGGTCGACGTCCAGGTAGGTGGCGGTGTCCCAGCCGGCGGCGACGCACGTCGCGAGCATCGCCGCGTGCTTGCCCGAGCAGTTCTGCGTGATCGCCGACGGCCCGTGGCCCTCGAGCTGCCACGCGAACGCGGCGGGCGGGTGGAGCGGCATGTCCGGGGTGCTCCGCAGCGCCGACTCGTCGAGCCCGACGCCCTCGAGGATCTCGCGGACCCCCGCCAGGTGCTCCGGCTCCCCGTTGTGGCTCGCCGCCGCGAGCGCGAGGAGGCGCGGCGGGAGGACGAGACCGTGCCGCAGCATCGCGACGACCTGGAACGGCTTGACGCTCGACCGCGGCCAGACCACGGCGTCGGCGTCGCCACGCTCCAGGACAGGCTCCCCGTCCGCGCCCAGCAGCGCCAGGTGCCCGGCGTGGACGGACTCGACGAGGTCACCGCGCACGACCTCGGCGAGCGGCACGGCGGCGCGCTCGACCCCGCCGTGGACGCGCGCGGTCACCACCGGCGCACTCACCAGCCGCCCGGGCGGCCGGACGACCCGTTGCCGCGGCCGTTGCCGTACGGCTGGAGGCGCGGGCGCACGTCGACCAGGTAGACGATCGCGGCCACCACGGCGATGAGCCCGAGGAAGCCGAGGTTCACGCCGCCGCCGAGCGGCAGCGAGAGGAACCCGAGCGCCGCGGCGACGCCGAGGATCGCGAGCCAGATCGGCTTGGTCAGCTTGCCCTCGGCGGTGAAGGCGCTCGCCGGACGCCGGATGGCGTCGACGAGCGCGAAGAGCTGCGTCCCGAACACGACGAGCGAGAGGACGAGGTAGACGATCCACTGCAGCGACCCGATGATTCCCACGGGCACGAGCCTACGGTCTGGCGAGGGGCCACGGCACCACGCGCAGCCCGGCCGAGCGGGCCGCGGACACCACGTGCGGGTCCCAGGCCGCGACGATCGTGTCGTCGTGCCCCACGGCAAGGGCGCTCGCCACGTGGACCGCGTCGTTGCTGCGCATCGCGCCTCCGGCGACGAGCTCGGCAGCACGATCGGCGACGGCACCGGAGACCTCGACCACGTGCAGCGCCGGGCGCAGCACGTCCCACGTGCCGAGAGCGCGCGCGTGCCCGGGGCCGTCTAGCACGCCGCCGCGGGCGCCGGCGGCGAGGGCTGCCCGCACCTCGACGTCGGCGAGGCGGCTCGTCACGACGACGTCCGCGCGGTTCCACAGGCGGCTCGCCAGGGCGGAGCCTGCCTCGGGGACGCAGAGCTTCACCAGCGCGCTCGCGTCGAAGTAGACCAGGGCCATCGGGGCCTCAGCGCCGGATCCGGCGCACGAGCGCCGCCACGCCGCCCCCACGGGCGGACCGGGCGCCGTCGAGGGGTCGCGCGCCGTCCGGGTTCGCGGGCCGCGCGTCGACGTCCCCGCCGGGCACCACGTGGACCGGGCGCTCACCCGCCGCGGGGACCAGCACGCCGTCGCGCACGAGCTCGGTGACGAGGTCGGCCGTCGCGACGCCGGTCAGCCGGGCGACCGGGACGCCGCGCTCGGTGATGACGACCTCCTCCCCCTCCCTGGCCCGCTCGATCCATGACTTGAGCTCGGCACGCAGGGCGCTGACGGGGACCTCCATGCCCCGACGGTACCGGCCCGGGGCTCTGCTGTGCAGGGTGAAGATCGTCCGGTTCGCCCAACAGGCCAGGATCGCCCGCTCAGAGCTCGGGGAGGGCGTCGCGCGCCTGCTCCGGCGACGCCCCGGCCGCCTCGAGAAGGTCCACGATCGGTGACCGCACCAGCATGACGAGCGACTGCACCTGCCAGTCGCCGTCACCGAGGGCGTGCGGGTCCGCGCCGTGCGCGACCTCGAGCAGGACCTCGCGCGCCACCGCCGGGTCGCGCCCGGCGCCGACCGCCTCCGCGAGCACGTGCACGCCCGCGCCGAACCGTGCGACGAGGTCCGCGACACCGCCGAGCTCCCGCTCGTCCGGGCCGCTCGCGACCGGCATCGCGCGCCGCGCCAGCACGCGCACGCTGCGCATCGCCCGGTCCACGAGGACCGCCTGGCGCTCGAGCCCGCCGAGCTCGTCCCGGTGCCGCAGCCCCGCCGCGCTCACACGCGCGAGCTCGCGTGCCGACGACGCGGACGACTGCCACTCCTCGAGCGCGCCCTCCGAGGCGCGGCCCTTGACGAGCGCCGCGTCGAGGTCGGCGCGGTCGCGGGTGCGCAGCCCTCGCGCGAGGACGTCGAGCACGCCGGCGAGCTCCGTCGTCGCCTCGGACCCCAGGAGCCGGGGCCGACGTCGCGGGTCGCCCGGTGTGAGCGCCGCGACCGCGAGCGCGACGGCGCCGCCGACGAGCGCGTCCGTCCACCGTCCCAGGGGTCCGCCCGCCTGCGCGGCCGGGAGACCCACGATCACGATCGCCTGGACGCCGGCCTGCGTCGTGAGCATCGCGCCGCGGTCGATGAAGCGCGCCGCGAGCGCGGAGACGGCGAGCACGACGGCGACCTGCCACCATCCCGACCCGATCGCGTGGACCACGAGGTCGCCGAGCCCCACGCCGATCGCGACGCCGACCGCGAGCTCGAGCACGCGCCGGAGCTGGCGGTCCTGGCTGAACCCGAGGCAGATCCACGCGGAGACGGGCGCGAAGAACGGCGCCGTGTGCCCGAGCCCGTACCGGGCGATGCCGAACGCGAGGCCCGCGGCGGCCGACGCCTGGAGGATGGGCCACAGCGCGACGCGGACGCGCGACGCGCCCTGCCGGACCCGCGCCCGCAGGAGGAGCAGGCGCCACGCGGTCCGGGCGACGTCGACCGCGCCGGGACCGGGGTCCTCGCGCGACGCCGGCCCCCGGCTCACAGCATGCTCGTGGGCGCGCCCTCGCCGCGGGGCGTGATCCCCCGTCCGACGGGGCCGCGCGGGGCGGGGCGGTCGACGGAGACGCCCTCGCCCGGCACCACGACCTCCTGCGCCGCGGAGATCGCCCCGCCGTCGCAGTCGACGAGGAGCTCGGCGTCCTCGGGGACGCTGCGCTTGAGGACCGCCAGCGCGATCGGACCGAGCTCGTGGTGGCGCGCGACCGACGTCACCGCGCCGACGGCGCGGCCGTCGAGCGTGACCTCCGCGCCCGGCGCGGGCAGCAGGTGCCCGGAGCCGTCGAGGTGCAGCATGACGACCCTGCGCGGCGGGCGGCCGAGGTTGTGGACGCGCGCGATCGTCTCCTGGCCCCGGTAGCAGCCCTTGTGCAGGTGGACGGAGGTGCGCAGCCAGTCGGTCTCGTGCGGGATGGACCGGTGGTCGATCTCCGTGGCGAGCCGCGGCCGCCACGCCTCGACGCGCGCCGCCTCGCTCGCCCACGTGCCGACGAGCCGCCACCCGGCCGCCTCGCGCGCCGCGACGGCGTCGGACAGCTCGGCCCGCGGGACGAGCACGAGCCGCCAGGGACGCTCCATGCCCGGGTGCTCGGCCTCGGGCGGGCCGTAGCGCGTGCCCCCGCCCGTGACACGCGGCCACGGGTCGCGCCACGTGACCGGCTCGCCCTCCGCACCCTCCGCGTCCACGGGCTCGCCGAGCGCCGCCCAGTCGTCGGTCGCGTCGGCGATCTCCACGCGGAGCATGAACTTCATGCGGTCGAGCCACGCGGCGAGGTCGGCGGCGTGCGAGCGCTCGGTGACGAGCCACGTCGTCTCCCCGTCGTCGACGACGGACGCCGCGTGCTCGACGTGCCCCTGCGGGGAGAGCACGAGCAGCTCGGTCGACGTCCGCGGGGCGAGGTTCGTCAGGTCCTGCGACGTGATGGAGTGCAGCCAGCTCAGCCGATCCGGGCCCGTGACCGTGACGACGCCCAGGTGCGACTGGTCGACGACGGCGCCGCCCGTGCGCAGGGCGCGCTGCTCCCCGGTCGGGTCGCCGTAGTGCCAGGCGACGCCCTCGTCGGGGCCGGTCGCGGGCACCGCGCCGTGGCGCGACAGGAGCGGGCTGGTGTAGCCGGTGGTCACGGGTGGTCCTCCTTCGTCGGCACGTCCGGGCCTGCCGGCGTGTCCCCGGGGCCGCCGGTCAGGCCGACGGGCGCCGGGTCAGCTTCGCGGACGCGTACGACTGCAACGGTTCGCCGAAGGCCGCCAATTCCCACACCCACAGGAGCTGGCCCTCGACGAACCCGTAGAGCCGCTTCGAGGCGGTGACCTCCGACGCGGTGGACGTGCGCGCGATGAGGTCGCTCGCCAGGTCGACCCGGCCGTTGCCGACCGCGCCGAGGTACACGGACACGCGGCCCGCCGGGTCGGCGATCAGCACCTCGAGCGGGTGGCGGTCGTCCTCGAGCCCGTCGGGCCGGTCCGTCGAGACGCGCCAGTAGCCCGTCTCGGTGGACCACACGGGCGCGTCGGCGGCCGCGGCGTCCAGCGTCGCGCCGTCACGCTCGGGCCAGGCACCCTCGTCCGGGACGGTCTCGGGGACCTCGGCCTCGAGGACGCGCAGCGTCGACTCGTAGCGCAGGTACGGGCCGCCGTCGTGGTCGAACACGACGTCGTGGACGAACGGCGTCTCCTCGATGCCCGGGTACTTGACGACCCCCTCGCCGCGCCAGCTCCCGACGAGCCAGGCGAGCGGGTAGACCTCGGGCGCGAGGCCCTCGGGGAACTCGAACGGCATCAGCGACCACCTCTCGGAGTCGGGCGGGGCGACGGGCACACGCGGGGCAGGGCCCCGCACGGCAGCGTCAGCGCTGGCCCTTGTAGAGCTTGTAGACGACGTACCCCGCGAACCACGTGATGGTGACCGTCGCCGCGAGGAGCAGGCCGAGGAAGATCAGCTCGAGAGTGTGCGGACTCATGCGCCCGATCCTACCGGCCGGTCGCGCGCGCCACGTCGCGGCCCGGGAGCCGCTCCCGGCGGAGGGCTACGCTCGGCCGCGTGACCGACACCGCGCCGCTCCCCGCGGCCCTCCGCCAGCGCTCGCTCGTCGTCAAGGCCACGTCAGGGCTCGACCGCCCCGAGGCCGCCAACCAGGCGTTCACGGTCGCCGCCGCGGCCGTCGCCGCGGGCGTCGAGGTGAGCGTGTGGCTCACCGGGGAGGCCGCATGGTTCGGGCTCCCGGGGCGCGCCGCCGAGCTGGAGCTCGAGCACGCGGCCCCGCTGCCCGACCTGCTCGACGCCGTGCTCGCCGCCGGCACCCTCACCGTCTGCACGCAGTGCGCAGCACGCCGCGGCATCACGGCCGACGACGTGCTGCCCGGCGTGCGCATCGCGGGCGCCGCGGTGTTCGTCGAGGAGGCGCTGCGCGACGGCGCGCAGGCCCTCGTCTACTGACCCGGGCTGCTGACCACGGCGGTTCGAGGTGCGTCAGCGCGCGGGCGCGACCCGGCGCAGCAGCAGGTACAGCTCGCAGCCCAGGCACAGGCCGAACGCCGCGTTGAGGACGGCCGCCACGAGCGCGAGCGCCGCCGCGGCCGGCACGGCGACGTCGACGCCCAGCAGCCCCAGCACGACCCCCGCACCGGTGATGACGAGGCCGACCGCCTGCGCGAACCGCGGTGGCCGGGGATCCTCGCGCTCCGCCGTCGGGCCGATGCGCGGGAGGACCACCGTCCGGTAGACCCAGGCCTGCCACGTGCCCTGCGCGCCCCGGACGGCACCGACCAGGAAGCTCGCCGCGACGACCGCGAGCAGCACGAGCGCGGCGGGCGACGTCCACAGGAGGATCACGACCGCGAGCAGCAGCGCCGTGATGCCGGCCCCCGCGCGCGGGCCGCGCGGGTCGATGCCGGCGGGCGCCGCCGGAGGTTCGGTCGCGGGGCCCCCACGGCCGGCCTGGTCGCTCATCGCGAACTCCCTCGGGTTCTGGCCGTCGGGGACGGCGCGGTCAGGCATCGCGCACGCTCGCGGGGACGGGGCCCGGGTCCGCGACGGCGAGCGCCGCGAGCGCCTGGGCCCGGTTCATCCCCCCGCTCGCGCGAGCGACCTCCCGGCCCTCCGCGTCGAGCACGAGGACGGTCGGCGTGCGCAGTATGCCGAATGCTCGCACCAGGTCGAGGTGGTCGTCGACGTCCATCTCACGATGCGTCACGTCGTCGTGCGTCGCGGTCACCTCACCGAGGACGCGCGCCGTCGCCCGGCACGGGGCGCACAGCTCCGCGGAGAACTGGACGAACGTCCGACGGGCTCCGAGCGCGACGCCGTGCGCGGGCCAGTCGAAGGGCGCAGCGCCGGGGTTCGCCGAAGATCGGGGCGACGTCGGGCGCGCCGTCCGCACGACCCCCTGACGCCGCTGCCACCACACGCCGAGCGCGAGCGTCGCGAGAAGGATCGCCCCGAGGACGACGGCGGGCAGCGCGGACGGCGTCATCCCACGATCACCCGCCCGACGACGAAGATCAGCGTCCCGCCGACGGCGACCGGGAGCGCCGTCGCGGAGAACGCGCCGATGCGGCCCCGCAGCTCCGGGAGCTGGTCGAACAGCGCGTGGAGCGACGCGACGAGCAGGCCCGCGACGACGCCGGACCAGACGCCGCTCAGCAGGTCGAGGTCCGGCATGACGTACCCGACGGCCCCGCCCGCGGCGACCGCGAGGCCCAGGGTGAGCGCGGCGTTCGTCCACCCGCCGAGCGGCAGCGCGGAGACCGCCGAGGCCACGGCCAGCGCCACCGCGCACGTCACGACGAGGGACTCGCCCGCGTCGGTGCGGCCCGTCGCGATCCAGCCCGCGCACGACGTCGCGACGACGATCCCGCTCACCGTCCCGATGAGCGACTCGACCAGTCGCGGACGCCCGTCGCGCCGCAGGAGCTCGGCCACGAAGGCGAGCACGACGGCGAGGGCGAGCACCACGGGCAGGTGGCGGAGCGCGGGCTCGCCGTGCGTCGCGGCCGTCGCGCCGACGGCGCCGAGCCCGGCGAGGGCGATGACGACGCGCGTGCCGCCGTGGACGGGGATGTCGAGCAGGCGCGGCCACCCGATCGCGACGATCAGCGCCAGGGCCCCCGACGCCACGGCGAGCGGGAGCGGGCCGAAGAACGCGGCGACGGCGATGCCCGCGGCGAGGCACGCCGTGACGACGGCCCGGGTCGAGAGGTCCACGCGGTCAGCGCCCCGTTCGGGGGTCGCGGGAGGGCGTCGGGTCGTGCAGCACGCCTCAGAGTGTCGCAGAGTCTCCCGCCGGACCGCCTACCGGCCCCGGCACGCGCGCCCGTGAGACGTTCGCCGTCTGCACGGCCGGCACGCGATACGGTAACCATCCACGGACCGAGAACGTGGCCGATGACGTGGCGAGCCCCGCAGAGGTACGTCCCGGCCCGGTCGCCACGCGTCGACGCCCGGGGGCGCCCCCGCGCCCCGCGACCCGGAAGGAGGTGCCGGATGGCGGACCTGCTCATCCTCACCCCCGCGACAGGCGGTTCCGTCGAGGTGCTGCCCGCGCTCGGCCTGCTCTCGCACCGCATCCGGGTCCTGCCCATGGAGCCCTCGGCGCTCGTGGACGCACCCGACTCCGACGTCGTGCTGCTCGACGCGCGGCGCGACCTCGTCGCGGCCCGCACCACGTGCCGCCTCCTGCACGCGACCGGCCTGACCGTCCCGCTCGTGCTCGTCCTCACCGAGGGTGGGCTGACCGTCGTCACGGCCGAGTGGGGCGCGGACGACCTCCTTCTCGAGGGGGCGGGCCCCGCGGAGGTCGAGGCGCGGCTGCGCCTCGTCATCGAGCGGTCCGCGCGCGGGCCCGCCGAGGACGGGCCGCAGGAGATCGCGGCGGGCGAGCTCGCGATCGACGCGAGCGGGTACACGGCCCGGCTGCGCGGCCGCCCCATCGACCTCACGTACAAGGAGTTCGAGCTCCTCAAGTACCTGGTGCAGCACCCCGGCCGCGTCTTCACGCGCGCCCAGCTCCTCCAGGAGGTCTGGGGCTACGACTACTACGGCGGCACCCGCACGGTCGACGTCCACGTCCGACGCCTGCGCGCCAAGCTCGGCCCCGAGCACGAGCAGCTCATCGGGACCGTGCGCAACGTGGGGTACCGGTTCGACCCGCCCAAGGACCGCCGTCCCGCCGAGGGCGCCGACGCCCCCGTGACGGACGCCGCGGGCTCGTCGGCCGACGGCGGCCCCGGGACCCCGGTAGGTTCGTCCGGGTGACGCCCGACCCCTCCGACTTCACGTCCGCCCTGCCCGACGGCCCGTGGCGCCACGAGCTCGTCCCGGCCAACGGTGCGCGGTTCCACGTCGCGCTCGCGGGTCCCGAGGACCGCGGCGTGCGCGACCCGGGACCGCCCCTCGTCGTCCT
The DNA here is from genome assembly GCF_006539945.1 of Cellulosimicrobium cellulans. GTDB lineage: Bacteria > Actinomycetota > Actinomycetes > Actinomycetales > Cellulomonadaceae > Cellulosimicrobium > Cellulosimicrobium cellulans. Next base: position 199,605 of record NZ_BJNZ01000007.1, on the reverse strand, counting down.
GCTGCACTCGTTCCCGCAGTTCTGGTGGGCCTGGCGCCACCAGATCGAGCCGCTCGCCGCCGCGGGCTACCGCGTCGCCGCGATGGACATCCGGGGCGTCGGCGCCTCCGACAAGCCGCCGATCGGCTACGACGCCCCGACCCGCACGCGCGACATCGCCGGGGTCGTGCGCTCGCTCGGGTCCGGGCGCGCCGTCGTCGTGGGACACGGCACGGGCGGCAGCCTCGCCTGGGCGGTGGCCGCGCTCCAGCCCGCCGTCACGGCCGGCGTCGCCGCGTTCTCCGCCCCGCACCCCGCGCGGATGCACACCTCCGCGCGTCGCCTCCTCACGCCTGCCGCGCTGCGGCAGCTCGCGTTCTACCAGGTGCCGACCCTGCCCGAGCGGGCCCTCGTCCGCGGCGACCTCGTGGGCGACGTGCTCGCGACCGGTGCGGCGGCGCCCTTCGCGCCCGACGTCGTCGAGACCTACCGCACCGTCATGCGCATCCCCTTCGCGGCGCACACCGCGATGGAGTCGCTGCGCTGGGCCGTGCGGTCGACGCCCCGCCCCGACGGCCGCCGCTTCCTCGCCGCGCTCCGTCGCCCGGTCGACGTCCCCGCGCTCCAGGTCCATGCCGAGAAGGACGGGCTCGTGCGTCGTGACCTCGCCGACGCCGACGGTGCCGCGCTGGCCCGCGACTTCCGCTTCGAGGTCGTGGACGGCGTCGGCCACTTCCTCCCCGAGGAGGCGCCCGACGCCGTGACGGACCTGCTGCTGGACTGGCTCCCGACGACCGTCCGGGCCGAGCGCGAGCGCTGACCCTCAGCTCGTCTTGACGAGCTTCGCCGCCTTGACCGGGTCGACCTCGCCGACGCCGAAGGACGGGCACCACCGGGCGATCGTGCAGGCACCGCACGCGGGCTTGCGGGCGAAGCACACCCGGCGCCCGTGGAAGATCAGCCGGTGCGAGAGCATCGTCCACTCGGACTTCTCGACGAGCCCGCCGACGACCTGCTCGACCTTGACCGGGTCCTCCTCGGTGGTCCACGCGAGGCGGCGCACGAGGCGGCCGAAGTGGGTGTCCACGGTGAGCCCCGGCACGCCGAACGCGTTGCCGAGCACGACGTTCGCCGTCTTGCGACCGACGCCCGGCAGGGTCACGAGATCCTTCAGGCGGCCCGGCACCTCGCCGTCGAACCGCTCGACGAGCGCCTGACCGATCCCGATGACCGACTGCGCCTTGGCCCGGAAGAAGCCCGTGGGCCGCAGCAGCTCCTCGAGCTCCCCCCGGTCGGCACCCGCGTAGGCCGCGGCGTCCGGGTAGCGCGCGAACAGCGCAGGGGTCGTGAGGTTCACGCGCTTGTCCGTCGTCTGCGCGGACAGGACCGTCGCGATCAGCAGCTCGAGCGGCGTCGTGAAGTCCAGCTCGCAGCGAGCGTCCGGATAGGTGACGGCCAGCTCGCGGTTGGTCCGGCGCGCGCGCCGGACCAGGGCGAGGTGCGACTCGGGCTCCGGCGCCCCCGTGCGGGCCTGCTCCGTGGTGGTCACGGACCCACCGTAGCCGCCGCCCCCGACACCCGAGTTGCGGCCGTAGGGCAGACTTGTCCTGGAACATTTCCGAGGACGAGACGATAGGACACCCCGCGTGGACGACGACGTTGTGCTCTCCGCCCCCCTGTTCGCGACGATGGACGCGGACGAGACGCGCACCCTCTTCGAGTCGATGCAGCAGATCGAGCTCTCGCGCGGAGACGTGCTGTTCCGCGAGGGCGAGCCGGGCGACCGCCTCTACGTGATCGCGAGCGGCAAGATCAAGCTGGGGCGCCGCTCCAACGACGGCCGCGAGAACCTCCTGTCGATCCTCGGCCCCGGCGAGATGTTCGGCGAGCTCTCGCTGTTCGACCCGGGCCCCCGCACCGCGACCGCGAGCTCCGTCGCCGACTCCGTCATCTACGAGCTCGGGCACGACCAGCTCGTCGAGTGGATCGAGAAGCACCCGAGCGTCGCCAAGCACCTGCTCAACGCCCTCGCGCGGCGCCTGCGCCGCACCAACGAGACGCTCGCGGACCTCGTCTTCTCGGACGTGCCCGGCCGTGTCGCCAAGGCGCTGCTCGACCTCTCGACCCGCTTCGGCGAGGAGACGGACGAGGGCATCCGCGTCGCGCACGACCTCACGCAGGAGGAGCTCGCGCAGCTCGTCGGCGCGTCGCGCGAGACCGTGAACAAGGCGCTCGCCGACTTCGCGACGCGCGGCTGGGTGCGCCGCGAGGGTCGGGCCGTCGTCCTGCTGGACATGGACCGCCTGGAGCGCCGCGCGCGCTGACCGACCGTCACCGACGAGAACGGGGTCGGCGACCAGGTCCGCGAGGACCCGGCCGCCGACCCCGTTCTCGTGCCGGAGCTACTCGGCGAGCTCCACGACGATCTCGACCTCGACCGGGGCGTCGAGCGGCAGGACCGCGACGCCGACGGCGCTGCGGGCGTGGACGCCCGCCTCGCCGAAGACCTCCCCGAGGAGGTTGCTCGCGCCGTTGACCACGCCGGGCTGACCCGTGAACGACGGGTCGCTCGCGACGAACCCGACGACCTTCACGACGCGGGCGACCTCGTCGAGGTTCCCGACGACGTCGTGCACGGCGGCGAGCGCGTTGAGCGCGCACTGCCGGGCCAGTGCCGCGGCGTCCGCGGGCGCGACGAGGCCCTCGCCGTCACCCACCTTGCCCGTGGCGGGCAGCGCGCCGTCCACGAACGGGAGCTGACCCGACGTGTGGACGTACCGGCCCGAGCGCACCGCGGGCACGTAGGCCGCGACGGGCGCCGCCACCGGGGGGAGGGTCAGACCGAGCTCCGTCAGGCGCGCGGCGATCGTCCCGGCGGGGAACCCCGCCACTACTTCTCCCCGGTCGGGCGCTTGAGGTAGGCCACGAGGCCGTTGCCGTCGGGGCCGGTGACGACCTGGACGAGCTCCCAGCCGTCGGAGCCCCACTGGTCCAGGACGGCCTTGGTGTTGTGGATGATGAGGGGGATGGTCGCGTACTCCCACGTGGTTGCCATGGGCCGAGCGTAGTCGGCCGCCGCGGGCGCCACCCGCGAGCACCGCCGCGGGATGCTTACACAACCCGCACACCCGCGATCCCCGGGATCCCGGGGCCCTCCCGGGGTCGCTCCCGTAGGGTTGTCACCATGGCTTCCCCTGTGCGTCCTCGCGGCCGGCAGATCAACGCGTACCAGCTCGTCGCCCTCTTCCTGGCGTTCGTGCTGGTCTCCGGCGTCGGCGGCGTGCTCGCCGCCGGGCTGCTCGTCCCGCTCGCCGCCGGGGCGAACACGGCGACCGACACCGCGGTCGAGGTCTTCGACGAGCTGCCCGCGGACCTCGAGCCCGGCCCCCTGTCGGAGCAGTCGCGCATCTACGCGAACGACGGCACGACGCGCCTCGCGACGTTCTACACCGAGAACCGCATCGTGGTCCCGCTGGACCAGGTCTCCGACGCGATGAAGAACGCGGTCATCGCGATCGAGGACAAGCGCTTCTGGGACCACGGCGGCGTCGACGTCGAGGGTCTCCCGCGCGCGGTCGTGAACAACATCACGGGTGGTGACACCCAGGGTGCCTCGACGCTCACGCAGCAGTACGTGAAGAACGTGCTCATCGAGCAGGCGGTCCGCGAGGACGACACCATGGCGCTCTACGAGGCCAACGAGAAGTCGCTCGGGCGCAAGGCGCGCGAGGCCAAGCTGGCCATCGCGCTCGAGAAGAAGATGACCAAGGAGGACATCCTCCAGGGCTACCTCAACATCGCGCAGTTCGGCCGCTCGGTCTACGGCGTGGAGACGGCGGCGCGGCACTACTTCAACAAGAGCGCGATCGACCTGAACTTCGTCGAGGCCGCGACCATCGCGGGGATCACGAAGGCCCCGTCCACGTACGACCCGACGACGCAGCCGGAGAACGCCCAGAAGCGGCGCGACATCGTGCTCAACCAGATGTACCAGCAGGGGTACATCACGCGGGAGGAGTACGACTCGGGCCGCGCCCAGCCGATCGCCGACACCCTGGCCATCCAGCCGCTCGAGGCCGGCTGCCAGGCGGCACAGGACGGCGCCGCGTTCTTCTGCGACTACGTCACGAAGATCATCATGTCCGACCCGGTCTTCGGCGAGACCAAGGAGGAGCGCCAGACGCTGCTCTACCGCGGTGGGCTCGACATCTACACGACGCTCGACCCCGCGATGCAGAAGGCCGCGCAGCAGCACGCGTCGGCGGCGGTGCCGGCGGACGACCCGAGCAAGCTCGAGGACGCGATCGTCTCGGTGGAGCCGGGGACCGGCAAGATCCTCGCGATGGCGCAGAACCGCGCGTTCGACAACACCCAGGACCCGGCGCCGAACACCACCGCCGTGAACTACAGCACCGACGAGGCCCACGGCGGGTCGACGGGCTTCTCGCCCGGCTCGACGTGGAAGCCCTTCGTGCTCGCCGAGTGGCTCAACGAGGGCCACTCGCTCTACGAGAACGTGAGTGCCAACAAGCGCACCTGGGTCGGCAGCCGCGACTTCCACGCGAGCTGCCAGCCCCTCGGCAACGATCCGTGGACCCCGGCGAACTCGGACGGTGACGGCAGGGGGTCGATGTCCGTCCTCAAGGCGACCTACAACTCCGTCAACACCGCCTACACGACGATGGCGAGCCAGCTCGATCTCTGCGGCGTCGCGAACACCGCCAAGGCAGCAGGCTTCACGCCGTCCTCGAAGGACAAGACCGACATCCAGATCGTGCCCTCGATGATCCTGGGCACGCAGAACTCGTCGCCGCTGAGCATGGCGGCCGCGTACGCGACGTTCGCCGCCGGGGGCACCTACTGCGCACCCATCGCGATCACCAAGGTGCTCAGCTCGGACGGGGAGGAGCTTCCGGTCCCCGCCTCGAGCTGCCAGAAGAACGCGATCGACCCGGGCGTCGCGAACACGGTGACGTACGCCCTCCAGCAGGTCCTCACGCAGGGGTCGGGCCGCGGCAACGAGCTGGCCGACGGGCGCCCCGCTGCCGGCAAGACCGGCACCGCGAACCTGAACAAGCACACGTGGTTCATCGGCTACACGCCCCAGGTCGCCACCGCGGTGTGGATCGGGAACGCCGAGAACGACGTCCAGATGAACATGCTCGAGACGGGCCGCTGGTTCACGATCAACGGCAAGTCACGGTCCTTCTGGTACGGCTCGAGCCTGGCCGCCCCGACCTGGCGCGACTACATGAACCAGGTCCTCGCCGGCAAGCCCGCCCCGGGCTTCGCCGACCCGGACTGGAAGCGCGTGAACGCCCCGGCCCCGCCGCCCACGGCGCCCTCCAACCCGGGGGACGGCGACGGTGACCAGGGCGGTGGCGGCGACCAGGGCGGCGGCGACCAGGGCGGCGGCGACCAGCCCGACGCGGACGCCGGCGGAGGTCGTGGCGACCGCGGTGACCGCGGGAACGGGGCCGGCCGCGACGACGTCGACCTCGGCGAGTGGTTCGACAACCTCGACGGCGGGGGGAACGGCTGAGCGCCGTCGGCCCGCGCCGGGCCCTGCGCGGGCTCGGTGCGCTCGCCGCTGTCGGTGCGGCGGGCGTCGCGTACGCGCACGTCGAGACCAAGCTCTTCACGCTCCGCCGGGTGACCGTGCCCGTGCTGCCCGCCGGGACGCCCGACCTGCGCGTGCTCCACGTCTCGGACCTCCACCTGGTCCCCACCCAGCGTCGCAAGATCGAGTGGGTGCGTTCGCTCGCCGAGCTCGAGCCGGACCTCGTCGTCGACACCGGCGACAACCTCGCCCACATCGACTCCCTCGACCCGCTGCTGCACGCGCTCGAGCCGCTGCTGTCGACGCCCGGTGCCTTCGTCATGGGGTCGAACGACTACTACGCGCCCGTCCCCAAGAACCCCGCGCGGTACCTCCTGCCGGACGCGCGCGTCCCGTTCGCGTCCCAGGCGCGCCTGCTGCCCGCGGGCGAGCTCGCGGCCGCGATGCGCGACGCGGGCTGGGTCGACCTCACCAACCGTCGCGACGTCCTCGAGGTCGGCGGGGTCCGCCTCGACCTCGTGGGCGTGGACGACCCCCACCTCGACCGGGACGTCTTCCCGGCTCCCTCCGCGCCGGACGCTCCCGGCGCAGGCTCCGATACGCCGTCAAGCGACGGCCCGGTGCTCCGCGTCGGGGTGACGCACGCGCCGTACCGGCGCGTCCTGGACGCCATGCACGACGACGACTCGGACCTCGTCCTCGCCGGCCACACCCACGGCGGGCAGCTCTGCGTGCCCGGGTTCGGCGCGCTCGTGACGAACTGCGACATCGACCGCAAGCGGGCCAAGGGACTGCACGGCTGGCCCGGCGTTCGGCCCGACGCACAAGGCGGCGAGGACTCGACGTGGCTGCACGTCTCCGCCGGGGCGGGGACCTCGCCGTACGCGCAGGTGCGGTTCGCGTGCCGCCCCGAGGCGACGCTGCTCACCCTGACGGCACGCTGAACGGGCCGCGCACCCCGTCCCCGCGAGCACGCGCAGCGGGTGTCGCGCGGGTCACGGGAATCGAGTTTCGTGGCACGGCACTTCGTCGGCTATTCTGGGCAGGCTTCCCGCGCGGAAGACGAGGTCTCCTCGTCGACCATCGCGCGGACGAGCAACCGGGGTGTGGCGCAGCTTGGTAGCGCGCTTCGTTCGGGACGAAGAGGTCGCAGGTTCAAATCCTGTCACCCCGACCAGGCAGAAGGCCCGGAATCATTACGATTCCGGGCCTTCGTCATGTCGGGAGGCGGGTGTCGGCACGTGTGACCCGCAGGCTAGGGCGCCGTCCCCGAGTCGTCGCACGGCGGGTCGATCGCCACTCCCGCGGCGTCCGCCTCCCCGTCCAGGAGGACGAGGGCGCGCTCCATCGCCGTCGGGCGCAGCTTGCCCACCTCGTGCCCGTGCGGGTGGTCGAAGAACGCGAGCAGGCACAGCAGGAGCGTGACGACGAGCGTGACGCTGCCCATGAGGAGACCCTGCGTCGCGGCGCGCTCCGCCGGGTCGGCGAAGAACAGCAGGAAGACGAAGACGGTCCCGGAGACGACGAAGAGCACCAGCCACAGCGGGAGGGGGATCAGACCCTCCGCACCGTGGACGCGGGACTGGCGGGCGTCCTCGCGGGCCGCGGTCTGGTCCATCCACCGGTCGTAGGCGGACTGCTGGGTGTCCGACGCGGGGACGACGTCGCGGACGGTGCGGTAGAGGGCGACCCCCCACGGGTTCACCGCCTCGCCGAGCTCGCCGTCCGCCATCTGCTCCCACTCGTTCGCGACGACGTACCGGGCGTAGCAGACGAGCTCGCCGGAGAGCCGCGCCGCGTCCTCGGGGGCGAGGAACTGCGCGGTCTCGAGCTGCTGCACGACGATCCGCGCCTCCGACTCGGCGCCGCTCCGCGCCTCGTCGTACGACTCGAACGCGAGGAAGACGATGAAGCCCAGGAGCACCGAGAAGCCGGTGGCGACCACGCCGAAGACCCCGGACGCCCGGTCGCCGTCGCTGAACCGGCTCCCGGCCGGTGCGCGTCGCCGGACGAGCAGCATCGTCGCGACGGCCACCGCGACGACGGCGACGGTCACGATCGCGCCGACGACGATGCTCACGGCACCTCCTCCGCGCGGGGACCGCCGCACGGTGCACGGCGGGTGCTGTCCTGGTCAGCCTGCCCGTGGACACCGCACGGGGTCGTCACGCGAAACGCATGAACGCCACCGCGACGTGGCGTGGGGTCCGTGGCGTGGCGTCCGTGGCGTGCGCCGTCCCGAGGACGTACCGGCACCTGCCGCCGCACCTCGCACCGCGCACGAGATCGCGCGAGACTGGGGCCGTCCGCCCGAGCCCCGGGCGCCCGAGTCACCGCGGAGGTCGCCATGAGCGCTGGTCGTCACGTCGTCGTCGGAGGAGGGCTCGCCGCGGCGAAGGCGGTCGAGACCCTGCGCGACGAGGGCTACGACGGCGGGCTGACCGTCGTCGCGCGCGAGCCGCACCGACCGTACGAGCGGCCGCCGCTGTCCAAGGACTACCTGCGCGGCGAGGCCGAGCGCGACACGGTGTTCCCGCTCGCGGCCGACTGGTACGCCGACCACGACGTCGAGCTCCTCACCGGGGCCGAGGCGACCGCCGTCGACCTCGCCGGGCGGAACGTGTCCCTCGCGGACGGCCGGGCGCTGCCCTACGAGAAGCTGCTGCTCGCGACCGGCTCGGACCCGCGCCGGATCCCGCTGCCCGGCCTGGACCTGGACGGCGTCCACGAGCTGCGCACGCTCGACGACAGCGACGCGCTCGCCGCCGCGCTGCGCGCCGCCCACGACGACGGTGCGGGGCGGCTCGCGATCGTCGGCGACGGCTGGATCGGGCTCGAGGTCGCGGCGTCGGCCCGCTCGCTCGGGCTCGACGTCACGGTGATCGGGCTCGGCACGCACCCGCTCGAGCGCGTCCTCGGCCCGGAGATGGGCGAGCTGTACGGGCAGGTCCACACCGACCACGGCGTCCACCTCCACCGCCGCGCCCAGGTCACGGGTATCTCGGGCTCGGGCGGCCGCGCGACAGGCGTCGACATCGCCGACGGGACCCACGTCGACGCCGACCTCGTGCTCGTCGCCGTGGGCGCGGTCCCGAACGTCACGCTCGCCCGCGACGCGGGCCTCGCGCTCGACTCCGCGACGGGCGGCGTCGTCGCCTCCGCGACGCTCCAGACCACCGACCCCGACGTCTTCGTCGCCGGAGACATCGCGAGCGTGCCGACCGCGCGCTACGGGCGGTCGGTCCGCGTCGAGCACTGGGCGACGGCGCTCAACCAGGGCCCGCACGCGGCACGCGCGATGCTCGGCTCGACCGACCCCTACCCCGAGCTGCCGTACTTCTTCTCCGACCAGTACGACGTCGGCATGGAGTATCTCGGCTTCGTCGCCGGGCCCGACGCCTACGACGAGGTCGTGGTCTCCGGCTCCGTCCCCGACCGCGAGCTCGTCGCGTTCTGGGTCAAGGACGGCCGCGTCGAGGCGGGCATGGCCGTCAACGTCTGGGACCGCATGGAGGACGTCAAGGCGCTGATCCACCGCGACGCCGTCGACCGCGCCGAGCTGGAGTCGTTCGTCGGCTGAATGAGAGAGCCGTCTGACCCGACGAGGTAGAGCCGTGGTCGGCCGAGGTAGAGCCGTGGTCGGCCGAGGTAGAGCCGTGGTCATGCCCGACAGCGACGGGTCCACCGCCCCAGCCGGATCTCCCGTCGCGACCCGCCGACCCGCGCCCACACCGCACGGCGCGAACCGACCGGCACCGCCCGCAGTCACGCGAGGCGAACACAGACCAGGGCGAGACGACGCCGGGCGGGGCGGTGGTGCCGCGTCGTGGCGGGCCTGGCGGGAGCCGTGAGGAACGAGCGGCGGATGGTAGACGCGGCACCACCACCCACCCAGGGCTACCACACGCCGTCGAACCCAAGAACCACGGCTCTACCTCGCGCAACCACGGCTCTACCTCGGCAGACCACGGCTCTACCTCGGCAGACCACGGCTCTACCTCGCGCAACCACGGCTCTACCTCGCGCAACCACGGCTCTACCTCGCGCAACCACGGGTCTACCTCGGCGGACCAGGGTCTCTCCCTCGGCGTCAGGGGAGGTCGCGCTGGGCGGGGCCGACGTACTCGCTGAGCGGGCGGATGAGGGCGTTGGCGGCGCGCTGCTCCATGACGTGCGCGGTCCAGCCCACCACGCGCGACGCGACGAACAGCGGGGTGAAGATCTGCGTGTCGAAGCCCATGAGGTGGTACGCGGGACCCGCCGGGTAGTCGAGGTTCGGGAGGATGTTCTTGCGCTCGGTCATCGCGGCCTCGAGCGCGGTGTACAGGTCGAGCAGGTCCTGGCGGCCGTAGTGCTCGACGAGGTCGTCGAGCGTCGCGCGCATGGTGGGGACCCGCGAGTCGCCGTGCTTGTAGACGCGGTGCCCGAACCCCATGATCTTGCGCTTGTGCGCGAGCGCGTCGTCGAGCCAGGCCTCGGCGCGGTCGGCGGTCCCGATCTCGGCGAACGTCGCCATGACCGCCTCGTTGGCGCCGCCGTGGAGCGGGCCCTTGAGCGCGCCGACGGCGCCCGTCACCGCGGAGTGCAGGTCGGACAGCGTCGACGTGATGACGCGCGCGGTGAAGGTCGACGCGTTGAACGAGTGCTCCGCGTACAGCACCATCGAGACCTCGAACGCGCGCACGACGGCGGGCTCGGGCTCCTCGCCGAACGTCATCCACAGGAAGTTCTCGGCGTAGGACAGGTCGTCGCGCGGCTCGACGATCTGCTGCCCGCGGCGGCGGCGCTGGTCGAGCGCGACGGCGGCGGGCAGCACGGCCCACAGGCGCAGCGCCTTGGCCTGCTCGGCCTCGGGCGAGGAGTCCTCGGCGTCGGGGTCGTGCGCGCCGAGCTGGGAGATCGCGGTGCGGCACACGTCCATCGGGTGGCACGTCGTCGGGAGCTCGAGGATCGCGTTGCGCACGTTGCCGGGTAGCGCACGATGCGCGCGCTCGACGGCGGTCTGCTCGGCGAGCTGCTCGGGCGTGGGGAGCTCGCCGTGCCACAGGAGGTAGGCGACCTCCTCGAAGCTGCGGCGTGCGGCGAGGTCCTGCACCGGGTAGCCGCGGTAGAGGAGCGAGTTCGTCTCGGGGTTGACCTTGGAGATCGCGGTGACGTCGACGACGACGCCCGCGAGGCCCTTGCGGATCTCGGGTGCGTCGGTGGTCGGTGCGGTGGGGGTGGTCATGCGGTCACTCCTTCGTGCAGCACGGGTCGCGGGAGGTGCCGGTGCCACGGCCGGGTGGAGCGGGCGTGGCACCGGCGGGTCGTCAGGGCCGGTAGGTGAAGATGCCCTCGTCGAACGTGTTGTAGGCGGCGTAGTCGAGCAGCTCGTAGAGGCGCGCGCGCGTCTGCATGCCCTCGACCTGGCCGGCCTGGGTGCCGGTCTCGGCGATCTCGTCGAGCGCGCGCTCGGTCGCGCCCATCGCGACGCGCAGGAGCGTGACGGGGTAGATGATCAGCCGGACGCCGGCGTCGCCGAGCTGGCGGCGCGTGAAGAGCTCGGACTTGCCGAACTCGGTCATGTTGGCGAGCACGGGGACGTCGACGGCGGACGCGACGGCCTCGAACTCCGACAGGTCCTTCATCGCCTCGGGGAAGATCGCGTCGGCACCGGCGTCGACGAGCGCCTTCGCGCGGTCGATCGCGGCGCGCAGCCCGGCGTCGCCGGGGATCGTGCCGCGCACGTCGGTGCGCGCCATGATCAGGAAGCCCGGGTCGCGGCGCGCGTCGGCGGCGGCACGGACGCGCTTGGCCGCCTCGTCGAGCCCGACGACCTCCTTGCCGTCGAGGTGGCCGCACCGCTTGGGGTTGACCTGGTCCTCGACGTGCGCGCCCGCGACGCCCGCGTCCTCGAGCGCCTGGACGGTGCGCGCGACGTTCATCGGCTCGCCGAACCCGGTGTCGGCGTCGACGAGCGCGGGCAGGTCGGTGACGCGCGCGATCTGCTGCGAGCGCCCCGCGACCTCCGTGAGGGTCGTGAGGCCGATGTCGGGCAGGCCGAGGTCCGCCGACAGCACGGCCCCCGACACGTACACGCCCTCGAACCCCTTGTCCTGGACGAGTCGCGCGGACAGCGGGTTGAACGCGCCCGGGAGCCGCAGCGGCTCCCCCGTGGTCGCCGCGGCGTCGAGCGCCGCGCGGAACGCGCGCCGCTTGTCCGACGGCGTCACCTGGCTGTACAGCATCAGCGCGCCTCTCCCTCGGTCGTCTCGTCGGCCTCGTGCATGGTGAACCCGTCACCCTCGAACTCCGCGGGCGCGGCGCCGTCGTCATCGCGCCCGAGCTCGAAGAGCCCGGTCGGCGTCGGCACGGAGTCGAGCAGGCCGGGGCGGCCGACGATCGTCAGCTCGCGGACCTCGGCCGGCGTGAGCGACGGGAGCCGCTGCGCGAGGTCGAGGAAGCGCTCGATCTCGGCGTCCTCGAGGACGCCGGCTGCGAGCGTGCGGAACTTCTTCACGTACTGCTCGCGGCCGAACGGCCGCGCGCCGAGCGGGTGCGCGTCGGCGACGGCGATCTCGCGGACGAGGCGGCCGCCGTCGGCCAGCTCGATCTCGACGCGACCGCCGAACGCCTTCTCGGCCGGGTCGGTCGAGTGGTAACGGCGCGTCCACTCCGGGTCCTCGGCCGTGGTGACCTTGGCCCACAGCGCGACCGTGTCCTCGCGACCCGCGCGCTCGGGCGTGTACGAGTCGACGTGGTGCCAGCCGCCGTCCTGGAGCGCGACGGCGAAGATGTAGGGGATCGAGTGGTCGAGCGTCTCGCGCGACGCGGTCGGGTCGTACTTCTGCGGGTCGTTCGCGCCGGAGCCGATGACGTAGTGCGTGTGGTGGCTCGTGTGGATGACGATCGACGTGACGTTCTCGGGGTCGGCGAGCCACGGGTGCTCGTCGTGCAGCGCGCGGGCGAGGTCGATGAGCGCCTGCGACTGGTACTCGGCCGAGTGCTCCTTGGTGTACGTGTCGAGGATCGCGGTCTTGGGCTCGCCCGGGGCCGGGAGCACGACGTCGTACGCCGCGTCCGGACCGTCGAGCAGCCACGCGACGACGCCGTCCTCGCCCTCGTAGATCGGCTCGGGCGACGTCTGCCCGCGCATCGCCCGGTCGACGGCCTCGACCGCGACCTTGCCCGCGAACGCCGGGGCGTGCGCCTTCCACGTGGAGATCTGGCCCTTGCGGGACTGGCGCGTGGCCGTCGTCGTGTGCAGGGCCTGGCCGATGGCCTGGAACACGGTCTCGGTGTCGAGGCCGAGGAGCGTCCCGATGCCCGCGGCGGCCGACGGCCCGAGGTGCGCGACGTGGTCGATCTTGTGCTGGTGGAGGCTGATCGCGCGGACGAGGTCGACCTGGACCTCGTAGCCGGTCGCGATCGCCCGCACGACCGCGGCGCCGTCGGACCCGGCGTGCTGCGCGACGGCGAGGATCGGCGGGATGTTGTCGCCCGGGTGGGAGTACTCGGCGGCGAGGAACGTGTCGTGGAAGTCGAGCTCGCGGACCGCGACGCCGTTCGCCCAGGCCGCCCACTCGGGGCTCGTGCGGGTGGTGAGGCCGCAGCCGAACACTGTCGCGCCCGGCGTGTAGGGGTGCGCGAGCGCCTGGCCGCGCGCCGCGACGGCCGGACCGCGCGTGAGGCTGGCCGCGGCGACGGCCGCGTTGTCGATGACGCGGTTGATCACCATGTCGACGACCTCGGGCGTGACCTCGACCGGGTCCGTCGCGAGCTCGGCGAGCTTCCACGCGAGCTGGTCGGTGCGGTCGAGCGGCTCCGCGCTGGGGTAGACGCGCAGGTGGTGGGTGTACGGCATCGGTGTCTCCGTCGTGCGGTGGGCGGTGGTCAGGGGAGGTCGTCGGTCGCCGACCCCACGCCGCGCAGGGACTGCTCGGCGAGGGCCGCGCTGCGCTCGATGTGGGTGCGCATCGCGGCCTCGGCCGCGGCGGGGTCGCGGCTCGCGATCGCGTCGGCGACGGCGCGGTGCTCGTCGACGTGGTCGGTGGTGCCGACGCGGCGGCGCGCCGCGAGCGCGCGGTACCGGTCGACGTGGCCGCGGATCTGGCGCAGGAGCGCCGACCCCCAGCGGTTGTCGGCGAGCGTCTCGATCTCGCCGTGGAACTGGGCGCCGACGCGCAGCACCTCGTCCTCGTGGTCGCGGACCGCGTCCATGAGCGTCACGAGGCGCGCGAGGCGGGCGACGTCGTCGGGCGTGGCGCGCTCGCACGCGTCCCGGGCGAGCAGCCCTTCGAGACGGGCGCGCACGTCGTAGACGCGACGGGCGTCCGCGACGTCGAGCGGCGCGACGCGCACTCCCCCGGTCGGCAGCTCGACGACGAGCGCCTCCGCCTGGAGCATGCGCAACGCCTCGCGCACCGGGGTCCGGGAGACGCCGAGCTCGGCGGACAGCACGGGCTCGGTGAGGCGGCCGTCGGGTGCGAGCGAGCCGTCGATGATGCGGCCGCGGAGGAGGTCGTAGACCGCGCGGGCGCCGGACTGACGGCGCGCGAGCCCCGCGTCGCCGGGGGCCGTCGCGGCCTGTCCGACGGCGGCGCGCAGGTCGGGCGTCGTCGTCACCCGGCCATCGTGCCACACGTACTGCGCACTTGTATACAAGTTTCGGTCGTGGGTGACCGTGTCACATCCCGGGCCGCTGCGGCGTCGTACGGGCATGAGGATCGCAGTGACAGGTGGGACAGGGACGATCGGCCGGCACGTCGTCGCGGAGCTGACCGCGCGCGGGCACGAGGTGCGCGCGCTGAGCCGGCACGCGGAGCGCTACCCGGTCGACCTCACGACGGGCGCCGGTCTGACCGCCGCGCTCGACGGGGTGGACGTCGTGGTGGACGCGAGCAACGCGTCGTCGTCCACGGCGGTCGCGCGGGCGACGCTCGTCGACGGGACGCGGCGGCTCCTGGCGGCCGAGCACGACGCCGGGGTGCGGCACCACGTGCTCGTCTCGATCGTGGGGTGCCACGATGTGCCGATGGCCTACTACGGCGTGAAGGTCGAGCAGGAGCGGGCGGTCGCCGTCGGCGACGTCCCGTGGACGGTCGTCGCGGTGACGCAGTTCCACGAGTTCGTCGCCGGGACGCTCGCCGGTGCCGCGCGGCGCGGTGTCGTGCCGCTGCTGCGCGCGCCGGTCCAGCCCGTCGCGGCACGGGACGCGGCCTCTGCCGTCGCCGACGCCGCGGAGCGCGAGCCGCTCCGCTCGACCACGACCGTCGCCGGGCCGGAAGTTCTGGACGTGCGGGACGCGGCGCGCGCCTGGCGTGCGGCCACCGGCTCGCGGGCGCTCCCCGTGCGGGTGCCGCTGCCCGGGCGGCTCGGGCGTGCGCTGCGCGCGGGCGGCCTCACGGACCCGCACCCGGACGCGCGCGGCACGACGACGTTCGCCGGCTGGCTCGCCGCGCAGCCCGCCGCGTCGACGGCCGCGCGATGAGCACCGACGACCTCGCGCACGCCTTCGAGGCCGAGCGCCCGCGCCTCCTGCGCCTCGCCTACGCGACCACGGGCTCGTGGTCGGACGCCGAGGACTGCGTGCAGGACGCGTGGCTGCGCCTGCGCACCCAGGACCCGGCGTCGATCCGCAACCTCGCGGCGTGGCTCACGACGACGGTCGGGCGCCTCGCGCTCGACGTGCTCGGCAGCGCGCGCGTGCGGCGCGAGCACTACGTCGGGACGTGGCTGCCCGAACCCGTCGTCACCGCGCCCGGTTCGCGGTCCCCCGTCGCGTCGTCCGCCGCGACGACGGAGGGGGCCGCCGATCCCGCCGACCGCGCCACGCTCGACGAGGAGGTGAGCATGGCGCTGCTCGTCGTGCTCGAGCGGCTCTCCCCCGCGCAGCGCGTCGCGTTCGTCCTGCACGACGTCTTCGGGCTGCCGTTCGAGGAGGTGGGCGACGTCGTCGGGCGCTCCCCCGCGGCGGTGCGCCAGCTCGCGTCGCGCGCCCGCAAGGACGTGGAGGCGGGACGGCCGCGCGGGCGGACGTCGCGCGCCGAGCAGGAGCGCGTCGTCGAGGCGTTCGTCGCGGCGTGCGCGGGCGACGACCTGCCGACGCTGCTCGGGCTGCTCGACCCCGACGTGATGCTCCGGGGCGACGGCGGCGGCAAGGTCCGCGCGCTGCGGCACCCCGTCCAGGGCGCGCAGACCGTCGGGGAGGTCCTGCTCTCCTACCTCCGCAACCCGCCGCGCGGCGCGGGGGCCGTCGACGTCAACGGCAGTCCCGGCCTCGCCCTCGTGGACGGCTCGGGGGTGCTCACGGTCCTGGCGTTCACGCTCGCCGACGGCCGCATCGCGGCGCTCGACATCGTGCGGAACCCCGACAAGCTGGGCACGGTGCCACCGGGCCTGCTCGACGACCCCGGTCCGTGGTGGCCCTGACGGGCTACGGCCGGTAGTCCTCGGCGGGCCATGCGCCGTAGCCGTCGAGGTGCTCGTCGGCGTCGCGCACGTAGTCGTCCACCGGCGTCATGCGCTCGGCCATCTCGAAGTGCCAGTCGACCAGCTCGCCGAGCGGGACGGGGGTGCGCGACGACCGCGCGACGTCGCGCCCCTCCTCCGACCACAGCGGCGGGTAGAGGCTCAGCCCCTCGTCGAGGCGGACCGCCCCGATCTCGTCGTACCAGCCGGGCCACCGGACGGAGGCGTAGAACTCCGTCGTCCCGCCGCTCACCGCCCACTCGAGGAACGCGGCCTGGCCGAACCCGAGGTCCACCCACGTGAGCGAGTCGGGCGCGAAGTAGTTGACGTTGCCGAGCTGGCCCGGGAGGCCGCCGCCGTTGATCGCGAACGTGCCGCCGAGCACGTCGTACGCGACGACGAGGACCGACGGCGCGACGCTGTCGTCGCCCGGCTCGCCGAGCCCGTTGACGGTCGCGAGGTCGGGCAGCCCGGCCCCGCCCCCGCCGATGATCCGTAGCCACCCGCCGTCGACGAGCACCCCGCCGGTGTGCAGCGCGAGCGCACCCAGCGTCGAGCGGACGGTGACCTGGAGCCGGAAGAGGACCTCGAGCGACCACGCCGGGGCCGGCACGACAGCCACGCCTCCGCGCCCGAGCATGCGGGAGAGCGTCGGCCAGGCGGGGTCGTCGACCGCCGCCAGCTCCGCTGCCGTCCTCACTGTCATGGCCGGATCATGCCAGATGTTGCCGGCATCCAGGAGTCCTGCTATAGAACGGCGCCCGGCAGGTCCCCCGATGGGCTGAAAGACCGATTCGGAAGGGCTCCTGCGACACGACCGGCCACCGATCGTCCTGGCCGTCACGGTCTGGGTGTGAAGACTCGGCGGCGAGCCCGCGCAGACCACGTCGGCGCGGTCACCCCGGGTCGTCCCCGTGGGTAGCGTCACGGCCGTGGACGACGAGCGCACCGTACCGACGGCGGACAGCACCGACGGACCTCGACCCGCGAGCGCATGCCGGGTCCCGCGGAGCGCGGTCGCCGTCGTCGCGTCGGTCGCCGGCGTGGGCCTCGCGGTCGTCGCCGCGCTCCTCGCCCCCGCGGTCCTCGACGCCGCCGTGGCGGACGGCCCGGCCGCGCTCCCGTCGTCACCACCGGACGGATCGACGGCGACGTCGCCCGGGCCGGGCGATCCGGAACAGGGGACGGAGGCCACGATCGCGCTCCTCCTCGCCCTCCCGGGCGTCGAGGACGTGCAGACGAACGGGCGGGTGGGCACGTCGGCCGAGATCACGCTCGTGACTCCGCTCCCGTCTCCCGAGGTCGCGCAGCGCACCGCCATGGACGCGAGCGCGATCGTCGCCGCGGTGCCCGGCGGCGGCGCGTGGTCGGTCCGGGTCGAGGGCACGGGCGCCGGCGGCGGGACGCTCGCCGTCGAGCACGGCCCGGGAGCGGCCACCGTCCCCGGCGTCGACCCGGCCACCGGGGAGCCGCGCCCCGACCTCCTCGGGGCCGACGCCGTCGCCGACGCGGTGCGCCTCGTCGCCCACGACTCCGTGCGGCGCGTGTATCTCGCCCCCGGCGCCGCCTCGGTCGACGTCCGCTCGGCCGACGACCTCGTCCCCGTCGCCGCGCTGGTTCGGGCCGAAGGCCGCGGGCTGACGAGCCTCGGGGTGGGCGGCTCCGGCGTCGGCACCTACGACGGCGACGGGCTGACCGTCCCCGACGACGCCCTGCTCACGCTCCTGGTCGACGTCGCGGCGGAGCCCGGCGTGACGCAGGTCGTGCACGACGCCGTGCGCGACACGTTCCCGCAGGACCCCCTGCTCACGGTGGTCACCTCGGGCGACGCGGCCGTGGTCGCGCGCGTGCTCGACGGCGCGGCCTACCCCGGCCCGGCGCTCGCGTACCAGGTCCACGGCTCGACCGATGGCGGCGCGTCCGCGACGCGCTCCGGGTTCGTCGCGGGGGTCGAGCCGACGGCCGCGGCTCGCCCCGCGGGCGCGTGCGCGCCCGACGACCTCGCGCTCGGTGCGCTGGGGTTCGACGCCGCGGCGGGGCGCCGGTTCCTCACCGTCACTGCCCGCAACGACGGCGCCGCGGAGTGCGTCCTCGCGGGCGCGCCCGCCGTCCGCTTCGTCGCCGACGACGGCGCGGAGACGGACGTGCTCCTCGAACCGGACGACGACGGCCTCGCCCCGCTCACGCTCGCTCCGGGCGCCACCGCCTGGGCCGCGCTCTCGTGGCGCGGCGGGTCGACGGCCGACGACCCGCCGCTCGTCACGACGCTGCTCGTGGCCCCGCACCCGGGCGACCCCGAGTCCGTCGTCGGGCTCGTGGGGATCCCCGGCGTCGGGGACGGGCTCGACCTGCTCGGCGGCGGGACCGCGACGATCGGGTCGTGGACACCCGCGCGGGAGCTCGCGAGCTGACCCGCGTCAGCCGAACGTCGCGGTGAACACCTGCACGCCGGCGGGGACGTCGAGCTCGACGAGCCCTTCCGTCGGGCCGTCGCCCTCCAGGACGGGGTAGAGCGTCGGGCTTCCCGACACGTCGATCTTGCGGGTCGTGGTCCGCCCGTCGGTCGTGACGCGGGCCGTCACCGTGCCCTCGCCGCCGAGCACCGCGAAGACGTCGGTCGAGCGGTACGCGAGGCGCACGCGCGCGTCGTCGGACACCGCGGTCGCGCCCTGGAAGTCGACGTCCCACGTGCCGCCGAGCGAGAACGTGTCCTGCCGCTGGTCGTCGGCGAGCGTGAAGTCCTGCTGCCCCGCGGCGTAGCGCGGCTCGCCGGCGTAGTTGACGACGCGCTTGATGGAGAAGTAGGTCTCCGGCGTCGTCTCGTCCCGTGGCGTGGCGTCGCCGACGGCGGTGGGCTCGGGCAGCTCGACGCCCGGGTTCGCGTCCTCGAGGAGCTCGCGGACGAGGCGCTCGGTGTCCTCGTAGCCGCCCTCGCCGAACCGGATGTGGCGCACGGTCCCGTCGGCGTCGACGAGGTACTGCGCGGGCCAGTAGCGGTTCCGGTAGGCGGTCCAGGTCGCGTAGGCGTTGTCCTGGGCCACGGGGTAGGTGACGCCGAGGTCCTGCGCGCCCGCGACGACGTTGCGCGTCTCGCGCTCGAACGCGAACTCGGGCGTGTGGACCCCGATCACCTCGAACCCCGCGCCGACGTCGCGGTAGCGGTCGTACCAGGCGTTGACGTGCGGGATCGCGCGCTGGCAGTTGATGCAGGAGTAGGTCCAGAAGTCGACGAGCACGACCTTGCCCCGCAGCCCGTCGAGCGTCAGCGCCTCGCCGTCCGGGGTGTTGAGCCACGTGTCGATCCCGCGCAGCTCCGGGGCGGTGCCGCAGTCCTCCAGCACGGGCGCGCCGTTCGAGCAGTTCGACAGCTCGCGGTTCTCGTCGGTGACGAGCCCGCCGAGGTCGAGCGCCTCGCGCACGGCGTCGTTCTCGTCGACCCGCTGCTGGAGCGCGCCCGTGTAGTCGGGCAGGGCACGCTGGAGGGCGGCGGGGAGGTTGAGCGCGAGCGCGCCCGCGAGCGCGATCATCACGACGCCGCCCGTGACGCGGATGCCGCGCGTGTGCCGCTGGAACCCGCGGACCCGCTCCGCGACGCGTCGCCCCGCGAGCGCGAAGACCAGGAGCGGGATCGCCGCCCCGACCGCGAACGACACCGTGAGGGCGACGGTGCCCGGGCCGATGTTCCCCGTCGCCCCGGCCACGGTGATCGCCGCGAGGACGGGCCCGGCGCACGGCACGTACAGCACGCCGAGGCCGAGGCCGAGCACGAACGCCCCGCGGTCCTGGCGGGCGGCGCCGCGTCGTGCCCCGAGCGCCGCGATCCGCCGGAAGGGCCGCTCCAGGACCTCCTCGACGCGCGGCACGATCATCCCCACGCCGATCGCGACGAGGAGCACGATGCCCGCCCAGCGCAGCAGGTCCTGCGGGAGCCCGAGCGCGGTCAGCAGGAGGGAGCCGAGGAGCGTGAAGACGCTGAAGCTGAGGACCAGGCCCGCGATGACGAGATAGGGGCGCCACGAGCGGCCCGCGGGGCGCGCCGGTCGCCGGGACGCGCGGCGCCCGGTCCCGCCGTCGGCCGGGGCGACGGGCCGCGGCTCGTCCCCCGTCGACAGGTCGAGGGCGAGCGTCCCGCCGCGCGTCGGCCGGGCCGTGACCTCCCGCGCCCCGGCGGCCTCCCGCGCGCCGCCCCGGCCGCGCGGCCCCGCGGCGGGGCGGCCGCCGACGCGGACCGCGTCAGGGACGCCCGCGAACAGCCCCGGGGAGACGCCGCCCGTCCCGGGCTCCGCGGCGGCCGACGGCGTCTGCCCCGTGCGCGCGCCCTGCACGCCGCCCGCGAAGAAGATGACGGGGAGCATCGGCAGGATGCACGGCGAGATCCCCGTGATGAGTCCCCCGAGCAGGCCGATGACGATGAGCGTCTCCATGCCCGGGGTTCGGACCGGCGGCCGTCGCGGATGGGTCCACCGCGCGCCGAGGGGACGTCGCCGGACGCACGACGACGGCCCCGACCGTCCGGTCGGGGCCGTCGGGACCCGGCTGTCACGGGTCCACCGCGCGCCCACTCCTGGACGCGCCGGGAGGGTCACATGGTCGGCATGAGCACCGAGTCGACGAGGTACACGGTCGCGTTCTGCGTCATCACGCCACCGCACACGACGGCCGCGTCGTTGACCATGAGCTCGTCGCCCGAGCCGGTCACCTCGACCGTGCCGCCCTCGACGGTCTCGTGCTCCCCGACGACCTGGTCGGGCGTGAGCTGGCCGGGCACCACGTGGTACGTGAGGATCTTCGTCAGCGTGTCGGAGTCCGTCTTCAGCGAGTCGAGCGTCGCGGCGTCGATCTTCGCGAACGCGTCGTCGACGGGGGCGAACACGGTGAACTCGTCGCCGTTGAGCGTGTCGACGAGGTTGACGTCCGGGTTGAGCTCACCCGAGACGGCCGCGGTGAGCGTGGTCAGCAGCGGGTTGTTCGACGCCGCCACGGCGACGGGGTCCGTCGACATCCCGGTGATCGACCCGGCGCCGTCGGGGACCTGCTCCGCGTAGGCGGCGCAGCCGGGGCCCACGAGGTTCGCGGCGGGGTCGGCCGCCATGTCGTCCGAGCCCTCGGTCGAGTCGTCGGTCATGTCGTCGGACGTCGAGTCGTCCGTCATGGTGTCCTCGGCCTGGGAGTCGGCCGTCGTCGAGTCGGCCCCCGTGTCCGAGTCGGAGCTGCACGCGGACAGGCCGAGCACGGCGAGCGTGGCGATGCCGGCGACGGCGTACGACGTGCGGGTGCGAACGTTCATCGGACTCTCCTCGGGTCGTCGCCCCGCCGGTGCGGGGCGTCATGCCGAGGGTTCGGAGCGCGACCCCGGGCGGATGGGTCGGGATCGGCACGAGTTTTCTCGCGCGCGTCCCGACCCCTCCGGGCCGTGTCGCTCAGCCGACGAGCGCGACCACCGGGTCCGCCGTCGGCTGCTCCGAGCCGCCCGCCGGCTCGACCGTCACGGCCATGCCGACGCCCGGCTCGCCCTGGACGAGCCGCGACGTGCTGCCGTCCTGGACGTCGAGGACGCCCGCCGAGACGACGGCGCCGTCGGGCTCGACCACCCAGAGCTGGTAGTCGCGGTCGTCGCCCGCGTCGGGCAGGTCGGACGCGCGGAAGAACATGTCGTCACCCGCGGCGAGGACGGACGCCTGCCCGCCGCCCGCCACGTCGCCGTGCAGGATCGTCGCGTCGGGGTCGGAGAGCATGCGCTCGATCGCGTCCGCCTGCGCCTCCAGGCGCGACTGCTCCTGCGTCGCGCGGACCGCGACCGTCGTCGGGACGGCCACCGCGACCACCGCGGCCACCGCCGCCGCGAGCCCGGTCCAGCGTCGGCGGCGTGCGCGGCGTGCGGCCGCGAGGTCGACGACGACGCCGTCCCCCGTGCCCTCTCCGGCGGACGTGTCCGTCCCGGTACGCGGCGCCTCGTCCGTCCCGGCGGACGCGGCCACACGGGTCAGCACCGCGTCGCGCAGCCCGGGAGGCGGGGCGCTCTCCACCGCGAACGCCGCCACGACGTCGCGGTACTCGTCGAGCTCCCGACGCGCGTCGGGGTCGGCCGCGAGCAGGCGCTCGACGGCGCGCCGCTCGACGTCGTCCACGGCGTCGAGCGCGTAGGCGGGCAGCAGGTCGCGGACGTCCCTCAGGTCGTCCGCACCGGCCCCGCGCGGCGAGGTCTCGTCAGCCACGGCGCACCCCCAGGCAGTCACGCAGACGCAGGAGCCCGTCCCGGATCCGCGACTTCACGGTCGGGAGGGCCGCGTCGAGCCGCTCGGCGACCTCGCGGTACGTGAGACCGCCGTAGTACGCCTGCACGACCGCCTCCCGCTGCGTCGCCGTGAGCGAGTCCAGGCAACGCCGCACGGCCGCGCCCTCCAGCCGCCGCTCGACGTCCTCCACGACCACGTCCCGCGGTGCCGCGGCCGTCGACGCGTCCACGTCGCGCTGGTCCCGGTCGCGGCGCGCCTGCTCGGCGCGCACGCGGTCCACGGCCCGTCTCCGCGCGAGCGTCGCGACCCACGTGCGCGCCGAGCCGCGCGTCGCGTCGTACCGCTCCGCCGTCTGCCACACCTCGACCATCACCTCCTGGACGACCTCCGCCGCGTGGTCCGGGTCCCGCAGGATCCCCAGGCACGTGCCGTAGGCGACCGGCGCGAGCGCGTCGTAGACGGGCGCGAACGCCGACGGGTCGCCGTCGGCGCACGCCGCGAGGGCGGCGTCGACCGCCGGGTTCGTCGTCACGGGAGGTGGCACCCGGTCAGTGTGCAGCACGGGCGCCTCCCGCACGCGCTGCGGCGCGTCGACCACGGCTCTCGGCACGCGACCTCCCGTCGCCGGCACCGTCCCGGTCCGTCCGGGACACCCTGGGTTCGGCGCCGACGTGCGGACGGATGGGTGCCGGTCCCGTCGGCACCGGTCAGAGCGCGCGCCGGGAGCGGACCGCGCCCGCGAGCTCGCGCAGGAGGTCGGCCGTGGTCTCCCAGTCGATGCACGCGTCGGTGACCGACTGCCCGTACACGAGGCCGCTCGGCGCGGGCTTCTGGGCCCCGGCGACGAGGAAGCTCTCCATCATGAGCCCCGTGATGCCCTGCTCGCCCTCGGCCAGGCGTGCGGAGACCTCGCGCACGACCTCCGCCTGGCGCACGTGGCTCTTGCCCGAGTTGCCGTGCGACGCGTCCACGACGAGCCCGTGCTCCGTGACCCCGCCGCGGCCCGAGGTGCGCGCGACGGCGAGCGCCGCCGCGACGTCGTCGGCCCCGTAGTTGGGGCCCGAGCGCCCACCGCGCAGGATGACGTGGCAGTCCGGGTTGCCCGCGGTCTCGACGGCGGCGGCGCGCCCGAGCGAGTCCATGCCGAAGAACGTGTGCTCGCTCGCGGCGGTGATGCAGCCGTCGACCGCGATCTGCACGTCGCCGTCCGTCGCGTTCTTGAACCCGACGGGCATGGACAGGCCCGACGCGAGCTGGCGGTGCACCTGCGACTCGGCGTTGCGCGCGCCGATCGCGCCCCACGACACGGCGTCGGCGATGTACTGCGGGCTCGTCGGCTCGAGGAACTCGCACGCGGCCGGGACGCCGGCGTCGAGGACGCCGAGCAGCACCTCGCGCGCGAGGCGCAGGCCGTGGCGTACGTCGTGCGACCCGTCCAGGTGCGGGTCGTTGATGAGGCCCTTCCAACCGACCGTGGTGCGCGGCTTCTCGAAGTACACGCGCATGACGATCATGAGGTCGTCCGCGAGCTCGTGCGCGACGGCGGCCAGGCGCCCCGCGTACTCGAGCGCGGCGTCGGGGTCGTGCACCGAGCACGGGCCGACGATGACGAGCAGGCGGTCGTCGTCGCCCGCGAGGACGTCGCGGACCTCGCGGCGCGACGTCGTCACGAGGTCGCTGCGGGTCGCGCCGAGCGGCAGGTCGGCGAGCATCGTGCGCGGGGCGGGGAGCGCGTCGAGCGCGCGGACCCGCAGGTCGCTCGTGCGGGCCTGGAGCTCGGGGCTGTCCACGGGGTCGACGGTACTCGTCACGCGCTCGGTCGACGCGTCGGACGCCGCGGCTTCGGGCGGGGTGGTCGTGCTGGTCACGGGAGGCTCCTGGTCTGTGCGGCGGGGGTCTGGGACCGCCGTGAGTCGGGTGCCCAGCGGCGCTCCACCGGCCTGCTGCCGCCCGTGGTCCCGGAGCGGCCCGTCTCACGACGAAGGGCCCGGACGCGGTCCGCGTCCAAGGCCCTGTGCTGGCTCCGGGTGGTGATCTGTGGTCAGGCGAGCGCCCGCACGGCCCCACCGGGAGCCTGCGTAAAGCGCCAATACCACTGAGAAGTCACGAGGTGACCGTAGCACAGGCCCTCCGAGGGTCGGACGGCGCGTCTCACCTGCCGGTCGGACGACCTAGGCTCGGGACATGCCGATCCCCGAGTTCGTCGCCACGCTCCGCTCCCGCATCGGGACCGACCTCCTGTGGATGCCGGGCGTGTCGGCGGTCGTGGTGGACGACGACGGCCGCCTGCTGCTCGGGCAGCGCGCCGACACCGGGCAGTGGGCCGTGATCAGCGGGATCCTCGAGCCCGGCGAGGACCCCGCGGTCGGGCTCGTGCGCGAGGTGCGCGAGGAGACGGGGGTCGACGTCGTCGTGGACGTGCTCGTCGCCGTGACCGTCACGGAACCGGTCGAGTACCCCAACGGCGACCGGTCGCAGTACCTCGACCTCGCGTTCCTGTGCCGACCCGTGTCCCCCGCCGCCGCGGCGGCGGCGCACGTCGCGGACGACGAGTCGCTCGCGGTCGCATGGTTCGCCCCGGACGACCTGCCCGACGACCTCGCGCGCTCCAGCGTCGAGCGCCTCGGCCACGCGCTGGGCCGGCTCGCCGACCCGTCAGCCGGCCCGTTCTTCGTCCGCTGACGCCACGCGCGACGTCTCCGTCGCGGGCACGCCCGACGCCTCCGGTCCGAGCCAGCGCACCGCGAGCAGGCACGCGTCGTCGTCCTCGGGCGCGCGCGCGACGACCGCCTCCAGCAGCTCCGCGCCGCTCAGCCCGGCCCCGAGCGCGTTCGTGACGATCTCCGCGAGCTCGTCGAGCGCGAGCGCGAGCGGCCGGTCGCGGCGCTCGACGACGCCGTCGGTGAAGAGCAGCAGCAGGTCGCCCGGGGCGAGCGTGACGGTGTCGGCGACGCGCGGCGTCGTGCCCCGGACTCCCAACGGTGTGGACCGCGCCTCCCACAGGTAGCCCGCCGACCCGTCCGCGCGGACGAGCAGCGGCGGCAGGTGACCGGCGCACGTGTAGCGCAGCACCCCCTCGAGCAGCTCGAGCTCCCCGTACACGAGGCTCGCCATGAAGCCCGTCCCCGTCCGGTCGACGAACCGGTCGAGCCGCTCCACCACCTCCTCGGGCGGCAGGCCCGTGTCCGACGCCGCGCGGACCGCCGTCCGCAGCTGCCCCATCGCGGTCGCGGCCTTGAGCCCGCGCCCCACCACGTCCCCGACGGAGAGCGCGACGATGTCCGGTGCCACGCGGAACGTGTCGTACCAGTCACCGCCGACCTGCAGGTCGTGCACACCAGGGCGGTAGCAGGCGGCGATCTCCACGTGCGGGTCGGCGACGATCCCGTCCGACAGCATCGCGCCCTGGAGCTCGCTCGCGACCGACACGCTCTGCTCGTGGGTCGTCGCCCGGGCCAGGGCGAGCGCCGCGAGCTGCCCGGCCGCGGCGGCCGTGCCGAGGTCGACCGGCTCCGAGCCCGCCGCCCGGCGCGGCTCCAGGGCGAGGACGCCGAGCAGCGCCCCGGCCGTGCGCAGCGGGACGACGACGGTCCCGTCCGCGCGCACGCCCGCCTCGGCCAGCTCGTCGATCGTGGGCGCGGTCACCCCCGCCGCACCGCCCCAGCGTCGGAGCGGTCCGCCCTCCTGGGGTGTCCACAGGGCCGCGTCGCCCGCCCCGAGCATCGTCACCGCCGCCCGGAGCAGCACCCACGCGACGCCGTCGAGACCGGCGACGCTCGCGAGGTCCGCAGCGATGCCGTGCAGCAGCCGGACGCGGCGCTCAGCCTCCTCCGCCGCGCGCCGCGCGCCCACCAGCTCCTGCTCGAACCGGGACCGCTCGCGCGCGCCCAGCATCGCGACCTCGACGAGGCGCTCGCCCCGGACCTCGCGCCCGATCGCGGTGAGCAGCACCGGCTCGCGCCCCCGCGGCGTGCGCAGCTCGACCGCGACCTCGTCGACCCGGCCCTCGATGTGCAGGCGCGGGCCCAGGTGCGTCTCCCAGTAGATGCGGCCGCCCACCGTGAGCAGGTCCGCGAGCCGCCGCCCGGCGACCGCCTCCACGTCCGGTACGTCCAGCATCCGCAGGAGCTCGTCGTTCGCGTCGAGCACCCGCCCCTCCGCGTCGAGGAGCAGGAGCGCGACGGGCGCGAGCACCCAGCGCTCGCCGCGCGACATCACCATCAGGTGCCCCCGAGCCAGTCCCGCATCGCCCCGACGAGGAGCGCCGGGTGCGAGAGGTTGGGGCAGTGCCCGACCGAGTCGATGACGACCAGCTCGCTCGCCGGCAGGTGCTCGTGCACGTACCGACCTACCGCCTGCGGGGCGATGACGTCCTCGCGGCTCTGCACGACGAGGCTCGGCGTCCGCACGCGCGCCAGGTCCGCCCGGTTGTCGCCGAGGAACGTCACGCGCGCGAACTGCCGGGCGATCGCCGGGTCGTTCCGGCGGAAGACCTCCGCGAGCTCGTCGCCCAGCGCCGGGCGGTCGGGGTTCCCGACGATCACCGGCGCCATCGCCTGCGTCCAGCCCAGGTAGTTCGCGTCCATCGTCTCGAGGAGCTCGTCGATCTCCTCCGCGGAGAACCCGCCGCGGTATCCCTCGTCGTCGATGTACCGGGGGCTCGGCCCGACGAGCACCAGGCGGTCGACGAGGTCGGGCCGGTCCGCCGCGGCGAGGAGCGCGATCACCGCGCTCACCGAGTGGCCGACGAGGATCACGGGCTCGTCCGCGACGTCCTCCACGATCTCGACCAGGTCCGCGACGTACCCCGCGAGCTCTCCGTGCCGCGCGGGGTCCCACGAGGCCGGGTGGGACGCACCGCACCCCGAGTGGTCGAAGAGCACGACCCGGTGGTCCGCCGCGAAGACCGGCGCGACGAAGCGCCACATCGACTGGTCGCCACCGAAGCCGTGCGCGAAGACCATCGTCGGTGCGTCCGACGGCCCCGCGACACGCACGTTGTTGCGTTCGCGCACGTCCACGGGTCACAGCGTAGAGGGGAACCCGAACGGGAGAGCAGGGCCACAGCGGGTGAGATCGTTCGCGCCCGGGCCCGGCACGGCGGTCCGCCACCCCGCGCACGGCACAATGTCCTCATGCGTGTCTCGGCGAAGGCTGACTATGCCGTGCGGGCGTGCGCCGAGCTCGCGGCGTCACCCCACGGCGACCCCGTGCGGGCGGAAGACCTCGCGACGGGCCAGGGCCTGCCCGTGAGCTTCCTCGAGCGCATCCTCGGCGACCTGCGCCGGGCCGGCATCGTCGCCAGCGTCCGCGGTCGCTCCGGCGGCCACCGCCTGGCCCGCCCCGCGTCCGAGGTGACCCTGGCCGACGTCTTCCGCGCCGTCGACGGACCGCTCGTCACCGTGCGCGACGAGCGTCCCCCGAGCCTCGAGTACGAGGGCTCCGCGGCGGCGCTCCTCGAGGTCTGGGTCGCGCTCCGCGCGAGCGTCCGCGACGTGCTCGACCGCGTCACGATCGACGACGTCGTGCGCCGCGACCTCCCCGACGACGTCCACGCCCTGGCCGCCCGCGCCGACGCCTGGGAAAACCCCTGACCTGCTCGTGATCCGGGTCGAGAAGTGAGCTTCCGCCCCTGATCCGGCCGATCTCGGGGCGGAGGCTCACTTCTCGACCCTGTCCGCGGGACGCGAGGGACGAGCCCGTTAACACTGGCCCACGATGTGGTCGGCGCTTCACATACTGGACTCGTTCGGTCAACCTTGTCAGGACACGTCGGGGCAGCCCCGGCCACCCGAGCAAGGAGACGCGGTGCGGACCCTCATCCTGCTGGCCCTCGTCGGCCTCGGTGCGCAGCTCGTCGACGGCAGCCTCGGCATGGCGTACGGCGTGACGTCGACGACGCTCCTGCTCGCGATCGGGACGAACCCCGCGGCGGCGTCGGCGACGATCCACCTGGCGGAGATCGGGACGACGCTGGCGTCGGGAGCGGCGCACTGGCGGTTCGGCAACGTGGACTGGAAGGTCGTCTTCCGGATCGGCGTCCCGGGCGCGATCGGGGCGTTCGCGGGCGCGACGTTCCTGTCGAACCTGTCGACGGAGGTCGCCGCGCCGGTGATGTCGCTGCTGCTCCTGGCGCTCGGTGTGTACGTGCTGTCGCGGTTCACGTTCGTCGGGCTGCCGAAGGGCCGGCAGGGCCTCCCGCTGCGCAAGCGGTTCCTCGCTCCGCTCGGTCTGGTGGCGGGCTTCGTCGACGCCACGGGCGGCGGCGGCTGGGGCCCGGTGGGGACGCCGGCCCTGCTCGCGTCGGGACGCATCGAGCCGCGCAAGGTCATCGGGTCGATCGACACGAGCGAGTTCCTCGTCGCGATCGCCGCGTCGCTCGGCTTCCTCGTCTCGCTCGGCTCGCAGGGCATCGACCTGCTGTGGGTGGGCGCGCTGCTGCTCGGCGGCCTCGTCGCGGCGCCCATCGCGGCGTGGCTCGTGCGGCTCCTGCCTCCCCGGATCCTCGGGTCGGCGGTCGGTGGCGTCATCGTCCTCACCAACGTCCGCACGCTCCTGCGCTCCGACTGGGTCGACGCGAGCGGCGCCGTCCAGAGCGTGGCGCTCGGGCTCGTCGCGGTCGTGTGGGCCGCAGCGGTCGCGTGGTCCGTCCGGGCCCACCGCCGCGCCGTCGCGCTCGAGGCGGCGACGACTGCGGCAGGCACGCCGGCCGACTCTCCCGCGCCGCAGCCGGAGCCCGTCGCCCGCTGACCGCTGACTGCTGACTGCTGACCCTCGCCGCGCAGCGACGGCCGCCTGGTCGTCAGTCGCGCGCGTAGCGGCGGACGAACGCCGCGAGGATGCGGTGCGGCTCACGGACGTCACCGCGGCGGACCGTCGCCTCGACGTCGCCCGCCGTCTCGGGCGGGAAGTACCCGTAGTCGCGGTAGACGCCGATGCGCGTGAGGATCCCCTCCAGGTCCAGCTCGGGGTGGAACTGCGTCGCGTAGAGGTTCTCCTTGACCCGGAACATCTGGACCGGGCACGCGTCCGACGTCGCGAGCAGCACCGCGTGCGACGGCAGCTCCCGCACCGCCTCCTTGTGCCCGACGTACGCCTCGAACGCGTCCGGCAGATCGGTGAGCAGCGGGTCGGCCCGCCCCTCGGCGGTGAGCCGGATCGTCACGGGCGAGATTGGCTCGGCGTAGGTGTCGTCGAGCACGGCGCCCTCGTGCAGGCCGAGCGTCCCGACGCCGTAGCACGCGCCGAGGAACGGGACGTCGCGCTCGACGATCTCGTCCAGGAGCGGCGCGAGCTCGCGCTCGACCCTCCGCTGGGTCGACGACTTGTCCGCCTCGGGCAGCGACGAGTCGAACGGGCTGCCGCCGACGATCACGCCGGAGTACGCGTCGAGGTCGATCGCCGGCAGCGGCCCGGCCTCCATCCGGACGCGGTGGAGCGCGTCCGCGCCGAGCCCGGAGTACCGGAGCACGGCGGCGTGCTCACCGTCGGCGGCAGGGTCTTCCGCACGCGACGCGAGCAGCAGGAACGGCCTCATGCGCGTCACGCTAGGTGCGCCGCCACCACCACGCCCGCGGTGGCGACGGGTCCGCGCCGAGGACGTCCTCCCCGGTCGTCGAGCCCGCCGACCGGGGCGGCGGCGACGTCGCCCGCCCCGTGCCGCGCCTTCGCCGAGATCGCCCGCGAGCCGGGCTCGCGGGCGATCTGAGGCTCAGCTCCAGCGGAAGAGCTTCACCGCGAGCGGGAGGAGCACGGCGGTCCACGCGACCATCACGACGAGCTGGAGCGTGGGGACCTCCGTCTCGAACCAGCCCGCCGACATCGCCTGGGCGGCGGCCCCGAGCGGGGAGAACTGCGCGATGTCCCGCACGACGTCGGGCATGATCGGCCCCGGCGTCCACATGCCCGAGAGGAAGAGCATCGGGAAGTAGACGAGGTTCCCGATCGCCGACGCGGTGCTCCCCTTGGCGGCGACCGCCGCGACGACCATGCCGAGCGAGAGCATGGACAGGACGGTGAGCACGAAGGCCAGCACGACCGTCAGCGGGCTGACGGGCACGGCGAGGCCGAACACGACCTGACCCACGACGAGCGCGAGCACCGCGGACACGGCGATCGCGCCGAGGTTGATGAGCAGGTGGGCGACGACGACGCCCTGCGGGCGCATCGGCGTCGTCGACAGCCGACGGAGCAGCCCCTTCTCGCGGGCGGTCGCGAACGTCACGGGCATCGTCGTCAGCGCGGGCGTCGCGACCGCGGCGGCGAGGACGATCGGCACGTAGGTCGCGATCGCCGTCAGACCGTCCCAGGGCGCGCCCGCCCCCGTGATCGGCTCCCGCATGCCCGGGATCGCCAGCCCGACGCCGACGAGCAGGACCGTGGGGAACACGAGCGCGAAGAACACGGCCGTGCCGTCGCGCAGGAACAGGCGGGCCTCGGTCCTCAGGAGCGTCCCGAAGCCCCGCCACCCCGAGCGGGCGGTGGGGACGCGGGTCAGGGTCGTGGTCGCGGCGGTCATCGTGCGCCTCCCTCGTGCGGGACCGCGGAGTCCGCGGCGTGGTCGTAGGTCCGGCCGGTCACGGCGACGAACACGTCCTCGAGCGTCCGCGTGACGGTCCGGACGTCGTCGGGCACGACCTCCTGCTCGGCGAGCGCGAGCACGACGGCGAGCAGCACCCGGCGCGTCCCGGTCACCTCGATCTCGCGCCCGTCCACCTCGACGTGCTCGACGTCGGCCAGGCCGGCGAGCGTGTGGAGCGCCAGGTCGTGGTCGGCCGGGGGCACCCGCAGACGCACCGTGCGCGACGTGTCGACCGACTCGATGAGCTCCGCGGGCGTGCCCTGCGCGACGACGCGGCCGCCGTCGATGATGACGAGACGGTCGCACAGTCGCTCCGCCTCCTCCATGAAGTGCGTGACGAGCAGGATCGTCACGCCCCGGTCGCGCACGCGCTCGACGAGCTCCCAGGTCGCCCGGCGGGCGGCCGGGTCGAGGCCGGTGGTCAGCTCGTCGAGGACCGCGACGCGCGGGTTGCCGACGAGCGCGAGGGCGATCGACAGGCGCTGCTTCTGCCCGCCCGAGAGCTTGCCGAACGCGACGCGCCGGTGCTCGGCGAGATCGAGGAGGTCGAGCAGCTCCTCGACGTCCGACGGCGCCTCGTAGAACGACGCGAAGAGCCGCAACGCCTCCTCGACCGTGATCTTCTCGTGGAGCGCGGCCTCCTGGAGCTGGACGCCGACGGCGTCGCGCACCGCGGCCGGGTCGGCCTGCGGGTCGACCCCCAGCACACGGATCACGCCGCCGTCCGCCTCGCGCAGGCCGGCGAGGCACTCGACCGTCGTGGTCTTGCCCGCACCGTTCGGGCCGAGGACGCCGAAGATCTCGCCCGGCGCGACGGTGAGGCTCACGTCCTCGACGGCGACCTTGCGGGCGTCGGAGCCACGGGGCCCCGGGTAGGTCTTGCGCAGGTTCCGGACCTCGACGACCGGCGCGGTCTGGGCCTGCGCGACGGCGGTCGGGGCGGGCGACGCGGAGGTCGCGGCGCCGGTGGGCGGTGGAGCGGTGCTCATGGTGGCCTCCTGGAGGGTGTGCGCCACCCACGGACGGCGCGGCGCGCCGCCCGGGAGGGCTTCGGTGTGGGAGGTGCTGCGGGCCGGTCAGGCGCTCGCGCTGGCGGCGAACTCGACCGGTTGGATCGCGACGCCCCGCAGGACGAGGCGGAGGAGCAGGGCGGCGAGCACGACCCCGACGACCCCGCCGAGGACGGCGAGCGCGACGGGGGTGCCGTCGAGACCGACGACGCGCGCGAGCGCGTGGCCGAAGAAGCCGGACCGCAGGAAGATCTCGCTGACCACCACGGGCACGAGCGACGCGAGCACGAGGAGCACCCCGCGCAGGAACCCGAACCCGTAGAAGCCGGCGGCGACGACCATCCCGGCGAGGTAGTACACGACGCAGAAGAGCCCCTCGACGAGCAGCACGAGGCCGACCTGCGAGCCGTCGCCGTAGAGCTGCCCGAGCTGGGGCTCGGCCGGCCACCCTGCGCGGCGGAACAGCGCCCACTCGCCCCACTTCACGAGCGCCGTCGCGACGCCGAACGTCATGCCCGACACGGCCGCCCCGATCCACAGCCCGTGCGTGTAGGAGCGGCGCGTGCC
Source organism: Cellulosimicrobium cellulans (assembly GCF_006539945.1). Taxonomy (GTDB): domain Bacteria; phylum Actinomycetota; class Actinomycetes; order Actinomycetales; family Cellulomonadaceae; genus Cellulosimicrobium; species Cellulosimicrobium cellulans. The sequence goes on along the minus strand of NZ_BJNZ01000007.1, from coordinate 167,223 downwards.
GCCCGACGCGACGTGCACGGCGATCGTCATGAGGGGCAGGATGATGCCCATCACGAAGAGGAAGAACTTCGCCGAGCCCGCGACGCCGCCCACGGCCTCGATGTTCACCTCGTCGTTGCGCATCATGATCCAGAGGATCAGCGCTCCGACGGCGAGCGCGATGGCCCAGAACCAGACCCCGACGTACCAGGTCCCGACGATGAAGTACCAGGCGACGGCGTTGACGCCGCGCCGGTGGGCGGCGGACTCGAGGGCGCGGCGCTCGGCGGGGCGCGCGGTCGCGGCGGTCATCGCGCCTCCTGCGTCTCGGCCTCGGAACCCGCGCGCCCGTTGCGCGTCAGGTGGACGAACAGGTCTTGCACGGGCACGGCGCCGACCTCGAGCCCGGCCTCCACCGCGGCAGCACGCTCGTCGTCCGCGAACGTGCCGAAGAGCGTCACCTGCGCCGTGCCGCCGAGCCGTTGTCGCGCGAGCACCTCGCGACCGGTCGCGTGCCGCTCGACCACCTCGGCCGGGCCGGTGAGGCTCACGCCCCGGGCCCGGACGTCGTCGGCGTTCTCGGCGAGCAGGACGCGCCCGCGGTCGATGATCACGACGTCCTCGAAGAGCCGCTCCACCTCGGTGATGAGGTGGCTCGACAGCAGGATCGTGCGCGGGTGCTCGGCGTAGTCGGCGACGAGCGCGTCGTAGAACGCGTAGCGGCTCGGCGCGTCCATGCCGAGGTAGACCTCGTCGAAGATCGTCAGCGGCGCGCGCGACGCGAGCCCGATCACCGCGCCGAGCGCCGACCGCTTGCCGCGCGACATCTCGGTCGGCTTCTTGCGGACGTCCACCTCGAGCTCGTCGAGCAGGCGTGCGGCGAGGTCGGCGTCCCAGTGCGGGCGCAGGTCGGCGTAGTACTCGAGCGTGTCGCGCGCCTTGTCCGTCTCCCACACGTCGCCGCTCTCGCGGACGAGCTGCGTGTGCATGGTCGCCCACACGTTCTCGAACGGGTCCTCGAGCTCGCCTTCCGGGCCGACACGCACCGTCCCGGCCGTGGGCCGGCGGAACGCCGCGAGCAGGGCCGCGAGCGTCGTCTTCCCCGCGCCGTTGCGGCCGAGGAGGCCGGTGATGACGCCGGGGCGGACGGTGAGCGTCGCACCGTCCAGCGCGGGGACGTCGTCGCTGCGCGGGTAGCGCACGACGACGTCGCGCACCTCGACGGCGAAGGGCTCCGGGGCTGGGGTCGACGTCCGGGCGGACGGCTTCTGGTCGGCGGTGGTGCGGCGGGCGGGCCGGGCGGTCACGGGTCTCACCTCGGGGTGGGGTCGGTGGTCGGGCCGGTGCTGGGCGCGCCGCCGGTGACGGGACCGGCGGGGCGCGACCGGCCGAGGACGTGGTCCACGATCTCGGCCGTCGGGATGTCGAGGAGGTCGGCCTGCGCGAGCGCGGGCGCGAGGACCTCGTCGAAGAAGCGGGCGCGGTGGTCGGCGAGGAGCTGCTCGCGCGCCCCCGGGGCGACGAACATGCCGAGCCCGCGGCGCTTGTAGAGGACGCCCTCGTCGACCAGGCCGGCGAACGCCTTGGCGGCCGTCGCCGGGTTGATGCGGAACGTCGTCGCGAACTGCGTCGTCGACATGACCTGCTCCTCCTCCGCGAGCTCGCCCGCGAGCACCTGTGCCCGGATCATCTGCGCGATCTGGAGGTAGATGGGCTCCGGTCCGTCGAACATGGGCCCCATCCTCTCCCGCCTCGCGCGTTCTGCGGTTCATTACTCAACTAATGAACCATAGATGCATCCGATCCCGCAACCCCTTCGCGCGAGGGAGAACCCTGGTACGCCGAGGTAGAGCCCTGGTCTCGTGAGGTAGAGGCCTGGTCGTGTGAGGAGGCACCCTGGGGAGTGACCACGGCTCTACCTCGCGGGAGGCGGTGTGGACGCAGCATGCGAGCTCGCGGGCGGGACGCCGTGGGCCGAGCCGCTGAGCACCTGGACGAGCCTCGCGTTCGTCGTCGCGGGCGCGGCCGTCGTGGTGGCGGCGCTGCGCCCCCGCCGAGGGCGGTCGTCGGGCACGCCCCGGCCCGACGCCGTAGCGACCACGCGCCTGCGCGTCGCCTTCGGGATCCTGGTCGCCCTGATCGGGGCGGGGTCCGTGGTCCAGCACGGGCCGTCGCCCACGTGGGACCCCGTCGCACACGACCCGCCGCTGCTCGGCGCGCTCGCGCTCGTCGCGGCCGACGCCGTCGCGGACCTCGCGGGCCGTCGGCTGCGGACCTGGTGGTGGCTCGCCCCGACGCTGCTCGGGGTGGTGCTCGCCGCCGTGGCGCCCCCGTGGTCGACCACGGCCCAGGTGGTCGCGGCCGTCGTGGCCGTGGGCGCGAGCGCCCTGCGGGCGTGGCGTCGCCCCGCCGTCCGACGCCGCACCGTCACCGCGCTCGTGCTGCTCGCCGTGGGCGGCGGGGTCGGGACGCTCAGCCGCCCCGGGTGGCCGCTGTGCGACGCGGGCGGTCCGCTCGGCGTCACGCTGCAGGGGCACGCCGTCTGGCACGTGCTCGCCGCGGCCGCGCTGTGGCTGCTCGCCCCGACGCTCGGGAGCCGCGCCGCACCCTGACCGCCGACCGTTCACCCGCCCTGAGCGGTATCCCTCGCGGCCCGTCGGTGGGACCCTGGAAGGATCCGGCGTCCGCGGCGGGTCACGCCCTCCGGCCGCCGGCGGTCACGAAGGAGTGAGACGACGATGGTCACCATTCGGCGCGGGTTCTCCAGCTTCTCGGCGGACGACCTCGACGCGGCGCGCGATTTCTACGGAGGCACCCTCGGGCTCCCCGTCACCGCACTCGACGACGGGGGCGGTCTGGTGCTCCACCTGGGCGGCGGCTCGGACGTGTTCGTCTACCCGAAGGAGGACCATCGGCCGGCCGCCTTCACGGTCATGCACCTCACCGTCGACGACGTGGACCAGGTCGTCGACGAGCTCACCGCGAAGGGCGTGACGTTCGAGCGCTACGAAGGGTTCGACCAGGACGAGAAGGGCATCGTGCGCGGGTTCATGGAGGGCGGCGACGGGGCCTGGTTCACCGACCCCGCCGGCAACATCGTCGGCCTCGCCGACGGCGAGAACATGGCGCGCCTGGTCGGGGGCTGAGCCCGGGCCGATCAGCACGACGCCGCCGCGGGAGGGCCCCGGCGGCGTCTGCACGACATGGCGCAGTACGGGACGGACGCAGGCTTGTCGACCTCGACGTCCAGCGCCAGCGCCAGCGCCAGCGCCAGCGCCAGGCTGGCGTCGAAGGCTCTCTTGCGTGATCCACAGGAACACAAACTCCCGCGCTATGTCACTCATCGCGCTCTAGAGTGACATGGTGGACCTCACCATGTTCTCGAACAGCTCACCGGGGGAACTTGTCACGATCCGCGGGAGTGACCCTGTGCTGGGTTCGTGGGAGCACAAGGCGTTCATCCCTGAACCGCTGTCGATGACCATGCCGGATCTCGCGCCCCCGACGTACCTGGCCGTCGCGGATGCCCGCGCCGCTCTGGCTGCGCTCGACAGCACTGGTCGCCAGCTCCCTGAGCCGACGCTGCTCCGCCTGCCGACACTTCGCCGTGAGGCGCAGAGCACCTCCGCGTTGGAGGGAACCTACGCCCCTCTCGCCGAGGTGTTCACCGCGGACGACGACGATCCCCCTTCCGCCGAGCTCGTCGAGATCCTCAACTACGTCCGCATGGCGAACGCTGGGTTTGCTCGCATCGCCGACGGCTGGCCGGTGTCCGTCACCATGCTCAGCGAGCTACAGGGAATCCTGATGGCGGGCACGCCGCTCGAGTCGCAGTCCGGCCGGATCCGCGACGGGCAGGTCGTCATCGGGCGGCGCGAGGACGCCGCCTCGGTCCGATTCCCGGTCGAAGCCGCGCGGTTCGTCCCCGCACCCGGTGGACACCAGCTCGAAGCCGGTGTGCGTGACCTCGTGGACTGGATGCGCATCGATCACCGTGGGCAGATCGATCCAGTGGTGGCGGCTGGCATGTCGCACTACCAGTTCGAGACTCTCCACCCGTTCCGGGACGGTAACGGACGCGTCGGTCGCTTCCTGATCGTCCTCCATCTCCAGAGCACCGGCGTCCTCGTGGAACCCACCCTCACCGTCTCCCCCTGGTTCGAGGCGCGTCGCGGTCAGTACTACGACCGCCTGCTCGGGGTGAGCGCTCGCGACGACTGGGACTCCTATCTCCGGTTCTTCGCCGAAGGATTGCGGCAGGCGGCGGATACGACACGGCACGAGATGGTCGCGCTCGTCGCTGTGCAGACGGAACTGAAGGACGTCATCCGTGCGTCGCCCCTGCGCGCCGACTCCGCACACGCGCTCGTGGATCTCGCAGTGGCCAACCCGACGTTCACGGTGCGCAAGGTCGAGGCCGAGCTCGGCATCTCGTACGGCCGGGCGAACAAGCTTGTCGGCCAGCTGGTCGAGCTGGGGATCCTCGACGTCGTCGATCCCGACGCCTACAAGCGCCGATTCTTCGCTCCCCGCGTGCTCCAGGTGCTGAGCCGCCCCACGTAGATGCCACCGGTCGCGCCGAGACGGTGCGATGCCCGACGATTTTCACCCGGGCGTCGGGCACGAAGGCGAACGAGGTAGAGCCCTGGTCGAGGACCAGGGCTCTACCTCGCGGTACCAGGGCTCTACCTCGCGGTACCGGGGCTCTACTTCGCGAGGGCCGGGGTGAACGCCCCGCGGACGGCGTCGAGGTCCTGCGCGACGAGCTCGGCGAGCTGCACGGCGTTCAGCGCGGCGCCCTTGCGGAGGTTGTCGTTCGACACGAACAGCACGAGGCCGCGTCCGCCGGGGACGGACTGGTCGGTGCGGACGCGACCGACGAACGACGGATCCTTGCCGGCCGCCTCGAGCGGGTTCGGGACGTCCGCGAGCGCGACGCCCGGTGCGGCCGCGAGGAGCTCGCGCGCCCGGTCGGGCGTGATCGCGGCGCCGAACTCGGCGTGGATCGCGAGCGAGTGACCGGTGAACACCGGCACGCGCACGCAGGTCCCGGCGACCGCGAGCTCCGGCAGGCCGAGGATCTTGCGCGACTCGTTGCGGAGCTTCTTCTCCTCGTCCGTCTCCTCGAGCCCGTCGTCGACGATCGACCCGGCGAGCGGGACGACGTTGAACGCGACGTTGCGCGGGAAGACCGCAGGCTCGGGGAGGGCGACGGCGCCGCCGTCGTGCACGAGCCCGACGAGCCCGGCCCCCGTGCCCTCCGCGGCAGCGCCCGCGACGGCCTGGGCGCGCAGCTCCTCCGCGCCGGCGAGACCCGCGCCGGACACGGCCTGGTACGTCGCGACGATCAGGCGCTCCAGCCCGGCCGCGTCCGCGAGCGGCTTGAGCACGGGCATCGCGGCCATGGTCGTGCAGTTCGGGTTGGCGATGATGCCCTTGCGCGCCTCGCGCAGCGCGGTGGGGTTGACCTCGGACACGACGAGCGGGACGTCGGGGTCCATGCGCCACGCGGACGAGTTGTCGATGACGACGGCGCCCGCCTCGGCGAAGCGCTCCGCCTGCGCCTTCGAGGTCGCGCCGCCCGCGGAGAACAGGGCGATGTCGATCCCACGCAGGTCGTCGGTCGAGGTCGCGGCGACGTCCTCCACGACGACGTCGGTCCCGCGCCACGGGAGCGTCGACCCCGCGGAGCGCGCGGAGGCGAAGTAGCGGATGCTCGCGACGGGGAGGTCGCGCTCGTCGAGGAGGCGGCGCATCACGGCGCCCACCTGGCCGGTCGCGCCGACGACGGCGACGGTGAGGCCCTGACGGTTCTCGGTGCTCATGGTTCCTCGTCCTCTCAGCGGCCGGTGCCGGCGTAGACGACGGCCTCGCCGTCGGCGGCGTCGAGCTCGAAGGCGGTGTGCACGGCGCGCACCGCGTCGTCGAGCGAGTCCTCGCGGGTCACGACGGAGATGCGGATCTCCGAGGTGGAGATCATCTCGATGTTGATGCCCGCGTCGCGCAGGGCACCGAAGAGCTTGGCGGAGACGCCCGGGTGCGACTTCATGCCCGCGCCGACGAGCGAGAGCTTGCCGATCTGGTCGTCGAACTGCAGCGAGTCGAACCCGATCTCGCCCTGGAGCGCGGACAGCGCCGACATCGCGGCCGGGCCGTCGCCCTCGGGCAGCGAGAACGAGATGTCGGTCAGGCCCGTCCGGGCGGCCGAGACGTTCTGCACGATCATGTCGATGTTCACGCCCGAGCCCGCGACGACCTCGAAGATGCGCGCGGCCGTCCCAGGCACGTCGGGCACCCCGACGACGGTGATCTTGGCCTCGCTGCGGTCGTGCGCGACGCCGGAGATGATCGGGTCTTCCATGACGGTCTCCTCGGGAAGGTCTGCAGAGCTGGGGGCGGCGTCGGCGGGGCGGGCCGCGGAGTAGGCGTTCGCGCTGACGAACGTGCCCTCCTTGCCGCTGAACGACGAGCGGACGTGGATCGGCACGCCGTACCGGCGGCCGTACTCGACGCAGCGCAGCGCGAGGACCTTGGCCCCGCTCGCCGCCATCTCGAGCATCTCCTCGTACGTGATGCGGTCGATCTTGCGCGCGCTCGGCACGATGCGGGGGTCGGCCGTGAAGATGCCGTCCACGTCGGTGTAGATCTCGCACACGTCGGCGTCGAGGCCCGCCGCGAGCGCGACGGCCGTCGTGTCCGACCCGCCGCGGCCGAGCGTCGTCACGTCGTTCGTCGACTGCGTGACGCCCTGGAAGCCCGCGACGATCGCGACCTGGCCCCGCTCGATCGTCTCCCGGATGCGGTGCGGGACGACGTCGACGATGCGCGCCTTGCCGTGCACGGCGTCGGTGATGACGCCGGCCTGCTGGCCCGTGAACGACTTCGCCTTGACGCCCAGGCTGTTGATCGCCATCGCGAGCAGCGACATCGAGATGCGCTCGCCCGCGGTGAGGAGGATGTCCATCTCGCGCTGCGGCGGGAGGGGGGTGACCTGCTGCGCGAGGTCGATGAGCTCGTCCGTCGTGTCGCCCATCGCCGAGACCACGACGACGACGTCGTGACCGGCCCGCTTGGTCTGCGCGATGCGCTTGGCCACGCGCTTGATGCTCTCGGCGTCCGATACCGACGAACCGCCGTACTTCTGCACGACAAGTGCCACGTGCTGCTCCATCTGTCGCCGGCCTCCGTCTCTCTCAACGGCCCGCCGGGTGCTTGTGGGTCGATCGATGATACGCACGCGTCCCGCGGTCCGGCCAAGCCCGTCCCGCCATGCGGTCCCGGCCGGCGCGGCGTCAGCCCGCGCGGTGGCTCCGGTCGAGGTGCGCGGTCGCCCGCCGGATCGCCGGCACGGGAAGCACGACCGGCCTCGAGGTCGCGTCCGTCGAGGGCGCCCCCCGCCCGGCGTCTTGCGCCGGGCCCGCGACGACGACGTAGGCGAGGCCGACGACGAGGGCGCCGCCGACGAGGTTGCCGAGGCCGACCCAGGTGAGGTTGCGGGCGAAGTCGGCCCACGTCGTCGGGCCCAGGTCGCCGAGGAGGCCGAGCGAGAAGGTCGTCATGTTGGCGACCACGTGCTCGAAGCCGGAGGCGATGAACGCGAGGATCGCCCAGAACAGGACGATCGCCTTGCCCGCCTCGGAGCGCAGGCGACCGCACGCCCAGATCGCGGCGCACACGAGGAGGTTGCACAGGACGCCGCGGAAGAAGAGCTCGCCGCCGGTCTCGTGCGCCTTCGCGCGCAGCATCGAGGCGACCATCTCCCCCGCTGCCGCGTTGGAGTGCAGCACCCCGGCCCTGGTGACGGCGAACGCGAAGAGCATCGAGCCGGCGAGGTTGCCGACGAGGCACAGGCCGAGGGTGAGGACGGCGTCGCGCACCCGGACGGCGCGCGTCGCGACGCCCTGGGCGAGGATCATCATGGCCGAGGTCGCGAGCTCGGCCCCGGCGAACACGACGAGGGTCAACGCCGCGGCGAACACGCCCCCGGCGACCAGCCGCTCCCCCGGCGACCCGGCCGCGAGGAAGGGCCCGGCCGTCGCGACCATGAGCACGACCCCGACGCCGATGTACGCGCCGGCGAGCATCGCGGCGACGAGGTAGCGCGCCGGGCGTCTCGCCGAGGCGACCTTCTTCCGGGCCGCCTCCGACTGGGTGGACAACGCCTGGGCGAGGGTCTGCACGACCTCGATCCTCGCCGCCGCCGGACGCCCTGGACAGGGCCCGTGGTCGTGACCACGCGGGACCGAAGGTCCGCGGGCGACGGAGCGCCGCGCCCCGGGTCAGGCCCCCACGGGCTGCCGGGCCGCCTCGGCGGTCACGACGGCGTCGAGCGCCACGGGCTGCTCGCCGTCACCCGTGCCGTCGAGGCCGAGCGGGGAGGGGCGAGGGTCGAGCACGGCGGCGACGATCGCCTCGATCGCGAACTGGCTCGCCTCGCCGAGGTCCACCTGCGTGGGGTCGAGGAGCCACTGGACCTGGAGCCCGTCCATGACGGCGAGGATCGACGCCGACGCGTGCCGGACGCTCGCGGGGACGGCGACGCCCCGCTCCGCGCACAGCGCCTCGAACGCCTCGACGGCCTCGCTCCGCAGCGTGCGGTACCGGCCCTCGAAGAAGGCGCGCGCGGGGTGGTCGTCGGTCACGGACTCCGCGGAGAGCACGGCGTACGCCTGCACGATCCCGGCGCGCTGCGCGTTGAGGAACGCCGTGCGGACCAGGTGGCGGAACATGTCGATCCCGCCGGGGATGTGCTGCCCGTCGAGGCCGGCGACGTCGCTCTCGTCGCGGTAGCGCAGCACCTCGAGGAGGAGGTGGTCCTTGGACCCGAAGTGGTGCAGGATCCCGGCGTGGGTCATGTCGACCTGCTCCGCGATCTCCGCCAGGGGGCCGTTGTGGTAGCCCTTGCTCCCGAAGGTCGCCATGGCGGCCTTGAGGATCTCCTCGCGGCGCCGGAGGGTCTCCTCCCGCACGCGGGGGCGCCGCCTGATCGTGGTCATCGCCTCGTCACTTCCTCGGTCGTGGTGCCCGGTGCGCCACCGTCGGCGCCGACGCCGGCTCTCGGGCACCGAGCACGTCCTCGGTTCCCCGCCGTCCGGGGGTGATCCTACGCACGCGGAACGCCCTGCGAGCCACCTTCTTCGTCAAGATCACGGTCAGATATCGATCTGACCTGCGCAAATGCAGATTCTTGCCAACTTACTGACTGCACGGTAAGTTCTCCGCTCGACAGCCGACTCGACGACGAGGAGCACGTACGTGACATCGCAGTCCCTCGCGGGAGAGCGCGACCCCGCGGAGCTCGACGCCCTGCGCACCCGTGCGCGGAGGCTGCCGCTGCGCGAGAAGGTCCGCCTCCTCACCGGCCGGTCCATGTGGCGCCTGCACGCCCTGGACGAGCTCGGGCTGCGCCCCGTCGTCATGTCCGACGGGCCCGTCGGGGTCCGTGGCACGAGCGAGGTCGAGGGCGAGACCTCGATCCTCTTCCCCTCCCCCAGCGCGATCGGCGCGACGTGGGACCGAGCCGCCGCGCACGAGACCGGCCAGGCGTTCGCCCGCGAGGCGCGCACGCACGGCGTCGACGTCGTCCTCGCCCCCCAGGTCAACATCCAGCGCACGCCCGTCGGTGGCCGGCACTTCGAGTGCTACTCCGAGGACCCGTACCTCACGGCCCAGATCGGCACGGGCGTCGTGCGCGGCCTCCAGGACCAGGGCGTCGCGGCGTGCGTCAAGCACTACGTCGCCAACGACTCCGAGACCCAGCGCACGTCGTACGTCTCGCACGTCGACCCCCGCGTGCTGCGCGAGGTCTACCTCGCCCCGTTCGAGGACGCGGTCGCGGCGGGCGCGTGGTCCGTCATGGCGGCGTACAACCAGGTGGACGACGGCGTGGAGTCGGGCCCCATGACCGGGCACCGGCACCTGCTCACCGACGTCCTCAAGGACGAGCTCGGGTTCGACGGCGCCGTGGTCTCGGACTGGGTCGCGACGCACACGACCGAGCTCTCCGCGAACGGCGGCCTCGACGTCGTCATGCCCGGCCCGGGCGGCCCGTGGGAGGACGCCCTCGTCCGCGCGGTCGAGGACGGCCGTGTGCCCGAGCGCGAGATCGACGACAAGGTGGCGCGCATCCTCCTGCTCGCGCGCCGCGTCGGCGCGCTCGACGAGCCCGCCCGCCCCGTCACGCACGACGGCGACCTGCGCGCCCTGGTGCGCCGCACCGCCGCCGCCGGCACCGTCGTCCTGCGCTCGGACGCCGAGAACCCCGTCTGGGACCGGCCCGCGCCGCGGTCGATCGCGCTCCTCGGCCCCAACGCCGTGCGCCCGCACGTGCTCGGCGGCGGCAGCTCGACCGTCAACCCCGCGCACGTCGTCACCCCGGCCGAGGGCCTGGCCGCGCGCTGGCCCGACGCCACGCTCACGGTGGCCCGCGGCGGTGACGCGCGCCGGTTCGCCCCCCGCCTCGACGTGGAGGGACGCAGCGCCGACGGCGCCGGGGTCGCGGTGACGTGGCTCGACGCCGAGGGCGCGATGCTCCGCACGTCCGTCCTGCCCCGCTGGGACGGGTTCCTGCGCGACCTGCCCGCCGAGGTCGACACCGTCGTGCTCGACGTCGACGTCCTCCTCGACGAGCCCGGCGACCACGTGCTCGAGGTCGGCACGGTCCCGGGCCACACGATCGAGATCGACGGCGTCGTCGTCGCGAAGGACGACCGTCGCTCCGGCGTCGAGGTCATCCTCGACTCGTCGATCAACAACCCGGCGGGCGTCCCCGCGACCGTGCACGTCGACGCGCCGCGACGCGTGCGGGTCAGTGCCGCGCTCCTCGTCACGCGCGCCCAGGGCTACGGCAACCTCGTCCGCGCGGAGCTGCGGCACCGCGTCCCCGCGCCGAGCGCCGAGCAGGAGATCGCCGACGCGGTCGAGGCCGCCCGCGCGGCCGACCTGACCGTCGTCGTCGTCGGGACGAACGAGGAGGTCGAGTCCGAGGGCTGGGACCGCACGTCGCTCGCGCTGCCCGGCCGCCAGGACGAGCTCGTCGAGCGCGTCCTCGACGTCGACCCGGACGCCGTCGTCGTCGTCAACGCCGGCGCCCCCGTGCTGCTCCCCTGGCTCGAGCGCGCGCGCACGGTGCTGTGGGTCTGGTTCCCCGGCCAGGAGGCCGGGCACTCGATCGCGGACGTGCTCGCGGGCGACGTCGAGGCGGCCGGCCGCCTCCCCTGGACCCTCCCGGCCACCGAGGCCGACGTCCCCGTCCCGCACGCGGTGCCCGACCAGGGCGTCGTCGAGTACGCCGACGGCGTCCACGTCGGCTACCGCGCGTGGGAGCGCTCTGGCGCCGTCCCCGCCGCACCCTTCGGGCACGGGCTGGGCTGGACGACGTGGTCGTACGACACGCCCGGCGAGCCGGACAACCTGCCCACCCGCACGCCCGACGGCGACGTGACCCTCACGGTCCGCGTCACCAACACCGGGTCCCGCGACGGCCGCGAGGTCGTCCAGGTCTACGTCGAACCCCCGGTCGCGCCCGCGTCGGCCCCGGTCGCCGAGCGCGACCGCCCGGTCCGTTGGCTCGGCGGGTTCGCCGTCGTCGACGTCGCCGCGGGGGCCACCGCCGACGTCACCGTGACCGTCCCCCGCCGTCAGCTCGAGGTGTGGGACACCGACAGCGGACGCTGGCACCTCCCGGCCGGTACCTACCGGCTCCGGGTGGGGCGTTCCGTCCACGACCTCCGCCTGGACACCGCGGTCCGGGTGCAGGGCAGCACCACCGAACAGGAGTAGCCCGGACCGCGGTCCGCGGGGGGCGACCCAGCGCCCCACGCCACCTTCCGTTTCACCCGTACGCTCCACCGCCCCGGCACCGCGCCGGGGACGATGTTCCCTCGAAGGAGAGAGACTCATGAGGTTGAAGGCCTCCGCGATCGCCCTCGGCATCGCGACAGCACTCGTGCTGACCGGCTGCTCGTCGACGGGCGGCAACGACGACGACAGCACGACCGCCTCCGGCGAGGGCGCCGCCCTCACCATCGCCAAGCCGGACGGGGCGATCGCGACCGAGTCGAACAACCCCTGGATCGGCGACTCGTCCGCGCTCAAGCTCGGCTACGTCAACGCGATCTACGAGCCCGTGGGCATCGTCAACGTCGTCGACCCGTCGGACGAGGTCCGCCCGTGGCTCGCGTCCGAGATCACCTGGTCGGAGGACTACACGTCGGTGACGCTCACGACCCGCGAGGGCGTGACGTGGAGCGACGGCCAGGACCTCACGGCCGACGACATCGCGTACTCGTACCAGATCCTCGTCGACACGCCCGAGCTCAACACCGCGGCGCTCGACATCAAGGACGTCGCCGTGGACGGGGACAAGGTCACCGTCACGTTCGGCACGCCGATGTTCGCCAAGCAGGACAAGGTGCTGCACCGGTTCGTCGTCCCGAAGCACGTGTGGGAGGGCGTCGCCGACCCCACGACGGAGACCAACCCCGAGCCGGTCGGCACGGGCCCGTACACGCTGACGAGCTTCAGCACGGAGAGCGTCCAGCTCGACGCGCGCGACGACTACTGGGGCGGAGAGCTCGCCGTCCCGACGCTGTACTACGTCTCCTACAACGACAACAGCGCCCTGACGACCGCGCTCGCCAACGGTGACGCGGACTGGGCGCAGGCGTTCCTGCCGAACGTGCAGTCGGCGTTCGTCGACAAGGACCCGGAGCACAACGTGTACTGGGCCCCCGCCGGTCTCGGCATCGACGCGATGTTCGTCAACACGACCAAGAAGCCGTTCGACGACGTCGCGTTCCGCCAGGCCGTCAACATGGTCATCGACCGCGAGCAGCACCAGCAGATCGCCCGCGAGAGCGGCGTCCCGCTGCTCACGTCCGTCACGGGCCTGCCGACCCCGGCCGGCGACCCGTTCATCTCGGACGAGTTCGCGGGCGAGGAGTACGAGGTCGACGTCGACGGTGCCAAGAAGGTCCTCACCGACGCCGGGTACACGTTCGAGGGCGACGCCCTGGTCGACCCCGACGGCGAGCCCGTCACCTTCCAGCTCAGCGTCCCGCAGGGCTGGAACGACTACGTCACCGGCATCAGCCTCATCGCGGAGTCGGTCAAGGCGATCGGCGTCGAGGCCACGGTCGACACGCCCGACTCGGACTCGTGGTGGGCCGCCAAGGGCACCGGCGACTTCGACGCGATCCTGCACTGGACCGAGACCGGCGCGACGCCGTACGACATCTACAGCGACACGATGGACGCCCGCTGGCTCAAGCCGGTCGGTGAGGCCGCGGACTACAACTTCGGCCGCTTCGACAGCCCGGAGGCCACGGCCGCCCTCGACGCGTACCTCGCGGCGACGACGGACGAGGACCGCGCGGCGGCCGTCGCCGAGGCGCAGAAGATCTTCGTGGAGCAGGTCCCGGTCATGCCGATCGGCACGCGCCCGTTCATCACGGAGTTCAACACGCGCAACTACGTGGGCTGGCCCAGCGACGACGACCCGTACATCAACGCGGACCCGACGCAGCCGACCGCGGTGCTGATCCTCACCCAGCTCAAGCCGGCCGAGTGAGGTCACCGGGGCTCGCGCGGCGCGCGCTGCGCGAGCCCCGGTGCGGCCCGGCCCCAGCACAGAAAAAGGGAAGACCCGTGAACACCGAACCCCTGCTGACCGTCTCGCACTTCAGCGTGGTCTACGACGTCGACCCGCCCGTCGAGGCCGTCAGCGACGTCTCCCTCACGCTGCACCGCGGGGAGATCCTCGGCCTCGCCGGCGAGTCCGGCTGCGGCAAGACGTCGCTGGCGTACGGCATCCAGCGGCTGCTCAAGCCGCCGGCCGTCATCCCCTCGGGATCGGCGATCTTCCACGACGAGTCGGGCGAGGACGTCGACCTCAACGCGCTGGACGACGACGCGATGCGCCGGTTCCGGTGGGACAAGGCGTCGATGGTGTTCCAGGGGGCGATGAACGCGCTCAACCCGGTCGCCACCGTCGGCAAGCAGCTCGGCGACGTGTTCGAGACGCACCGTCCCCGGATGAGCAAGGCCGAGCGGACCGAGGAGAGCGCCCAGCTCCTCGACCTCGTCGGCGTCGGACGCGACCGGCTGCGCTCGTACCCGCACGAGCTCTCCGGCGGCATGCGCCAGCGCGTCATGATCGCGATGGCCCTGGCGCTCAAGCCCCAGCTCATGATCATGGACGAGCCGACGACGGCGCTCGACGTCCTCGTGCAGCGCGAGATCCTCCAGCAGATCTCCGACCTGCGGAAGCAGTTCGGCTTCTCGGTCATCTTCATCACGCACGACCTCCCGCTGCTCCTCGAGATCTCCGACCGGATCGCGGTCATGCGGCAGGGCCGGATCGTCGAGCTCGACACCGCGGCGAACATCTACCACCACGCCCGGCACGAGTACACCCGCACGCTCCTCGGCTCGTTCCCGAGCCTCACCGGGGAGCGGGGCGGGTTCGTGCGGGGCCGGTCGGAGCCCGCGGCCACGGCCGCGAGCACGGGCACGGGCACGGGCACGACCAGCGCAGGAGGCCAGGCCTGATGACCACCCTCGAGTTCTCGCACGTCAGCAAGAAGTACAAGGTCCGGGGCTCCGGCGACCTGCTCGCGCTCGACGACGTCAGCTTCACGCTCACCTCGGGGCGCACCGTCGCGCTCGTCGGGCAGAGCGGCAGCGGCAAGTCGACGATCGCGAAGATCCTCACGCAGCTCGAGCGCGCCACGTCCGGCGAGATCCTGCTCGACGGCGCCCCCATCCCCCGCCGGGGACGGGCTCTGCGCACCTACCGGCAGCAGATCCGCATGGTCTTCCAGGACCCGTTCGCGTCGCTCAACCCGTACCACACGATCCGCCACCACCTCGAGCGCCCGCTGCGCCTCGACCACGTGGTCCCGAAGGACGAGGTCGACGCCGAGGTGCACCGCCTCCTCGACCGCGTCCACCTGGACGGCGGGGTCGTGGACCGGCGCCCGCACGAGCTGTCCGGCGGCCAGCGCCAGCGCGTCGCGATCGCGCGCGCCCTCGCGTCGCGACCGTCGCTGCTCATCGCGGACGAGCCGGTCTCGATGCTCGACGTGTCGATCCGCCTCGGCGTCCTCAACCTCCTCGCCGAGCTCCAGCGCGAGGCGAACCTCGGGGTCCTCTACATCACGCACGACCTGGCGACCGCGCGCCACTTCAGCGACGAGATCATGGTCCTGCACCACGGCAAGGTCGTGGAGCACGGCCCGGCCGACGACGTGATCCTCGAGCCCCAGCATCCCTACACCCGCGCGCTACGCGATGCCTCGCCCAACCCGGAGGTCCACTTCTCCGGCACCGGCCCCGCATCGTCGAGGAGCTGATCCCGTTGCGATTCTTCGCCCGCCGCACCGCCTTCTACCTGTTCACCGCCTGGGCGGCGATCACGATCAACTTCTTCCTGCCCCGGATGATGAAGGGCGACCCGGTCTCCGCGTACCTCGCGAAGAACCAGGGGAAGATCAGCCCCGAGGCGGCCGAGTCGCTGCGCACCCTCTTCGGGCTCGACGACGGCCGGTCGCTCTTCCAGCAGTACGTCGACTACTGGGGCCTCATGCTCAGCGGCGACCTCGGTCGCTCGTTCTCCAAGGGGCTCGCCCCCGTGGGCGACGTGATCGCGGCCGCCCTGCCGTGGACGCTCGGGCTCGTCGGCATCGCGACGATCCTCAGCTTCTTCCTCGGCAGCGGCCTCGGCGCGATCATCGGCTGGCGCCGCGGGAGCAAGGCCGACGCGATCGTGCCCATCTCGACGTTCTTCTCGACCGTCCCGTACTTCTGGATGGGCCTCATCGCCATCGCGGTCTTCTCGAGCATGCTCGGCTGGTTCCCGGCGTCCCACGCGTACAGCAAGGGCGCGTCGCCCGAGTGGTCGTGGGAGTTCGCCTGGGACGTGATCCAGCACGGCACGCTGCCCGCCCTGACCATCGTCGTCGCGTCGCTGGGCGGCTGGGTGCTCGGGATGCGGAACATGATGATCACCGTCCTCGACGAGGACTACGTGACGGTGGCCCAGGCCAAGGGCCTCCCGCCCCGCAAGGTGCTCACGCGCTACGCGTCGCGCAACGCGGTGCTGCCGCAGCTCTCGAGCTTCGCCCTGTCCCTCGGCTTCATCGTGGGCGGCACGCTCGTCATGGAGCTCGTCTTCTCCTACCCCGGGGTGGGCAAGCTGCTGCTCGACGCCACCAACGCGAAGGACTACCCGCTGATGCAGGGACTCTTCCTCGTCATCACGCTCTCGGTCCTCGTCGCGAACATCCTGGCGGACGTCGCCTACGCCGCCCTCGACCCGCGCACGCGTCAGACGGAGGCCTGAGCCATGACGTCCACCACCACGACCGCGACGACCGAGGCCGCGGCGCCCACGACCCCGACCACCGCCCCGGGCGGCTCCTCCGGACGCGGCCTCGCGCGCCGCGCCGGGGCGTCGTTCGCGATGTTCCGCAACGCCAAGTCGCTCACGGGTCTGATCATCCTCGCCGTGTTCACGCTCGTCGCGATCTTCGGCGACCTCCTCGCGCCCTACGGCCCGCTCGAGAAGGACTTCACCGCGCTCAAGCAGCCGCCGTCCGCGCAGCACCTGCTCGGCACGACGCACATGGGCGAGGACGTCCTCAGCCAGATCGTCTACGGCACGCGGGGCGTGCTGGTCGTCGGCTTCGTCTCCGGCATCATCGCGACGCTCGTCGCGGTGATCGTCGGGGTGACCGCCGGATACATCGCGGGGTGGCGCAGCGAGTCGCTGTCGGCGCTGACGAACGTCTTCCTCGTCCTGCCGGGCCTGCCGCTCATGATCATCGTCGCGTCGCAGCAGGAGAACCCGAGCCTCCTGCTCGTCTCCACGGTGCTCGCGATCACGGGCTGGGCCTGGGGCGCGCGCGTCCTGCGGGCGCAGACCCTCTCGCTCCGGAACCGGGACTTCATCCAGGCGGCACGGGCGAACGGCGAGCCGATCCACCGCATCATCGCCGTCGAGATGCTGCCGAACCTCACCGCGATCATCGCGTCGAGCTTCGTCGGCACCGTGACCGCCGCGGTCCTCGGCCTGACGACCCTCGCCTTCATCGGGGTCATCCCCATCACGAACCTCAACTGGGGCACGATCCTCTTCTGGGCCCAGCAGAACGGCGCGTTCCCGGACTACTGGTGGTGGTACGTCCCCGCCGGCCTGTGCATCGCGCTGCTCGGCATGGCCCTGTCGCTCATCAACTTCGGGATCGACGAGTACGTGAACCCCCGCCTGCGGTCGGCCGGCGAGCGGGCGCGCGCCCTGCGCAAGAAGGGCTACAAGGTGTCGAGCGGCATCACGACCGTCGCCGACCGCCCCGACCTGCTCGAGGGCAGCGTCACCCCGCCCCCGCCCGACTCCCCGCACGTCGACGTCCCGGGTGCACCGGTGCACGGCGACGACATCGGCGCGGTGACGGAGGCCGACCAGGCGACCGGCGGCCCGGACGTGATCCCGGCCGGCCGGCCGGAGCGCTCCGCCTAGCGGGTCGCCGCACGGACAGGTGAGGGACCGCACGGCGGCCCCTCACCGGCAGACGGTCCCGGCACGGGACGCCGTCCCGCGCCACGCCCCTGGCTCGGACGGCACCTCCACCGTGCCGGGACCGTTCGCGCTCCCCGGTCAGCGCATCTTGCGACGGTAGATCGCGACGGCCCACGCGTACGCGACGGCGAGGATCCCGAGGAGCCACGCGAGCGCGACCCAGATGTCGGAGCCGACGGGCTGCCCGCCGAACAGCGCGCGCAGCGTGTCGACGATCGCGGTGACCGGCTGGTTCTCGGCGAACCAGGCGACCGGCGTCGGCATGCTGTCCGTCGGCACGAACGCGGAGCTGATGAACGGCAGGAAGATCAGCGGGTAGCTGAACGCCGAGGCGCCGTCGACCGTCTTGGCCGAGAGGCCGGCGACCACCGCGAGCCACGTCAGGGCGAGCGTGAACAGCACGAGGATCCCCAGCACGGCGAGCCAGGCGCCTACCGACGCGTCGGTGCGGAACCCCATGAGGAGCGCGACGCCGACGACGATCGTCACCGAGACGACGTTCGCGACGAGCGACGTGAGCACGTGCGCCCACAGGACGCTGGACCGCGCGACGGGCATCGACTGGAACCGCTCGAAGATGCCGCCCTGGAGGTCGAGGAACAGCCGGTACGACGTGTACGCGACGCCCGACGCGACGGTGATGAGCAGGATGCCGGGCAGCATGTAGTCGATGTACGACCCGGCGGCTCCGGTGTCGATCGCACCGCCGAGGACGTAGACGAACAGCAGCATGAGCGCGATCGGGGTGACCGCGGTCGTGATGATCGTGTCCGGGCTGCGCAGGATGTGGCGCAGCGAGCGGCCGGTCAGGACACGGGTGTCGGCCAGGGCGTGCGTGGTCATCGGAGCTCCTCTCCGGCGGGCTGGGTGCCCTCGGCGGTCGTCGGGGTCGTGGGGTCCTCGCCGGTGTCGCCGACGAGGGTGAGGAACACGTCCTCCAGGGACGGCTGCTTCTCGACGTACTCGACCTGCGCGGGCGGCAGGAGCGCCTTGAGCTCGGCCAGGGTGCCGTTCTGGATGATGGTGCCCCGGTGCAGGATCGCGATCCGGTCCGCGAGCTGCTCGGCCTCGTCGAGGTACTGCGTCGTGAGCAGGACGGTCGTGCCGCCCTCGGCGAGCCGGCGCACCGTCGCCCAGACCTCGATGCGGGCCTGCGGGTCCAGGCCGGTCGTGGGCTCGTCGAGGAAGATGACCGGCGGGTCGCCGATCAGGCTCATCGCGATGTCGAGGCGACGGCGCATGCCGCCGGAGTACGTCCCCGCCCGGCGCGAGCCCGCGTCGGTCAGCGAGAAGCGGGCGAGCAGGTCGTCCGCGACCTGGCCGGGGTTCTTCAGGTGGCGCAGGCGTGCGACGAGCACGAGGTTCTCCCGGCCCGTGAGGACCTCGTCCACGGCGGCGAACTGCCCGGTCAGGGAGATCGACTCCCGGACCTGCCCGGGCTGGTCGACGATGTCGTGGCCGTGCACGCTCGCGGTCCCGGCGTCCGGCGCGAGCAGCGTCGACAGGATCCGCACGAGCGTCGTCTTGCCCGCCCCGTTGGACCCCAGCAGCGCGAAGATGCTGCCAGCGGTCACGTCCAGGTCGACCCCGCGCAGCACGCGCAGGTCGCCGAACGACTTCTCGATGCCTCGTACCCGCACGGCAGGCACGACGGACTGGTCGACAGACATGTTCAGGTCTCCGTCTCTCTGAGGTGGGGTCAGGGCCGGCGGACGACGACGTCGCCGTAGCCGGTGCTGGCGTGGATCTCCGCGGTGGACTCGTCCTCGACGGGACCCTCCGTGGGCGTGAGGTGGTTGCGGACGCTGCCGTGCTCCGAGCTCGCGTTGAGGAAGGCCGCCGTGCCCTCGGGCACGCCCACCTCGATCGAGCCGTAGGAGGTGGTGAGGGTGGCGCTGCCGGACTCCAGGCTGTCGACCCGGATGCCGGCGTGCGCGGACCGGGCGGTGAGCGTCCCGGTGACGAGTCCCACGGCGATGTCGGCGTGCGCGCCGTGCACCTCGAGGGTGCCCGTGACGGCGCCGACCGTCGTCGTGCCGTTGGTCGCCTTGACCGTGCCGCCGCCGGCGACCTCGTCGATGCGGACCGACCCGGCGCTGACCCGGACGTTCACGGAGCCGCTCACGCGCCGTGCCGCGACCGAGCCGGCGGACGCCTTGACGTCGAGGCGGTCGACGTCCTCCAGCCGCGCGTCGCCGGCAGAGAGCGTCATGTCCACGGTGCCGAGGGAGCCCTCGGTGTACAGCGAGCCGGTCTTGCCGCTCAGGTCGGAGCCGGTGGGCAGCTCGACCGTGATGTCGGCGGTGCCCGAGGCGAACGGGAGCACGAACTGCTTCCACGAGCCGGGGTAGGTGATGGTCACCGTGCTGCCGTCGCTGTCGACGCGGATCTCCTCCGCGGCGCGCACGCTGCCGGACTTCGAAGGGTCCGTCGGCAGGACCGTCACGACGACGTCGTCACGGTCGCCGGCGACGACGTGCAGGTTGGCGAAGGGCACGTCCACGACGACCGGGACGGGCTGGGACGCGGGGAAAGTGGGCATGACGGAGCTCCAACGGTGGTGTCGGTGTGGTGTCAGCGGGTGGTGGGAGGGGCGGAGCGAGCGGACCGGGAGCGGTCAGCGCACCCAGCCGGTGACGCGGGCCGAGCCGCGCGGCTGCGGACGGCCCTGGGCGGCCGGGCGTCCGGTGGACTGCTCGAGCGCCGCGGCGACCGCGCGCACGAGCCAGGTGTTGACGGAGACGCCGTCGCGAGCGGCGGCGGTCTCGGCCTGCGTCTTGAGGTGGTCGGGCAGGCGCAGGGTGGTGCGGGTCGTGGCGCCGGACTCGACGTCGGCCGACCCGGCCGCGAGCGACGCGGGGGGCGTCGCCGACGCCGGAGCGGCGCCGTACGCCGCTTCACCGGGGGCCGCGGGCGGGGCCGCCGTGGCCGGGGCGGCGACGACGAACTCCGGGGCGCCGCCCCGCAGCCGCACGTCGACCGACCCGGGCGCGAGCTCCGCGGAGATCTCGCCCGCCGCGTCCGAGAGCGCGTCGAGCAGGACGAGCCGCACGGCCGCGTCGAGCGGCGCGGTCAGCCGCTCGGCGAGGCGACGGCCGTCGTCCCCGGCGGCGTCCGCGGCGGCGGCGAGGCGGTTCTGGAGGTCGTCGACATACGGGGTGAGGTCCATGACGCCATCATGGCACCACTTGTGGTGTCACTACAACCCCTGGCGACAACATTCTTGACACCACGTGACACCAGGCCGTGATCGCGGGTCGCGGAGGGCGCGGTCAGGCGGTCAGGTCGGCGACGACGTCGTACCCGAGCTTGAGGATGAGCGCCCCGACCACGACGACGAACACGACCCGGACGAACGCGCTGCCCTTGGCGACCGCCATGCGCGCGCCGACGTAGGCGCCGAGCAGGTTCGCCGCGCCCATGAGCAGGCCAAGACCCCAGAGCACCGCGCCGTACGGGACGAAGAAGATCAGCGCCCCCGCGTTCGTCGCGAAGTTCGCGATCTTCGCCAGCGCCGACGCGGGCAGGAACGCGTACCCGAGGATGCTCACGAGGGCGATGACGAAGAACGTGCCCGTGCCCGGGCCGAGGAGGCCGTCGTACGTGCCGATGACGAGGCCGATCCCCGCCGCGGCCCAGCGGTGCCCGTTGCCCTCCCAGCGCAGGTTCGTCGTGTGCCCCAGCTTCGGCTTCGCGATCGTGTAGGCCGCGACGCCGACGAGCACCACGAGGATGATCGGCTTGAACAGCTCGGCCGGGATGCGCGACGCGAGGGCGGCGCCGCCGATCGCGCCGACCAGCGCCGCGAGCGCCATCGGGCCGGCCGTCCGCAGGTCAGGTCCGACGCGGCGGTAGTACGTCGCGGCGCTCACCGACGTGCCCATGATGCTCGCGAGCTTGTTCGTCGCGAGCGCCTGGACCGGGCTGATGCCGGGCACGAGGAGCAGCGCGGGGAGCTGGACCAGACCGCCGCCGCCGACGACGGCGTCGATCCACCCCGCCGTCAGGGCGGCGAGGACGAGCAGGAGGACGGTCAGGCCGTCGATCTCGAGCCCGCCGGAGACCGGGAGGGAGAAGGCGGGCAGCACTCCCTAGTGGTACCACAGCGCCCCGGTCGCGACGGTCCTGCGTCCCGGCTGTGCGTATCCGGTGGAACGTTCAGGAGGTTCCGCGCAGGTCGTCCCTCGGGCCCCGGCACGGGTCTACGTTTCCGGCCATGACGAGCGACGACGCACGTACCGCCACCGCCCCGGCCACCGGAGAGGGCTCGCCCCCGGCGTTCACCGTCTGGGTCGACCACTACGTCTCGAACCGCGCCACCCAGCTCGCGACGGAGGCCACGATCGACTGGGACGCCCCGTGCACGCTCCCGCCGGACGTCCGGTCCGCGTTCGTCCGGTCCTTCCAGCGCTTCGAGCTCGGCGAGGACGGCGACGGCGCCCGGCTGCTCGCCAAGGCGCGGCGTGCGGGGGACCCGGTGTACGTGGACGCTCTCGAGCGCCTCGTCGTCGAGGAGCAGCGCCACTCGGCGCTGTTCCGGCGCGGGCTCGAGCACCTCGGGGCACCGACGCTCGACGCCCACTGGTCGGATGCGGCGTTCACCGCGCTCCGACGCCTGCTCGGCCTGCGGACCGAGATCGCGCTGTTCCTCGTCGCCGAGTCCGTCGCGATGGGCTACTTCACGGCCCTGGCGAGCGCGGCGCCCGACCCGGTGCTCCGCGGCGTCGGCCGGCGGATCGCCTCCGACGAGGTCCACCACCTCCGCTTCCAGATCGACCGCCTCCGGCAGGGGTTCGCCGGCACCCCGCGACCGGTGCGCACCGTCGTCGGTGCCGCGTGGGGCGTCGTGGCGCTGGGCGCGGCGACCGTCCTCGTCGTGGACCATGCGGCGGCGCTGCGCGCGTGCGGCCTGCGGCCCGCCCGGGCGTGGGTCGACGCCGTCCGACGGTTCCGGGCGAGCGCGCGGCTCGTCCTGGGGGACGGCGAGCCGACGATGCTCGGCCCGGCGTCGGCGGACGACGTCGCGAGGAGCGCACCGGCCTTCCCCGGGGACGCGGACCTGCCTACGCTGCTGTGATGTCCGAGACGACCGAGAGCCCGGGGGTCGAGGCGACCGGTTCCGTCGTGCGCGAGGACGACGGCCGGTGGATCGTGCTGCGCCGGACCTTCGCCGCACCCGTCGCGGCCGTCTGGGCGAGCCTCACCGAGCCGGCGGGCCTCGAGCCCTGGATCGGCACGTGGGACGGGGACCCGACCACGGGGAGCGTCCGCTTCGTCATGACCGCCGAGGGCGCGACGGACGGCGACGAGTGCCGGGTCCTGCGCTGCGACCCACCGCGCCGGCTCGTGGTCGAGACCGCCGTCGGCGAGACGTCGTGGCACCTGGAGATCGACCTGGCCGACGACGGCGGCACCACCGCCCTCGTGTTCCGCCAGGCGCTGGGCCCGGACGAGGACGCCGGGTCGATCGGACCGGGCTGGGAGTACTACCTCGACCGCCTGGCCGCCGCCCGCGCCGGGCGCGACCCCGCGACCGTGGTGTGGGACAGCTACTACCCCGCGCTCGCGGCGCACTACGGCTCGACCACCGCACCTGCCTGATCGCGGCGCACGGTCCCGCGGGGCGCGCCTCAGGACTGGAGGGCGTCGTACTCCGCCTCGGCCGCGACGTCGTCCTCGACGTCGAGGCGCAGGTGCGCGAGCGCGAGCTGGAGCACGCGCAGCGCGCTCGCGGCGCGCTCCCCCCAGAGCGAGACGTAGGAGAACTGCCACCACCACAGGCCCTCGAGCTCGCGGCCGCCGTCGTAGTGCTGAAGGCCCTTCGCGAGGCACTCGGCGACGCACGCGAGATCACCCGAGAGGGACGCGGCCCCGACCTCGGCGCCCACGAGCGGGTCCGTGATCTCGGCGTAGTCGTCGAACCCGTCGAAGAGCTGGGAGAGAGCGGTCCGCAGCGGGTCCACGTCGGTGTCGCGGCCGGCGTCGGGCTCGAAGCGCTCGACCGGGACGACGTCGCCCATCGCCCCGAGCCGCGCGCCGGCGGCGAGCGCGTCGGACAGCGCGAGCAGCAGCAGGGGCAGCACGGCCCCGGGCGCGGCCCCCGACGCGACCTGGGTCGCCGTCGTGAGGAACGCGCGCGCCTGCGCGGCCACGCCCTCGGCGATCTCCCGCAGGTCGGGGTCGTTCTCGATCTCCCCCATGCTCGTCACCTCTCGTCAGCCGCCGACGAGACGTCGGCCCTCGAACGCCCGGCCGAGCGTCACCTCGTCCGCGTACTCCAAGTCTCCCCCGACCGGCAGGCCGGACGCGAGGCGGGTCACGCGCAGGCCCATGGGCCCGAGCATGCGCGCGAGGTACGTGGCCGTGGCCTCGCCCTCGACGTTGGGGTCGGTCGCGAGGATCACCTCGGTGACCTGCCCGTCGGCGAGCCGGGCCATGAGCTCGGCGATCCGCAGGTCGCCGGGCCCGACGTTCTCGATCGGGTTGATGGCGCCGCCGAGCACGTGGTACCGCCCCCGGAACTCGCGCGTGCGCTCGATCGCGACGACGTCCTTGGGCTCCTCGACGACGCAGATCACCTCGGGCGACCGGCGCGGGTCCGCGCAGATGCGGCACTGCTCGGACTCCGCGACGTTGCCGCACGTCTCGCAGAAGCGCACGCGGGCCTTCACCTCGGTGAGCGCGTCGGCGAGCCGACGCACGTCCGCGGCGTCCGCGGCGAGCAGGTGGAACGCGATGCGCTGCGCACTCTTGGGCCCGACGCCGGGGAGTCGGCCGAGCTCGTCGATCAGGTCCTGGACAGCGCCTTCGTACACGCCCCCAGCCTACGGGGCGCGGCCCACACGCCGGGCCCGGCCCGCCGTCGGCAGCCCTTGTCACGCGCCGCTCGCGACGATCAGACCTGGTCCTGGATCTCCTCGATGATCTTGCCGTCGAGCAGGCTCACGACGAGCGCCGTCCCGACGAGGCCCGTCGAGACGATGTCGGGGTCGTCCGCGGACGGGAGGTCGTCCATCGGGTCGACCGCGGACGACGCGTCCCGTCGGGCGGGTGCCTCGGCTGGTCGGGAGACGCGGGCCGTCGTGGCCGCCGCGATCGCCGCGCGCGCCGCGGAGACCCCGCGCAACGGTGCTCCCGGCGCGTCCGTCGGCGCGACGGGAGCGCCCGCACGGGCAGAAGGCTCCTGGCGTGGCGGGGTCGCGGGCGTGGCCGGGCCGGGGTGCGCGGACGTGACCGGTGCCGGGGAGACCGGTGCCGACGCTGCGGACGTCGTGCGCCCGGGTGCGCTCTCGAGGACGGGCTCCGGCTCGGGGCCGTCGTCGAGGTCGGCCGGCGGCTCGGCGGGCGCCCCCGCGAGCCACGCCTCGTCCGCCGCGTCGATGCGAGGCGCGGGTGCCGACGCTGATGCCGAGGCTCCGGCGAGCCAGGCCTCGTCCGCGTCGTCGACGACCGGCACGGCGCCGTCGTCGCCCGCGGTGGCCACGGCCGCGACGGGTCGCTCCTGCAACGCGACGGCGCCGCGCGGTGCCGCCGCTCCCGCCGCGAGCGCGGTCGGAGCCGTGCCCGCGCCCGACGCCACGACACGACCCGGTGCGCTGACCGACGTAAGGGGGACGTCCTGGCCGCTCTCCCCCGGGCCCGGCTCGGGACGCGATCCGCCCGGGTCGGGTGCCACGGGGGCCGGGGCGGCGGACCCCGGTGCCGGGTCGGCGGGCCCCTGGGCCGGGCCCCGACCGCCGCCGCCCGCACCGCCCTCGTCGAGGCGCGGCTCGACCCGCACCTGGAGCCCGAGCGTCTGGTAGACGACGTCCTGGACGGCGCTCGTGTGCCGCGAGGACGAGAAGGTCCGTGCGAGTCCGGGCGACGGGAACGCAAGGTAGAGGACGTCGGGGCCGAGCTCCGCCACCTGCGCGTTCGCGCTGACGAGGGACCACGTCACGGGGTTGGCGCGCAGGTTCTCGAGGACCTCCGGCCAGCGCCGCCGCAGCTCCTCGGTCGTGAGGGCCGGGCTCGCGTCGCCGGACGGAGCGCTCGCCACCGGCTCCGCGCGAGGTACCTCGGCTCGCGCGGGAGGTGCCGCGGCCTCGTGCGCCGGCGACACCGCGCCGTCCTGCGGGGTCGGGCCGGCCTGCGTGACAGGATCGGTCGGCTCGGCCTGCTCGACCGTGGCGGTCACGGGAGAGGGCGGCACGGGCGCGGCGGGCGCCGCGGAGTCCTCGCGCGCGGGCCCCGTGACGCTCGACGGGACAGCGCCCTCGCCCGGAGCGGACGAGGTCCCCTGGTCGGGTGCCGACGACGCGCCGGACGCCGGCGCCGAGGCCGGCTCGTCCGCGACGGTCCCTGTCGGAGCAGCCACGGCGGGGCTGGGCTCGGCCGCCTCGGCGGAGGGCCGCGCGTCCGTCGGTGCGGCGGCACCCGGCGGCTGTGCGGCGGGGGCAGGCGGGGTGGACCGGTTGGGCCGCAGCGCGGCGCGCACGGCGGCAGCACCGGTGAGCCCGGACGCCGGTGAGGTCGTGGCCGGGGCCCGCCCCGCGCCGTCGGGCACCGGGGCACCCGGGGCGGGCGACGCCTCGGACCCCGGCGCGACGGCTGCCGGTGCGAGGGCGACCGCGCCCAGCCCCCCGCGCTCGAGCCGGTCGAGGCGCGCCGCGAATCCGGCCGCGCCGTCGTCGGCGCCGGGCAGGAGCAGGCGTGCCATGAGGAGCTCGAGGTGCAGCCGTGGCGAGGTGGCGCCCGTCATCTCCGTCAGGGCCGCGTTGACGAGGTCGGCCGCGCGCGAGAGCTCGGCCACGCCGAGGTTCTGCGCCTGTGCGCGCATGCGCGCGAGCTGGTCGGCGGGCTGGTCGCGCAGCACGGCCTGCGCCTCCTCGCCGGAGACGGCGATGACGATGAGGTCGCGCAGTCGCTCGAGCACGTCCTCGACGAAGCGCCGGGGCTCGTGCCCCGTCGCGATGACGTGGTCCACGACGCGGAAGATGCTCGCGCCGTCGCGCGCGGCGAGGGCGTCCACGACGTCGTCGAGCAGGGTCGCGTGCGTGAAGCCGAGCAGCGCGACCGAGCGCTCGTAGCCGACCGCGCCGCCCTCCGCGCCCGCGATGAGCTGGTCCATGACCGAGAGCGAGTCGCGGACCGAACCGCCGCCCGCGCGGGTGACGAGCGGCAGCACGCCCGACCCCACCGAGACCGCCTCGGCGGCGCACAGCTGCTCGAGGTACGGGCCGAGCACGTCCGGGGGGACGAGGCGGAACGGGTAGTGGTGCGTGCGCGAGCGGATGGTCCCGATGACCTTGTCCGGCTCCGTCGTCGCGAAGACGAACTTCACGTGCTCCGGCGGCTCCTCGACGATCTTGAGCAGCGCGTTGAACCCCGCGGGCGAGACCATGTGGGCCTCGTCGATGATGAAGATCTTGAAGCGGTCGCGCGTGGGGGCGAACGTCGCGCGCTCGCGCAGGTCGCGCGCGTCGTCGACGCCGCCGTGCGACGCCGCGTCGATCTCGACGACGTCGAGGCTGCCCGGGCCGCCGCGCGCGAGGTCGACGCACGACGGGCACTCGCCGCAGGGCGTGTCGATCGGCGTCTCGGGGGTGTTGCGCTCGCAGTTGAGCGTGCGCGCGAGGATGCGCGCGCTCGTCGTCTTGCCGCACCCGCGCGGGCCGGAGAACAGGTAGGCGTGGTTCACCCGACCGCTGCGCAGCGCCTGCATGAGCGGCGCGGTCACGTGGTCCTGACCGATCACCTCGGCGAAGGTCTCGGGCCGGTAGCGGCGGTACAGGGCGGTGCTCACCCCCGTCACTCTAGACGTCGTGACCCACACGCACGAGGTCGGTCCTCAGCGGTGCAGCGCCTTGCGCGCGAGCCAGTTGCCGAGGAGCTGCGCGACCTGCACGATCCCGATGATGACGAGCACCGTCACGACCACGACGCCCCAGTTGTAGCGCTGGTAGCCGTAGACGATCGCGAAGTTTCCGAGACCGCCGCCGCCGATGATGCCGGCGATCGCCGACATGTCGAGGACCGCGATGAAGAGGAACGTGTAGCCGAGGATGAGCGGCGCGAGCGCCTCGGGGACGAGGACGGTCGTGATGATGCGCCACGACGACGCGCCCATGGCCCGCGCCGCCTCGATGACGCCCGGGTCGATGCCGACGAGGTTCTGCTCGACGATGCGGCTCGTGCCGAACGCCGTCATGACGGACAGCGGGAAGATGAACGCCTCGGTGCCCAGCGTCGTCCCGACCACCTGGAGCGTCACCGGCCCCAGCAGCGTCACGAAGATGATGAACGGGATGGGCCGGACGATGTTGACGAGCACGTTGAGCACGCCGAACACCCAGCGGTTCTCCAGCAGGTTGCCCCGCCGTGTCACGTAGAGCGCGATGCCGAGCGCGAGGCCCGCGAGCCCGCCCGTGAGCAGCGCGACCGACACCATCTGGAGGGTCTGGCCGAAGGACTCGACGAGGATCGGCCACAGCCGCGACCAGTCGCCGTTCATCGCTGGCCTCCGAGGTTGCCGTGGCGGAAGAGGGTCTCGCGCGCGGTCCCGTACGGGTCGCCCGGGTCGCCGCCGGCGTCGTCGGGCGCGTCCGCGCCGCCCGGGTCGGCGTCGAGGCGCGCGACCCGCGGGTCGTCGAGCGGCTGGGCCGCGGTCCCCAGGTCCACGACGTCGGCGCGCTCGGCGAGCGCGACGAGGAACGGCGCGATGCGGTCCTCGGGCGCGTCGAGCTCGACGGTCAGCGACCCGAACGGGCGCTCCCCCACCTCGGAGATGCCGCCGTAGACGACGGACCCGTCGACGTCGTGCTCCCGCAGCAGGCGGAACAGGTCCGACCCGGTGTGCGCGCCCTCCCGCACGCCGACCGTGACGAGCCGACCGGGGTGCCGCTCGCGCAGCCGGGCGAGGGTGTCGCGCGACGGGCGGTCGTGCAGCGCCGTCCCGACGAACCGCTGCGCGGCGTCCGCGCCGGGCGCGGAGAAGACGTCGTACACGTCGCCCGTCTCCACGACCTTGCCGTGCTCCATCACGGCGACGCGGTGGCACGTCGAGCGCACGACCTCCATCTCGTGCGTGATGACGACGATCGTGATGCCGAGCTCGGCGTTGACGCGCCGCAGGAGCGCGAGCACCTCGCGCGTCGTCTCGGGGTCGAGCGCGGACGTCGCCTCGTCGGCCAGGAGGATCGTGGGCTGCGCGGCGAGCGCGCGGGCGATGCCGACGCGCTGCTTCTGCCCGCCCGAGAGCTGGCGCGGGTACGCCTTCGCCTTGTCCGCGAGGCCGACGAACGCGAGGAGCTCCGCGACACGCGCGGCGCGCTTCTCGCGCGGCCAGCCCGCCACCTTGAGCGGGTAGGCGACGTTCCCCGCGACCGTCCGCGACGACAGCAGGTTGAACTGCTGGAAGACCATGCCGATGCGCGAGCGCACCTCGCGCACGCGGCGCTCGGGCAGCCCGGTGATCACCTGGCCGTCGACGACGACCTCGCCGCTCGTCACGGTCTCGAGCGCGTTGACGAGCCGCACGAGCGTCGACTTGCCGGCGCCGGAGTAGCCGATGACGCCGAAGATCTCGCCGCGACGGATGCTCAGCGAGACGTCGTCGACGGCGTGCACGGCACCGTCGCCCTCGCCGAACGTCTTGCTCACGTGGCGCAGCTCGATCGCGGGCTGCTCGTCATCGCCCTCGCCGCGGGGGACGTCGGTCACGTCGGGTTCCTCTCGTCGGAGGCCGGGCCTCCGGGCCGGGGCCGGCTGGGTCGCCTGGGATCACCAGGTGTGTCGTCAGGCCGCCTGTCGGGGTGTGCCGCTCGCCTGCCATCGTCCTCCCCCGGGCACGACGGCGCGCGAGGGCGGACGCGACGCGCGCGCCCGCCCTCGCGGGGACGGGATCAGGAGCTGCGGATGTCGTCCTCGATGCCGGCGAGGATCTCCTGGAGCTCGGCGGGCGAGTTCTCCTTGATGACGGCGGTGCCGCCCGACGCCTTCTTCTCGGCCTCGACGACCTCCGGCGAGTGGGAGATCTCGGCGAGCTTGAGCAGCGTCTCGTCGTCGGAGTCCTCGGCCCGCGCGACCCACACGTTGATGTAGGGCTTGGCGGCGTCGGAGTCGGGGTCGTCCTGGAAGAGCGCGTCCTCGGGCTCGAGGCCCGCGTCCTCGACGAAGTCGTTGTTGATGATCGACGCGTCGACGGACTGGAGCTGGATCGGGGTCTGCGCGGCGTCGACCGGCGTGACCGTCACCGTGGAGCTGGGCAGCACGTCGGCCTCGGTGGAGATGGAGCTCCCGCCGTCCTTGAGCTCGACCAGGCCGGCCTCCTGGAGCACGAGGAGCGCGCGGGCGAGGTTGGTCGGGTCGTTCGGCACGGCGACCTGGCCGCCGTCGGGGATCTCCTCGAGCGACGTGTGCTTGGACGAGTACAGGCCGAGCGGGTAGACGGCGGTCGCGCCGATCGGCTGGAGGTCGTCACCCGCGTCCACGTTGTAGCCCGCGAGGAACTGGAGGTGCTGGAACTGGTTCACGTCGAGCTCGCCCTGGGACAGGGCCGGGTTCGCCTGCGTGTAGTCCTGGAGGTCGACGAGCTCGATCTCGATGCCCTCGGCCTCGGCCTGCTCCTGGAACACGGCCCACTTGTCGTCGGACGCGCCGACGACGCCGACGCGGATCGGGTCCGCCGCGTCACCGCTCGCGGCACCGCCCGCGGTGTCGTCGCCGCCGCAGGCGGTGAGGGTGAGGGCCGCCGTCGCGGCGATCGCGGTCCAGGTCAGACGCTTGCGGGTGGTCGAGAAAGACATGGGGGTTCCTTCCGGTGACGGCGGCGTCGGTCACGGGTGGCGACCGGCGGGCCGGGGCGCAGGGACGGCCCTGCGAGGGGTGGGGTTCGGGGTGCTTCCGGCGGGCCATCAGCCACGCGGCGAGCGGGGGCGGCGTCGTCAGGACGACGCGGCAGGTGCGGCGCAGGTCTCCCTGCGGGTCACGACGGCGTCAGCAGCCGCACATTCGCCCGGTGCGCACGCCGCGACAGCACGACGTGCCGGCGCAGGACGCTGCGCGCGGGGTCGTGGTGGCGACGTGGTTCCGGGTCATGCCGACATCATGAGCACGGCGACACCGCGCGCGCCAATCCCCGAGCCGGATCGTCCATCATGTGGACGCAAAACTGGTCGCATGTCGGGAACTCGGGCGGGTGAACCGGGGCATACCGGGCACCAAGTGCCTTGGGGTCGCCCGTCTCGCTCGCGATGGGAGAGATCTGCGCCACACCCGCCGGCCCTGCGACGGCCGGCGTCCGCCTGGAGACGTGAAGGACCCCCCGCACACCCACCAGAGCTCACCTACCCTTGCTGCCTTCCGGCCCTGGGGGAGTTCGGCGAGATGATGCCGCACGAGGGGTCTGCGCCCACCCTAGCCCAGGTCGGCGCCCCACCCGAAACCCGGTCGGGTGCGAGGCGATTCGGCCCGGGCGCCGCGGTCCGGTATCCTCGTTGCGCTGCCGTCGGTGCGCCCCGTGCGCGTCGGCCGTCGCACCAGGAGGATTCGCCTAGTGGCCTATGGCGCACGCTTGGAAAGCGTGTTGGGTTAACAGCCCTCGGGGGTTCGAATCCCCCATCCTCCGCAGACCGAAGGGCCCGCCGCACCCGCGGCGGGCCCTTCGTCGTCGCCCGGTGCACCACCTCGGCGCGACGGCACCGAAAAGGCCCGTCGCACGAGTGCGACGGGCCTCTCGACGTCCCGACGGTCCGACGCGCCGGGACGTGGCGCCGGCGGTGCCGCCGACGGCTACCCCCAGCCTACGGGTGTCTGGCCCGGAACGGCAGGGGTCTCTCGCCCCGAGTGGCCGTGATCTGCGCGACCGGGGCCGCCCGGGCCCCCTGGCGAGAGATCAGAGGACGTGGCACGGGCGCCCCCCGAGGGTCACGAGCTGCGGGTCGGCACCCGGCGTGCCCGACGCGACGAAGCCGAACGTCGCGGTCGCGCCTGGCCGTACGGTCGCGTTCCACGACAGGCTGTGCGCGGTGACCGCGTCACCGTCGCGGCCGGCTCGCGCGCCCCACACGTCGGTGAGCCGCTGGTCCCCGTCGGGGGTCCAGCGCAGCTCCCACCCGTCCAGCGGCGCCGTGCCGGTGTTGCGGAGCTCGACCTGGGCGATGAAGCCGCTGCCCTTCTTGCCCTGCCACGTCCCGTGGACGGTGTACGCGACCTCGCAGGTCGGGCGCTCGACGGCCGGCACGGCGAGCGCGAGGAGCTCGGCGGCCTGCTCGACGAACCACTGCCCCGCGGCGGGGTCCTCGATACCGCGGGCGGGGTCGAGCGGGCCGCCGGTGCCCCGGTAGCACTTGCCGTCGGACTCCCCCGGCACCTTGATCCACAGGTAGGCGTCCACGAACGGGTCGCCGGTGTCCGTCGTCGGCCGCTCGCCGAGGCCGCGGTCGGGCGGGTTGCACCACACCTCCGGGTCGGGGAACGCGCCGGGCGGAGCGGTCCACGGGCCCTGGCCGTTGCGGCTCGTGTCGATGACGACGTGCTTCTGCGCCACCGGGTCGCGCACGACGCCCGTGTCGGCGTACGCCTGCTCGTACGCGGCGTCGGTGAGGCCCCAGGTGGAGAAGTCGTCGGGGTTCGCCGGGTAGTACTGGCTCGCGCACCACGCGGGCTCCCACCAGCTGTTGACCGACAGGTTGACGCAGTCGCTGATCCACGTGCCGTACTTCACGAGGCGCTCGGTCTCGACGTAGTTCGACGCGTTGACGAACACGCCGTCCGCACGCTCGACGCCCGCCTTGATCAGGCGGTCGGTGATGTCACCGACCCCGAGCCACCCGCTGTGCGTCCCGTCGAGGTACACGGACGTGGCCGGGAGCGCCGTGAGCGCGTCGACGGCGTGGTTGAGCTGGACGAACCGGTCCGCCGCGGCGGTCTCCGGGTCGAGCTCGGCGGGGCGGCACCACTCGGGGTTCCCGTTGATGTCGGTGTACCAGGGGATGATGCCGAGCCCGTCCGGCTCGAGGATCACGATCGCGGGGTCGTCGCCGATCCCCGCGGCGACGGCGTCCACCCACGCCGTGTAGGCGGCCGTGTCCGCGGCGCCGCCTGCGGAGTACTGCGCGCAGTCGCGGAACGGCAGGTTGTAGACGACGACGGTGGGCACCGCGCCGTCCGTCGCGGCCGCCTGCACGACGGACGCGACGTCGTCGCGCACCTCGTCGGGCGTGCCGCCGGTGAACCACGAGGCCGACGGGAACGACCCGAGGAGCTGGGCGTCCGCGCGGGCCTGTCCCGTGAGCGAGGCGGCGGCCTGGAGGGTCGTGGAGAAGGGATCCACGTAGAGGCGGGTCTCCGGCCCGACGACGTCGTCCGCCGCGGGGGCGGCCGTCGCCGGGGGCGCGGCGGAGGTGGGGACGGGTGCGGCGCCGGCGCTCCCGCCGACGACGAGCAGCGGGGTCGCGAGCGCGAGCCCGGCTGCGGCGGACAGGACGGCACGACGTCTCATGCGGATCTCCTTCGATCGACACGGGGTGCGGGACGACGGATGGAAGCGCTCCCATCCCGCCGTGACCTCCACTCAACCGGCCCCGGCCACCGGCGTCAAGGGGTGCGCCGCGGCAGAGCGCTCCCCGGGGGTGGACAGGCGTTGAACAAGTGTTTAGTCTGTTGAACGTGCGTTCAGGCAAGCCCTCCGCGACCGCCCGCCCCGCGCCGTCGGCCACCGACGACCTCACGACCCGCGCGCGCATCCGCGACGCCGCGATCTCGCGCTTCGCGCGCGACGGGTTCGGCGCCCCGCTGCGCACCATCGCCGCCGACGCCGGGGTGAGCGCGGCGCTCGTCGTGCACCACTTCGGCTCCAAGGACGGGCTGCGCCGCGCGTGCGACGACCACGTGTTCGACGCCGTGCGCGCCGCCAAGACGGACGCGATCTCGCCCCAGGACCCGGCCGCCGGCCCGATGGCGCTGTTCACCCAGCTCGCCGGGATCGAGGACTACGCGCCCGTGTTCGAGTACACGCTGCGCAGCCTCCAGGCGGGCGGGGACCTCGCGCGGTCGTTCGTCGAGCACCTCACGCAGGTCACGCTCGAGTACATGGAGTCCGGCGTCGCCGCCGGCGTGATCCGCCCCAGTCGCGACGAGGCCGCCCGCGCGCGCTACCTCGTCTCGCTCTCGCTCGGCTCGCTCCTGGTCGACGGCGCGCTGCGCGAGCGGAGCGAGCCGCGCGACCCCGAGGCGGACCTCCGCGAGTACGTCGAGCGCGTGATGCTCCCCGCGCTCGAGGTCTTCACCGAAGGACTCTTCGTCGAGCCCACGCTGCTCGACGCCTACGTGCAGCACACCACCCACCAGGAGGAGACGCGATGACGAGCACGACCCCCGCCGTCGAGGTGCACGACCTGCGCAAGGCCTTCGGCCACGTGCAGGCGCTCGACGGTCTCGACCTCACCGTCCGCGCCGGCGAGGTCGCCGGGTTCCTCGGACCGAACGGCGCGGGCAAGTCGACCACCATCCGCGTGCTGCTCGGGCTGCTGCGGCCCGACTCCGGCAGCGCCCGGCTGCTCGGCGGCGACCCCTGGCACGACGCGGTCGACCTGCACCGGCGTCTCGCCTACGTGCCCGGCGACGTCAACCTGTGGCCCAACCTCACCGGCGGCGAGGCGATCGACCTGCTCACCCGTCTGCGTGGGAGCGTCGACCCGCAGCGCAAGAAGCTGCTGCTCGACCGCTTCGAGCTCGACCCGTCGAAGAAGGCCCGCACCTACTCCAAGGGGAACCGGCAGAAGGTGGCGCTCGTCGCGGCGTTCGCGTCCGACGTCGAGCTGCTCGTCCTCGACGAGCCGACGTCGGGCCTCGACCCCCTCATGGAGTCGGTGTTCACGCAGTGCGTGCGCGAGGTGACGGCCGAGGGCCGGTCCGTCCTGCTCTCGAGCCACATCCTGGCCGAGGTCGAGAAGCTGTGCGACACCGTGACGATCATCCGGGCGGGCCGCACGGTCCAGTCGGGGACGCTCGCCGAGCTGCGGCACCTCACGCGCTCGTCCGTCACCGCCGTGACCGAGCGCGACCCCTCGGCGCTCGACACGCTCGACGGCGTGCACGACCTCGTCGTCGAGCCCGGGAGCGACGGGACGCGCGCGCGGTTCGACGTCGACAACGACCACGTCGAGGCCGTCCTGCGCGCGCTCACCGACCTGGGCCTGCGCTCCGTCGCGGTCAACCCTCCCTCGCTCGAGGAGCTGTTCCTGCGCCACTACGGCGACGAGCTCGCCGTGCTCGACGGGGCGGGCGCGCTGTGAGCGCCCCCGGGACCGCCCGCACGGCGGCGCCACCGCGCGGGCCGCGCGCCGGCGCCGTCGCGCCCGAGCCGCACCGGCGCGGGCGCGCGGCGACGGGCTGGACGACGCTGCTGCGCTTCGTCCTGCGCCGCGACCGCGTCCGCATCCCCGTGTGGACGGCGTCGATCGCGCTCCTCTTCGGCTACGCCGCCGTCGCGCTCGACACGCTCTACCCCACCGCGGCCGACCGCCAGGCGCGTGCCGCGCTCGTGTCCAGCCCCGCGGGCATCATGCTGTCCGGGCCCCAGTACGGGATCGAGGACTACACGCTCGGCGCGATGATCGCGAACGAGATGGCGCTCACCGTCATGGTCGCCGTCGCGATCATGAGCATCTCGCTCGTCGTGCGGCACACGCGCGCCGAGGAGGAGAC
Organism: Cellulosimicrobium cellulans; assembly: GCF_006539945.1. GTDB lineage: Bacteria > Actinomycetota > Actinomycetes > Actinomycetales > Cellulomonadaceae > Cellulosimicrobium > Cellulosimicrobium cellulans. The sequence goes on along the minus strand of NZ_BJNZ01000007.1, from coordinate 131,978 downwards.
GGGCCGGGCCGAGCTCGTGCGAGCCGGCGTCGTCGGGCGCCACGCCCCCGCGACGGCGGCGTTCGTCGCGGCGCTCGTCGCGAACGCGGCCATAGCGCTCGCGACCGGAGCCGTCCTCGTCGCGACCGGCCTCGACGCCGTCGACGCGTTCGCGCTCGGCGCCGCGGTGGGCGTCACGGGCCTCGTGTTCGCCGCCGTCGCGGTCGTGACGAGCCAGGTCACCGAGCACGCGCGCGCCGCGAGCGGCCTCGCGCTCGCCGTGCTCGGCGTCGCGTTCCTGCTGCGCGCCGTCGGCGACGTCCAGGAGGAGCACGGGAGCTGGGTCTCGTGGCTCTCCCCCATCGGCTGGGCGCAGCAGATCCGGGCCTTCGTCGACCTGCGCTGGTGGCCCCTCGGCCTGTCGGTCGCGCTCGTCGTGCTGCTCCTCGCGCTGGGCGCGGCGCTCGCCGCACGTCGCGACCTCGGCGCGGGCCTCGTGCCGCCGCGCGCGGGCCGGCCCGACGCCGCCGGGTGGCTCGCGAGCCCGCTCGCCCTCGCGTGGCGCCAGCAGCGCGCGTCCGTGCTCGCGTGGGGCGTCGGAGTCGGCGTCACCGCGCTCGCGTGCGGGACGTTCGTCGAGTCGGTGGGCGACATGGTCGCGGACAACCCCGAGATCGCGCAGATGCTCGGCGACGCCTCCGACCTCGTGGGCGGGTTCGTCGCGGTCATGGCCCTCTTCCTCGGGCTCGGCGCGGGCGGCTTCGCGGTCGCGTCGGCGCAGCGCGCCCGCGGCGAGGAGACGGCGGGTCGGCTCGAGCCCGTGCTCGCGACCGGGGTCGGGCGCGTGCGCTGGCTCGGGGCCCAGCTCGTCGTGACACTGCTCGGGACGTCGGTGCTGCTCGCCGTGAGCGCGGTCGGGCTGTGGCTCGGCGCGCTGAGCGTCGGGGAGGACACCTTCGGGTTCGGGGGCTACCTCGCCGCGTCGTTCGCCTACCTCCCGGCGATCGCGGTCGTCACAGGCGTCGCCGTCGCCGCGTTCGGCTGGCGGCCGGGCCTCGCGGCGCTCGCCTGGGCGCTCCTCGCCTACTCGTTCGTCGTGACGATGTTCGGCGCCCTGCTCGACCTCCCGTCCGGGGCCAGCGGCGTGTCGCCGTTCTGGCACGTCCCCCAGCTCCCGGGGGCCGACGTCGAGCCGTGGCCGTTCGTCTGGCTCACGCTCCTCGCCGTCGCGCTCGTCGCGCTGGGTCTGGCGGGCTTCCGCCGCCGCGACGTCCCGCGTCCCTGACGCGAGACCGTCGCGGCCTCCGGCTAGGCTCGATCCACTGTGCCCGACCACGGAGGTGACGGTCATGTCCACGCCCGACCGGAGCGACGCGACGCGCTCGGCCAGGGCCACCCTGCACGAGTGGGTCGCCGCGATCCCCACGCAGGAGCCGAGCCGGGGGCCGGACGGCGCCCCGGGCGTCCCCGACCCGCGCACGTGGGTCGCGGCGCTCGCGCTCGAGGGGACGTGGCTCGGTCTCTACCAGGACGCGTACGACCTCACCGAGGCCGAGTGGGACGACCTGATCGGTGACCTCTCCCGGTACGCCGACGTGCGGTCGCCCGCGAGCGCCGTCGTCTTCCGCGACGTGGACCTCGACGAGGACCCGTTCCGCGACGACGAGCGCCCGCTCGTGGACGCCGTCCTGCGGGTCGCGCTCGAGGAGGGGGTCGAGAACGTCACGCTCGCCGCGGTCGCCCGCCGCTGCGAGCGCAGCGAGTCGACGCTGCGCTCGATGTTCGGCGACGCGGAGACGCTCGTCGACGACGTCGCGCTCGAGGTCCTCCAGTCCGGGTTCGACGACCTGTCGCCGCTGCGCCTCGACCCGTCGCGCGCGGCGGTCGCGGCGTCGGTCGCGGCGCTCGACGACTCGCGCAAGGCCGCGGCGCTCCTGCGCCTGTACGCGCTGGGCGGCGTCGCGCGCGACGACGTCCCCGAGGGGCAGCACGCGGTGCACGCGCTCGTGCTGCGCGCGTGGCGCGAGGAGGGCGCGCCGTCGTCGCTCGTGCTCGCCGCGCTCGCGTGCGACGGCTGGCGCGCGGGCGAGCTCCAGCGCGCGCTGCTGTTCCCGCCCGCGCTGCCGGGCGCCGTCGTGCGCGAGCTTGCGCGCCTCGTGGACGATGCGACAGGTCACTCCTCGAACCGGTAGCCGATGCCGGGGCTCGTGATGAGGTGGCGCGGCGCCGCGGGGTCGTCCTCGAGCTTGCGGCGGAGCTGCGCGAGGTAGACCCGGAGGTAGTGGGTGTCGCGCGTGGCGGTCGGCCCCCACACCTCGCGCAGCAGGTGCTCGCGCTCGACGACGCGGCCGCGCTGCGCGACGAGGATCTCGAGGAGGGCCCACTCGGTGGGGCTGAGCCGCACCTCGACGCCGCGGCGCAGGAGGCGGCGGCGGGCGAGGTCGATGTGCAGGTCGCCCGCCTCGACGACGGCGGACCCGTCCCGGGCGGTGCCCGCCGACCGTCGCACGGCCGCGCGCAGCCGCGCCATGAGCTCGGGCATCGCGAAGGGCTTGGTGACGTAGTCGTCGGCGCCGGCGTCGAGCGCGTCCACCTTGTCGTCGCCGAGGTGACGGGCGGAGAGCACGACGATCGGCACGGTGCTCCACCCGCGCACGGCCCGGATGACGTCGAACCCGCTGAGGTCGGGCAGGCCGAGGTCGAGCAGGATGACGTCCGGGGTGCCGGTCGCGACGAGGTCGATGCCGGCCCCGCCCGACGTGGCGGTGCTGACCTTCCAGCCGTGGGTGCGCAGCGTGATGGCGATCGCGCGCAGCAGGCCGGGATCGTCGTCGACGACGAGCACGTGGTGGGTCGCCATATCGTCGCTCACGCGCGCTCCTCCTGCTCGGTGCGTGCCCCCGGCTCGCGCGGCGGCGCGACGGGGACGGTCAGGACCATGGTGAGGCCTCCGCCCGGCGTGTCCTCGGGGACGAGGGTCGCGCCGACGGCGCGGGAGAAGCCGCGCGCGACGGCGAGCCCGAGCCCGACGCCGTGCCCGCCGGCGTCGCCCAGCCGCTGGAAGGACTCGAACATCCGCTCCTTGGCGTCGTCGGGCACCCCCGGCCCGAGGTCGACGACCCGCACCTCGACGATCCCGCCCGAGGCGGAGGCCCGGACGCGGACGGGCTCGTCCGGGGGCGCGAACCGCACGGCGTTCGCGACGACGTTCGCGACGACGCGCTCGAGGAGGCCGGGGTCCGTGCGCACGAGGGGCAGGTCCTCGGGCACGTCGAGCGCGACGCGCGGGCCGTGCGGCTCGACGGCGACCGGCACGATCTCCTCGAGCGACACGTCCCGCAGGACCGGGGCGACGGACCCCGTCTGGAGACGCGAGAGGTCGAGCAGGTTGTCGATGAGCTGCTCGAGCCGCTCGGTCTCGGAGGCCGCGGTCTCGACGAGCGCGGTCCGGTCCTGCGGCTCCAGGACGGCCTCCGGCGAGCGCAGCCCGTCGACGGCGGCGCGGATCGCCGCGAGCGGCGTGCGCAGGTCGTGCGAGACCGCGGCGAGCAGGGCCGTGCGGGTGGCGTCCGCCTCGGCCAGGACCGCGGCGCGGGCCGCCTCCTCGCGCAGCCGGCGGTACTCCAGCACGATGCCTGCCTGGGCCCCGAACGCCTCGAGCACCTGACGGTCGCCCGCGGGCAGGGGGCGGCCGTCGAGCACGAGCCGGAGGTCGTCGCCGACGCTCACCACGGTCCGGGTCTCGTCACCGCCCCCCGGCGCGCGGCGAGGTCGGGCACGTGTCGGGGCCACCGTGTCGGCGGCGCGGTCCGAGACCGCGATGGTCGTCCACGCCTGTGCCCGCCCGTCCGTGCGCGCCCGCTCCTCGAGCGCGACGCGGCGGAGCTGGAAGGTCTGGGCGAGGCGCGCGACGACGGCCTCGGCCGTGTCCTCCCCGGACAGCACGGACCGGGAGAGGGCGGCGAGCGTCGACGCCTCGGCCCGCGCACGGTAGGCCTGCACGGTGCGCCGCGCGGAGAGGTCGACGACCGACGCGACGGCGGCCGCGACGAGCACGAACACGAGCAGCGCGAGCAGGTTCTCCGGGTCGGCGACGGTGAGCAGGCCGGTGGGCGGCGTGAAGAACCAGTTGAGGCACAGGAAGGACACGACGGCGCAGGCCAGCGCGGGCCACATCCCCCCGACGAGCGCGACGCCGACCGACAGCGCGAGGAAGAGCATGACCTGCGTCGACAGCCCGACGGCCTCCCGGCCGGCGTCGAGCAGGGCGGTGAGACCCGCCGGGCCGGCGACGGCGAGCACGAACCCCGCGACGCGCCGCCGGGCGGACAACGGGCTCCAGCCGCGCCGCGCGACCCGCCCCGACCGCGCGCGCTCGTGGGTGACGAGATGCACGTCGAGCGAGCCCGAGAGCCGGGCGATCTCTGCGCTCGTCGAGCCGAGGAACGCCTCGCGCCACCGCGAGCGCCGCGAGACGCCGACGACCACCATCGTCGCGTTGGCGCCGTGCGCGAAGTCGACGACGGCTGACGCGACGTCCTCCCCGACGACGGTGTGGAAGGTGCCGCCGAGCGACTCGACGAGCGCGCGGTCGGCCGCGATCGCCGCGGGCGAGGCGGTGGGCAGGCCGTCGGTCGCGAGGACGTGCACCGCGAGCAGCTCCGACCCCGCGGCCCGCTCGGCGATGCGGGCGCCGCGACGCAGCAGCGTCGCGCTCTCGGGCCCGCCCGTCACCGCGACGACGACGCGCTCGCGGGCAGGCCACGTCCCGGAGATCGCGTGGTCGGCGCGGTAGCGCGTGAGGGCGTCGTCGACCCGGTCGGCGAGCCACAGGAGCGCGAGCTCGCGGAGCGCCGTGAGGTTGCCCTCGCGGAAGTAGGCGGAGAGGGACGCGTCGATCTGCTCGGCGCGGTAGACGTTGCCGTGGGCGAGCCGTCGTCGTAGCGCCTGGGGCGAGAGGTCGACGAGCTGGATCTGGTCGGCTTCGCGCACCACGTGGTCGGGGACGGTCTCGCGCTGGCGGACGCCCGTGATCGCCTCGACGTCCTCGGTGAGCGACTCCAGGTGCTGCACGTTCACCGTGGTCACCACGTCGATCCCGGCCGCCAGCAGGTCGTGCACGTCCTGCCACCGCTTGGCGTGGCGCGAGCCGGGCGCGTTCGTGTGCGCCAGCTCGTCGACGAGCGCGACGTCGGGGTCGCGCGCGACGACGGCGTCGACGTCGAGCTCGGTGAGCTCGACGCCCCGGTGCCCGACGGCGCGGCGCGGCACGACCTCGAGGTCGCCGATCTTCGCCGCCGTGGCCGGGCGCCCGTGCGACTCGACGAGGCCCACCACGACGTCCGTCCCGCGGGACCGGCGGCGCAGCGCCTCGTCGAGCATCGCGAACGTCTTGCCGACGCCCGGCGCGGCGCCGAGGTAGACCGTCAGCCTCCCCCGGCGCCGCCCGTCAGGCGTGTCGGCACTCATGTGCGCAGTCCATCACGCCGCACGTCAGGGCGCGTCCGAGCCGGCGGGCGCGAGGTTCTCGAGCCCGAGGTTGAGCGCGAGCACGTTCACGCGCGGGTCGCCCAGCACGCCGGCCACGCGCCCGGCCGCGGCGTCGTCGACCAGCGCGCGCACCTCCGCGGGGTCGAGCCCGCGCGCCGCGGCGACACGCTCGACCTGCTGGTCGGCGTACGCGGGCGAGACGTGCGGGTCGAGGCCCGAGGCCGACGCCGTCACTGCGTCCGGCGGGACGGTCGCCGGGTCGACGCCGTCCTCCGCGGCGACGGCCGCCCGGCGCGCCTCGATCGCGGCGACGAGCTCGGGGTTGTTCGGACCGAGGTTCGACCCCCCGGACGCGAGCGTGTCGTAGCCGTCGCCGGCCGCGGACGGGCGGCCGTGGAACCACTCGGGCGCCGTCCCCGGCTCGCCGAACGCCTGTCCGACGAGGGCCGACCCGACGACCGGGGCACCGTCGGCCCCCGCGTCGTCGGGCGACGAAGCCCGGGTGCCGTCCGCGCGGACGAGCGAGCCGTTCGCCTGCCAGCCGAAGGCGGCCTGACCGACCCCCGTCACGGCCAAGGGGTAGAGCCCGCCGAGCAGGACGGTCATCAGGAGCAGGACGCGCAGCCCTGCCCACGACTGGCGGACGAAGGAGACGGCGCCGCCGGCGGTCGACGGACGGGAGCCGGACGGGACCTGCGAGGAGCTGGGCACGGGAGTTCCTTTCGGCACCAGGCTCAGAAGCCCGGGAGGAGGGAGACGAGGAGGTCGACGAGCTTGATCCCGACGAACGGCGCCACGAGGCCGCCGAGCCCGTAGACCAGCAGGTTGCGCCGGAGCAGGGCCGACGCGGACGCCGGGCGGTACCGCACCCCGCGCAGCGCCAACGGGACGAGGGCCACGATGATCAGCGCGTTGAAGATCACCGCGGAGAGGATCGCGGACTGCGGGCTGGACAGGCGCATGACGTTGAGCACCTCGAGCGCGGGGAACGCGCCGAGGAACATCGCAGGCAGGATCGCGAAGTACTTGGCGACGTCGTTCGCGACGGAGAACGTGGTCAGCGCGCCGCGCGTGATGAGGAGCTGCTTGCCGATCTCGACGATCTCCAGGAGCTTCGTGGGGTTCGAGTCGAGGTCGACCATGTTCCCCGCCTCCTTCGCGGCGGTCGTGCCCGTGTTCATCGCGACGCCGACGTCGGACTGCGCGAGCGCGGGCGCGTCGTTGGTCCCGTCGCCTGCCATCGCGACGAGGCGCCCGCCCTCCTGCTCGCGCCGGATGAGCGCGAGCTTGTCCTCGGGGGTGGCCTCGGCGAGCACGTCGTCCACGCCCGCCTCGGCCCCGATGGCCCGCGCGGTGATCGCGTTGTCGCCCGTGACCATGACGCTCCGGATGCCCATCGCCCGGAGCTGGTCGAACCGCTCGCGCAGCCCGTCCTTGACGACGTCCTTGAGCCGGACGACGCCGAGCACGCGCGCCGGGCCGTCGCCCACCTGCTCGGCGACCACCAGCGGCGTGCCGCCCTGCCCGCTGACCGTCTCCACGTGGGCCGCGAGCTCGTCCGTCTGCGGCCCCGTCACGCTCCCGCCCGTGGAGTGCACCCAGCGCTGCACCGCGGAGCCCGCGCCCTTGCGCACGCGCCGCACCCCGCCGTCGGGCACCGGCAGGTCCACGCCGGACATCCGCGTCTGGGCCGTGAAGGGGATGAACTCCGCGCCCACGGTCTCGCGCGCCAGGTCGCTCGCGAGGCGCCCGTCCAGCGACGTCACGAGGTCGACGATGCTCCGCCCCTCCGGCGTCTCGTCGGACAGCGAGGCCAGGCGCGCCGCGTCGGCGAGCTCGGCCGCGCTCACGTGGCCCACCGGCAGCACCTCGGTCGCGAACCGGTTGCCGTGCGTGATGGTCCCGGTCTTGTCGAGCAGCAGCACGTCCACGTCGCCCGCCGCCTCGACCGCGCGGCCCGACATCGCGAGCACGTTGCGCCGGACCAGGCGGTCCATGCCCGCGATGCCGATCGCCGACAGCAGCGCGCCGATCGTCGTCGGGATGAGGCACACGAGGAGCGCGACGAGCACCACGAGCGACTGCCGCGCCCCCGAGTACACGGCGAACGGCTGGAGCGTCGCGACGGCGAGGACGAACACGATCGTCAGCGACGTGAGCAGCACGTTGAGCGCGATCTCGTTGGGCGTGCGCTGGCGCTCGCTGCCCTCGACGAGCGCGATCATCCGGTCGACGAACGTCTGGCCGGCCGGGGCGGTGACCCGCACGACGATGCGGTCGGACAGGACGACCGTCCCGCCCGTCACCGCCGAGCGGTCGCCGCCCGACTCGCGGATGACCGGGGCGGACTCGCCCGTGATCGCCGACTCGTCGACCGACGCGACGCCCTCGATCACGTCACCGTCGCCCGGGATGGTCTCCCCCGCGACGACCACGACGACGTCGCCCACCCGCAGGCTCGACGAGGGCACGTCGACCGTCGGCAGCAGGTGCAGGCGCGACCCGGCGGCCAGGGTGTCGGACGGCGCGTCCACGCGGCGCGCCGTCGTGCTGCGCTGCGTCGCGCGCAGGCTCGACGCCTGCGCCTTGCCCCGCGACTCCGCGACCGACTCGGCGAGCGTCGCGAACAGGACCGTCGCCCACAGCCACACCGCGACGAGGATCGAGAACAGGTCCGGCTCCAGGGCGGCGAGCACCGTCGTCGCGGCCGCGCCGAGCTCCACGACGAACAGCACCGGCGACCGGAACAGCACGCGCGGGTCGAGCTTGCGCAGCGCGGCCGGCAGCGCCGTGCCCACCTGCGCGAGAGACAACGCCCGCGGGGCACGACGCCCGCCGCCGGGGTGGTCGTCGTGGTGCGATCCGCCGTCGTGCGCACCCGCGGGGGACGCCGGGGTGCCGGGCAGCTGGGGGACGGAAGCGAGCGGCGTGCTCATGACAGGGACTCCACGACAGGACCGAGGGACAGGACGGGGACGAAGGTGAGGCCGACGACGACGAGCGCGACCGTGCCGAGCAGGCCGACGAACAGCGGCTGGTGGGTCGGCAGGGTGCCGGCGGACGGCGGGACGGACCGCTGGGAGGCGAGGCGCCCCGCCAGGGCGAGGACCAGCGCGATGGGGACGAAGCGGCCGACGAGCATCGCGAGACCGAGCAGCGTGTTGTAGTACGGCGTCCCGGCCGACAGCCCCGCGAACGCGGAACCGTTGTTGTTCCCGGCCGACGCGAACGCGTACAGCACCTCGGTCAGCCCGTGCGGGCCGCCCTCCTGCTGGCCGGCGAGGCCGTCGGGCAGGACCACGGACAGCGCCGTGCCGACGAGCACGACCGCCGGGGTCGTCAGGACGTACAGCGCGACGAGCGTGATCTCCTGGCGCCCGATCTTCTTGCCCAGGTACTCAGGCGTGCGGCCCACCATGAGGCCCGCGACGAACACCGCGACGACCGCGAGCACGAGCATCCCGTACAGCCCCGCACCCACGCCGCCCGGCGCGATCTCGCCGAGGAGCATGGTGAAGAGCACGACTCCCCCGCCGGGCGCGGTGAGCGAGTCGTGCATCGCGTTGACCGCACCGGTCGAGGTGCCGGTCGTCGCGGTCGCGAACAGGGCGCTCGCGGCGAGGCCGAACCGGGTCTCCTTGCCCTCCAGCGCGGCGCCCGCGGCCTGGGGCGCGGCACCCGGCCCGGCGAGCTCCGCCCAGGTGGTCAGGGCGAGCGCGACGGCGAACAACCCGGCCATCGCGCCGAGGACGGCCCAGCCCTGGCGGCGGTCGCCGACCATGAGGCCGAACGTGCGCGGGAGGGTGAACGGGATCAGCAGGATGAGGAAGATCTCGAAGATGTTGGTGAACGGGTTCGGGTTCTCCAGGGGGTGCGCCGAGTTCGCGTTGAAGAACCCGCCGCCGTTGGTGCCGAGCTCCTTGATGGCCTCCTGGGAGGCGACCGGGCCGCCGAGGACGTGCTGCGTGCCGCCCGCGAGCGTCTCGACCGCGGTGTGCGGGCTCAGGTTCTGGATCACGCCGTTCGCCACGAGCACGACCGCCGCGACGAACGCGACCGGCAGCAGGATCCGGACCACGGACCGGGTGAGGTCCGTCCAGAAGTTGCCGATCCGCGCGTCGGTCCCCGATCGGGCGAACCCGCGCACGAGCGCGATCGCGACCGACATCCCGACGGCGGCCGAGACGAAGTTCTGCACCGCCAGCCCGGCCATCTGGAGAAGGTGGCCCGCGGCCGCCTCACCCGAGTACCACTGCCAGTTCGTGTTCGTCACGAACGAGACCGCCGTGTTCCAGGCGCCCGCCGGGTCCAGCCCCGTGAACCCGAGGTTCATCGGCAGGTGGTCCTGGAGGCGGCCCAGGGCGTAGAGCAGCAGGACCGAGGCGAGCGAGAAGCCCAGCAGTGAGAAGAGGTAGGTGCTCCACCGCTGCTCCGCGTCGGGGTCCACGCGCGCCAGCCGGTAGCCTGCGCGCTCGACGCGCAGGTGACGCGGCGAGGTGTACACGCGCGCCATGTACGCGCCGAGCGGCGCGTGCACCGCCGCGAGCGCCGCGACGAGGAGGGCGACCTGCCCGACGGCCGCCCACACGACCGCGGCGTCGACCGTCGTCGGCACGGCGCTCACCGGGCCCGGTCGCTGCGGAGCAGCGCGACGAAGAGGTAGCCCAGCACGGCGACGACGGCGCCGAGCGCGATCCAGTCGAGGACCATCACCGGGTGCCTCCCGAGGAGCCGTGACGACGCGCGACGAGCGCGACCGCCGCGAAGAACGCGACGGTGAGGAGGAGGAAGGCCAGGTCGGCCATGGTGAGAACGCCTTCTCGACGAGGGTCGGCGAGCGCCCGCAGCGGGCGTGGTGCCGGCGCCCGGAACCCGGGCGCACTGCCGTTCTACGCCCGGCCGAAGGTCCCCGGACGGGGCTCTGACGGAACCTTGACGCCCTCTGCCGGAACCTTGACGGGGCGCACCCCCGACCGGCCGTGCCCGGCCGGCACGGGGTAGCACCCCCGCTGACGCGGAGGACCCGGGTGCTCCTCGTGGGGAGATCGTGACGACTGCGTGACCGGCACCGCGCCGACCCGGGCGAGAGGCGGGGTCCGGCATCTAGGATGTGCCGCATGATCTTCAAGGCCGTCGGCGACGGGCGCCCCTACCCGGACCACGGCCGGGTGACCGCGCGGGACTGGGCCGAGGTGCCCCCGCGTCAGGTGCGCCTCGACGAGCTCGTCACGACCAAGCGCACGCTCGACCTCGACGCGCTCCTCGCCGAGGACTCCACGTTCTTCGGCGACCTCTTCGCGCACGTCGTCGAGTACGAGGGGGTCCTCTACCTCGAGGACGGACTGCACCGCGCGGTGCGCGCCGCGCTCCAGCAGCGCGCGATCCTGCACGCCCGCGTCCTGACCGTGCGATGAGCGCGGGGTCCGGTAGGTTTCTGGCGTGACCACCCGCCCCGACACCGCACGCGCCGAGCGTCGCCGACGCATGCACGAGCGCCAGGCGGTCGTGTTCGGGCTCCTCATCGCCGCGCTCGCCGTCGTCGGGCTCGGCGCGCTGGCCGTCTACACGGGCGCGATCGACGCGCCGTTCGACCGGCCGTTGTCGTCCCCGGAGGCCGTCGACGACCTCGCGGGCGTCCAGGTCCCCTGCCTCCCCGAGGGCACGCTCCCGGTGGCGGCGGCCGACGTCCAGGTCAACGTCTACAACGCGTCCGGCAAGGACGCCCCCCTCGGGCGGCTGAACCAGGACCTGCTCACGTCCCGGGGCTTCACGGTGCTCACCACCGGCAACGCGCCGGACCTGGACGGCGACGGGAAGTCGGACGTCGTGGCGCAGACGCAGATCCACTTCGGGGTCACGGGGCTCGCGCAGGCGTACACGCTCGCGGCGCACTACGACAACCCGGGCCTCGTGCTCGACACGCGCGAGGCCCCGACCGTCGACCTCTACGTGGGCACCGACTTCGAGGACGTCGTGGACCCCGAGCTCGTCGGCCTGTCCAGCGACGTCCCGCTCGAGAGCCGCGCCGGGTGCGTCGCGATCGAGGAGATCACCCCCCAGCCGCTGCCCGTGCCGCCCGCGGAGGGCTGAGCACGACCCTCGCCCGGCGCCCCGCCGAGCCTCACGACCGCCGAACGGTACCCATGAGCACCCTGCCCCTCCGGCCTGCCCGGACCACCGACCCCGACGAGGTCGACCGTCTCTACGAGATCTGCCTGCGGACCGGCGCGTCCGGCGCGGACGCGACGGCGCTGTACACCGACCCGCGGCTGCTCGGCGAGGTCTACCTCGGGGCGTACCTCGCCCTCGAGCCGTCGCTCGCGTTCGTCGTCGAGTCCGACGGCGTGGCCGCGGGCTACGTGCTGGGGGCACGCGACACCGCCGCGTTCGAGGCGCGGTCCGAGCGGGAGTGGTGGCCGCCGCTGCGCGAGCGGTACCCGCTGGGCAGCTTCCCGGAGGGCTCCCGCGACGAGGCGCTCGTCCGCCAGATCCACCGCCCGCACCTCACCGACCCCTCGGTGCTCCTCGACTACCCCGCGCACCTCCACGTCGACCTGCTGCCCGCCGCGCAGGGCGGCGGCAACGGCCGCCGGCTGATGGCCGCCCTGTTCGACGCCCTGCGCGCCGCCGGGGTCCAGGGCGTCCACCTCGGTGTCGCGGAGGACAACGTCTCCGCGATCGGCTTCTACGAGCACCTCGGCTTCGCCCGCCTCGACGTCGACGAGGGCCTGGTCCTGGGCCTCCCTCTCTGACCCGGCCCTGCCCCCTTCCGCGGCACCGTCCCCGCCGAACCCTGGGTTGCGGGCTACGTTCGCCGCCGAGTACCCGACAACCCCGGGCTCGCCGAGCGTCCCGCGGCCCGTCTCAGCAGGGGGTCCCTTCTGGCGTGGCGCAGGCATCCTGCGCGTCCACAGGAGCGCATCCGCAGTGGCCCGTCCACAGGACGCCGGTGGTCCGATGCGTGCGGGGCTCGTTCGGCAGTGTGATCTCGACATGCCAGCACGCACTCTGGTCCCGGACGAGGCCCTCCGCATCGCGTCCCGTCAGGAGAGCCTCATCACGACGGGACAGTGCCGAGACGCCGGCGTGAGCCCCGACGTGCTGCGTCGTCTCCTGCGCACCGGAAGCTGGTCGCACGTCACGCGGGGCGTCCACGACACCGAGCCCGCGCCGGTCGCGTCCAGGCCGACGGATCACCGCCGACGGCGTGCTGCGTGGGCCGCGCTGCTCGCGTTCGGGCCCGAGGCGATCGCGGTCGGGTCGTGCGCGCTCGCGCTGCTCGGAGTCGCAGGGCTGCCCGCACGCGTCGTGCCCCAGGCCACGTTGCCCGGTGCCCGGTCTCTCGAGTCGCGAGACGGCATCCGGCTGCGCATGTTCGACGACGGCATGACCGTCATGCGGGTCGGCGGCCGGTACGTGGCGGCACCGGAGTGGGCGCTGGCCCAGGCCGTGCCCGAGCTCGACCGCCCGTGGGCGGTGTCCGTCATGGACTCGGCGTTGCACCTCGGTCTGCTCTCGTCCGACGGGCTCGCCCGCGCGCACGACCATGCCCGCGGACGGCGACGCGTCGCCCGGACCCACTCGTGGTGGGAGCTCGCGGACGGTCGGTCCGAGTCGCCGCTCGAGACCTGGGTGCGGCTCGACTGCGTCGACGGCGGCGTCCCGCCGGACATGCTCCAGGTCCCCTTGGTGGGGTCGAGCGGACGGGAACGGCGCGGCGACCTCGGCTGGCGCCTCGACGACGGCCGCTGGGTCGTCGCCGAGGCCGACGGCGCGGAGTTCCACGACACCCCGAGCGCCGCGTTCGCCGACCGGGAACGTCACAACGACCTCGTGACCGCCGACGTCGCGGCGCTGCTCCGACTCACGTCGTCCGACGCACGCGTGCCCGGGCGCTCGGCGACCACCGTGCGACGGGCACTCCTCGCGGCAGGCCGTCGTCGCACCGCGTGACGAGGACGGCGCCTGTCGCGCACTCCGCAACAACCAGCCCCGACCTCGGTTTCGAGGTCACCGTCGACCCGCGAACCCGGGGTTGCGCGTCACGGTGACGTCTCCATGACGCGCAACCCCGGGCTCGGCAACGTGAGTCGCCGAACCCGGGGTTCCACAGGCGGTGGAGTCAGCGGGCGTCCTTGACCGCGTCGTGGACGATCGGCTCGTCGCCGCCGGGGGCGGACGCCGGGCTGGCGGGCTCCTGGGTGGTGCCGCGCCACCGCGCGACGGTCCGCATGAGGTGGTAGATCACGAGCGCCGCGCCGGTGCCGAGCGCGATGCCCTCGAACGTGAGGTCGCCGACCGCCCAGGTGAAGTTGGCGATGCCGACGACGAGCGGCACGGCGGCGGTCGTGAGGTTGACCGGGTCGGAGAAGTCGACCTTGTTCTGCACCCAGATGCGCGCGCCGAGGATCCCGATCATGCCGTAGAGCATCGTCGCCGCGCCGCCCAGGACGCCGGCGGGGATGGTCGCGATGAGCGCGCCGAACTTCGGCGAGAGCGAGAGCACCAGCGCGGTCGCTGCCGCGACCCAGTACGCCGCGGTCGAGTAGACGCGCGTCGCGGCCATGACGCCGATGTTCTCGGCGTACGTCGTGGTGCCCGACCCGCCGCCGACGCCGGCGAGCGTGGTCGCGAGGCCGTCCGCGAAGAGCGCGCGGCCGGTGAGGTCGTCGAGGTTCTTGCCGGTCATCGCCGCGACCGACTTCACGTGGCCGACGTTCTCCGCGATGAGCACGAGCACGACGGGCACGAACAGGCCGAGCACGGCGACGTCGAACGTGGGCGTGACGAACTCGGGGAGCCCGATCCAGTCGGCCTTGCGCACCGCGTCGAACGACACCTCGCCCTGGAGCACGGCCACGACGTAGCCGACGACCACGCCCACGAGGATCGAGAGGCGGCCGATGATGCCCTTGAACAGGACGCTCACGAGGATGATCGCGGTCAGCGTGACGACGGCCGTGACCGGCGCCTTCTGGAAGTTCCCCCAGGCTGCCGGGGCGAGGTTGAGGCCGATGAGCGCGACGATCGTGCCCGTGACGATCGGCGGCATGACGATGTCGATCCACCGCGCGCCGGCGACGTGCACGAGCAGGCCGACCGCAGCCAGCACGAGACCGGTGACGAGGATGCCGCCGACGGCCACGGACTGGCCCTGCGACGCCGTCGCGGCGCCGATCGGGGCGATGAACGCGAAGCTCGACCCGAGGTAGCTGGGAAGCCGGTTGCGCGTGATGAGCAGGAACCCGACGGTGCCGATCGCGGAGAAGAACAGCGTCGTCGCCGGCGAGAACCCGGTGAGCAGCGGCACGAGGAACGTCGCGCCGAACATGGCGACGACGTGCTGCATGCCGATCCCGATGGTCCGCGGCCAGGTCAGCCGCTCGTCCGGGTCGACGACGTCCCCCGGCGCCACCGTCTTCCCGTTCCCGTGCAACCGCCACCCGATGGCGCTCATGTCTCTCCCGTCCGTGAAGTTCGTGTGAAGACCCCCGGAGCAGGGTAGTGCCCGCCGAACCCGGGCTCGTCGCACGCCAGGTCGCCGGGCCCGGCGACAGCCACGGGTTCGGCGGTCGGCAGTGCTACGCCGTCGCGTGCACCAGGAGCCACGCGAGGAGGTAGCTGCGGGTGTTGCCGTCGTCGACGCGTTCCACCGGAAGGGTGCGGGCGACGTCCAGGGCGGCCGCGGCGTCGTCCGGGCCGGCGAGCGCCGCGTACAGGAGGAGCTGGTCGCCGAACATCACGTCCCACGACGCCGGGTCGTCGCGCGGGCCCGCGAGCGCCTCGTCGAGGTTGGCCCGGATGCGCTCGGGGTCGCCCGCGAGGTACCCGGCGACGGGCTGCATCGGCAGCACGAGGATGCCGAGCATCGCGCTCGGCTCGGCGCTGAACCACGTGGCCCAGTCGCGCTTGCCGCCCCACACGAGCGACGTCACGGTGTGCCCGAAGCCCTCGATCGCCGGGTCGTCGCGGTCGAAGTCGGTCCAGTACGCGCGCGCCGACGCCGCCTCGGCGGACAGCAGCCAGCGCGCCTGCGTCTCGAGCGGTGTGTCCCCCGACGCCTGCGCCCACAGCGCCAGCCCGTTCCACGCCGACACCGCCTCGGACGCGGACTCCTGGTTGTTCCCGTCCGCGAAGGGCGCGTACCCCGACGCCCAGGAGTGACCCGTGTACGCGTCGAACACGCGCAGCGCCGGGAAGTCCCCGTCGCCCGCACCGGCCGCGACGTCCGCCGCGAGCAGGTCGAGAACGGGCGCGAGGTCGGCCGCGAGCGCCGGGTCGTCGGCGGCCACGACGCCCGCGGCGTAGAGGAGGTACCCGTAGTGGAAGTGGTGGTCGTTGAGCTCGTCCGACCCGAACGACGGCGTCCTCCCGACGACGCTGCGCACCTCCGGGTCGTAGACGAAGCAGCGCGCGTCGCGCTCCGCGCAGCCCGCGGGATCGGCCCACTCGCGGAGCGCGGCGGCGAGGTCGGCGCGCAGCGGGGCCGCGACGTCGTCGAGCCCGAGCTGCTCGGCGAGCGCGAGCAGGTTCGCGTCGCGCGCGAGCGCCTTGCCCCCGAAGTACGTGTCCGACGGCACCTCGAGGGACCCCGCCTCGCGCGCGGACGCGTCGGCCCGCACCTGCTCGGCGAGCTCGGTCGTCTCGTCCTCGCCCAGCCCGGTCACGTCGAGCGTCCCGGCGGGTTCGACGGCGGGGCTCGTCCACGCGAGCGTGCTCGCCGTGCACACGTCGACCGTGCCGCGCACGGTCGCGTAGGTGCCGAGGCCACACGTCGCGCCGTCGCTCTCGCGCTGGTGCGGCAGCCGCACGACGACGGTCCCCGGCCCGGGCGCTTCGCCGTCGGTCTCGTACGTGATCGCCGTGGTGACGGCGTCGTCCGCCACGCCGTAGGCGAGCGTCGTGCCCGTCACGGGGTGCGCGGCCGCCTCGGCGAGCGTCGCGACCGCGCCGTCCGGGGCGTCGTCGGGGACGGGGAACCAGGCGACGGAGTCTCCCGCCGCCAGGTCGAGCGACCGGCCGCCTCCCGACAGCGTGTCGTCCGCCCCGACGAGCACGTAGTCGCGCCCGCCGGTCTCGGTGCTCACGAGCCCGTCCGTCGCGGCGAAGGCGACGGTGAGCGCCGCCGTCTGGTCCGTCGCCGCGGTGTACCGCAGCACGGGCGACCCCTCGACGAGGGTCACGGCCCCCAGGACGGAGCCTGCGCCGTCGAGCAGGTCGAGCGTGACGGACGCGGTGTCGTAGGCGGTGACCACGACCGACGACGCCCCGACGTCCACGCCGACCTGCGGCACGTACGGCCCGAGGATCGACTGCTCGGTGACCTGGACGTCGGGCAGGCCGAACGCGAAGCCGCCACCGGTCACGCCGAACGCGAGCGGCACGGGGAACACGGGCAGCGGCTCGTCGCCGAACACGAGCCCGGAGAACCACCGGTTCGTCGGCGGGACGAGCCCGTCGGCGAGCCGCGCGGCGGGCATCGGCGCGACCGACTCCTGCGGCAGGATCGACGGGTCGACGTCGGGCACGGTGCCGGTCAGGTCCGCGGCGGGGTGCCCGACGGCGGCGCTCTCTCCCGGCGCTCCCGTCGCCCCCGGCGACGCGTCCGTCCCGAACAGCCCGCACCCGGCGACGAGGAGCGCCGACGCCAGGAGCACGGCGGGGGCGGTGGCGCGCACCCCACCGCGGGATCGGCCCGGGCGCTCGAGGTCGACTCTGGGCAGGTCGACCTCGCGACGCACGGGTCGACCTCGGCGGGGCGTCACAGCCCCACCTTGCGGAGGAACTCGCCGAACGACTCGTCGACCCCGGCGAGCGGGCCGTCGTCGTGCAGCTCGATGCTCGCCGTGACCGGCGTGCCCGATGCGACGAGCCCGTGCTCGGCCCCCCGCACGAGCGCGTCGCTCGTGACCTCGACGGTCGCCTCCGCCTGGTTGGCGGTGTTCTGCACCGCGACCGACGCGACCTCGCCCGCGACCTCCGTCTGGTTCGGCAGGACGACCGTGACCTCCGCACCCTGGCGGACGCGCGCGAAGTCGCTCGGGTCGAGCGTCAGGCGGGCGTCGACGAACAGCGACCCCTCCCGCTCGAGCGACGCGACGACCTCGCCCGCCTGGACGAACCCGCCCTCGCGGGCCGCGACGTGGGTGACGACGGCGTCGTAGGGCGCGACGAGCGTGATCGTCCCGTCGGGCGCCACCTGGTACGCGGACGTGTCCGCGCTGACGAGCCCGAGCGCGATGTCGTGCTGGAGCGTCAGGCTGCTCACGGTGAACAACGGGTCGCCCGCGGCGACCTCGTCCCCCTCGGCGACCTCCGCCGCGGTGACGGTCCCCGCGTAGTCGCTGCCGACGTCGAGCACCTCCGCCCGGATGGTGGCCGTCGTGCTCGTCGCCTGCCCGAGGCGCCGGTTCATCACGAGCGTGAGCGCCGCGCACACGAGCACCACCACGAGCAGTCCGCCCACGAGACGGATCCGGTTCGACCAGGTCATGCGACACCTCCGGACGACGTGTTCCCGCCACGGCGCGCCCGCCGCCTCCCGGCGCGCGTCCCCACGCCGACCGTCACCTCGACGCCGAGCCGCTCCGACAACGCCTCGTCGACGACGGCCGCGGCCGTCCCTCCTCGCCGCCGGACGGAGCGCGCCGCGCGCCGGGCAGACCGCGACTCCCGGAGGGCCGTCACGACGAACGCCCCGAGGATCAGCGTGTTGGTGACGTTCCACGCGAGCGCGAGGCTCGGCATCGGGTCGCCCCGCTCCTTCCAGGCCCCGACCACCGACGTCACGAGCAGGAACGCGAAGAACAGCACCTGCGGGATCATGTAGTTGAACGGCGACGTGACCTTGCCCGTGCTCCCGGTCACGTGCCACGCCTGCTCCTTGCCGGTCAGCGCGTTCCACAGGGCCTTGGTGTAGATGGGGAACGACACGGACGCGAGCATGAGCACCTCCCACCGGAACGACCCGAGCGTGAAGAACGCGATGGCGATCTGGAGGACGTAGAACCCCGCGTAGTAGAGCAGCCACGTGCCCCACGAGATAGTGAGGTTCATGGGTGTGAGGTCGAGGTAGATCTGGAGCGGAGGCACGAGCAGCAGCACGAGCGGTGCGATGCCCGCGAGGTAGTGCGTCGCGGTGACGGTGTACTGGAGCCGCTGGTCGAGCGTGAGGGTGCGGCGCGGGCTGAGCGGGTTGTGCCGGAGCAGGATCTCGAACCCGCCGGTCGCCCAGCGCAGCTGCTGCTTGGTGTACGCCTCGACGGTCTCGGGGGTGTCGCCGACGGCGAGCGTCGTGGGGATGTAGATCGTGCGCCACCCGCGCTCGTGGAGCATGAGCGACGTCCACACGTCCTCGGACTTGGAGTCGGTGTGCATGCCGCCGATGTCGTCGATCGCGGCCCGGCGGAAGATGACGTTGGTGCCGACGCAGAACGCGGCGTTGAACCGGTTCCGGCCGGGCTGCACGAACCGGTAGAAGACGGCCTGCATGTACCCGGCGCCGCGCGAGATGAGGTTGTCGAGGTTGCCGTAGGTCTGCGGGGTCTGGACGAACGCGACGTCGTCCTTGACGAAGAACGGCACGGTCTCGACGAGGAGCTCGGGCCTGGCGACGAAGTCGGCGTCGAGGATGACGAAGAAGTCGCCCTTGGCGATGGCGAGCGCGTGGTTGACGTTGCCGGCCTTCGCGCCGTTGCTCGACAGGCGCCGCACGTAGCGCGCGCCGAGCTGGGCGGCGAGGTCGCGCACGTCGTCGGACCGGCCGTCGTCGAGCACCCACGTGCGGTGCGTGCCGCGGAGCGCGACGGCGGCGCGGACCGTGCGCGCGACGGTGTCGAGGTCCTCGCCGTAGGTCGTGATGAGGACGTCGACGGTGACCGGGCGGTCGTGGAGGTAGAGGTTCCAGCGCGTCGGGTCGTCCTCGGCGCCGTCGCGGATGATCTCGGGGACGTCGAACAGGCGGTCCTTCGCGTGGTGGAACGAGAACCCGCGCGGGTCGTACCCGCTCGACAGCACGGTCCACATCGCCAGCAGCGCCTGGGCGACGAGCACCGACTCGGCCGTGATGACCATGACGTACGGCAGGGCGTCGCCGCGGTTCGCGGGGTTGAGCAGGAACACCGCGTACGCGACGACGCCGAGCGTCGCGAGCAGCATGATCATGACGAGCGACGGCGAGCGCGCGGCGGAGTTCTCGTCGCGCGGCGGGCCGGTCGGACGGTCGGCGTCGGCCCGCGGGCCGAACGGGGCGGGCCGCACGTGCTGCGTGCGGCGCGGCGTGACGACCAGGCGGTCGAACTCGGAGACGGCCATCGCGTGTCCTCCGGCTCTCGACGGGATCCGGGGATCCCGGGGGGTCGCGGACGGGCAGACGGCGGACGGCGGCGAGCGGGGAGCCCGCCGGGTCCTCGGGGGCCCGGGTGCGGCGACGTCGTCGGCGTCGTGATGGCGTGCGTGGCACTGCTGGTCGAGCCCCCTGCCGGGCACCCTCGCGCGGAGGGACCCGGAGACGGATCGAGGTGGCCCGCTCGGAGCGGGCCACCTCGTCGTCTGCGCCGAAGGTAGCGGTGCACGGCGCCCGTGTCACGGGCCGCCTGAGAGGACCTCACCGCGGCGTCGGCGCGCGGCGGCCCGTGTGAACAGACCCGCACGGGGCGGACGCCGCATCGTCGTGACGGGCCCGGATCGTTGGCGCGCCGCCGCTCCCGTCCCGGCCCGACGCCGTCGCACCCCATCCGGTGAGCGCTCACCCGCGCGGCGGTCCGCACGACCCGGAAACGCGCCGTTCACGGGCGGAAACGGAGAATTCACGGCGCCGACGCGCCGGGCGCCCGCCTGGTGGACGCCCTGCGGGAGCCTGTCGGTCGTCCAGGGCCGCGCCGCTGCGAGCCGCGGGACGGCCACCACCGCCGCGCCCGGGGGGGTGTAACGCACCGGGGAGCCCCGGACATGGGACGGTCGTCTACGTCTCCCGGTCGAGAGGACCCCGGATGCCCGCCCCTGACCGCCCGCCCGAGCGGACCCCGTCGGCCCCACCGCCGGACGAGGACCGCACGGCTCGGTTCACCGCTCTGTTCGAGGCCACGCACCGCCCCCTGCTCGCCTACGCGGTGCGACGCGTGGCCGACCCGTCCGACGCTGCCGACGTCGTCGCCGAGGCGTTCCTCGTCGCCTGGCGACGGATCGACGACGTCCCCGCCGGCGACGACGCGCGACCGTGGATGTTCGGCGTCGCGCGCCGCGTGCTCGCGAACCTCCACCGGGGCGCGCGGCGTCGGCTCGCCCTCGCCGACCGGCTCCGCGCCGAGGTCGCGGAGGCCACCCCACCGCCGACCGGCGAGGTGAGCGACGTCGAGCGCGCGCTCGCGCGCCTCGGTCCGGACGACCAGGAGCTGCTGCGCCTGGTCGCGTGGGAGGAGCTCGCGCGCGACGAGATCGCCCTGGTGCTCGGCATCTCGCGCGCCGCCGTCCGTGTGCGCCTGCACCGGGCCCGCCGTCGGCTCGCGGAGCAGCTCGACGGACTCGTCACGCCCGGCGCACCGACGTCCGCGACGCAGAGGAAACGGGACGACCCGACCGGACACGTGGTCAGCGGGTGGGGACGGCCCCGCCCCGGAACCGAGGAGGCACGATGACGGACCCGATGATGCAGCTGCGCAGCGCGGACCCGGCCCGACGCGCGGGTCTCGGTGCCGTGGACGAGGCGGCGTTCGCCGCCCTGCGGGAGGAGATCCTCATGACCACGACGCTCGACCCCACCAACGCGGCATCTGCGGCACCCGCCGCTCCGCCGTCTCGTCGGCGCCGGATCGGACGCCGGGGCGCGGTCGCGCTCGGGCTCGCCACGGTGCTCGCAGGCGGCGGCGTCGCGTATGCGGCTATCCAGGCGTTCCGCGGTTCGTCCGGCGAGGGCGTCACCTGCGTGAGCGCCTGGAGCCCCGACGTCGCCGAAGGCCTGGACGCCGACGCGGCCGGGCCCTGGCTCACCGGCGACCCGTACGCGGACTGCACGACGCTCCTCGCGGAGCAGGGCCTGCCGCCGATCGAGGACCCCGTGGCCTTCGCCTGGGACGGTCAGACGTACGTCGCCCCGGCCGACCAGGTGCCCGACGGCGTCGAGCGGCTCGAGGGCCCCTCGGCGCTGGATCCCGCCGTGGTCGAGCTGCAGCAGAGCGTGACCGACCGGGTCGACGGCGGGGCGAGCACGTGCCGCACCGTCGCCGAGGGCGTCGCCTGGGCCGAGGAGGAGCTGGACCGGCTCGGGCTGGAGGCCTGGTCCGTCGAAGAGCGGGACGCGCTGCCCGAGCCGGTGGACGGGGCACAGGTGTGCGCCGAGGTCACGGTCGACGTCGGCGGGCGCGCGATCGTCGTCGGGGGGACGACGAGTTCGGACGGGATCCTGGAGGACTCGCTCGTCGCCGGGGTCGCGGCGGCGCTGAAGGGCGGGATCACCGACCGGTGCGTCTCGCTCGAGGAGGCCCGGGCTGTCGCCGACGAAGCCCTGACGGCCGTCGATGGCCCGTTCCCGACGACGAGCGTGCCTGACGAGAGCGTCACCTGCGCGCGCGTCGACCTGTTCGTCGGCGGCAGCCTCCAGGTCACCGTCTACGGGCCGACCACCGACGGCTGACACCCACGGCCCGAGGGCCGGCCGACGTCGGCCGTGCGGGTGCGGCCGTCACCCTCCCCCGCGTCGCGACGGACCGCTCGTCGCGACGCGGGCGTGGGGGCGTCAGGGCAGCTGCGGCACGACCTCGCTCGCGATGAGGTCGAGGTGGTCGAGGTCGTGCAGGTCGAGCACCTGGAGGTAGAACCGGGTGGCGCCCTGCTCGGCGGCGGCCGCGATCTTGTCCGCGACCTCGCCGACCGTGCCGGCCAGGCCGTTGCGGCGCACCTCGTCGGGCTCGCGCCCGATCGCGTCGGCCCGACGGCGGAACTCCGCCTCGTCCTTGCCTACCGCGACGACGAACGCGGCCGAGTACACGAGCGAGTCGGGGTCGCGGTCGGAGTCGAGGCACGCGGCGCGCACGTTCTCGAACCGCTCGGGCAGCACGCCCGGGTCCGGGAAGGCCGCGTTGTACTCGCTCGCGTAGCGGGCCGCGAGCGCCGGGGTGCGGCGGGGGCCGTGCCCGCCGACGATCACCGGGACGCGCTCCTGGGCCGGCTTGGGCAGCGCCGGCGCGTCGGTGAGCGTGTAGTGCTCGCCGCTGAACGAGAACGTCTCGCCGACCGGCGTCTCCCACAGCCCCGTGATCACCGCGAGCTGCTCCTCGAGGATCCCGAACCGCTTCTCCGGGAACGGGATGCCGTACGCCTCGTGCTCACGCGCGAACCAGCCCGCGCCGAGCCCGAGCTCCACGCGACCGCCCGACATCTGGTCGACCTGCGCGACCTGGATCGCCAGCACGCCCGGGTGGCGGAACGTCGCCGACGACACGAGCGTGCCGAGCCGGATGCGGCTCGTCTCCCGGGCCAGGCCCGCGAGCGTCGTCCACGCGTCGGTCGGGCCGGGCAGCCCGTCGCCGTCGCCCATGACGAGATAGTGGTCGGAGCGGAAGAAGGCGTCGAACCCGAGGTCCTCGGTCGCCTTCGCGACCGCGAGGAGGTCGTCGTAGGAGGCGCCCTGCTGGGGCTCGGTGAAGATGCGCAGGTCGATCTGGGTCATGCCGTCACCCTGCCACACCGGGCGTTCACCCCATGCCGCGAGGTAGAACCCTGGCCCACGAGGTAGAGCCCTGGTCGCGCGAGGTAGAGGCCTGGTCGCGCGAGGTAGAGGCCTGGTCATGACCACGCCTCTACCTCGGCGCGAGGGCGCCGCGGAGTCAGTCAGCGAGCGGGACGAGGTCGAGCTCCTGGAACTCCGCGACCTCCGGCACCCAGCGGTCGGCGACGAAGCCGCGGTGGTCCGGGTGGGCGTCGTACGCGGCGTAGGCGGCGTCGTCGTCGAACACCATGGAGAACTGGAAGGTCAGCGGGCTCTTGGCGCTCACCTGGCGCGAGACCGTGAAGTCCCGCACCCCCGGGATCGCGGTGAGCGTGCTGCGCGCGGTACCGAGGAACTCGGCCTCCTCGGCGCTGCCGGCGGGGTGGACGAGGCGGAAGGCGACGGTGTGCTGGATCACTCCCCCACCCTAGGCTGACGACCATGCGCGTGAGCACCGTGATCCTGCCGATCTACCCGTGGCGTGAGGGCCGGGACGTGTGGCGGGCCGCCGACGACCTCGGGTTCCATGCCGCCTACACGTACGACCACCTGTCGTGGCGCACGTTCCGCGACGGGCCGTGGTTCGGCGCGGTCCCGACGCTCGCCGCCGCGGCGGGAGTCACGGAGCGGGTGCGGCTGGGCACCCTCGTGTCGTCGCCCAACTTCCGCGAGCCGGTGACGTTCGCGAAGGACGTCATGACGCTCGACGACCTCTCGGGCGGGCGGGTCACCGTCGGCCTCGGCGCGGGCACGACGGGCTTCGACGCGACGGTCCTCGGCGGCGAGCCGTGGTCCGCACGGGAGCGGGCGGACCGGCTGCGCGACTTCACGGTCCTGCTGGACCGCCTGCTCACCGAGCCCGCGGTGACGCACGACGAGGGCCACTACCGCGCGCACGAGGCGCGGACCATCCCGGGCCCGGTCCAGTCACCGCGCGTGCCGTTCGCGATCGCCGCGACCGGCCCGCGCGGGCTGCGGCTCGCCGCGCGCTACGGCCAGGCATGGGTGACGACGGGCGACGGCCGCCTGGGCGACGACGCGACCCCGGCGCAGTCGCGGGCGGCGGTCCGCGACCAGGTCGAGCGGCTCGAGGCCGCGTGCGCCGACGCCGGGCGGGACCCCGCGTCGGTCGAGCGGATCCTGCTCACCGGCTTCACGCCCGACCCCACGCTGGAGTCGGTGGACGCGTTCGTCGAGACCGCGCACGGGTACGCGGAGGCCGGGATCACGGAGATCGTCGTCCACTGGCCCATCCCGGGAACGCAGTTCGCGGCCGACCAGCGCGTCTTCGAGCAGATCACCACCGGCGGCGCCGCGCAGGTCGATGGGCTGTAGGGCCTAGAAGAGGACGTCGAACACGAAGCGGACAGGTGCGGTCGCCGTCTCCCAGACGATGCGCGCCGCGGACCGGTGCTCGAGCCGCGCCTGCCGGGCCGCGAGGACGGCGGCGGCGACGCCGCCCAGCACCGCTGCGCCCAGGCAGACGCCGACGAGCCACGCCGGCAGGTCGACCAGGTAGCCGGCCAGCGAGAGCACGAAGGCGACCGCGCCCAGCACGAGGCTGACGACGAGACCCCAGGCCGCCACCGGGTCGTGTCCTCGGCTGTGCCGCGCCTGCCGGCCGTCGTCCTCCACCCGCACAGTGTGCCGCGCCCGCGGCCCGACCTCGCGCTCGGGACGACCTCGCGGCGTCGAGGGAACCTGCCCCGGCCCCGCTGCGTGTAAGAGGTGGGGGTCCCGTGACACAGGTCCGTCAGAGAGGGCTCACGGGACCGCGACGCGAGGAGGCGACGTGCGCAAGGCAGCGGCGGGGTGGTACGCGGATGCGCCGGGATCGGGCAGCGAACGCTGGTACGACGGCGCGGAGTGGACGGACCGCACCCGCGCGCGCCGCGCGTCGGAGGACACCGGGCCCTGGCGCCGGGTCCTCGTCGTCGGGGCCGTCGTCGTGCTCGTCGTCGCAGCACCGCTCGTGCTCGCCGTGCTCGGCTGAGGTACCGCCCGCGACGACCCCGTCAGCCGAGCGGCCCCAGCACCCGGTAGGTGACGTGCGTGACGAGCGACGCCGCGCGCACGGCGACCGTCTCGAGCGCGAGGGGTGGGACGCCGTCGAGCACGCGGTCCCCGTGCCCGAGGGCCTGCGGTACGACGTGCAGCCGCAGCTCGTCGAGGAGGCCCGCCGCGAGCGTCTGGTTGATGGTCGCGGCTCCCCCGGCGATCGAGACGTCGCGGTCGCCCGCCGCCTCGCGCGCCTGCGCGACGGCGGACTCGATGCCGTCGGTGACGAAGAAGAACGTCGTCCCGCCCTCCATGACGAGCGGCTCGCGCGGGTGGTGCGTGAGGACGAACACCGGCCCGTGGTACGGCGGCTCCGGCCCCCACCACCCGCGCCAGTCGAGGTCCCACTCCCCGCGGCCGGGCGTGAACATGTTCCGCCCCATGACGAACGCGCCGGCCGCGAGGATCGCGTCGAGCTCCGCGCGGTTCTCGTCGGCCGTCTCGAACATCCACCGGTGCAGGTCCACGCCCTCGCCGAACGGGTGCTCCAGCGTCTGGTCGGGCCGGGACGAGAAGCCGTCCACCGACACCGCCACGTCGCACGTCACGTTCCCCATGCCGACCTCACTCTCCGCGTCCGCGAGCCGCGGCCGCCGTCGTCCACCACCTGACGCCACCTCCGACCGGCCACGGGCCCCGAACTCATCGCACCCCTACCTCGACGTGGCGGCCTCCTCGGTCGCGATGCGCAGGGCGGCGACGAGCTCGCGGTAGAGCTCGTCGGTCGCGAGGAGCTCGGCGTGCGTGCCGCGGGCGCGGACGCGGCCGTCCTCCATGACGAGGATGAGGTCGGCGTCGATCACGGTGGACAGCCGGTGCGCGATGGTCACGACCGCGCGGTCGCGCGCGAGGTCCTCGATGACCGCGTGCACGGCGGCCTCGGTGAGCCCGTCGACCTGGGCGGTCGCCTCGTCGAGGAGCAGCACGTCGGGCGCGTGCAGGACGGCGCGCGCGAGGGCGACGCGCTGGCGCTCACCGCCCGAGACGGTCGTCCCGACGAGCGACGTGTCGAGCCCGTCGGCGAGCGAGCGCACCTTGGCCTCGAGCCGGACCTTCGCGAGCGCGGCCCACATGGCCTCGTCGGTCGCGCCGGGGTCGGAGAGGTGCAGGTTCTCTCGGATCGTCCCCGGGACGACGGGCGTCTCCTGCTCGACGTAGGCGAACCGGCGCCGGACGTCGTCGAACGTGAGGTCGTCGTACGGCACGCCGTCGAGGAGGATCTGCCCCGACTCGGGCTGGAGGAACCGCAGCAGCAACGAGAACGTCGTGGTCTTGCCCGCTCCGGACGGCCCGACGATCGCGACCTGCCCGCGGTGGGGCACGTCGAGGTCGAGGTCGCGGACCACGGGCTCGCCGCCCGGCAGGTAGCGCGCCGTGACGCCGCGCAGGGAGAGTCGCGGCGTCCCGGCCGCGGTCCCGCCGGTGCCCGACGCCGCACCCGCCACCGCCGACCGGCCAGCCTCCGCGCGGGCCGGGTCGAGCGTCGCCGAGCCCGCCCGGGCCGGCCGGGCCGCGTCGTCGTCCTCCTCCGGCTCGATCGCCTGGACCTCGCTGATCCGGCCCGCGGCGGCGATGCCCGCCTGGAGCTGGGTGACGTTCATGGTCAGCCCGGTGACGGGCTCGACGATCTGGAACGCGTAGAGGAGGAACGCGACGAGGCTCGACACGGCGAGCAGCCCTTCGTCGACGCGCCATGCGCCGAGCGCGAGGATGACGATGATCGCGAGCTGGATCCCGCCGCCCGCGATGGTCCACGCGACGGCCTCGGTGCGCACGGCCCGGACGCTGTGCCGGGCGGAGGCCTGGGCGTCGTCGAGCACGCGCTCGATCTGGCGGCCCTCGGCGCGGCTGGCCTTGATGGTGCGGATCGCGCGAAGCCCGCCCTCGAGCGTCCCGCCGAGGCTGCCGAGCGACTCCTGCGCTTTCTCCTGCGCCTTGGCGATGCGCGGCATGAGCGCGCCGACGAGCACACCGATGACCACGATCGCTCCGAGCGTCGTGCCGAGCAGCACGATGTCGAGCACGCCCATGAGGACGATCGTCCCGACGAGCGACACCGCGAGGTTGACGAGGTTGACGAGGCTCGACGAAGCGGCCTCGCGCAGCAGCACGGTGTCGGAGGTGACGCGCGTGACGAGCTCGCCCGTCGGTCGGCCGGTGAGCGCGCCGATCCGCGCGCGGAAGTAGCGCCGGACCATGGAGGACCGTGCGTCGAGGACCACCCGCTCGGCGAGCGTGCCGAGCAGGATCCACTGCCACAGCCCGAGCACGAGGCCCACGACGAGCAGCCCGACGAGCGTGAGCACCGCCGGGGTGAGCGACGCCCCGGTCCCGAGGGTGTCGAGGACCCACTTGGTCACCATCGGGGTCGCGAGCGTGGCCGCCGTGGTGCCGAGGCCGAGCACGAGGCCGAGCAGGAGCGTGCGGCGGTGCGGTCGGACGAACTGCCACAGCACCCGCAGGCGCGGGAGGAACCGCCCCTTCGGGGCGTCGTCCGAGGCGAGCGTCATGGTCGGCGGGTCGGCGGCATCGGTCGTGGGCATGGCGTCAACCATGGTTGACATCCTCTCTCGTGTCAACTGTGGTTGACGCGTCGTGGATCCCGGGGGGATGAGACGGGGTTCACCCCTAGTGGAACATCTATGTTCCACTAGAGGCAAGAGGTGTACCACCACGAGGAGGGCTATCGTGGGCCGCGTGACGGCACGAACCAGCGCGCGAGACGCCACCCCGGCGCCGCCTCCCAGCGAGCCGGGCGTCGGGGCGCCGCCGGAGAGCGGCGCGCGGGCCCGCACGCGGCGCGCGATCCTCGACGCCGCGGTCGCGGTGCTCAGCACGGACAAGTCCGCGTCGCTCGGCGACGTCGCCCAGGCCGCGCAGGTCGGGCGCACGACGCTCCACCGCTACTTCCCCGAGCGCGCCGACCTCGTCGAGGCGATCGGTGCCGAGGCCGTCGAGCGCACGCGCGCCGCGATCGTCGCGGCCCGGCTCGATGACGGCCGCCCTGCCGCGGCCCTGCGCCGCCTCGCCTTCGAGTACTTCGACCTCGGCCCCTGGTACATGGTCCTGTTCAACGAGATGTCGGAGGGCGAGGCGGAGTTCTGGGCGGAGGCCGAGGACGCCGAGGAGCCCGTCCGGGAGCTGCTGCGCCGCGGGCAGGAGAGCGGCGTCGTCGACGACCAGCTCAGCGTCCCGTGGATCGTCCGCACCCTGTGGTGGATGCTGTTCAACGCCTGGTCCATGGCCGGCGACGGCGAGATGTCCCGCGCCGACGCGTTGCGCATGGCCGTGCGCAGCATCGAGGGTGTCGCGCTCGCCCGCGAGGCGCGCCCGTGAGCACCGCCCCGGGCCCGCGGCCCGGCGTCGGCGAGCGCCTGCGGCGCTGGTGGCAGCGGGCCGACGAGGTACGCACGGGCGTGCGCTGGGCGAGCGTCGCGACCGTCTTCGGCGGGATCGCCGTCGCGCTCGCGTGCCTCGTGCTCGTGCTCCGCGGCCGCGTCTGGGCGTGGTTCCCGCTCCTCGTCGCCGCCGCCGTCGCGCTCCGCGAGGTCCGCTACCTCCAGCGCGCCGCCCGCGGCGGCCGACCCCGCTACCAGGAGAACGCGCCCCGCTGACTCCCGGGCGCGCCGTCGCCCGCGCGGGCCATGAGGAGGCACCCCTCGTCATCCGGAGGTCGCACCCCGGTGGACCGCGGGATCCACCGGACGGCCGACGCGCCCGAGGCGGCTCGGGGGGAAGACTGGCGGCACGGCGTCGGCCTGCGGCGCCGGAGACCTCCGGAGGCCACCGTGACGACCCCCAGCCCCGCCCGGGACGCGGCGTTCCCCGAGCAGCTCCCCGAGAAGTTCCCCGACCGGTCCTCCGAGCAGCCGTCGGCCCGCGCGGCCGCGCGCGGCCTGCACTTCACCGCGCGCCCTGGCCGCGGTGCCCGACGACGCACGGTCCGCCCTGCGCCGCGCCCGGACGTCCCGCCCGTCGAGCGGGCGAACGGCTGGCTCGTCGCGGTCGCCGTCGTGGCCGGCGCGGTGCTGTTCTCGGTGCTCGCGATGAACGCGTTCCTGGGCGGCTGAGGATAGCCGCTCAGCCCTGACCGGCCGCCGCGGGCGAGCCCTCGACCACCACCCCGGCGTCGGCTGCGACCACGCGCCGTGCCGGCGCGAGCCCACGCGCGACGCCCGCGCGCTCGAGACGACGGGCGAGCAGCAGTCCTGCCCACGTCCCCACGAGCGAGCTCGCCATCATGAGCGCCACGATGAGCACCTGCACGACCGGCGCCATGGAGGCCGCGTCGAAGGCGACGAACGCCGACCACGTGTACAGCGCGGAGAAGACGAACGTCGCGACGTAGAACAACCACGGCGCCCACACGCGGTAGAGCGTGACGAGGAACGCGACCTCGAGCGCCGCGCCCACCATGAGGCACGTGAGGATCGACGACGCCCCGAGCGGCGACGCGGAGCTGATGACGCCCGCGACGAGCATGGTGAGCACCGCGGCGCCGGGTCGGCGCACGAGGGCGAGCGCGAGCACGGGCCCGACGATCCACAGGCCGAGCATCGCGGAGTAGAGCACGGGCACGGTCGAGGCGAGCGCGGCCGCGACGAAGTTCGCGGGGACGAGCAGCACGCCCGTCGCGGCGCCGATCGCCGCGCACGTCATGAGGTAGCGCGTGGTGAGGGACTGACGGCGGGTGGTGCTGGGCATCGTGGGCTCCGAGGCGTCGAGGGTCAGGGCGGGTGCGGGGAGGCGGGCGGTCGGGCGGCGGTCAGCCGGTCAGCGCGGGCACCACCACGAGCGCGATGCCCGCCGCGACGCCCCACGTCGCGAGGAGGAAGACGACGTCGCGCACGCGGAACGGCACGAGGACGCGCTCGGTGCGGGTCGCGTGCGCGCCGAACCCGCGCGCCTCCATGGCGAGCGAGACGCGCTCGCCGTGCCGGATGCCGCCCGCGAGGAGCGGGACCGCGTAGCCGAGCCGGCGCCGGGCGGCCGCGACGGGCCCGCGCCCGTGGTCGACGCCGCGCACGCGGTGCGCCGCGCGGATCACCTCGAGCTCGTGGCCGAAGCGCGGGACGAACCGCAGCGCGGCGAGCGCCGCGTATCCCACGCGGTACGGCACGCGGAGCTGCTGGACCAGGGCGCGGACGACGTCCTGCCCGGTCGTCGACAGCCCACCGACGAGCACGAGCAGCAGGAGCGCGCACGTGCGCAGGCTCGTCGCGAGCCCGGTCTCGAGCGCACCCGACCACAGGTGGAACGGGCCGACGGTCGCGAGCAGCGTCGTGCCGTCGACGTCGCGCGGGTCGGTGAGCACGCCGAACGACACCGTCATGACGGCGGCGAGCGCCGGCAGGCCGAGCAGCAGGACCGCGACGACGCGCCGCGGCGGGCGGACCATGACGAGGATGACGAGGAGCGCCGCGAGCCCGACGAGCGCCGGGTTCAGCAGGTCGCGGGTCGTGAACACCCACACGACCACGGGGAGCGGGCCGAAGGCCGTGACGAGCGGGTCGTAGGTGCGCAGGTCCCATGCCGGGCCGGCGAACCGGCCGCGCGCGTCGTCCGGCGTCGCGCGCGCACGGCGGGTCCGGGCGTCGAGCGCGCTCGCGCTCATGCCCCGACCCCCGCGGGGACGGGCGCGACCGGCAGGTCCGCGAGGCGCGCGACGCGCCGCCACGCGGGGTCGGTCAGGTGCCGGGTCGCGCGCGCGAGCGGTGGCGTGCGCAGGCCGGCGCGGTGCAGCACGGCCTCGTCGGCCAGGACGTCGCCCGGGGGGCCGTCGGCGACGACGCTCCCGTCCGCGAGCGCCACGACACGCGTCGCGTGCTCCGCGACGAGCTGCATGTCGTGGCTCACGACGACGACCGCCGTCCCGTCGCGGTGCAGGTCGGTGAGCAGGTCCAACAGCTCCGCGGCGCGCTCGCGGTCCTGTCCGTACGTCGGCTCGTCGAGCACGAGGACCTCGGGGCGGCACACGATCGCGGTGCCCACCGACAGGCGCCGCTTCTGCCCGCCGGACAGGAGGAACGGGTGCCGGTCGCGCAGGTCGGCGAGACCGAACCGGCGCAGCACGTCCTCGACGCGCGCCGCGACCTCGTCGTCGGGCACGCCGCGCACGCGCAGGCCGAGCGCGAGCTCGTCGTCGACGCGCGACGTGACGAGCTGGTGCTCGGGGTTCTGGAAGACGAACCCGACGTGCCGGGAGAGCTCGCGCGGGTCGGCGCGGGTCGGGTCGAGGCCCGTCACGGTCACGCGGCCGTCGAGCGTCCCGCGGCGCGGCCGCAGCACGCCCGCGGCGAGCTGCGCGAGCGTCGTCTTGCCCGCGCCGTTGGCGCCGACGACGGCGACGAGCTCGCCGGGCGCGACCGCGAGCGACACGTCGCGCAGCACGGTCGTCGCGCCGCGCCCCCGGCGGTCGCCACGTCGTAGCGTCACGCGGTCGACGACGAGCACCGGCTCGGGCGCGGCCGGTCCGGGCTCGCGCGGGCGCGGGGACGCGTCGGGCAGGTGCGTCACGCCCGCCAGGGCGGTCCCCAGCTCGTCGGGGGCGAGCGGCACGGGGTCGAGGTGCACGCCCGCGGCGCGCAGCCGGAGCGCGGCGAGCGTCGCGGTGGGCAGCCAGACGCCCAGCGCAGCGAGCGCCTCGGCCCGCTCACCCAGCACCTCACGCACGGGGCCGTCGTGGGCGAGCCTCCCGGCGCCGTCGAGCACGACGACCCGGTCGACGAGCGACACCGCGGCGTCGAGGTCGTGCTCGACGAGGAGCACCGCGCGGTCGCCGCGTGCCACGACGTCCCGCAGCACCGCGTAGACCTCCTCGGTGCCCTGCGGGTCGAGGTTCGCCGTCGGCTCGTCGAGCACGAGGAGCGGGGACCCGAGGGCGAGCGCGCACGCGATCGCGAGCCGCTGGCGGCCGCCGCCGGAGAGCACGGCGGGGTCGTCGTCGCGACGCTCCCACAGGCCGACCCGGCGCAGCGCGTCCTCGGCGCGGGCGAGCACGTCGTCGACCGGCAGGCGCAGGTTCTCGGGGCCGAAGCACACCTCGTCGAGCAGCGTGCCCGTGACCACCTGGGCGTCGGGGTCCTGGAAGACCATCGCGACGTCGCGCGACAGCTCGGGCGGCGTCGCGTCGGCCGTGGACCGGCCGCGCACGCGGACCGCTCCCTCCAGGTCCGCCCCGACGACGTGCGGGACGAGCCCGTTCGTCGCGAGCGCGAGCGTCGACTTGCCGCAGCCCGACGGGCCGAGCAGCAGCACCGCCTCGCCGGGCCGCACGTCGAACGTGACGTCGTCCGGCGTCGGGTGTCCGGCCACGCGCGTCGCGGGGTCCGCGCCGGGTCCCGCGGGGTCGTGCTCGTGGTACCGGACGCTCACGCCCCGCACCGCGAGCAGCGGCTGCGGGGTGCCGTTCGACGTCTCGTCCGCGATCACGCGGCTCAGGATAGGCGAACCTAAGCCGCGTGACGAGACCCTGCCCGCGACGGGGGACGACGCGGGCAGTCAGAGCCGCGGGTCGACCGGTTCCGACTCCAGCGCGAGCACGGCGAAGACCGGCTCGTGGACGCGCCACGTCGGCTCGCCGCGCGCGACGCGGTCGAGCGCCTCGAGGCCGAGCGCGTACTCGCGCAGCGCGAGCGAGCGCTTGCGCCCGAGCGACCGCTCGCGCAGCCGTCCGAGGTTGCGCTCCTCGGTGTACTCGGGGCCGTAGATGATGCGCAGATACTCCCGGCCACGGACCTTGAGGCCCGGCTGGGCGAGCCCGCCACCCTTCCCGGCCGCGCCGCGTCGACGCGCGAGGTTGGCCAGCGGCTTGACCACCATGCCTTCTCCCCCCGTCGCCGTGAGCTCCTCCCACCACGCCGTCCCCTCCGCACGCGACGCGTCGTCGGCGAGGTCGACGACGACGCGCCGTGTCGTGCGGAACAGCGCCGGGTCGGCGGCGACGAGGCCGTCCGCGACGTCGAGGTGCCACAGGTGGTCGCGCTCGGCGTACGTCGTCCCGGTCGCCTCCGCAGACCCCGGTCGCGCGGACGTCCCGCTCGCGAGCACCTGGAACGGCGCGACCTGCACGCCGCGCAGCGGGTCGACCGCGCCCCGGACGTCCTCGCCGTGCACGGCGACCCCCGTGTCCCACCGGTAGCGCCGGTAGGACTCGACGAACAGCTCCGCGTCGGTCGCGCGCCGCGCGGTCCGACGGCGGAGCTCGCCCACGTCCACCCCGCGCGCCTCCGCGGCGGCCAGGGCCGCGAGCGCAGGCGGCATGACGGCCCGCGCGGCTGCCCCGACGCTCGCGTACTGGTCACGCAGGAGCTGGTCGGCCTTGAGGGACCACGGGAGCACCTCGGCGTCGAGCAGCACCCAGTCGGCGCCGAGCGCGTCCCACGTCCCGGCCGCCTGGAGGGCCGCGGCGACGCGCCCGAGCAGCAGCGCCGTCGTCGGCTCGTCGAGGAACGACCGCCCCGTGCGCGTGTGCACCGCGCCGGGCGCCTCGATGCCGAACCGCTCGGCGACGACGCGCGAGCCGTCCGGCCCCGCGTCGCGCGCGACGAGCAGGACCGCGCGCGAGCCCATGTGCTTCTCCTCGCACACGACCCGGTCGACGCCGTCGCGCGCGTACGCGGCGAACGCGCCGTCGGGGTGCTCGAGCAGGCCGGGCAGGGTCGAGGTCGCGACCGGGCTCATGGTCGGCGGCAGGTACAGCAGCAGGCGCGGGTCGACGGCGAACCGGCTCATGACCTCCAGCGCGCCCGCCGCCTGCTCCTCGCCGACGGTCACGCGCCCGTGCGTCGAGGTCTCGACGACGCGGCGCCCGAGCACGTCGGCCACGGAGAGCAGGTCGGTCTCGCGCGCGCCCGCTCCGGTGTCCACCGTGCCGTCGGGCAGGAACGGGCGCGCGGGCGCGTAGTACTCGCGCGCGGCCGGGACCTGCACGACCTCCTTCTCGGGGTAGCGCAGCGCGGAGAGCTTCCCGCCGAACACGCACCCCGTGTCGAGGCACATCGTGTTGTTGACCCACTCGGCCTCGGGCGTCGGCGTGTGCCCGTAGAGGACCGTCGCGCGGCCCCGGTAGTCCTCTGCCCACGGGTAGCGCACGGGCAGCCCGAACTCGTCGGTCTCGCCCGTGGTGTCGCCGTAGAGCGCGAAGCTCCGCACCCGGCCCGACGCCCGGCCCTGGTAGGACTCCTTGAGTCCCGCGTGCGCGACGACGAGGCGGCCGTCGTCGAGCACGAGGTGGGACACGAGGTCGCGGCAGAACGACTCGACCTCGCGGCGGAACTCCTCGGGCTCCTCGGCGAGCTGGGCGAGCGTCGTCTCGAGACCGTGGGAGACCTTGACGTCGCGCCCGCCGAGCGCGCGCACCAGCTTGTGCTCGTGGTTGCCCGGCACCGCGAGCGCGTGCCCCGCGCGGACCATGCCCATCGCGAGCCGCAGCACGCCCGGGGAGTCGGGGCCCCGGTCGACGAGGTCGCCGAGGAAGATCGCGCGCCGGCCCTCGGGGTGGGCGGCGTCGACGGGCCGGCCCGCGTCGTCGCGCACGACGGCGTAGCCCAGCTCGCCGAGCAGGGTCACCAGCTCGTCGAGGCAGCCGTGCACGTCGCCGATCGCGTCGAACGGGCCGTGCTCGTCGCGACGGTCGGTGAGCAGCGGCGTGCGCACGACACGTGCCGCCGCGACCTCCTGCTCCCCGCGCAGCACGTGCACGGTGCGGAACCCCTCGCGCTGGAGGCTCTTGAGCGACGACCGCAGCGCCGCCCTCTGCCGCTTCACCACGTGCGCGCCGAACCCGCGGTCCGCGCGCGCCGCGTTGCGCTCGACGGCGACCTTCTCCGGCACGTCGAGGACGATCGCGACGGGCAGCACGTCGTGGGCGCGCGCGAGGGCGACGAGCGTCTTGCGGGCCTCGCGCTGCACGTTCGTCGCGTCGACGACGGTGAGCAGGTTCGCCTCGAGACGCTTGGACACGATCGTCTCCAGCACCTCGAACGCGGCCGTGGTGGCCGCCTGCTCGTTCTCGTCGTTCGACACGAGGCCGCGGCACACGTCGGACGAGACGGTCTCGTACGGGCCGAAGTGCTCGCGCGCGAACGTCGACTTCCCGGATCCGGAGACCCCGACGAGCACCACGAGGCTCGACGCGGGGACGCGCAGGTCGCGCGTCGCCGTCGCGCGGTCAGCCGTCCGCTCGGTGGCCCGCTCGGTGGCCTGCTCGGTCGTGTGCTCGCTCATCGCGCCTCCCCTCCGTCGTGCGTGCCGGAACCTGCCGCGGCCGCCCCGCCGGGCGGGGCGGCCCCGTCCAGCGTGAGGACCACCATCTGGGTGGGCGCCCCGACGTCCGGCGCGAGCGGCCCGACGTCGCGGTGCTCGACCGCGTACCCGTACCGGTCCGCGACGACGCCGGCCCACGCGCGCAGCTCCGCGCGCGTCCACTCGAACCGGTGGTCGGGGTGCCGCACCCGGCTGCCGCCCGGCCCGTCCAGGAGGTTCGGGTAGTGCACGTTGTACTCCGCGTTGGGCGTCGTGACGACGACGACGCGCGGACGCGCGTGCCCCAGCACCGCGTGCGCCAGCGCGTCGAGGCGCGACGGGTCGACGTGCTCGACGACCTCCATGAGCACCGCGGCGTCGAACCCCGTGACCCGGTCGTCGGTGTAGGTGAGGGACGACTGGAGCAGGCGCACACGCTCGCGCTCGGCGTCGCTCGCGTCGTGCAGGCGCAGCCGCGCGGCCGCGCGCTCGAGCTCGCGCGCCGAGACGTCGGTGCCGAGGACGCGCGTGAACGTCCGGTCGGCGGCGAGGCGGCGCAGGAGCGCGCCCTCCCCGCAGCCGAGGTCGACGACGGTCCGCGCGCCGACCTCGTGCAGCACCCCGAGCACCGCGTCCGCGCGCTGCCGGGCGAGCGGCGGCCCCGCCGCGTCCGCCTCGGGTGACGCCGCGCCGTCGGGCGAGTCCCCGTCGTCGGGCACGCCCTGCTCCTGCGCGGGCGCGGCGCCGTCGAGCGCGGCGAGGCGCGCCGTCGCGTCCTCGACGTAGCGGCGCTGGTGCGCGAGGTAGCGGCGCAGGATCTGCGCGCGCTCGGGGTGGTCGGCGAGCCACCCGCCGCCCGCGCGCACGAGCTTGTCCACCTCGTCCGTGGAGACCCAGTAGTGCTTCGCGTCGTCGAGCACGGGCAGCAGCACGTAGAGCTGCGCGAGCGCGTCGGCGAGCCGGCGCGTGCCACGCAGGCGCAGGTCCACGTACCGCGAGGCGCCCCATGCCGGGACGGTGGGGTCGAGCGGCTCCGCGTTCGCGGTCACGCGCCAGCCCAGCGGCTCGAAGAGCCGGCGTGCCAGGTCGGCGCCACCGCGGCAGGGCAGGGACGGGACGTGCACGTCGAGCGGGAGCTCGACGTCGGGGAGGTCCGGCCGGGCGTCGCACCGGCCCGCCATCGCCGTCGCGAACACCTTGCCCAGCGCGACGGCGACCATCGACGACGCCGCGTACGGGCGGTCGTTGACGTACTGCGCGAGCGCGAAGGCGTCACCGCCGCCGAAGCGCTTGTTCCGCACGATCCCCACCGGGTCGACCTCGAGCAGCAGCGCGACCTCGCACCGCTCCACCGTCGCCTCGGGGTAGAACACGTGCGCGCGGCCCACGGGCAGGTCGAACACCTGCGCGCGGTCCGGGTGCTTGTGCAGCAGGAACCCGAGGTCGGTGGCGTCGTCGAGCGTCCCCGGGGACGCCGTCGCGGCGAGGGTCACGAGCATGGCCGCCATGGTGCCATCCGGCGCCGGGCGGGGCACCGGGATTGTGGACGGACGAGCGACCTGTGGACGACCCACGTTTCAGCCGCTCCACCCATCGACGCGGACGCTCCGGAGGTCTACCGTCGAACCACGGGCGCCGCTGCCCACGGCACGCGCCCGGCCAACGTCCAGCCGGAGGCCGCGCATGGTCGCCACAGCCGAGAACGGGCCCCGAGGCCCGAGGGACGACCGCGCGGGGAGCGACCCGGCTCCGCCGGCCGCCACCGCACCGGGCGCCACCGCGTCTGGGGCCTCCGCCCCGGACGCCGACGCGTTCGCCGACCGCCTGTTCGCCGCGACGCTCGGCGCGATCGACGTCCTCGCGGTCCACGTCGGCGACCGGCTCGGGTGGTACCGCGCGCTCGTCGACGCCGGCCCGCTCACCTCGACCGGGCTCGCCGAGCGCACCGGCACCCACGAGCGCTACGCGCGCGAGTGGCTGGAGCAGCAGGCGGCCAGCGGCATCCTCGCCGCCGAGGACCCGGGCGCGGGCCCCGCGCTCGCCGCCGACCCGGTCGCGGCGGCCCGGGAGCGCCTCTACGCCCTGCCTGCCGCGCACGCGGAGGTCCTCACCGACACGACGTCGCTCTCCTACCTGGCGCCGCTCACGCGGTTCGTCGGGGCGATCGGACCGCAGCTCCCGCACCTGCTCGACGCGAACCGCGACGGTGGCGGGGTGTCGTGGGACCAGCTCGGCGACGACGCGCGCGAGGCCCAGGCCGAGGTCAACCGGCCGTGGTTCGAGCGCGAGCTCGTCCCGACGCTCGCCGGGGTCCCCGCGGTCCACGACGCGCTGAGCCGGCCGGGGGCCCGGGTCGTGGACGTCGGGTGCGGGTTCGGGTGGTCGACGCTCGCCCTCGCGCGCGCCTACCCGGAGGCCGTGCTCCACGGCGTCGACGTGGACCGCCCGTCGGTCGCGGCGGCCCGCGCCGCGGCCGAGGAGGCAGGGCTCGCGGACCGCGTGACGTTCCACCTCGCCGACGCCGCCGAGCTCGGCCTCGTCGAGCCCGCCGGGCTGCCGTTCGACGCCGCCTTCGCGTTCGAGTGCGTGCACGACATGCCGCGACCCGCGGCCGTGCTCGACGCCGTGCGCCGCGCGGTCCGGCCCGACGGCGTCGTGGTGGTCATGGACGAGGCCGTCGGCGAGGAGTTCACCGCGCCGGCCGACGACGTCGACCGCGTCATGTACGGGTACAGCCTGTTCGTGTGCCTGCCCGACGGGCTGTCGTCGCCACCGTCCGTCGGCACCGGGACCGTCATGCGCCCCGCGACGCTGCGCCGCTACGCGCGCGAGGCCGGGTTCGCGGACGTCGAGGTGCTGCCCGTCGACGACTTCTCGTTCTTCCGGTTCTACCGGCTCGTGCCCTGACCTCCTGGGCCGGGCGAGCGACGGGTACCGGTGTACCGTCCGGTGCATGACCGACGTCCGCAGCCGCACCCATGCCCAGGCCGTCGACGCAGCGATCGAGCTCTTCACCCGCAAGGGCTACGAGCAGACGACCGTCGAGGAGATCGCCGACGCCGCCCAGGTCAGCCGCGCCACCTTCTTCCGTCGCTACGGCTCCAAGGAGGACGTGGTCTTCGCGGACCACGAGCTCCTGCTCGACGAGGTCGTCGTCATGCTCGCCGCGACGCGGCCCGTGCCCGACGCCGAGGGCCGGCTCACGCCGGACCCGGCCGTCGACCCGTACGTCGAGGTCTGCCGCGCGGCGCGGCTCGTGTTCGACCACCACGTCGGGCAGCGCGAGACGTCCCTGGCCCGCTGGCAGCTCCTCCAGCAGGTGCCGGCGCTGCGCGACCGCGAGCTCGTCACGACCCATCGCTACGAGCGCGCCTTCACCGCGTACCTGCGCGACGCGCTCCCGCCGGACGAGCGCCGCTCCACCGCGTCCATCGCGTTCGCCGCGTCGGTCGTCGCCGTGCACAACGCGCTCCTGCGCCGGTGGCTGCGCTCCCCCGACCAGGACCTGCGCCCCCACCTCGAGGAGGCGTTCGCGGACCTGCGCCGCGCGGCCGTCGGCCGGTACGCCGCGACCGACGGCGACGGTGGCTCGGCCGAGCGGCACAGCACCGGGGACGGCGCGGGCACGGCACGCCGCGTCGTCGTCACCGTGGTCGACGCCGGGGCCGACGCCCAGGGCGTCGCGGACGACATCGCGCGCGCTGTACGCGACGCGCTCGCGTGACCAGCTGAGATCGGCAGCTTCTGCCGAGTTCGGTCATCGCGATTGCCGACCTCGGTCGGACGTGCCGATCTCGCGTCGAGCGACCGATCGCCGCGGCGTCGGGAATGCGCAGGTAGCATCGGCGGTTGCAGAACGCAGTACGCACGAACGTGCTCCGGGGTCGGTGCAATTCCGAGCCGGCGGTGACAGTCCGCGACCCGCGCCCACGCGCGGTTGACCTGGTGGAACTCCAGGACCGACGGTGACAGTCCGGATGGGAGGAAGCACGTGCGGCGCGGCCGTCCTCGGCCGGGCTCCGGCGAGCCCGCACGACGGGGAGCGGCCCCGCCGTGGTGAGCGACGCCGTCGGGCCCTCGTGGCCCGGCCCCGCCGCCCGCCCTCACCCCGGAGCCGACGTGCCCGGGAGGACGAGGACATCCGATGGACCTGATCCACGCGCTGTTCGACGCGCAGCTGACGATCGGCGACCAGCACCTGCTGTGGCGCGAGATCGTGGGCAACGGGTTCGGCCTGGCGTCGGCGCTGGGCGGCATGCGGCGCAAGGTGTGGGCGTGGCCGGTGGGCATCGTCGGCAACCTGCTGCTGCTCACCGTGTTCCTCGGCGCGGTGTTCGCGACGCCCAACCCCGTCAACCTGCTGGGCCAGGCGGGCCGCCAGGTGATGTTCGTCGTCGTGTCGGTGTACGGCTGGGTGCAGTGGCGCAAGACCCAGGCCCGGCTGGGCGACGCCGACGCGGACAGCCACGGCGTCGCCGTCGTGCCGCGCTGGGCGTCGTGGCGTCAGCGCGCGTTCCTCGTCGTCGCGCTCGTCGGCGGGACGGCGCTGCTCACCCCCGTGTTCCGCGCGCTCGAGTCGTACGAGCCCGTCTGGGCCGACGCCTGGATCTTCATGGGCTCGCTGCTCGCGACGTACGGCATGGCGAAGGGCTGGGTCGAGTTCTGGCTGATCTGGGTCGCGGTGGACGTCGTGGGCGTGCCGCTGCTGATCTCGGCCGGCTTCTACGCGTCGGCCTTCATGTACGTGTTCTACGGCGCGTTCACGCTCGTCGGGTTCTTCGTGTGGTGGCGCATCAACCGCCGCACGGCAGCCGCCGCCGAGGCGGACGCCGCGGCGGCGGGCGCGCCCGCCTGACCCGGTTGCCCGTGGCGGGGCAGCAGCCGTGGCCGCCGGTCAGTCCTCGAACAGCATCAGGTCCGACGGCGCCGCGCGGCTCGCGCGCAGCGCCGGGTCCGCGCACAGCGCCTCGACGAGCGCCTCGGTCCCGCCCACGTAGGTCGCGGCGGCGTCGATCTCCGTCCCGACGAACCAGGACCGGTCCTCGGGCCACCACAGGTTCGGCGGCTGGTCGTGGTCGCGGAACGCGCCCGCGTCGGCGAGCGTGCCCGTCCACAGGTGGTGCTCGCGGTGCGGGAGCAGGAGCATCAGTGCGGCGGGGCGCTCGACGAGCGTCGGCGCGAGGTGCTCCCACGCCTCGGCGACCGCGCGCTCGATCTCCTCCGCGGTCGGGCGCGGCTCGTCCTCGGGCCAGCCGACGAGCGGCGCGACGCCCGAGCTCGCGCGCGGGTCCGTCCCGTGGTCGTAGAGGAACGCGTGGCCCGTCCACAGGGCGAGGTGCACCGCCTGGTCGCCCGTGAAGGGTGCGAGCGCCGCGGCCAGGGCGTCGGTGCGCGTCGCGAGCGTGACGTCGTCGTCCCAGCCCGGGTGCGGGACGCACGCGTACGCCGCGTACCCGCGCGGGACCGTGCCGTCGACGCGCGGACCGAACTCCCCGAGCCGCTCCGCGATCCATGTGCCCGCGGAGGCGTCGTCGTCCCAGTTCACCCGGCCGGTCGTCGTCACGCGTGAACCCTACGACGACGGGAGCGCGCCGCTGAGCCCGACCTCGTTGCCGTCGGGGTCGCGGAACACGATCTTCACGACCCCGCCCTCGTACGTCTCGCGCCGGTCCGGCTCGATCCCCCGGTCCGACGCCGCCGCGAGGAAGGCGTCGACGTCGTCGCGGAACACCGTGACGACGCCGTGCCCGGCGTGCTCCGGCACCTGCTCGACGACGAGCCACCGGTGCTCGGCGAGCTCCCACACGGACTCGGTGGGTGTCGCGACGAACGTCGGCTCCGAGCCGAGCAGGCGCACGTACCAGTCGCGCGCCGGGTCGTGGTCGCGCACGTGCATCGTCACGAACAGGTCGAGAACCATCTCTCGACGGTAGGACCGCAGCCGCTGGGCCGCACGGCGTCACCAGGACCGACGCGATACGCCGTCTCAGATTGACTGAGACCGGGTATCGCTGCACTATGGGAGAGACCGCCGCCGACGCCGGGCCCGCACCCGGGAACCCGCGCCGGAGCCGGTCGCGCACGACCGACCGCAGCCGCCCTCCCAGGGGAGCACCGATGCCCACCACCCCGATCATGCCCGGCGTCACCGAGCCCACCTACGACCTCGCGACCCCGCTCGACCTCGACTACGCCGGCGCGTTCGCCGACGCGACCGAGGAGGACCGCGCCCACCAGCAGCGCGTCCGGCAGTTCGTCCAGGACGAGGTGCTCCCGGTCATCGACGACTACTGGGAGCGCGCCGAGGCCCCGTTCGACCTCGTCAAGCGCATGGGCGAGCTCGACCTGCTCCGCGACGGCGTCGACGTCGAGGGCCGCCCGCACGTGAGCCTGCTCGGGGCGGGCCTCGCCGCCATGGAGATGTCGCGGGGCGACGGCTCCGTCGCGACGATCTGCGGCGTCCAGGGCGGTCTCGCGCTGCGCAGCATCCAGATGCTCGGCTCCGACGAGCAGCGGGCGAAGTACGCCGAGCCCATGGCGCGCGGGGAGATCCTCGGCGCGTTCGCGCTCACCGAGCCCACCCACGGCTCGGACTCCGTCTCGCTCGAGACGACGGCGCGCAAGGAGACGCGCGACGGCGTCGAGGGCTACGTGCTGAACGGCGAGAAGAAGTGGATCGGCAACGGGTCGTCGGGCCACGTCACGGTCGTGTGGGCGCGGCTGGTCGGTGATGACGCCGACAACCAGGTCCACGGGTTCGTCGTGCCGCAGGACACCCCGGGCTACACGGGCACGACCATCACCGGCAAGGTGTCGCTGCGCGCGATCTGGCAGGCGCACGTCGTGCTCGACGACGTGTTCGTCCCCGCCGAGAACGCCCTGCCCGGCGCGCGGTCGTTCAAGGACACCTCGCGCGTCCTCTTCGCGACGCGCCTCGGGGTGGCGTGGGCCGCCGTCGGGCACGCGGTCGCGTGCTACGAGGCCGCGGTCGCGTACGCGAAGCAGCGCGTCCAGTTCGGGCGCCCGCTCGCCGCGAACCAGATGGTGCAGGAGCGCCTCACGCGGATGCTCTCGACGATCACGCAGCTCCAGCTCCTCGTCGCGCAGATGACGCGGCTCGACGAGGCCGGGACGCTCACCGGCCCGCAGGCGTCGCTCGCGAAGTACACGTGCACCCGCGGGGCGCGCGAGGTCGCCGCGAGCGCGCGCGACCTGCTCGGCGGCAACGGGATCCTGCTCCAGAACCGCGTCGCGCGGCACTTCGCCGACATCGAGGCCCTGCACACGTACGAGGGCACCGAGTCGGTCCAGGCGCTCATCGTCGGGCGCGACATCACGGGCGTCTCCGCGTTCGTCTGACGGTCCCGAGGGCGTACGCCCTCCCCCCCCGCTCCCCGGCGCCGCTCGCCCCTCCTCGCGGCGCCGGGGCTCCTTCCTGTTCTCCCCGTCTCCCCGCCCTCCCCGGATCGGAGTCCCATGAGCACCGACGCCAGCCCCCTGCCCGACGCCGCCGCCGTCACCCCCGAGGACGAGGTCACCCCGGTCCTCCTGCACGGCGCACGCACCCCGTTCGCGCGCTTCCGCGGCGCGCTCGCCTCGCTGTCGGCCGCCGAGCTCGGCGCGCACGCGATCCGCGGCGCGCTCGCGGCCGCGGGCGTCGCGTCGGAGCAGGTCGACACGGTGATCGTCGGGCAGGTCGTGCAGGCGGGCGCCAAGCAGGGCCCCGCGCGCCAGGCCGCGATCCTCGCGGGCCTCGGCTGGGACGTGCCCACCGTGACGATCAACAAGCTGTGCCTCTCGGGCCTCACCGCGATCATCGACGCGGCCCGGCTGGTCCGCACGGGCGAGGCGAGCGTCGTCGTCGCGGGTGGCCAGGAGTCCATGACGAACGCGCCGCACCTCGTCGTCGGGTCGCGCTCCGGGTTCGCGTTCGGGGACGTGACGATGGCCGACTCGCTCACGCACGACGGCCTGAACGACCCGTTCAGCGGCGAGGTCATGGGCGAGCTCACGGACCGCGGCTGCACGACGCGCGGCATCGGCCGCCCGGAGCAGGACGCGTTCGCGCTGCGCTCGCACCAGCGGGCCGCCGCGGCGCGCGACGCCGGACGCCTCGCCGAGGAGATCGCCCCCGTCGAGGTGCCGCAGCGGCGGGGCGAGCCGGTCGTCGTCGAGCACGACGAGGGCGTGCGCGCCGACACGACGCTCGAGGCCCTGGAGCGCCTGCGCCCGGCCTTCG
The DNA here is from genome assembly GCF_006539945.1 of Cellulosimicrobium cellulans. Lineage (GTDB taxonomy): Bacteria > Actinomycetota > Actinomycetes > Actinomycetales > Cellulomonadaceae > Cellulosimicrobium > Cellulosimicrobium cellulans. The sequence continues at coordinate 88,263 of NZ_BJNZ01000007.1, read as the reverse complement.
TGCAGGACGGGACCATCACCGCCGGGTCGAGCTCGCCCCTGTCCGACGGCGCGGCGGCGGTCGTCGTCGCGAGCCGCGCCTTCGCGAAGCGCAACGGCCTGCCGTGGCTCGCCGAGATCGGTGCGGCGGGCCAGGTCGCGGGGCCCGACAACTCGCTGCACTCCCAGCCCGCGCGGGCCATCGAGGCCGCCGTGAAGCGCGAGGGGATCGCCGCGGCGGACCTCGACCTCGTGGAGATCAACGAGGCGTTCGCCGCCGTCGCGCTGCAGTCGGTCGCGGACCTCGGCATCGACGCGGACGTCGTCAACGCCGACGGCGGCGCGATCGCGCTCGGCCACCCCGTCGGCGCGTCCGGCGCCCGCCTCGCGCTGCACCTCGCGCTCGCGCTGAAGCGCCGGGGCGGCGGCATCGGCGCGGCGGCGCTGTGCGGCGGCGGCGGGCAGGGCGACGCACTGATCCTGCGCGCCTGACAGCCCGCCCCCCTGGCGCCTCACCGGCGCCTGACGACCCGGCGGGTGGCGTCGCGATGCGACGTCCGATCGCCGCCGGACTCCTCTCGCGGGCCCGGCGAGAGTGGTGGTGCCGGTCGAACGCCGGCACCACCACTCCCGAAGGAGCACCCATGCAGTCCATCGCCCTGGTCACCGGCGGCACGCGCGGGCTCGGGCTCGCGGTCGTCGAGGCGCTGGCGGCCGACGGCACGACCGTCGTTCTCGCCGGTCGCCGCCCGGACGCCGTCCGCGACGTGGTCTCGGCCCTGCGCGCACGCGGCCTCGACGTGTCCGGCGTGACGCTCGACGTCGACGACCCGGCGAGCGTCCGCGCGGCGGCCGCCGAGCTGTCCGCGCGCCACGACCACCTCGACGTCCTCGTCAACAACGCCGGGATCCTGCCCGAGGCGACGTCCGGGCGCGGGGACGAGACGCCACGCTTCGCGGACCCCGCGGTGTTCGAGCGGACCTTCCGGACGAACGTGTTCGGCGCGGTCGCCGTGATCCAGGAGCTCCTCCCCCTGCTCGAACGCTCGACGGCGGGCCGGGTCGTCAACGTCTCGTCGACCATGGGCTCGCTGACCGACCAGCAGGACCCCGACTCGCCCTGGTTCGGCATGGTCGTCCCCGCCTACCAGGCGTCGAAGGCCGCGCTCAACGCGGTGACCGTCTCGCTCGCGAAGCACCTGGCGGGGACGCGCGTGAAGGTGACGTCGGTGTGCCCCGGGTGGGTCCAGACCGACCTCGCACCCGGGAACCGCGAGCACGCCCCCACCACGCCCGCCGAGGCGGCGCAGGTCGTCGTCCGGGCCGCGCGGCTGCCCGACGACGCGGCGTCGGGCGCGTTCCTCAGCGCCGCCGGGCCGGTCGCCTGGTGAGCTCCTGACGCGCCTGGGCGCGCGAGCCGACCAGCCCTGGTGCACGATGCTGCACCAGGGTTGGCGCGCTTCGGTCGCCGCGGTGTGACGCAGATCGCGCCGAGGTCGGCCGAATTCGCGTCATGGATCGCGTCGGGCGCGGTCTCTCTCCCTGGAACCGCCCCCGACGAGAGGACCGTCATGACCACCGTGACCGAGGCAGCCCGCCGCACCGCGAGCCGCGCGCGCCACTCGCACCTGTCCGCCGTCGCCGTCGCGCTCGTCGGCCTTGCCGCGGGATTCGCTGCGGCGCCCTACCTGCTCGGCTGATCTCCCGCCCCGTCCCGGTGCGGCCCGCTGCGGCGGAACGAGTCGACGAGCGCCCAGACCGCGCTGGCGACGCCGCCGAGGCAGAGGACCGAGACCATCGTCAGCCCCAGCGCGTCGCCGACGTCGCCCGCGGCCCATCCCCGGACCGCTCCCAGGACCGTGAACGGGGCGAGCAGGGCGCAGAACAACAAGATGGCGACGGCCCACCAGCGGCGCCGCCGCTGGTTGCGCGGCGGCTTCGAGAGTCCGTAGTGATACAGCGCCACGCCCGGAGCCTACGGCTCGACGGCACGGTCGCGGGCGTCCGCCAGATGCTCCTCGAGGCGGTCGAGCAGCGGGACCTGACCCGCGACGACGAGCCCGCGGGCACGCGAGAGCGGGAACCAGCCGGCCCGGTCGAGCTCCGGGAACTCCTGCATCCGCCCCGAGCGCGGCGGCCACTCGAGCGCGAACGTGTTGCTGGAGATCGCCGTGACGTCGAGGTCCGCCTCGCGCGCCCACGCCGCGACGAGCTTTCCGGCGCGCTGGCGCACGGTGCCGAGGTCCAGGTCGGGTGCCTCCGCCGTAGGGGCCGGGACGCCGAGCTCCTCCGCGAACTCGCGCAGCGCCGCGGCGTGGCCGTCCTCGCCCGGCTCCACCTCGCCCTTGGGGATCGTCCAGCCGCCCGCGTCCTTGCGCGCCCACAGCGGACCGCCCATGTGCCCGAGGAGCACCTCGACGACGTCGTCACGGAACCGGTAGAGCACGAGCCCTGCTGACTGCTTCACCCCTCCTTCCTACACAGCCGACGGCGGGACGGCCCGTCGGGACCGTCGCCGCCGCACCGCCGGGTGGGCCGCGAGCCCGCTCCGGGGCGGAGAACCGGTGTCCGCCCCGCCCGGAGCTGTGGGTGGCGCGGCGTAGCGTCGGCCGTCCCAGGACCAGAACGCAGGAGGGGACGACCATGACCACGCCGAGCGTCACGCACCTCAACCCGGCCGGGCTGCACCGCAACCCGGCGTTCTCCCAGGGCACTATCGTCGAGACCGGTCGCACGCTCTACGTCGGCGGCCAGAACGGCACCGACGCGGACGGCGCGATCGTCGAGGGGGGCATCGCGGCCCAGACCGCGCAGGCGCTGCGCAACGTCCTCGCCGTGCTGGCCGAGGCCGGCGCCGGGCCGGAGGACGTCGCGCGGCTCGCCGTCTACCTCGACCCCGAGGCCGACCTCATGGAGGGTTTCGCCGCGGTCGGCGAGGTCTGGGGCCCGCACCCGGCCGCCGTGACGGTCCTGCGGGTCGGGATCGGCCGGCCCGGCGCGCTCGTCGAGATCGAGGCCGTCGCGGCGCTGCCCGCGTGAGCCGCCCCGGCTGACACCCCTCTCCACGAGCGTGCGACCGTGCCCCCGGCTACCGTCCGGGGGTGCCCGCCGACCCCGTCCCCCGCCGCTCGCTCGGGCGCGCCCTGGGTCGGGCAGCGGCGTACGGGGTCGCGGCGTCCGTCCCCGTCCTCGTGCTCGCGTGGCTCGTGCGCGCCGAGTCGGGGCTCGTCGTCGACGCCGACCGTGCCGCCGTCGCCGCGGCGACCCGGTTCACCGGCGAACGGCCCGCGTTCGAACGCACGCTGCTCGTGGGCCAGGAGGTGCTCGCCGCACGGTGGATGAACCTCGCCGCGATGGGCGTGTGCCTCTGGGCCTGGCGGCGGCGCGGCCTCGGGTCTCGCGCAGCCTGGGCCGCGGGGACCATCTGGGGCGCGTGGGCGCTCGGCCTCGGCGCCAAGGAGCTCGTCGACCGCGCGCGTCCCGTCGTCGAGGACGCGGTGACCGTCGTCCCCGGGTCCAGCTTCCCGTCCGGGCACGCGATGAACGCCGCCGCCGTCGGGGTGAGCCTCACGGTGCTGGTCTGGCCGCTGCTCGGACGCGGTGGTCGCGTGGCCGTGGTGAGCGGCGCGACCGTGCTCGCGCTCGTCACCGCGGCCGACCGCGTGCTGCTCGGCGCGCACTACCCGTCCGACGTCGTCGGCGGCATCCTCTTCGGCGGCGCCGTCGCAGGGGCGTCCGCCGTCGGCTACCACGGGTGGACGTCCGCCCGGACCGCCCGCCCTTCCGGCTCCGCTCCCAGGAACGAGGTCTGATGCATCCCTTCGTGCACCGCTACGAGCTCGACACGACCCGACCCACCGCGAAGGAGGTGCTGCGCGACGTCGGTCTCCGGGCGTTCCTCCCCGGCGCGGTCCTGTGGGTGCTCATCGTCGCGACCGGGTTCCTCGTGACGGGTCCGCTGGGCGACCTGCCCGGCGAGGTCGGGGTGAACCGCTGGCTGGAGGAGCGGCGCACGCCCCTCGGGGACTCGGTGACCGACGTGTTCTCGCTGATCGGGACGACCGAGTTCATCATCGGCGGGACCGTGCTGACGATCCTGCTCGTGTGGTGGCGCACGCGGCAATGGTGGTTCGCCGTCGTGCCCGCGCTCGCCGTCGCGCTCCAGGCGCTCATCTTTCTCACGTCGTCGATCGTCGTGGGGCGCGAGCGCCCCGACGTCTCGCGGCTCGACGAAGCGCCGCCGACCTCGAGCTTCCCTTCCGGCCACACCGGCGCGTCCGCGGCCTTCTACCTGACCCTCGCGCTGCTCGCGCAGCGCATCACGAACCCCGCGCTGCGCGTCGTCGTCACGATCCTGTGCTGCCTCGTGCCGCTCGCCGTGGGCATGTCTCGCCTCTACCGCGGCGCGCACGGCCCGGCCGACGTCGTGATGGGCCTGATCAACGGCATCGTCTGCTGCGTCCTCGCCTGGAACTACCTGCGCCGCGACGTCCGCACGCAGCGCTGAGGGCGACGCCCACCGCGCAAGAGAACCCCGTCCGCGCGAAGTAGAGGCCTGGTCGGACGAGGTAGAGGCCTGGTCCCGCGAAGTAGAGGCCTGGTCGGACGAGGTAGAGGCCTGGTCGGACGAAGTAGAGGCCTGGTCTGTGCCCCCGTCCCCGTACGACGACGGCGGGCCCGGTCCTGAGACCGGTCCCGCCGTCGTCGTGCCGGGCCGTCCGGGCGATGCGCGCGCCCGGGCGACCCGTCAGGTCACGCGCAGAGGCCCACCGGGTCCCACGAGCCCCACGTCACGGACCCGGGCAGCTCGCCCTTGGTCCACCACTGGGCCGTGTAGTTCACGCCGGCGCGGGAGACGGTCTGGCCGCCGGTGTAGACGGCCTCGCGCGACCACGCCGGGGCGCAGTCCGCGATCGCGACCTCGGGCGCCGTGCCGCACGGACCGATCTTCTTCCACGCGGACGACGAGCCCGGCTCCTGGTTGCGGGTCCACCACTGGGCCTTGTACTCCGAGCCCTCATGCGAGACGACCTCGCCTCCGGTGTAGACGCCCGTGCCGTACCAGGGCACCGCGCACTCGTCGGCCACACCCGGGCCGGGGGTCGCGGCACGCAGCGTCGAGCCCAGCGCGTCACCCAGCTCGTTGCGGTAGTCGCCCGAGAGGTCCCACCACATCGCGCCGCCGTAGCCCTGCGTCGCGACGAACTCGGCCTTGGCCGTGACCGACGCCGGGTCGTCGTAGCTCCACCACTGGTCGCCGTCGTAGAGCCAGCTCGCGCCGATCTCCGGGTCGAAGTACTGCTCGCCGTCGAACGAGCGCAGCTCCGCGTACGTCTTGGTGCCGACGTAGCCCGCGGCGGGCTGCCAGCCCTGCGAGCCGTCCTCGACGCCGTACCAGCCGTGGCCGTAGGCGGCGAGGCCGGCGTTGACCTGCGACGGGTCCGCGCCCGCGTTGACGTACATGCCGAGCGCGCCGTCGAGCCCGAGGCCCCAGTTCTGCGTGCCGTCGGGGTGCAGGTTGCCCTGGTGGCCCGTCTGGTTCGGCACCCAGCCGCCGTGGAAGTCGTAGCCCTGGACGTTGAGGAAGTCCACGACCGCGAACAGGCGGGGGTCGAGCCAGCCGCCCTGGCCGGCGTTCCAGCCGCCCGCCGGCGCGAACGCCGTCAGGAGGTAGTCCTCGCCGTTCGCCGCGCCGCGCGCGTCGAGCTCGGTGCGGAACTCCTCCATGAGGAGGAGGAAGTTCTCCTTGTCCTCGGGGCGGGCGTTCGCCGTCTCGCCACCGGTGACCGGCCACTCCCAGTCGATGTCGATGCCGTCGAAGATGCCGGCCGCGGCGCCCGGGCCGCCCTTGCCGTCGACGACCGGCAGGTTGCCGTCGATGTAGAGGTCCAGGCACGAGTCGACGAGCCGCGTACGACCCTCGGCCGTGGACGCCGCCTCGGAGAAGTTGTCGGACCAGGTCCAGCCGCCGAGCGAGATGAGGATCTTGGTGTCGGGGCTGACGGCCTTGAGCTTCTTGAGCTGGTTGAAGTTGCCGGCGAGCTTCTGGCCGGGCTTGTCGGCCTTGCCGTCGACGGAGTCCTTGGCCGCGACGTGCGCGACGAAGTCGTTGAGCGGGTCGCCCTCGCCGGGGACGTCGGCGATGTCGCACACCAGGTCGGTCGTGACGTTCCCGAACGCGTAGTTGATGTGCGTGAGGTCCTCGATCGCGCCGGTGCGGAGGAGGTCGACCACGTGGAAGTCGCGGGTCACGCGCGAGTCGGCCATGACATAGCCGACGCTGCGGAACCCGTTGATGTCCGACGGCCCGGCGACGGACGCCGCCGGCTTCGCCGCGGGCTGCGGCGCCGCCACGGCGGGCGACGCAAAGGTCGCCGCGGTCAGGGCGAGCGCCCCGGCGACGGCGGTGGCCGCGACCACGCGCGAGCGGGCGGTCGGTGCGGGCGAGGTCTTGGCGAGCGAGCGGCCCGAGGAGGCCGCGCTGGGTGTCGATCGATCGTTCATGAAGGCCTCGTTGCTCTTCGGCCCGGGCTGGGGATCCCGGGATTTGTTCGGTCTCCTGCAAGATACCGGGGTCACTAGCGTTTACGCCAGGGTCCGAACGAAACTCGCCTCGCGGAGATTGCTGCGTTGGACGGCCGACTCGGGGCCGGTGGACACCCGTCCAGGAGTCGACGGGCGCCTGCACGGCCGACGGGCGATCACACGCTCCCCGCGCCCGTCCGCCGAGACGACCTAGCCTGGAAGCGGCCCGTACTTCTCATGCGACGCACGCGACGAGGGAGTGACTGCGGCGAGGCAGGAGCGGAGCGACATCCAGACCGGCGAGACGGGAACCGGGACAGGCGGGATCCAGACAGGCACGACGGCGAAGGTCGCCGTCGTCGGGGCTGGCTCTGTCGGGGCGACCCTGGCCTACGCCGTCCTGATCCGCGGGGCCGCGCGCGAGGTCGTCCTGTACGACGTCGACACGGCCAAGGTCCGCGCACAGGCCCTCGACCTCGCGCACGGCATCCAGTTCATGCCCATGGCGCGCGTGGAGGGTTCCGACGACGTCGCGGTGTGCGCGGGTGCGGACGTCGTCGTCGTCACCGCGGGAGCCAAGCAGCAGCCCGGCCAGACGCGCATGGACCTCGCGGCCAAGACCGTCGGCCTGGCGCGCACGCTCATGCCCCAGCTCGTCGAGGTCGCGCCCCAGGCCGCCTATCTCATGGTCACCAACCCTGTGGACGTCGTCACGTACGCCGCCCTGCGGTACTCCGGCTTGCCGCGCGCGCAGGTGCTCGGCTCCGGCGCCGTGCTCGACTCCTCGCGGTTCCGGTACCTCATCGCCGACCACGTCGGCGTGGCCGTGCAGAACGTTCACGCCTACGTCGCCGGCGAGCACGGCGACACCGCCGTGCCGCTGTGGTCGTCCGCGACGATCGGCGGCATGCCGCTCCTGGAGCTCGACCCGTTCGACGGGCGCAAACCCCTGACCCAGGAGGTCCGCGACGCCATCGCGCACGACGTCGTCCACTCCGCATACGACATCATCGCCGGCAAGGGCGCCACCGCCTACGCGATCGGCCTCGCCGCCTCCCGCATCGTCGAGGCGATCACCAACGACGAGCACCGCATCATGCCGGTCTCCTCGCTCGTGAACGGGTACCGCGGCATCGACGACGTGTGCCTCTCCGTCCCGACCATGGTCAGCCACGACGGCGCCGGAACCCTGCTACCGACGCCCATGTCCGACGCCGAGCTCACCGCGCTGCACCGGTCGGCCGACGCACTGCGCGCCGCGGTGGGCCAGGTCGGGCTCTGAGACACGTCCTGAGGGCACGAGGTCGCACATCTGCATGACCGAGACGGACGACGGAGCCCCGCCGACGAGGCACGAGGCACTTCACGAGCGGCAGCTACGAGCCTGAGCGATCAGCCGACGTGTCGGTCCAGGCCTTCGCATCGTCGGTGCTGCGATGCGATCCAGCGCTCAAGGCCCGGGCAACTCCCGCGGGCAGCGCGTCGGCATGTGCCGGGGTGTGTTCAGCAGCCCAGGTCGTGACGAGGTCGCAGAACCGATCAAGGTCCTCCTCGGCACGGGCGAGTGCAACGCGCACCTGGTCGAGGGGGAACCGCAGGACAGGTCGACTCAGGTCCTGCGCGTCCTGGACGATCTCGACGAGTCCGTCGCGGACCGTCAGAACCGCGTCGGGGTCGTGCCCGAACCAGCAGGTGGCCGTCCTCCCACCCAGCACGTCGACAAGCTCGGAGCGTTCGTCGATCGAGTAGCAACAGCCGGGCAGGATCGTCGAGCCGGTGACCGTGTCAGTGAACTGCATGCCGCCCATCGCCAACGGCCGAGCATCGTCGGCGTCGTACGGGGCCAGCGCGCGAGCGAGGTACTCCTCGACCGTCGATGCAGGATCGCCTTCGTCGTCGGTGTAGAACCACCGCAGGATCTGGTGCACCGCTGTCCCCACCTCACGTTCGGTCAGGTCACCGTGCAAGGCCAGGTACCAGAAGCCGTCACGCCCGACGACGGGCCAGAGTTCGATTTCGGTGCCTCCGAGAACCTCGAGCACCGGCTCGACCCGCAGCGTTGTCACCCGAGAACCGTGCCCGCGGCATCACCCGGCGGTCAATCCGTTTCCCGGGGACGATCAGTCTGTCGTTGACGCCGTTCCCGCGGTCTCGACAGCCCAACTGCCCTACTCTGTCGCCATGCACATCACGCCGAAGGGAAATGCCGCGTAGACGTCCTGCTCTGCTACGCGCAGAAGCTCCTCTGCTCGAACGTCCGAGGGTACCGACGCGACGGCCCACGGTCGGCGGCGCGGATCTGTCGGGGTCAGCCCGAGCCGCAGTCCTCCGATACGAACGCCAGACCGGCCTGCCACGCGGGTCGACCCTCGTCGCCTTGACCGTCTGGGAGCGAGCCCGCGCAGTGATCGAGCCGCCCGTGACGAGCTGCGGCATCTGGGAGTGCTGCGGGTACCTCAGGCCCCTCGCGGAGACGCGCGACACCCTCGAGAACCTCGTTCGTCGCGCGCCATCTGGTGCCGGCAGCGAACTGCGCCGACGCGTGCGCGAGGCTGATGCCCGGATCGTCGGGCCCCTCGGCGGTTTCTGGTGGCGGGACCCGTTGCGCTGGAGATGACGGAACGCAGGAGGCTGGCGGAGGTCCGCGCACGGGTGGCCGTAGAACATCCCGCAGCGACGCCGTGGACGCACTCGCGCGGCCTGGAGCCGGGCGGATGCTCGGCTCTCGACCCGGGGCCGGACCGCTACCCTTCCGCTAGGGTGCAGCCGTCGGCTGCCGCGTCGGCCTGGATGCCAGGAGGGCTGAAGTGCCAGATCAGCCGGCCTGGTTCGACCGGATGAACGCCTGGAACAGGTCTTTTCGGCTGTGGGCCTATCCATTGCTGGGACCACCGTTGCTGGTCGCGGCCCTCATCATTCAGGCTCCACCGGCGATGGTCGTCTTCTGGCTCGCCGCACTGACTCCAGGGACGCTCGTACTGATGTGGGAGCAAGCGCGGAACCGGAAGTTGCACCCTGAGGCCGACGAGAAGACGACTCTTCGGATCGTGATCGGTTCGAGCGCCCTGGTGCTGGCCCTCGTGGCGACGTACTACGCGCTGCGGCTGTGGGGCAGCGTTTCTGGCGCCGCGGGTGTGGCCGTCTGCTACGGCTTGATGTGGGCCATCGCCCGTCATGTGGCGGCGCAGTTGGAGATGAGCCGGCAGCGGCGCGAAGCAGACGCACGTGACGCGGGACCTACGGCGTCGTCGCCGCCCGACTGACTCTGCGGCGGGAGCGGCGGTCGCCGAGCGTCACAGAGGTGAGTTCTCATGACCTCCGCACGGCGAAGGGCCCCGACCGCAGAATCTTGCGGTCGAGGCCCTTCGGTGGCGGTAGCGGTGGGCTTGGATGGTCCGCTTCCATGCCCTCGGTCGACAACGCCGGAATTTGCCTCTGACCTGCACCGTCGCATGGACGCACCTCGCACCGGGTTGTGGTCGGCGGCACCTGTGCGGCGGTCAAAACGGAGGCATACCGGTGGACTCGTGCAGCGCACCGCGGTGGGGACACTCGGAGGCGCCGAACCGATAGCGGAGCACAGGAGGTCGGCGGAGGTCCGGGTCAAGGGTGGCCGTAGGCCATCGCGCAGCGACGCCGCAGGCGCCCTTGACGCGGGCCGGAGCCGGCCGGATGCTCGGCTGTCGGTACGGGGCCGGATGGAGAGGTGATGCAGGTGCACAACACGACCCTGACGGTCATCGGCTACTGGGACGGGCCGCACACGCGACCGGGCTGGCCTGATCCGGCCCGTTTCGTCGACACCGAGTGGGACGCCGAGGATCGCGAGATGGTCACCGACTACCTCGCTCGTGGTCACGTCGCCCGGGCATACATGGGTTGGTCTACGTGCCGGATGTGCGGACAGCGGAACGGCAATCTCGAGTTCACGGACGGGACGTTCGTCTGGCCCGAAGGCCTGCGGCACTACGTAGAGGACCACGCCGTCCGCCTCCCAGACCGGTTCACCGAGCACGTCCGAGCTCGTAGAGAGGCGCTGGAGACGGCATCGCGGGATGAGGCGTGGTGGTCGAGCATGGCGTGAAGACGAGTGGCGACGGGCGACGGGCACGAAGGGTGAAGTGCAAGGCGTGAGGCGGTTCCGGACGAGCTCCGGAGCCGCCTTCGTCGTTGCGGCTGGCGACCCGGCGGGGTGCGCGCAGCGAGCTTGCGAGCGGAGCGCGGGGCCCCGCCGGACGGCGGCCGCGCGGCGGAGCCGCGCCTTGAGTCAGTAAGGAAACTCCTCACGACTTCGGAGCTTGCTGGGCGCGCGCAGAGCTCCTCCAGCTACCAGTAACGACCATCCCTCGCTCTACCAAACGTCGCGCCAGTCATGCGGAAGCGAATATGCCCGTCCAGAAACCATCCACTCGGACGCTCCCGACGTGCCAACTGACACGTTCAATGCCGCATCCGCGTAGTGAAACTCTGATCCCGCGACATCCTCACTCATCAGAGACTCTACCTCTAGTACAGCGACACGATCCCCCTTGACGATCGTGAGTCGATCTCCGACTTTAAGCGAGCCGGAAGTCACGACGACTCCGAGGCGACCTGTCCAGTACCTAACGACTTGACCGATCGCGACGAGCGACTCTTCTGCCAACTTTATGAGCACTTCTGCCCCAACGAAGGAGGCGACCTTATCGAGAAACTCAATCGTCACGAGCGACACATTCTTGAGCGCAGCACGATCTAGGATGCCATCATCATTGTATGAGTGTGCGAGCTCGTTACGCCGCGACACTAGGTCCTCAAGAAACGACTCGTATGAAGAAAACCCGAGAGCATCGAGCACCGTCAGATCGTCTGGCTTGAGCCGATCATCCAGAGAGACATCCAGCCGCCTGAACAAGTCCCGGATCTGACCTATCCGGTAATTCGCGGTCGAATGCGTAAATACCGCCCCGACTAGGGAAACCGCAGCTGACGTTTCGGCCGACAATGCGGCGATGGCCACGCGTTCGGCGACCGCACTCCTGGTTCGTGCCCGATCGCCCTCGACAAGACACCGGAGAAGAAGTTCTCGATGACTGGTCTTGACCACTTCGGGCAGCCGCTCGTTGGCTTGGTAGATGTTGCCATACAACTCCGCGGTGGCCGTTACCAGTAAGTCGATCGTCTGCTCGATCAAACCGTAACAGCCGATAATCACGTTCACGTAGAGAGAACGCCGCGCGGTCCGGGCCAACTTCTGCGCGGCACCCCCTGTGTGCATTCGCCCGTTATCAATCGACTCGACAATCAGATCGTAAAGATCGAACTCCTCAGCCAGGCGCTGCCGGGCAAGCGCCAGTGGCTCAAACGCGACGCGCATTACTGCTCGTCAACCACGCTTTGAAGGAATGACTCGATCAGTTCGTCACGGCGAGCCACATCGATCGGGTCGGTGCGGCGGCCGTCGAACGAAGCCGCGTTCTCGTCGTATAGGCGCTCCAAGCCGGCCCGTACGATCGCGCTCTTTTCGATGAGGACTTCGGCGTGGGCAAGGAACTTGCTGAACGCGGCCATAATTGAGTCGTAGGCAAGAAGCGTAGGTCGCGGCACCCAGGAGCGCACACCGTTGCGATCCCGCCGGATAAAGAACGCGCGCTCACCCAGTACGTTCTCAGCAAGGTTTGACGTAGCGACGAAGATGCTACCAATCTCCTCGACCAGTCCAAGGGAGTAGTTCTGGTTCGCCGAACGCCAGTACTCGTCGAGCAGGTCTCCAAGCCTCCTCGGCACGTCCGCGCCGCGCTGACGGTGCGCGTAGAAGCGGAGGACCATCTCGACGTCCTCCATCTGGCGGTACCGCTCGTTTTGCAGCACCTCCGGCGCAAGCCGACCAGTGGCGACTTCTTCGGCATCCGGTTCGGGGATTCCCCACATCCGGCAAAAGCTTGCCGTCCTCGCGAGCTTGGGCAGAACGTCATTCAGCACACCCTTGCTAAGCGCGTTTCGTGACTCCTGCCTCTCGAGACGCTCACCACCGCTATTGATGCGCTCGAAGACCAACTCCTTCAAGCGCTCAGCTTCCGCCGCATTCTGCGCAGTTTCATACAGCAAGACGATGCTAGAGAGATAACGTCGATCAATACCCTGACGGAGTTGTAGAGGCAACTCGTCGTAAGTGCGGCCCTCAAGTTCCTTCCAGTACTCAAGACCCGTTAGTCGAAGACGATTGCCATAGAAGGCGTCCAGCGCCGTGAGCCTTTGAAGCCCATCCATCACTTCGTGCTTAGAGTACTCATACTCATAGAGAAATATCGGCGGTACGGGAACGTTCATGATGAACGACTCAATAAGCCTGGACTGCTTCCCAGCGTCCCATCGGCTTCGGCGCTGGAAATCCGGCTGAAGTTCCCAGCGTCCCGACGCTAGGACGGTCGGAAGCTCGGCAAGCTGCGTCCGCGCCTGGTCGGTTACGATTCGGATCTCTCCGCTCGTGTATCGAGCTACGATGTCCTCGTCAGATACGTGGATCGCTTCTGGTGGTTTCGGGTCACTCAGATCGAGCCTTTCCCCTGGAAGAAGTTCTGCGGTCATGAAATCTCCAAGTGCCTGCGGTTCAGTTGCGGCGAGCAGCTCTGCTCGCTTCGTGTTGCTTGGTTCTTCACCATTCTACTCTGTTTCCTCGCGAATCAACCGACTTGTGTAGCCTGCCTCAACAAGGCGTCCATACGCTTCGCGCACTACCTCAGGCATGGGCTGTGGAACCGCGAAGCCCTTCTCGGCATATAGCCAGATCCGCTGAGTGTCTCCCACGAGCATATTGAGCACGCGCTCCGCATCATTGAGATCGGAGATGTAGCCTTCAAGGGATTGTGCGCGAGCCGCGCCAACAACGTCGATTTCGGGCCACACTTTCCTCGCGGTAGCAATCGCCCTGCGCTGTTGGTATGGCCGAGTGAAGACCGTGGCCGACGCTGGTCTAATTCCAAGTCGATCTAACAACTCGCGCGTAAGAACAAAGTTCTCCCCGGTGTTGGTTGCGCGTGTTTCCGTCAAGACGGCGTCTGCAGGTACCCCTAGATCTTGTGCGCGCTGTGCATAGTGGACTGCTTCACCACGAGGGAACACGTCGATGGTCGTGGGCGCGTTTGCTCCGGTGAATACGATGAGCGGGAAGCGACCTTCGTGCCAGAGTTCTGCCGCATGCTCGGCGACGCCGATGTCGTGGCTGCCGAGGCCGATCGCAATATCGGTGTTCCGGGGCTCGTGGTGCAGTTGGTGGTAGTCCCAGAGGATCTGGGCGTCATCCATCACGCTCATGGGCGACCTCTCGTCAGTCTGGCATCGTGAAGGTGTAGGTCCAGGCGAACCTCGAGGCCGCGTGAACACCTTCGGCGTACTCGACGACCCGCCCCTCCTTAGACCGCGTGGTGCGGTGAAGCACCATGACGGGCTCGCCGACTGGCAACTTGAGCTGGGCCGACTCGTCCGGCGTGGGCATGCGCGCCGTCAGAGTTTCGGTGATCTGGTCGGGCTCAAGTCCTTGGAGAGTGAGGACGGCAAACCCTCCCCCGCGTCCGGCCGGTCCCGGTGCCGGGTCGACCAGCGGCGTGCCCTCCACGTCTTCTGCTCGGTAGTAGCTCGTGAGCGTATGCGTGGGGTGGCCCTCGTGGCGCACGACGCGCGCGCGAGCGTAAACGTCGGACCCGGGATCAAGTTGGAGCGCCTCGGCAACGTGCGCCGGCGCCGCGATCCTCTCGACCGTCTGCGTCTGGTCGTTACGGTCCCACGTCTGCCCGTTGGCGTCCCGGTCAGCGATGAACGCGACACGGTCTCCGAACTTCCAGTTGCTCTTCGCGTAGCGCTCCACACCGAGGCGACGCATCGGAGGACGTGACCGGACGACGGTTCCACGCCGACGCACGGGCGTGACGAGGCCTTCGGACTCCAGAAGCGCTACAGCGTTGCGGACGGTCTTGATGTTGACCGCGTAGTCCCGGGCGAGGTCTGCCTGCTTGGGCAGCGTTGAGCCCGGCGGGTAGTCACCGCGCTGGATGCCCTCCCTCAGGATGCCCGCGAGCTCCCGGTAGCCGTGTGCCACAACCTCACCTCCTTGCGCTTAAGGGTAGTGCTAACAGCTCCGTCAACGACTTTGGGGGGTTAGGGGTGGTTCTATCTGCTCATGTCTGCTACGTTCTTGTTAGAACCACCTCTATCCCAGAGTGGTCAGCCCGGTCCAGCCGGGCACATGGCGAAGGAGCTACCAACATGGCGATGAAGCAGCGGTTCGAGATCGAGCACTCGGTGGCGTTCCCGAAGGGCGCGTTCCTGCGCGGGGAGGTAGAGCCCGTGGCGGACTTCAACGCGGCGCAGCGACCGGACGGGACGCGCCCGCAGCAGCACGACAAGGAGACGGGCCTGCCGCTGTGGCAGTGCGTCGTCATCGACGGTGACGAGGACGCCGGCCGCAAGGAGATCGGCGTGACGGTGAAGTTCGCCGCGAAGTACCAGCCGGTCCCGCCGGAGAACAAGTCCGGGTTCCCGTGGACGCCCGTCGAGTTCGTGGGGCTGACGGCCCTCCCCTACGTCGACGACAACGGGATGCGCCCGCGCATCGCCTGGTCGTTCCGGGCGACTGAGCTCGTCGCGCCCGGTCAGGCCCGTGACGCGGCGAAGGCCGGCCCGAAGGCGGCGGCGTGATCACCGCGCGACTCTGGCAGGGCGTCCGCCGCGTCCTGTCGGCTCTGTGGCTCGCGCTGCGGTGGACCGTTCGGGCGTGGCGGTGGATCGCGGCGGCGCTGTTCGTGGGCGGCGTGGTCGGTCTCCTCGGCTACGGGGTGCTGTCGGCGGCGCTCTACTGGTCTGTCCCAGCGTGGAACCTGGTCCGCGCGTTCTGGGCGGTGTTCAGCCCGATGACGTACGAGCCTTTGCTCGGCGGTCCGCTGCGTCGTCATCGGTGGCGGCGGTTCGTGCGTCGGCAGTGGCCGTCGATGGCGGAGTCCTGCGGGCTCGCCGACCGGGTTGTCCGGGAGAACCGGACCGTTCCGCGGCTGCTCCACGTCCGGGCACGCGACAACACGCTGACGATCCGTGTGCGCGCCCGTTCGGGTCAGACGCTCGACGACCTGCGCGGTGCCGTCGAGGCGGTCGGCACGATCATGGGCGCCGAGGCGTCGACGAGCCGTCGCGTGCGGCCCGGGGTGCTCGACATCGTGCTGACGATGGCCGACCTCCTCGACCAGCCGCTCTACGCGACGATCCCGAACGACGTCGACCCGACCGGGGTGCAGCTCGGCCGCATCCAGGACGGCAACCGGTGGCGACTCACGCTGCGCGGGCTGCAGACGCTCGTCGTCGGCTGCTCCGGCTCCGGCAAGGGGTCCATCTTCTGGGGCATCGCAGGGAACCTCGCCCCGGCCGTGCAGGCGGGCCTCGTGCGGCTCTGGGGCATCGACCTCAAGGGCGGCATCGAGATCGGCATGGGTGACCGGCTCTTCTACCGGGTCAGCACGGACGAGCACCAAGCCGTGGATGCGCTACGTGACCTGCTCGCCGTCGTCGACCAGCGGCAGCGCGCCATGTACGGGCGGACGCGGGACTTTGTGCCGACGCCGGGGGACCCGGTGCACGTGCTCCTCATCGACGAGCTCGCCGTCCTCACCGCGTACGCGTCCAAGCAGGTGCAGAGCGAGGCATCGGACCTACTGCGGCGCGTTCTCACGCAGGGCCGGGCGCTCGGCGTGCTCGTCGTCGCGTTCGTGCAGGACCCGCGCAAGGAGACTGTGGCGATGCGTGGCCTGTTCACGCAGACCGTCGCGCTGCGGCTGCGGTCGGCGTCCGAGACGGCGATGGTGCTCGGCGAGGGCATGGCCGACGTCGCACCCGCACACCAGATCAGCCCGGCCCTCCCCGGCACGGGCTACGTGGTCGCGGACGACGGGAACGTGGAGCGAGTGCGAGCGGACTTCTGGGAGGACACGTTCATCCGGATGGTCGCCGAGACGTACCCGGCGCCTGACCGGTACGTGCCGCCGCCGCTCTTCGTCGGCCCGCCGACTCCCAATGCTGACGACAAGGCGACCACGCCCACGCGGGTCCCAGCCGAGGAGCAGCGGGTCCCGCGTGCACCGCGCAAGCCGCGGTCTCCTCGCAAGCCGCGCGAGACGGCGACCCGCACGACGTCCGCCGCTGAGGCGTCGGATGACTGACGTCGCTCCCGCGCAGGGTGGGTTCCCGGGGTTCGGGCTGGACGCCCCGCTCGACCTCGGGAACCTCACCCCGGCGGCGGTCGCTGGGATCGTCGTACGGCTGCGCGAACGCACCGCTGCCGCGTTCTCGGACGCCGCCGCCCGCACGGGCTTCTGCTCGCACCCGATCCGGCTGCGAGGGTCCTCGACCACCGTCGACGCTGCCACGGGCGAGGTGCTGTCGCAGTTCAGCTCCGACGACGCGCCGCTCGGCGTGCTGTACCGGGCGTGCGGCAACCGGCGCGAGTCCGTCTGCCCGGCCTGCTCTCGCGTCTACGCGCGCGACACGTTCGAGATGATCCGAGCGGGCCTCTTGGGCGGTAAAACCGTCCCGGCGACCGTCGCGGACAACCCGCTCGTCTTCGCGACGCTGACCGCACCGTCGTTCGGTCACGTCCACGGCACCCGGGCCAAGCACGGAAGGTACGCGCGCTGCCGACCGCAGGGCACCGGGACGTGCCCGCACGGGCGTCCGCGCGGGTGCACCGCGCAGCACGCCGACACCGACCCTGTCGTCGGGTCGCCGCTGTGCGATGCCTGCTACGACTGGCACTCGGCCGTCTTGTGGCAGTGGCACGCCCCGGAGCTGTGGCGGCGCTTCACGATCGCGCTGCGTCGCCAGGTCGCCGAGGCTCTGGGCGTCCGCGAATCGACGCTCGGGACGGTGGCCTCGGTGCAGTTCGCGAAGGTCGCCGAGTACCAGGTTCGCGGCCTCGTGCACTTCCACGCCCTCATCCGGCTCGACGGTCCCGACGGCCCGGGCAGCCCCGCTCTCCTCGACGGGTCGACCCTCGCGCACGCGGCGCGGGCTGCCGCTCGAGCGGTGGTCGTCACGGCTCCTCCGGTGGACGGTGCGGACGTCCCGCGCGTGCTGCGCTTCGGTACGCAGCTCGACGTGCGGTGCGTGCGCACTGGCGTACCGGAGAACGACGACGGCTCCGACGACCTGCGTCCCGAGCAGGTGGCCGGCTACCTCGCGAAGTACTCGACCAAGGGCACCGGCACCGACCTCGCCACACCGCGCCCGCACCACCAGCGCATGGTCCGCACGTGCCGGTGGCTCGCCGAGCGCGCCCGCACCGCGTGCCGTGGTCTCGCCGGGCCCGACCCGGAGGACGACGAGGGCTGCGTCTGCGGACAGTGCGCGGACAGCCCGTACCGGCTGCTCGCGAAGTGGGCGCACATGCTCGGCTTCCGCGGGCACTTCTCGAGCAAGTCGCGGCGCTACTCGATCCCGCTCGGACGGTTGCGCCGGGCCCGCATGAGGTTCCAGCGGCTCAAGGCCGACGCCGAGCGCGACGGGACGCCGATGGACGTCGCCGACCTCGAAGCGCGCCTGCTCGCCGAGGACGACGAGACGACCCTCGTCGTCGGTTCCTGGATCTACGAGGGCTCCGGGTGGACCAACCCGGGCGACAAGGCCCTGGCCGATGCTGCCGCAGCACGCGCCCGCGAGTACGCGCAGTGGAAGGCGCACACGACGGCATCGGTTCGGAACGGAAGCAGGGAGGCAGCACGATGACGAGCACCACCACCAACACCCCGACGATGGACAGGCCGAGCGGCAGGCCGCGGCTCATGACGCCCGAGGAACTGGCCGAGTACCTCGGCGTGAGCCTGCACTGCGTGTACGCGTGGTCCAGCCGCGGCGGCGGTCCCAAGGTCGTGCGGGTCGGCGCGCGACTCCGGTACCGGCCGGCCGACGTCGAGCAGTGGCTCGACCGCGTCACCGACTCCGGCACGGCGGGCTGAGGCATGGCACGCAAGCCCATCGAGCCCGGCCGCTGGGGCCGGATCAGCCGCAAGGAGATCTCCCCCGGCGTGTGGCGGGCGCAGGCGCAATACCGCGACTTTGCGGGCGTGCTGCACAAGTACGAGTCGCGGGGACCGTCGGGTGCGGCGGCGCAACGGGCCCTGGAGGACAAGCTGCACCGTGCGAGCAGCGAGGCCACCGTCCCCGGAACGGCGGCGATCACCTCGGCGACCCGCATGGGCGTCGTGTTCGACCACTGGATCGCGGAGAAGCGCGTCGAGGGGCAGATCACGTCGCAGTCGCTGGAGACGTACCGCGGCGTTCTCGAACGAGACCTGCGGCCCGCGTTCGGACTGCTGCGGGTCCGAGAGGTCACGCCCGTGGCGGTGAACCGGGTGCTCATGGCGCTGAGCACGGCGCAGAAGTTCGACACCGCACGGCAGGCTCGCAACGTCATGTCCCAGGTCATGATGCTGTGCGTCCGCTACGGCGCGGCGCCGTTCAACCCGGTCCGGGATGCGGTGACCGTGCGCAAGCCGCGCCGGGCTGAGGTGCGCACGCTCGGGCTCGAGGACATCGCGCTGCTGCGCAAGGCCGTGCGCGAGTGGGAGGACCGCCCCGCCCTCGCGCGCGGTCGTCGCAACGTCACGCTCCTGCCGCAGATCGTCGACACGATGCTCGGCACCGGGCTGCGGATCGGTGAGTGCCTGGCGCTTCGAGAGGAGGACGTCGACCTCAATGCCGAGGTTCCGACGCTCACCGTGACCGGGACCGTCGTCCGGGCCGAGGGCCGGCTCGTGCGGCAGCCCAAGCCGAAGTCCGACTCGTCGCGGCGCACGATCACGCTCCCCGCGTTCGTCGTCACCGCGATCCGCGAGGCGCTGGACCTCGGCCTGGACGGCGGGCCGGACGACCTGGTGTTCCCGTCCACGCGGGCTACGCCTCGCTCCCCCAGCCGGGTGCGCGACCAGCTCCGGGAGGCACAGGCCGCCATCGGCACGACGGTCACCCCGCACGACTTCCGCCGGACCGTGGCGACGCAGGTCGCGAACTCGACGACGATCGGCAACGCGACGGCGCTGCTCGGTCACGCCGACGAGGGCACGACCGTCCGGCACTACGTGAAGCGCACCCACGTCGCCCCGGACCTGCGGGTCGTCATCGACCAGCTCGTCCAGCAGGCCGCGGTCGACAGCCCGCAGGGCAAAACGGAGTGAAGACGGAGGGCCGGGTACGACGAAGGGCCCCACAGCCGCAGGATTCTGCGGGTGGGGCCCTTCGGGTGGCGGTAGCGGTGGGATTTGAACCCACGGTGGACTTTCACCCACACACGCTTTCGAGGCGTGCTCCTTAGGCCGCTCGGACACGCTACCTCGCCGGGATACCCGGCCCAGGAAGGATACCTGGTCACACCCCCGGACACCGAATCGGCCGGTCAGCCGCTCCTGCGCCGGGTCACACACGCCCCGCCCGAGCCCCGCGGAGCCGGACCACCCGGCCCACCCCGCGCCGTCGGACCGCGCCCGCCGCCGGACCGCGCCGGCGTCGTGCACTCCGCCGGAAGGCTCGGGCGTCACTTCCCGCCGAGCGCCTCGGCGAACAGCGGGGTGACGTTGTCGATCGCGTAGATCACGGCCGTGGGCGTGCCGAGCGAGAAGGCGTTGGAGAGGTCCTTGTCGTCGAACACGACGTAGCGGCCGTCGGCGACGGACGGCACGGTCTGGAAGATCGGGAGCGCCTCGACGTCGGCGGCGGTGAAGCCGATGGGCTGGATGACGGTGAGGTCGGCGTCGAGCAGGCCGACGTTCTCGGTGCCGAGGGTGGCGGAGAACTCCTCGCCCGCGGCCTCGTCGATCTCGGGCTTGGTGTCGAACCCGAGGCCCTGCATGAACTCGCCGCGGCTGGAGGTCGAGACGTAGGCACCGAAGCCCTCGGCCCAGTACGACCCGATGACGGCGGTCTTGCCGGCGAACTCGGGGTGCTCGTCGCGCGCGGCGGCGAACGCGTCGTCGACCTCGGCGAGCAGCTCGTCGCCGGCGTCGCTGCGCCCGAGGGCGGCGGCGATCATGCCGACCTGGTCCTCCATGGGCGTGAGGTAGGCCTCGCCGCCCTCGGGGATCGCGACGGTCGGGGCGATCTCGGAGAGCCGCTCGTACCGCTCGGGGTCGCCGGACGACTTCACGTCGAGGATGACGTCGGGGTCGAGCACGGCGATCTGTTCGTACGAGGGCTCGAGCGTGCCGATGATCTCGGACGACTCGTCGTACGCGCCGTCGAGCCAGGGTCCGACGCCGTCGCCGCCGAACGCGAGCCAGTCGCTCGCCCCCACAGGCTGGACGCCGAGCGCGAGCGCCGTCTCGGCGTCGCCCCAGCCGAGGGCGACGACGCGCTCCGGCTCCTCGGGGATCTCGACGTCCCCGAACGCGGTGGGGATCGTCACGGGGAAGGTGTCCGCGGCGCCGTCGGCGCTCGGGCTTCCCGACGGCGCAGCGTCGTCACCCGAGTCGTCCCCGGACGAGCACGCGGCGAGCGCGAGGACGGCGAGCGCGGACGTCGCCGCGAGGGCGCGGCGGAACGTGGTGGTGCGGTGCATGGGACTCCTCAGTCCTCGAAGATCTGGCCGACGGGCTCGCGCTTCTCCGCCTGGAAGCGGTCCTCCGCGCGGCCGTAGGCCCAGTAGCCGGACAGCGACAGGTCGGCGCGCGGGACGCCGCGCTCCGCGAACACGCGGCGCAGGGCCTTCATGGCCTCGCGCTCGCCGTGCGCGAACACGTGCACGCGACCCTCGCGCCACGCGAGGTCGGCGACGGCGTCGGGCAGGAGCGTCGTCGTCCCGGCGGGCGCGTCGCCGCGCAGCACCCAGGTGACCTCGACGCCGGCGGGCACCTCGAGCGGGAGGCGGTCCGCCTCGGTGCCGACCTCCAGCACGGCGTGCCCGACGGCGTCGCGCGGCATGGCCTCGAGCGCGGCGGCGATCGCGGGGAGCGCGGAGTCGTCGCCCGCGAGCAGGTGCCAGTCGGCGGCCGGGTCGGGCAGGTACCCGCCGCCGGGGCCGGAGAAGACGAGGCGGTCGCCGGGCTTCGCGCGCGCGGCCCACGGCCCGGCGAGGCCCTCGTCGCCGTGCACGACGAAGTCGATCGCGAGCCGCTGCGCCGCCTCGTCGACCCAGCGCACGGTGTACGTGCGGGTGACCGGCAGGTCCTCGGGCGCAAGCGTCTCGCGCAGCGCCGCAAGGTCGTAGGGCGGCTCGAGGCCGAGCTCGGGCTTGGCGAAGATGATCTTGACGTACTTGTCGCTGTGCTCGTTCGTGGTGAACGCGGCGAACCCGTCGCCCCCTGCCACGACCCGCACGAGGTGCGGGGAGAGCCACGCTGTCTCGAGTACCTCGAGGACCGTCTGGGGGCGGGCGCGCCGCGGGGCGGGCGCGGTGGTGGTCGACATGACAACCTCTCGTCGGTGACTTAGGTGAGGCTAACATCACCGTCTGTACGCGCGGCCGTGACCCTGGTCACGGGGCCGCGAGCGCCGCGACGCCGGTGAGCTCCGGCCGGCGCCCCGCTGAACGCGACTCATACACGCACCCTGTGCCCTCCACAGCGACCGCACAGACTCCCCCGGCGGAATGGGAACGTCCTCGACCACGGCGCCCAGCGCCCCGGCACCCGGAGGCCTCGTGTCCCAGCCCGTCCTGTACCTCGTCGACCTCGTCGCGGTCACCGTCCTCGCGTTCGGCCTCTACTTCCCCCGGCACCGGCGCCGCGACCTCGTCGTCGCCTACCTCGGCGTCAACGTGGGGGTGCTCGCGGTCGCGGCGACGCTCGCGACGAGCAGCGTCGGCGCCGGGCTGGGGCTCGGGCTCTTCGGCGTCCTGTCGATCATCCGGCTCCGCTCGACCGAGCTGTCGCAGACCGAGGTCGCGTACTACTTCGCGGCCCTCGCGCTCGGACTCCTCGGCGGCCTCGGCGCGACGACCGGCTGGCTCTCCCTCGCGGGCATGGCGCTCGTCGTCGGCGTGATGGCCGTCGTCGACCACCCGCGCGTCCTGCGCCGGGCGCAGAGCCAGAGCGTCGTCGTCGACCGTGCCCTCACCGACCGCGCCGAGCTCACCCGCTACCTGACGGAGCTCCTCGGCGCGGAGGTCCGCGGCGTGAGCGTCCAGCGCCTCGACCTCGTCAACGACACCACGTGGGTGGACGTCCGCTACACCGCGCCCCGCGCTCGCCCTCGCACGACGCCGGCCCCCGCGCCGGCGTCGCCGTCGCTCCTCCCCGTGCCCGACGCCGCGTCCCCGGCACCGCGCGAGACCGCGCCCTTCGCGCCGGCCGCGCGGGCGACGTCGGCGGGCGGGACGTCGGCGACGGCGCCCCGGCCCGATCGGGCCGAGGTGCGCGCATGAGCTCCCGGACCGTGACGGCCGACGACCGGGTGCGCACCGTCCTCTACCCGCTCGACGGCGTCGGCCTGGACGAGCTCGTGGACGCGGCGGCGCTGCTCACCCGGGTCGACCGCAAGTACGTCCTCCCTGTCCACGACGCGGTCACGGTGCTCGACGCCCTCGCCCGCACGACCGCCGCCCGCGTCCTCGAGGTCGACGGCGCGCGCAGCTCGGCGTACGAGTCGGTGTACTTCGACACCCCCGACCTCGTGTCGTTCCGGCTCACGGCGACGCGACGCCGTCGGCGGTTCAAGGTCCGCACGCGCACCTACCTGGACTCGGGCACGAGCTTCCTCGAGGTCAAGACCCGCGCCGCGCGCGGCACGACGCTCAAGCAGCGTGTCGCGCACGACGAGTGCCCGACGGCGCTCGGTGCGGGCCGCACGTTCGTCGGCCGGACCCTCGCGGCCGAGGGCATCGACGGCGTCCCGGAGCACGCGCTCGCCCCCGGCCTCGTGTCGCGGTACCACCGCACGACCCTGCTCCTCCCCCGGGCCGACGGCGCCGCGCGCGCCACGGTCGACACCAGCCTCACGTGGGAGCTCGACCAGCCGGGCGCGCACGCGCCGCTCACCTGGTCCGTCCCGCACCTGGTGGTCGTCGAGACCAAGGGCGGCTCGACGCCGTCGGACCTCGACCGCCTGCTGTGGCGGCACGGCCACCGGCCCGAGCGGATCTCCAAGTACGGCACCGGGCTGGCGCTCCTGCGCCCCGACCTGCCCGACGGCCCGTGGCGGCGCGTGATCCGCCGCCACCTCTCCCCCGGCGCGGCCGCGCCCGTCGGGACCACGACCCCTCCCGCCCGCACCCCCGGGCACGACGACAGGAGCCTCTGATGCACATCCGCCGACCCCTGACCACGCTCACCGCCGCCGCGGCGGCCGCCGTCCTCGCGAGCTGTTCCGTGCTGGGGAGCACCGCGACCACCGACACCGCCTCGACCGACACGAACGCGACGACCACCGCGAGCGCCGTGTCCGACGCCGTCGCCGGACTGACTCCCGACGAGGCCCGCGCGGACAACGCCGAGGTGACGGTGGACGACGCCGACCTCGCGTACGACGAGTCGTCCGCGGTGGCCGTCGCGCTCGACGGCGACACCGCGACGGCGGACGGCGACGGCGTGACCGTCGACGGCTCGATCGTCACCATCACCGCCCCCGGCACGTACGTGCTGAGCGGCACGCAGGAGGGGCAGGTCGTCGTCGACACCGCCGAGGACGGGCTGGTCCAGCTCGTGCTCGACGGCGCCGACATCACGTCCACGACCAACGCCGCCGTGACCGTGCAGGACGCGGAGAAGGTCGCCGTGGTCCTCGCGGACGGGTCGACCAACAGCCTCACCGACGCCGAGACGTCCTCCGGCCAGGACGCTGACGGCGAGCCCGACGGCGCGCTGTTCTCGACAGCCGACCTCGTGATCGGCGGCGACGGCGCGCTCAGCGTCACGTCGCACGCGAACGACGGCATCGTCTCCAAGGACGGGCTCGTCGTCGCGGGAGGGGACCTCACCGTCGACGCGGGCGACGACGGGATCCGCGGCAAGGACTACCTCGTCGTCACGGGCGGCACGCTCGACGTCACCGCCGCGAAGGACGGTCTCACGTCGACCGAGGACGGCGACGAGACCCTCGGGTTCGTCGACGTGCGCGGCGGGACGATCACCGTCGCGTCGGGCGACGACGGCGTGCAGGCCGTGACCGACGTCGTCGTCTCCGGCGGGAGCCTGTCCGTGGCCGCCGCGGGCGGTGTCGGCGCGACCGTCGCCGAGGACGCCTCCGCGAAGGGCCTCAAGGGCGACGTGGGCGTCGTGCTCGGCGACGACGCGACGGTCACGGTCGACGCCGCCGACGACGCGCTGCACTCGAACGGCGCCGTGTCCGTCTCGGGCGGGACGGTCGAGCTGTCGTCCGGCGACGACGGTGTGCACGCCGACGGCGACGTCACCGTCTCGGGCGGCGACCTCACCGTCACGACGTCCGTCGAGGGCATCGAGGGCGCAGCCATCACGATCTCCGGCGGCGACCTCGACGTCACGGCGAGCGACGACGGCCTCAACGCGACCGTCGGCTCGACCACCGACGACTCGGCGAACGGGACCGACGGCGCGACGAGTGCCGACGGCTCGACGGGCGGTGACGCCGCGGCCGGCCCGGTGCCCGACGGGACCGCGCCCGGCGCGTCCGCGGACGGCACGATGCCCGAGCCTCCGGACGGCGCCGCGGCCGGCGGCACCCCGCCGGAGATGCCGGCCGACGGCCAGATGCCGGAGCCCCCGCAGGGCGGCGAGCTCCCCGACGGCACGGAGATGCCCCCGGGCGGCCCCGGTGACGCGGGCGGCGGCATGGGTGGCGGGATGGACACCGACGACGGCTCGACCCTGACGATCTCCGGCGGCACCCTCACCGTCGACGCCGGCGGCGACGGGATCGACTCGAACGGCTCGCTCACCGTCACGGGCGGCGAGATCGTGGTCCAGGGTCCGACGAACGACGGCAACGGCGCGCTGGACGTCAACGGCACGTTCACGATCAGCGGCGGGTCGCTCCTCGCGGCGGGCAGCGCGGGCATGGTCGTCGTGCCGTCGACCGACTCGGCGCAGGGCTGGCTCGCGGCGGACGTGTCCGCGAGCGCCGGCGACACCGTCACCGTCACGACCGCCGACGGCACCGTCCTCACGGAGCACACGGCCACCAAGGAGACCGCGAACGTCGTCGTCTCCTCGCCCGACGTGACGACCGGCGACACCTACACGGTGACCACCCCCGCCGGCTCGGCGACCGCCGTCGCGGGCGAGTGGACCGGCGGCGGCATGGCCGCCCGCCCCAGCGGGGGTCGCCCGGGCACCCAGGACGGCACCACCGAGTCCTGACCCGACGCCGTACCGACCCGACCGTCCTGCCCGGTGGCCACGGCAGGCCGTCGGGCAGAACGCCGCCCGCCGTGGTCGTCCTTCAGGCCCGCGTGGTCGGGTCCGCGGCGCGGGTGGTCGCCCATGGTGAGGACGGACCAGGGCGAGACGACGCCGGGCGGGGTGGGTGGTGGTGCCGCGTCGTGGCGGGCCTGGCGGGAGCCGCGAGGAATGAGCGGCGGATGGTAGACGCGGCACCACCACCCACCCCGACCACCCAGGCCCACCACACGCCGTCGAACCCAAGAACCACGGCTCTACCTCGCGCAACCACGGCTCTACCTCGCGCGACCACGGCTCTACCTCGCGCGACCACGGCTCTACCTCGCGCCGTCGTACCGTGGGAGGCGTGCCCACCAACCCGACTC
Organism: Cellulosimicrobium cellulans; assembly: GCF_006539945.1. Lineage (GTDB taxonomy): Bacteria > Actinomycetota > Actinomycetes > Actinomycetales > Cellulomonadaceae > Cellulosimicrobium > Cellulosimicrobium cellulans. Next base: position 62,073 of record NZ_BJNZ01000007.1, on the reverse strand, counting down.
CCCCGCGCTCGACCGATCCCTCGACCGCCTCCCCCGCGCACGTGGCCACGTCCTCCGCGGACCTGCCGCCGTCGACCGTCCCGACCCTGACCTCGCGGCTCGCGTGGCGTCCGAGCCAGCCGCCGCCGTCGGGCACGGAGCCGGAGCCGCCGCTGGGGACGGCGGAGGACGCCGTGCGGCTGCTGCGCGGGCTGCGGGTCACGGCGCTGACGGGTGCTGGCCTGTCCACGGACTCGGGCATCCCGGACTACCGCGGCCCGGACTCGCCGCCGCGCAACCCGATGACGTACCAGCAGTTCGTGCAGGACGAGGCGTTCCGGCGCCACTACTGGGCGCGCAACCACGTCGGGTGGCAGCACGTGCACCGCACGCAGCCGAACGCGGGCCACCGCGCGCTGGCGCGGCTCGAGGACGCGGGCATTCTCGTCGGGCTCATCACGCAGAACGTGGACCTGCTCCACGAGGACGCGGGCAGCCGGAACGTGATCGACCTGCACGGCCGCTACGACCGGGTGATCTGTCTCCAGTGCGGGCGCGTCATCTCGCGCGAGCACCTCGCGGACCGGCTCACGGCGTTGAACCCGGGTTTCATCGAGAGCATCGGCGACGTCGCGGACGTCGAGATCGCCCCGGACGCGGACGCGGTGATCGAGCAGACGTCGCACTTCCGACCGGCGCCGTGCGAGTTCTGCGGCGGGGTGCTCAAGCCGGAGATCGTGTACTTCGGCGAGAACGTGCCGCGCGAGCGGGTCGACCGGGCGTACGCGATGGTCGACGAGGGCGACGCTCTCCTCGTGGCGGGTTCGTCGCTGACGGTGATGAGCGGGCTGCGGTTCGTGCGGCACGCGGCGAAGGCCGGCAAGCCGGTCGTCATCGTCAACCGCGGCTGGACGCGCGGCGACCCGCTCGCGACGCTCAAGGTCGACGCCGGCACCACCGAGACCCTCACGACGCTCGCGGACTCGCTCCCGCACTGACGCCGAGAACGACAAGAGCCCGCGTCGAGCACGACATGAGGGTCGTTATCCGCTCGATAACGGCCCTCATGTCGTGTTCGGCGGGGTGGCGGTTGGCGGGGTGGCGGTCAGTGCGGGTGGCGGTCAGCGTCGGGTCGTGAAGAAGGCGCGCAGGAGGTGGGCGCACTCGTCCTCGCGGACGCCGCCGATCACCTCGACCGCGTGGTTGGCGCGCTGGTCGCGCACGAGGTCCCACACCGAGCCGGTCGCGCCCGCCTTGGGGTCCCACGCGCCGAGCACGAGCCGCGCGACGCGCGCGAGCACGAGCGCCCCGGCGCACATCACGCAGGGTTCGAGCGTGACGACGAGCGTGCAGCCCTCGAGCCGCCACTCCCCGAGCGTCGCGGCGGCCTGGCGCAGGGCGAGCACCTCGGCGTGCGCGGTCGGGTCGCCGGTCTCCTCGCGCCGGTTGCGGCCCACGCCCAGGAGCCGCCCGTCCGGCCCGACGACGAGCGCACCCACCGGCACGTCGGCGCTCGCGAGCGCGTGGGTCGCCTCGTGCAGCGCGAGGCCCATGAGCGCGTCCCAGACCTGGTGGCGCCTCGCGACCGTCCCCGGCGGGAACGTCCCGTCCGCCCACGGCAGGTCGAGCCCCCGCGGCTCGGGGGTGCCCTCTCCCGCCGTCGTGCCCGCCGCGGGCCCCCCGGTACCCGACGCGGGCCCCACCCTGCCCGACGCCGGCCCCTCGCCCGGGTGGGCGGGGTCGCCGGGGCGAGCGACGTCGTCGGGCACGGGACCTCCGAGGTGTCAGCGGCACGTCGCGCCATGCCGCGACGAGGTGCCGACCGCTCGGTGGTGCGGAGAGCCGTCAGCGCCTCACCAGGCTATAGACCGGTGTGGCGCTGACAACTCGCGGACGGCGGCCGGTTACCGGGCGGTACGGGAGGGCCCACGGTCGGATACCGTTGTCGCCATGCGCCTGCACGTCGCCGACCACCCGCTCGTGGCCCACAAGCTGACCGTCCTGCGGAACAAGGAGACGGCGTCCCCGACGTTCCGGCTCCTCGTCGACGAGCTGGTCACGCTGCTCGCCTACGAGGCCACGCGCGACGTGCGGGTCGAGCCGCACGAGATCGAGACGCCGGTGACGACGACGGTCGGCGTGCGCCTCGCGGAGCCCCGTCCCCTCGTCGTCCCCATCCTGCGCGCGGGCCTGGGGATGCTCGAGGGCATGACGCGCCTCCTGCCGACGGCGGAGGTCGGGTTCCTCGGCATGCAGCGCGACGAGGAGACGCTCGAGGCGGTCACCTACGCGAACCGCCTCCCCGACGACCTGACGGGTCGGCACGTGTTCCTCCTGGACCCGATGCTCGCCACGGGCGGCACGCTCGTCGCCGCGATCGACTACGTGTTCGCGCGCGGTGCGCGCGACGTCACGGCGGTCTGCCTGCTCGCGGCTCCTGAGGGGATCCAGGTGCTGGAGAACGCGGTCGGCGACCGCGTGGACGTCCAGCTCGTGGTCGCCGCGGTCGACGAGCGCCTCAACGAGAAGGCGTACATCGTCCCGGGCCTCGGCGACGCCGGGGACCGTCTCTACGGCGTCGTCTGACAGCCTCCCACCTGCGCGGACACGCGTGGCCGACCCCGGCCGCGCCGGTCGCCGTCGGCACCCGAGCCCGGAAAGCGAGACTCGGCTGGTCCGCATGCTGAGAAGTTCCCGCGCTCCCCTTGGCGTGCCGCGCGGTGCGCTGCCATGCTCGCTCCCGTGAGCACCTCGACCCGTCCCGCCAGCGCGCCGTCCGGCGCGCTCCCGGGCGCGGTCATGTGCGTCTGTTGTCAGGCCTGAACCCTCTCCCGCACCTCGGTTCAGCCCTCGACCCCTGCCGACCCGCCGGTTCCCCGGCGACGCCGTCGGCCCGACGCACCCGGAGCCACCCATGACGCTCACCGCTACCCGCCCCGCCCGCCGCACATCGACGCGCACCGCCGCACCCCGGGCCCTCGCCCCGCAGCGCCCCGCCGCGCCGCACGCCACGGTCGCGCCGGCCCGCCCGGCCGCACCGGACGCCGCGCCCCGCCGCAACCCCGGCTTCGTGCTCTACGTCGGCGTGGACGCGGCGCCGGGCGAGCAGCCGCAGGCGCAGCTCGTCGAGCTCGCCGAGGCCCTGGGCGAGCTCGCCCGCGACTGGTTGCCGAGCGCCGAGACGTACACCGCCCTCGCGCTCGCCGAGCCCACGACCGCGACGTCGTCGCCCGTGCAGGACATCGCGGCGTTCCGCGAGCGGCTCGCGACGCTGTCGCCCGTGCCGCGCGTCGTCATCGACCCCGCGGCCCGCACCGTCACGGTCGAGGGACGGTCCGCGCGCCTGACGCTCCGGGAGCTCGAGCTCCTCTCCTACCTCGCCCGCACGGCGCACCGCGTCGTGACCCGGGCCGAGCTGCTCGAGACCGTGTGGGCCGACCACGAGGTCGCCACGGGCAGCCGCACCATCGACGTCCACGTGCGCCGCCTGCGCGAGAAGCTCGGGCTGGAGCACGTCATCACCACGGTCCGCGGGCTCGGCTACCGGTTCGACCCGCAGACCCCCGTCGTCCTCGGCGGCACGGGGGACGCCGCCTGAGGACCAGCGCTGCCGGGCCGCGGTCGACGTGGGGGTACGTGGGGGACCGCGCGCCCGGCAGCGCAACCCCGCCCGTCGTCACGCCGACAGGGCGACCACGGTCACCACGCTCGCCGGGCGCGGACGCCCGCACGGCGATACGTTCGGCCCATGCGCACAGTCATCGCGGGAGGTCACGGCCAGGTCGGCCGTCGCCTGGCCCGAACCCTGGTGGAGCGCGGAGACGACGTCGTCGCCTTCGTGCGGTCCGCCGCGCAGATCACGGACCTCACCGAGCTCGGCGCGCACGTCGCGCTCATCGACCTCGAGAAGGACGACGCCGTCGCGGTGTCGTTCGAGCTGGAGGGTGTGGACGCCGTCGTGTTCGCGGCCGGCGCCGGTCCCGGGAGCGGGGCACCGCGCAAGGACACGGTCGACCGCGCGGGAGCGGCCCTGCTCGCCGACGCCGCCGAGCGCGCGGGCGTCGGACGCTACGTCCTCCTCTCCTCCCGCGGCGTCGAGGCGGCGCGCGCCGACGAACGGCCCGACGACGTCGACGACGTGTTCTGGGCCTACCTGCGCGCCAAGGCGGCGGCCGAGGACGACCTGCGCGCGCGGACCGACCTCGCGTGGACCATCGTGCGCCCCGGGCACCTCACCGACGACCCGGGCGTCGGCCTCGTCGCGCTCGCACCCGTCGGGGACGGCGACAAGCCCCGCGGCAAGCGACGCAAGCCCGGAACCGCCGTGGGCGAGAGGTCGGACGTGACGCGCGACGACGTCGCGCTCGTGCTCGCCGCCGTCCTCCACGAACCGCAGTCGGCCGGTCTGGTGCTCGACCTCGTCGGAGGCGACCGGCCCGTCGAGGACGCGCTCGCGGACGTCCTGCCCTAGGCGGGCCGCCTCACCGCAGCCGCGTGGCCGTCCGGCGCGACGACGCCCCTCAGCCCTCGCCGCAGCGCGCACCGCGCTGCCAGAACAGCCCCAGCGGATCGCGGTCGGGCCGCACGAGGATGCTGGCGTTGCGCGCCGTGTAGTTCCAGCCCCGGTAGGAGACCTCGGCGTCGTGGTCGTACCAGACGCCTGCCTCCCACTCCGGGTAGCACGCGGGCGCCGCGGTGAAGTCGTCGACCGTGAGCTGTTCGGTCGACCGGCCCGCGTGGACGACGTAGGACGCCCCGGACCAGGGCGCCTCGCCCAGGCTCTCGGTGCGCCGCTCCCCGGCCGCGACGGTCCACTCGCCCTTGGCCTGGCCCGTGACGCGGAACGTCACCTGGACGTTCGAGCCGGAGTTGTCGAGCAGGACCGACACGGCGCGGTACGAGTGGCCGCGCGCCGCGTCGTAGTACGGGTCGCCGAGGACGAGGCTCGCCCTCGGCTGCTCGACGGCGCAGTCGACCGCGTCGAAGTGCTCCGAGAGCGTCTCGGTGAACGACACCCCGAGCACCGTGCGCGACAGCTCGAGCTCGACCTTCCCGGCCTTGACGGCGAGCGCGCCCGCCGCGACGTCACCGCTCGCGCTCGCCCCGGGGGCGACGTCGCCCAGGTCGCGGTCGCCGAACGGCGTGCGAGCGACGACGTGCATCGCCTCGGCCGAGTCGTTGCGCAGACCGACGGTGAGCACGACCCCACCCGTCCCGGCGGAGCACTGCGCGGACACGGTCGGGACGGCCGACCAGTCCGGCTCGTAGCGGTCGCCCTGGTACCTCTCCGTGAGGCGTGCGTCCGTGAAGGTCGTGCCGAGCACGGTGCGCGACTGGCGGAAGGTCACGGAGCCGGGCTTCACGTCGAGCGCGCGCGTGTCCACGGTGAACGTCGCGGTCGCACCGGGCGCGACCTGCTGCGCGGTCCCCGCGTCGCCGTGGTCCGCGGCCGACATGACCACGTCGACCGTCTCGGGCGAGTCGTTGGTCAGCGTGCCGACGAGCTTGACCGAGCCGTCCTGCCAGCGCGCGTCGACCGTCGCGGACCGGGCCCACTCGGGGCTGTACTCGAGGGCGCGGTACCGGGCCTCGACCGTCTCCCGGTCCGGACCCGACGGCGCCGCGCGCTCGACCGTGAACGTCGCCGTGCCGGCGGGGACGGACAGCGCCCTCGCGTCCACGGTGAAGGTCGCCACGGCTCCCGGCGCGACCTCGACCGGCGGGGCGTCGCCGTGCGGCGTCGACATCCCGACACGGAGCGCGGTCGCGGCGTACGGGTTGTGGAACGTGCCGGTCACGACGGACGTGCCGACGCCCGTCCCGGGAGCCACCACCCAGGACGTCTCCGCATCGGCCGCGCGATCGACACTCTTCCAGTCGAAGCAGTCGACGGGATCGACACCATGGCTCGCGAGCGGCGAGCCGTCGGCGAGCACCGCGAGCGGCAGCGGCTCCCGGCCCACGCCTCCGGGCACGTCGACGGTCACGGCCGCGCCGCCGTCGACGGTCCGGGTCAGGTCCTTGCGCCCCTCGACCGAGAAGACGACCGGGACGGTCGAGCGCGTGTTGTCGTACCGCAGCGAGACGGTCGCGGAGGACAGCTCGGTCCTCGGGTCGAGCACGCACTTCCCGACGACCGGCGAGCCGACGGCGGGCGCGTGCCGGACCGCGTCGTACGAGGCGGTCACGGAGTGCGACCGCCCGGAACCGTCGAGCCGCGTCGCGTGGAAGACGACCTCACCGGCCGCGACGTCGCGCGATCCCGTGTCGAGCGAGACCGCCACGCTCTCGCCCGGGGCGACGTCCACGGCCTTGGTCGCACCGAGCTCGTCGCCGTCCATGGTCACGCGAAGCGCCGTCGTCGCGTGGCCGTTGCGGAACTCACCCTGCACGACGACCGACCGGGTCTCCGCGGACCAGCGCGTCGTCGCGCTGCCCGTCACCGACCACCGGAAGCAGTCGACGGCGCCCACCGCACGTGCGCCCAGATCGCGGCCGTCGGCGCGGACCGTGTAGGCGGCGGCCTGCGCCCCGGCGCGCGGCAGGTCCACGACCTGCGTGGCCCCGCCCGCGACCGTCGCCGTCAGGTCCGGGCGGCCGTCGACGGAGAACGCGACCGGAAGGGTCGACGCCGAGTTGTCGTAGGTCAGGCTCACGGGCGCGGACGACGTGTCCGTCGCGGGGTCGAACACGCACTGCCCGACCGACGGCGCCGGAACGGCGGGCGCGATCGCTTGCGGCGCGAGCGTGAGAGCGAGGTCGCTCGCGGGCCGGGCGGGAACCGGGTCGCCGGCGAGGAGCCGTTCCTGGGTGAGGACGATCATGCTCTCGGGGACGGCGGCCGCGTTCACGTCGACCGTCAGCCCGGCCTTCTCGTCCACGCTCGTGCGCCCCGGCACCTCGGCGTCCGACCAGGCAGGGGTGCCCGGGACGACGACGCCGACCGTGACCGGGGCCCCGGTCGTGTTCACGACGTCCGCGACGTACCGCACCTCCCCGCCGACGTTCTCCGCACGGACGCGGACGTCCTCGGCGCCGAGCCACGCGAGCGGCACGGCAGCGCTCATCGTCCGCTCCGCGGTGACGCCCGCGCTCGCGCTGCCGGCGCGCACCTGCACGGGGAACGAGGCGGCCTCCACACGGATCGACCCGTCCGCCTCCTGCCGCGCGGACGGCACGTAGCTCCCGTCCGCCCTGAGCTCGAGGTCGAGGCTCACCTCGGGGCCCGCTCCCGCACCGCGCGTGGGTTCCGGCAGGGGGACGTCGCGCTCGCACGTCAGCGAGCGGGACCAGTCCTGGGTGGTGCACGTCCACGCGTCGCTCGCCGGGCGGACGGACAAGCCCTCCGGCAACCGCGGAACCGTGAAGCTCACGCCCCGGGCAGCCCGGTCGCCCGTGTTGGTCGCCGTCAGCGTGAGCGGCGTGACCCCCGGGTTCGCCGGTACCGAGACACGCTCCTCGTCCAGCCGGACCTCCGTGCCGACGTACTCGAGCGGCGGCGGCTTCAGGCTGGTCCTGACCGTCGGTAGCCCGTCCGCCGTCACGCGCGCGGGGAACTCGTAGGCGCCACCGCCCCGGGCCGTGACCGTGACGACCAGGTCCCGGACCTCTCCGGGCGCGAGCGCGCCGATGGCGCACGTGAGCGTGCCGTCGACGGCCGTCGACCCGCAGGGCAGCGCCGCCGTCCGGAGCGCCGGCACGACCGAGGTACCCCGGGGGACGAGGGCCGAGCTGACGGTCTCGACGCCCGGTGGTAGGTCGACCTCGACGGCGACGTTCTGCGCCGCGCGTCCTCCGGAGTTCGAGACCGTCATGCGGACGTCGGCGGGCTGTCGGGCGACGAGGACGACGTCCGCCCCGAGCGCGAGGTCCAGGGCCGCCGGGGCGGGCTCGGGGGTTCCCGGGTCCGTCGGCCCGGGCGTCCCGGTCCCCGGGTCGGTGGGCGTCGGCGTGCCGGTGCCCGGGTCGGTGGGACCGCCCGGCGTCGACCCGACGGGCGTGGTGCCGTCCGTGGGCGACCCGCCGCCGGTCCCGGTCGTGTCTCCCGTCCCGGCGGCGGTCTCGTCGGTCGGGGCGGGCGGGATGTTCGTGGGCGACGTCGGGTCGGTGGTCGGGTCCGGCGTCGTCGTGGTCCCCGTGGACGGCGTCGGGGACTCGGACGGCGACGGTGAGGTCTGCGCGGTCGGGGTGGGCGCGGGGTCCGGCGAGAACGCCCCGAGGGCACCCGCGACGCCGAGCCCGGCGACCGCCAGCACGCCGACCGTGACGGCTGCCGCCGCGAGCGGCGCCGACGTGACGAGGGCGACGAGGCCGCCGGCACCGGCCGCGGCGAGCGCGCCGCCGCCGGCCGCCGCACCGCCGGCCGCGGCCGCTGCGCCGCCGACGGACGCCGCGCCGGCCCCGACAGCACCGCCGGAACCACCCGCCGCGCCCGCGGCAGCTCCCGCGCCGCCCACGGCACCGGTCCCGGCCGTGCTCGTCCCGGCAGCACCGGCGCCCGCACCCCCGCCGGCCCCGGCACCGCCGGAGCCACCCGCCGCACCGGACCCGCCCGCCGATCCTCCTCCGCTCGACGAACCCTGGAGGGCGGCGCCGACACCGCCGGCGACGGCCGCGCCGCCGAACGTCGGGAGGGCCGTCCCGACGAGGCCGAGCGCGGCGACACCGAGGACCAGCGGGGCGATGACGGCGCGCATGCCGTGCGACACGTCGCCCAGCTCGAGCACGAGCGCGCGACACTCGCCGCAGCCCTCGAGGTGGGACTCCACGCGCGCCGTCTCGCGCTTGGCGAGCCCGCCGCGCACGTACGAGCCGAGGAGCGCGTTGACCGTGCGGCACTCCTCGGCGGGGACGGACGTCAGGTGCTGCTGGAGGTACGCCTGGCGCAGCCCCTCGCGCGCCCGGTAGGCGAGCGCGGAGACGCCGTTCGCGGTGAGACCGAGGATGGGCGCGATGTCCGCCGGCGAGAGGTTCTCGACCTCCGTGTACCAGAGCACGGCGCGCCACCGCTCGGGGAGGTCCTGGTAGGCGCGCGTCACCGTCGAGCGCTCGAACCCTTCGAGCGTCGGGTCCTCCGTGGACGCCATGGGTCCGAACGCGGACTCGAACGTGCGCTCGTCGTCGGTCGGCTGGGTGCGTCGGGCGCCGTTGACGAGGTCGTAGGAGAGGCGCCGGACGACCGTGAAGAGATAGGCGCGGAAGGTGACGTCGGGCCCGCCTCCGCCCTGGAGCACGGACAGCGTGCGGGCGAACGCGTCGGAGACGACGTCGTCGGCGTCGGCCGTGGACCGGACGTACTGCCGCGCGACCGTGCGGGCCGCGGCGGCGTGGCGCTCGTACAGCGCGCCGTAGGCGCTCGTGTCGCCCTCGCGCACGGCCGTGATGAGCTCGGCGTCGCTGAACGCCTCGCTCCACACCCGTTCCTGCGCCTGCGTCATGTCACCCGCCCCGGAGACCGCCCCGCTCCGAGGCGTACAGCGGCCATAGTAGACGTCCGTCCAACTTCAGGGCAGAGGGCTTCCGACGACGGAACGGTAACGGCCGGAGTCGTCCCCGTTCGCCCGATTTCACCCCGGACTCTGCGTCCCGGAAACTTCCTCGTCGATCCGCGTCATGGATCGCCCGCTCGCCCGTCTCATCTACATGGACCACCTCCACGGGTACACCGTGCCCGCTCGCGACGCCGTGCGCGAGCGCTGGCGTCGCGCGAGCGCCGAGAGCGTCTGGCTGCGACCGGGCGACTGGTACCACCCTGCCGTCGACGCCATCGTCGAGGCGCTGTGCGAGGAGCGGGACGGGACACCGGCCGCCGAGCGGCTCGGCCGCGTGCGGGCCGAGGCGGGCGTCGGGATCGGCGAGGCCATCGACGACGTGGTGTGCCTGTACCGGGCGCACGACCGCGAGCCCGGGACCGAGCTGCTCCGCGCGGTCGCGGTCGGGTGGTCCGACGGCTACGAGGCGACTCCCGTGACGCCCGAGGTCATGGACCCCGAGTCCGGTCTCGCGACCTCCCAGTACCTGGTCCATCGGCTCCGGGAGACGTACGGCGTCGCACAGCGCGCGGGGGTCGACGCCGCGGCGTCGCACGGTCTGCTCGTCGTGGACGTCGCGCTCGACCACCTGACCGGGTGGCAGCGCTTCGCCCGGTCGGCGGCGATGGGCCGCGCGCTCACGCACACCTTCGGTGACGGCCATCCCATGGCCTCCCTCGGCAACGGGCTCTTCGTCGTGCTCGGGGAACGCGGCGCCGACGACGACACGCTGCGCACCGTGCTCCGCCACAACATCGAGCGCACGGGCCTCGCGCTGGGGGTCACGGCGATCCTGCGCCGACCGCCGCGCGTCTGGCTCGAACCGCTCCCCCGCACCCACTCGGCCGCCGTCCAGCTCCTCGACGCGCTCCAGCGCTGACCGCCCACGACGACGCCCCGGCCACGCGGGCGAGCGCGTGGTCCGGGGCGTGTCGTGTCGTGGGCGCCTGCGGTCGGTGTCAGCGCGGGGTGAAGGTGAGGCAGTCGGCCTTGTCCTCGCCGGACGCACCGGCGCCCACGCGGATCGACGGGGCCGAGCACTCGAGCGAGGAGTTGTGGATGCACTCGGTGCGCTGGCAGGCCCCGACGTGCGCGAGCACCTTCTCGAGGCCGCCCTTGGTCCCGAGCGGGATGAAGGTCGCGCACTCGGCGTCTCCCGTGTGACCGGCGATCGTCACGGCGCCGGCGTGGCACCCGTGGTCGTGGTTGTACCCGCAGCCGTCGATGGAACACTCGACGACCTGGGGCATCTCCGTGAGGCTGCTCATCGCGATCTCCTGTTCTCCGAGGACCCTTGGGGGCCGGGCTTCCGTGTCCACGGTATTCCCGGAATTCCGCGATGTATAGCAAGGAAGGCCTTGCTAAGAAATGCAGGAATGGCACGGTATTAGCGCACGACATTCTTGCGGAAATGCGTGACCAGGAACGATGCCCGGCCCGGGCGGAGCTGCCCGGGTCAGGACCCGGCGTCGTCGGCCCGGGGTCGCCAGATGACGAGCGCGCGCGCCTCGCCGTGCTCGACGAGCGTCTCGCGCAGCGCCTCCTCGACCCCGCGGCGCACGCTGCGCCCGCGCGGCACGACGACGACGTCCCCGCTCGCCGCGGCCGCGAACACCCGGCCGCCCGGCTCGACGCGCGCGGAGAGCGCCTCGATGCGGCGCTCCAGCCGCTCCACCTGCGACTCGAGCGCGAGGATGCGCTGGATGCCCGCGAGGTTGATGCCCTCGTCGTGGCTGAGCCGCTGCACCTCGAGCAGCTTCGCGACGTCGCGCAGCGAGTAGCGCCGCCCCCGGCCCGCGGTGCGGCGCGGCACCACGAGACCGAGGCGGTCGTACTGACGCAGCGTCTGCGGGTGCATGCCCGCGAGCGCCGCCGCCTGGGAGATGACGAGGACGGGCGCGTCCTGGTCGACGTCGCTCCCCCGGCCCGGGCCGGCACCCTCCGCGGTCATCGTCGAGGACCTCCTCACGCCGCTGCTCAGACGGCCGCGTCGCGCACGAGGTCGGCGCGCACGTCCTGGCCGTCCGTCTCGGCGGCGAACGTCTCGACCGCCTCGCGCGCGGCCTTCGAGAGCTTCTGCGGCACCGCGACCTGGACCGTGACGAGCAGGTCGCCGGTCGCCTTCGCGGTCTTCACGCCCCGGCCCTTGACCCGCAGCGTGCGCCCCGAGGGGGTCCCGGCCGGCACCTTGACCTTGACGGTCGAGCCGTCGAGCGTCGGCACGCTGATGGTCGCCCCGAGCGCGGCCTCGGCGAACGTCACGGGGACGGTCGCGCGGAGGTTCGTGCCGTCGAGGGAGAACACGGGGTGCGGGGTGACGTGCACGGTGACGACGAGGTCGCCGTCGGGACCGCCGGCCATGCCCGGGCGGCCCTTGCCGCGGAGCCGGATCTTCTGGCCGTCGCGCACGCCCGGGGGGATGCGGGTGGTGACGTTGCGGCCGTCGACCGTGAACGTCACGGTCGAGCCCTCGACCGCCTGACGGAACGGGAGGGTCGTGGCCGCGGCGACGTCCGCACCGGCCCGCGGGCGGGGGCCGCCGCCGAACTGCTGCGCGCCCGCCCCGCCGAACATCGAGCCGAGGATGTCCTCGAAACCGCCGCCCTGGCCACCGGTCGAGTACCGGACCCGGGTGCCGCCCGGGCCGCCGCCGCCGAACATGCCGCCGAACACGTCCTCGAAGCCCGCGCCCCCGGCGCCGCCGGGACCCGCGGAGAAGCGGGCGCCGCCGCCGGCCATCGCCCGGATCGCGTCGTACTGCTCGCGCTCCTTGGCGTCCGACAGCACGGCGTACGCCTCGCCGATCTCCTTGAACTTGGCCTCGGCGCCCGCGTCACCCTGGTTCTGGTCGGGGTGGTACTTGCGCGCGAGCTTGCGGTAGGCCTTCTTGATCGTGGCGTCGTCGGCGTCCTTGGGGACGCCGAGCGCGGCGTAGAAGTCCTTCTCCATCCAGTCCTGTCCGGTCACGGCGCCTCCCTCCTGTCGGTGGTCGTGGTCCTGGTCCTTCGCGTCATGGCTGCTGTCGATCTGCTGCTGCTGGTGATCCTCGCGTGCCCGACGGCGGAGCGCACCTCCGCGCGGGAGGTGGGCCCGCGCCGTCGGGCACGAGGGCGAGGTGGCTACTGGGGGCCGACGACCGAGACGCGCGCGGCGCGCACGACCCTGTCCCCGATCCGGTAGCCCGGCTCGATGACGAGGTTCACCGTGGTGGCGGCGGCCTCGGGGTCGGGCTGGTGCATGAGCGCCTCGTGGACGGTGGGGTCGAACTCGTCCCCGACCGCGCCGTAGCGCTCGATCCCGAACTTCTCGAGCGATCCGTCGAGCTTGTCGGAGATGGCCGCGAACGGCCCCGTCAGCTCGCCGTGCTGCCGCGCGCGGTCGATGTCGTCGAGCACCGGGAGGAGCGCGGTGAGCACGTCCTCGATCCCCTTCGTGCGCGCGGCCTCCTGGTCGCGCAGCGACCGGTTGCGGTAGTTCGTGAAGCTCGCCCGCTCACGCTGGAGCGCGTCGAGGTGCTCGGCGGCCTCGGCCTTCGCGGCCAGGACCGCCGCGTCGACCTCGGCCTCGTCGGACGGCTCGAAGTCGAGGCCGGCGAGCGGGTCCGACTCCGTGCTCTCACCCGCCGGGCCACCGGCCGAGCCGGCGTCCGCGCCCTCGCGCGGGCGGCCGGTCTCCGGGTCGACCTTGCGCTTGTCGGTGAAGTGGAACGGCTTGTCCTCGGGGCCCTGGCCGGGCTCGCGCCCGGCCTGCTCCTCGGGGCCCCGGTCCTCGGGGGACGTCACTTCTTGTCGTCCTCGTCGTCCACGATCTCGGCGTCGACGACGTCCTCGTCCGGAGCGGACGTCGCACCCGCAGCGGCGGTGGCGTCGTCCTGCGCGGCGCCGGGGTTGCCGGCGGCCTGCTCCTGCTCGGCCGAGGCGTAGAGCGCCTGGCCGATCTTCTGCGAGGACGCGACGAGCTTCTCGTGCGCGGTCTTCACGGCGTCGGCGTCCTCGCCCTCGAGCGCGGACTTGACCGACGCGATGTCGGCCTCGACCTCGGTGACGACGTCGGCGGGGAGCTTCTCCTTGTTCTCGGAGACGAGCTTCTCGGTCGAGTACACGAACGCCTCGGCCTGGTTGCGGGTCTCCGCCTCCTCGCGACGCTTCTTGTCCTCGGCCGCGTGCTCCTCGGCCTCCTTGACCATGCGGTCGATGTCCTCCTTGGGCAGCGCCGAGCCGCCCGTGATGGTCATCTTCTGCTCCTTGCCGGTGCCGCGGTCCTTGGCGCCGACGTGGACGATGCCGTTCGCGTCGATGTCGAACGTGACCTCGATCTGCGGCACGCCGCGCGGGGCCGGCGCGATGCCGGTGAGCTCGAACGTGCCGAGCGGCTTGTTGTCGCGCGCGAACTCGCGCTCGCCCTGGAACACCTGGATGAGCACCGACGGCTGGTTGTCCTCGGCCGTCGAGAAGATCTCGCTGCGCTTGGTCGGGATGGCCGTGTTGCGCTCGATGAGCTTGGTCATCACGCCACCCTTGGTCTCGATGCCGAGGGACAGCGGGGTCACGTCGATGAGCAGGACGTCCTTGCGGTCACCGGAGATGACGCCGGCCTGCAGGGCCGCGCCGACGGCGACGACCTCGTCCGGGTTGACGCCCTTGTTGGGCTCCTTGCCGCCCGTGAGCTCCTTGACGACGTCGGTCACGGCCGGCATGCGGGTGGAGCCACCCACGAGCACGACGTGGTCGATGTCGGAGACGGAGACGCCCGCGTCGGAGATGACCTTGTGGAACGGGGCCTTCGTCCGGTCGAGCAGGTCCTGCGTCATCTGCTGGAACTGGGCGCGCGTGAGCTTCTCGTCCAGGTGGATGGGGCCGTTCTCGCTCATCGAGAGGTACTGCATCGAGATGGTGGTGCTCGTCGCGGACGAGAGCTCCTTCTTCGCCTGCTCGGCGGCCTCGCGCAGACGCTGGAGCGCGATCTTGTCCTTCGACAGGTCGACGCCCGAGCTGTTCTTCACCTGCTTGATGAGGTGCTCGACGATGCGCTGGTCCCAGTCGTCGCCGCCGAGTCGGTTGTCGCCCGAGGTCGCGCGGACCTGGATCGTGGAGAAGTCGTCCTCGTCCTTGCCGACCTCGAGGAGCGAGACGTCGAACGTGCCGCCACCCAGGTCGAAGACGAGGATGAGCTCGTCCTCCTTGCCCTTCTCCAGGCCGTACGCGAGCGCGGCCGCGGTGGGCTCGTTGACGATGCGCGTCACGTTGAGGCCCGCGATCTGCCCGGCGTCCTTGGTCGCCTGGCGCTCGGCGTCGTTGAAGTACGCCGGGACGGTGACGACCGCGTCCGTGACGGGCTCGCCCAGGTACTCCTCGGCGTCGCGCTTGAGCTTGCCCAGGATGCGCGCGGAGATCTCCTGCGCGGTGTACTTCTTGTCGTCGATCTCCACCGACCAGTCGGTGCCCATGTGGCGCTTCACCGAGCTGATGGTGCGGTCGACGTTCGTGACCGCCTGACGCTTGGCGACCTCGCCGACGAGGACCTCGCCGGTCTTGGAGAAGGCGACCACCGACGGCGTCGTGCGCGACCCCTCGGCGTTCGCGATGACGGTGGGCTCTCCGCCCTCGAGGACGGCGACCACCGAGTTGGTGGTGCCGAGGTCGATCCCGACTGCTCGTGCCATGTGTGCTGCCTCCGTTGTGGATGGGGTGCCCGACGGCGCACGCGCGCCCGGCACACCGGGTTGAGTCTGCTTCACTCAAGGTAGGCACGCGGTGCGCTCGCGCGCAAGCCCGCTCGCCAGAACTTGAGTCCATATGGCTCAACCTTCACCCTGGGCGAGCTATTCCCGGCCGGAGGCGGCTGCCCGTGACCGGGCCCGCTGGCGCTCGCGGTGGAGCGTGTACCCCTCCCGCCAGTCCGCGGCCAGAGCCATCTCGCGGCGGCGGACCTCGTCGACCGACAGCTCGACGGGGAAGCCCCAGGTGTCCGCGAGCACGAACAGGTCGTCCCCCGTGACGGTCGCGCCCCGGAGCTTCTCGAGCTCCCGGAGACCGCGGTGCACCGTGCGACGAAAACGCGACTCCTCCTCACGGAGGACCGTGCTCAGCTCCTCGCGCTGCTCGACCAGGCCCGGGTACGTGTCGCCGTACGCCTCGGCCACGACGGCGACGAGGTCGTCGACGAACCGCTCCTCCAGCCCGAGCCGGAGGGCGTGCACCACGGCCCGGCGGACGAGCCGCCTCAGGACGTACCCGTGCGCCTTGTTGCCCGGGCGCACCCCGTCGGCGGCGAGGAACGTCGCGGCCCGGACGTGGTCGGCGACCACGCGGAACGGGCGCGGGTCGTCCTCGTACGGACGACCGCTGAGCGTCTCGAGCCGGTCTACCAGGGGGCGCAGGAGGCTCACGTCGAACACGTCGGGGGTCGCCAGGGCGGCCGCGGCGATGCGCTCGAGCCCGCCCCCGAAGTCGATGCTCGGCTCGTCGAGGGGGACGAACCCCTCGCTCGTGCGGCGGTAGCGCATGAACACCTGGTTGCCGATCTCGACGAACCGTCCGCCCTCGCTCGCGGGATGGGGCTCACCGGTCGACGGGTCATGGTGCTCGGGGCCGAGGTCGTAGAAGACCTCCGAGTCCGGCCCGCAGGGGTCGCCGACGGGCGTGCCGTCCAGGCCGCCTCCCCGGCTCCACCAGTTCTCCTCGGCGTCGTAGAGGAACACGCGACCGCCGCGCATCCCGTCACGGTCGCCGTCGGCACGGGACCCCACGTCCACGAGCGGTGCCGCGATCCCGTGCTCCGCGAGCACCGCGACCCAGGCTCGTGCCGCCTCGTCGTCACGAGGGATCCCGTGCTCGGGCGACCCACGGAAGCACGTGACGTACAGTCGCTCGAGGTCGACGCCGACGTGCGCGAGGAACTCGACGAACCACCGGACCTGCTGCTCCACGTCGGCGGACCCCAGGCTCCAGTTGCCCAGCATCTCGAAGAAGGTCGTGTGCCGCCGGTCCCCGACCTCGTCGATGTCCTGGGCTCGCACGCACGGCTGCGAGTCGACCAGGAGGGGCCCGGCGTCGTGCCCCCGGACGCCCAGCAGGTAGGGCATCAGCGGCTGCATCCCGGCACCCGTGAACAGCGTCGTCGGATCCTCGCGCAGCACCAGGGGCGCTCGCTCGATCACGGCGTGCCCTCGTGCGGCGAAGAACTCGAGGTAGGCCGAGCGGATCTCCTGGGCGTTCATCTCATCGACCCTAGGGACGGCGCCCGCCACCTTCCAGGGCAATACACCGCCCCGGAGGGCCCCGTTCCTACAGCAGCTCGACGTCGTCGGCCTGCGGCCCGCGGTCGCTCTGGCGGATCCTGAACCGGACCCGGTCGCCCTCCTCCAGGAACGACTCGTCCCGCAGGACGGAGACGTGCACGAACAGGTCCTCGCCCCCGGCGTCGGGGGTGATGAAGCCGAAGCCACGGTCCTCGTCGTAGCGCGCGACGGTCCCCTCCCCTGCGCGGGCGGGCCTGCCCGACGCGGGACGACCGGCGCTCGCCGGGCGGCCCGGACGACCGCGGTCCGCTCCGGCCCGTGCACCCCCCGAGCCGCGCACGAGCTGCACGTTGCGGGCGTTCGGCCCCTTGTCGCCCGCGACGACGTCGTAGGTCACGCGGGCCCCCTCGGAGAGCTCGGTCAGCCCACGGCCGAGCGCGCTGACGTGGACGAAGACGTCGTCGCCGCCGCCGTCGGGGACGACGAAGCCGAAGCCCTTGACGTCGTCGTACCAGGACACGGTCCCGTCGGCGCCGTCGGCCGCGGGCTGCGCGGCCTGCGCCCCGAGCGGGAGGAGGTGGTCCGCCTGCGGCCCCTTCTCGCCCTCGACGACGAGGAACGCGACCCGCTGCCCCTCGGAGACCACGCCGCCCCCGACGATCGCGGAGCTGTGCAGGAAGATCTGGTCGCCGCCGCCGTCGGGCGTGACGAAGCCGTACCCCTTGGTCGGCTCGTACCAGGCGACGGTGCCGAGCACGCCCAGCGGTGCGTCAGCGGCCCGGTCGCCCGTGACGCGGACGCGGCGCGCCTGCGGGCCGCGGTCACCCTCGCCCACCTCGAACTCGACGACCTGCCCCTCACGGAGCTGCTTCGGCCCGTCGTCGCCGACGATCTCGGACGCGTGGACGAACAGGTCCTCCGCCTCGTTCCCGAGGTCGATGAAGCCGAACCCTCGGTCGGCGTCGAACCATCGGACAGTTCCCTGGGGCACCTAGGACTCCTCGTCTCGGCAGACAGTGCTGTCGTCCATTGTCCCCCGTCCCGAGCCGTCGGCCCTCCCGGCGGCATCCCGCCGAGCCGAACCCGCTGCTCACGGCCGGTGCCGCCGACGGGTCAGGGCGACGCCTCGACGGGCTCCGGCTCCTCGTCCGCGGCGGACTCGGTGTCCGAGGTCGGCTCCTCGTCCGCGGCCGGCTCGGTGTCCGTGGTCGGCTCCTCGTCCGCGGCCGGCTCGGTGCCCGTGGCCGCCTCCGCCTGACGACCCGTCGCGCCGTCCGGCCCGTCGTCCGCTCCGGCGGCCGCGCCCTCGGAGGCCGGAGGGCGTGCGCGGCGCCGGACGAGCAGCACGACCACACCGGCGAGCGCCACGACGACGAGGAGGACGCTGCCGGTCCCGAGCCAGGGCGCCGCGGCCGCACGGGACGACGTGTCGCCGGCCGCGGCCGCGGCGTCGTCCAGCCGACCGTCGTCGAGCGCGGCGCGGGCGTCCGCCGCGGAGCCGTCGACGTCCAGGAGCAGCTGGCCGAGGTCCGCGAGCGGGCCGCCGGACGAGGCGGCGGCGACCGCGTCGCCCACCGACCCGACGACCTCGACCGCGCGCGGCAGCGCGGTCGCGAGCGCCGCGTACTCCTCGGCGCTCTGGGCGCCTTCGTACTGCTCGCGCACGGCGGCCGGGTCGGGCAGCCCCGCGGCGCGGGCGGCCTCCTGCACCTGCCCGGCGGCCGCGGCGGCGTCGGGACCGATCGCGGTGCGGGCCGCCTCGGCGTCCTCGAACGCCCAGTCCGTCATCGCGGCGCGCAGGCCGGCGGGCGGCGACCACGCGCCGTCCGCCGCGTCGAGCACGGCGTACGCCTCGCGGGCCGGGGCCCGCGCGTCGAGCAGGGCGGTCTCGTCCGCGTCGGCGACCCACGTCCGGTAGCTCGCCTCGGCTCCGGCCACGCCGCCGCGCACCTCGACGAGGTCGAGGAGACGACGGCCGTCCGTCAGGCCCGGGTGGTCGAGAGTGCCGGGCGCGTCGTAGGCGCTCTCGCCCGCGTACGCCGCCGCGACCAACGGTCCGAGGGCGTCGTCGTCCAGGCCCCCGACGAGCTCCGACATCGCGGTCCACGCGGCGGCGTAGGCGTACTCCTCGGCGGCGTCCGCGCCGCCGTCGAGGTCGAGGTCCTCCCAGGCGACGAGCGGCAGGGCGTCCTTCGCGTCGCGCGCGGGCGCGGGCCGCTGCTCCGCCGGGCCGCCGGTCTCGGCCGCGACGCGCTGCCCGACCACCTCGGCCAGCCCCTCGTACACCCACCGGTCCGCGAACCGGTCCCCGGCGAGCCACGCGTGCGAGAGCTCGTGGAACAGGAGCCCGGCGTCGAGGTCCTCGGGGATGACGATCTCCCAGGAGGCCGAGTCGAACCACGCGTACCCGAGCACCCCGGGCGACACGTCCTCACGGATCCGCTCCAGGCTGCCCGGCCACGGCATCCCGACCGCGCGCTCCAGCACGGGCATGCCGGCCACCACCTGCTCCTCGACGAAGCCGCTCCACTCGGTGTCGCCCGGGAAGCTCTCCAGCACGAGCTCGTTGCCGCCGACGTCGACGCTCGTCTCGTCGGCCTGCGCGGGGTCGCGCAGCGAGACGAAGGCCCAGGTCCCGTAGTCGTCCGTGCTCTCGGTCGCGCGGTGGGTGCGGGTCTCCCCCTCGAGGATCGGCTCGAAGCCGTCCCACGTGCTGTCGAAGTCCATCGACGTCGGGGTGGCGATCTCGACGGTGACCTGCCCCGGGTCGCCCGCCGCGTGCACGGCGAACGTCGCGTAGCCGGGCCCGACGCGCGTGTACCCCTCCGAGCGGATCGGCTCGCCCGGGATCGTGTAGGCCCACTCGACGGTCCGCTCGCGACCGTAGTTCAGCGGGGCGAACGACACCCCGGCGATCCGGGTCGACGGGTCCTCGGTCGTCTCGAACGTGACCGGGAGCGACGCCCCGCCGCTCGTGGCGGTGACGTCGGTCGCGCCCGCCGGCACGGGGATCCCGTACGCGTCCCAGTAGTAGACGTACATCCCGCTGGAGGGCTGCTCGTTGCGGATCGTCGTCGTGACCGACACGCGGACGGGGCCCGACCCGTCGACCTCGTACCGCGTCCGAGAGGTCTCCGACAGCCCGTCGCCCGTGTCCGCGGACGCGGCCGTCGGCGCGCCGAGGAGGACGGCGCACACGAGCGCGACCCCCGACCCGGCACGCAGCGTCCGTCCTGCGTGACGCACCCGTCCTGCGACCACCCTGCACCGCCGTCCTCGCCGTAGCGGACAGCCCGTCTCCCCGTGCGGCGGGTCCGGTCGACGACGACCGGGAACGGGACACCGGCGGGAACTGTACCCGCTCCCGGAGGGCGCGCCGACCACTCCCCGGGACGGGCGTCGACACCTTCCGGACACCTTGTCCTGGCACGCTGTCCGGGTGACCACCACCCCGGGCCGGCCCTCGCTCGTGCGACGCCTCGGCACGACGGACGCCGTCGTCGTCGGGCTCGCGTCGATGATCGGCGCGGGCGTCTTCTCCGCGTTCGCCCCGGCGGCGGCCGCCGCGGGCACGGGACTGCTCGTCGGGCTCGGCCTGGCGGCGGTCGTCGCGTACGCGAACGCGACGTCGTCGGCCCAGCTCGCGGCGCAGCACCCCACGTCGGGCGGCACGTACGTGTACGGGCGCGAGCACCTCGGCCCCTGGTGGGGGTACGTCGCCGGGTGGGGGTTCGTCGTCGGGAAGACGGCGAGCTGCGCGGCCATGGCGCTCGTGCTCGCGGCCTACGCCGCCCCGCCCGGGTGGGAGCGCCCCGTCGCCGCCGGGGCGGTCGTGCTGCTCACGGCCGTGGGCTACCGGGGCATGACGCGCACGGCGCGGCTCGCGCGCGCGATCGTCGCGGTGGCGCTCCTCGCGATCGCGACGGCCGTCGTCGCGAGCCTCGCGGGCACGGCACCCGCGTGGTCCGGGGTGCTCGACCCCGACGGCGCGCACGGCGAGTGGTACGGCGTCCTCCAGTCCGCCGGGCTGCTGTTCTTCGCGTTCGCGGGGTACGCGCGCGTCGCGACGCTGGGCGAGGAGGTGCGCGACCCGCGCCGCACGATCCCGCGCGCGGTCCTCGTGTCGCTCGGGGCCGTCGTCGTGCTCTACGCGGTCGTCGCGGTGGCCCTGCTCGCGGTGCTGGGACCGGACGGGCTCGCGGCGTCCGGGGCGCCGCTCGCCGACGCGGTCGCGGCAGGGTCGTGGGCGTGGGCCGGCCCGGTCGTGACCGTCGGTGCCGTCGCCGCGAGCGCCGGCGCCCTCCTCGCCCTGCTCGCGGGCGTGAGCAGGACGGGCCTCGCGATGGCGCGCACGGGCGACCTGCCCGGGTGGTTCGCGGCCGTGCACCCCGTGCACCGGGTGCCGCACCGGGCCGAGCTCGCGGTCGGAGCCGTCGTCGTGGTGCTCGTGCTCACGACGGACCTGCGGGGGGCGATCGGGTTCTCCTCGTTCGGGGTGCTCGTCTACTACCTCGTGGCGAACCTGTCGGCGCTGCGCCAGTCCGCCCCGCACCGGCTGTACCCGCGTGCGCTGCCGGTGCTCGGCGTGGTCGGCTGCGCCGCGCTCGTCGTCACGCTCCCGCTCGCGAGCGTCGCCGCGGGGACGGCGGTGCTGGCGGTAGGCGTCGTCCTCCGGGCCGTCCGCGTCCGGTCCTGAGCGTGCACCGGGGAGCCCCCCACGCCGCGCGGTCGAACCAGTCGAGCGCGAGCGCTGCGACGGCCTCGGGCGCGTCGTCGGTGATGAAGTGCGCGGCGCCCTCCACCCACGCGAACTCGATGCGGTCGGCGTAGCGCTCCGGACGGCGGCAGATGCGCCCCATGAGGTCCTCGGTGGTGGGGTGGTCGAGCCTGCCGTAGACGACGAGGGTCGGCACCGTGAGCCGCCGACGCCGGTAGGCGCCCCGCATGATCCGCAGCGCCTCGGGCAGGATCATCCGGCGCGTGAGCGGCCGCACCGCGGCGTCGACCTCGGGCCGGCGCAACGGGGCGAGGTGCGCGTCGACCGTCGCCGCGGACATCGGCCGGGCGGCGTACCGCGCGGAGAACGTCCCGTGCAGCGAGGCGCCCGGCCGGTGCCAGATGAACGGCGGCAGGTGCTGGAAGGCGGGCAGCAGCCGCGGGCTGAAGGTGAAGAAGCCCGGTGGGACGGACAGCTGCACGGCGGTGCGGACGCGCTCGGGGTGGTCGTAGCAGAGCTGCATCGCGGTGATGACGCCCATGTCGTGGGAGACGAGGTCGGCGCGCTCGACGCCGAGGGCGTCGAGCAGGGCGAGCAGGTCGTGGAGCCGGGTCTCGCGCTCGATCCGCGGGTCGTCCGCGGCGGTCCACCCGGCGCCGCGCAGGTCCGGGCACAGGACGCGGTGTCCGGCGGCGGCGAGGACGGGGGCGACGTCGTGCCACTGCCACCAGTGCTCGGGGAAGCCGTGCAGCAGCACGACCGGGTCGCCCGTGCCGATGGTCGCGACGTGCGTGCGCAGGCCGGGTGTCTCGACCATGAGGTGGTCGAATCCCGGCGCGTCCGGGAGAGGGGGCGACCAGGCCCGGGCGTCGGCGGGGCGGGTGGTACGGGGCTGGGGCGTAGCCATGGCGACTCCTTCGTGCGGCCGGACTACTATGTTCATAGTAGACCCGTCGAGAGAGGGAGTCCATGACCGCAGCGACCCGAGAACGCGCGCTGGACGCGGCCGTGGAGGTGCTCGGAGCGGACGGCGTGCGTGCCCTGAGCCACGCACGGGTCGACCAGCGCGCAGGCCTCCCCCCGGGGTCGACGTCGAACTGGTTCCGCACGCGCCGAGCCCTCCTCGCCGGCGTCGTCGACTGGATCGCCGAGCGCGAGCGCGCCGACTTCGACCCCGGATCGATGCCGGAGATCACCGGCGTCGACGCGCTGGTCGACGGCCTGTGCGCCATGACCGAGGTGCAGGCGGGCCCGTTCGCCACGCGCACCCGGGCGCGCTACGCGCTCTTCCTCGAGCTCGCGGGCGACGCCGAGCTCGGCGAGCCTCTGCGGCAGCAGCGTCGCGCGTTCGAGCGGTGGACCGAGCGGATCGTGACCGCCGTCGGCATCGTCGACCCGGTGCCCGCGACCCGGGCGCTCATGGGGCTCTGCGACGGGCTGCTCCTGCACCGGCTCACCGTCGACCCCGGCCTCGACCTGCGCCCCGCCGTCGAGCGCGCGGTGCGTGCCTTCGCGGCGTCGTGAGCCGACGGACCGGTCTCGCGGTCAGGCGTTCTCCGGCTCGGGCTCGGGCGGCGCGCCCGTGGCGTCGTCGGACTCCACGACGCGTGACGAGTCGCCCTCGTCCCCACCGTCGGGGAGGCCGCGCTCGTCGACGTCGTAGTAGCGGCCCGTGTAGCGCGGGCGCAGGAAGTTCTCGGTCGTCAGCACCGCGTCCACCTGCTCGGGCGTGAGCAGGCCGTGCGCCACGACGATGTCGCGCACCGAGGCTCCGGTGCGCGCGGCCTCGGCGCCCACGAGGTCGCCGTTGCGGTGCCCGATGATCTCGTTGAGGTACGTGACGATGCCGATCGAGTCGAGCACGTGACGGCGGCACACCTCGACGTTCGCCGTGATGCCCATGACGCACTTGGTGCGCAGCGCGACGCACGCGTTGGTGAGCAGGCGCAGCGACTCGAACATGGCCTGAGCGAGCCCCGGCTCCATGACGTTGAGCTGGAGCTGGCCGGCCTCGGCCGCGTGGGTGATGGTCACGTCGTTGCCCATGACCTTGAAGCACACCTGGTTGACGACCTCGGGGATCACCGGGTTCACCTTGGCGGGCATGATCGACGACCCGGCCTGGAGCTCGGGCAGGTTGATCTCCCCCAGCCCCGCGCGCGGCCCGGACGCGAGCAGGCGCAGGTCGTTGCAGATCTTCGAGAGCTTCGCCGCGAGCCGCTTGAGGGCGGAGTGCACCGCGAGGTAGGCGCCGTTGTCGTAC
Source organism: Cellulosimicrobium cellulans (assembly GCF_006539945.1). Lineage (GTDB taxonomy): Bacteria > Actinomycetota > Actinomycetes > Actinomycetales > Cellulomonadaceae > Cellulosimicrobium > Cellulosimicrobium cellulans. The sequence goes on along the minus strand of NZ_BJNZ01000007.1, from coordinate 38,344 downwards.
GTCGCCTCCACGAGGTTCTCGGCCGGGACCGTCGGGAGCCCGCTCACCTCGGCGAGGCGTCGCGTCGCGACCTTCGGGTACCCCGGCGGCGTGTTCAGCCCGGTGCCGATCGCCGTCGCGCCGAGGTTGACCTCGAGCAGCAGCTCGCCCGCGACCTCGAGCCGGCGGATCTCCTCCCCGACGTTCACGGCGAACCCCGCGAACTCCTGGCCGAGGCTCATGGGGACCGCGTCCTGGAGCTGGGTGCGCCCCATCTTCAGGACGTCGGCGAACTCCGACGCCTTCTCGTCGAACGCGCGCTCGAGCCGCCGCACCTCGTGCTGGAGCCGCACGACGAGCTCGTGGACCGCGAGCCGGAAGCCCGTGGGGTAGGCGTCGTTGGTCGACTGCGAGCGGTTGACGTGGTCGTTGGGGTTGATGACGTCGTAGCGTCCCTTCTCGAACCCGGCGAGCTCGAGCGCCAGGTTCGCCACGACCTCGTTGGTGTTCATGTTGACGCTCGTGCCCGCGCCGCCCTGGAACACGTCCACGGGGAACTGGTCCAGGCACCGCCCGTGGTCGAGGATCTGGTCGCACGCGGTGACGATCGCGTCGGCGATGTCGCGCTGGATCGTCCGCAGCTCGCGGTTCGCGAGCGCCGACGCCTTCTTGACCATGACCATGCCCCGGACCATCTCGGGGACGTCGCTCACCGTCGTCCCCGAGATCCGGAAGTTCTCCATCGCCCGCACCGTGTGGACGCCGTAGTACGCGTCCGCCGGGACCTCCTTCGGCCCCAGCAGGTCCACCTCGGTGCGCGTCCGTTCGCTCGACATGCCCCGACCGTAGCCCCGCCGGACCGTCCCGCACGCGGGAGCGTCGAGTCAGACCACGGGCTCGTAGGCGAACCGCTCCACGCGCACGACGGACGCCGTCGGCCGACCCTCGCTCGTCGCGTGCACCCCGAGCCAGAGCCCGAGGAACCCGCCCGCCGCTGCGCTGTCGAGCGTGCGGCCGTCCACCGTCGCGACGAGCTCGAGCGAGCCCCGGGACTCGTCCCCCGCCGGACCGGCGACGAGCCCGTACTCCTGCCCGCGCACGCGCAGCCCGACGACGACCGGCTCCCCGGGCGCGGCGCTCACCGCGGCCTCCCCGACCACCTCGTCCGTGCCGCCACGTCGGTGCACGGCCACGACGCGCCGCGAGTCCCCAGGCCCGCCGTCGACGAGCAGGCGCACGTGGTCCCGCTCCGACTGGCGCACGACGACGCCCGCCCGCTCCCCCGCGACCTCCGGCACGCGCAGCGTGACCGTCACGTCGACGTCGCGGTGCTGCTGGCGCACCCCGAGGAACGCGGGCGCGCCTCGCTCGGCGAGCGTCGTCGGGCGCACGGGCAGGTCCCAGCCCTCGCCTGCCGGTGTCGCGACGTCCCGCGGGAGGGCGCGCACCGCCGTCCAGCGCGGGTCGTCGGGGCGGACGACGCCGCTCGCCCCGCCCTGGACCTCCGTCCGGGGCGCCGCGCTCGCGAACGGGACCTCGACGGCGTCGGGCACGCGGCCCTCACCGGGCGCGAGGACGGGCCAGCCGTCCTCCCACACGACGGGGACGAGGAACGTCTCGCGCCCGAGCGGGTAGTGGTAGCCGCCGTAGACGCGCATGGCGAGCAGCACGGCCCACCACGAGCCGTCGGGCGCCTCGACCAGGTCGGCGTGGCCCACGCCGACGACGTCCACGCCGCGCCCGAGGTGGCGGTGCGTCAGCACGGGGTTGGCCTTGTCGCCCTCGTACGGCCCGGTGACCGAGGAGGCGCGCGCGACGGACACGGCGTGGTGGAAGTCCGTGCCGCCCTCGGCGGCGAGCAGGTAGTACGTGCCGTCGACCTTGTACAGGTGCGGCCCCTCGGCCCACACCGCGCCGCGCACGGCGCCCGTCCACACCACGTGCTCCGGGCCGACCAGCGTGAGCGTCGCGAGGTCGAGCTCGCGCACCCACACCTCGGTCTGGTGGAACCACTCCGGCTCGGCCGCGAGCCGGGTCCCGTGCAGCCACGCGCGGCCGTCGTCGTCGAAGAAGACCGACGGGTCGATCCCGGCCACCCGCTCGCCGTCCTCGTCGCGCAGCCACACCGGGTCGGACCACGGCCCGGCCGGGTCGGTCGCGGTCATGACGAAGTTGCCGCCGCGGGAGTCGTCCTCCGGGTCCACGAGCGTGCACACGAGCCAGAACGTGCCGTCGTGGTGGCGCAGCGTCGGCGCGTACAGGCCGCCCGACGACCGGATGCCGTCGTAGTCGAGCTGGCCGGACCGGTCCACGACGTCCCCGACGTGCTCCCACGTCGCGAGGTCGCGGCTGCGCAGCACCGGTAGGCCGGGCAGGTACTCGAACGTCGAGGTGACGAGGTAGAAGTCGTCGCCGACGCGGCAGACCGACGGGTCGGGGAAGCAGCCGGGCAGGATCGGGTTCGGGACGAGGGTCATGCGCGCTCCCCCGCCTCGACCCGCTCGGAGACCTCGACCGCGACGAGCCGCTCGTCCGCGGCCGTGACCCGGTGCACCGACCCGGTGACGGCGAGCGTCGCGCGCGCCGTCGCAGCACCGGGCACGACCCGGCGCTCGGCCGGCACCGACTCGTTGACGATCGCGCCGCCGGTCGTCGACCCGAGGTCGCCGGTGCCGGGCGCGGCGTCGACCGCGCCGGCGTGCGCCCCGACCCACACCTCGACGTCGCCCGGCTCGACCACGCGCACGAGGCGACGGTCGGAGAACGCGAGGCGCGTCGTCGGGACGCGGAAGGTCACGCGGCGCGACGCGCCCGCAGCCAGGTCGACGCGCGCGTACCCGAGGAGCTGGGCGACGGGGCGCGGCACGGATCCCACGACGTCGCGCGCGTAGAGCTGCACGACGTCCGTCCCCGCGACGTCACCCGTGTTGGTCACGGTCACCGAGGCAGCGAACGTGCCGCCCGCGGCGACGCTCGTGTCGACCGCCAGGTCCGCGTACGCGAACCGCGTGTAGGAGAGCCCGAACCCGAACGGCCGCACCGGCGTCGGGTCGGTGGACGTCACGTCGGACGGCCCGCCGAGCACCGGGTGGAGGTACGTGTAGGGCTGCGCGCCGCCCGCGCGGGGCAGCGAGACGGGCAGGCGGCCCGAGGGGTTCACCGCGCCGACGAGCACGTCGGCCACCGCGCGGCCGCCCTCCTCGCCGGGGAAGAAGCCCTGCACGACGGCGGCCGGGCGACCGGGCGCCGCACCGTCCGTCCCCGCGTGGTCCTCGAACGCCCAGCCGATCGCGTACGGGCGGCCCGTGAGCAGCACGAGCACGACGGGCGTCCCGGAGGCGACGACCTCCTCGACGAGCCGCCGCTGCACGCCCGGGAGCTCGAGCGACTCCACGTCGTTGCCCTCGCCGACCGTGCCGCGCCCGAACAGGCCCGCCTCGTCGCCGACGACGACCACGGCGACGTCCGCGGCGCGCGCGGCGTCCACGGCCCCGGGGATCCCCGACACGTCGTCGCCGTCGACCGCGCAGCCGACGACGTGCGTCACCTCGGCGCCGGTCGGGGCGAGCGCGTCGCGCAGCGACTCCAGGACGGTCGGCAGCGCGATGCCCGCCGGGGTGCCGGGGTGGTGCGCGAGCACGTGGTTGACGAACGAGTAGCAGCCCATGAGCGCCTCGGACGAGTCCGCGTTGGGCCCGACGACGGCGACGCGCCGCGGGGCGGACGCCGCACCGTCAGCGCTGTCGCGCCGTCCGCGCAGGAGCGGCAGCACGCCGTCGTTCGCGAGGAGCACGAGCGACTCCTGCGCGAGGCGGCGCGCGGTCGCGCGCTGCCGCGGGGTGTCGAGGTCGACCGCGGTCGGCGGCTCGTCGGCGTAGGCCGCCGGGTCGAGCAGGCCGAGCTCCTCCTTCTGGTTGAGGAGTCGCAGGACGGCGCGGTCGACCCACGCCTCGTCCAGCGCGCCGGAGCGGACGCGCTCCGCGAGCGGCGCGAGGTAGGCGTCGCCCGTGGGCAGCTCGACGTCGAGGCCGGCCTCGAGCGCCTGCGCCGCGGCCTCCCCGCGGTCGGCCGCGACACGGTGCATGACCTCGAGGAACGCGACGCCGAAGTAGTCGGCGACCACGACGCCGTCGAACCCCCAGCGCTCGCGCAGGATCTCGGTGAGGTACTCCGTGCTGCCGTGCAGCGGCACGCCGTCGATGTCGACGTACGACGCCATGACCGACCGGGCGCCGCCGTCGCGCACGGCCATCTCGAACGGCGGGAGGTAGACGTCCGCGAGCTCGCGCGGCCCCGCGCTCACGGGCGCGTGGTTGCGGCCGGCGCGCGAGCCCGAGTACCCGACGAAGTGCTTGAGCGTCGCGTGCACGCCCGCGTCCTGGAGGCCGCGCACGTACGCCGTGCCGATCGTGCCCACGAGGTACGGGTCCTCGCCCACGCACTCGTCGACGCGGCCCCAGCGCGGGTCGCGCACGACGTCGAGCACGGGCGCGAGGCCCTGGTGCACGCCGAGCGCGCGCATCGACTCCCCGACCTCGCGCGCCATCTCCTCGACCAGCGCCGGGTCGAACGACGCGCCCCACGCGAGCGGCGTCGGGTACGTCGCTGCCTGCCACGCGGCGAGGCCCGTGAGGCACTCCTCGTGCACGATCGCGGGGATCCCGAGGCGCGTCTCCGCCTTCAGGCGGCGCTGCTCCGCCCACAGCCACGCGGCGCGCTCCGCGGGCTCGACGGGCCGCGTGCCGTACACGCGCGTGTAGTGCCCCATGCCGTGCCGCGTGATCTCGGCGAGCCGGCCGCCGTCCTGCTGGCCCGCCGTCATCTCCGACTGCATCGGGGCGACGGTGCCGTTCTGGTCGAGCCAGTAGCCCACGAGCTGGGCGAGCTTCTCGTCGAGCGTCATGCGGGCGTGCAGCGCGCGCACGCGCTCCGAGACCGTGGGCGGCTGCGGGGGTGCCGGGCGCGCGCTGCGCGGTGCCTGGGCCGCGGGCTTCGAGGTGGCCGGCTCCGGGGAGCCGGTGGGTGCCGTCGGGACGGCAGGGACGACGTCGGTCACGGGACCGTTCTCCTTCGATGGGTGGCCCTGCCCCGCGCGCGGCGCGGGGCAGGGACGGGGTGCGCGGACGGGCGGGCGGTCAGCCCTTCACGGCTCCGGAGAGACCGCCGACGATGCGCCGCTCGAACAGCGAGAAGAAGACGAGCGCGGGGATCATCGACAAGGAGGTGAAGGCGAGCACGCGGGCGGTGTCCACGGAGTACTGCGACGCGAACGCCTGCACGCCCAGCGGGAGCGTGTACGACGTCTCGTCGTTGAGGATGAAGAGCGGGAGCATGTAGCTGTTCCAGCTCGCGACGAACGCGAGGATCCCCACGGTGATGACGCCCGGCAGGGACAGCGGCACGACCATGCGGAAGAAGAACCCGAGCCGGCTCGCCCCGTCGATCGACGCCGCCTCCTCGATCTCGCGCGGGATGGCGCGCAGGAACGGGACGAGGATGATGACGGTCGTCGGGAGGGCGAACGCGATCTGGGGCAGCACCAGGCCGCCCACCGAGTTCATCAGCCCGAGCGAGCGGATCATGATGTACAGCGGGGTGATCGCGACGGTCATGGGGAACATGAGGCCCGCGGCGAACAGCGCGTACAGCGCCCCGCGCCCGGCGAACGAGTAGCGCGCGATGACGTAGCTCGCCATGAGGCCGAGGACGACGACCCCGAGGGTCGTGAGGAGCCCGGCCACGAGCGAGTTCCCGAGCTGCTGCCAGAACAGGGAGCTCGTCAGGACGCTGACGTAGTTCTCGATCTGCCACGGGTCGGGCAGGCCCGACGGGTCGGCCGTGATCTGCGCGTTCGTGCGGAACCCGCCGACCACGATGTACGCGATCGGGGCGAGGCACACGCCCACGAGCAGCCACGCGACGACGTACGTCAGCGGGCCGCCCCGGCCGATGCCGGACCCGCGGGGCTCCTTCGGGGTCTGGACGCCGGCGGCACGCTCGGACGCGGGTGCGGCGGTGACGGTGGCCATCACTTCTTCCCTTCCGTGATCGCGCCCTCGGTGTCACGGCGCAGGACGTACCGCTGGTAGACGAGCGCCACCGCGAGCGAGATGAGGAACAGCACCACGGCGACCGCGCTGCCGTACCCGTAGTTCCCCGCGTTGCGGCCGTTCGCCACCATGTAGGTCGCCATGGTCGACGTCCCCGCCGTCGAGGCCACGTACTGGCCCCAGATGATGTAGACGAGGTCGAAGAGCTGGAGCGAGCCGATGATCGACAGGAACGCCCAGATGCGGACGGTCGGGCCGAGCAGCGGGAGCGTCACGTAGCGCTGCGTCTTCCAGTACGACGCGCCGTCGATCGCGGCCGCCTCGCCCAGCTCGTCGGGGATGCCCTGGAGGCCCGCGAGGAAGAGGATCACGGCGAAGCCGATGTACTTCCACGTGATGATGAGCAGCAGGGTCCAGATCGCGACGTCCGGGTCGGCGAGCCAGTCGACCGTGAGGAACCCGAGACCGATGCGCTCCAGCAGGTCGTTCACGGCACCCGTCGTCGCGAGCATGAGGCTGAAGCCCGTCCCGACGATCACCTCGGACACCACGTACGGCACGAACACGAGCACCCGGATCACCGAGCGGCCGCGGATGCGCCGGTTGAGCATGAGCGCCACGACCACGGCGACCGGGCCCTGGAGCACCAGCGACATGATGACGATGAACGCGTTGTGCCCCAGCGCCGCGAGGAACTCGGGGTCGCGGAAGATGATGAGGTAGTTGTCGAACCCGACGAACTCCGTCGGCGGCCCGAAGCCCTTCCACTTGAAGAACCCGTAGTACGCCGCCATCACCACGGGGACGATGACGAAGGTCAGGAAGACGACGAGCGCGGGCCCGGCGAGCACCGCGATCTCGGCTCGCTGCGCCCACCGGCCGCCGCGCGGGGGGCGCCGCGCGGCGACCGGGGCGACCGGGGGCGGCGTGACGCCGCCCCCGGCCCTGTCCTCGGGCGTCGTCGTGCTCGGCGAGATCTCGCCCTGGGACACGTTCATGGAAGGGGTTACTCCTTGGCGGCCGCGTCGTTGACAGCGGTGACGATGTCCTCGGGCGTGCCCTGGCCGGCGAGCAGGTTGACGACGGCCGTGTTCAGGGCGTTGCCGATGTTCTGGCCGTAGAGCGTGTCGAGCCAGACGGAGACGTACGGCGCCTCGTTGTACGCCTCGAGGATCGAGACGAGGGCCGGGTCGACGACCGCGCCCTGCGCCTCCTTGCTCGCGGGCAGCGTCTGGAACGCGGTGGCGTAGGCCTCCTGCGACTCCTTCGACATGGCGAAGTTGAGGAAGTCGGCGCACGCGTCCGGGGCGTCCACGTAGCACGAGTAGCCGTCGACGCCGCCCATCATCGCGCCGGGCTCGCCGTCACCGTCCTCGACCTCGGGGAACGGGAACCACTGGAGGTCGGGCAGGGGCTGCTCGTCCGGCGTGAGGGACGCGATGACGCCCGGGTCCCACGCGCCCATGAGCTCCATCGACGCCTGGTGGTTCGCCAGCAGACCGGCCGACGAGCCGGCCCCCTGCTGCGCGGACGTGGTGAGGAAGCCCTCGTTGAACGGCTCCGTCGCCGCGAAGTCCGCGAGCGCGTTGCCGGCGTCGAGCCAGCACGGGTCGTCGAACGTCCGCGTGTCGGCGGCCTCGTTCATCGCGTCCTGCGAGCAGTACCGGAGCGCGAAGAAGTAGTACCAGTGCGCGGCGGGCCACGCGTCCTTGGCACCGAGCGCGATGGGCGCGATGCCCGCGGCCTTGAGCTGCTCGGTCGTCGCCTCGAGGTCCGAGATCGTCCCCGGGGTCTCGGTGATGCCGGCCTGGTCGAACAGGTCGGTGCTGTAGAACATGCCACCGGGCAGGATCGACACCGGCATGCCGTAGACCTTGCCGTCGACCGAGAGTGCGCTCAGCGACCCGCCGACCGCCTCCTCGACCGCCGGGTCGATGAGGTCGGTCAGGTCCTTGACCTGACCGGCCTCGACGACGTCCGCGAGCTTGCCGCCACCGCGCGCCATGAAGATGTCGGGCGCGTCGCCCGAGTTCAGGGCGGTCTGGAGCTTGCCGTCCATGTCCTCGTTCTGGATGGACTGGATCGTGATCTTGACGCCGGGGTTCTCGTCCTCGAACGCCGCCGCCGTCTCCTTCCAGTAGTCCATGCCGGGGCCGGTCGTGGAGTTGTGCCAGAAGGTCATCGAGACCGAGCCGTCGTCCGAGCCGGAGTCGCCTCCGCCTCCGCAGGCCGAGAGCACGAGCGTGCCCGCCATCGCGACGGCGGTCGCCGCCAGGAGCTTCCGAGACTTCATCGTTCCGTCCTCTTCGTCGAGTCGCACAGGGCGCACGCTGCCTCGAGCGCGCCGGGCTGCCGCCGCGTCGGGGCCGCCACGGCGACTCTCGCAAACGGACGGGCCGCGTGTCAATCGTTATCGATAACGTTTTACACACGATGCGTCGCGGTGGGCCGACCGGCACGGGCGCGAGAGCCCGCACCCGAGCCCGAGACGCGGCCACAGCCCAGCACGAGCGTTCCGGGTGCGCCGCCGAGGGACCGCGGCACGGGCTACTGTCTCCCCATGCGCTCCACCGGAAGAGTCACGATCGGCGACGTCGCGCGCACCGCCGGCGTCTCGGTCGCGACGGTCTCCAAGGTGATCAACGGCCGCTACGGCGTCGCCCTCGAGACCTCCCGGCACGTCCAGGAGGTCATCGACCAGCTCGGGTACGAGTCGTCGATCGTCGCGCGCAGCCTGCGCAGCAGCCGCACCAACGTCATCGGCATCCTCGTCGCCGAGTTCGAGCCGTTCTCGACCGAGCTGCTCAAGGGCATCTCCGAGGCCGTCGACGGCACCGGCTACGAGCTGCTCGCCTACTCCGGCGGGCTGCGCCGCGACGACCGCGTCGGCTGGGAGCAGCGCTACCTCTCGCGGCTCGGCGGCACCCTGATCGACGGCGCCATCCTCGTCACGCCGACCGTCGTCGCGCCGGGCAACTCGATCCCCGTCGTCGCGGTCGACCCGCACCGCGGCCCCTCCGGCCCTCCGACGGTCGACTCCGACAACCTCGCCGGCGCGCGCGCCGCGACCGAGCACCTGCTCTCCCTCGGGCACCGCCGCATCGGGTTCCTCGCCGGCCGCCCCGACCTCGAGTCCGCGCGCCTGCGCGAGCAGGGCTACCGCGAGGCGCTCGCCGACGCGGGCGTCCCGTTCGACCCCGACCTCGTCCGCGTCGGCGGCTACCGCCCCGACCTCGCCGACTCCCCCGCGCACGAGCTGCTCTCGCTCCCCGAGCGCCCCACCGCGATCTTCGCCGCGAACGACCTGTCGGCGATCCGCACCATGGAGGTCGCCGCGGAGCTCGGCCTGCGCGTGCCCGACGACGTCTCCGTCGTCGGGTTCGACAACGTCCCCGAGTCCGCGCTCACCACCCCGCCCCTCACGACCGTCGACCAGCCGATCCACCGCATGGGCGCCGAGGCCCTGCGCCTCATCGTCGACCTCGTCGAGGGCAACACCCGAGAACCCCACGTCCGCCTCCCCACGACCCTCGTCGTCCGCGGCAGCACCCGCCCCCTCTGACGCCCCGGCCTCCGGGTCGCCGGCCACCTCGACACGCGAGGCCGCCGGGGAAGGACACCGTTCCCGCGAGGTAGGCACTGCTGGAATCCTGGGCACCGCTCCGACGTTATGTCAGCAGTACCACTGCCGACAGACCTTGAGGAGGTCGCATGGCCCGCCTCGCACGCCGCGTCCAGGTCGAGAACGACTACGGCGAGATCCTGCACTACGAGCGCCACACCGGTGGCGGCCTCGTGTCGCCGCACGCCCGTGTCCCCGAGTCCGTCCCCGTCGGGTCGGGCACGTACGTCGAGAAGGGGGCCGTCGTCGGGCACGGCTGCCAGCTCGGCGACGGGAGCTGGATCGACCGGGACGTCGTCCTCGGCCGCGACGTCCGCATCGGCGACAACGTGCGCCTCGCCCCCGAGACCCGGGTCGGCGACCGTGCCCGCGTGGGCAGCGGCGCGCGCGTCGGGCGTCGCGTGCTCGTGGAGCCGGGTGCCGTCGTCTCGCCGGACGAGATCGTGCCCGACGACGCCACGGTGCGCCGTCGGGGCGGGATCCGGTCCGGGTACGACGTCGCCGCCTAGCAGCGAGCACGGCCCTCCGCCGCGCCCACGACCGGCCGAACCCGGGGACCGCGGTTCCCGTGAGCCCAGGTTCGGCTCCGTCGCCGGTGGACGCCTTTTCCCCGCGGCGGTCGGGTGCGTAGCCTTACCGCCCGTGACCTTCCCGCCGCACGGCCCCGCCGTCCCACCGCCGCACCCGCAGCCGACGTCGGTGCCCCCGCACCCGCAGGGCCCGGCGGGCGCCACGGTGCCTCTCGACCCGCGTGCGGTCCTGGAGGGTCGCCCGCCGGGCCGGGCGCGCGTCGGCGTCATCGTGACGATCGCGATCGCGAGCCTGTGCCTGCTCGTCGGTCTCGTGCTCGCGGCGCTGTCCGGGGTCGGGACGTTCACGGTCGGCCTCCTGCTGGCTCTCGTGCCGCTCGGCATCTGGCTGCCGGTCGTGCTCGCGCTCGACCGCCTCGAGCCGGAGCCGCCGAGCGCGCTCGTGGTGGCGTTCCTGTGGGGCGCGGGCATCGCGACCCTCGTCGCGGGCATCCTCAACACGCTCGGGCTCGAGCTGCTCACCGCGCCGCTGTTCGGCGAGGAGGTCGGCTGGTACGTCGTGGCGTCGTTCGGGGCCCCGTTCGTCGAGGAGATCCTCAAGGGCGCCGTGCTGTTCGGGATGCTGTGGTTCCGCCGGCACGAGATCGACGGCTGGACCGACGGCGTCATCTACGCGGCGATGGTCGCGCTCGGCTTCGCGGCGGTCGAGAACGTCACGTACTTCATCATGGCCGCGCAGGACGGCACGCTCGGCCCGACGTTCGTGCTCCGCGCGCTGGTCACGCCCCTGCTGCACCCGCTGTGCACGGCGCTCACGGGCCTCGGCGTCGCGAGCGCGGCCACGAGCCCGCCGGGTCCGCGACGCGTCCTCGCGCCCATCGGCGGCCTCGCGGCGGCGATCGCGCTCCACATGCTCTGGAACGCCTCGACCGGTTTCGGGACGCTCGCGCTCGGGGTCGCGTACCTCGCGGGGCTCGGTGTCCTGATCACGCTGATCGTGCTGCTCGTCCGGGACCGGCGCCGCACGGTCGCGACGATCCAGCGCCAGCTCGTCCCGTACGTCCCGACGGGCCTGGTCACGCCCGCGGACCTCACGATGCTCTCGACGCTCGCGACGCGCCGCCAGGCGCGCGACTGGGCCCGCCGCACGGGCGGCGCCGGCGCCGCCCACGCCATGCGCGACTACCAGCAGGCGGCGACGGAGCTCGCGCTGCTCCACGACCGCGTCGCGCGCGGTGCGGTCGAGGCGTGGCGCGTCGAGGGGCAGCGCCGCGCGCTGCTCCAGCTCATGCTCACGGCGCGCCAGGCGTTCCTCGTCCGGACGCCGCAGCCGCCGCCCGCGCCGTGGTCGCCGGGCACGCCGTCCGGCTTCACGTCCGACGCGTGGGTGCCCGGCCAGGGCGCGTACTAGCCCGGCACCCTCCGCCGACGCTCACCCGGCGCCGCCCCGGGGCGGCGTCCGGATCACGAGCACCGCGTCGACCGGAGCACCGTCGAGCGCCCGGTAGGAGTGGTCGACGTCGGAGACCCAGCGCAGCTCGTCGCCCTCCTCGACGACGGCCTCCGCGCCGTGACGACCGGCCCTCAGGCGGCCGCGGGTGAGGAGCAGGTGCTCGACGACGCCCGGCCCGTGGGGCGGCGACGTCCTGTCCGCGTGGGCCTCGAGGTGCAGGTGGTAGACCTCGACGGCGGTGCCCCCGGGCAGGTGGTGCGCGTCGAGCAGGCGTGCGGTGACGCCCTCGGACGAGACCTCCGTTCCGGCCCGCTCGGCGAGCAGCGTCGCGAGCGGGACGCCGAGCGCCCCGGCCAGGGCGTAGAGGGTCGCGAGCGTCGGGTTGCGCGCGCCGTGCTCGATCTCGGAGAGCGAGCCCTTGCCGATGCCCGCCGCGGCGGCGAGCGCAGACAACGAGAGTCCGCGCTCGGCACGCAGCGCACGGAGCTGAGCGGCGACCGCCGCCAGCGTCCCGTCCCCGGCCCGTTCCGGCGGGCGCCCGGGCGCTCCCCCGACGTCCCGGTCCGTCCGACCTTCCGCGCGCCCTGCCCCGTCGCTCACGAGCCGCAGCCTACCGGCGTGAGTTTCGCGAAGCCTCTGATAGCGTTCCGCGAACAGAACGCTCTCGCCTCTCGCCAGGAGCAGCATGGACACCGCCTCTGACCCCCTGCGCCCCGTCCTCGCCGGGCTCGTGACCGCCCTCGTCGGCTTCACGAGCTCGTTCGCCGTCGTGCTCGCCGGGCTGCGTGCCGTCGGCGCGACACCTGACCAGGCCGCGTCCGGGCTCCTGGCGCTCTGCGCCACGCAGGCTGTCGGCATCCTCTGGCTCACCACCCGGCACCACACCCCGCTCACGCTCGCGTGGTCCACGCCCGGCGCCGCGCTGCTCGTGAGCACCGGTGCCGTCGCGGGCGGGTGGCCCGCCGCGGTCGGGGCGTTCTGCGTCGTCGGTGGGCTCGTCCTGCTCACCGCCCTCTGGCCGCGCCTCGGCGACCTCGTCGCCGCCATCCCGACCCCGATCGCCCAGGCGATGCTCGCCGGCGTCCTCCTCACGCTGTGCCTCGCGCCCGTGCGGGCGGTCGTCGCGACGCCGCTGCTCGTCGCGCCGGTGATCCTCACGTGGCTCGTGCTGCTGCGGGTCGCGCCGCGCTGGGCGGCGCCCGCCGCGCTCGCTGCGACGCTCGCGATCGTCGGGTACGAGGCCGTGCAGGGCGGCACGCTCGCGTGGTCCGACGCCGTCCCGCGCCTCGACCTCACGGCGCCCACGCTCTCATGGCAGGCCGTCGTCGGGCTCGCCGTCCCGCTCTACGTCGTGACGATGGCGTCGCAGAACGTGCCGGGCGTCGCCGTCATGGCGTCGTTCGGCTATCGGGTGCCGTGGCGCGAGGCGATGACCGTCACCGGGCTCGCGACCCTCGCCGGAGCGACCGCGGGCGGCCACGCGATCAACCTCGCGGCGATCTCCGCCGCGCTCGCCGCGGGGCCCGAGGCGCACCCCGACCCCCGGCGCCGGTGGCTCGCCGCCCACACCGCCGGGTGGGCGTACCTCGTGCTCGCCGTCGGGTCCGCGGGTCTCGCCGCGCTCGTCGCCGCCGCGCCCGCGGGGCTCGTCGAGGCGGCGGCGGGGCTCGCGCTCGTCGGCACGCTCGGTGCCGCCGTCGCGGGCGCGGTCGCCGAGCCGCGCGGGCGCGAGGCCGCTGTCGTGACCTTCCTCGTCGCCGCGAGCGGCGTCGTCGTGGCGGGCATCGCCGCCGCGTTCTGGGCGATCCTCGCCGGGCTCGCCGTCCACGCGACGCTCACCGTCCGCCGTCGGGCACCGGGCCCCACGAGCGAGACCGAGACGAAGACCACGGCCGCGACCGCGGCCAAGACCGAGACCGAGACACCTGCCGGCACCCCGCCGCGCGAGGTAAAGGCCCGGTAGCGCGAGATAGAGGCGTGGTAGCGCGAGGTAGAGGCGTGGTCATGACCAGGGCTCTACCTCGCGCTACCAGGGCTCTACCTCGCGGGAGCCGGCTCCAGGTCGAGCGGGTCCGGGCCGAGGACGGGGAGGTTGTCGCGGAACACGTTCGTCGGGTCGACGCGGCGCTTGACCTCCCGCAGCCGCTCCAGCGTCGCGGGCGGGAACGCGTCCGTCACCCGCTCGGTGCGCTGGTCGGTGTCGAAGCTCAGGTACATGCCCTCGAACACGTCGGCGAGCGCGTCCCACCGCGCGTCGAGCCGGGAGCGGCTCGCCCCCATCGCCACGACCGAGAAGTTCGCCGACCGGTGCGCGTACGCCGTCGCGTCCGCCGGGACGTCGGACGCCGCGCCGCCCGTCGAGCGGATCTGGAAGAAATACGTGTCCCCGCTCGCGACGAGCCCCGCCAGCCGGGCGGACGCCTCGGGCGTGAGGTGCTCCAGCAGGCCGGACCGCGACACGGGCTCGCCCTGCCCGCCGTGCGGCCCGGGCGCGGGCGCGGAGACGACGGCGTCGTACGGCACGATCTGCGCCGTCGCCTGCGCGAGCAGCGGGGAGATCGCCGCGAACGGCTGCAGGCGCGCGAGGACCGTGTCGGGGTCGTCGGAGTCGACCATGGTCATGGACTGCGCGACGACCGGCTGCCCCGGTCGCGGGCGCCCGACGATGAGGAAGCTCGTCGTGTCCCGCGGCGAGGTCTCGACCGTCGCGCCCCAGCGCTCGAGAAAGCCTGCGACGTCGGACGCGTCGTGCACCATCTGCGCGAACCCGACCGCGGACACCTCGTCCGCGACGAGCTCGAACGACGTCACGATGCCGACCTGCGACCCCGCACCCCGCACGGCCCAGAACAGGTCCGGGTTCTCCTCGTCGCTCGCACGCACGACCGAGCCGTCCGCGAGCACGACCTCGACCGCCCGGATGTGGTCGATCGTCAGGCCGTGCGCGCGGCCGAGGAACCCGATGCCGCCCGCGGTCGCGAGTCCGCCCACGCCCACGCCGCCGTAGTCGCCCGACGTGATCGCCCACCCGCGCGGCGCGAGCGCCGCCGCGACCTCGCCCCAGCGCGCACCGGGCCCGACGCGCACGAGGCGCGCGGCGTCGTCGAGCACCTCGACGGCGTCGAGCGCGCCCAGGTCGAGGACGATCCCGCCGTCGTTCGTCGAGCGCCCGCTGATCCCGTGGCCGCCGGAGCGGACGGAGAGCGGCACCACCTGCGTGACCGGCTGGGCGCGCGCGAACGCGAGCGCCTCGACGACCTCGGCGGTGTCGCGCGGACGGAGCACGAGCCCTGGCGAGCCGCCGCGCAGGTAGTTCGAGCGCACGCCCGCGTACGCGGCGTCGCCCGGCTCGACCGCGCGCTCCGCGAGCGAGGCGGGGACGTCGTCGTAGGCGATGCCGTCGCGGCGCGCGGCGCGGACCGCGAGCGGCACGACGCGCGACGTGTCGGTGCCGTGCGCCGCGCGCCCGGCGGCGACGGCCTCGCGCAGCGCGGGCGCGACCTCCTCGGCGAACCGACGGGTCGTGCGCTCGTCGTCGGTCGCGAGGATCAGCGTCGAGACGCCCTCCTCCAGGACGAGCGGCAGGAGCCGCTCGACCCAGGCCTCGGGCGGTCCGGCGAGGTCGGGCGCGCCACCGAGACCCGACGCCGTGGCGGCCGCGTCGAACGTGCCCGACACGTTGAGCAGGCGCGTCACCTCGCGCGGGTCTCGCCCGACGGCGGTCGCGGCCTCGTCGATGCGCGCGTTGCCCGCGCGCAGCCCGTCGAGGCCGACGCGGCCCAGCGACGGGAGCCAGCCGTCGGCCTTCTCGCCGACGAGGCGCAGCATGCGCGGGCCGAGCGCGCCCAGCCACACGGGGATGCGCCGCGTGGTCCCCGGTCCGGCGGTCGCGCCGTCGAGCCGGTGGTGGCGCCCGGGGACGAATAGCTCGCCGTCGCCGTCCTCGCCCCAGATCGCCCGGATCACCTCGATCGCCTCGGCGAGCGCGTCGACCGACTCGCCCGGCGTCAGGCGCTCGACGCCCATCGACACCATGGCGTCCCAGAAGGCGCCCGCGCCCAGCGCGAGGTCGACGCGCCCGTCGGACAGCAGGTCGAGGCTCGCCGCGGAGCGTGCGAGCACGGCGGGCCGGCGCATCGGGACGTTGACGACGTCGGGTGCGACGTGGATGCGCTCCGTCGCGGACGCGACGTACGACAGCAGGGTCCACGTGTCGAGGAAGCGCGGCTGGTACGGGTGGTCCTGGAACGTCACGAGGTCGTAGCCGAGGTCCTCCGCGAGACGCGCGAGCCCGACCGTCGCCTCCGCGTCCTGCGCCGAGGGCGTGACGAACGTGCCGAACCGGAGCGGGTGGCCGTAGTCGGTCATGCGCGGGCCTCGCCGTCGGTCGTGGTGGTCGACACCGGGCCGTCAGGCGCGGTGCCGCGCGCGGCCGCGACGAGCTCGCGCGCCGCGGGGGCGACCTCCTGGCCGACGACGGCGAGCGTCGTCGGGTCGTCGCCCGCGACGATCCACGTGGACACGCCGTGCTCGAGCGTCACCTCGGCGACCTGCTCGGCCCACTGGCGCGGCGATCCCTGGAGGAAGCCCGCGCCGCCGTCGGCGGTGAAGCGTCCGCCGACGTTGAGCAGACGACGCACGGCGCGCGGGTCGCGACCCGCGCCCTCGGCGGCGGTGTCGATCGTCGCGTTGCCCTTCGCCAGCGCCTCGAAGCTCTGGAGGTACGCGAGCGACGGGAGCCAGCCGTCGGCCTGCGCGCCGACGAGGCGCAGCATCCTCGGCTTGAGCGCGCCGACCCAGATCTCCACGTCGTGCGCGGGAGCCGGCCCGCGCTTAGGGCCGTCGACGCGGTGGTGCGCCCCGCCCGCGACGAGGCGGTCGCGCGTGGACGTGTCCCACAGCCCGCGGATGACGTCGATGCCCTCGGAGAGCGCGTCGACCGACTCCCCCGGAGTCAGACGCTCGCCGCCCATGGCGACGATCGGGTCCCAGAACCCGCCCGCGCCGAGCCCCAGCTCGACGCGTCCGCCCGAGAGCCGGTCGAGGCTCGCGACGGCCCGAGCGAGCACGGCCGGCGGGCGCAGCGGCAGGTTGAGCACGTTGCCCGCGATCCGGACCCGCTCTGTGCGCGCGGCGACCCAGGACATCAGCGTCCACGTGTCGAGGAACGCCGCCTGGTACGGGTGGTCCTGGAACGTGACGAGGTCCAGACCCACCTCCTCGGAGAGCTGAGCCAACGCGACGGCCTGGTGCGGCGCCGCGGCGGTGGGTGTGACGAAGGACCCGAAGCGCAGGTCGTGGCCGTAGTCGGGCATGGCTCCTCGCGATCTGGAGATACGTTGCTGTGCAGAACATATCTGTAACAGATAGGTGGATCAACCGCATTCCCGGCGGTAGGGTGGGCGGATGAGCACGACCACGACGTCCGCCGCACCCACCGGCCCGGCCGAGCTCCCCGGCCGCCTCGAGGACCTCGGCTGGCACCTCGGCGTGCTCCTGCGCGCCTACCGCGCGACGGTCGAGCAGGCGCTCGACGACGTCCCCCACGGGACCCGCGGCTACCAGGTGCTCGTCACCGTGGCGCAAGGCGACCACCCCACCCAGCTCGCCCTCGCCGAGCACCACGGCATCGACCGGACCGTCATGACCTACCTCGTCGACGACCTCGTCGCCGCGGGCCTCGTCGAGCGGCAGCAGAACCCCGCCGACCGTCGCGCGCGCCGCGTCGTCGCGACGCCCGGGGGCCGCCGTCGCCTCGCCGGATGGGCCACCGCCGTGCACGACGCCGAGGAGCAGCTCCTCGGCATGCTCTCGCCCGACGAGCGCAGCGCCTTCCGCACGCTCATGCGCCGCGTCGCGTGCGACCTGCGCGACGTCGACGCCACCACCGACCCCTGCACCGTCGCCGAGCACACCCTCGGCGTCACCACCCCGCCCGGGAAGAGCCCCGTTCGGCCGGAGGAGAACCCCGGTCCGCCGAGGTAGAACCCCGGTCCACCGCTGCCGTACACGCGCCCGACATCGCCGGCAGTCGCCCGGGTGAGCGGAGACCACGGTGAGACGACGCCGGGCGGGGTGGGTGGTGGTGCCGCGTCGTGGCGGGCCTGGCGGGAGCCGCGAGGAACGAGCGGCGGATGGTAGACGCGGCACCACCACCCACCCCGACCACCCAGGCCAACCACACGCCGTCGAACCCAAGAAACACAGCTCTACCTCGCGCAACCACGGCTCTACCTCGCGCGACCACGGCTCTACCTCGCGCGACCACGGCTCTACCTCGACAGACCACGGCTCTACCTCGGCAGGGGGTCCGCCGCGGTGGGTGAGGCGTCCGCCTCCGTGAGGGCGGTGTCGGTGTCCTCGGGGTCACGGCCGGGGAGGGGGTAGAACCAGAAGCACACGAACGCGAGCGCGGCGAGGACCACGGGGACTCCGCCGAGGAGGAGGCGCACGCCGGTCGCGACGCTGTCCGGCTGCGCGACGTCGCCCGCTCCCTCGACGTACCCGCTCGCCGAGAGCGCGCCGGCGACGAGCACGGCCTGGACGATGACCGACCCGCGCACGACGAACCCGTTGGCGCCGAAGTACATGCCCTCGCGGCGCAGGCCGGTGCGGCGCTCGTCGTCGTCGATGACCTGCGCGAGCGCGACCTCGAGCACCTGCATGAGCCCCGCGACGCCGACGCCCACGGCGAGCCCTGCGAGCGCGGCGCCCAGGACGGTCGACGGGACGAGGTAGAGGCAGGTCGCGAGGCCGTACACCGCGACGACCCACAGCATTGCCGAGCGCGGCCCGATCTTCCGCACGACCCACGACCACCCGACGATCGACGGGATCGCGGCGACGAAGATCGGCGCGAGCAGCAGCGTCGCGTCGGCCTCGGCGCCGCCGAGCGTGTAGCGGACGTAGAACGGGACCGCGGCGAGCACGATCGCGGTCGTGCTCTGGAGCAGGAGCGACCCGAGCACGTAGGTGACGAACGCGCGGTTCGCGAACGTGTACCGGAGCTGGTCCCCCAGCCCGACGGCGGCCTCGCGCGAGCGCACCGCCGCGACGTCGACGGGACGCTCGACCATGCCGGCGAGCGACCACGCGAAGAACGCGAGGCTCACGACGGCGAGGAGGAGCGCCATCCAGGTCCACCCGAGCGTGCCGTACAGCAGCGGCGCACCTGCGGTGCCGAGGATCATCCCGACCAGGCCGAAGATCTGGCGCGGCGTGTTGCCGCGGGCGCGCTCCGCCGTCGTGCGGAAGATCTCGGGGAAGAGCGCCGAGATGTTGAGCGCGACGACGACGTACGCGACGTCGAACAGCGCGACCACGACGAGGAACCACACGACGAGGCCGGTCGGGCTCAGCGCGGGCGGCATCCACACGAGCGCGAACGCGACGACGAGCGGCACGATCCCGAGCCCGATCCACGGGACGCGCCGGCCCCACCGCGTGCGGCGACGGTCGGAGACCGCGCCGACGAGCGGGTTGAGCAGGGCGTTGACGATGCCGTGCGCGACCATCGCCCCCGCGACCCAGCCGGCGCGCACGCCGAGGTGGTCGACGTAGAAGTAGACGACGAACGCGGAGAACGTCTGCATGAGCAGGTTCGAGGGGAACGCGGACGCGCCGTAGGCGACCGTCTGCGCGCGCGAGGGCGTGCCGACGAGCCGGCGGTCCCGGACACGACCGAGCAGCCCCCCGCCCGTGGTCGTCGCGCCCGGCGCCCCGTAGGGGGCGCTCACCGCTCGCCCCGCTGCACCGCGCGCAGGTCCCGCCAGCCGACGCGGACGATCCCCTCCTCGGCGATCACGGCCGCCACGACCGGGTCGGCGAGCAGGCGGTGCTCGAAGCCGCGCTTCGCGACGCCGTAGTCGGCGACGTCGCCGAGCTCGTCGTCGTCGAGCATCGGGTGGAGGAAGATCTCCGTCACGCCGGACGGGACGCGGCGCAGCAGGTCGAGGAAGTCGGCCCGGACGTCCTCGTAGTCCTCCTCCTCGACCGTCCCGGCGCCGTCGAGCTCGAACGGGTGCGTCCAGAGCCGGTCGACCAGGACGACGCCGAGCGCGTCCGCGGCGGCCGTCGCCTCGTCGAGCAGGGGCTGGAAGTCGCCGGGGGGAAGCACCATCCCGTCGGTCGTCCGGGGCAGCCGGAACGGCAGGCGGTACCGGGCGGCGAGCTCGAAGACCTGCGGCAGGAACGACCGTCCCGTCTCGAGCCCGTAGACGGAGCCCATGTGGTTGTCGAGGTGGGAGACGTCGACGCCGGCCGCGAGCGCCGCGTCGAGCTGCGCCGTGAGCTCGGCGACGACGTCCTCGACGCGCGCCTGGCGCTCGACGGACAGGACGTCGCGCGGGAAGTAGCCCGCGTCGTCGACCAGCGACGTGCCCGTCCCGGTGAGCGGCCGCCACCGGTACCGCGTCCACTCGCTCGTCAGCACGAGGTGCACGCCGACGTCGACGGGGTGCGCGGCCGCGAAGGCGAGCGCGTCCGGGGCCCACCCGCACGGGACCATGACGGTCGCGGAGTCGATGTGCCCCGCGAGGAGGAGATCGGAGACGGCACGGTTGGCGGCGCGGCACATGCCGTAGTCGTCGGCGTTGAGGATGATCGCGCGCGCGCCGGCGGCGAGGCCGAGCCGGGAGACGAGGTCCGACGGCGGTGCGCCCGCCCCGTCCGGTGCGGCCGCGGTCACGACGCCGCCTCCTCGCGCTCGTCGGCGGCGTCGCCCTCGGCCGACGCGGGGTGGGCCGCCGCGGAGCGGAACACCTCGTCGCGCAGCGCGTCGCTGGCCGAGCGCGCGGCCCCCACCACGACGGCGTCGCACGTGAGCTGCGACGGCACGACCTGGATGGGGAGCACGGCGATCTTCTCCGCGAGGAAGCGCTGGACGCGGTCCGCGATCGGCGCGCGAGCGGCCTGGTTCGTGAGGACGAACAGCTCGGGCTCGACGACGAGAGCGACCGACGCCGCGACGACCCCGATGCGCTCGGCGACCTCGTCGAGCGCGTCGTTCGAGGCGCCGTCACCGTGCTCCGCGCGGTCCACGAGCTCCTTGACCGTCACGTCGTCGGGCAGGCCGTGCTCCTTCGCGAGCACGGCGAGCGACGACGCGCCCAGCGCCTCGGAGCCCAGCGCCCTGGCGGGGTGCGGCAGGAACGAGACCTCGCCCGCGCCGCCCGCGAACCCGCGGTGCAGCTTCCCGTCGAGCACCAGCCCTGCGCCGAACCCGTCGCCGAGACCGAGCACCGCGAACGAGCGCACGCCCGCGGCGACCCCGTCGCGCTGCTCCGCGAGCGCCGCGAGGTTGAGGTCGTTCTCGAGCGTGACCGGGCAGCCCAGCGAGTCCTCGAGGGCCTCGACCAGGTCCGTCCCACCCTTCTCGTAGCCGGGGACGCGCCGGATG
The DNA here is from genome assembly GCF_006539945.1 of Cellulosimicrobium cellulans. Lineage (GTDB taxonomy): Bacteria > Actinomycetota > Actinomycetes > Actinomycetales > Cellulomonadaceae > Cellulosimicrobium > Cellulosimicrobium cellulans. Next base: position 17,313 of record NZ_BJNZ01000007.1, on the reverse strand, counting down.
GTCCGCTGGTCCGATCCGACGATCAGCGGGACCGCCGCGACGGCGCGCGTCACCTCGACCGCGGTGCCCTCGGGGAGCCGGGCGGCGACGTCGCTCACGCACGCGCGGGCGAGCTCCGCGGCAGCACGCGCGCGGGCCGTCGTCGTCGGCTTGACGTCCCGACGCTCCGCGCGGGCGCGGATCGCACCCGTGACGTCGACGAGCGCGACCCGCACCCGGTCGCGCGCGACGTCGATCCCCAGCCCGAACGCGTAGTCGGGGTCCACGCGGTACAGCGTCGCGGCCGGCCCCCGCCGGTCGTGGTCGAGCCCGGCCTCCGTGACGACGCCCGTCGCCTCGAGCGCGCGCAGCGTCTGCGCCACGGTCGTCTTGGACAGCCCGGTCGCCGAGACGACGTCGGGCCGCGCGACCTGCGCGCCCGTGCCGAGCACGTCGAGCACGGCGCGCGCGTTGAGCGTGCGCAGGAGGGCGGGTGTACCGGCGGGAGTGGTGTCCATCTGGTCTCCGTCGAGCAGTGGGTGGGTCGAGCCGACATGTCCGAGCCGTGCAGGTAGGGCGGGAAGTTCCCTACCCGCCCGGAGACTAGCCGGGCTCCCTGTGGTTGTCGACGGCAACCGGTCTCCCGGTGGACGGCCCTGTACCGTGGCGTCGTGATCCGCCGAGCCCTCGCCCGCGCCTACTGGGCGACCAGCCGGTGGTCCCTGCGCTCCGAGCCGTACGACACGGGCCGCCCGACGCTCCTCGTCGGTGCCCCGCACACGTCGAACTGGGACTTCGTCCTCATGCTCGCCATCGCCTGGAGCACGGGGATCCACGTGCGCTGGCTGGGCAAGCACACGCTGTTCGCCGGCCCGGCCGGGCCGCTCATGCGCGCGCTCGGCGGCATCCCCGTCGACCGCCGCGACCCGAGCCGGGTCGTGGCCGACGTCGTCGCGCGCCTCCAGGCCGGCGAGGTGTTCTCGCTCGTCGTGACGCCGGAGGGCACGCGCGGCGCAGGCTCGTACTGGAAGTCGGGCTTCTACCGCATCGCGCGCGAGGCACACCTGCCGGTGACCCTCGGGTACGTCGACCGCACCACCATGACCACCGGCCTCGGCCCGACGATCGAGCTCACGGGCGACGTGCGCGCCGACATGGACGTCGTGCGCGCGTTCTACGCCGACAAGTCCGGCCTCCGCCCGGCGCTGCGCACCGAGCCCCGGCTCCGCGAGGAGGACGCGGCCGCCTGAGGCGGTGCGCGACCTCCCCGACCCGTCTGCTGACCGGCCCACCGAGAGATGCGTCCGCGGTCGACGGATGCGTCCCGGAACGCATCTGTCGACCGTTGACGCATCTCTCGCCCGGGCTGACCGTCGGACCACCCCGGAGATACGTGGTCCCCACATGGTTTCCACCCGCCACGCCGCTCGGCGGGGCACGACGACGCAGCGAGCCCGACCGTGCAGGCGCACGATCCCGGCGAATCGACCCGCCGGGTACGGGACTTCCCGTACCCGACGCCGGTCGTGCGTAGTCGTTGAGCGGACGTCACCCGGCTGCCTACGGTCCACCCGTCACGGCCGACGGTGCGGGCTCCGCACGGCGTCGGCCCTCCCCGACACAGGAAGCGAGTCCCCCATGAAGCGACTCCGCGCGGCGCTCCTCGCCGCCGTCGTGGGCGCGACCGCGATCATCGCCCCGATCGCGATCGCCCCCAGCGCCTCGGCGCACGGCTGGATCACCTCCCCGCCCTCCCGGCAGGACCACTGCGCGAAGGGCACCACGTCCTTCGACTGCGGGTCCATCAAGTACGAGCCGCAGTCCGTCGAGGCCCCCAAGGGCTCGATGAAGTGCTCCGGCGGCAGCGGCTACGCGATCCTCGACGACGCGAGCAAGCCCTGGCCCCGCACGACCACCGGTCGCGACGTGACGTTCCAGTGGAACCTCACCGCGAACCACGCCACGAGCGTGTGGGAGTACTTCGTCGACGGCCAGCTCTTCGCGACGTTCGACGGCGGCGGCGTCCAGCCCCCCAAGGACATCTCGCACACGCTCGAGGGGCTGCCGCTGGGCGACCACACGATCCTCGCGCGCTGGAACGTCTCGAACACGGTGAACGCGTTCTACAACTGCGTCGACCTGACCGTGACCGCCGACGGCACCAACCCCGGCGGGGGCGAGAACCCCGGCGGCGACGAGGGCGAGAACCCGGGCGGCGGCGAGCCGGGCACCTGCACGGACGCGGCGTGGTCCGCGACGGCGACCTACACGGGCGGCGCGAAGGTGTCGCACGACGGGAACGTCTACGAGGCCAAGTGGTGGACGCTGAACAACGTCCCGGGCTCCGAGGCGTGGGGCCCGTGGAAGCTGGTCGGCGCCTGCTGACCGGCTGAACCCCGCGACGGCGGGTGTCCTCGTCCGTACGGGCGAGGCACCCGCCGTCGTGCGTGCCGGGCGTGAGCGGCGCACCGGGTACGCGGAAGCACGTACGGGCTTTGCCCAATTGTCCGCACTCCTCACGTTTCGTAGCGTCGAGAGCGCCCGATCCGAGAGCGGCCCGCGACGAAGCGCGCCGCAGGACCCTGCACCACCGGATGGAGAGCGAGACATCTCATGCGAAGACTGAGAGCGGTACTCCTGGCGGCCGTCGTCGGCGCGGTCGCGATCATCGCCCCCGTGGCGATCGCCCCGAGCGCGAGCGCGCACGGCTGGATCACGTCCCCGCCGAGCCGGCAGGACCACTGCGCGAAGGGCACCACGTCCTTCGACTGCGGCGGCATCAAGTACGAGCCGCAGTCCGTCGAGGCCCCCAAGGGCTCGATGAAGTGCTCCGGCGGCAGCGGGTTCAGCATCCTCGACGACGCGAGCAAGCCGTGGCCGCGCACGCAGACCGGCACGTCGGTGACGTTCCAGTGGAAGCTCACCGCGGCGCACAACACGAGCACGTGGGAGTACTTCGTCGACGGCGTGCTGTTCAAGACGTTCAACCAGGGCGGCGCGCAGCCTCCGAGCAACATCTCCCACACGCTGACTGGCCTGCCCGAGGGCAACCACACGATCCTCGCGCGCTGGAACGTGTCGAACACGGTGAACGCGTTCTACAACTGCGTCGACCTGAAGATCGGCAGCGGCGGCACGGACCCGGGCGACCCGGACCCCGAGCCCACCGACCCGGAGCCCGGCGACTGCACGGCGCCGGCGTGGACCGCCGGCGGGGTGTACCTCGGCGGTGCGAACGTGTCCCACGACGGCCGCAACTACCAGGCCAAGTGGTGGACGACGGGCGAGAACCCCGCCCAGAGCGGCCAGTGGGGCGTCTGGAAGGACCTCGGCGCCTGCTGACCTGACCCACCGAACGCTGCGTCAGCGGTCGACGGATGCGTCCCTGAACGCCTCCGTCGGCCGCTGACGCATCTCTCGACGACCGGGCTCGAACCCGCCCATCTCCCGCCGCCTGGTTCGACCACAGGATCGTTCTGTCCACAGATGTCTGCGCCAAGACCCCGCCCGACACGGCGACGCTGCCATCGTTCCGCGCGTGACCACATCCGAGCCGCTCCCGCGCACGGTCCTCGCCGCAGAGGTTCCGCGCCCTCAGGTCCTCGCCGCGCTCGACGCGGGCACCGCGCTGCGGCTTCGCCGCGGTGCGTACCTGCTCGGTGCCGACCGGAACCGGTCCCTTCCACCCGCCCGAGCGGAGCGTCGGATCGCCGAGGCCCGCATCCAGGCCGTCGCGCGCCAGCTCGAGGGCCGCTTCTGCTTCTACGGGCCCACCGCGGCGCTCGTGTGGGGGCTGCCGCTCTGGCGCGCACCGGCGCAGGTGCACGTGGTGCAGCGCAACGTCCCGGGCCGCGGTGCGGCGTCCGACCTGGTACGCCACCGCGTCGCCGTCGCGCCGGAAGACCTCACCCAGGTCTCCGGCCTGCCCGTGACCACGCTCGAGCGCACCGTGCTCGACTGCGCGAGGGCCCTGCCGGCGCGGGAGGGGCTCGTCGTCGCCGACGCGGCGCTACGACGAGGAGCAGACCCCGAGGAGCTCAGACACAGGTCGCACGAAGCACGCAGCCGTGGCGCGGTGCGAGCCCGGGCGGTGCTCGCCGTCGCCGATGCCGGGGCGGAGAGTCCCGGGGAGTCGGTCACGCGGTACGCGATCCTGCGCCACGGCCTCCCGGCGCCCCGGACCCAGCTCGTCGTCCCCACGCGCCTCGGCACGTTCCGGGCCGACATGGGCTGGGACGAGTGGCGCCTCCTCGTCGAGTTCGACGGGTTCGTCAAGTACGGCGAGCTCGCCGGTGGCGACCCGGCGAGAGTCCTCTACCGGGAGAAGCGTCGGCAGGAGGCCATCGAGGAGGAGGGCTGGCGGATCCTGCGGGTCACCACACCGGACCTGCGCAGCGAGCAGCAGGTCGCCGACCGCGTCCGGCGGATGGTCCCCGCCCTGAGCAAGGTGCCGCGCGTCGCACGCCCCGGCCTGCTCTGAGGGCGACGCCGAGTGCTGCGTCTGCGTGCAAGCGCTGCGTCTGCGAACGCATCTCTCGCGCACGGACGCAGCCGTCGGCGGCGGGCGTCAGCCGCGGCCCCGGAGGCGGTCGAGGTCGCGACGCTCGCGCTTCGTCGGGCGCCCGGCGCCGCGGTCGCGGACGGCGACGCGGACGGTGAGCTCCTGGGGCGGTGGGGGCGGGCTCTGGTCGATCACGGCCTGCGCGGCGAGGGGCGCCGAGACACGCTTCACCAGGATCCTCTCGACGACGAGGATTCTCTCGGCGGGGCCGCCGCGCACGACGACGCGGTCGCCGACCTTGACGCCCGTCGCCGGCTTCGCACGCTCTCCGTTGACCCGCACGTGCCCGGCCTTGACCGCCGCGGTCGCCTGCGACCGGCTCTTGAACACCCGGACGGCCCACAGCCAGCTGTCGACACGCGCGCTCGTCGCCTCGGTCGTCGCCATCCCCCGAGCGTAACGACCGCGCGCACCACGCCCGGCGTGCGAACCGGCTCGCACCGTGCCACCGTGAAGGCAGGCATACGGGGTGGTTGCCCCCTATGACTGTTTCGTCCCCCCAAAGGAACGGAGACAGGGATGAGCTTCATCGGATGGATCCTCATCGGCCTCATCATGGGCGCGATCGCGCGCGCGATCCTGCCGGGCAAGGCAGCAGGTGGCTGGATCGTCACGCTGATCGTGGGTGTGCTCGGCGCCCTCCTCGGCGGATGGATCGGCGGCGCGCTGTTCGGCGCGGACGCCAACGACGAGTTCTTCTCGCTCACCACGTGGTTCTGGGCCTTCGTCGGCTCGCTGCTCGTGCTGCTCATCTGGGGCGCGATCTCGCGCCGCTCGGCACGCAAGTAGGGCATCGACGACCGCCGCGACCGGCGGCGCACCCGGCCCGGGCTCCTGCGGGAGCCCGGGCCGTCGTCGTACCAAAAGACGTGGACATCGTCCGCCGGCGCGGGAACGCTGGACGGCATGAGCAGCGTCGCCCGCACCACCCCCGAGGTGTCCCTCCCGCCGGGGTACACGCTCGTCGAGGCTCCGCACCCCGCGTCGCTCGACGACCCCGACGCGTGGGCGTACCACGCCGTCGCGGACCTCGAGCGCGAGCACGAGCTCGAGGTCCACGGCTACGACGACCTCGCGCTCCGACCCCGGGACGTGCTCTCGGGCATGAACCACCAGGAGTACGCGACCAAGCGCCGGTTCGTCGTGGTGCGCTCCGCGGCCGTCCGCGCCCTGATCGCCGACGGCGTGCCGCCCACGGTGCCCGACGTCGTCGCGCACCTGTTCGTGCTCCACCCCACCACGAGCAACGAGCGGCTGAGCGAGACCTTCGTGCTCGTCCGGCCGTCCGCGCGTCGGCACGGCATCGGGACTCCCCTGCTCGCGCTCGCCGAGCGTCTGGGCGCGGACGCCGGGCGCACCGTGCTCCTCTCGAACACCTCGCACGGCGAGGAGCCTCCCCCGGGCCCGGGCGCGCTCGCTGCCACGACCGGCGCCGGCCGCGTCCCCGCCGAGGCCCCCGGCCCGCGCTTCCTCAGCGCGCGCGGGTACGCCCTGGAGCAGGTCGAACGCCACTCGGTGCTCGACCTCCCGCTGGCCCCCGACGCCCTCGGCGCGCACCTCGACGACGCCCGGGAGCACGCCGGCTCCGACTACCGGGTGCACACCTGGACCGACGAGGTCCCCGACGTCTGGCTCGATCAGGTGGGCGTGCTCTTCACCCGCATGAGCACCGACCCGCCCACGGGAGGCGTCGACTACGGCGAGGACCCGTGGGACGCGCGCCGCGTGCGCACGTGGGTGGGTGAGCAGGCCGAGAAGCGGAACGGCTTCCTCCTGAGCGCCGCGGAGCACGTGCCGACCGGCACGCTCGCCGCGTTCACGGTCTTCCTGTACCCGCTCGACCGCGACGACGTCGCGTTCCAGGAGGACACCCTCGTGCTCCGCGAGCACCGCGGGCGCCGGCTCGGGATGCTCGTCAAGGTGGCCAACCTCGACGCGCTCGCCCGCGAGCGTCCCGCGACCGCGCGTGTCCACACCTGGAACGCGCAGGAGAACGACCACATGCTCGCGATCAACGTCGCTCTGGGGTTCCGGCCCGCGGGCGTGTGGGCGGCGTGGCAGCGCCGGACGACCCCGGAGGACGGCGAGTGACCGCACCGCAGGCAGGACCGACCACCACCACCGCGCGCGACGTGCGCGTGCGCATCGAGCCCGTCCCGCCGAGCCTCGACGCACCGGACGCCTGGGCCGTCCACGGCACGGTCCGGGTCGGCGACGCGATCGACCGCGCGATCTACGGACACACGGACCTCGCCCTGGACGCGGCGACCGTCGCGGGCACGGTGGCGAGCACCGGATACCGCCGCGTGCTGCGGTGGGTCGCGGTGCTCGACGACGCCCCTGACGGCACGACGCCCCGGCCCGAGGACGTCGTCGGACGCTCGATGGTGGCGCTCCCGCAGCAGGGCAACACGCACGTCGCGGTCGTCTACGTGGGCGTGGACCCCGCGCGCCGGCGCCGGGGCGTCGGCACCGCGCTGTGGGACGCGGCGCTGGAGGTCGCGCGCGCGGAGGGACGGCGCGTGATCCAGTCCGACTCGTCGTTCGCGCCCGAGCCGCCGCCCGGCCCGGACGCGCTCGAGGCGCCGACGGGCAGCGGCCGCGTCCCGGCGCACGACGACGGGACCACCTTCGCGCTGCACCGCGGGTTCACGCTCGAGCAGGTCATGCGCCACTCGGTGCTCGACCTCCCGGTCGCGCCCGCGGTGCTCGACCCGCTGCGCACGGCAGCGACGGAACGGTCCGACGGCTACCGCGTGCACGTGTGGACGGACGAGGTCCCCGAGGAGTGGATCGACCAGTTCGCGGTGCTCGAGACGCGGATGAGCACCGACGCCCCGAGCGGCGGGCTCGACCTCGAGGAGGACCCGTGGGACGCCCAGCGGGTCCGCGCGGCGTCCCGGGAGATCCACGACCGCGGTCAGGGCTACGTCATCGCCGCGGCCGAGCACGCGGCGTCGGGCACGCTCGCGGCGTTCTCGATGGTCGCGTACCCGCACGACCGCCCGGAGGTCGTGTTCCAGGAGGACACGCTCGCGCTCCGGGAGCACCGCGGCCGCAGCCTCGGGATGCTCGTCAAGGTCGCCGTGCTCGACGAGCTCGCGCGGGCGCGGCCGTCGTCGCGCCGGGTGCACACGTGGAACGCGCAGGAGAACGCGCACATGCTCGCGATCAACGTCGCGCTCGGCTTCGCGCCCGCGAGCGTCGACGCCGAGTGGCAGCTCGTGCTCGACGCGGCACCCGACGGGAAGCCCGAGAGGGAGCCCGACACGACCTCCTGAACCCCGGAGGCCGCCGCGACGTCGGCCGCTCAGCGGATGCCGTCGAGGAAGCGGATCATCCGCTCGGTGACGAGCGCGGCGGCCTCCGGCTCGTACGACGGCAGGCTCGGGTCGGTGAACAGGTGGCGGTCCCCGGGGTAGACGTACAGCTCGGCGTCCGGCGTGGAGTCCACGAGCTCGCGCGCGGCGTCGAGGTCGCCCTCCCCCGCGAACGACGGGTCGGCGTCCATGCCGTGCACCTGCACGGGGACGGCGTCCGGCCAGGCCTCGCCGAACTCCGAGACCGGCACGCACGCCTCGAGCAGCACCGCGCCCTTCGCGCCGGCGCGCGTCTGCGCGAGCATCTGCGCGGGCAGCACGCCGAGCGAGATCCCTGCGTAGACGACGCCGGCGTCGTACCCGTCCGCGACGGACCGCCCGCGCTCCAGGACCGTCCCGAACCCCAGCTCCTGCACGTGCGCCATGCCCTCGTCGAGGGTCGCGAACGTGCGCCCCTCGAACAGGTCCGGCGTGTGCACGACGTTCCCGGCTCCCCGCAGCGTCTCCGCGATCGTCCGCACGCCCTCGGTCAGCCCGTGCACGTGGTGGAACAGCACGACCTCGGCCATGGTCCCCTCCTCGGTGTCCGCTCCTGTCCGACCGGCGCCGTCGCCGACCGGCGTGCGCCCGACGGCCGCACGCCCACCATCGTCGCGCGGACCGCCCACGTTCGCCGGGCCCGGGGGTCCAGGGACCTGCGACGGCCGTTCGTGAGGCCACCGGACCATCGACCGCGGGACGGTCGGGGTGGGCGAGGGCCGACGTCGGTCAGTAGTTTGGTGGTCATGACCTCGCAGCCCGTGCCGCCGCCGATCGACCCCACCACCACGCCGTCCTGGACCGCGCTGACCGTGCACCGCGACACCGTGGAGCCGGACCTGCGCACCTGGTTCGCGGCCGACCCGGACCGTGCGCGCCGCCTCACGCACCAGGCCGCCGACCTCACGGTCGACCTGTCGAAGAACCTCGTCACGGACGAGACGCTCGAGCTGCTCGTGCGGCTCGCCGAGGAGGTCCGCCTCGACGACCGCCTCGAGGCGATGTTCACGGGCGAGCACATCAACGTCACGGAGGACCGCGCCGTCCTGCACACGGCCCTGCGCCGGCCGACCCCGCTGGGCGACGACGAGCACCTCGTCGTCGACGGCCAGGACGTCGACGCGGACGTGCACGGCGAGCTCGCGAAGGTCTACGCGTTCGCGGACACGGTCCGCTCGGGCGAGTGGACGGGCGTCACGGGCGAGCGCGTGCGCACGGTCGTGAACATCGGCATCGGCGGCTCCGACCTGGGCCCGGTCATGGCGTACGAGGCGCTGCTGCCGTACAAGCACCAGGACATCGAGGTGCGGTTCGTCTCGAACATCGACCCGACGGACGTCGCGGAGAAGACGGCGGGCCTCGACCCGCGCACGACGCTGTTCATCGTCGCGTCCAAGACGTTCGGCACGCTCGAGACCCTGACGAACGCGCGCCTCGCGCGCGACTGGCTGTGGACGGAGCTCGCGGCGGTCGGCGCGATCGAGGACACGGACGAGTCCCGGCAGGCCGCCGTCGCGCAGCACTTCGTCGCCGTCTCGACCGCGCTCGACAAGGTCGCGGCCTTCGGCATCGACCCGGCGAACGCGTTCGGGTTCTGGGACTGGGTGGGCGGGCGCTACTCCGTCGACTCCGCGATCGGCACGTCGCTCGCGATCGCGATCGGCCCCGACCGCTTCGCCGAGCTGCTCGCCGGTTTCCACGCGATCGACGAGCACGTGCGCCGCACGCCGTTCGAGCGCAACGTGCCGGTCCTCATGGGCCTGCTCAACGTCTGGTACGTGAACTTCCTCGACGCCCACACGCACGCGGTGCTCCCCTACGCGCAGTACCTGCACCGCTTCCCGGCCTACCTCCAGCAGCTCACGATGGAGTCCAACGGCAAGCGCGTGCGCTGGGACGGCTCGCCCGTGACCACGGAGACGGGCGAGATCTTCTGGGGCGAGCCGGGCACCAACGGCCAGCACGCGTTCTACCAGCTCATCCACCAGGGCACGCGCCTCATCCCGGCGGACTTCATCGCCGTCGCGAACCCTGCGCACCCGCTCACGGACGAGGTCGGCGACGGCGGCGCCGTCCAGCCCGGCGCGGACGTCCACGGGCTGTTCCTCGCGAACTTCTTCGCGCAGACCAAGGCGCTCGCCTTCGGCAAGACCGCGGACGAGGTCCGCGCGGAGGGGACGGCGGAAGAGCTCGTGTCCGCGCGGACGTTCCCGGGCAACCGCCCGACGACGTCGATCCTCGCTCCCGCGCTCACGCCGTCGGTCCTGGGCCAGCTCATCGCGCTCTACGAGCACATCACGTTCGTGCAGGGCGTCGTGTGGGGCATCGACAGCTTCGACCAGTGGGGCGTCGAGCTCGGCAAGAAGCTCGCGCTCGAGATCGCGCCCGCCGTCGCGGGCGACGAGGACGCCCTCGCCGCGCAGGACCCGTCCACCGCGGCCCTCATCGACCGCTACCTCGACCTGCGCAGCTGACCTGCATCTCGACGACCACGGCAGGAGGGCCGCCGTCCCGTGGACAGCGGCCCTCGTGTCGTTCTCGTGGACCCTCCCCTTCCTCGGCCCGGCTGCGAGCCCGCGCGCGCTGCGTACACTGACGGCGCGACAGCCGCGAGCCCGTTCGGCGTCGTTCAACCCGGAAGGACACCGATGGCCGACGCCGCCACACCCGAGACCCTTGCCCGCACACTGACGGAGCACGCCGACGTCGTGCGCAGCGCCTGGCTCGAGGCCGCCGCGCACGAGCTGCACGGCCGCACCTCGCGAGGAGAGCTCGAGCGCGAGCAGGGCGAGATCCTCGACGCGCTCCTCGACGGCCTGCGCTCGGGCGGGGTGTCGCTGTCCGACGCCGCGTTCGACCAGCTCCGCGGCATCCTCGCCGACGTCTCCTCCGCGCGCGCCCGCCTCGGGTTCACCCCGCGCGAGACGGCGATCGGCGTGTTCGCGCTCAAGGAGGGCCTGTACCGGCTCGCCACGGCGACGGACGCCGGCACCGACGTCACCCCGCTCCTGCGCCTGGTCGACCAGCTCGGCCTCTTCACGTTCGAGACGTTCGCCGCGGCGCGCGAGGCGATCATCGCCGAGCAGTCCGAGCAGCTCCTCGAGCTCTCGACCCCCGTCGTGAAGCTCTGGGAGGGCATCGTCGCGGTGCCGCTCGTCGGGACGCTCGACTCGGCGCGCACCCAGGTCGTCATGGAGAAGCTGCTCAACACGCTCGTCGACACGGGCAGCGAGCACGCGATCATCGACATCACAGGCGTGCCCGCGGTGGACACCCAGGTCGCGCAGCACCTGCTCAAGACGGTCGTCGCGGCGCGCCTCATGGGCGCCGAGTGCACGATCAGCGGCATCCGCCCGCAGATCGCCCAGACGATCGTCGCGCTCGGCATCGAGTTCGGCGACATCCGAACGCGCGCGAGCCTCGCGGACGCGCTCGTCGACGCGCTGCGCGCGGGCCGCGACTCCCGGCGGACCGGGCTCCCGGCATGACCGACGCCGTCCCCATCCTCAAGATCGGCTCGACGCTCCTCGTCTCGATCCAGGTCGACCTCCAGGACGACACCGCGCTGCGGCTCCAGGAGGACCTGGCCGAGCGCATCACCGAGACCGGCGCGCGCGGAGTGATCATCGACATCTCCGGGCTGGAGATCGTCGACTCCTTCATCGGGCGCATGCTCGCGTCCGTCGCGGGCATCTCCCACGTGCTCGACGCGACGACCGTCGTCGTCGGGATGCGACCCGCCGTCGCGATCACGATGGTCGAGCTCGGGCTGTCGCTCGGCGACGTCCGCACGGCGCTCGACGTCGAGCGCGGCCTCGCGCTCCTCGCGCCCGAGGAGCGGTCCGCCGAGGACGTGCTCCTCGCGGCCGCCGAGCGCGAGGAGAGATGACGACGACCACGACCCCGCCGTCGACGGCCGAGCGCGTCCCCGTGCGCACCGACTCCGACGTCGTCCGGGTCCGTCAGCTCGTCCGGACGCTCGCGCAGCAGGCGCGCCTGTCGCTCGTCGACCAGACCAAGCTCGTCACCGCGGCGAGCGAGCTCGCGCGCAACACGCTCGTCTACGGCGGCGGCGGCGAGGCCGAGGTCCAGCTGGTCACCGAGGGTCTGCGGACCGGCGTCCGCGCCGTCTTCTCGGACGAGGGACCGGGCATCCCGGACCTCGACCTCGCGCTCACCGACGGCTGGACCAGCGGGAGCGGGCTCGGCCTGGGACTGTCGGGCTCGCGGCGCCTCGTCCAGCACTTCGCGATCGACACGGCACCCGGCGCGGGCACCCGCGTCGAGATCGCGACCTGGTCCCGATGAGCCCGGACCTCGACCGCCCCGACGAGCGCCGCAGCCTCGTCGAGGGCGGCACCTGGTACACCGTCGACCACCCGTCGGCCGTCGGGACGGTGCGGCGGGGCGCGAGCACCGTCGCGCGGTCGCTCGGCCTCGACGACGACCGGGCGGCCGAGATCGGGCTCGTGGTCTCCGAGCTGGCGACGAACCAGTGCCGGCACGCCGGCTCGGGCACGGTGCTGGTCCGTGTGCGGCGCACCGGCGACGACACCGCGCTCGAGGTGCTCGCGGTGGACTCCGGTCCGGGCATGCGGGACATCGGCGCGGCGATGCGCGACGGCGTGTCGAGCAGGGGCACGCTCGGCATCGGCCTGGGCACCCTGCCGCGCCTGGCGACCTCGTGGGACGCGTGGACGTCCCCCGGCCGTGGGACGGTCATCGCGGCGACGTTCGCGGCGCACGGGACGGTGGCCGGTCTCGCGGAGCCGACGGGGATCACCCGGCCGATGACCGGCCAGACGGTGTGCGGCGACGCGCTCGCGGTCCGCCACGACGACGGCGTGCCGAGCCTCCTCGTCGCCGACGGCCTGGGGCACGGCCCGCTCGCGGCCGCGGCGTCGGGCGCCGCCGTGCGGGCGTTCCTCGACGCGCCCGCCGGTCCTCCCGTCGCGCTCCTCGAGCGCGTGCACGGGGCGCTCGGGGGCACGCGCGGCGCCGCCGTCGCCGTCGCCCAGGTGCCCGGCGACGGATCGCTGCGGTACGCGGGCCTGGGGAACATCTCCGGGACCGCCCAGGGCACGCGCTCGCGCGGCCTCATGAGCTACCCGGGCATCGCGGGCACGCGGGGACGGCCGCTGCGGGAGACGACGTACCCGGTCGAGGCCGGCGACGTCGTCGTGCTGCACAGCGACGGGCTCACCGACCGCTGGTCGCTCGCCGACTACCCGGGCCTCGCGACGCGCTCTCCGCTCGTCGTCGCAGGCGTCGTCCTGCGCGACCACGCGGTGCGCCGGGACGACTCGTGCGTGGCCGTGCTCCCGATCGGCCGGGAGGCGGCATGAGCACGACGCTGCTCGTCACCCAGCTCCGCTCCGACTCCGACGTCATCGCGCTGCGTCGGGCCGGCCGGGAGATCTGCCACCGGCTCGGGCTCGACACGCAGGACCAGGTGCGCGTCGCGACCGCGCTGTCCGAGATCGGCCGGTCCGCCGTCGCCTCCGGCACCGCCGACGTCGTCGTCGGGGTCCTGCCCGGTCTCCCCCAGGCGACGCTGCGCGCCGAGATCGTGGCGGGCACGCCGTTCCTCGTCGAGGGCGACTCGAGCGACGGCGGCATCCCCGCGGCGCGCCGGCTCGTCCGTGGCCTCGAGGTCGACCCGACCGGGACGCGCGTCCTGCTCACCAAGTCGCTCCCCGCGACCGCGCGCACCGACGAGGCGACGCTCGCGGCCGTGCGGCGGTCCACCGCGGCCGCGCACGTGGCCGACGCGGTCGACGAGCTGCGCGTCCAGAACGCGGAGCTGGTCCGCACCCTCGACGAGCTCACCCGCCAGCAGGAGGAGCAGCGGCGCCTCAACGTGGAGCTGGAGGAGACGAACCGGGGCGTCCTCGCGATGTACGACCAGCTCTCCTCCGAGCTCGAGGAGACCAACACCGGCGTCGTCGCGCTCTACGCCGAGCTCGACGAGCGGGGTCGCGAGCTCGCCGCGGCGAACGAGGCGAAGACGCGCTTCCTGCGCAACGTGAGCCACGAGCTCCGCTCGCCCGTGAACTCGATCCTCGGGCTGACCTCGTTGCTCGCCGACTCCCACCTCGACGGCGAGCAGACCCAGCAGGTGGGGTTCCTCCGGGAGAGCGCCGCGACGCTCCTCACCCTGGTCGACGAGCTGCTCGACCTCGCGCGCGCCGAGGCCGGGCACGAGGACGTCGCGCCCGGCCCGGTGGACGTGGCGGAGCTGCTCGACGAGCTGCGCGGCACGACCCTTCCCGTGGTGCGCCCCGGCGTCGCGCTGCGGACCGTCATCGCACCCGGCCTCACGCTCGTCACCGACCGCCGGCTCCTGTCCCGCGTGCTGCGCAACCTGCTCACGAACGCCGTGAAGTTCACGGACCACGGCGAGGTCGTGCTCCGGGCGGAGGCCGACGGGGAGGTCGTGCGGTTCGACGTCAGGGACACCGGTCTCGGCATCCCCGCGGACCAGCTCGACGCCGTGTTCGAGGAGTTCGTCCAGGTCCCCAACCGTCTCCAGCCGACCGTGCGCGGAACCGGCCTCGGGCTGCCCTACGCGCGCCGGACCTCCGAGGCGCTCGGCGGGGCGCTCGTCGCGACGTCACGCCCCGGGGAGGGAAGCGTGTTCACGCTCCGGCTCCCGTCGCTGTCCGTCGGCGAGGCGGTCCCGTCGGACCCGCGGCCCGAGCCCGAGGAGGCGGACCACGACCTCGGGCACGTGCTCGTCGTCGACGACGACCGGGCCTACGCCTCGGTCGTCTCCTCGATGCTCCGCGACGACGCGGCGCGGGTCAGCGTCGCGCACGACGCGTCGCACGCCCTGGCGCTCCTGCACGACGGCGCGGCCGACGTCGTGCTCCTGGACGTGTGCCTCCCGGGGACGGACGGGGTGACCCTCCGGTCGACGATCCAGGGCCTCTACCCCGCGACGGCGACGGTGCTCATGTCGAGCGCGCCTGCCCCCGCGGGGATCGGCGACGCCCCGTTCCTCGCGAAGTCGGGCATCGACCGCGACCGCCTCGTCGCGACCCTGCGCCGGGAGGTGAGCGCTCGATGAGCGCCGAGCGCACCGTGCTGGTGGTCGACGACACGCACGCGCACCGCTACGTCATGGCGAGCTGGCTCCGCCGCGCCGGGTTCGACGTCGTCGAGGCCGCGACCGGGAGCGAGGCGCTGGCCCAGGCGTCGGCGCACGTCGACGCGGTCGTCCTCGACGTCAACCTCCCGGACATCCCGGGCCGCGAGGTGTGCAGCCGGCTCAAGGCGGACCCGGCGACGGCCCACGTGCCGGTCCTGCACGTGTCTGCGACCGACGTCGACGCCGCGGCCCGCACCGCCGGTCTCGAGGGCGGGGCGGACGCCTACCTGCCGGAGCCGCTCGACCGCGACGAGTTCCTGGCGACCATCAGCGCCCTGTGCCGGCGCGTCGACGCCCAGCGGGGCGCGGGCCGGACGGCCCGACGGCTCGAGGCGCTCACCGACGCGCTCGTCCCGCTCCACGAGGCCCGGTCGCCGGAGGCCGTGGCCGACCACGCGGCGCGCGGCGCGTGCGCCGTCCTCGGTCGTGCGGTCGTCTCGATGGTCGTCGCCGAGGCCGGCGTGGTGCTGCGCTCGGTGTGCTCCACGGAAGGCGCCGTGCTCGTGCGCGGCCGCGGCCCGACCGCGGTGCTCCCCCCGACGGGAGCGATGACCGCGGAGTTCGGTCCCGACGACGTGCCGGCCCCATGGCGCCCGCTCCTCGCCGAGGCCGGGGTCGGCCCGTCGGCATGGTTCACCTTCTGGCTCGTCGACGGCACGGGCGCGCTCGTCGGCGGGCTCGGCATCGAGGTCGGCGACGAGCCGCTGTCCGACGAGGAGCGCGAGGCCGCCGGGCGCTTCGCCGAGGCCGCGACGGTCGCCCTGGCGAACCTCCGCACGTTCACCGAGGAGCACCGCATCGCGCTCGCGCTGCAGCGCGCGCTCCTCCCGGCCGACCTGCACGTGCGGGGCGGCGTCGAGGTCGCCGCGCGGTACGAGGCGTCGGACGCCCGCCTCGACGTCGGCGGCGACTTCTACGACGCGTTCGACCTCCCGGACGGGCGGGTGGCCGTCGTCATCGGCGACGTGCAGGGCCACTCCCTGCGCGCCGCGACCGTGATGGCGGAGGTGCGCATGACGCTGCGCGCCTATCTGCGCGAGGGCCACGACGCGGCCGCCGCGCTGGACCTCCTCAACGCGGCGCTGCGCGACGACCACACGGAGTTCGCGACGGTCTGCGTGTGCGTGCTCGACCCGGCGACGGGCGCCCTGGAGCTCACGGATGCCGGGCACCTGCCCGCGCTCCTCGTGCGCGCCGACGGGACGGTCGTCCGCGCGAAGTCGGGCTCCCGGATCCTCGGCGTGCCGAGCCCCGGCGCGCGCCTCGCCCACCACGAGGTCCTGGAGACCGGCGACCTCCTCGTGCTCGTGACCGACGGGCTCGTCGAGCGCCGGGGCGGGTCGCTGGTCGACGCGCTCGACCGCCTCGAGCGGGTGGCCGGCCAGCACGCGGGGCTCGACCCGGCGGCCATGTGCGAGCACCTCGTCGCCGCGTTCGACGACCCCGGCCGCGAGGACGACGTCGCCGTGGTGGCGGTCGGGCGTCAGGCGTCGCCGGACGGCACCTTGTCCGCGACGTCGTCGTAGGTGACCTCCGCCGGCACCTCGGCCGGGGCGTACACCAGGCGCACGACCCCCGTCGGATAGGTCTCGGACCGCAGGAGCGTGAGCGGGTAGTACGGCTCGCCCTCGTCGAAGAGCCGCTCGCCCGTGCGCGCCGCCACGGGGTGGACGAGGAGCCGCAGCTCGTCGAGCAGCCCGGCCGCGAGGAGCTGCCGGACGACCGAGATCGACCCGGCGACGAGCACCTTCCCCAGCCCCGGCTCCTCCTTGAGCGCGCGCACGGCCTCGACGAGGTCGCCGTCGAGCCGCTCGACGCGCCGCCAGCCGAGGTCCTGGTCGCCGCGCGTCGCGACGATCTTGCGCATGTCGCCGAGCCGCGCCGCGAACGACGCGTCCTCGCCCCCGGCGGTCTCCCGCTCGGGCCACGCGCCGGCGAAGCTGTCGTACGTGACCCGCCCGAGGAGCAGCGCGTCGACGTCCTGGTAGTCCTCGTCGACGGCCGCCGCCATGTTGTCGTCGAAGTACGGGAAGTGCCACGCCGGGTCGATCTCGGCGACGCCGTCGAGCGAGAGGAACAGGGTGGACACGAGCGTCGCGGTCATGGGTGGCCTTCCGGTCGGGTGCGGAGATGGTCGGTCGATGCCGGGGCAGACCGTCGCGCCGGCGCGAACTCATCGTCCCGTCGACCACGACGTGGCGCGCGGTCGAGCACGACATGGCGGTCGTCATCCGTGCGATAGCGACCGCCATGTCGTGCTCGGC
>NZ_BJNZ01000006.1 GCF_006539945.1 Cellulosimicrobium cellulans | reverse complement strand
ACCGGGGGTCGGCCCCCGCGGAGGCGCGGGGCTCCGGCTCGCACCGCGTCAGCGCGCTCGCGCACGCCGACGCGCTCGCCGTCGTCGACGCCGACGTCACGGCCGTCGAGCCCGGCGACGCCGTCCGGGTGCTGCTCCTGGACTGACCGCCGGGGTCACTTCTGCGCGGGCGGCGGGTGACCCTCCGAGGCCTGCACGACGACGATCCCCTGCCCCGAGAGCGCGAGCTGGTACGCCTCGCCCGACCCGCGCCCGATCGCCGCGGCGAGCTTCGCCGTCTTGCGGATCGAGGACTGCAGCGACGTCGACCACAGCACGGCGGCCTGCATGTCGACGTACGTCGGGACGTCGACGTCGAGCACGACGGGCGTCCCGAACGCCGTCACGGCGAGCGCGCCGGTCCCGGTGAACGTCGTGTTGAACAGCCCGCCGCTGAGCATCGACGTGCCCTCGACCCGGTTGATGTCCCAGGTCAGCGAGCTCTCGAACGCGAGCACGTTGGCGCCGTTGACGGTCACGCCCTCGTCCTCCAGGTGCAGCACGAACACCTGGTCCGCCTCCTGCGCGAGGAAGACGTCGCCGCTGCCGGACACCTTCATGAGGGACATGCCCTCGCCCGTGAACGCCTTCTTGAACATCTTGCCGAGGCCGCCGCTGCCCTCGTACGCGAAGTCGACGTCGCCCTGGTAGGCGACCATCGACCCCTGCTTGGCGAAGAAGAACCCGCCCGTGCCGCGGAGGTCCACCTTGAGCATGCGGTCGTTCTGGAGCTGGAAGCTGCCGGGCTCGACGGAGCGCTCGGCGTGGTCGAGGAGTGAGCTGCGCATGGACCGATCCTCGCGGCTCGGGCACGGGAGCGCACGCGAGGGTCCTCCGGCCCGTCCGCGCAGCGGGTCGCGCGTGCGAGAGTGGCGCCATGAGCTCCACGCACGACTTCACGCACCTCGACGAGCGCGGCCACGCGCGCATGGTCGACGTCACCGCCAAGCAGCCCACCGTCCGCTCCGCGACCGCGACCGGGGTCGTGCGGTGCTCCCCGGGGACCGTCGCCGCGCTGCGCGACGGGACGGTCCCCAAGGGCGACGTGCTCGCCGTCGCGCGGATCGCGGGCATCGCGGGCGCCAAGCGCACGGCCGAGCTGCTGCCGCTCGCCCACGTCATCGGGGTGCACGGCGCCGTCGTCGACCTCGTCGTGGGCGTCCACGGCGTCGACGTCACCGCGACCGTGCGCACCGCCGACCGCACGGGCGTCGAGATGGAGGCGCTCACCGCCGTCGCCGTCGCGGGCCTCGCGGTCGTCGACATGGTCAAGGGGCTCGACAAGTCCGTCGAGCTCACGGACGTCCGCCTCGTCGCCAAGACCGGCGGCAGGTCCGGCGACTGGCACCGCGAGCCGTGACGGAGCCCCGACCCGCCGACACGGCGTTCACGTTCGACGCCGTCGTGCTGGCCGGGGGCCGGGCGGAGCGGCTGGGGACGCCCAAGCCGGGCGTCGTCGTCGGCGGTCGGCCGCTGCTGGAGCACGCGCTCGCGGCGACCGTCGGCGCGGGGCGGACGGTCGTCGTCGGGCCGGACGAGCTCGCCGATCCCGCGCGCTACACCCTGACGCGCGAGGACCCGCCGTTCGGCGGTCCCGTCGCCGGCATCGCGGCCGGGCTCGGGGCCCTGCCCGGGCCCGACGACGGCGCCGCGGCCTGGGTGCTCGTCCTCGCGTGCGACGTCCCCCGGGCCGCGGAGGCGGTGCCCGCGCTGCTCGCCGCGGCGCGCCGCCGGGCGGACGAGGTGGCGGTGCACGCGGTGCGGGGCGGCCGCGAGCAGTGGCTCGTGGGGCTGTACGAGCGGGCGGCGCTCGCCGACGCGCTCGCGGCGCTCCCCACGGTGCACGGCGCGTCGGTGCGCCGCCTGCTCGCCGGGCTGCCCGCGCTCGCCGTCCCCGACGACGGCGGCGCCACCGACGACGTCGACACGTGGGAGGATGCCCGCGAGCAGGACCGCCGCCTGGGCGCGGGTGCGGTACCGGCGCCCGACGACACCCCGGACGACAGCAGGAGGCCACGATGACGAACCTCGAGCGCTGGGTCGACGCGCTGGCGAGCGACCTCGACCTCGACCCCGAGGTGGTGGACATCGGCGCGCTCCTCGACCTCGCGCGCGACGCCGCTCACGGCATCGAGCGCCCCGCCGCACCGCTCACCACGTTCGTCGCGGGCTACGTCGCCGGCCTGGCCGCGCACGACGGCTCGGGCCGCACCGTCCAGGACGTCCTCGACCGCACCGCCGAGCTCGCGCTCGCGTGGACGCCGGAACCCGAGCTGCCCGGCACCGCGGCGCAGGCTGAGACGCAAGACTGACAGATGGCCACCGTCCGCTACTTCGCCGGGGCGCGCGACGCCGCCGGCACCGAGACCGAGACCGTCGACGCGGGCTCGGTCGGCGAGCTGCACGCGGCGCTCGTCGCGCGCCACGCGGCGCTCGCGGACGTGCTCCCCCGCTGCTCCCTCCTGGTCGGCGGCGTGCGCGCGTCGAGCGACGGCACCCCGGTCGGCCCCGACCAGACGATCGACGTGCTCCCACCCTTCGCGGGCGGCTGACTGCCCCGCGTCAGTGGTCGCCGCCGTCCAGCTGGGCGAGGACGTGCGGGAGGAGCGGTTCGAGGACAGCCCAGCCGTCGCGCACGCCGCCCGTCGACCCGGGCAGGTTCACGACGAGCACCCGGCCCTCCGGGCCTGACGCGATCCCCGCGAGCCCGCGCGACAGCACGGCCGCGGGTACGTGCGCGGCGCCGCGCCGGCGCAGCTCCTCCGCGATGCCCGGGACCTCCTGCACCAGGACCTCGCGCGTCCCCTCGGGCGTGAGGTCGCGCGGCCCGACGCCGGTACCCCCGGTCGTGAGCACGACGCGCGCTCCCCCGGCCGCGGCCCGGGTGACGGCGTCGCGCACGGAGGTTACGCCGTCGGGCACGAGGTCCGTGACGACGGCCCAGCCCGCCGCGCCGAGGAGTCCCGCGAGCAGCGGCCCCGAGCGGTCCTCCGCCTCGCCGCGCGAGCAGCGGTCGGACACGGTGACGACGGCGACGGTCGCGTCCGCGGGCCGTCCGGTGGGTGCGCTCATGGCGCCACCGTAGCGAGCCGCGGGACCGGATCCGTCCGGTCCGCGTGACGGGTTCCCTCGCCGCGCGCGATCCACCCGTTCTGGGCATAGTGGCTGTGGACCGACCCTCGCCGTCCCTGCTCGCCCCAGGAGGCCCGCATGTCGTACGTGTCCGTGCCGTCAGCGTCGCCGGTGCGCGTGCCCTCGCGGGCGCGTCCGGCGCAGCCCTCCACGACAGGCGACGGGAGCAGCGCATGACGACGACGTCCGACGGGCCCGTCGAGGACGCGCTGCTCAGGCTGGGGAAGCACCTCAAGCGCGGGCAGGTGTCGGACGACCTGCGGCAGGTGTTCCTGACCGGCGGACGCCAGGGCGACGTGTTCTACCGCGACCGCTGGTCCCACGACAAGGTCGTACGCTCCACCCACGGCGTGAACTGCACCGGGTCCTGCTCCTGGAAGGTCTACGTCAAGGACGGCATCATCACCTGGGAGACCCAGCAGACCGACTACCCCTCCGTCGGCCCCGACTCCCCCGAGTACGAACCCCGCGGCTGCCCCCGCGGCGCCGCGTTCTCCTGGTACACCTACTCCCCCACCCGCGTGCGCTACCCCTACGTCCGCGGCACCCTGCTCGACCTGTACCGGCGCGCGAAGAGCACGGTCGGGGGCGACCCCGTGCGCGCCTGGGAGATGCTCACCTCCGACCCCGACGCGGCCCGCGCCTACAAGTCCGCGCGCGGCAAGGGCGGCCTCGTGCGCGCCACCTGGGACGAGGCCGCCGAGATCGTCGCCGCCGCCCACGTGCACACCATCAAGACCTACGGCCCCGACCGCGTCGCCGGGTTCTCCCCCATCCCGGCGATGTCGATGGTGTCCCACGGCGTCGGCGCCCGGTTCGTCCAGATGCTCGGCGGCACGATGCTGTCGTTCTACGACTGGTACGCCGACCTGCCGGTCGCCTCGCCCCAGGTGTTCGGCGACCAGACCGACGTCCCCGAGTCCGCCGACTGGTGGAACTCCACCTACTGCATCATGTGGGGCTCCAACGTCCCCGTCACCCGCACCCCCGACGCCCACTTCATGACCGAGGCCCGCTACCGCGGCCAGAAGGTCGTCGTCGTCTCCCCCGACTACGCCGACAACACCAAGTTCGCCGACGAGTGGCTCGCCCCCCACCCCGGCACCGACGGCGCCCTCGCCCAGGCCATGGGCCACGTCATCCTCACCGAGCACTACGCGCAGCGCCGCACCCCGCAGTTCGCGGAGTACGCGGCGCGCTTCACCGACCTCCCCCACCTCGTCGTCCTCGACGAGCACGGCGGCGGGGACGTGGACCTCGACGACCGGCCCGGCGTCACGTTCGTCCCGGGGAAGTTCCTCACCGCGGCGGACCTGCCCGACGGCGTCGGGCGACTCGGCGACGACGACGCCTCGTCCTCGAACGCCCGGTTCAAGACGGTCGTGCTCGACGCCGACGGCACGCCGCGCGTCCCGGGCGGCAGCCTCGGCCACCGCTACGGCGAGGCCGACGCAGGCCGGTGGAACCTCGACCTCGGCGACATCGACCCCCTGCTCTCGGTCGCCGACCCGCACGGCGTCTTCTGGGGCGCCCCGCAGGCCGCCCCCACGCGCGACACCGTCCCCGAGCGCCCGACGTCGGCCGACCACGGTTCTGCCCCGGCAGGCCAGGGTTACCCCTCGCGGCACCAGGGCTCTGCCTCGGCAGGCGTCACCTATGAGACCGTCGCCGTCGCGCTGCCGCGGTTCGACCTCGACCCGGCGCCGGGCGACGACGCGGGCGCGCACCTCGGTGGTGCGGGCGTCGTCGTGCGCGGGGTCCCGGCCCGGCGCGTCGGCGGACGGCTCGTCACGACGGTGCTGGACCTGCTGCTCGCGCAGTACGGCGTGAACCGGCCGGAGCTGGGGCTGCCCGGCGAGTGGCCCGCGGGCTACGACGACGACGCGACACCCGCCACCCCGGCGTGGCAGGAGCGCTTCACGGGGGTGCCCGCCGCGGCGGCCGAGCGCATCGGGCGGGAGTTCGCCCAGAACGCCCTCGACTCGGGTGGCCGCTCGATGATCATCATGGGCGCGGGGACCAACCACTGGTTCCACTCGGACACGATCTACCGCGCGATGCTCGCGCTCACGACGCTCACCGGCTGCCAGGGCGTGAACGGCGGGGGGTGGGCGCACTACGTGGGGCAGGAGAAGTGCCGACCCGTCACGGGCTGGGCGCAGTACGCGGGCGGCCTGGACTGGTCGCGCCCGCCGCGGCAGATGATCGGGACCGCATTCTGGTACCTCGCGACGGACCAGTGGCGCTACGACGGGCTGCCCGCGGACGCGCTCGCGTCGCCGCTCGCGCAGGGGCAGTTCTCGGGTCGCACGACGGCGGACACGCTCGTCGAGTCGGCGCAGCGCGGCTGGATGCCGAGCTTCCCCACGTTCGACCGCAACCCGCTCGACCTGGTGGACGAGGCGCGCGCGGCGGGCAAGGAGCCCGCGCAGCACGTGGTCGACGAGCTCAAGGCCGGGACCCTGCGGTTCGCGTGCGAGGACCCGGACGACCCGGCGAACTTCCCGCGCGTCGTGACGGTGTGGCGCGCGAACATCCTCGGGTCGTCGGGCAAGGGCAACGAGTACTTCCTCAAGCACCTGCTGGGGACCGACGCCGCGGTCAACGCCACGGAGTCGAGCCCCGAGCGCCGCCCGCGGTCGATGACCTGGCGGGACGAGGCGCCGCAGGGCAAGCTCGACCTGCTCGTGACGCTCGACTTCCGCATGACGTCGACGACGCTCTTCTCCGACGTCGTGCTGCCGGCCGCGACCTGGTACGAGAAGCACGACCTGTCGTCCACGGACATGCACCCGTTCGTGCACTCGTTCAACCCGGCGATCAACCCACCGTGGCAGACGCGCACGGACTTCGACATCTTCCACACGCTCGCGGGGAAGGTGTCCGAGCTCGCGGTGACGCACCTCGGGGTCCGCGAGGACCTCGTCGCGGCGCCCCTCGCGCACGACACCCCGGACGAGATGGCGGTCCCGCACGGCACGCTTCCCGACTCGGGGCTCCCGGTGACGGAGCGCGAGCTCGTGCCGGGCGTGACGATGCCGAAGCTCGTGGTCGTCGAGCGCGACTACCCCGCGTTCGCCGCGCGCATGGCCTCGCTCGGCCCGCTCACCGAGAAGGCGGGCATGGTCACCAAGGGCGTGCACTTCTCGCCCGCGCCCGAGGTCGCCGACCTCGGACGTCGCAACGGGCTCGTCCAGGACGGTCCGGCGGCGGGGCGCCCGCGCCTGGACCGGGACACGCACGCGTGCGAGATGATCCTCGCGCTCTCGGGGACGACGAACGGGCGGCTCGCGGTGCAGGGGTTCGAGCACGTCGAGCAGCGCACGGGCACCCGGCTCGCGGACCTGGCGCTCGACGAGCAGGGCAAGCGCGTGACGTTCCCGGACGTGCAGTCGCGGCCGACGCCGGTCATCACGTCTCCCGAGTGGTCCGGCTCCGAGCACGGCGGTCGCCGGTACTCGGCGTTCGTCGTCAACGTGGAGCGGCTCAAGCCGTGGCACACGCTGACCGGTCGCCAGCACTTCTACCTCGACCACGACTGGATGATCGAGCTCGGCGAGCACATGCCGATCTTCCGGCCACCGCTGGACATGCACCGCCTGTTCGGCGACTCGCCGGTCGTGGGCGACACGTCGCCGTCGGGCTACCCCGCCTCCGGTGGTCACGCCGAGGTCGCGGTTCGGTACCTGACGCCGCACAACAAGTGGTCGATCCACTCCGAGTACCAGGACAACCTCTTCATGCTGTCGCTCTCGAGGGGCGGTCCGAACGTCTGGATGTCGCCCGCCGACGCCGCGAAGATCGGGGTCGCCGACAACGAGTGGATCGAGGCGTACAACCGCAACGGCGTGGTCGTGGCGAGGGCGGTGGTCAGCCACCGGATGCCGGAGGGCACCGTCTACATGCACCACGCGACGGACCGCACGATCGACGTCCCGCTCGCCGAGACGTCCGGGCTGCGCGGCGGCATCCACAACTCGCTCACGCGCATCCTCCTCAAGCCGACGCATCTCGCGGGCGGCTACGCCCAGCTCTCCTACGCGTTCAACTACCTGGGGCCCACGGGGAACCAGCGCGACGAGATGACCGTCATCCGCCGACGCAGCCAGGAGGTGCGGTACTCGTGACACTCGTGACACTCGTGACACTCGTGACCAGGTGCGGAACAGCGCGAGGCCCCGCCGCGAGCAGGGTGTCGTCGGCGCGGGAGGGGGTGGCGTCGTGCGGGTGATGGCGCAGATGTCGATGGTGATGAACCTGGACAAGTGCATCGGGTGTCACACGTGCTCGGTCACGTGCAAGCAGGCCTGGACCAACCGCACCGGGGTCGAGTACGTGTGGTTCAACAACGTCGAGACCCGCCCCGGACTGGGCTACCCCCGCACCTACCAGGACCAGGACCGCTGGCAGGGCGGGTGGGTGCGGACCAAGAAGGGCAAGCTCAAGCTCCGCGCCGGGGGGCGGCTGAAGAAGCTCGCCACGATCTTCTCCAACCCCGTGCTGCCCTCCATCCACGACTACTACGAACCGTGGACGTATGAGTACGACATGCTGCTCTCGGCCCCTCAGGGCGCCCACACCCCGGTCGCGCGGCCCAAGTCCCTGCTGACGGGCAAGGACATGAACATCTCCTGGTCGGCGAACTGGGACGACGACCTCGCCGGCTCCACCGCCACCATGGCCGACGACCCGATCCTGGCGCACATGTCCGAGCACGTCGCGACCGAGCTCGACAAGACGTTCATGTTCTACCTGCCCCGCATCTGCGAGCACTGCCTCAACCCCGCCTGCGTCGCGTCCTGCCCCTCCGGAGCCATGTACAAACGGGCCGAGGACGGCATCGTGCTCGTCGACCAGGACCAGTGCCGGGGTTGGCGCATGTGCGTCACCGGCTGCCCCTACAAGAAGGTCTACTTCAACCACAAGACCGGCAAGGCCGAGAAGTGCACCCTGTGCTACCCCCGCATCGAGGTCGGCCTGCCCACCGTGTGCTCCGAGACCTGCGTCGGGCGCCTGCGCTACCTCGGCCTGGTCCTGTACGACGCCGACAAGGTCACCCAGGCCGCGTCGGTGGAGGACGAGCACGAGCTCCTGGCCTCCCAGCGCGCCGTCTTCCTCGACCCGAACGACCCCCAGGTCATCGCCGCCGCACGACAAGAGGGCATCCCCGAGGACTGGATCACCGCCGCCCAACGCTCCCCGATCTGGGACCTCATCAGCAGGTACGAGGTCGCCCTCCCTCTGCACCCCGAGTACCGCACCCTGCCCATGGTCTGGTACATCCCACCCCTGTCCCCCGTCGTGGACGTCGTGGCCGCCTCCGGCAACGACGGCGAGGACGGACGCACCCTGTTCGCCGCCATCTCCAAGATGCGCATCCCGCTGGAATACCTCGCGGGGCTGTTCACCGCCGGCGACACCGCCCCCGTCGAGAAGGTCCTACGCCGCCTGGCCGCCATGCGCTCCTACATGCGCGACATCAACCTCGGCCGAGACCCCGACGAACAGACCGCGGCCGCGGTCGGCATGACCGGCACCCAGGTCCAGGAGATGTACCGCCTCCTGGCCATCGCGAAGTACGAGGACCGGTACGTCATCCCCACCGCCCACACCGAGATCGCCCGCGAGCTCGACGAGCTGTCCTGCTCCCTCGACTACGACGGCGGCCCCGGCATGGGCGGCATGGGCCTGACCGGCGGCGGGCCGTTCGGCGAGACGTCGGGGAGCCCGGTGCCCGTCGCGGTCGAGAACTTCCACGTCCTCCAGGCCCGCCAGACGGCGGACTCCCCGTACGGGCCCTCGACACCGGGGCGCGTGAACCTCCTCAACTGGGACGGCAACGGCCGCCCACCCGGGCTCTTCCCGCCGGGCGAGGGGCCGGAACCCGGCGACGTGTCCGGCGCACCGGGCGGCGTCGCACCCGGGGGCCCCGGCTCGTTGCCCGGGGGTCGGCAGGACGCGCGCCACGACACGATCCCCGGCCCGTCGGCGGCCGGTGGGTCGGCGAACGGACCGGCGACCGGACCGGCGCCCGGGAGCGGTCCCGGCGTCGAGCCCGACGGGGGCACCCGATGAGGACGCGATCGCTGCTCCCGACCCCCGCGCTGCGGCCCGGGGCGCGACCGCGCGGGCCGCAGCCCGAGCACCTGGCCCCGGTCGCGGCGTCGGGCACCCAGCGCCGCACGACCCACATGGCCGCGTCCGTGCTGCTCGCCTACCCCGACGCGGACGTGCTCGACGCGACCGTCGCCGTCCGGGCATCGACGCCGGGGCTGCCCGCACCCGTCCGCGAGCGCCTCGACGCGTTCTGCGACGTGCTGGCGGCGTCCGCGGACGCCCAGGGCCTGCGCGAGCTCCAGGCCCGCTACGTCGCGACGTTCGACCTCAAGCGCAAGTGCTCGATGTACCTGTCGTACTACGCCGCGGGCGACACGCGACGGCGCGGGACGGCGCTCGTGGCGTTCGTCGAGGCGTACCGGGCCGCGGGCTGGGAGGTCACGGGCTCGGAGCTGCCCGACTACCTGCCCACCGTGCTCGAGTTCTCGGCGCGCACCGAGGGCGACGACGCGACGATCGCGGCGGGCCTGCTCGCCTCGCACCGCGACGGGATCGAGGTGCTGCGGACCGCGCTCGAGAGCATGGCGAGCCCGTGGACGGGCCTCGTCGAGGCGGTGTGCCTCACGCTGCCGCCGCTCGACGAGCGCACACAGCAGCGGTACGTCGAGCTCGTGACGGCGGGGCCCCCCGCCGAGCTCGTGGGGATGGAGCCGTTCGCGCTGGAGCCGTACGGCACCGGGGCCGACCGAACCGGAGGTGCGGTGCGATGAGCGGGGTGAGCACGGGCGAGATCCTGCTGTGGGTCGTGTTCCCGTACGTGACGTTCGCGGTGTTCGTCGTGGGGTCGATCTGGCGGTACCGGTACGACAAGTTCGGCTGGACCACGCGGTCGAGCGAGCTCTACGAGAAGCGGCTGCTGCGGCTCGGCTCGCCGCTGTTCCACTTCGGTCTGCTGTTCGTGATCCTCGGGCACCTCATGGGGCTCGTCATCCCCAAGTCGTGGACGGAGGCGGTGGGCATCAAGGAGGTCGCCTACCACTTCGTCGCCACGTACATGGGGTCGATCGCGGCGGTCGCGCTCGTGGCCGGGCTGCTCATCCTCATCTACCGACGCCGCACCACGGGTCCCGTCTTCCGCGCGACGACGCGCATGGACAAGACCATGTACGTGTTCCTCGCGGCGTCGATCCTGCTCGGGTCGTGGGCGACCGTGCAGACGCAGCTCCTCGCCGGCGGCCACGGGTACGACTACCGGGAGACGATCTCCCCCTGGTTCCGCTCGCTCTGGTACCTCCAGCCGCAGCCTGCGCTCATGGAGGGCGTGCCCGCGGCGTTCCAGCTCCACATCGTCGCCGCCAACCTGCTGTTCATCCTCTGGCCGTTCACGCGGCTCGTGCACGCGTTCTCCGCCCCGGCGCCCTACCTGTTCCGCCCGTACGTCGTGTACCGGTCGCGCGAGGCGTCGGTCGCCGCGCGCGCCCCGCGGCCCGGCTGGGACCCCTCGGAGCGCCCGCGCGGGCGATGATCCCGGGCGGCCCCAGCGCGTCCGCGGAGTACCAGGTCAGCGGCCGGAAATCACCCTGGCGCCCCCAGCACGCACGGGGCGCCACCGGGTGAAATGGGCGCCGCGGCGACCACGGAACGCCCCGACACCCCCTCCTTCCAGGGGCGGTCACCCCGACCGTGACCGTCACCCGGAAGAGGTTCGAGCATGTCCACCACCGCCCCGACGACCGTCGGCCGTCCCCGCGCCGTCCGCCCGTCCGCGTCGTCGACCACGCCCCCTGCCCCGCGCCGCGTCGCCGTCCTGACCGAGCGCCTGACCGGTCGCGTCGACACGGCCGTCGCCGCCACCGCGCGGTTCCTCACCCGCTGGTCCGTCCCCGCGCTGCGCGTCGCCCTCGGCCTCGTGTTCCTCGGGTTCGGCGTCCTCAAGTTCTTCCCCGGCGCGAGCCCGGCGGAGTCGATCGCGGCACGGACCGTCGAGACGCTCACGCTCGGTCTCGTCGGTGGGACCGCGGCCGTGATCTTCACCGCCGTCCTGGAGACGTTCATCGGGCTGACCCTCCTCACCGGCCGCCTCCTGCGGGTCGGGCTGCTCGCCCTCGCCGTCGCGATGGCCGGCATCCTGTCGCCGATCGTCCTGTTCGCCGACGAGCTCTTCGGCCACGGCATGACCCTCCTGGGCCAGTACGTGCTCAAGGACGTCGTCCTCGTCGCCGGAGCAGCCGTCGTCGCCGCCGTCGCCCTCGGGGCTCGCCTGAAGCTCGACGCATGACACCTCGGCGCTCCCACGCCTTCCCTGACCCGACGCACAGGACCCCGTGACCGGTACCGGTCACGGGGTCCTGTCTGTCGGGGGCGGCGACCGCGCCGTCGTGAGGTAGAGCCCCCGGTCGCGACGTCGATCGCGGCGAGCTCTCTCTCACGACCGGAGGTCTCCCTCGGCGCGAGGCGGCTGCGTCAGGCGAGCGCGAGCGTCAGGTACGTGCTGTTCGGGTCGTCCGTGTAGTCGGCGAACGGGGCGCACGGCACGAACCCGTGGCGCGCGTAGAGCCGACGCGCGGGCGCGAAGTAGTCCTCCGTACCCGTCTCCAGGCTCACGCGGTCGAGGCCGCGGTCGCGCGCGACGTCGAGCAGGTGCGCGAGGACCGTGGCGGCGACACCCCGGCCCCGCGCCGCCGCCGTCGTGCGCATGGACTTGAGCTCGCCCAGCGTCACGTCGTGCTGCTTGAGCGCGCCGCACCCCAGGAGGCCGTCGTCCGCGCCACGCGCGGTCACGAACGTGATGTCGGGCGCGCGCAGCCGCTCGACGTCGAGCGCGTGCACGCTCTCGGCCGGCGACGTCGCGTACATGTCGTCCAGGTGCTCCTGCAGCAGCGCCAGCACGTCCCCGGCCGCCGGGTCCTCGACGGCGACGCGCACGTCGTCCCGGGTCGTCGTCTCGATCACGCCCCGAGCGTGCCATACCACCGAGCGCTGCGT
Organism: Cellulosimicrobium cellulans; assembly: GCF_006539945.1. Taxonomy (GTDB): domain Bacteria; phylum Actinomycetota; class Actinomycetes; order Actinomycetales; family Cellulomonadaceae; genus Cellulosimicrobium; species Cellulosimicrobium cellulans. The sequence continues at coordinate 204,834 of NZ_BJNZ01000006.1, read as the reverse complement.
CCGTGATCGAGCGCTGCGTCCGTGGTCGAGCGCTGCGTCCGTGGTCGAGCGCTGCGTCCGTGGTCGAGCGCTGCGTCCGTGGTCGAGCGCTGCGTCCGTGGACGCATCGCTCACGCCGTGACGCAGCCGTCGCCCTGGCCGGTCGGCCGGAGCACGCGAGGTCAGGAGTCGAGGGACGCGAGGGCCTCGTCGACCGCGGCCAGGGCGAGAACGGCGCGAGCCCGGCGGCGGCGCGCGGAGGCGGAGGACGGACGACCACGTCGTCGGGAGGCCATGCGTCACCCTGGCGAGTCCCGTCCCTCGTCGACAGGGCGATCCCCTCGTCGGTGGGTCGCTGCCGTCACGGAGCAGGGCGCGAGGGGACTGCGCGCGACCTCCGCTCGGGTCTGTCACGGCCAAGCGGCATGACAGTCCGCAGCTGCGCGTCTATCCTCCATTTTATGCCGCACTTTCGGATCCGTGAGGCCGCGGGCCTGCTCGGGGTGAGCGATGACACCGTCCGCCGCTGGGTCGACGCCGGCGACCTCGCCGCGAGCGTCGACGATGCCGGGCGCAAGGTCGTGGACGGCGCGGAGCTGGCGCGCTTCGCCGTCGCGCAGTCGCACCCGACGCCCGACCCCTCGGGCGTCGCGCGCTCGGCGCGCAACCGGTTCGTGGGGATCGTGACGGACGTCGTGAGCGACACGGTCATGTCCCAGGTCGAGATGCTCTGCGGCGGCCAGCGCGTGGTCTCGCTCATGAGCACCGAGGCCGTGCGCGAGCTGCGCCTCGAGCCCGGAAGCCTGGCCGTCGCGGTCGTCAAGGCGACGACCGTCATCGTCGAGACCCCGGGAGGAACCGCGTGAGCGCGTCCGCACGCACCCGCACGAGCACCCGCACGACTGCCTCGCGCCGCCCGGCCCGAGGCGCCCTCGCGGCGTTCGGGGCAGTGACGCTCGTCGCCGCGCTCGCCGCGTGCGGCGCGGGCGCGGGAGACGGCGCCTCGCCGTCGGACGATGCTCCGGACGCCGCGGGCGCCCCGGTCGAGGAGCGCACGCTCACGGTCCTCGCCGCGGCGTCGCTGCGCGACGTGTTCACGGACCTCGCGGCCGACTTCGAGGCCGAGCGCGACGGCGTCACCGTGGCGCTGTCGTTCGCCGGGTCCGCCGACCTGGGCGACCAGATCCTCGCCGGGGCACCGGCCGACGTCTTCGCGTCGGCGGACGAGCGGAACATGACCCGGGTCGTCGACGCGGGAGACGCGTCCGACCCCGTCACGTTCGCGACGAACTCCCTGACGATCGTCACCCCGCCCGGCAACCCCGCCGGCGTCGAGACGTTCGCCGACCTCGCGCGCGACGACGTCAAGGTGGTGGTGTGCGCTCCGGAGGTCCCGTGCGGCGGTGCGACGGACACGGTCGCCGAGGCCGCGGGCGTCACCGTCCACCGCGTGAGCGAGGAGGCGAACGTCACGGACGTGCTCGCCAAGGTGACGTCGGGCGAGGCCGACGCCGGTCTCGTGTACGTCACGGACGCGACCCTCGCGGGCGACGCCGTCGACGTGGTCGACGTGCCCGAGACCGACGCCGCGCTCAACGTCTACCCGATCGCGCTCGTCGCGGCCGCCGAGGGGTCGGGCCCGGAGCAGGCCGCGCTCGCGCAGGCCTGGGTCGACCTCGTGACCGGCGACGCCGGGCAGGCCGCGCTCGCGGCAGCGGGCTTCGGCGCCCCCGACGCGGCGACGCCGTGACGTCCGCACCGGCCCGCAGGTCCTGATGCGCGGGCTCCCCCGCTGGGTCCTCGTCCCGGCGCTGCTCGGCGCGCTGTTCGTCGTCGTCCCCGTGGCGGCGATGGTCGCGCGCGTCGAGCTGGCGCCGGGTCCGGACGGGACCGGCGGCTTCTGGGCGCTGGTGACGTCCCCCGCGGCGGTCGACGCGCTCGGGCTGTCCCTGCGCACCGCGCTCGTCGCGACGCTGTGCTGCGTGCTGCTCGGCACGCCCATGGCGCTCGTCCTCGCGCGCACCACGTTCCCCGGGCAGCGCGTCGCGCGCGCCCTCGTGCTGCTGCCGCTCGTCCTGCCGCCCGTGGTCGGCGGCATCGCGCTGCTCCACACGTTCGGGCGCCGCGGGCTGATCGGCCAGCACCTCGAGGTGCTGGGGATCGAGATCGCGTTCACCACGACGGCGGTCGTCCTGGCCCAGACGTTCGTGGCGCTGCCGTTCCTCGTCCTGAGCCTCGAGGGCGCGCTGCGCACGCAGGACACGCGCCTCGAGGACGTCGCCGCGACGCTCGGCGCCGGGCCGACCACGGTGCTGCGCCGCGTCACGCTCCCCCGCGTCCTGCCGGGGCTGCTGTCGGGCGCGGTGCTCGCGTTCGCGCGGGCGCTCGGCGAGTTCGGCGCGACCATCACCTTCGCGGGCGCGCTCCAGGGCGTCACGCAGACCCTGCCGCTCGAGATCTACCTCCAGCGCAGCGCCGACCCGGACGCCGCCGTCGCGCTGTCGTTCGTGCTCGTCGTGGTCGCGGTGCTCATCACCGCGGCCGTGCACGGCCCGCGCGTGCTCGGCGGCCCGGACGCCCGGACCGGCCCGCGGCGAGGGGCCCGGGGCGTCCGCGCGGCGGGCACCCTGCCCGACGGCGGCCAGGCCGTCCGGGAGGACGTCTCGCCCCGGAGTGCTCCGGTACCCGGCGCGGCGCCTGCCCCGCGCGGCGAAGCCCCCGCGGCGCTCGCCGTGCGCGCCGTCGTGCCGGAGCGCGGACTCGACGTCGACCTCACCCTCACGCCGGGCGAGGTCGTCGCGGTGCTCGGCGCGAACGGCGCGGGCAAGTCGACGCTCGTGCAGGTCGTCGCGGGCCTCCTCCCGCCCGGCGACGCGCACGACGCCCGGGTCGCCGTCGGGGACGACGACGTCACGCGGGTCGCGCCGCGACGCCGCCGGCTCGCGTGGCTGAGCCAGCGGCCGCTGCTGTTCGAGAACCTGTCGGTCGAGGACAACGTCGCGTTCGGCCTCCGGGCGCGGGGCGTGCCGCGCGCCCGCGCCCGGCGCGAGGCCTGGGCCGCGCTCGGGCGCGTCGGCGCCGCCGACCTCGCGACCCGGCGCTCGACCGACCTCTCCGGCGGGCAGGCGCAGCGCGTCGCGATCGCCCGGGCGCTCGTCACCGGCCCCCGCGTGCTCCTGCTCGACGAGCCGCTCGCCTCGCTCGACGTCAGCGTGGCGCAGCACGTGCGGTCGGTGCTGCACCACGCGCAGCGCGAGCACCCCCGGACGACGCTCCTCGTGACCCACGACCTGCTCGACGTGCTGCTGCTGGCGGACCGCGTCGTCGTGCTGGACGCGGGTCGCGTCGTCGAGGACGGGCCCGTGGACCAGGTGCTCACCCGACCCCGGTCCCGGTTCGCGGCCCGGCTCGCGGGCGTCAACCTGCTCGCGGGGAGCGTCGTGCACGTCGCCGTGCCGGAGCCCGGCACGGTGGGGGGCCTCGGGACGGAGCCGGGCGGGCCGGGCTCCGGCGGGGCGGACGCTGCTCTGGTCCCGACCGAGGCGGGGCCGGACGAGGAGGCTCCCGCACGCGAGGCGACGCTCACCGTCGACGACACGGAGGTCCGGGTGCGCGGGACGACGGGCGAGCGGCTCGCCGTCGGGGACGGGGCCGTCGCGGTGTTCGAGCCGCGCACGGTCGCGGTCCACCGGGCGACGCCGGAGGGCAGCCCCCGCAACGCGTACCGGGTCGTCGTGACGAGCGTCGAGCCGCACGGGCCGCTCCTGCGCGTGTGGGGCCGCGTGGCCGGCGAGAGCCCGGGCGACCTGGCCGCGGGGGCTGCGACCGCCGTCGGGCACGACGCCCCGCACCTCGCCGCGGACCTCACGCCGCGCGCCGTCGCCGAGCTGCGCCTGACCCCGGGCGAGCGGGTCTGGTTCGTGGTCAAGGCGGCCGAGGTCCGCGTCCACCCCCGCTGAGTCCCCGTCGAGGAACGGGCGCGCGGGCAGACTAGGGGCGGTCGACCCCGCCGAGCGCGGCGCGGACCTCGCCGACGATCGCCGCCATCGCCGCCTCGGCGGCGCGCGCGTCGCCGTCCGCGACGGCGCGCGCGACGGCCTCGTGCTGGTCCAGCGCCTCGGGGACCGGGGACGCAGGCATGAGGCCGAGGTGCGTGCGTCCGCTGAGCACCGCGGCGACGACGCCGGCGAGCGCGCCGAACATCTCGTTGCCGCTCGCGCGGAGCAGGAGCTCGTGGAAGCGCACGTCGAGCGCGAGGAACTCCTCGAGGTCGCCCGCCTCGCCGAGCATCCGCATGCGCGTGGCCGCCGCGACGAGCTCGGCGCGCTCGTCGTCGGTCGCGTGCACCGCCGCTCCCGCGGCGGCGAGCGGCTCGACGGCGTGCCGCAGCTCGGTGAGCGTGCGGAGCTGCGGGTCACGACCCGGGCCCTCGAGGCGCCACCGGATGACGCGCGGGTCGAGGACGTTCCACTCCTCGATGCCGAGCACCACGAGCCCGACGCGCCGCCTGGACCGCACGAGGCCGAGCCCCTCGAGGAGCCGCATGACCTCGCGCGCGACGGTGCGCGAGACGCCGAACTCCGACCCGATCGACTCGAGCGTGAGCGGCGTGCCCGCCGGGACGTCGCCGCTGGTGATGCGACGACCCAGGGAGTCGAGCACGGTGGTGTGCAGGACCGTCGTCGCCATGCCTCGCAGCCTAGTGGCGACGAATGGTGCTATCAATCACTTGCCAAAGGTGCTACCAATAGCCCACAGTGGAGGCCAGCGGCGACCACGACGGTCGCCGCCCGGGGAGCGGCCGGCACGGGGCCGACCCACCCCGGACGCCCCGCCCGACACGGAAGTCGACACATGGACACGGACGTCAGCACCACCGACCGGCCCGACGATGCCGGACACCTGCCCCAGCACCTCGTCGTGATGGGCGTCGCCGGCTCGGGCAAGACCACCGTCGCGACGCTGCTCGCGCAGCACCTCGGCACCGAGTACGCCGAGGCCGACCAGTTCCACCCCGAGGCCAACATCGCCAAGATGAGCGCCGGGACGCCGCTCACCGACGAGGACCGCTGGCCGTGGCTCGAGGCGATCCGCGACTGGCTGAGCGGCGAGGCGGAGGCCGGACGCTCCGGCGTCGTGACCTGCTCCGCGCTCAAGCGCTCCTACCGCGACCTGCTGCGCACCGCGCGCGGACGCGTGTGCTTCGTCCACCTCGACGGCAGCCCCGAGCTCCTGGCCGAGCGCATGGCGCACCGCAGCGGGCACTTCATGCCCACCTCGCTCCTGCCCTCGCAGCTCGCGACGCTCGAGCCCCTGGACGACGACGAGCCCGGCTTCACGCTCGACGTCGCCTCCACGCCCGAGCAGATCGTGGACGAGATCCTCACGCGCACGCGGCTGAGCAGCGCGCCCGGCGCCCGCTGAACGCGCCCCGACCCGAACACCGACCACGACCGTCGACGGAGACACACCCATGCCCCCTGAGGACTGGACACAGACCCTGACCGCCGGACCGCTGCTCGCGATCGCCGCGGGCGCGATCGCGCTCCTGCTGTTCCTCATCATCAAGCTCAAGCTGCACGCGTTCCTCGCCCTCGTGCTCGTCAGCCTGCTCACCGCGGTCGTGGCGGGCATCCCCACGGGCTCGATCGTCGAGGTGCTCACGGCCGGGTTCGGCACGACGCTCGCGACCGTCGCCCTGCTCGTCGGGCTGGGCGCGATGCTGGGCAGGCTCGTCGAGACGAGCGGCGGCGCGAAGGTCATGGCCGACTTCCTCATCGGGAAGTTCGGCGAGAAGCGCGCGCCGTTCGCGCTCGGCCTCGCGTCGCTCATCTTCGGCTTCCCGATCTTCTTCGACGCCGGCCTCGTCGTCATGCTGCCCATCGTGTTCTCCGTGGGCCGCCGTCTGGGCGGCTCCCTCCTGCTCTACGGCCTGCCCGTGGCGGGTGCCTTCTCCGTCATGCACATCTACGTGCCGCCGCACCCCGGCCCCGTCGCCGCGACGGAGTTCCTCGGCGCGAACGTCGGCATCGTCATCCTCCTCGGGCTCGTCGTCGCGATCCCCACCTGGTACGTCACGAGCTACCTGTTCGGGCGCTACGTCGGGCGCCGCATCGAGCTACCCATCCCCACGATCCTGGGCGAGGCCGACGAGGGCCAGCTCGAGAACCCGCCGAAGTTCGGCACCGTCGTCGCGATCCTCCTGCTCCCGCTCGTGCTGATCTTCGCCAACACCGGGCTCGACGCGCTGCGCGCCGCCGGCTCCGTCGACCCGGAGAACCCCGCCGTGCAGGCCCTGCGCGCCATCGGCGCGACGCCCGTCGCGCTGCTCATCACGGTGCTCGTCGCGTCCTGGGTGCTGGGCCGGCGACGCGGCATCTCCGGGACGGCGCTGGAGAAGACGCTCGACTCCGCGCTCGGCCCGGTCTGCTCGGTCATCCTCATCACCGGGGCCGGCGGCATGTTCGGAGGCGTGCTGCGCGCGACCGGCATCGGCGACGCGCTCGCCGACGTGCTCGGCGACCTGGGGCTGCCGGTGATCGTGGCCGGGTTCCTCATCGCGGCGATCCTGCGCGTCGCGCAGGGCTCCGCGACCGTCGCGCTCACCACTGCCGCCGGGCTCATCGCCCCTGCGGTGGAGGCGGGCGGCTTCAACGCGATCGAGCTCGCCGCGGTGGTCGTGTCCGTGGCGGCGGGCTCCGTGGTCCTCAGTCATGTGAACGACTCCGGGTTCTGGCTGGTCGGCCGGTTCTTCGACATGGACGTCAAGACGACGCTCCGCACCTGGACGGTCATGGAGACCGCCATCGGCGTCATGGGCTTCGCCATCGCGGCGCTCGTCTTCGCCGTCGCGTAGCGCGGCGCACCGCGAGGACCGCCCGGGCACAGCGCCCGGGCGGTCCTCGTCGTCGTGGACGTCAGCTCCGGTCGGTGAAGACCGGGGTGTAGGCGTCGCGGTCCGCGACCCAGGACTTCCGGCGGAAGCGCTGGAGCGCCAGGCCGAGCAGCGTGAGCAGCCCGGCCATCGCGAGCAGCCCGAGGTCGCCGCCCGCACCGGTGGTGGCGAGGGCCGTCGGGGCCGACGCCATGACGGTCGAACCGCCGGCAGAGGCGGTCATGACGCCGTTCCCGGCCACCGGGTCGAGCACGCGGATCACCGTGCCGTCGGTGCCGTCCGAGGTCCCCGGGTCAACAGGGTCGGTCGGGTCGGTCGGGTCGGTCGGGTCGGTCGGGTCGGTCGGGTCGGTCGGGTCGGTCGGGTCGGTCGGGTCGGTCGGGTCCGTCGGGTCCGTCGGGTCGGTCGGGTCCGTCGGGTCGGTCGGGTCCGTCGGGTCGGTGGGGACCGCCGCCGTCGGGCACGCGGCGGAGGCGTCGCCCAGCAGGCCGACGCCCACGCCGCACACCGTGACGGGAACCGTCACCGGCAGGTCGACGTCGAGGTCGGGCAGCGCGCCGAGCACGCCGTCGTCCCCGAGAACCCCGCCGAGCAGGCCGTCGTCGCCGAGCACGCCGTCCAGCAGCCCGTCACCGAGCAGGTCGTCGACGAGACCCCCGTCGCCCAGGACGCCGTCGAGCAGGCCCGAGCCGTCGGGCGCGCCGTCGGAGCCGGTCCCGTCGCCCGAGCCCTCGCCGGAGCCACCGCCGACCGTCGCGTCGCCGCCGACGCCGACCGCGACGCCCGAGACGTCCACCGGGATGGTGACCGGCACGTCGACGTCCACGTCCGAGCCGGCCCCGGCCGCACCGTCGCCGGTGCCGTCAGCCGGGGCAGCCGGAGCCGCCGGGGCCGGGGTGACCGCCGCGTCACCCAGGACGCCCACCGCGACGCCCGAGACGTCCACGGGAACCGTCACGGGCACGTCGACGTCCACGTCGGAGCCGGACCTCGCTGCGCCGTCGTCGGTGCCCTCGGCGCCGTCCGCCGGGGCTGCCGGTGCCGTGGGTGCGGGCGTGACGGCCGCGTCGCCGAGGACACCCACCGCGACACCCGAGACGTCCACGGGGATCGTCACGGGGATGTCGACGTCCGCGTCCGCCGAGTCCGCCGGAGCGGGCTCGGGAGCGGGAGCCGGTGCGGGCGCCGGGTCCGCGACCGGCGTCACCGCGGCGTCGCCCAGGACGCCGACGGCGACTCCCGACACGTCCACCGGGATCGTCACCGGGACGTCGAGGTCGACGTCCGCCGGCCCTGCCGGAGCAGGCTCGGGTGTGGGCGCCGGCTCGGGTTCCGGTGCGGGTGCGGGATCCGGGGTCACCGTGGCGTCGCCGAGGGCGCCCACCGCGACGTCGGACACGGTCACGGGGACGTGCACGGGCACGTCCACCGACACGTCGGGAAGGACCTCGGTCACCTGGCTCAGCGGAGCCTCGACCGAGACGTCCAGCCCGAGGTCGCCGAGGAGGTCGCCCTCGGCTGCGTGGGCCGCTCCGGCCCCGACGACCACCAGGCCGCCTGTGACGAGCGCTGTGCGCAGCGCGCGCCGAACGAAGGTGTGCATGATCGTTCTCTCTCCTGCTCAAAGGTGGTGGCGCACGACGGCGCCGGGTCGCGTCTGCCGCGCGTCGCGCGGCGGCGGACCACCTCAGGCAGGAGAGACGGGGACCTCGAAGAAGGTCGAGGGGTGCTTCGACCGCGCGTCGTCCACGACGGCGGTCCAGGACGAGAGCGAGGGGGCGTCGGCGCCGTGGCCGACCGCCGCGAGGTCGCCACCCGACCCGGCGCGCTGCGCGCTGCCGGAAGGGCTGGGCGAGGTGCCGAGCGCGCCGTCGGAGGGGGCTCCGCCAGGCGCCGTCGGGCCGCCCGCGGGCGCAGCGGTGCCCGGCGGAGCGGTGGCCTGGTCGACGAGGTGCCCGCCGGTCCGGTCCCCGAGCGGCGCGCCGAGTGGGGCACCGAGGATCGGTGCCAGGCCAGCGCGGTCCGCACCGACCGGTGGTGCGGAGGCCGGCTCGCCACCGGCCGGGAGAGGCACCACCGGGGCGGCGAGACCGAGGTCAGGGCCGGGGCCCATCGCGCCGGGTGTCGCCGGATCGACCGTGCCCGGGGTCTCCGGATCGGTCCCGGGAGTCTCGGGGAGCACGGGCGCGAGCGGGTCCAGCGGCGTGAGCGGCCCCGTGACGGGACCGAGCACCGGGTCGGTGACCGGCGCCAGGACGTCGAGGACCGGGGTCAGCGCCTCCAGGACCGGCGTCACCGGGTCGAGCGCCGGCGCCACGGTCTCGAGGACCGGGTTCACCACCGGGGCGACCGCCTCGACGACCGGCGTCGCGGCCGGCACGACCACGTCGAGGACCGGCGTGGTCACCGGCGCGACGGCGTCGGTCACGGGCTGCACGACCGGCACCACGGGCGCGACGACCTGCTCGACCACCGGAGCGACCGGCTCGACCACCTGCTCCGCCACCGGGACGACGGGCCGCACGACCTCCTCGACCACGGGCGCGGCGGGGGTCACGACCTTCTCGACGACCGGGGCGACCGGCTGGACGACCGGGGCGACGACGTCGCGCACGACCGGCTTCACGACGTCCTGGACCACCGGGTCGACGACGGCCTGGACGGTCGACGTCACGGGCGAGAGCGCCTTGCCGAGACCGAGCGGGTCGTCCGCGGCGGACGCGCCCCCCGCGGTCGCGACGGCGAGGACGAGACCCGCACCCAGACCGCCACCGGCCACGAGCGCGCGCACGAGCCAGCGACGGGCGGCTGGTGCGCGCCTGCCCTGCGCGTCGTGCGTCGCGTCCATCGTGTGCCCCGTGGGTCGTCGGTGCAGCGAAGGGCCGGGCCGGCAGGCCCGTCCGGGGTCACGGTAGGCATGCCCGTGTGACGCTCACCACCGGGGGCGTCCGATTTCACCCGACGGTTGCCCCGAACACCAGGCCGAGGAGGTAGGTCGCCGCCGCCGCACCGAAGCCGATGCCGATCTGCCGCAGCGCACGTGTCAACGGGGACGTCCCCGAGAGCAGGCCGACCGTCGCACCGGTCGCGAGGAGCGCGATCCCCACGAGGAGCGCCGCGACACCCACGGCGACGAACCCCGTGAGGCCGAAGAGGTAGGGCAGCACCGGGATGAGCGCGCCCGACGCGAAGAACAGGAACGACGACACCGCCGCCCCCATGGCCGTGCCGTGCGTCTCGTGCTCGTCCGCGCTGGGCGGCGGGGCGATCACGGTCTGCTGCGTGTACGTCGCGAGGACGTCGGCCGCGTGCTCCTCGGCCTCGGCGGGCGCCATGCCCCGTGCCCGGTACACGAGCGCGAGCTCGTTCGCGTCGACGTCGAGGTCGGGCAGCGCGGCCGACGCCTGCGGGCTGGGCGTCGAGGCGTCGAGCAGCTCACGCTGCGACCGCACCGACACGTACTCCCCCGCGCCCATGGACAGCGCACCCGCGAGCAGGCCCGCGAGCCCCGAGAGGAGGACGGTGCTGTTCGAGGCCCCCGACGCCCCGATGCCGAGGATCAGCGCGAGGTTGGACACGAGCCCGTCGTTCGCGCCGAAGACCGCCGCGCGGAACGTGCCCGACATGCGGTTGCGCCCGCGCGTCGCGAGCCCCCGCACGACCTCCTCGTGGATGCGCTCGTCGGCGGCCATCCGGGGCGTCGCGTCGGCGTCGGTCTCGTAGGTCGAGCGCGCCTCGGCGCGTTGGGCGAGCGCGAGGACGAACACGCCGCCGAACCGGCGCGCGAGCCAGCCGAGCGTCCTCGTGCGCCAGTCGCCGCGCAGCGGCTTGCCGACGTCGTCGCCGAGCAGGTCGAGCCAGTGCTGCTCGTGCCGCCGCTCCGCGTCCGCGAGCGCGAGGAGGATGTCGCGCTCCTCCCCGCTGCGTCGGCTCGCGAGGTCTCGGTAGACGGCGGCCTCCGCGCGCTCGTCGGCGAGGAACCGGCGCCACCGCCGGACCTCCTGCGGCGTCGGAGGGCCGCCTCCGGCGGACGACGCGTCGCGGAGCACCGGACCCCCGGGCGCCGCGCCCGCCGGGGGTTCGGGAGGTGTGCCGGACGGCTGCGCGGGTGTCGTGGGCATGCCTCCATGATGGCGATCTCGGGCCTCGCTGTGTTGCGCGCGGCCGAACGCGGCCCCGGGGGTCCCCCCGACCCGCGTTCCGGGCGTCCACAACCTCGGGCCCGCTCGTCGCCCGGCGTCATGGTTGGATCGGAGCATGACCACTGGAGAGAACGAGCTGTCCCGCCCCGAGGTCGACGCGCCGGAGGGCCCTGCACCCACGGAGCTCGTCGTCGAGGACGTCACCGTCGGCGACGGCCCGGAGGCCACGCCGGGCGCGACCGTGAACGTGCACTACCTCGGTGTCGAGTACGAGACGGGCGAGGAGTTCGACGCCTCGTGGAACCGCGGGGAGTCGATCAACTTCCCGCTGCGGAGCCTCATCGCGGGCTGGCAGCAGGGCATCCCCGGCATGAAGGTGGGCGGGCGGCGCAAGCTCGTCGTGCCGCCGGAGCTCGCCTACGGCCCCGCCGGCGGCGGCCACCGCCTGTCCGGCAAGACGCTGATCTTCGTCATCGACCTGCTCGGCGTGTCCTGACCGACCCGCTGACGCGCAGGAGGGCCCCGGTCGTCGACCGGGGCCCTCCTGCTCTCCGTCCTGCGGACGACGCTCGTGCGACCAGGCTCTAGCGGACCGGGCCGGGGCAGGCGACCAGCGCGGCGTCGGTCTCCGGGGTGCCGGCACCGGGCGCGGGGCTCGTGACGGGCCCCGGCACCACGGCGGCGTACCGCTCCCGGCGGGCCGCCCGGAGCCGGACCACGGTGTCGACGAGGACGCCGAGGAGGATCCCGCCGACGACCCCCACCACGACGGCGAGGAGCGGACTGTCGCCGACCCAGGCGGCGGCGAGCGTGCCGACGAGGACCGAGTACGTGGCCCAGGCGACCGAGGCGACGGCGGAGAGCGCCATGAAGCGGCGGCGCGAGAAGCCCACGGCGCCCGCCGTCACGTTGACCGCCGTCCGCCCCACGGGCACGAACCGGGCGCCCAGGACGACGGACGCCCCGCGCCGGTCGAGGGAGCGCGTCGCCCACGCGACGGCGCGCTGACCGCGCGGGCCGCGCAGCGCCGGCAGCGCCCGCGTGCCCAGCGCCCGGCCGAGCGCGTAGGCGAGCTGGTCGCCGCACCAGGCGCCGAGCGCCGCGACGAGCAGGACCAGCCCCCAGGCCACGCCCCCGCCGGACTGCGCCCCCACCGCGAGCATGACGACGACCGTCTCGCCGGGGATCGGCGGGAAGAACCCGTCGCCCGCGGTCGTCGCGAAGAGCGTCGGCAGCGCCCACACGGAGTCGACGAGCGCGAGCAACCACGCCTCGACCTGTCCCCACAGCTCCACGACCCACGCGACCATGCGTCCCAGCCTCGACCGCGCGGCCGCCCGGCACCATGGGGTATCCCCCCGGTTCTCCCCTGAGGCGACCCCGACCGGGCGCCCGCGGACGGGTGGTCCCACGACCCTCCGGTCCGGGGGACAATGTGGCTCGACGCATTCGCCTCCCCGCGCCGCAGCCGGCGGGCGGGGACGTCCGTGATCGAGGAGCGCTGTGATCACTGTCAGCACCGACGGCTCGTGCCTGAGCAACCCGGGCGGCGCCATCGGGTGGGCGTGGATCAACCACGACGGCACGTTCGACTCCGGCGGCGCCGTGAGCGGGACCAACCAGGTGGCCGAGCTGACCGCGCTGCTCCAGGCGGTCCGCGCGCACCCGGGCGCGGAGCCGCTGCTCATCGAGTCCGACTCCCAGTACGCCATCAAGTGCGCGTCGGAGTGGGTCGTCGCCTGGAAGCGCAAGGGGTGGCGCACCGCGGGCGGGCAGCCGGTGAAGAACCTCGAGCTCGTCCAGGCGATCGACCGGGTCATCACCGAGCGCGCGGGGCCCGTGCGGTTCCGCTGGGTGCGCGGCCACGTCGGCGACCCGTTCAACGAGCGCGCCGACCAGCTCGCGGGACTCGCCGCCCAGGACTGGGCCGCCGGTCGCGGCGACCTCGACGGCACGCTCGTCCCCGAGCTCGGCGACCCCACGCGACCGGCCGGCCGGGTGCCCGCCGCCGCGCACGCTCCGGCTCCCAAGCAGCCGACGCCCGAGCCCGCATGGGACATGGACACCCTGTTCGACTGACGCCCGACGGTCGTGCACGACCGTCGGCGGCGGGTGCGACGATAGTCCGGTGACCGTCCTGCCGAGCACGGGCCCCGGGCCCGCCGAGCACGCGGTCGGCGACCGTCCGGGGCCGGGGCCGGTCGCGCGCCCCGCTGCCGGCGAGCCGCTCGTGCGGCGCGTCCGGTCGGACCGGCCCCTGGACCTGCACCTCACGCTCGGCAGGCTCTCCCGGGGGCCGTACGACCCGACGTCCCGCCGCACGCCGTCCGGCGACGTCTGGCGCACGACGCGGATGCCCGCCGGCCCCGCGACCTGCCGCCTCGCCCAGACCGGGCCCCGCGACGTCGTCGTGCACGCCTGGGGACCGGGTGCCCAGGAGGCGCTCGACGCCCTCCCCCACCTGCTGGGCGAGCACGACGACGACACCGGCTTCACCCCGCCCGCGCCCCTGCGCGACGCCCACCGTCGCAGCACCGGGCTGCGCATCCCCCGCACCGGGCGCGTGCTGGAGGCGCTCGTCCCCGCGATCCTCGAGCAGCGCGTCCAGACGGTCGCCGCGTGGCGGTCGTGGGGCTGGCTCCTGCGCCGGTACGGCACGCGCGCACCCGGCCCCGCGGGCGACGCCGGGATGCTGGTCGTGCCCGACGCCGCCACGTGGGCGCGCGTCCCGTCGTGGGACTGGCACCGGGCGAACGTCGACCCGGGTCGTGCGCGGACGGTCGTCGCGGCCGCGCGCGTCGCCCGCCGCCTCGAGGAGTGCGGCGCGCTGCTCGACGCGCAGGGCGCCGCCGCCGCGCACGCCCGGCTCCAGGCGGTCCCTGGCGTGGGCGTGTGGACCGCGGCCGAGGTCGCGCAGCGCGCGCTCGGCGACGCCGACGCCGTGTCGGTGGGCGACTACCACCTCGCCAAGGCCGTCGGCTGGGCTCTCGTCGGCGAGCGCGTCGACGACGAGCGCATGCTCGAGCTCCTCGCGCCGTACTCCCCGCACCGCTACCGCGTCGTCCGGCTCCTGGAGCTCTCCGGCAGGGCGCACGCCCCCCGGCGCGGCCCACGCCTCTCGATCCAGGACCACCGCCCCCACTGACAGCCACGCACCTCGCTGAGTGCATGAAATAGTCGCCGGAACCTGCCGTTCCGGCGACTATTTCATGCACTCACGGGTTACTCGGGGAGCGCGCACACCCCGTCGACGCAGACCGCGGCGTCGTCCGCGCCGACGATCGTGAGCGACGGTGCGGTCTCGCGGTGCGGGGTGGCCGCGTCCGCGGCGCCCACGCTCATGAGCGTGGTGCGGCGCGGGTTCGCGATGGAGTGGTAGAGGTTCGTCGTGGTGTCGGTCATCTGAGGCCTCCTCGTGGGATCACGGGCGCCGGTGCACGTGTGGAGCCGGCGTCGGTGCGGGCTGCGTCCCAGTCTCGGTGATACCGAGTCGCAGGTCCACCACACCGGGGTGTGAGATACGTCGCTCTCCGAACCTCGTCTCGCAGAGCGGACGAGTCAGGCGGCGTCGCGCTCCGCGACGGCCTGCTGGAGCACCTGGACGAAGACCGCGGGGTCCTGGGCACCCGAGACGCCGTACCGGCCGTCGACCACGAAGAACGGCACCCCGTTGATCCCGTAGGCACGCGCCTGCTCGATGTCCGCCTGCACGTCGTCGGCGTAGCGACCGTCCTCGAGCGCGGCGACGACCTCGGCGCGGTCGAGACCGACCTCCGCCGCGAGGTCCGCGAGCTCCTGGACGCGACCCACGTGCCGGCCCTCCTCGAAGTACGCCTTGAGGAGGCGCTCCTTCATCTCGACCTGCTTGCCGTGCGCCTTCGCGTGGTGCAGCAGCTCGTGGGCGGTGAGGGTCTTGGTGTGCTGGAGCGCGTCGAAGTCGTAGCTCAGGCCCTCGGCGGCGGCGAGCTGGGTCATCTGCCCGAGCATCTGCTCGACCTGCGCGCGCGGCATGCCCTTGTGCCCCGCGAGGAAGTCCACCTCGGTGCCGTCGAAGTCGACCGGCGTGTCCGGCGCGAGCTCGAACGAGTGGTACTCGATCTCGACCTGCGGGCCGTCACCGGCCTCGTCGAGACGCCCGAGCGCGGTCTCGAGGCGCCGCTTGCCGACGTAGCACCAGGGGCACGCGACGTCGGACCAGATGTCGATCTTCACCGTGGGAGCCGACGCGTCCGGCGCGGCGGGGCTGTTCGTGGTCATGTGACCGTTCAACCATCTGGAGGACCGCACGATTCCCTCCTGGCCCGACCTCACGGCGTGACGTTCGCCGCACGGTAGAGGTCCTGCAGCACCATGATCTCCGCGCCGTGGTGGATCAGCTCACGGTTCATGTGCGCGACGAGGTGGACGAACGGCGCCTGGGCGTCGATCTCCGTCGCCTGGCTGAGCCCGACGGTGAACGCCCCCTCGTCGGGCAGCGCGTCGACCCCCGCCCGCCAGCGGTCCACCTCGCGCCGCAGCCCCGCGACCGCGGCGCCGACCTCGCCCGAGAACGCCACCGCGTCGCGACGGCGCTCGTGGGGCCCGAACGTCCACTCCCACCGTTCGAAGAAGGCCTCGGTGAGGTGCGCGACCAGCCACCCGATCGTCCGTGGCTGCGACGAGTCCGCGCCCTCCGGCCACTCCATCACCCAGTCGCCGACGCCGAGCGTGCGCGGCGTGCGCTCGGTGCCGCGCCGCACGACGCGCAACGAGTCCGGGCCGGGCTCCCACTCGAGCTCCGCCTGGGTGAGGGTCGCGAGCCGTTCCGCGACCTCGAGCCACGAGAACCCGAGCTGGCCGCGCACGACCGCGAGCGCCGTCGGGACCGTGAGGATCGACCAGTCGAACTCCGGGCTCCCGTACGCGCTCTCCTCGTCCGCCGTCTCGTGCACCATCTCGTCCCCCCTCCCCGGCGGCGCCGTCGCCGCCCGTCCGTGTCCGTACCGACGCTAACGGGGACCACCCACCCCGGCGCGCGAGAATGGGGTCGACCTCCCACCCCCGACCTCCGGAGTCCCCGTGCGAGTCCGCCCCCGCACCGTCCTGCTCGTCGCGACCGGGATCGCCGTCGTCCTGCTCGGCGCCCTCGTCGTGTTCCTCGCGATCAACGGCGTCGACGGCGTCCCCGGCTGACACCCCCCGACGCGCGCCTCGGGCGTCCCCGGGTGATCCTGCTGGAGGACCCCCGCAGGAAGGCCGACCCGTGACCTCGAACGACACCACCCCCGACCCGCAGCTCGTCCTCGTGCGCCACGGCGAGACCGAGTGGAGCGCGAGCGGCCGCCACACCGGGCGCTCGGACATCCCGCTCACGGTCGCGGGCGAGCAGCAGGCCGTCGCGGCCGGCGTGTGGCTCCAGCGGTGGGCCGACCGCCGGGGACGACGCCCCGCCGTCGTGCTCTCGAGCCCACGCCAGCGTGCGCGACGGACCGCCGAGCTCGCCGGGTTCCCTGACGCGGAGACCGACGACGACCTCGCCGAGTGGGACTACGGTCCCGTCGACGGACGGACCGCGGTCGACGTCGGCGAGCAGCTGGGCCACGAGTGGCTGATCTTCCGTGACGGCGTCAACGTCCTCGCGGCGGCGAACGGCCACCGCGGCGAGGAGCTCACGGACGTGGCCGACCGGGCCGGGCACGTGCTCCGGCGCGTCGAGCCGACCTTGCAGGGTGGCGACGACGTCGTCCTGTTCGCGCACGGGCACCTGCTGCGCGTCCTCGCGACGGTGTGGCTCGGCGTCGACCCCGGCCTGGGAGCGCGGCTCGAGCTCGGCACCGCCGCGATCTGCCTGCTGGGGTACGGGCACGGCCTGCGCACGATCGAGGGCTGGAACCTCTCGGCGCTCCCGTGACCACGGACCTGGCCCCGGCCGGGCGGCGGCGGGGCACGACGGCCGACGACCGGCGGGACGGCCCTCCCCGCGCGCGCCGCGAGGTGGCACCATGCTCCCCATGGGTCTGAGCGAGAAGCACCTCACCGAGGGCGAGCACGTCGTCATGGAGCTCAAGGAGCACGCGAAGGCGCTGTTCTGGCCGTTCGTGCTGCTGGTCGCCCTCGTCGCGGCCGTCGTCGTGACGGTCGTGCTCGTCCCGAACGACGTCGTCCGCTGGGTCGTCGCGGGCCTCGCCCTCGTCGCGGCGATCGTCTGGGTGCTGGTGCCGTGGCTGCGCTGGCGGACCACGGAGTACACGGTGACCAACAAGCGCATCGCGATGCGCTCGGGCATCATCACGCGCACCGGCCGCGACATCCCGCTCTACCGCATCAACGACGTGAACTACGAGAAGGGACCGATCGACCGGCTCTTCGGGTGCGGGACGCTCGTCATCTCGGACGCGACCGACAAGCCGGGCCTGGACCTCCACGACGTGCCCGACGTCGAGAACGTCCAGGTCCGCCTGCACGACCTCCTCTTCACCGCCGACGACGGCTCCGACGACGGCGAGTGGCCGCCGAACGAGCCTCCGCGCGGCCCGCGCTCGCCCCGGATCCCGCGCGCGGAGCGCTGACGCCTCAGTCCTCGATCCGGCGTCCGGCCGCGATCTCGGCGCGGGCCCGCATCTCGTCGGTGAGCGTGACGTCGCCCTCGAGGTGCGCAGCGAGGAGACGCCGCGCGACGGCCGCCGCGCGCTCGGGATCCGTGCCGCGCGCGTTCCACGCCCCGAACCAGTCGGCGAGGGTCACGCCGTGCTCGGGCCGGTAGCAGACCGTCACCGTGTCCCCGGCCTGCAGCTCGCCGTTCCGCACGACGCGCAGGTAGGCACCCGTCCGGTTCGCGACGGTGAAGCGCTTGACCCACCGGTCCTCGCCGAGCCGCCGGGCGAACGTCGAGCACGGCGTGCGGGGCTGCGTCACCTCGAGCAGCGCGGTGCCCACGGACCACCGCTCCCCCACGACGGCCTCGCTCACGGGGATGCCCCGCACGCGCAGGTTCTCGCCGAACAGGCCCGGCGGGATCTCCCGCTCGAGCTGCCCGACCCACCAGTCGGTGTCGTCCTGCCCGTACGCGTAGACGGCCTGCTCCTCGCCGCCGTGGTTCGCGCGGTCGGCCTGGAGGTCGGCGTAGAGACCGAGGCGTCGCACCTTCACCGGCCCGTCCACGGGCCGCTTGTCGATCGCCGTGACGCCGACGGGCCCCGCGTCGGGCAGGAGCGCGTGCACGCGGCACACGGCGAGGACCTCGCCCGTCGGGGCGCTGGAGGCGAGGTCGGTCACGGGCGCGGTGCCGGGTGCGGCGGGCGGTGCGGCGGGAGACATCCTCCGATTCTCGCAGCGCGCCGAGGCGGAGGACACCGGGGACCAAGGTCACAGGACCGGTCTCACCCCGCGCGGGTAGCGTCGTCGGCATGAGCGCCACCCGTCCCTCGCGCTGGGAGCAGAAGACCGCCGCCGACCCGTCGCACTCCACCTGGTACGTCGAACGGTTCCGGGCGATGGCGGCACGGGGTGCCGACCTCGCGGGCGAGGCCCGGCTGGTCGACGCCATGCTGCCCCGCGGCTCGCGGGTGCTCGACGCCGGGTGCGGGCCGGGACGCGTCGGCGCGGAGCTGTTCGCGCGCGGCCACACGGTCGTCGGGGTCGACGTCGACCCGGTGCTGGTCGAGGCCGCGCGCGCCGACCACCCGGGGCCCGACTGGCGCGTGGGCGACCTCGCCGAGCTCGACCTGCCCGCCGAGGGCGTCACCGAGCCGTTCGACGCGATCGTGTGCGCGGGCAACGTCGTGACGTTCCTCGCGCCCGGGACCGAGGTCGAGGTCCTGCGTCGCTTCCGTGCGCACCTCGCGCCGGGCGGGCGGGCCGTCGTCGGCTTCGGGACCGGCCGCGGCTACCCGCCCGAGCGGTTCCTCGCCGACGCCGAGGAGGCGGGTCTGCACCTCGACCTCGCGCTCGCGACGTGGGACCTGCGCCCGTGGTCTGCGGACGCCGACTTCCTCGTCGCCGTGCTCGCGGCCGACGCGGCGCGCTGAGCGCCGGCGCCGACCGGCGGCTCAGGCGGGCGTGAACGTGAACGTGACCGCCCCGCTCGACGTCCCCGGCTCCCCCTCCACGTCGTCGACGTGGAGCATGCCCGCGCCGTGCAGGTCGATCGTGTCCCCGAGGTCCGCCCGCAGGACGTCCTCGCCGCGCGGCGAGCGGACCGCGAGCTGCGCGAGCGCGCGCCCGGCACCGACGCCGACGCGCATCACGCCCACCCGCACGTCGGCGAACTCCGCCTGCGCTCCCTGGGGCACGCGCGCCCGGCGCACCTCGTCGTTGCCTGCCATGCGTCAGCCTCCCGAGTAGACGGAGTCGAAGTTCTCCTTGTACTCCTGCTCGGTGAGCCAGAGGTCGCCGACCTTCTGCTCGCCGTCCAGCATCCCGCCGCCGGGTCCCCACGGGTTGACGACGTGGATCTTCAGCTCGCCGTCGACCTCCTTGACCTCGGTGACGACGTACGCGTGGTTGGGGACGATGCGGCTGTCGTCGACCTCGTCCTCCCAGAACCAGAACGCGTCGTCGTCCTCCGTGCCCACGGCCACGGGCCCGTCCTTCAGCCGGTCCTGGATGTCGGAGAGGCTGAGCTCGCCCGAGCGCTCGGCAGGACGGCCCGTGATGGCCTCGAACGCGTCGTCGGAGTGCCCGCCGTCGATGTCCTGGTAGTCGCCGCCGAAGTACTCGGCCGCCGCCTTCTCGTAGATCGAGACCCAGTTCGGCTCGCCGTTCTGGCCGCCGACGCCGTTCTCCGGGACGGTCGGCTCCACGACGATCTCGACCGGCTCGCCGTCCTTGTACATCGTCACGGTGTACGTGCCGTCGTCGTTGAGCCGGATGTGCTCGCGCAGGAACTCCGGGTCGGTCGTGGTGACGGCGCCCAGGCCCGCGAGGAACCAGCAGTCCCCGACCTGGCCCTGGTTGATGTCGTCGATCGAGAAGTCCTCGTTCTCGAGGTCGATCGGCGGGACGTCCTCGTAGTCGCCGAGGTCGTCGGTGAGGCCCGGGTCGCCGGGCCGGTCGCCGTCCTCGCCCGGCGTGCTGCGATCACCGCCGCCCCCGCCGGACCCGCCACCGGATCCGCCGCCACCGGATCCGCCCACGCCGTCGGTGCTCGCGCTCTCCTGCTGGTCCGCCTGGCGCACGACGGCGGTCGCCGCGTCGCCGAGGACCGCTCCGACCGCCGCGACGGCCGGGCCGTGCGACGTGGACCACTCGCCGCGCAGCGCGTCGCCGTCCGGCCCCTCCCACGGGCTCGACGTCACCAGCGCGTCCAGCTCGCCACGCAGCGACGTCAGCCTGTCGGCGGCCTCGGACAACCGCTGTCCGAGCTGTCGCAGCTGTGCGACGTCCGCCCCGTACATCCCGCTCATGTCTCCCCCTCGCCCGCAGGTCGCCGAGACGGTACCGCCGTCCGCCCACGCGGGTCCATGGGTCGTGCTCCCCATCGGCACGCGGGTCGCACGTCCGGGCGCGCTGGTAGCGTCCCCCGCGGACGCGCACGCGACGACCGAGGGGGACCCATGACGGAGCAGGCCACGACACGACGCGAGAGCGCGCCCGCGCGGGCCGTGGGGGTGGTGCTCGCGCTGGCAGCCCTCGCCACCGTGGCCGCGTGCGGCGCCGACGAGCCGGCGGAGCCGCCCGCGGCGGACGCCGTCACGGAGTACGAGCAGACCCGGCAGGACGTCCTCGCGGCCGTCCAGGACGTCTACGGCGCGGACGGCTGGACCGACGACGACGGGGGCGCCACGGCGACGGCGCAGGACGACGGTCGCTGCGTCGTCTTCCTCCCCGACGCCCGGGCCACGCCGGAGGGCGAGGACGCGTACGGCCTGCTCGCCGACGTCCCCGACGCGATCGCCCCGGTGCTCGACGAGCACGGGTTCGGGGAGCCGTCCGACGTCGTCGAGGCGGAGCACGGCGGGACCGCGTCCGTCGAGGCCGAGGACCCCGCAGGGTGGACGGTCCGCGTCACGGCCGACGGCGATCTGGTGCGCCTCGACGTGTCCGGCCCGGTCGAGCTCGACCCGTGCGACGAGGCCGGGCTGCCGGAGCTCGCCTGAGCCGTGCCGTCGTACCGCGTGACCCTCGCCGTGGGCCTGCTGCGCCCGGGCGCCGACCCCGAGGCCGTGCTGCCCGCCGCCGCGGCGGCGGCTCGCACGCTGACCACGGTCGAGGCGTACGACGTCGGCGTCGTGCGCGGCGAGGCCCGCGTCACCGTCCGCTTCCTCGCCGACACGGACGCGGCCGCGCACGCCGTCGCCGACGCGGTGGAGGCGGGCGTGCGCACCCACGCCGCGACGTCGGGCGGCCGCCTGACCCGCCGCTGGGGATCGCGCTGGCACCCTGCCTGACCGCCGTCGGCGCGGGACAGGACGCCGGACCTCCCGCCGCGCGACGTCGGCGCGGGACCGGTTCAATGGACGGACCTGTCACCGACTCCGGGGAGGCGCACCCGTGGCCACGAGGACCGGCCTGTTCCGTCGCAAGTCCGTCGAGGACTCGCTCGCGGCGATCGACGACCCGGAACGCTCGCTCAAGCGCAGCCTGACGTCCTGGGACCTCGCGGTCCTGGGGGTCGCGGTCGCGGTCGGCGCGGGCATCTTCTCCGTCGGCGCGACGGCCGCCGCGAACTACGCGGGGCCCAGCGTCATCGTCTCGTTCGTCATCGCGTCGATCGTGTGCGCGCTCGCCGTCATGTGCTACGCCGAGTTCGCGTCCGCGATCCCCGTCGCCGGGTCGGCGTACACGTTCTCCTACGCGACCATGGGCGAGCTCGTCGCGTGGATCATCGGGTGGGACCTCATCCTGGAGATGCTGCTCGCGTCTGCGGTCATCGCGAAGTTCTGGGGCGTCTACCTCGGCGACGCGTTCGGGCTGTTCGGCATCGACCTGCCCCTGACCATCCCGATCGGCCCCGTCGACCTCGAGTGGGGCCCGGTGTTCATCGTCGCGGTGTTCACCACGCTGCTCGCGATCGGCACCAAGCTCAGCACGCGCGTCAACAGCGTGTTCACCGTCATCAAGGTGGGCATCACGCTGTTCGTCATCGTCGTCGGGTTCTTCTTCGTCGACGCGTCGAACTACTCGCCGTTCGTGCCGCCCGCCCAGCCCGCGCCGGAGCAGTCGGCGCTCGAGCAGCCGCTCGTCGGCTTCCTCACGGGGCTCGAGCCCACGACGTACGGGGTCATGGGCCTGCTCGCGGGCGCCGCGCTCGTGTTCTTCGCGTTCATCGGGTTCGACGTCGTCGCGACCACGGCCGAGGAGGCCAAGGACCCGCAGCGCACGCTCCCGCGCGGCATCCTCGGCGGCCTCGCGATCGTCACGGTCCTGTACATCCTCGTGACGCTCGTCGTGACGGGCATGGTGTCGTACACCGAGCTCGCGGAGTCCGACGCGCCGTCGCTCACGACGGCGTTCATCCTCGTGGGCGCGGACTGGGCCGGGCGCGTGATCTCCGTGGGCATCCTCATCGGGCTGACGACGGTCATCATGGTGCTGCTGCTCGGCCTCACGCGCGTCGTGTTCGCGATGAGCCGCGACGGCCTCCTCCCGCGTGCCATCTCCCGGACCTCGCACCGGTACCACACGCCGGTCCGCCTCCAGGTGGGGGTGGGCGTCGTCGTGGCGCTCATCGCCGGGCTCTCCCAGGTGGAGCTGCTCGAGGAGATGATCAACATCGGGACGCTCTCGGCGTTCGTCCTCGTGAGCTTCGGCATCCCGATCCTGCGCCGCTCGCGGCCCGACCTGGAGCGCTCCTTCAAGGTGCCGTGGTCGCCCGTGCTGCCGATCGTGTCCGGCGTCGCGTGCCTCTGGCTCATGGCCAACCTCACGACGCTCACCTGGCTCCGGTTCCTCGGCTGGGTCGTCGTGGGCCTGGTCATCTACGCGTTCTACGGCTACCGGCACTCGGTCGCGGCCCGTGACGCCCTGAAGGGTGACGTCGCCGCGTAGGGTCGCCGCGTCGGTACCGTGGGCGCGATGAGCGCCACGGAGACCGCGATCACCGCCGACCTCGTCCGCGAGGCCCTGGAGGACCAGCACCCCGACCTCGCCGGGCTGCCGCTCCGCGAGGTGGCAGGCGGCTGGGGCAACCAGATGTGGCGGCTCGGGGATGACCTCTCCGTCCGGGTGCAGCGCATGGACCCGACGCCGGAGCCCCAGCTCAAGGAACGGCGGTGGCTGCCCGTGCTCGCGCCGCGCCTCCCGCTCCCCGTGCCCACGCCGGTGCGGCACGGCGAGCCGACCGCGCGCCTCCCGCGGCACTGGACGGTCATGACGTGGGTGCCCGGCGAGCCCCTGGACCGGGGCGCGATCACCCGGGGCGAGCACGCCGCCGACGCGCTGGCGGGATTCCTCGCCGCGCTGCACGTCGGGGCGCCCGCCGACGCGCCGGTGTCCCCTGACCGGGGCGCCCACCCCCGGGAGGCCACGGACGGTTTCGAGGGGTTCCTGCGCGCCGTCGCCCCCGACGACGCCGCCGCCGTCCGGTCCGTCTGGGCCGACGCCGTCGCGGCCCCAGAGTGGGAGGGGCCGCCCGTGTGGGTGCACGGGGACCTGCACCCCGCGAACGTCGTCGTCGCGGACGGGACGCTCGCGGGCGTCGTCGACTTCGGCGACCTGTTCGCGGGCGACCCGGCGTGGGACCTCGCCGCCGCCTGGGTGCTGCTGCCCGCCGGCACCGCCGCGCGGTTCTTCGACGCCTACGCGCGCTCCGACGAGGCGACGGTCCGGCGCGCGCGCGGGCTGGCGGCGCTCAAGGCCCTCTTCCTCCTCCTCATGGGGCAGAACGGCGACCGGGGCCTGCCCGGCGGCAAGGCTCACTGGGGACCCGCGGGCCGGGCGGCGCTCGACCGCGTCCTCGCGGGCTGACGTCTCGCCGCGCGGCGCCCTCCCCGGCCCGGCACCGCTGCCGCACAGAACCTACGCAACCGTAGGTTACGGTGGCGTAGTGAACACTCTGGCGACGAGGCCGTGGACCGGCCGTTACGCCCCCGGCGTCCCGACGGACGTCGAGGTCCCCGACGAGCCGGTCACGGCCGCCCTGTACCGCGCGGCCGAGCGCTGGCCGGACCGCGTCGCGGTCGACTTCTTCGGCGCGACCACGACCTACGCCCGGCTCGTCGCGCAGGTCGAGCGCGCCGCGAGCGCCCTGCACGACCTCGGCGTGCGCCACGGCGACCGCGTCGCGCTCGTCCTGCCCAACAGCACGTCGCACCTCGTCGCGTTCTACGCCGTCCAGCGCCTCGGTGCCGTCGTGGTCGAGCACAACCCCACGTACACCGCCGACGAGCTCGCCCACCAGCTCGCCGACTCCGGCGCGAGCGTCGCCGTCGTGTGGACCAAGACCGTCCCCGCCGTGCTCGAGGCCCGCTCGCACGCGCCCGGGCTGCGCACCGTCGTCGGGCTCGACATCGCGCGCGACCTTCCCCGCGGGAGCCGCCTCGCGCTCCGCCTGCCCGTAGCCCGCGCGCGGGCCCAGCGCGACGCGCTACGCGGCCCCGTCCCCGCGGGCGTGCCCGACTGGCACGACCTCGTCCGCCGCGCGCGGGCGCTCCCGCCCGCGCTCCCCCACCCGGGCCCCGACGACGTCGCGCTCCTCCAGTACACCGGCGGCACCACGGGCACCCCCAAGGGCGCGGTCCTGACGCACCGCAACCTCGTCGCGAACGTCGTGCAGGGTCAGGCGTGGGCGACGTTCGAGGAGGGCGCCGAGACCGTCTACGGCGTGCTGCCCTTCTTCCACGCGTTCGGGCTGACGTTCTGCCTCACCCTGCCAGCGCGCATCGGCGCGACGCTCGTCGCGTTCCCCAAGTTCGACCCGCAGGCGTTCGTCGCCGCGCAGGCGCGCCGCCCCGCGACGTTCCTGCCCGGCGTCGCGCCCATGTTCGACCGCATCGTCACGGCGGCCGCCGACGCGACCGGGGCGGGCTCCGACCTCACCTCGATCCGCCTCGCGTTCGCCGGCGCGATGCCCATCACCGCCGAGACCGCACGGCGCTGGGAGGACGCGACGGGCGGGCTGCTCATCGAGGGCTACGGCATGACCGAGACGTCGCCGATCTCGCTCGGCAACCCGTGCTCCGACGACCGCCGCCCCGGCACGCTCGGCCTCCCGTTCCCCAGCACCGAGATCCGCGTGGTCGACGCGGACGCGCTCGACGCGGGCGACCTGCGCGACGCCGACCCCGAGCCCACGGACGACCCCGCCGCGCCCCGCACCGTGCGCGGCGAGCTCCTCGTGCGCGGCCCGCAGGTGTTCCGCGGCTACTGGAACCGCCCCGAGGAGACCGCGCACCAGCTCCTCGACGACGGCTGGCTGCGCACGGGCGACGTCGTGCGCGTCGCGCTCGACGGCCCCGACGCCGGCCTCGTCACGCTCGTCGACCGCATCAAGGAGATGATCGTCACCGGCGGGTTCAAGGTGTACCCCTCCCAGGTGGAGGACCACCTGCGCGGGATGCCGGGCGTCCGCGACGTCGCCGTCGTGGGCGTGCCCGGCAGCGGCTCGGACGAGCACGTCGCCGCCGTCGTCGTGCTCGACGACGCGGACGACGCCGCCTCGCCCCCGCGCGTCGACCTCGCCGCCGTCCGCGAGTGGGGCGAGAAGCGCCTCGCGCGCTACGCCCTGCCCCGCACCCTCGCCGTCGTGCCGGAGCTCCCGCGCTCCCAGATCGGCAAGGTCCTGCGTCGCGTCGTCCGCGAGGACCTCCTGCACCGCGACGACGTCGAGCACCACCGCGCCTGACACCCCGCCCCGACCCGGCGACTGCCGAGGTAGAACCCTGGTCGCGCGAGGTAGAGCCCTGGTCGCGCGAGGTAGAGCCGTGGTCGCGCGGGGTAGAGCCCTGGTCCGCCGAACGAGAACCCAGGTCATGCGGGTCCTGCGGTCGCCCGGGGTGCGTGCGGACCAGGGCGAGACGACGCCGGGCGGGGTGGGTGGTGGTGCCGCGTCGTGGCGGGCCTGGCGGGAGCCGCGAGGAACGAGCGGCGGATGGTAGACGCGGCACCACCACCCACCCCGACCACCCAGGGCAACCACACGCCGTCGAACCCAAGAACCACAGCTCTACCTCGCGCAACCAGGGCTCTACCTCGGCGGACCAGGGCTCTACCTCGCGTGACCATGGTTCTACCTGGGCCGGCCCCGGTTGTACCCCGCGCCACGGCGCCCTGTTCGGCGCGGGGGCGGGGTTCGCCGTAACCTGGCAGACGTCGTCGGCGACGTCCGCGACGCAGGCGGGCGGGCACCGGCGCTCTCCCACCCCGTCGCCCCGAGGAGGCCCCGTGCCCGAGCCCGTCACCGCTGCGCCTGGTCCGGCAGCCCCCGACTCCCTGCCGCACGTCGTGGTGGTCGGCGCGGGGTTCGCCGGGCTCGCGGTCGTCAAGGGGCTCGCGAAGGCGCCCGTGCGCGTGACGCTCGTCGACCGCCGCGTCTACAACACGTTCCAGCCGCTGCTCTACCAGGTCGCGACCGGGGGGCTGAACCCGGGCGACGTCACGTACTTCCTGCGCGGGCTGCGGCTGAAGCAGAAGAACGTGCGGGTCGTGCACGAGCACCTCGTCGGCATCGACCACGAGGCGCGCCGCATCCGCCTCCTCAACGACGAGTGGGTCGACTACGACTACCTCGTCGTCGCGAACGGCGTCACGGCGAACTTCTTCGGCACCCCCGGCGCCAAGGAGAACTCGTTCCCCATGTACTCGCGGTCCCAGGCCATGAAGATCCGGGACACGCTGTTCATCCGCCTCGAGAAGGCGGCGGCGAACCCCGGGACCGACGAGGGGCTGCGCGTCGTGGTCGTCGGCGGCGGCGCGACGGGCGTCGAGGTCGCCGGGGCGCTCGCGGAGCTCCGCACCGCGGGCCTGCGACCCGCCTACCCGGAGATCCACGGCGACGCGTTCGAGGTGAAGATCGTCCAGCGCGGCGGCGAGGTGCTCAAGTCGTTCCACCCGAGGTTGCGCCGGTACGCGGCGGAGGAGCTGCGCCGTCGCGGTGTCGGCCTGCACCTGGGGGCCGGGGTCGCGGAGGTGTTGCCGGACGCCGTCGTGCTCACCGACGGCACGCGCATCCGCTCCGACCTCACGGTCTGGTCGGCGGGCGTCCACCCGCACGAGGAGGTCGACGACTGGGGCCTGCCGCGCGGCGAGGGCGGGCGCGTCGTCGTGGGAGACGACCTCCAGGTCGAGGGCCTGCCCGGGGTCTTCGCGGCGGGCGACATCGCGATCTCTCCCGCCGGGCTGCCGCAGCTCGCGCAGCCGGCGATCCAGTCGGGCGAGCAGGTCGCGCGCAACATCGAGGCGCTGCTCGCCGGGCGCCCGACGACGTCCCTGCGGTACTTCGACAAGGGCACCATGGCGGTGATCGGCCGGCGCGCGGCGATCGCCGAGGTCGTCGGGAGGCTGCGCCTCACCCGCGGCGTCGCGTGGCTGGCATGGCTGTTCGTCCACATCATGGGGCTCATCGGGCCGCGCAACCGGCTGACGACGCTCGCCGGCCTGGTCACGCGCTACGGCTTCCCGTTCCACCGTCGCCCGATCCCCATCGTCGGCGACGTCCCGACCGTCCGGCCGCCCAAGCGCACGTCGCCCCGCCGCGGCTGAGGCGACCGAGGATCACCCGCGGTCATCGGCTCCCCCGGCCGCGGCCGGCGCGACCGTCACGTACCCTCGAAGACGCAAGGAAGTTTGCAGGGGCAACCGGGGGCACGTGTGGTGGCACGACGAACGACGGCACCGTCGACGACGACAGGCCGGACGAAGAACAGCTCGCAGGAGCGCGCGGCGCACTCTGACGCCCGCGCGGGCGTCAGAGGAGTGCCTCGGCGCGCACGCGTCGTGGTGCTCGCCGCCGTGGCCGTGGCGGCGCTCGCCGGGTGCCGAGCGGAGGCTGTGCCCGGCGGCCCGGGAACCCCGACGCCGTCGCCCACCGCCGAGCCGACCGCGGTCCCCACCGCCAGCCCGACGGCTGAGCCCACCGACCCCACGGGCGGCCCGACCACGGGTCCGGGGGCTCCGGTCCCGCCCGGCGGGTCCGACGGCGTCGAGGTCTCGGTCGAGATCGAGCCCGCGTTCCCGATGCCGAACCTCGTGGAGACCAGGCTCAAGCAGGCGCGCGCGGACCTGGAGAAGCGCGGCGCCGCGAGCGTCGTCGTGGTCGACGCGCGCGACCCGGGCGCGGGCACGCTGCCGGGGGCGTCGAACGGCTGGACGGTGTGCGCCCAGGACCCTGCGGGCGGCGACCTCCTCCGCGGGTCGGCGACGGCGACGCTCGCCGCGGCGCCCAACGCGCGACACTGCCCCTGACGCTCCCGGTGCCTCGGACGCCGCCCCGGGTGGCGGCGTCGGCCTCGGGAGAGCACGGTGGGATCCTCACCGCGAGTTCGGCCTGACCGACTCGAGATCGGCCTCCTGAGGGTCGATCTCTCGGGCTCGGGTCGATCTCGACGTCAGCAGACAGGAGTCCGCCGCATGAAGATCGCCCTCGTCGGTGCCCACGGCAAGGTGGGCCGGCTGCTCGTCCCGATCCTCGTCGACCACGACGCCGCCGTGACCGGGATCGTGCGCGCCGAGGAGCAGCTCCCGCTCGTCCGCCGCCTCGGCGGCGAGCCGCTCCTGCTCGACGTCGAGCACTCCTCCGTCGACGAGCTCACCGCCGCGTTCGGCGGGTTCGACGCCGTCGTGTGGTCCGCCGGGGCGGGCGGGGGGAGCCCGGAGCGCACCTACGCCGTCGACCGCGACGCCGCGAGCCGCACCATGGACGCCGCGGCGGCCGCCGGCGTGAGCCGGTACCTCATGGTGTCGTGGATCGGGTCCGTGCCCGACCACGGCGTCGACCCGGACTCGAGCTTCTTCGCCTACGCGGACGCCAAGCTCGCCGCCGACGACCACCTGCGGGGTACCGACCTCGACTGGACCATCCTCGGGCCGGGCACCCTGACCGACGGCGACCCGACCGGGGCGATCCGCGTCGTCGGGGACGGTGCCGACGGGCTCGACGGAGCCGACGACGTCCCGGGCGGCGCCGCCTCGCAGGTCTCGCGCGCGGACGTCGCGATGGTCGTCGCGCAGGCCGTGCGCACCCCCGCGACGATCGGCCGCTTCGTCCGGTTCACCGCCGGCGACACCCCCATCCTCGAGGCGCTCGACCGGTAGCCGTCAGCGCCCGAGGCGCCGGCCCACGCGCTCGCGCAGGTCGAGCGCCGTGCGGCGCCACGTCGCCGCGCGCGCCACGACCGACCCGACGCTCGTGTCCTCGGCCCGCACGTGCACGACCTCGACCCCGCGCTCCGCCGCCGTGCGGACGATCGTGTCGGTCGAGCCGCGCAGCGCGAGCTGGAGCAGGACGGACGTCGTGCTCGCCTGCGCCTCGCCCGTCCCGAACCGCCGCCGGTAGACGACCTGGGTGACCACGCGGTCGAACATCGGGTCCGCCGGCGTGTCCGCGTCGCCGACGTCCGCGCCGCCGTCGGGCGGGTCCGCCGCACCGCCCTCGACACCGGACGCGCCGAGGAGCGCGTGCGCGACGGCGTCGTCGCCGTCCGCGTCCGGCGGCAGCACGGCGAGGTAGAGCGAGAGCAGGAGCTCGCTGATCTTGCGCAGCACCCACGCGCGGCCGGGCAACGGTGGCAGCGCCACGACGTACTGCGCGAGGTTCACCTCCAGCGCCTCGGCCGACAGGCACGTCCACGCGGGCGCCGTGCGGACCTCGACCACGCGGTCCCAGTCCACGTCCTTGCCGTCGAGGCCCACGCGTTCGGGACCGATCGTCACGGCGCCGAACCGGTCGAGCAGCGCGAGCGGCGCCGTCGCGAACCGCGGCACGTACGGGACGAGTCGCACGACCCCCTGGACCGACACGTCCCACTCGCGCTCGAGCGGGTGCGACGGCCGCGGGTACGCGGCGATCGCGCGCCGCACCCACTCCGCGACGACCTCGTCCAACGCGCCGTCGTCCGTGGCGCCGTCGAGCAGACCCCCGTCCGCGCCGTCGGCGCCGTCGGCCACCGCACCGTCGTCCGCGAGCGCCACGACGAGCGCGTCCTCGAGCGCGGTGTCGAGGTCGGGCTCGGGAGCGGCCTCGGGCGCCGGGTCGACGTCGTCGCGTCGCGCACGACGGCCGGGGAGCGCGACCGGCAGCGAGAACGAGGGTCGCGCGAACGTGGGTCGCCACAGCGCCGGGAGTGCGGGGACGCGCAGGAGGCGCTTCTCGCCGAGCAGCCGCGCGAGGGTGCTGCGCTCGTCACCCGACGTCGTGCCGGGCAGGTCGGGACCCTCGCCCGGCTCGTCGCCCGTCGTCGTGAGGAACGGTTCCTTCGCCACGTGACCCCCTGTCCGCCGCGCCGCACGACGGCGCACCGCGGGCCAGCGTAGACCCGGCGGGACCGACCCCGCCGACCCGTCGCGGCCCGCGGCGCACGACCCACCGCGCACGTCCTTCGACGCAGGCGGGGCCGCCCTCCCGTGGAGGACGGCCCCGCCCGTCAGGGTGACCCGGCTGCGTCAGCCGCAGGCGATCGCGTCGTACGCGACGTCGTACGTCTGGGTGTAGTTCTCCCCGCCGCCCGCGAGGCGCGCGACGACGCTCACGGTGCCGGCGTCGACCGACGCCGACCGGGTGGAGAACGACTGGTACGCGTTGGCGTCCGGAGCCACCTGGCCGAACGCCCGCTGGCCGAACGGCGTGACGAGGCGCAGCGAGACGGGCTCGTCCTCGCCGTTGGTCGCCCGGACGGCGACGTAGGCGGTGCCGTTCAGGCACCGTGCCTCCGCCTCGATCGCGTCGACGCGCGGGTTGCCCACGCCGTTGATCGCGAACGTGTCCTCGGACAGCGACGCGACCGCGTGGCCGATCGCGCGCGACATGATGTCGAGCGCGGTCGCGTCGACGTTGTCGATCGTGTCCTGCGGCGAGTGGTAGTTCGGGTCGTAGAAGATGCCCTCGGTGCCGCCGAACAGCGCGACCTCCTCGGCCGTCTTCGAGCCGTCCGCGCCGGTGAACAGGCCGGACGCCGGGACGCCGTTCTCGATGAACGCCTGGTAGTCGGAGCGTCCGGAGAACTCGGTGTCGACCCAGGCCTGGTCGATGCCGTCGAAGTAGTCGGTGAACACCGCCTCGGTCTCGGCCGAGCCCGGCGGCACCTCGACGGGCGCGGGGTACGTGGACTCGTTCGCGTCGTACACGCCGATGATGTAGTTCGGCGAGCCGACCATGTCGAAGTTGAGGTAGGTCGCGATGTCGTCGAGCGCCGCGGGGTCGTTCGCGACGAGGTCGCTCACGTAGTGGGTCGAGCCGCGCAGGCCGACCTCCTCCGCGCCCCACCACGCGAACCGGACGGCGTTCACGACGTCCTGGCCGCCGTCGGTCGCGGCGGCGAGCTGGACCGCGACCTCGAGGATGGCCGCCGAGCCGGAGCCGTTGTCGTTGATGCCCGGCCCGTCCTCGACGCTGTCGAGGTGCGCGCCGACCATGACGACGTTGTCGTCGCGGCCGCCCGGCGTCTGGGCGATCACGTTGAACGTCTCGAACTCCTCGACGTGCGTCTGGAGGTCGTAGGTCGCGACCGCCTCGGCGCCGCCCGCGATCGCGGCGAGGATCGCCTGGCCGTCGGCCTGCGTGATGCCCACGGTCGGGACCCAGACGTCGCTCGCCTCGCCGAGGGTCGGGTTCAGCGCGCCGTCGGCGTTGTTGTAGAGGACGACGGCGGCGGCACCGGCCTCCGCGGCGAACCGGGCCTTGTCCGCGAACGGGCACGAGCCGCGGCTGACCAGGGCCACGGCGCCGGTGACGGCGACCCCGTCCCAGGTCTCGGCCGTGCAGCCCTGGACGAGCTCGTCGGCAGGCTGGACGATCGGGCCCGTGACGCCGTCGTCCGGGGTGTCGGGGGCGAACTCGGCCGGGTAGACGTCCGACGTCACCTCGACGCCGGCCGCGGTGAGGGACAGGTCGTCGATGACCAGGTCCTCGAAGGTGAAGTACTGGCGCTCGGGCTCGTAGCCGGCGTCCCGCAGGGTGTCCTCGACGTAGACGGCGCTCGCCTCGTAGCCGGGCGTCTCCATCGCGCGGTTGCCGTCGTTGGCGTCCGCGATGTCCTGGAAGTCCTGGAGCCGCTGCATGACCGCGTCGCCGGTGACGAGGTCCTCGAGCGGCGGCGGTCCGTCGGCGGCCCGGAGGCCGCCTCCGGGGGCAGCACCGACGGGTGCTGCGGTCAGAGCCGCGAGCACGAGGCTCGCGGCGGCGGCAGACGGGACGATCGTTCGTGGTCTCACGCATCCTCCTCGACAGTGGCCCCCGCCGACCGACCCCGGTCGTGTCGGGGTCCGGCCGAGTCGCACACGAGACGCGCGACGCTGCGAAGGCTCGTGTGCTCGCGAGCGTAGGCCCCCGCGCGCGGGCGCGAAACCCCTGGGCCCGCTTCGCCGCACGAGTTGACGCGGCGATGACGCGCGCGACGCAGCGTCGCGGGCGGCACGGGCCGTGGGCGGCGTCGGGCAGACTGTGCCCGTGCCCGGATTCGCCGTCGTCGACCTCGAGACCACGGGGTTCTCCCCTCGCCTCGGCGACCGGGTCGCCGAGGTCGCGGTGGTCCTGGTCGACGACGCGGGCCGCGTCGAGGACGAGTGGTCCACCCTCGTCAACCCCGAGCGCGACCTGGGGCCGCAGCACGTGCACGGCATCGCGGCGGCGGACGTCGCGCTCGCCCCGACGTTCGACCGCGTCGCCCCCGCGCTCCTGCGCCTGCTCTCCGGTCGCGTCCTCGTGGCGCACAACGCGGCGTTCGACACGCGGTTCCTGCGCGCGGAGATCGGGCGCGCGGGCATCGCGGCCGCGATCGACCCCGTCGCGTGCCTGTGCACGCAGCAGCTCGCGGGCCGGTACCTCACGGGCTCGCGCGCCCTGGCCGCGTGCTGCGCGGCGGTGGGGGTCGTGCACGACGACGTCCACTCGGCCCTGGGCGACGCGCGCGCCACCGCGGGCCTGCTCGGGTACTACCTCGACGTGGCGGCCGACGACGCGTGCTGGGACGTGGCGCGCGCCGCGGCCGACGGGGTGCGGTGGTCGCTGCCCGCCTCGCTCCCCGGCGTGGAACCGGTCCTGCGCGGCGCGAGCCGCGCCCACGGGCACTGGCTCGCCGGGCTCGACGAGGCGCCGGGCGCCCGCACGGGTGCGCCGCGCGCGTCGACCGAGCGCCCGGACGTCGACACCGGGACCTACCTGCGCCTGCTCGACGCCGCGCTCCTCGACCGCTACGTCTCGCACTCGGAGCGTGCGGCGCTCCTCGCCGAGGCGCGGCGGGCCGGGCTGGACCGGGCCGCGGTCGAGAGCGTGCACCGCGACTACCTGACCGCCCTCGCCCGGGCGGAGATCGACGCCCTCGACGGCGCGACCGCCGCGGGCGACCGCGACGACGGCGGCTCCGTCCGCGACGACCCCGCCCTGCACGAGGTCGCGGGCCAGCTCGGCCTCGACGCCGACGACGTCGCGGGAGCCGTCGAGGCGGCGCTCGGAGCGCGCCTCGCCGCGGAGCCGGCCGTCGCACCGCGCCCGGCGTTCGTGCTCGCGGACGGCGACGAGGTCGTGCTCACCGGGTCGATGTCGCGCACCCGCGAGGCCTGGGAGCGCGACGTGCGCGCCGCCGGACTCTCCCCCTGGCCCTACGTGACGCGCCGCACGCGGCTCCTCGTCGCCGCCGACCCGGACTCGCTCTCGACGAAGGCCCGCACCGCGCGCCGCTACGGCATCCCCGTCGTCACCGAGGCGGCCTTCGCGGCGCTGCTCGCCGCCCGGGACCCGGCGAGCGGGCGCACGTCCGGCACCGGGGTGCGACGCTGGGCGTCATGAGCCCGGAGGGAACGCGCGGTGCCGGCGGCCCGGCGGACGCCGGCACCGATGCCGACGCGCTCGTCGACGGGCTCTTCGCGCTGCCGCTCGAGCAGTTCGTCGTCGCCCGTACCGCGGCGGCGAAGGAGATCAAGGCGTCGGGGGACGCGGTCGGCGCGGAGCGCGTGGCACGGCTCGCGAAGCCGACGGTGGCGGCGTGGGTCGTCAACCAGGTCGCGCGCGAACGGCCCGACGACGTCGCCGCGCTCGTCAGCCTGGGGGACGAGCTGCGTGACGCGACGACCGACCGTGACCGTGCGCGCATCCGCACCCTCGACCGGCTGCGGCGCGAGCGCGTGGAGCGCGTCGTCGGCGAGCTGCGCGACGCGGGCGAGGTGGCGGGCCGGGCCGTGTCCGCGACGGCGCTCGACCGGCTCGCCGAGACGCTCACCGCCGCCGTCATGGACCCGGACGCGGGTGCGCTCGTCCGCGCCGGTCGGCTGTCGCAGGCCCTCCAGCACGTCGGGTTCGGCATCGTCGACGAGGGCGGCGAGCCGGCCGACGTCGTCGAGCTGCGGGCGCGGACCGGCGGCACGGCGGGCACGGGCGGGCCGGGGACCGCGGACCCGGAGACGAGCACGACACGCAGCGGGCGCGGCGCCCGGTCCGCGCGGGCCGACTCCGGCCCGGGCGACGGTGAGCCTCCCGAGGAGGACGCCGTGGCGGCCGCCGAGCGCGAGGTCGAGGCGACCGCGGCAGAGGTCGACCGCCTCGAGGCCGAGCGCGACGAGGCGGACACGCGCGTGCGCGCGGCGAGCGACGCCGTCGGGCAGGTGGAGGAGGAGCTCGGGCGCGTCGAGGACGAGCTGGCCCGGCTCGCCGACGAGCGCGAGGACCTGCGCGCGCGGCTCGCCGAGGCACGCGACGCCGCGACCGCGGCCCAGGAGTCGCTCGACGGCGTCGACGCACGGCTCGACGCCGCCGAGGAACGCGCCGCGGCCGCCCGCAAGACCCGGCGCACCGCACGCCGCGGTTGAGCGTTCCGGCGGCGTTCGTCGTCCGCGAACGCGGGACTGAGCCGAGCACGCTCAAGGTTGGAGAGGTCAGGACGCCACGGGCCGACCGTGGCGCGAGAGACCTGGAGGACCACCATGATCAGCACCTACACCGTGGCACCGTTCCGCCCGCTGCCGACCGAGCGCATCGTGCGCCAGCTCTGGACCCGCCCGGTGAGCGCGCCCGCCGCGCGGTCCGGCTACGCGCCCGCCGCGGACGTCTACCGCGAGGGCGACGACCTCGTCGCGCGCTTCGACCTGCCGGGCGTCGACCCGGAGCGCGACGTGACCGTCGAGCTCGAGGGCCGTCGTCTCGTCGTCCGCGGTGAGCGTCGCGACCAGCGCGTCGTCGAGGCCCCCGCGGCCGAGACGTCCGAGACCGCCGAGGGCGAGCAGCCCGAGGCGGCGACGGACGAGGCCGACACCGACGAGGCGGCCGAGGTCGCCCCGGCCGGGCGCCGCGTCCGCGAGGTGCGGTTCGGCGAGTTCCGCCGCACCGTCACCCTGCCGAAGTCGGCGGACGCCGACGCCGTCCGCGCGTCCTACGACGCGGGCGTGCTCACCGTGACCGTCGCCGGCGTGTTCGCCGGCCGCGCTCCCCAGCGCATCGAGGTCACGCGCGCGGCCTGACGCAGCGCACCGCCGGCGCGACGCATGTCGTCGCGCCGGCACCCTGACCCCGGTCGCGCCCGCCCCCCGCGCGACCGGACCACGGACGGGGCCGGCGCCTCACGGTACCGGCCCCGTCCGTCTGCCCCCGATGGGGACATCTCCCCACGGATGGGCCGGATCAGGGACGTACCGGTCCGCTAGCCTTCCGGCCATGCCGAGCACCACGCCCCCGGGCCCGCCCGTGCCCTCGCCTGCACCCTCGCCCGTCCCTGGCCCCCGCGCGCTCCTGGGCGCCGCCACCGTGGTCGCCCTCACGCTCACCCTCGGCGCCTGCTCCGGCGACGCGGCCACCGACGAGCCGACCCCGGTCACCGTCGGGGTGGAGGAGTACCAGCCGGTCCTCGAGACACGGCTGCCCGTCCCCGGGTCCGCCGAGGACGAGGTCTCGCTCGGGCTGGTGTCGCTCGTCGCCGACGGCTCGACCGTCGAGCTGCGCGTCCTCATGACGCCGCGCTTCGTCGACGCGGACGCGGAGAAGCCCGAGGAGCACTCGGCGTACGACATGCTCGGGCACGACCACAACCCGACGATCGTCGACGTGGACGCGCTCACCGAGTACGACCTCATCT
This sequence comes from Cellulosimicrobium cellulans, assembly GCF_006539945.1. Taxonomy (GTDB): domain Bacteria; phylum Actinomycetota; class Actinomycetes; order Actinomycetales; family Cellulomonadaceae; genus Cellulosimicrobium; species Cellulosimicrobium cellulans. The sequence continues at coordinate 168,688 of NZ_BJNZ01000006.1, read as the reverse complement.
CCTCCGGGGGGACCGACCTCGCGACCGACGTGGTGTCCGCGACGACCGTGAACGGCCGTCCGCTCCTGTACCAGGCCTGGTTCCCGCGCCCCGCGGGCGACCCGACGGCCGTCGACGTGCGGCTCCACGAGTCGTGGCCCCCGTTCGAGGACGTCCCGGTGACCTACGAGGTGGAGGAGTGAGCCGCGCGCGCCGCGCCGCCGTCGCGTCGCTCGCCACGGTCGTCGTCACGACGACCCTGCTCGCGGCCGCCACGACCCCGGCGTCCGCGGACGACGAGCCTGGCGCCGACCCGACGCCCGACGTCCCCGGGATCGACGCGCTCACCCTCGACGACCTCGGCGGGCCTCCCAGCCGGGAGTCGCTCGACAAGGCCGTGCGGCACTTCGACCCCGGCGTCGCCACGACCTTCGAGACCGAGGGCGCCGTCACGTCCTTCGAGTACGTCGAGGTGGAGGAGGACGAGGTCGTCGTCACGCTCGAGACGGACGTGCTGTTCGACGTCGGCTCGGCCGAGCTGTCCGACGCGGCGGTGCAGCGCGTCCAGGAGGTCGCCGAGGACCTGCCCGACGGCGTGACCGCGACCGTCGCGGGCCACACCGACTCGGTCGGGGAGGACGCGGACAACCTCGACCTCTCGCAGCGTCGCGCGCAGGCGGTCGTCGCGGCCGCCGCGGCGGTGCGCCCCGACGTCACGTTCGACGCGCAGGGTCACGGGGAGTCGCAGCTCAAGGTGGAGGAGGGTGGCGACGACGTCGCCGACGACCGCGCCCAGAACCGGCGGGTCGAGCTGCGCTACTCCGGCACGACGCCCGGCGAGCGGGGAATCGAGATCGAGGAGCACGAGCTCGCCCCCGTCGACGCCGACCACGTGCCCGCCGACGGCCCGCGGGTCGATCTCGTCGAGGACGGCGAGACCGTCGTGGAGAAGACCGTCGTCGTGCCGAACGACGAGGGCCGTGAGGAGCGCGTGCGCGTCGCGATCGAGCCGATCGTCGTGCGCGGCCCGGTCATGCGCCTCCGCGTCCAGCTCACGCCGCTCGACCCGGTCGACGGGGCGACGGACCGGATCTCCGTGTACGACCTCACGGGTCGGGGCGAGCTGCACCCGTCCGCCGTCGACCCCTACGCGCTCGTCTCGTACGAGCCGGTCCGCGGCAGCGGCGCGCGCGAGCTGGAGAGCGACCCGCTCTTCGTGCGAGCTGCCGTCGGGCGGACGGCCCGGTACGAGGTCTACCTGCCGCGGCCTCTCGACGACTCGCTGGCGTCGCTGTACGTGAACGTCGCGCCGACGTGGCCCACGTTCGAGGACATCCCGCTCGTCTGGGACTGACCGCTACGCGCCGCGGCCCAGGAAGGACCGCAGGGCCTCGGTGACCAGCGCGTGGTCGTCTCCCTGGGCGAGCCCGGACACCGTCACGACGCCGACGATCCCGACGCCGTCGACCCGGACGGGGAACGCGCCGCCGTGGGCGGCGTACTCCTGGAGCGGGAGCTGGTGCTGGTCGGCGAACGTCGTCCCCTTCGCGCGGGCGCGCAGGCCCACGAGGTACGACGACGCACCGAACCGCTCGACGACCCGCACCTTGCGCTCGACCCAGGAGTCGTTGTCCGGGGTCGTGCCCTCGCGCGCGGCGTGGAACACCTGCTGCGGGCCCTTGCGGACGTCGATCGTCACGGGCAGGTCACGCTCGTCGGCGAGCTCGACGAGCAGGCAGCCGAGCCGCCACGCGTCGTCGTGCGTGAAGGTGCGGAGCACGAGGTCGCGCTCGTCCGCCTCGACGGAGGCGATGAGGGCGGCGAGGTCGGCGGGCGTCGTGGTCATGGCGCTCATCGTGGCACGATCGCGCCGTGACGACGACGCCGCCTCCGCCCGCCCGCGAACCGCTCGACCCGCTCGACCACGGACTGCTCGACCGCGCGTCGGGCGTGCTGCTCGCCCAGGCGGCGGGCGACGCGCTCGGGGTGCCGTACGAGTTCGCGCAGCCGCCCGGCCCCGGGCGGCCGGAGGCGGCCGCGGTCATGCGGGGCGGCGGTCTCGGCCCGTACGCGCCCGGCGAGTGGAGCGACGACACCCAGATGTCGGTGTGCGTCGCCCGGGTCACGGCCGCCCACGACGTGCTCTCCCCCGTCCCGGACGCGTTCGGCGCGACGCCGCTCGACGAGGTCGCGGCCGCGTTCGAGGGGTGGCGCACCGAGGGCGCGACCGACGTCGGGACGCAGACCGCGTCCGTGCTGAGCGCCGCCGCCGCACGACGCGGGCCCGCCGCGACCCGGCTGCGCGGCGCGTCCGCCGCGCTCCACGTGGCGACCGGTCGCACGGCGGGGAACGGCGCGCTCATGCGCACGGGCGTCGTCGGGCTCGTCGCCCTGGACGACCGCGACGCGACCGCACGCGCGGCCCGCGCCGTCGCGGAGCTCACGCACACCGACCCGCTCGCCGCCGAGTCGTGCGTGCTCTGGTCGGAGGCGGTGCGCGTCGCGGTGACCCGGCAGCGGCTCGACGCGCGTGCGGGACTGGACCTCCTCGACCCGGACGCGGCGGCGCGCTGGTCCGCGTGGATCGCGGACGCCGAGGTCGGGCGGCCCTCGGCCGACCTGCGGCAGAACGGCTTCACCGTCACCGCCCTCCAGGCCGCGTGGCACGCGATCGCGACGACCTCCGCGCCGCAGGGCTCGACGTTCGCCGGCCGCGACCACCTCGCGGCCGCGCTCCAGGCCGCGGTCGCGATCGGCGGCGACACGGACACGGTCGCGGCCATCGCCGGCGCGCTCCTCGGCGCCGCCTACGGCGCACGGGCCGTGCCGGACGAGTGGGCCACCGCCGTCCACGGCTGGCCCGGGATCGCGCGGCGCCAGCTCACCGCGCTCGCCCGGCGCACCGCACAGGGCGGCCTCGTCCGCGCGGGGGCGCTCGCGCCGTCGGGCGCCGAGCCGGTGCGCACGCAGTTCTGCCCGCTGTGCGGCACGCTGCTCCGCGAGAACCCGCGCTATCCGCGGCACGTGTGCGCGTGGTGCTCGTCGGACGTCACAGACGAGGCCGGTCGCGCCGTCTCGCTGACGAACGTGGACTTCGGCGGTGGCTACCAGGCCCACTACCTCGACCGCTCCCCCGCGTCCGACGCGGTGCGGGGCGGGCGTGTCTGGATCGGCGGCGTCGAGCACCAGGCGCGCGACGCGCGCTTCGGCGGCATCGTCGTCGAGCCGCTCGACGACGACGCCGCGCCTCGACCGTCCTGACGCGACGAACCCGGGGTCGTTCCCCCGCGCGAGCGTGCGCTGGGGAACGACCCCGGTTCGGCGGGGAGGCTCAGCCGCAGGTGACCGCCGGGTAGGCGGCGTCGTGCGCGGAGGTGGCGCCGGCGTCGGGCAGGGTGCCCGTCACCGTGACGGAGCCCGCCTCGGCCGTGGCCGACCGCGTCGAGAAGGACTGGTACGCCGCCTTGCCCGGCGCGACCGCCGCGACCGTGCGCGTGCCGAACGGCGTCGCGAGCGTGACGTCCGCCGGGACGTCCCCGGTGTTCGTCGCGCGGACCGCGACGTACGCGGTGCCGGCGAGGCAGCGCGCGCTCGTCTCGACGTCGAGCGCCGGACCGGTGGCGCCCGGGTGCTCGACGGTCACCTGGTCGATCACGCGCTCGGTGCTCGTCACGTAGGTCGTCACGGTGAACGTCGTCGGGGTGACGTCGACCTCGGAGTAGCTGGGCTCGCGGGACTGCTCCCAGCGCGCGGTCCACGGCTTCGCGCCGTCGTAGTCGTAGTACTTGCTGCCCGTGGACGAGTTGCCGGTCACGTACAGGACCTGACCGTCCTCCGGGCGGAGCACGTCACCGCTCGCGGGCGTCGCCGACGGCACGACCGGCGTCGTCCCGTCCATGAGGTGGGAGCGCGTGTAGATGTGGTCGTGACCGGCGAGGACGACGTCGACGCCCAGCTCGGAGAACACCGGGGAGAGCGCCTCGCGCAGCCGGACCACGTCCGCGTCACGGGTGTGGAACGCCTGGCTGTACAGGGAGTGGTGGAACGTCACGACGACCCACTCGGCCTCGTCGCCCTGCTCGGCGACGACCTGGCGCAGGTACGCCTCGCGCTCCGCGATGCCCGCCGTCGACGACTCGTTCGAGTCGAGCGAGACGAAGAGGACGCCACCGTACGTGTACCAGTAGTCCCGCTGGCCCTCGGTCGCGTTGGGCCGGGCGTAGTGCTGGTCGTAGAGCGCGCTGCCGGCGTCGTGGTTGCCGACGTCCGGGGCGAAGCGCAGCGTGCGCATCGAGCGCGGGGCGAACAGGCCGGTGTACTGCTGGGTGTTCCCGGAGGAGTCGACCTGGTCGCCGGCCGAGACGACGAACGCGGCGTCGGGGTGGCGCTCGTCGATCGTGCCCGCGTTCTGGAGCCAGCTCGCGGAGTCGCGCTCCGTGCTGCCGCTCGCGCCGATCTGGATGTCGCCGAGGAAGAGGAACGAGTACTCGTCGCCGAACGTGCCGGTGTCGAAGGTCGCGGGCTCGGACCACCCGGTCTCGGGCGACCCCACGCGATAGACGTACTCCGCGTCCTCCTCGAGCCCGGTCAGCGCCGCGTGGTGGTACGTGGCGCCGTCGGCGGACGGCCCGGAGACCGCCGTCGCGGCCTCCGCGTCCGTGGGGAACCCTCCGTCGACGGAGCGGTCGGCACGCACCCACTGGACCTCGCCGGAGCCCGGGAGGTTCGAGAACCAGGCCACGGTGGCCTCGGACTCGTCGGACCCGACGCCGAGCGTCACGTCGCGCACCTCGCCGTGCGTCGGGACGAGCGAGCGCACGTCGAGGTAGATGTCCGAGCTGGTCGGCGCGTCCTGGTAGAGCGCGACGGAGATCGTGTTCTCGCCCGGCGCGAACGCGTCGGAGGGGATGACGAACGTGCCCGTCACCGGGTCCGTGCGGCCGTTGCCGTGGTACTGGAGGTTCTCCGTGATCTCGCGGGAGTCGTCGCCCAGGCGCACGACCTCCTCGCCGTTCACGTAGACGATCGCGGCGTCGTCGTAGACGATCTCGCCCTCGAACGCGGGGACGCCGTCGAGGTCCGCCGCGGTGAGCTCCACGTCGGTGCGGAAGAAGAACGTGGGGACGTCCGTCGTCGTGCCCTCGATGTACTGGCTGAGGAGCGTGGTGATCGGGAACGCGGCGCCGATCCCCGTCGCCGCGCCGCGCTTCGCGCCGAACGCGCCCGTCCCGGACTTCCACGCGGAGTCGTCGAACGCGGTGGTCGTCCACGCGCGCTGGTCCGCGGCGGACCCAGCCGGGTTCGTGTTGTCGTCGAGGTAGCGCCAGGTCGTGCCGGACGTCGAGAGCAGGGACTCGTCGGCGGCGGCCGTCGAGGTCGCGGTCGCGGCGACGAGCACCGTGCCGACGAGCGAGACGGCGAGCGCCGACGCCGCCACGCGCGTCAGCGCGCCGGGCAGTCGGGAGGCGTGCGGGTTCATGGGTTCCTTCGCAGGTCAGGGGTCCGCGCGCGACGACCGTCGGACCACCGTGGCGGCGTCGGACCCGTGGTGGGAAGCGCTGTCACCGTACGGAGCCGGGGTGGCGCGCGCCCGTCCGCCCGGTGAACTCCCGACGGCGGGCAGGTGGCCGTCCCGGACACGCCCCGGGAACGCGACGACGCCGCGCCCCCGAGGTCGGGGACGCGGCGTCGGACGCGCGGGAGGAACGGGGTCAGGCGTCCTGGCGGCGCCGCAGGACGAGGACCGTGACACCGAGCGCGACCAGCACGAGGGCCGCGAGCGCGACGCCCCCGGCCTGGACGCCCGTCGTGGCCAGGCCGCCGGTTCCGCCGTCGGCGGGGGACGTCGGCTGGTCGGGCACGCCGGGCGTGGTCGGCGTGGTCGGCGTCGTCGGGGTCGTGGGCTCGGTCGGGGTGGGGGTCACCGGCGTGGGCGTCGGCTCGACCGGCGCGTCCGCCGTGTTGGTCAGCACCACGGCGACGTCGGTCGTGCCGATCTCGACGCGCACGGTCCCGTCGCCTCCCGGCTCGACGGCGGCACCGTCCACCTGCCACGTCGGCTCGCCCCACTCGACCCCGTCCACGGCGGGGAAGCCCGGCTCGGACAGCACGACCTCCGTGCCGAGCGGGAGGTCCTCGACGGTCGCGGAGCCGTCGACGGGCACGGTCAGCTCGCCCGTCGTCCCGGCGGCCTCGTAGGCGACGGTGAAGGTCGTCCCGTCGGGCACGGTGGAGGCCGCGTCCCCCGCGACGCGCTTGGTGACGGTGAGGCTGCCCGTCTCCACGACGGGCTCGGTGGCGCACGGGATGGAGCCGGCGAAGAGGTAGGCGTGCGCCTCGCCGCCGAGCAGCGTGAGGTTCCGCGCGACGACCTGGCCGTCGAGCGGGGCCGCCTCGAGCGTGAGGTCCGCGGTCGGGGCGTAGACCGACCCGTCGAGGCGCGTCCCGCCGGTGCCGAGGGTGACCGCGCCGTCGAGCTGCGAGAGGTCCCACAGGACGTGGCGGGCCGCCGCGCCCTCGGCGCCGAACACCGAGCCGCGCAGCTCGGTCGACCCGGCGGGGACGGAGATGATCAGCGGGGCGTCGGCCGAGGGAAGCACCCCGTCCGCGAACTGCACGGTGTACGCGTCCGCGATGTCGGCGTAGTCCACGACGTTCGGCCGTCCCGGCTCGAGCGCCGAGAGGACGACGCGGTCGCCGACGTCCTCGGCCACCGTGAGCACGTGGGCCACGCCGCTCGGCACGAGGTCCGCGAGGCACTGGCGCACCTCGGCCGGCTCTGCGGCACCCGTCTCGACGTACGCGGCGACCGAGTCGCGCTCGGTCGCCACGGTCGCGGCGCCGTCGGGCCACTTCTGGTTGGTCGCGTCGATCGACGGGGCCTCGTCGACAGCGGTGCGGTACCGCACCCAGTCGCCGCGCTGGTACGTGTCGAACGCGGGGTCGGCACCGACGACCTTGAGGTAGCCCTCGAGCTCGGCGCCGCTGCCCGCCGGGACCCCGGCGTTGGTGATCTCCACGAGGCCGGACGTCGGCGCGTACGACCCGACGAGCAGACGGGTCGGGTCGCCGTCGACGGTCGGGATCGTGTAGTCCGCGGTCCCGGCCACATGGTGGACGATCGGGTACGTGCCGCCCTCGGCCCGGACGGTCAGCTCGCCGCCGACGGCGACGGACCCCTCCGTCTCGTGGTTGTCGAGGCGGGCGTCCTCGCGGGCGTAGACGCTGAAGCCGCCGGCCAGGTCGAACGGGTTGACCGCGTCGGCGGCCGCGGCGCTCGTCGCGGGGACGACGAGGCCGGCACCCGCGAGGAGGCCGGCGGCGAGGATCGCGGCGGCCGGGCGTCGGCCGGCGCGGCGGGGGGTCGAGGGGATCTGCTGTTCAGGTGTCACGGTCGAGCGGGTCATCACTACCTGGGTCTCGGTGTCGCGGACGACGGGGTCGGACGACCCGTCCCGACCACCGTAGGCAGACTTGGACGGTCGTCCAGGTCTGGGTGCCGGGTGAAGTCACCCCGGTGTGATCAACCCCACCAGCACCGCCGGCGCAAGGATCCGCATGTGTCGGTCATGTCCGGAACGCGGGCACCGGGCTCAGGAGATGACGAGACGCGCGATCAGTCCGTCTCGCAGGAGGATCGTGAACGTCGCGGGACCGTTGTACCCCTCGCCGGACACCGTGAGGTCGAGCAGGACCTCGTCCGGGGTCGCGCCGTCGCGCAGCCCCGTCACGTCGAAGCGCGACCGTCTGCCGATGTTGTCCGTGCGGTCCCAGCTCGCGAGCTCGTCGTGCCCGCGGAACCGACGACCCCAGTCGTCGAGGAACCCGTCGTCGGTGAACGCGGTGAGGAAGCGCGCGGGATCACCCGCGTTCGTGGCGTCGACGAGGGTCCGCAGCGCGGGCGGCAGGTCGGGCGTGGGGTCGCTCATGTGCCCACTGTGCCCCCGTCAGCGCCCGACGACGACCTGGACGTGCCGCGACGCGACCGTCGCGAGCGACGTGCGGAGGCGGTCGAACAGGGCCACGCTCGCGGCACCGGGCCAGTCGGCGGGCAGGGCCGAGGGTGGCAGCCCCGGGTCTGCGTACGGGATCGGCCGCCAGTCGTCGACGGCGCGCACCCACCGGGCGAACGCGTCGCGCGGCGAGCCGTCCTCCGCGGCCGCCGGGGCGCCGTCGGGAACCGTGCCTCGCCCCGACCGGGAGCCTCCGTGGCGCCCGAGGAACGCGCGGTGCAGCGCCGCGACCCGGTCGAGGTCCCACCACCGCGCGGCGACGTCGGCGAACGCGCCCGCCACGCGCGGGCGCCCGGCGACGAACACCGTCGCCGCGTCGCGGACCTCGAGCGCGCCGAGGATCTCCTCGACCTCGTCCACGAGGTGGCCCGGCGCGATCCACAGCCCGTCCGCGACGCTCCCGGCCCCGATCCACGCGAGGTGTCGCCGGAGCTGGTGGCGCACGTCGCGCCGCTCCTCCGGCAGCGAGTACGACACGAGGCACCACGGGTCGTCGTCGCCCTGCTGCCGGTAGGCGAAGATGCGCCGGTCGCCGCGGTCGAGCATCGGCCCGGCGTCGGACGCGAGCCGGTAGGCGGCTCGTCCCTCGACCGTCTCGGGCACGAGCAGCCCCTTGGCCTTGACGCGCGAGATCGCGCTCCGCGCTCCCCCGGGCGCGACACCGAGCGCGCCGAGCAGCTCGACCAGGTCCGCCACCGCGACCGCGCCACCGAGGTCGCGCAGGTACAGCCCGACGACGGTGCGCAGCAACGACGTCGTGCTCCCGGGCCGGGAGTCGAGGTCGTCGAGGATCACGCGGCGCCGTCCGCGCCCGTCGACACTGCCCCGGCGGCCTCCGCAGACGTCCGGGCGCCGAGCACCTCGAGCAGCGCGTCGCGGACCGCCTCGACGCCGAACCGCACCTCCTCGAAGCTCGTGGAGAGCGGGGACAGGCCGAGGCGCAGGCCGTCCGGGCGGCGGAAGTCAGGGATCACGCCGCGCTCCCACAGGAGCGGGAGCGTCGCCTCGAACGCGTCGTGGTCGACCGTGACGTGGCTCCCCCGGCGGTCCGGGTCGCGCGGCGACGCGTACCGCGCGCCGAGCGGGAGCAGCAGGTCGTCCACGAGCGCGGTCGCGTGCTCGGTGAGCGCGACGGACTTCGCGCGGACGGCCGGCATCCCGGCCGCGTCGACGAGGTCGAGCATGTCCTGCATCGCGAGCATCCCGACGATCGCGGGCGTCCCCGAGAGGAACCGCCGGACACCGTCGTGCGGCGCGTAGGCCGGACCCATCTCGAACGGCGCGGCGCTGCCCATCCAGCCCTGGATCGGCTGGGTCAGCGCGTCCTGGAGGCCCGTCCGCACGTAGCCGAACGCGGGCGCGCCCGGACCGCCGTTCAGGTACTTGTACGTGCAGCCCGCCGCGAGGTCGACGCCCCACGCGTCGAGCTCGACGGGCAGCGCCCCGACCGAGTGGCACAGGTCCCACAGCACGAGCGCCCCGGCGTCGTGCGCGAGCGCCGTGATCGCGGCGGCGTCGCTCACGTACCCCGACCGGTACGCGACATGGCTGAGCAGCACGAGCGCGGTGCGGTCGGAGAGCACCGCGGCGACCTGCTCGGGCGTGACGCCGGCGTCGTGGTCCGGCGCGATCCAGCGCAGCGTCGCGCCGTGCTCGCGCGCGACGCCCTCCAGCACGTAGCGGTCCGTCGGGAAGTTCCCGGCGTCGAGCACGATCTCGTCGCGGCCCGCGACCTGCGGCGCCGAGAGCGCGGCCCGCACGAGCTTGTAGAGGATCACCGTCGTCGAGTCGCCGACGAACGTCTGGCCCGCCGCCGCGCCGAGCGTCACCGCGCCGATCCGGTCGCCGAGCGTGAGCGGGAGGTCGTACCACTCCTCGTCCCAGCCGCGGATGAGCCGCGCACCCCAGCGCTCCGTCGCGAACCGCGCGAGCCGCTCGGCCGACGCGCGCGTGGGCCGGCCGAGCGAGTTCCCGTCGAGATAGGCCGTGACCTCCTCGGAGTCGACGAACGCGTCGCGGAACCGCGCGAGCGGGTCGGCGGCGTCGAGCGCGGCGGAGCGGGCGGCGTGGTCCTCGGTCATGGTCGTCCTTCGGGAGGGGCGGGGTGGGTGGCGTCGCGCTCGACGACGACGGCGCGTGCGAGCCACGTGGCGACGGCGTCGGGGTCGTCGAGGTCGGGCGGGTCGCCGGGTACCCAGGTCGCGAGCGATGCGTCCGCGCTCGAGTGCTGCGTCCCGGGACGCAGCGCTCGGCCCGGAACGCAGCGCTCGGCCGCGTCGTGCGTGAGGGCCGCGAGCAGCGCGTCCGCGTCGAGGCCCGCCGCCGCGAGCGCCCGCAGCTCGCGCGCGTTCACTCCGGGCGGCAGGGGCCCGTTGCCGAGGTCGGTGCCGTAGACGACCGTCCCGCCGAGCGCGGCGAACCGCCGCACGTTGTCGATCGCGACGTCCTGCTCGACAGTCGGGCTGCCCCACCCGTGCACGTCGAGCGTGCTCACCCAGCTCACCCGCGACCCGCCGAGAACGACCTGAGGGTCGTTATCCGGCCCTTTTCGACCGTCAGGTCGTGTTCGACGGCGGGCAGGGTCGTTTTCGGGGTGGGGGTGGGGGCGGGCCATCTTGGCGAGGAGGTCGTCGGGCAGGCGCTCGGAGAACGGGGCGTGCGCGAGCCGGTCGACGCCCGCCTCGAACGCGCGGGCCGCCATGCCTCGCCCCTCGACGTGCGCGACGACGTCCCGGCCCCGCGCGTGGGCGCGGTCGACGAGCGCGGCGAGCGTGGCGTCGTCGGGCACCGGGCCGGCGTCGGCGTGCAGGGCGACCTTGACGAACGACGCGCCGACGGCGACCTGGCGGTCGACGGCGGCGACGGCCGCCTCGGGCGAGCCGACCGCCTCGACCGACCCCGGCGGCGCCCACGACCGGTCCGACGGGTAGCCGCCCGGCGCGGTGAGGAACGCGCCCGCGAACGCGACCTCCGGGAAGCCGGGCCGACCGGGCCACGTGCGCGCGACGTCGGGCACCCATCCCAGGTCGTGCACGACGGCGATCCCGCCGCGCCGCACCGCGACGGGGTCGACGAGGCCGAGGTGCACGTGCGCGTCGACGAACGGCGGGAGCCACGTGCCGCCGTCGCCCGCCCGGCCGAGGCGCTCGCCGCTCACGAGCGCCCGATCTCGGTGCGGACCGCGAACAGCTCGGGGAAGAACGTGAGGTCGAGCGCTTTCTGGAGGAACCCGACGCCGCTCGACCCGCCCGTCCCGCGCTTGGTGCCGATGATGCGGAGCACCGTCTTCATGTGGCGGAACCGCCAGAGCTGGAAGTTGTCCTCCAGGTCCACGAGCTCCTCGCACGTCTCGTACGCGGACCAGTGCGTCCCCGGGTCGTCGTAGATGCGTCGGAAGACCTCGACGAGGTCGTCGTCGAGCGTGTGCGCGACGCTGACGTCGCGGTCCAGGACCCGCTGCGGGACGTCGTGGCCGTGCCGCGCGAGGTGGCGCAGGAACTCGTCGTAGACGCTCGGCTCGGCGAGCAGCCGGGCGAGCTCGGCGCGCGCGTCGGGCTCCGCGTCGAACACGTCGAGCATGCGCGCGTTCTTGTTCCCCAGCAGGAACTCGACCGCGCGGTACTGCCACGACTGGAAGCCCGACGCGTGCCCGAGGAACCCGCGGAACTGCGCGTACTCGCTCGGCGTGAGCGTCGCGAGGACCGACCACTGCTCGGTGAGCGTGCGCTGCACGTGCTTGACGCGCGCGATGCGCTTGAGCGCGGCACCCAGCTCGTCGGCGGCGAGGAGGTCGCGCGCGGAGAGCAGCTCGTGCAGCACGAGCTTGAGCCAGAGCTCGGTCGTCTGGTGCTGCACGATGAACAGCATCTCGTCGTGGTGCTCGGGGTCGCTCACGGGCTCCTGCGCCGCGAGCAGCGTGTCGAGGTGCAGGTACGACCCGTACGTCATCTGCTCGCGCAGGTCCGTGACGATGTCGGACTCGAGCGCGCGCTCGTTCGGCGCGGGCAGCGGTGCGTCGGCCATCCACCGAGCGTATGTCACGAACGTGACGACCGCCAGATCCGTGCGATGCTCCGGAAGGGGTCAGTCGTCCGCCGCGGCGCGGCGCTCCTCCTCGGCGACGGACTCGCCCGTCGGGTCCTCCGCGACGAGGTCGTCGAGGAACGCCCCGCCCAGCGGCCCGTCGCTCACCCCGACCAAGCGCCAGCCCGACACCGGGTCCCCCTCGACCTCGACGAGCCCGGTGTTCGCGAGCGGCGTCCACGCGAGCCGGTCGACGTCGACACCCGCGGCCCGCGCGCACGCCCACGCACGGATCGCGGCGCCGTGCGACACGACGACGGCGGTGCGCCACCCGGTGCGCGCGACGCTCGCGACGGCGTCGTCGTAGCGAGCGAGGAACTCGGCGCCGTCGGGTCCGCCGGGCATCCGGCGGTCGGGCTCGCCGCGGCCCCACGCGAACACCGTCTCGAGGTAGGTGGCGTGGTCGTCGTGCTCGCCCGACATCTCCAGGTCGCCCGCGTCGACCTCGCGGAACCCGTCGAGCTCGAGCAGGTCGTAAGCGTGTCGCTCGGCCAGCGGCGTGGCCGTGAGGTGCGTGCGCACGAGCGTCGAGACCGCGACGCCGTCGACCACGCGGTCCGCGAGCGCGTCCGGGATCGCCGCGGCCTGCCGCGCACCGAGCGCGGTGAGGCCCGGGCCGGGCAGGGCGGTGTCGAGCAGGCCGGCGACGTTGGACGGGGTCTGTCCGTGACGGACGAGGAGCAGGCGCATGGTTCTCCGGATCTCGGGGGTGGTCTCCTGCCACCCTACGAGCCACCCGCCGAGCAGAGGCGCCGTGGCAGGCTGGGGCCATGTCCCGCCGCGAGCTCGTCGTCCTCGGGACGGCCAGCATGGTCCCGACCCGCACGCGCAACCACAACGGCTACGTCCTGCTCTGGGACGACGAGGCGATCCTCTTCGACCCCGGAGAGGGGACGCAGCGGCAGATGTCGTTCGCGGGCGTCTCCGCGACCGACCTCACGCGCATCGCGATCACGCACCTGCACGGCGACCACAGCCTCGGCCTCGCTGGCGTCTCCCAGCGCATCAGCGGCGACGGCGTGCGGCACACGATCGGGGTGACCTACCCGGCGTCGGGCCAGCGGTGGGTCGACCACCTGCTCGACGAGAGCGCCCACGTCCGCCGCGGGCACCTGGAGCTCCAGCCCCTCACGACGGACGGCGTCGTGCCGCCCGTGGCCGGGCGCCCCGAACCGGGGTTCACGCTGCGCGCGGAACGCCTCGACCACACGCTGGAGGCCATGGGCTACCGCCTCGACGAGCCCGACGGCCGGTCGCTCGACCCAGCGCTCCTCGCGCGGCACGGCCTGGTCGGCCCGGCGGTGGGCGAGCTGCAGCGCACGGGCGCCGCGGTCGCGCCCGACGGCCGGACCGTCACCCTCGACGAGGTGAGCGCGCCGCGCCCCGGCCAGTCGTTCGCGTTCGTCATGGACACGCGCCTGTGCGACGCGGTGCACCGGCTCGCGGACGGCGTCGACCTGCTCGTCATCGAGTCGACCTTCCTCGACCGCGACCGGGACCAGGCCGAGCGCTGGGGACACCTCACGGCCCGGCAGGCCGCGACGGTCGCGGCCGAGGCCGGAGTCCGGTCGCTCGTGCTCACGCACTTCTCCCAGCGCTACCCCGACCCCACGGAGTTCTGGCGCGAGGCGCGCGAGGTGTTCGACGGCGAGCTCACCGTCGCGCAGGACCTCGACCGCGTCCGCGTCCCCCACCGCCGCCGCCCCGCCTGACGCCGACGAGCGGGCCCGTCCGAGGACCACGGCTCTACCTCGCGCAACCAGGGCTCTACCTCGCGGAACCAGAGCTCTACCTCGCGGGACCAGGGCTCTACCTCGGCGAGGTAGAGGCGTGGTAGGCCGAGGTAGAGGCATGGTCGCGCGAGGTAGAGGTGTGGTCGCGGGAGGGCTGCGGTCAGTCGCCGCGGGCGCGGCGGGTCGCGCGGTCGTTGGCGCGCTGGATCGCCTCCACGAGCTCGTCCTTGGTCATCGTCGACCGTCCGTCGACGTCCAGGCGGCGCGCGACGTCGAGCAGGTGCGCCGTGGTCGCGTTGGCGTCCACGCCCCCGGCGGTGTCCGTGGTCGAGTCGAGGCCGCCCTCCTCGGCCCGCTCGTCGGACGGGCCGGGCTCGTCCTTGGGCTCCCAGTGGTCGCCGATCTTCTCGTGCGTGTGCTTGAGCGCGGCGAACGCGACGCGTCGCGCGCGCTCCTCGGAGCCGTACTGCTCCCTCGCGGCGTCGTAGGCCTTGGCGAACGTGCGCTGCGCCTTCTCGTCGGAGCGCTGCAGCGTGCTCGGGATCTCGGACTGCTTCGCGTCGCCGTCGCGCGTGGTCTTCGGCACGGGGTCACCTCCTGCTGCCCGACGGCGGTCGCCGCCTCCTCCGAGCCTCGCGCCGCGCGCTGGGGTTCGCGCGCCGAGCGGGGTGCCGCCGGCGAGAGGGGCGCGGCGGGCGAGAACGGTGCGGCGGGCGCGTGGGGCGTGGCCGACCACGGAGCGGGAGCGTGCCCGAGGTGCCGGACCTACGCTGCCGGGATGTCGAGCGTCCTGCGGTTCCGTGGCCGCATCGCGGGGTGGGGCACGGAGTCGGGGACGCGCGTCGTCGTCGGGCGCTGGGACGCGTCGCCGTTCGGCGCGTTCGCCGACGTCATGGTCGAGCACCCCGACGGCGAGCGCCTCCTGCTCGCGCCGTCGCCGCGGGTCGCGGACCTCGTCGCGTCGACGTACCGCTTCGACCGGGTCGTCCTGACGCCGGTCGCCGTGACGGACGAGACGGCCGGCGCGACCGGCGTCCCGCCCGCCGCCGGTGGGGAGAGCGCGACGGGCGCAGCGGCGAGCCGGGTCTTCCGGCCGGACTGGCACGTGGTGGCCGGTCCGCTCGAGGCGCGGCTCGTCGTCGGGCCGCGGACGTCGCTGGGGCACGTGCTGCGCGCGGTGCCCCGCCGCGTCATGACGTCGCGACACCTGACCGCTCTCACCGACCCGGTCGCGCGCGTGCTGCTGCGCGGCGTCCGGACGCGCGGCAGCGCCGGGCCGGGGCGCGCCGAGCACTACGGCGCGACCGACGTCCACGCGCTCGTCGCGGCGGGGACGACGTGGGACGGCGAACCGCTCGGCGACCTGCGAGACGTCGACCCGCCCGTGCGCTTCGGCTTCGGCTCGACCCCGCGCCGACCGAGCGTGACCGACGTCGTCACGACGATCGTCGTCCGCTGACGCGGCACCGTACGAGACGCCGAACCCGGGGTTGCGCGGCGCACGACGACCGTCGTGGCGCGCAACCCCGGGTTCGGCAGCGAGACGGATCCGCTCAGACGGGGCGGGCCGAGAGCCAGCCCGCGAGGCGGTCCGGGCGGTCCGTGATGATCGCGTCGACCCCGAGGTCGGCTGCCGCCGCCCAGTGCGCGGGCTCGTTGAGCGTCCACACCGCGACGTCGAGGCCGGCGTCGTGCAGGCGCTGCACCAGGCCCGGGTCCTCGAGGAGGAGCAGGCCCATCGGGTTGCACGCCACGACGTCGAGCTCGGCGCACCGCGCGAGCACGTCGTCGTCGAGCGACGCGACGAGCAGCCCGCGGCGCAGGCCCGGGTCCGCCTCGCGCAGCGCCGCGACGGTCTCGGGCCAGAAGCTCTGCGCGACGACCCGGTCGGCGATGCCCGCGAACCGGATCGGCCCGGTGACGCGCCGCACCTGCTCGGGCGTCCACGCACCCTTGAGCTCGAGCAGCAGGTCCGTGCCCGGGCGGCGCACGAGGAGGTCCACCACCTCGGCGAACGTCGGCACGCGCTGGCCCCCGAACGCCGGGGAGAACCACGACCCGGCGTCGAGCGCCCGGATCGCCGCGCGGTCCAGCCGCGCGACCGTGCCGCTGCCCGACGTCGTCGCGTCCACGGTGTCGTCGTGGATGACGACGGGCTCGCCGTCGGCCGTGAGCTGCACGTCGATCTCGATGCTGTGCGCCCCGGCCCGCCACGCCGCCTCGAACGCGGCGAGCGTGTTCTGCGGCGCGACCGAGCTGTTGCCGCGGTGCGCGATCACGCGCGGGCGCGCGGCCCGCTCCGGCGCGGCGCCCGTGGGCGCGAGGGCGGTCGCCGTCACAGGTACGGCTCCACGTTCTCGGTGTACGCCGTCTCGATGCGCGGCGTGACCGACTCGAACGCGGTCGCCGGGTCGACGCCCTCGATGACGATCTGCTCGATCGCCTCGTTGAGCAGCGCGTCGGCGCCGGGCACGAACACGCGGACGTCGTCCTGGATGCGCGCCTTGTCGGCGAGCTGGTCGACGGCGGTGCGGAACTGCGGCGTCGTCTCGTAGACGGCCTTCATGGCGTCGGACTCGACGGCCGACGTGCGCACCGGCATGTAGCCCGTGTTCTGCGAGAAGTAGGCGGTGTTCTCGGTGTTCGTGAGGAACGCGAGGAACATCGCCGCGGCGAGCTGCTGCTCGGGCGACTTCGACGACGGGATCGCGAGGCCGGTGCCGCCCGTCGGGGTGCCGCCGCCCGCCGGGCCGTCGGGCAGGTAGGCCGTGCCGACCTCGAACGACGCCGCGTCGAGCGCGCCCTTGAGCGAGCCCGTCGAGCCGATGGTCGAGGCGATGAGGCCCGACGAGAAGTCGACCATCGCGTCGTCCGCGGAGAGCGTCGCGACGCCCTTCTCGTGGAACAGCTCGTGCAGGAACTGGCCGCCCGCGACCGACTCCTCCGAGTCGAGCGTGAGGTCGAACCCGTCGGAGTACGCGCCGCCCTGGCCCCAGATCATGTTCTCGAACCACCACGCGCCCCACGACGGGCCCGTGGACAGGCCGAACGTCGAACCGTCGGCGGGCACGAGCGGCTTGAGGGACGCGTCCCACTGCTCGAGCTCGGCCCACGTCTCGGGGCCGCGGTCGGGCAGGCCGGCCGCCGTCCACAGGTCCTTGTTGTAGTAGAACAGCGGCGTCGAGCGCGCGTAGGGCACGGCCCAGTGCTGGTCGTCGTACTCGTAGTCCGCGTAGAGCGCGGGCTGGAAGTCGGCGGCATCGGCCTCGACGAACTCGAGCACGTCGTCGAGCGGCAGGATCTGGTCGTTGAGGTGGTAGCGGAACCACCAGACGTCGGACGCGATGACGACGTCGGGCAGCTCGTCGGTCTGCGACGCGGCCTGGAAGCGCTGGGCCACCTCGTCGTAGTTGGCGCCGGCCGTGACGAGGTTGACCGTGATGCCGGACTCCTCCTCGAACCGGTCGATGAGCTCCTGCTCGATCTCCTGCGACGTGCCGGGGTGGTTGCTCCACCACGTGATCTCGGACGCGGGCTCGACGGCGGACCAGTCGACGGCCTCGGCCGTCGCCTCGTCGCCCGCGGTGCCGGCGCCGTCGGCCCCGGCCACGCTCGGGCCGGCGCACGCGGTGAGCGCGAGGGCGGTGACCGCCGTGACGGCGGTGGCGGCGGCGCGGGCTCGACGGCGGCGCGCGCCGGGTGCGGTGCGGTGGGACACAGGTGCTCCTTCAGGTCGTGCACCGGGTCTCGGTGCGCTTCGGGGAACCCGGACCGCTGCACGCGGACCGGGGAGCTCGGTGGTGGTGGCGGGCGCGCGGGTGCGCGGCCCGCCCGGGGTGGGCGCCGTCGTCGGGCACGACGGCGCGGGGCGGGTCAGCCGGTGACCGCGCCGGCCGTGAGGCCCGCGACGAGCCGGCGCTGGAGGACGAGGAAGACGACGAGGATCGGCAGCGTCACGACGACGGTCGCGGCGAGCAGCACGCCCCAGTTCGTCATGCCGTCGGTGTTCTGGAGCAGCGTGAGGCCCACGGGGAGGGTCATCTTGTCCGGGCGGTCGATGACGAGGAACGGCCACAGGTAGTCGTTCCACTCCGTCACGACGGACACGAGCGCGACGGCCGCGAGCGTCGGCGTGCTCATCGGCACGACGAACCGCCAGAGCTTGCGCCAGTGACCCGCGCCGTCGAGCTCGGCGGCCTCGAGGATCGACCGCGGGAGGGTGAGGAAGTGCTGGCGGAACAGGAACGTCCCGAACGCGCTCGCCAGGCCCGGCACGAGGATGCCCTGGTAGGTGTTGAGCCACCCGAGGCTCGCGACGAGCGTGTAGTTGGGGATGATCGTGATCTGCGGCGGGATCATGAGCGTCGCGATGACGAGCCCGAACACGACCTTCTTGAACGGGAAGTCGAGGAACACGAGCGCGTACGCGCACGTGAGGCCGAGGGCGACCTTGAGCCCCGCGCCCACGACCGTGATCCCGACGCTGTTGGCGAGCAGCCGCCCGAGCGGGATCGAGTCCGCCGCCTGCGCGTAGTTGTCGAGGTTGAGGCTGCCCGGCAGCCACTGGAGCGGGACGGTGTACAGCTCGGCGGGCGTCTTCATGCTCGCGAGCACCATCCACACCAGCGGCGCGCCGAGCACGACTGTCGCGAGGACCAGGGCGAGGTACCCGCCGGGCTGGAGGCTGCGGCGTCGGGCACGCGGGGTGCGGGGTGCGAGCGCGGCGGGTGTGGCGGGCGCGGCCTCGGGCCGCCCGGTCGTGGTGGGCGCGACGGCGCTCATGCGTAGTGGACCTTCCGCTGGACGAACCGCATCTGCACCGCGGTCACCGCGAGCAGCACGAGGAATAGGACCGTGGCGACCGCCGACGCGTACCCGGCGCGCCCGTTGACGAAGCTCTCCTCGTAGATCGAGTACATGAGCGTCGTCGTCGAGCCGAGCGGGCCGCCCTGCGTCATCGCCTTGATGATGTCGAAGGACTGGAGCGACGCGAGGAGCATCGTCACGACGAGGAAGAACGTCGTCGGGGTGAGCAGCGGCAGGACGATCGAGCGCAGCGTCCGCGCCGACGACGCGCCGTCGAGCGCGGCCGCGTCCTGCAGGTCCTGCGGGATCGACTGGAGGCCCGCCAGATAGATGAGCGCGACGTACCCGAGGTTCTTCCACAGGTAGACCACGACGATCATCACGAGCGGCCACGGGCGCTGCGTGTACCACTGGGGCGACGCGACGCCGATCCAGCCGAGCAGCTCCTGGACCAGCCCGTAGCGCGGGTCGAACATGAACAGCCACAGGATCCCGACCGCGAAGCCCGACAGCACGTACGGCGCGAACGCGACGGTCCGGGCGACGCCGCGGCCGCGCAGCTTCCGGTTGAGCAGCAGCGCCAGCCCCAGGCCGAGGACCATCGCGCCGCCGACCGTGGCGAGCGTGAAGACGAGCGTCGTCGTGACGATGCGGCCCGTCGTCGGGGCGGTGAACCACTCGACGTAGTTGCCCAGCCCCACCGGCCGCGCGACCGGCGACCCGAGGTTCCACTGGAGCGTCGAGAGGTAGAGGCTCTGCAGCAGCGGGCGGTAGACGAACACCAGCAGGAGCACGAGGTTCGGGCCCGCGAGCAGCAGCGCCCACAGCAGGTTCCGCCGACGGCGGCGCGCACCCAGGCGACTGCGGTGCAGCGCCTGGACCTCGCGGTCGGCGTGGTCGGACGACGGGCGACCGGAAGGGGCGGACCGCGGTCGGCCGGCGGGCGCGCCGGTCACGGCCGGTCGGTCCGCGGTCGGTCGGTCCGCGGTCGGTCGGTCCGCGGGCGGCAGCACGGCGGCGGTCGAGGCGACGGCGGCGCCCGAGGTCGGGGGTGGTTCCCCGGGGCTCGTCCCGCGGGGCACGCCGGAGGAACCCGGGGAATCCGGGGTGAGGACGGAGGTCACAGCACAGGTCCGCTCGTACGAGGGGTGAGGTCACGGCCGGCACGGCACCCGTCCTGCGGGTGGGCGGCCACGGCGAGCCTAGGAAACCTCGGTGACCGCTTCGCCCTGTGATGTCCGGGTACGGGGGCAGGGTTCGGGCAACGTTCACGCACCCGTGCCCGACGCGCCACGTACCCCTGTGGAGAGGCAACGTCACCGACACCTGCGCGGCCGTCGTCCACAGGGCGGGACGGACGGTTCCGCCCGGCGCGCGGTTTCGCTAGGTTCTGGGAGGTTCGCGCGGTACTGCCCAGCCAGTCGCGCAGCCGCCGCTCGACGCCGACCAGCAGGGGGTCTTCGTGAGTCCGTCCGTCCGTGTGCCGTCCCGCGCCGTCGCGCCCGTGAGAGCGACCAACCCGCCACATGCCCGGCCGTCCGCCCGACGGCGGGCGCTCACCCTCGGCGTCGCGCTCGTCGTGGGGTGCATGGCCGCCGCGTGCTCCGGCAGCACCGAGCCCGACCCGACGCGGTCGGTCGAGACGTCGGAGGAACCGTCACCGACGGAACCGCCCGAGCCGTCGCCGACCGAGACCGGCCCCGTCAAGCCGGAACGACCCGCCGCGATGGACCGCGACGACGCAGAGGGCGCTGCTGCGGCGGCGGAGTACTACATCGAGCTCTACCCCTACGTCATGGCCACGGGCGACACGGCCGAGTGGGAAGCGATGTCGCATTCGCAATGCGGAACGTGCTCGGACTTTATCGAGCAAGCTCGCGCGATCTCCCTGCGTCATGACCTCTTCAGCGGGGGCACCGTCTCGGCTACCGTCGACGAGCCCAGGCGCTACCTGCGAGACGAGGCGACAGGGCTCCAACCGCTTGACCTCACGTTCGAGCAAGATCCCATCTTGATCGTGGACAAAGACGGAACGGAAGTCTTCTCGACGTCCGCAGAGTCGGACACCAGACGTGTAGAGATGGGAACACTCGAGAGTGAGTGGATCGTCGTCACGATCGGCGAGATGCCGTCATGACGAGACGAGCCCCTCGCCTGGCTCGCGTCTCAGGGCACGTCGCGCTCGCACTACTGCCCTTCGCGGGCATCACTTCGGTACCCACTGATCCCGCTCCGGACTACACGAGCGTGAGGGGCGCGTCGGCGGGCAGCAACTTCATCGCGGAAGCAGAGTCCGCTACCCCCGGTGGTGGAACCTACGAGGCTGGTGGCGGGAATGGCGGGCCGGCGACGGAGCGGTACTACCGGGCGGCGCAGACCACGTGCTCGGTCTTCGACGGCCTGGACGACCCGACATCGGACCTGTCCGGTCGGTGCGCGGACTGGGAACGGCTGGTCGCTGAAGGGCTCGAGTGCGACGAGAGCTCGTACTACCTCGGCGCCCTCTACCGCGAGACCCGCGAGATCGGGACCGACGGCACACCGGGCGAGTGGTCCGCGGCCGGGGACCCCGTGGCCGAACACTCCTGCATCACCCCGGCCGACCTCGCCGACGAAGCAGCACGCGCCCTGGCGACCCTGACCATCGCCCCGTCTCCCGTGATCGTGCAGCCCCCGGACGGCTGGACCCTGGTCAACGTCCCCACCATCACCTACACCCGACCCGCAGAACAGGTGCTCGACACCACCCTGCTCGGCATCCCCGTCCAGATCCGCGCCACCCCCCGCACCTACACGTGGGACTACGGCGACGGCACCACGCCGCTCGCGACGACCGACCCCGGCGCCGCCTACCCCGACCACACCGTGCACCACACCTACGACCAGCCCGCCGACCGGGTCCAGATCACCCTCACCACGACGTGGTCGGGACAGTTCCGCATCACCGGCACCCCCGCCTGGACCGACGTCACCGGCACCGCCACGACCATCAGCACCGCCGAACCGCTGCGCGTCTACGAGGCCCGCTCCCGCCTCGTCACCGACGACCTGCCCGACTGACACCCGCCCCCGCACTCCACGACCGCCGTCGGACACCCCACCCGCACGGCCGCACGGCCGCTGTCGGCCACCCTTGCCATCGTGGCGTCCGCAGCAGAGACACGAGCGTCGTCGTGTACCTCACCCCAACCCACCCCACCGCGAGATCGACCCCAGCGTCCGAGATCGACCCTCAGGAGGCCGATCTCGCGACGCTGGGGTCGATCTCGTCGGACAGGCCCGCGGTACCGCTCATCGGCCGAGCGGTACCGCGGGCCTTTCGAGGCTACGCGCAGGTGAGCGCGTCGTACGCGGCGGTCACCTCCGTCGTCGTGCCCGAGACGTCGGTGACGACCACGAGCGCCTCGCCCGCGTCAAGATCGCCGCGGGCCTTGAACGACTGGTAGGCGTTCTTGCCCGGGTCGACCTGGGCGAAGGACCGCTCGCCGTGCTCCGTCCGGAGCGCGATCGCGACGGTCTCGTCGCCGCCGTTCGTCGCGCGGACGGCGAGGTACGGGGTGCCGCCGAGGCAGCGGGGCTGCGCGGTGACGGTGACCTGCGGGTCGACGGGCGGCACCTCGGCCGGGAAGACGTCGAGCGCGTCGAGCTCGGTGTACCAGGTGAGCTTGGTCAGGGCGACGGTGTTCCAGCCCTGCTGAAGGTCGACCTGGTGCGTGACCGACTGCCAGTTGCCCCACGTCGTGTGCGGGAACGTGACGACGCCGGCGTCCGCGCCGTTCACCGTGACGGTGCTCGTCGAGGCCAGCGTGTAGCCGCCCCGCTCGGAGCCGTTCGCGAACCGGACCCCGAGCGTGTACGGACCCGCCTCGTCGGCGTGGACCTGGAGCGCGACGGAGCTGTCGAGGAAGTCGAGCCCGCCGACCTTCTGGCCGCCGGACGCGCCCGCCGCGCTCCCGACCGAGCCGCGGGTGATGACGCCGTCCTCGAACTCGTACCGCGTCGCGTCGGACGGGATGACGGGCGGGGCCGACGGACGCGGGTCGCGCGTCGCGGGGTAGACGTCGAACGCGTCGAGCTCGGTGTAGAACGTCCCGCGCGTGAGGGTGATCGTGTTGGTCCCCGCGACGAGGTCCACGAGGTGCTCGGACGTCTGCCAGTTGCCCCACGTGGTGTGCGGGAAGACGACGGTCTCCGTGACCTCGCCGTTGACGGCCAGCGTGCTCGTCGACGGCACGCGCGTCGAGCCGTCGAACGACCCGTTGGCGAACCGGATGCCCAGGAGCGCCGGGCCCGCCGCCTCGGCGTGCACCTCGACCGTCACGGACGAGTCCGCGAAGTCCAGGCCGCCGACCTTCGCGCCGCCCGACGCCGCGCCGTCGGCCACGACGCGCGCGTTCGTGACGACGCCGTCCTCGGCCTGGTAGCGGTCGGAGGCCTGCGGGACGAACGGGACGCCGTCGGCGGTCCACTCGAGGTCCGCGACGTACATCGCGCGGTAGGTGAACGCCTCGTTCCAGCCGTGGAAGAGGATCGCGTCCGAGCCGTCCGGCGCGGTCACGATGTCCTGCCCGCCCGGGCCGCGCACGTCGCCCTGGAAGCGGTCGCTCGTGAGCAGCTCGGTCGTGGCCTTGGTCCACGGGCCCGCGAGGCTCGACGCCGTCGCGTACGACGTGCGGTAGCCGCCCCCGCCGAAGTCGTTCGCCGAGTAGAACAGGTAGTACGTGCCGTCGCGCTCCAGGAGCGTCGGGCCCTCGACGACGCGGCCCTCGTAGGGCTTGTCCACGCGGATGAGCTCGACGGGCGGGCCGGTGAGCGTCGCGCCGTCGGGCGAGAGCGGCTGCGCGAAGATGATCGCCGTCTTGCCCGTGCAGCAGTTCCCGTCGGCCTTCCACAGCAGGTAGAGCTGGTCGCCGTCGACGAACGTCGCGGCGTCGATCGCGCCGCCGAGGTCCTCCGTGCCGGCCTCGCCGTTGGGGCAGACGATCGGGTCGTCGCCGACGGGGACGAACGGGCCGTCCGGGGTGTCGGACAGCGCGACGCCGAGGCACTGGCGCGGCGACGTCGCGTCGCGCGCCGTGTAGTACAGGGCGTAGCCGCCCTCGACCGCCGAGACCTCCGGCGCCCACACGCAGCGGTCGGTCGCGCCGCCCGGCGCGAACGTGCACGACTCGCTGACCCAGGCCCCGAGGTCGGGCGCGACGTCGGACGGCGCACTCCACGTGACCAGGTCCGTCGACGTGCGGTGCTGCACGTTCTGACCCTGATGGTTCGTCGCGTAGGCGTGGTAGACGCCGTCGACGAGGAGGATGTCGGGGTCGGGGAAGTTGGCGTCGACGACCGGGGAGATCGTCGGCTCGGCCACGGCGGTTGCCGCGGCCGGCACGCTCGCCGGGGCCGGTGCCGCCGTGGCGGCGGCCGCGCCCGACACCGCCAGCCCGAGCGCGACCAGCGCACTCGTGACAGCGGTGGCACGCGAGCGCGCACGGGACAAGGGGAACTTCATGGGGTGTCCTCTCGACGGTGAGGGGGCAAGAACCCGGGACGGCATCGACCTCGGGGTTTCGAGTGTCCCGGGCGTTTTCACACAAGTCAACAACTTCT
Organism: Cellulosimicrobium cellulans; assembly: GCF_006539945.1. Taxonomy (GTDB): domain Bacteria; phylum Actinomycetota; class Actinomycetes; order Actinomycetales; family Cellulomonadaceae; genus Cellulosimicrobium; species Cellulosimicrobium cellulans. The sequence continues at coordinate 144,474 of NZ_BJNZ01000006.1, read as the reverse complement.
CGCAAGAGTCAACAACAATCCTCACGGGCTGGACGGCGCTCCGGAGGGCCCAGGGGCTGCACTCACGCCCGACAGCGGTTCGGGAGTCTCGCGGCGACGTGCGGCCCCGCGTACGCCGCACCGAGGGTCGTGACCCTGTGCTGCGCGGTCCGGGAGCAGGGACGACAGCGCCAGAGCCGATGCGCCCGGGCACGGCTCGCGGTGCTGGTGTCGCAGTCCACGGCCGTGGCAGCGGAGAGACGCAGCCTCGGAGCGAGCCCGAGTCAAGGCCACAGCAGCCTCACCGAACAGGTGAACTGGATCCGATCACGTTCCCCGGCGGTCTTTCCATGCGCGCGTCGCGAGCTCGAAGTGGCCGTTGACAAGATCAGTTCGGGGCCGCTTCGCCTCGTCGAGCACCACCTCGCGATCGGCCAGCTCACGCAAGAGCGCGAAGCGATCAGCCAAGCCGGGATCGACACGGGCTCGCCACGTCTTGGGGTCGATCGTCAGCACGAGTCGGTCGAAGAGTCGATGGATGTCCGCACGGAGCAGGAGTCCACCGTGCGGGTCATGATGTGGCGCCTTGGCATAGGAGTACAGGTGCGCGGCATCCAAGACCTGTTCGGGCTGCGGACCCGTGACTGCGCACACCGCACCGAAGCGGTCTACCAGACCTTGTCTGAACTGCGCCTGCCCTCGACGCGCCCTGGCGACCGACTCGATGAAGCCCCCGGGCGGTCCAACTGCATGCGAGATCTGCACGAAGAACAGCCCGTCGATGCCAGCGAGCTGCCCGATCAGGCGCTCCGCAGCAGTCGCATCGAGCCGGCGTATCGCGTTCTGCCGGTCCCGCTGAGCGTAGACGCCGAGCAACTGACGCACCGGTGCCGGCGACGGCAGCGGAATCCACAACTGTCCATAGTGCGCGACGAACTTCGTCACGACGAGCGGCTCGACGAGGGGTTCGTCAAACTCAGCCTTGCACTTGAGACAGCGATACTCCGGTGTGGCTGACTTGCGCCGGGACAACGCCGCGCGGCGGCAGACGCGACATCGCTGCATCAGCTTCGCCCCCTCGGCAGCGTCGATCCGCTCCACGACTCCGAACCCGAAGATCAACTGCGCGTCTCGGATCAGGAGGATGTCCCCTTCCCGGATCCGGGAGCTGTTCACGACGTTTGAGTCGTACTCATATCGCTCTCCGTAGCGGTCCCCGTACAAAGCGTCCTCGCTGACGGCAAACACATGGGAGTAGCAGCTCCAGACGGATCGCTCCACAGGCCTCGCCTCCTTGGGTGCGTCCAGAGCTTAGTCGCCCAGATCACGACAGCAGGGGGCCAGACTCCTCGCGGTCGAGCGCGCGATCTCCTCGCTGTCGCGTTCCGCCGCCTATCCCGTCGGTCGCCCGGCCAGGAGATTCCGCGTGAAGCCCGCGATCTCGTCCTGGAGGCCGGGCTGCGCCCGTGCGTCCGGCGTCTCGCGCCCGACCGCCGAGGCGACCTCGACGAGCGTCGAGCGGACGACGTCGGCTGCTGTTCTCGATCCCCAGGCCTCTCCCTCGGCGACGAGGTCCCCGGCCGTGACTGTGCTGTGGACGTAGGCACCGTTCACGGCCATGGCAAGGCGCCCGTCCGTCGGCTGGTGCCGTAGCGGCACGACGTCGTACATCGGCGCGATCCGCGCGGTCCCGTCCGGAAGATGGAGCATCGAAACGTTCTTCGCATGCATGTCGAGGTTACCGACGGCGACGGACAGGGTGACGTAACGCAGGAGCTGCTCGACCGCCGACGGTCCCGCGGCACGCCGCAGGACCTGCGCGATCCGGACGAGGCTCACCCTGCCGCCGATCTCCTGGTACTTCTCGTCGCCTCGCGCACCGAGCGCCTGGTTCATGTCCTCCTGGTGGAGGCGCCCGCGCGGGGCGTGGGGCGATCGGTCGTAGCGCTCGATGACGAGCGCAGTCCGGCCGTCGAACTCGTGCAGCCGCGGCATACCGTGCGTGACGCCCAGGTGCGCGGCGATCCGGGACGTGTACTCCTCGTCGTAGATGATCGTCGGGTTGGCCGCTGAGTCCGGCTTGAGGATGTGGGTGGACGGGTAGCCGTCGTGAACCTGGTGCCACACGTCGTCGACGAGGGCGAGCACGATCTTGTCCTGCACTCCGGCGAGTGACGACTTCCCCGAGTACGGGGAGTTGCCGAGCGGCATGCCACGGGTATCACGGAGGAGCGCGCCGACCTGCTCGTCGGTGAGCGGGGTGGCGCGCGGCGTTCGTGGCTCGCCGGGCGCGTCGGGATCGTAGAGCTCGACGGCGCCCGCGACGTCGCGCCCGAAGCGCGCCAGGAGTCCGACGACATCGGACTCCCCGATCCGCGCCCGCGCGGCGAGGTCGTTCAGGACGCGGCCTTCCGGGAGGAGCTCGGCGAAGTAGTTGCGTCGCCGGGCGGCGCGGGCCCGGTTCTCCACGAGGCTCAGCGGTACCGACTCCGACAGCACGGTGCTGCCCGGCGGCCAGTGCTCGAGCACGGACCGGTCCGTCCGGAAGTCGAACGTTCTCGAGCTCGTCCCCACCAGACGGCCGACGAGCCGCCCGTACAGCTCGACGTGCAGGTCACCCATCGCGGCTCTCCGCGTCGTGCTGGTGCGTGGTCGACACGTCCGGGTCGTCGAGCACCGACTCGTCGATCTCCGCCCACAGCCGAACGCCTGTCGCGTCGAGCATGGCGAAGAGTCGTTCCATGAGGAGACCGGGCTTGCCGTTCTCCATCTCCCAGACCCACTTCTGCCCGATGCCGAGCTGGTCGGCCAGCTGCCGCTGGCTCGTTCCCCGCACGAGGCGGCCCTGCTGCAGGGCGAAGCCCAACAGCTCGGGACTCGTGATCTCGATCCGGACAGCCATTTCGCCTCCGATGACGTCGATAGTGAAGTCATCATAGGTGAGTCCGATATCGAAGTCACCCCATGTGACTTCGATATCGGCATCGTTGCTCGGGAGAGCATCGCGGGCGGCCCGCCCGTCGAATCCCGCCCCACGCCGTCGGGGGACTCACCGCGCGACGGCCACGCTTCCCAGCGGGCCAGCCGCAGCCTGCACGTCACTCGTGTAGCAGTAGAACCCGCGCACGCGCTCGCCAGGCCGGAACGTCACTTTGTCGAGCCGGCCCGCGCGATTGGCGATGACGCCCCACGGCAGCGGGCCGTGCGCCGACGTCTCGACGAGCTGGACCAGCGCTGCTCGCGACGTGTCGGCGTTGAGGGAGACCGGGACGCCGCGGAGCGTCGCCCACACGACGGGTCGACCGCCGTAGGTGCCGATGTCGGCGAGCGTCGCCGAGCCCGACACGACGACAGATCGCAGGTGCTGGAGCAAGTGGTACTCGTCGAACGGGTCGTCCTTCGTCCCGGTCGGCGCGGCGACGGGCGGCTGCGGCGCGGGGCGGGCCGACCGCGGACGGTCCGTGGCGCGGCGACCGGCCGCGGCGCGGTCCGCCTCCGTGTACACCGCGTGCTGGTCGCGCGCCGCAGCGGGCGGCGCGCCTGCGGCCATGGCCGTACGCATGCCCGCCATGCTGCGTGACGTCGCGGCGTACGCCTGGTCGACGTTCGCCGCGTCGTACGTGAGCGACCGCTCGCGCTTCACGCCGAGCGACGTGCCGACCTCGATCGCGTCCTGGTTGGCGCCCATGTAGAGGAACGTCCAGCCGAACTGCTCCTCGCGCTCGGTGACGAGCGCCTTGATCGCGGCGTGCGTGTACTCCTTCGACGCGTTCTCGAGGCCGTCGGTCATGATCCCGACGATCACCGCTCCCGGCCGCTGGTCCTCGGGAAGCTGGGCGATGCGCAGCGCGGTCGTCTGCACGAGGCGCCCGATGGAGTCGAGCAGCGCCGTCATGCCCCGCGGGCGCAGGTCGAGCGGCGGGACCTCGCGCACGTCGAGGTCGGTGTAGACCTCCTCGTACTCGTTGTCGAACTGCGCGAGCGTGACCGTGCAGCGGCCGGGCGCGTCGCGCTGCTCGGCGAGGAACAGGTCGAAGCCCTGCTCGGTGGCCTGCTTGATGGTCTGCATGGACCCGGAGCGGTCGAGCAGCATGGCGAGGTGCGTGAGGGTCTGGTCGGGCATGGCGGTTCCCTTCGTCGTGCTGCTGGACGGCGTGGCAGGTCAGGTGCGGCGGCGGAACCTCAAGGGTTCGACGGCGGTCGTCGGCTCGGGCGGCGGGGTGCCTCGTTCGCGGTCGTAGCGGGCGCGCGTGACGCCCTCTGCGGAGACGCGGCCGTCGGGGCCGGAGTAGCCCGCGAGCGCCGGAGTGCGGGCGAGGCGCGGCGGCACGGTGTTCGGCGCGACGCCCGCCGCCTCCGCGACGGACCGCATGGACGACCCAGCGAGCAGGGCCTCGGCCATCGCCTCGTCGAGCGCGCCGTCGAGCAGGGCCCGGGCGCGGGCGAGCGGCTCGACGGCGGTGCCCTGGTCAGCGTCGGACGCCTCGTCGAGCGCTGCGCGGGCGGCGTCGAGGCGGGGCCGCGAGGGTCGCTGCGGGTCGGAGGTCATGCGTTCAGATTACGTGCAGTAACTGCACATACGCAATACCCTCACGCGCTCGCTTCCTGCACACCGTCGCCCCGTGCGGGTCAGCGGCCGTCGAGCATGCCCATCGCGACACCGACCACGAGCACCGCCACGATCGCGACGACGCACCACAGCACGCCCACCAGCCCTGGCCGGGGCCCGTCGGCCTGTCCGCCGCCGCTGGATGGTTCACCGCCGTCGCGCCGCCCGCGACCGTCGGACGGCCCGCCGCCGTCGGACGGCCCACCGCCGTCTGACCGCCCGTCACCCTGGGGCGCCTCGCCACCCTCAGGCAGCCCGCCCGCGGGTCGCTGTCCGTCGTCGGGCTCTGCGTCCATGTCGCCAGGACACCACGCCGCGCCCCGGCGAGCACGGGTACGGAACGGGCATCGCCGCCGCCGACGCGCGAGCCACCATGCCGCTCCGTAGTCTCGCGAGATCCCTGGTTCCGGCGAAAGGTGACCCCATGACCGACGCCCCGACCTCCCCGACCTCGACGGGCCGCGTCGTGCTCCTCGGCGCGACCGGCTACACGGGCACGCTCGTCGCGCACGAGCTCGTGGCGCGCGGGGCGCAGCCGGTCCTCGCGGGGCGGTCCCAGGACCGACTGGACGCGCTCGCCGCCGACCTCGCCACCACCGCATCGTCGGCGGCATCCCGCCACCGCGCCGAGCCCACGGACACTCCCGAGGCAGGGCGCTCGACGTCGGGCTCCCCCGCCCGACCGCCGCTCGAGACCGCGGTCACGGACATCGACGACGCGCGGACCGTGCGGGCGCTCATCGAACCGGGCGACGTGCTCGTCTCGACGGTGGGCCCGTTCGTCCGGCACGGCGGCCCGGCGGTCGAGGCCGCGATCGACGCGCGCGCCGTCTACCTCGACTCGACGGGCGAGCCGGTGTTCATCCGGCGCGTGTTCGAGGAGCTCGGCCCGCGCGCCGGACGCGCCGGCGCAGCACTGCTGACGGCGTTCGGCCACGACTGGGTGCCGGGCAACCTGGCCGGAGCGCTCGCGCTCCAGGACGAGGGTGCGGACGCCGCTCGCCTGGAGATCGGCTACTTCCCCACCGGTGGCGGCGTGAGCGGCGGGACCCGGGCGAGCGCGCTCGAGATCGTGCTGGAACCGTCGTACGCCTGGCGCGGCGGACGCCTGCGGGCCGAGCGCGTCGCGGCACGCGTCGTCACGTTCGACCTCGGCGCGGGGCGCCGCGTGCGGGGCATCACGGCGGGCGGCACCGAGCCGTTCACGCTGCCACCTTCCGCGCCTGGCCTGCGCGACGTCGAGGTCGCGCTGGGCGTATCCGGTTCCGCGGTGCGCCTCGCGCCCGCAGCCACGGCGATCGCGACCGGCGCGCTGCGCGTCCCCGGACTGGGCGGCGCGCTGCGCCGGTTCGCCCGGTCGCGCGGCGGCTCGAGCGGCGGCCCGGACGCGGCGGCCCGGGCTGCGTCGCGCACGCACGTCCTCGCGGTCGCGCGCAGCGCGTCCGGCAAGGTCCTGCGCCGCGTCCGGCTCGACGGGCCCGATGCCTACGACCTCACCGCGCACCTCCTCGCGTGGGGCGCCGCCCGCGCCGCCGCGGGAGAGACCCGAGGCACTGGAGCGCTCGGCCCGGTGCAGGCGTTCGGCCTTGACGCGCTGCTCGCGGCAGCGCGCGAGGCAGGCACCACCGTGACGACCGGTCGCTGAGCCCGCGCTCCGAACAGCCGAGGGCGACGCGCGAGTCCTCTCGCGGATACCGCGGCGGTCAGCCGGCCGCGAGCGCCTCGCGCAGGATCCGCACGGCCCGCGGCCCGACCCCGTGCAGGGCGAGCAGGTCCGCGTCGCCGACCCGCGCGACGTCGGACAGCGTGACGATGCCCGCGCCGGCGAGCGCGCGCGTCGCCGGGCGACCGATGGCGGCGGGGAGGTCGCCGACGGTGCCGGGCTCGGCGGCGTCGGCCGCGACGAGGGACTCGGCGAGCCGCCTCGGCGCCTGGGCGAACCACGCGCGCCGCACCCAGTGGTTGGCCCGCTGACCGTCGAGGTCGGCGAGCGGCACGCTCACCCCGAGCAGGTGGTCGCCGCGCGTCCACCGGCGCGCGGTCGGTTGCTCGGCGAGCACGCGCGCGACGTCGTTCTCCGCGAGGCGGAGATGCACGACGGCGTCCCGTGTCACCGCGACGGACCGTCGCCCGCGCACGCTGAACGTGACGGTCCCGCCGGCCACGTCTTCCGCCACCTCGGGCAGCGCGAGCGCGGCCGCGCGGACCTGGGCGAGCGTCGTCATGCCGCCCACCCTGCCACGCCTTCCGGGGACACTCTTGGTCGAGCATGCGGTCATCGACCGTCGATCATGGCGCTGTCGACCGAGTTCGGCGCCGGACGGTCGGCAAGCCACTGGTCGGCGGGAGGCTGAACAGCGGGCGCTCGTAGGATCGGGGTGATGTCTGACCACACCACGGGGGCGTCCTTCCCGGACCCTCGGCACGACAAACCGCCCCTCCCGCCGTCCGCCGCTCTCGCGCGCAAGGCCGCCGACCCCAGGGCCATCCTGCGGTTGGTGGGCAACGACGAGTCCGTCGACGACCTGCCCCGCACGCCCGACGGCCTCCTGGACGCGCCGTCGAGCGTCGGCAGGAAGATCCGCAACGGCGTGCTGCTCGTGCTGCTGTCCGGGGGCCTCGTCTGGCTCGTCACGGTCAACGCGTGGGACCACGACGGCTTCTTCCCGTGGTTCTGGAACGTCGTGTGGACGATCTTCCCGTGGGTGTTCCTCGGCCCCCTGTGGGCCGGGTACGCACGCTCGCTGCGGCGGTCGCGCGACGACGCCCCGCTCTACGCCCAGTACCACCGCGACCGCAAGGCCGCGGTCCGCGAGACGGGGGTCGTGACGGCGTCGGTCACCGACCGCACGGACTCGGGTGGGGTCGCTCAGTGCGTGGTCCGCGTGCGGCACGGGGCGCTCACGACAACGGTCACGCGCCTCGCGCCGATGACCAACCTGCTCCCGTCGGAGGTCCCGCAGCCCGGCGACCCGGTCGTGGTGTGGCGCCTTCCTGCGGAACGCGTCGTGGTGCAGGCGCGCCGCGACCGCACGCGCGCCCTGCACGACGCCGCCCGGTCCGCCGCGTCCGCCACCGTCACCGACGCGCCCGTCACCGACTCCCCGGTCGCCGACCCCGCGAGCACGGGGACCCCGACCACCCCGGAGGACGCGCCGGCCTGGGGCTCACCCACGCCGGGCGCGGCGTCCTCTTCGTCGTCGACGACCACGACCACCACGACGAGGACGACCCGCGGCGGGGGCGCTCCCGAGGTCACCGTGCAGCACGGCATCGCAGCGGCGCTCTCGGAGCTCGCGAACCTGCACGCCTCGGGCGCCCTGACCGATGACGAGTTCGCCGCGGCGAAGCGGATGCTGCTCGGCGGATCCTGACCGATCGGACGACGCAGCGACGGCGGCGCACCCGGCCGACCGGGCGCGCGTCACTGGGCCCCTGCCGCGCCGTCGAGCACGACGCTGCGCGCCGTCGACCACGACATCCGTGTCGTTCTGAGCCCCAGAACGACCTCGATGTCGTGTTCGGCGCGGGCACGGGGGCCAGGTGGCCCGGCAGACTGTCCCCGTGAGCAGCCGTCCGCCCCGTCCCCCGCACCGGCCGAGCATGGTGTGGACCGCGGTGCGGGGTGGGGTGCGCGGGCGCGAGCGCCTGACGCCGGTCGTCGACTACCTCGCCGTCCTGCTCATCCTGCTCGTGCTGTTCGGCGGGTCGGTGTGGTTCGCCGTGTGGATGATGCTCCAGGAGGAGGGGCTCGCGGCGTTCCTCGCCGGCTTCATGGTCCTGGGCTTCGGCAGCGGGCTGGTGATCTACCTGCGCGCGCCGTCGAGGCAGTCGGTGGTCCTGCGTCCGCACGAGATCGAGCTGCCCGTCGGTCGCGAGGAGGTGACGCGCGTCGTCGTGCGGTGGGACGACGTCGCGCGCGTGCGGGTGTTGGAAGGCGAGCGGCGCCCGACGCTCCGGGTCGAGCTGCACGACGGCGCGCGGGCCCGCCACGCCGACGGCGAGGACCTGCTGCAGGGCCGACCGGCGCACGGGCCGGACCCGGAGACGGTCGACGTCACGGACGCCGAGGCGGTCGCCCGGGTGCTGCGGCATTTGCTCGACCATCCCGAGGATCGCGCGCGCCTCGCGCAGCGCGGCGGGGTGGGGATCGTCCTCGCCTTCGCGCGCCCGGTCTACGGCGACGCGCCCGCCTGACCCGCGCGCCGACGTCGGCCCACCCGCCACCTGCGTGACGCCAGCCCCCCGAACACGACCTCACCCGCCCTCGAGCACGACATGAGCGTCGTCAAGCCGCCCAGAACGACCCTCATGTCGTGCTCGGCGCGGGAGGGGGCGCGGGGCGTGCGGCGGGCGTTCCGCCCCCGGGGGCCCGAGCACGACGACGGCCCGGGCCCGCACCTGGGGGGTGCGGGTCCGGGCCGTCGTCGATCGGACTGGTCAGGTCGGACCGTCAGGTGTCGGTCAGCGGCGACCGATGTCGGACAGCTCGGCCGCGGCGATGACGAGCTCGCGCTCGGCGTCGTCGAGGACGCCGTCGAGGACGAGGTCCTCGGTCACGAGGCTCACGTGCTCCACGAACTCGCGGTGCGTGGAGTACTCGTCGGTCTCGGCCACGTGGTCGTTGACCGTGCAGCCGGTGCCGTCGTCGTAGTTCTGCACCGTGCTGTCGTGACCGTCGATGATCACCGTCGGGCGGATGTCCGACCCGACGCAACGGTCGCGGACGAGCTTCAGGACCGTGAAGGTCACCTCGCCCGTCGTGACGTTGCCGACGCCGTCGACCGCGCGGTAGCGAACCAGGTGCTGGCCGTCGGCCGCGAACGCGACCGGGGCCGCGTAGCGCTGCCACGCGCCGTCGTTGGCCTGGAACTCGATGCGGTCGACGCCCGACTCCTCGTCCACCGCCGTGAGCGTGACGCGCGCGCTCGCGACGAAGTCGCCGTCTCGGGTACGGCTGCCGCTGACGCCCGCCGTGACGACGGGGCCGTCGGTGTCGCCCGGCTCCTCGCCGCCCGCGATGACGAACGTGACCGTCTTCGGGGCGGAGACGTTGCCCGCGACGTCCGTGGCGCGGTAGGTCACGGTGTGCGCACCGGGGGTCCGCACCGAGATCTGGCCGGAGTACGCGGTCCACGCGCCGCCGTCGACCTGGTACTCGACCGACGCGACGCCCGAGTCGGCGTCCTTGGCGAGGAGGCGGACGAACACGGTGGACAGGTACTCGCCCTCCTCGTTCTTCGCGCCACCCATCACGCGGTGGTCGACCGTCGGTGCGACGGTGTCGCCACCCTGGCCCGCCACGACGTCGAACGTGACGGTCGCGGGCTCGCTGACGTTGCCCGCGGCGTCGGTCGCGCGGTAGGCGAGCGTGTGCCTGCCGGGCTCGTCGACGACCACGGCCTCGGTGTACTCGGTCCAGCCCGCGCCGTCGAGGTCGTACTCGACGGACGCGACGCCCGAGCCCTCGTCGGTCGCGGTGAGGAGCACGGACGCGGAGCCCACGTAGGCGCCGTTCTCGTCCTGCGTGCCGCTGAGCTCGTTCGCGACGACCGGGGCCGTGGTGTCCTCCTCGGCGTCCGCCACGACGACGAACTCCGTGACGGTGTCCTCGGACACGTTGCCCGCGGCGTCGGTGGCCCGGTAGACGAGCGTGTGCTCGCCGGGCTCGTCGATCACGAGGGGCTCGGTGTACGGGGCCCAGCCGGCGCCGTCGAGGTCGTACTCGACGCTCTCCACGCCGGACGCGTCGTCCGTCGCGGTGAGCGTCGCGGTGGCCGACCCCACGAACGCGCCGTTGTCGTCCTGCTCGCCCGTGACCTCGGCGGTCACGGTCGGGGCGGTCGTGTCCTGCTCGCCGCCCTCGACGACCGTGAAGGTCACCGAGCCGACCTCGGACACGTTGCCCGCGACGTCGGTCGCGCGGTAGGAGACGGTGTGCTCGCCGAGGTCGGTGAAGGGCACGGTCGTCGTGTACGGCAGCCACGCGCCGCCGTCGACCTGGTACTCGACCGACGCGACGCCCGAACCCTCGTCCGCGGCGTGGAGCATGAAGGCCGCCGTGCCGATGTACGCACCGTTCTCGTCCTGCTGGCCCATGACCATGGGCTCGACGGTCGGGGCGGTCGTGTCCTCCTCGACGTCGCCCTCGACGACGGTGAACGTCGCGGTCTGCGCCTCGGACGTGTTGCCCGCCGCGTCGGTCGCGCGGAACTGGAGCGTGTGCGCACCGACCGCGTCGACGACGAACGGCTCGGTGTACGCCTGCCAGCCCGCGCCGTCGAGGTCGAACTCGACCCCGGCCACGCCGGAGTCGTCGTCCGTCGCGTCGAGCGTCACGGTCGCGCCGCCCACGTAGGCGCCGTCGCCGTCCTGCTCGCCGGTGACCAGAGCGGTCACGGACGGTGCCGTGGTGTCCTCGCCCCCGCCGCCGTCGGTGACGACGAGCTCGCCCCACATCTCGCCGTGCCCGGGGATCGCGCAGAAGTAGCGGTACTTCCCGGGCGTGAGGGTCACCTGGGCCTCGTGCCGCCCGCCGTTGGCATCGAACGGGCTCGCGAGGATGTTGAGGTTCACGTCGTGGTTGTAGCCCGGCGACGACGTGTCGAACGTGAGCGTGTGGCTCATGCCGAACGTGCTGCCGGTCGCCATGCTGTTCTCGAAGACGATCGTCGCGGGGCCGGCCTCGGCCGTCGCCGGGAACGTCTTGTAGTCGGTCACGCTGTTGTCCGCGGTCCAGGTGAGGACCTGCTCGGCGGCGACGGTGGCGTCGGCGGCGGACACGACGGCGGACGACGCCGTCGCCGGTGCGGTGGGGGTCGCCGAGGCCGGGGCGACGGTGAGGACCGTCGTCGCGGTGAGTCCGGCGACCGTGGCGGCGAGGAACCGCCGTGCGCCGCGGTGGCGGGAGCCGCCGGGACTGGTACGTCGTTCCATGAGGGTGCACTCCTCCGGGGGTGTCTGGGGGTTCTGTCGGGCTGGTGGGGCTGGACGGGCCGGCGGTGCGGCCCGCCCCCGGGGCCGCCGTCGTGCTGCACGACGGCGGCCCCGGGCTCGGCGGGGACGGCCGGCTCGGCCGCCCCCGCCCGGCGGTGCTACAGGTCCGCCACCCGGATGTCACGGAACTCGATGAGGTCCGCGTTCCCGTGGTTCTGCAGCCCGATGAACCCGCTGTCGAACTGGCGCAGGTCCGTGGGCGGGTCGCCGGCCCGGGACGACTGCTGTCCCGGCGAGTTCTCCCACTCGTTGATGACGACGCCGTTGCGGATGATCGTGTACTGCTGGCCGACCACCCGGATCTCGTACTCGTTCCACTCGCCCTTGGGCTTCTCGCCGCCGGTGTTCAGGCCGAGCGGGTCGAAGTTGTAGACCGAGCCGGTCTTCTGGGGCTCGCCCGTCGGACCGTCGTAGATCTGGATCTCGTGACCGCACGAGATCGCGACCCACGCCGGGGACTGACCCTCGGCGCACTCGACGTCGCCGGGCTCGTCCGGGTTCGGGAACCGGGTGAACACGCCCGCGTTCGCGTGGTGGTCACCCGCCGAGACGTCGCGGTAGAGCAGCTTGACGGAGAAGTCTCCGAGCTCCTCGCCCGCGTACCAGAGCATCCCCAGCCCGCCCTGCGAGCGGATCGACCCGCCCGGCTCGAGCGTGAACTTCCCGCTCGGCGCCTGGAACCAGTCGTACAGCGACGCCTCGGTGCCGTCGAAGATCGTGCGGTACCCACCGGGGTACGCGCCGATCTGGGACCGGGCCGCCGCGTCGACGAGGCGAGCACGCTCGCGGTCGCTGATGCGGCTGTCGTCGTACAGGCCCTTCGCGACCGACTCCACGTGCGCCAGGAACCGGGCGTGGGTGCGCCACTCCTTCTCGTCCTGGAACAGGTCGGCGATGTTGCAGGCGCCCAGGTCGCGGTTCTCGACCGTGGAGTCCACGTCGCCGAAGAACACGGTCTCGCGCTCGTCGGGCAGGGTGCACGACGGCGAGCCGTCGGTCGTGACCGTGGCCTTCGAGCCGTCGGCGTACGTGACGGTGAGCTTGGCCTCGTAGTTCTTGACGCGCGGGTACTTGTGCTTCGGGTTGGCCTGACGCGAGGTCGAGCCGTCGCCGAACTCCCAGAGGTAGGAGACGCCACCGGAACGCGCACCGGTGAACTGCACGGTCAGCGGGTCGCCCTGGATGCTCGTCGCGGACGCCGCCGGGGCCGGGGTCGGAGCCCCGCCCTGGTACGTGATCCGCATGAGCTTCTGGTTCGGGTCGAGGCTGAAGAAGCCGCCCGCGTAGTCGACCATGTACAGCGCGCCGTCCGGACCGAACTTCGCGTCCATCCAGCTCTGGAGCAGCCCGTCACCGCGGCCGCCCGGGATGATCTGGCGGAGGTCCTCCATGAACACGGGCGCGTCCAGGTTCTCCGGGTCGACCGTCACCGCGACGCGGTTGTTCGAGTTCGACTGGTCGCCGATGAACCACTTGCCCTCCCAGTACGACGGCCATGCGACGTCGGACTCGGGGTCGACCTGCGACTGGCGGTAGGTCGGACCGGACATGACGGCCTGGCCGCCACCCCGCAGCCACGGGATGGTGTAGGTCGCCTCGTCGTCCTCGTACGTCGGGATGCCGTTGCCGCGGTCCGGGAACACCGGCCCGCCGCCCGAGGGCGAGTACCAGATCATGTTGTCGCGCACCGGCGGGAGGTCGACGAGACCCGTGTTGCGCGGCGACGTGTTCTTCGGGTTGTCGCAGTCGTACCAGCCGGTGAGGACGCTCGCGTCCTCGTTGCTCCGGTCACGGTACGGCTGCTTGTTGCCCATGCAGTACGGCCAGCCCTGGTTGCCCGCGGACGTGATGATCGTCGCGGTCTCGTACTTGGCCGGGCCGAGCTCGGGGTTCGGGCTGCCGGCGTCCGGGCCCACCCAGGCCGCGGTCAGCCAGTCCGTGTCAGGGTCGATCTGCAGGCGCGAGATGTTGCGCACGCCCATGACGTAGATCTCGGGACGCGTCTTGTCCGCGGGGTACTCGCCCACCGGGAACAGGTTGTCGTCCGGGATCGTGTACGTGCCGTCGTCCTCAGGGTGGATCCGCAGGATCTTGCCGTTGAGGTCGTTCGTGTTGCCCGACGTGCGGCGCGCGTCCTGGAAGCTGATCCCCGCGTACTCCTGCGTCCAGTTGTTGCCGGAGTACCCGTTCGAGCCGCCCGACGAGTTGTTGTCGCCCGAGCCGATGTAGAGGTTGCCCTCGCTGTCGAACGCCATGCCGCCGCCCGCGTGGCAGCAGCTGTGGATCTGCGTCTCCCACTCGAGCAGGTCGACCCGCGTGCTCTGGTCGATCGTCGGGGTCGCCGGGTCGTAGGTGAACCGCGACACCGTGCGGTAACCGACACGACGCTCACGGTCGATGTTCTCGTGCGGCATCCAGTACACGTAGAGCCAGTGGTTGGTCGCGAAGTCGGGGTCGGGCACGATGCCGAGCAGGCCCTCCTCGTTCTTCACGAGCTCGTCGCCGCTTCCGCGGTTGCCCATGACGTCGAGCGTCGTGAGGAGCTTCGCCTCACCCGTCTCCGGGTCCCACTGGTGGATCGTGCCGCAGCCGAGGCCCACGTTCGGGTCGCTCCACGGGACGATCGGACCGGTCGCGCAGGCGCCGCGGCCGATGTAGAAGACCGTGCCGTCGGGCGCGACCGTCAGGCCGTGCTGCTCGCCGTTCTGGTCGAGCGTGCCGGCCGTGTTCACCTTCGACAGGCGCTCGGCCTTGTAGTTCGACGCGATGGTGGCCTGGCAGTCGCCGCGCACGACGCCCGTCGTCCACTGGAGCGCACCGAGCAGGTGCTCGCGGAACGTCTCGTCCGCCCAGCTCTCGGGCGTGCCGCCCATGCCGGTGAAGAACGAGCGGCCGCCGTCGTAGTCGCGGCACCACGAGAGGGGCTGGAACGGGTTGGTCGTCGGGCCGGCGTCGGGGCCGGGCTCGAGCGTCGCGACCGTGTGCACGTCACCGGTCGGGTCGTCGGCCCAGTCGAGCCACCGGTCCTCGCGGTCCCACGTGAGCGGGAGGTCCGCCGTCGCGGGGTGCTGGCGGTCGACCAGGTCGACCGTGCGCTCCTCGAGCGGGATCTCCGGGTCGGGCTGCTCGACGGAGTCGGGGCCGAAGATCGAGAGCTCCGCGAGCTGGACCTCGGCGTCGCCGGAGTTCGCGGTGACGTCCAGCCGGTACCAGCCGTACTCGGTCTCGTTCGCGACGTCGAACGTGCGCGGCTGGAAGCGCTGCGGGAAGTCCTCGTCGGTGCGCGTGTCGAGGTCGACCCATGTCTGCCCGTCGGTCGAGCCCTGGAGCTTCCAGTTCTTCGGGTCGCGGCCCGCGGAGTCGTTCGCCGACGTGATGCCGTACTTCACGACCGCGACGGGCTGCTCCATGCGCAGCGTGAGCTGACCCGTGCGGGCGAACGTCAGCCACTTGGTGCCGGGGTCGCCGTCGACGGCCTTGGCCGGGGTCTCCGCGGCCGGGCTGCGGCCGGTGCCGGTCGCCTCGGCGACCTTCTCCGCCGTCATCGTCGCGCCCTTGATCCGGGCGCCGACGAGGCCCTCGAACCACTTCGACGCCTCCTGCGAGCGCGCGGCGTCGCGCACGCCGAGGAAGCCGCCGCCGCCGTTGATGTACGCCTGGAGCGCGGCCTCCTGCTCGCCGCTCAGCTCGATGCCCTCCGAGGAGAGCATGACGACGCCGCGGTACTCGCCGAGCGTCGCCGCGCTGATCATCTCCGGGTCGGACGTCGCCTCGACCTCGAAGCCGTTGGCGGACCCGAGCTCGGTGAGCGCCGCCGTCGCCTCGACGACGGGGTCGGCCTGCTCGCCGGGCGCGCCGTGGAACACGAGCACGCGCACGGCCGTCGTGGCCGCGGCGGTGGCGACAGGAGCCGTGGCGAGCGCCCCGCTCGAGGCGACCGCGCTGCTCGCGGCCGTGTCGACGGGCTGGGCCGACGCCGGGATCACGGCGGCGCTCGCGACGAGCGCAGCGCTCGTGAGGCCCACGGTCATGGCCAGTAGTGCTCCTGGTCGGGAGCGTCCCCTCGTGGGGGATGTCGATCGTCTGGACAGCACTCTCCAACTCCTTCGTCATCGGTGCGGCGCCCCCGGGCGGGCCGGGAGCGGTTCGTGCTGGTGCGGGTGGTGCTGGTGCGGGGCGGAGCCCGCGGCCCGTCGGTGCTGGATCAGCCGACAGCTCAGTGGCCGGCGTGCCCCGTGAGGTCGACGACGGCCGGCCCGGTCCCTCCGGCCGCGGCACCACCGGTGGTGGCCGCGGCGCCGCCGGTCGCGCCGGAGGGCGCCGACATGGTGTGGCTGGCGTGACCCTGGAACCGGTCGATGGAGTCCTGCGCACCCGGAGGCATGGAGCCGTCGGCGTTGCGCACGAGGAAGATGCCGGCCATGCCCCCGTCGGAGTGGAACTGGACGTGGCAGTGGTACATCCACGCCCCCGGCCCGACGCCCAGACCGGCGACGACCTGGAACCCGAACGCGTCGCCCGGGTTGAGGTCCCGGTTGTCCACGACCTGGCTCGGGTCGTACTGGTCCGCGAGCAGGCCGGTCCGGTTGTTCGCCCAGCGGTGGGCGTGCAGGTGGAAGGTGTGGAGCTGGTTCCCGTGCCCGATGCAGATGAACTCGACGCGCTCGCCGAGCTTCGCCTCGAACATCGGGGTGTCGGGGGCGACCTTGTTGTTGATCGTCATGTCGTTGAAGACCATCGTGAACTGCTTCTGCGGCAGCACGTCCCCGACCCGGCGCACGACGAGCGCGCCGTAGAGCCCGGCGGCGAGGCCCTGCGTGCCGTGGTCGCCCCACGCGTGGTCGTGGTAGTGCCAGTAGCCCGCGCTGCCCGGCATCCAGATGCCGCGGTCGCGCGCCATCTTCACGGTCGACCAGGTGTACGTCCGCGTCTCGCCCGGCTCGTTGAACGAGTTGTTGAAGGCGCTCCCGTCGCTGTTGACGTCGTAGTTCACGCCGTGCGGGTGGATCGACAGGCGCTTGTCCGTCGTGTTGACGAGCGTGATCTCGAGGGTCTCGCCCTCCCACATCTCGAGGATCGGGCCGGGAACCGTGGCCTTGCCGCGCTCGAGGCCGTAGCCGACGAGCGTGTCCGAGATCCGTTCGGCGTACATCGTGATCTTGCGGACGTCGCCCGCGGCGGTGGCCACGGCACCGGTGGCCGCACCGGTCGTCGTCGCGGCGGCGGCCGGGGGTGCGGCGGCGACGCTGCCGCCGGCGCCCAGCAGCAGAGCGGCCGCAGGGCTCGCGGCGACGACGCCTGCCCCCGCGAGAAGCGCCCGTCGCGAGAGCGGCCTCGCGGGCGTCTGGGTCTCGGTCGTCGGGTCGGGCATGGGGACTCCTTCCGGGCGTACGGGGTCGTCCGGGCGGCCCGCGGGCGCGCCGGACCGGCGCGCCGGCGCTCGCCGTCACGCTGACCGGCGCCACGTGGGCGCGCGGAGGTTCCCCGGGTGGTGCTGTGGGGGTGCACTGTGGGCAGGACTGGGTCGTGCGGGGGTGTCCCGCGTCGCAGAGGGTCGAGACAGGTGCTCGGTCGTGCGGGGCTCGACCCTCGACCGGTGGGAGACCGACCGTGGGGCGAGGTCCGGGACCGCCGTGGTCCCGCCGGGGCACGCGTCGGTGCGCGCCGTCGGCTGTCGGTCCGGACGCCGCGCTCCCCTGCCCGACGTCCGGTCCCCTGGTCGGTTCCAGGGGCAACGAGGTTTATGACACCGCAGTCAGGAGGCGATGTCAACCGTTGGACGAAAGTTGTGTCGACAACAAGCAAAAGTCCCCGGTCAACCGACACTTCTCTCTCTCCTCGGCCGGAGACACGTCGAGCACGAGGCGATCGACCGAGCCCCGCGGGGTGCGGTCGACCACCCCGTGCTCGGGGTCGTTCGGCGCGTGCGACGCGCTCCGGTCAGGCGTCCAGCACCTCGCGCAGGGCCGCGGCGAACGCCGCGGGGTCGTTGTCCGGCGACCACTCGTTGACCATGAAACCCCCGTGGTCGCCGGGGAAGGTCACCGCCTCCACCCCGAGCAGCCCAGCGAGCGCCGCACCGCCGCGCCAGGCGAGCGTGCCCTCGCCCTGCGCGCTGACCGCGGGCACGACCCGCGTCCCCGACGCCCGCAGCACCGCGCCGTCCGGGGCCCAGCCGGGCATCGTCGCGAGGTTCTTGCCGAGGAGGAGGTCGTCGCGCGACCCGTCGTCCTCGGTCGGGAAGCCGAACATCGCGGGGTCCGGGGCCGGGCGGTCGAGGTAGTCCGCGGGCAGCGGGCCCACGTGGCTCACGAGCGCGACGAACTTCGCCATGGCCGGGCCGAAGCCCTCGCGGCGGTACGTGTCGACGATGTCCGCCTGCACGGTCGTCGCGAGCGCGGCGTCCTCGAGCAGCGGCGTGATCGGCGGCTCGTGCGACACGAAGGTCCGCACGTCGCCCGGGTGGCGCTCGATCCACGACAGCCCGACGACGCCGCCCCCGCTCGACCCGAACACGTCCACCGGGCCCAGCCCGAGCGCGGTCACGACCGCGTGCAGGTCGTCGGCGTGCGCCTCGACCGAGACCTCGCCGTCCGGCGCGAGCGTGCTGCGCTCGGTGCCGCGCGGGTCGTACGTGACGACCACCCGGTCGTCGAGCAGCCCGACGAGCTGCTCGAACCCGGACGCCGCCATGGGCGATCCCATGACGACGACCGGCGGCCGGTCCCCCGCCACGTCCGGCGTCCAGACGTCGTAGGCGATCACCGCACCGGGAACGTCCAGGGTGTAGGTCTTGCGCTCGCTCATGGCAACCTCCGTGTCGTCGTGCCCGCGGTCGTGCACCGGGGCTCCCGAGCGTTCTGACGACGACCGTCCCCGGAACTCATCGCTCGTCGTCGCGACCCGCGCGGGGCTGCCACTACCCTCGCAGGATGCCGTCATCGAGGACCGTCCCCGCCGTCGTCGTCGCCGGAACGCTCACCGCGGTCCTCTGGATGGTGACGGGCCGCCTCGGGGACTGGTCGTCCGGGATGTCCCTCGCGGTGCCGGGTGCCGTCGTCCGCGCGCTGCTCCCCCACCCGACCGCGCCCGTCGCGGCGGGGGCGCCCGTCTCCGGCAGCACGCTCCTCACCGCCGCGCTCGCCGGGGCGCTGGTCGCGGCCGGCACCCAGCTCGCCGTGCGGCGCCTGCCCGCCGGCACCGGCCGGTGGGCGACGTTCCTCGCCGTCTGGTTCTCGGCCGTCGCGGCGTCCGCGACCGCCGCGACGGCCGCGTGGTTCGCGGGGGTCACGCTGCCGTGGCGCGCCGACACGATCACCGAGCTCGTCGCCACCGCGCTCGGCGGCTGGTGGGGGCTCGTGAACGGCCTGCTCGTCGGGCTCGCCGTCGTCGTGACGCGCGCGCTGACCGACCGGCGCGACGACCCGGCGGGCACGCGGCACACCCGCGCCCCCGCCACGGTGCGCGCCTGGCCGGCGGCCCTCGCGGCGGGCGCGGCGACGGGCGCGCTCTGGGCGGCGGCGGGCGTCGGGAGGACCGTGCTCCCCGGTGCGGTCGACCCGCAGTCGCCGTGGGGCGTCGCACGGGACGTGGTGCTGCTGCCCTCCGCACGGCTCGCCGTCGACCGGGACGCGCTCCTGGCCGACCCGGTGCACCTCGCGCTGCCGCTCGGGGTCGGGCTGGCCGTAGGGCTGCTCACCGCGCTCGCCGCGCGCCGGCTGCCCCCGGCGGAGGGCCGCTGGGCGCTCCTGCTCGCCACCTGGTTCGCGTGCGTCGCCGGCGCGGCCGTCGCCGCGGCGGTGCCCGTCGTCGTCTCGACCGTCACCGCCGGCGGCGTCCTGCCCGACGTCGGACGCGCGCTCCCGGTGCTCCAGGCCGGTCTCGCGTGGGGCCTGGTGTGCGGGGTCCTCGTCGCGCCGCTGGCGGTCGTCGTGCACCGGGCGGCCGGACCGGTCCCGGACGCCGCCGGGGACGCCGAGGACCCGTGGCCCGCACCCGCCGCGGAGACGACCGTCGACCAGGGCGAGCCGGGTGCCCCGACGGAGGCGGACGGGTCGACGACGCGGCCCGCAGACGCGGCCCAGCGCTCGGACGGCTCGGACGGCTCGGACCGCTCCGACCGTGAGCGGGCGGCGAGCGCCGAGCGCGACGAGGTCCGCGCGGCCGTGTGACGGGTCCCGGGCGGCAGACCGCTGGTCGTTCGGGCCGCCGCCCCTCAGGGCCGCTCTGCCGCTGCGCGTCCGGCCCACGACGTTCCGTTGGTTGCCACGCGTTCGTCACCGGGACGTCGTCGCCACGACACCGGGACCACCTAGCGTCGGCCGTGACCAGCAGACCGGGACGACCGGAGAGGGCACAGCGACGATGACCCTGACGATCACGCTCGTACGACACGGGCAGACCTACCTCAACGCACGACGACACCTCCAGGGGTCGTGCGACTCCCCCCTGACCCGCACGGGGCGCGCGGGCGTGCGCGTCACCGCGCAGCACCTCGCGCGGCACGACTTCGCGGCCGCGTACTCCTCCCCGCAGGGCCGCGCGGTCCTCACCGCGATGGAGCTCCTGCGCCACCACCCCGACCTCCCGCTCACGGTCGACCACGACCTGCGCGAGCTCTCGTTCGGCTCGTACGAGCGGCGCCCGGAGTCGCACCTCGACGCGATCGAGCCGTGGGCCGAGCTCGTGCCGCGCATGCTGGCCGGCGCCCACCCCGGCGTGGGCGGCGGCGAGGCCGGCAAGGACTTCATGGCGCGCGTGCGGGCCGTCTTCACACGCGTCGTCGCGGCGCACGACGACGCCTCCCGCCCCGGTGCGGTGCTCGACCGCCACGTGCTCGTCGTCGGGCACGGGCTCACGCTCGGCGCCTGGCTCGCGACGCTCGACCCGTCCGGGCTCGTCGCCCTCCCGAACGCCTCGGTCTCCACCGTCGAGGTGACCGACGGCGTCCCGCGCGTCCTCGCGGTCGGCGTCGACGTCGCCGGGCACGGCCACGTCGCCGCGCGCCCCGCGCCCGCGAGCGCCGCGGTCCCGGCCTGAGGCCGCTCCCCGCGCCGTCGCTACCGCGCGGTGCGGCGGGCGGCGCGGGCGCGGGCGTCGTCGTGGGCGGCGCGCAGCAGGTCGAGGACGAGCCCCGTCGTGCGCTCGCCCGGGTTGACGACGCACACCCAGCCGAGCGCGCCGTAGACCGGGTGCGGCACGACGACGTCGGTCTCCACCGCCTCCGACGCCGCCCCGTCGCGGGGATCGGTGCCGACCAGGTCGCGGAACCGGCCGCGCCCTACGTGCACGTTGACCCTCCAGCGGCCCTCCTCGTCGAGGCGCGAGGCCACGTCGTCGGGGTAGTCCTTGGTGACGATCGTGCCGTACGGCTGCCCGTGCGGGATCTCGCCGTCGGGGGCGAAGTAGAAGAAGTGGTCGCCCCACGCGAGCTCGGGGAACTCGCTGCCGGGTCCCGGAGAGAGCACGAGGACGCCGTCGAGCGACCGGACCGTTCCGAGGATCTGCTCCATACTCATGGTTCGAGTGTGCTCTTGAAGTGCTTGTGGAGGGTTGGCGTGACGATCTCGGGGCGCGGGGCGACAGCCGGCGGGACGGCGCGGCCGCTGCGGACGGCCGACGTCGCGCGCGCGGCCGGGTGCTCGGTCCAGCAGGTGCGCGACCTGGAGGCCCTGGGCGTCCTGCCGCCCGCCGGCCGTTCTGCGAACGGGTACCGCGCGTTCGGCGACGAGCACGTCCTGGCCCTGCGCGCGTACCGCGGCGTCGCGTCCGCCGTCGGGCCGGTCGTCGCGCGGCGGGTGCTCCTCGCGATCCGCTCGGAGGGCGACGGCGTGGCCGGCTCTGCCGACAACCCGGCCCCGGAGGCGGCCGCGACCGACGGGTCCGTCCTCACGATCACGGGGCTCGCCGCCGCGCTGGGCGTCCGGGCGTCGACGCTGCGGTTCTGGGAGCACGAGGGGCTGCTCGCGCCGGAGCGCGTCGCGTCGCGCTCGGGCACGGTGTCGGCACGCCGCTATCCGCCCGCGGCCGTGCGCGAGGCCCGGGTCGTCGCGGCCCTGCGCGCGGCCGGGTACCGGGTCCCGGAGGTCCGGCACGCGATCGACGCGCTCCGCGGGGCCACCGGTCCGGCCGACGTCGCAGACGCGCTCGCCGCACTCGACGCGCGGCTCCACGCGATCGCGCGCCGCACCCTCGCGCTGCTGGAGGCCGGGCACGACGTCGCGCGACTGCTGACGCGCGTGCCGGGTCCGCCCGGGTGAAGCCCGGGTGACGCTCGGGGGCGAGCCTGGGGGTGGACGCCGGGGACTCGTGTCCCGTCACCTGGCCGCCCTTCCGGCGTCGCCCGGCGTCCACCGCACCGTCACGCGGCATTCGTAGCGTCGCCGGGGCAACCGTCCCGACGTTCGGAGGACCCGATGACGACCACCCGACGCCGCGCCGTGCGCGGTACCGCCGCCGCGCTGGCGGGCACCCTGCTCGCGAGCACGCTCGCCGTGGCGGCGACCACGACCGCGACCGTCCCGTTCGCCGCCCCGGCCGCCGCCGAGCCCGGCGACGTGCTGCTCACCGAGTCGTTCGACGGCGACGCCCTCCCCGAGGGCTGGACGCCCGTCCTCGGCGACTGGCAGGTGCGGGACGGACGGCTCGTCGGTGACGCGCCGGACGGGTCGTCGCCCGCGCGCATCGTCTTCGGGCAGTCGGCGGAGAACTACCGCCTCGAGGCGACGCTGCGCTTCGAGAGCGTGGACAACGCCTCGCGCTGGGCCGGCGCGATCCTCGACGTCGCGCCCGAGGGCGCGGCCCCGTGGTGGCAGGCGGTCCTGCGCAGCTCGACGACCGCGCACAACGGCGTCGAGATCGCGCAGCGGACGCCCGCGAACGCGTGGAACGTCCCCTACACGGCGTCGGCCCCGGCGGACGCGGCGACGGGCCGCGACGTGCGCCTGTCGGTCGAGGTGCAGGGCGCCGCGGTCACCTACGCGCTCGACGGCAGGACGCTCCTGGAGGGGCGGATCGACCGGTCGCGCGACGGCGCGCTCGGCTTCGTCACCGCCGGGGCGACCGTGAGCGTCGACGACGTCACGGTCACCGAGATCGAGCCCGCGTCCTACGTCGGCGACGACGGCGAGCTCCCCGTCACGGTCGCGCACCGCGGGTACTCGTCGGTCGCGCCGGAGAACACGCTCGCCGCCGTGACGGCGGGCATGCGCACGGGCGCCGAGTACGTCGAGATCGACGTGCACACCACGGCGGACGGGCTCCCTGTCGTGCTCCACGACCAGACCGTGGACCGCACGACGGAGGGCTCCGGCGACGTCGCCGTGCTGCCCGGCGCGCAGGTCGCCGCGCTCGACGCCGGGTCGTGGTTCTCCCCCGCGTTCGCCGGCCAGCACCTGCCGACGTTCGCGCAGGTGCTGGACCTGCTGGAGACCGGCTCGTCGACCCTCCTGCTGGAGATCAAGGGCCCGGAGACGTCCGCCGAGGTCGAGCGTGTCGTGGACATGGTCGTCGAGGCCGGGCTCGAGGACCGCGTGGTCCTCCAGTCGTTCGACGTCGCCGCGCTGCGGTCCGCGCGCGAGCACGCACCGCAGATCCCGCGCGGCCTCCTGCGCGGCTCCCTCGACGCCGACCCCGTCGCCGTGGCGCAGGAGCTCGGGGCCGTCATGTACAACCCGTCCGCGACCGCGCTGCTCGCACGCCCGGGCGTCGTCGCCGACCTCAACGAGGCCGGCATCGCCGTGATGCCGTACACCGTGAACTCCGCGGCCGACTGGGCCCGGCTCACCGAGATCGGCGTCGACGGCGTCATCACCGACCGTGCGGGCGCGTTCATCGGCTGGAAGCAGGCGCGCGAGCAGGAGGCGCCCGCCCCCGCCGCGCCGACGATCGAGGTCGTGAGCCCGGCCGAGGGTGTCGAGCGCGGCGGCACGCTCGTCGTCGCCGCGAGCGCCACGGACGCGGACGAGGTCGTCGTCTCGCTCGACGACGAGCCGGTCGAGAACGGCGCGGCGATCGTCGCCGCCGACCTCGCGCTCGGCGAGCACACCGTCTCCGCGACGGCCCGGGGCGCGGGCGGCGAGGCGACGGCGGAGCGCACCGTCGTCGTCACGGTCACGCCCGAGGGTCTGCGCGCCCGCGTCGCGGTGCTCGACCTCCCGCCCGGCCAGCTCGTGGGCGCGCTCTCCGCGATCGAGGCGGGGCGCTGGGAGTCGGTGCGGCGGACCCTCGAGAAGTTCGTCGACGACGCGGCGACGCGCGAGCGCCTGCTCGAGGAGCTCGACCACCTCGCCGGCCGCTGACACGGCCGCTCTCCCGAGCGCCGCGGGAGCGGCCCGTCCCCGGTCGTGCTGCGACCGGGGACGGCCCGCTCACGTGTCGGCGAGGAAGCGGCGCCGGTCGGAGCGGGCCGAGCCGAGGCCGGCCCATCCGGCGAGGGCGAGCACACCGCCCGCGACCCAGACGACGACGTCCCACCCGGGCGGGCCGTCCGACCCGACGACGGCGCCGTCGGTCGCGAGCATCGCCGCCCCGAGGCCGAGCAGCACGACGCCCAGAACGAGCAGGACGACGTCCCGCACGGTCTTCCCCGTCCCGCGCCGGGGCGCGCGTGCCTCGAGCGCCGCCTTCTCGGCCGGGGTGAGCGGCGCCGTCGGGCCGAGGGGCTGGACCCGCTCGGCGCCGTGCCGGAACCGCGCCGGGTCGCCGACCGCCTCGACGACCGCCGACGGCAGGCCGAGGAGGTAGGCGAGGTCGGCGACCGGGTCGCCGGGCCACGTCGACGCGGCGAGCAGCGCGCGCAACCGGTTCGGGTCGCGCGGCTCGCCGAAGGTGTCGACGAGCGCGTCGTACGCGCCCTCGGTCCCGGAGGTGGACAGGTCCGTCCACGTGTCGTTCCAGCTCCCGAAGACCCATGGCCGCCCGGGCGTCGTGAGCGTCCACGACACCCCGGTCCCCGCGCGCTCGAGGCTGATCATCGCCTCGCCCGGACGCAGGCCGCGCTCGATCGTCGACCGTGCGCGGAACTCCCCGGCGAGGGCCGCCGTGAACGCCTCCTGCACGTCGTCGTCGGGCGCACCCGGGACCGGGGACGGGGGCCGCTCGACCGTCCACACGGCGGTGCGCTCGTCCGTCGCGCGCACCCACGCCGCCCCCGCACGGCGCACCGCGGCGCGGACGAACGCGGCGTCGGCGCGCACGAGCTGGACGACGGCGTCGGGCGCCGCCGAGTCGGTCGCCGGCAGGTCGGCGACCGCGGTGAACGCGTCGAGCAGGTCGTCGGGGTGCTCGAGATCGCGCAGGCGGTCCGGCGCGGTCGCCGCGTCCCGCAGCCCGACCAGCGCGGCGACGGCGGCGAGCACGGGGCCCGCGTCGCCGTCGAGGCGCATCGCGTGGTCGGTGCTCGTCCCGGACGGGTCGAGGGGCGCCCACGTGACGACCTCCGGCGGGGCCACCGGGTCGGTGCGGGCCGCGAGGATCGCGCTCACGCCGTCGGGCAGCAGGTCCGACCCGGCGTCGAGCTGCACGACCCACGGCGCCGGGACCAGCTCGTCGACCCGCGCGAGCGCCTCCGCGACCGCCGCGGGCGCGCCGGGCTCGCGGCCGGCCGCGGCGTCGACCTCCGTGTCGACCTCGGCGAACGTCCAGCCGCGCTCGTCCGTCGGGCCGACGCGCCCGTACTCGAGGTCCGCGGCGCGCAGACGGGCGACGACCTGGTCGTGCGGGGCACGGGTGACGACGTTCACGGCGTCATGATGCCGCACGCGGGCGGCCGGAGGGGCAGCCCGACCATGCCGCGCACGCGACCCGGCGGCGGCCCCGCCGTCAGAAGCCCTCGGGCGGGGTGAACTGCGACAGCGTGAGGACGGCACCCTGCGGGTCGCGGACCGTGACCTCGCGGGTCCACTCCCCGACCTCCGCGGACAGGACCGTGGCCCCCGCGCGCTCGGCGGCCTCGGCGGCGGCGTCCCGGTCGGCGACCGAGAACACCACGGCGTGGTGGGCCGGCCCGCCGTCCTCGACCACGCCGGCCACGACGTCCCGGAAGCCGGGCGGCGCGCCCTCCTGGTTCGCGTCGATCTCCGGGTAGACGGTCCGGGCGAGATGGTCGCCGTAGCCCTGGACGCGCGCCATGCCCGCGCCGAGCTCCGGGTCCACCTCCCACCCGAGGAGGGGGCCGTAGAAGTGCAGCGCCCGCGCGACGTCGGGCGTGTGCAGGACGCTGAAGTTCCACGTGCCGGGCTCGTTGACGCGCTGCGCGCCGACCCGGGTCCCGGGCTGCCAGAGCCGGAACGTCGCGCCCTGCGGGTCGCGGACGGACGTCATGCGACCGGGCGGCCCGATCGTCGTCGGGCCGTCGAGGACCTCCCCGCCGAGGTCGGGGACGCCCCGGGAGGACGCGTCCACGTCGTCGACCGCGACGTACGTGATCCACTCGGGCACACCGGTCCCCGACGCGACCGCCGCGACGTCCAGCCCGCCGAGCGAGGCGACGACGTAGCGCTCCCCCGTGCCGGGCGGCAGCCTGTCCTCGAACTCCCACCCGAAGAGGGCGCCGTAGAACGCGAGCGCGGCGTCGACGTCGGGCTGCTCGGTGTCCACCCAGCACGGCACGCCGTGCGGGTAGGTGCGGACGGGTCGGGACTGCGAGGTGTCCATGCTCCAGGGTCCCACCGGCCGCCCACGTCGGCAGGGCCGGCCGGCGTTCATCCGCCGGTCACCTCGCCGCCCTTCCGCGCGGGGACCGGCGTGCGTACGGTGGCGGGGAACCTCTCGACGACCACCGTCCCCGACGACGAGGAGCCACCGTGTCCACGAGACCTGTTCACCCGGCCGAGCCCCGCACCGCACGCACCGTCCTGGCCGCCGCCCTCGCCGTACCCGTCGCGCTGGCCGTCACTCTCAGCGGGGGAGTCGCCGGCGCTGCCGCGAGCCCCGCCGTCGCGCACGGCGGCCACGGGCACGGCCACGGGAACGGCCACGACCGCGGGACGCTGCGCGTCGCGACGTACAACGCGAGCCTCAACCGCGCCGCGGCGGGAGAGCTCGAGGCCGACCTCTCTACCCTCGACGACCCGCAGGCGGCGACGATCGCCGAGGTGCTCCAGCGCACCCGGCCCGACGTCGTGCTGCTCAACGAGTTCGACCACGTGCCCGACCAGCGCGCCGTCGACCTGTTCCGCGACAACTACCTCGAGGTCGCCCAGGGCGGCGCGACGCCGATCGAGTACCGCTACGCGTACGTCGCGCCGTCGAACACGGGCGTGCCCAGCGGGTTCGACCTCAACAACGACGGCACGGTCGGCGGGGGCGACGACGCGTTCGGCTTCGGGGTGTTCGAGGGCCAGTACGGCATGGTCGTGCTGTCGCGGTACCCGATCGACAGGCGCGGCGTCCGCACGTTCCAGCACTTCCTGTGGAAGGACATGCCCGGCGCTCTGCTCCCCGACGACCCCGCGACCGCCGCACCCGCGGACTGGTTCACGCCCGAGGAGCTCGAGGTCGTGCGGCTGTCCAGCAAGTCGCACTGGGACGTTCCCGTGCGGGTCGGTCGCCAGACGGTCCACGTGCTCGCGTCCCACCCCACGCCGCCCACGTTCGACGGCCCCGAGGACCGCAACGGGCGGCGCAACCACGACGAGATCCGGTTCTGGGCGGACTACGTGACGCCCGGCAAGGCGTCGCGGTACGTGTACGACGACGCCGGCCGCCGCGGCGGCCTGCACCCCGGCGAGAGCTTCGTCGTCCTGGGCGACCAGAACGCCGACCCGCTCGACGGCGACTCGGTCGACGCCGCGATCGACCAGCTCCTCGACCACCGGCGCGTCCAGGACCCGGCACCCCGCTCGTCCGGCGGCACCGAGGCCGCCGCGCTCCAGGGCGGCGCGAACGCGACCCACCGGGGCGACCCCGCGCTCGACACCGCCGACTTCGCGGACACCGCGCCCGGCAACCTGCGCGCGGACTACGTGCTGCCGTCGCGCGACCTGCGCGTGCGCGACGCCGGGGTGTTCTGGCCGGTCCAGGCGGACCCGCTGTCGCGCCTCACCGGAGTCTTCCCGTTCCCGAGCAGCGACCACCGGCTCGTCTGGGTGGACCTGGCCGTCCGCGGCTGACCCCGTCCCGCCGTCGCCCCGGGCGCTCGTCGCCCGGGGCGACGGTCCTGGACCCGGCACGCCGTCGGGTGCACACTCGGAGGTCTGTGCTCACCGCCGACGCACAGCAGACTCCCGGCCGGCGCCTCGCCGGTCGCACGGCACGCCCCCGGCACACCCGTGGCGCGCCACGTCGTCCGGCCCGACGACCACCTCACCCACGTCCCCGGCGCGACGCGCACGCGTGCTGCCCCGCAGCACGGCGACGACACCCCCGCCGCGCCCCGGGACCGCCGGACCTGGAGCACCCATGAGAAGACTCCGTACCGCCCTGCCCGCAGGCGTCGCCGCAGCGACCGCCGCCCTCGTCCTCGTCGCGAGCCCCGCCGTCGCGCACGGCGGCAGGCACGACCCGCGCCCGCCCACCGTCACCGACGTCGCGACCGGGCTCGTCACCCCGCTCAGCCTCGCGGTCGGTCCGCGCGGCACGACCTACGTCACCCAGAACTTCCCCGGCCTGCTCACGGCCGTCGGGCGCGACGGCACGCCGAGCGTGCTCTACGTGTCGCCCGACGGCGGTGAGGTGGGCGGCGTCTCCTACGCGGACCGTCGGATCACGTTCACCGAGACGCAGCTCGGCGAGGAGGGGCCGGTCGCGTCGGAGGTCTCGACGCTGCGCACGGACCGCTGGGGGAACCCGACGGGCACGCCCCGTGTCCTCGCGGACACGTTCGCGTACGAGCAGGCGAAGAACCCCGACGCAGGCGTGACGTACGGCCTGCGCGAGACCGACCCGGCGTGCGTCGCCCAGGTACCTCCGGTGCCGGTCCCGGGCCTCTACACGGGCATCGCCGACTCCCACCCGTACGCGACGACCACGTCGCGCGGCACGACCTACGTCGCCGACGCGGGCGCGAACGCGATCCTGTCGATCAGCGACCG
This sequence comes from Cellulosimicrobium cellulans, assembly GCF_006539945.1. Lineage (GTDB taxonomy): Bacteria > Actinomycetota > Actinomycetes > Actinomycetales > Cellulomonadaceae > Cellulosimicrobium > Cellulosimicrobium cellulans. Next base: position 115,857 of record NZ_BJNZ01000006.1, on the reverse strand, counting down.
CGGCACGATCCGCACCGTGGCCGTCCTGCCGGCCCAGCCCGCGGTGGTCACCGCGGAGGCCGCGGCCGCCATCGGGTGGCCCGACTGCGTCGTCGGCGAGACCTACTGGTTCGAGCCCGTCCCCACGGACGTCGAGGTGGGCCCGCGCGGCGTGCTCTACGTGACGACGCTCCCCGGCGGGCCCGAGGACGCGAGCCTCGGCGCACGCGGCGCCGTCTACACGGTGGACCCGTGGAAGGGGAAGGTGCGCCAGGTCGGGACCGGGTTCGTGGGCGCGACGAACCTCGCCGTGACGGACAAGGGCACCGTCTACGTGGCCGAGCTCTTCGGCGGCAGGATCTCGCAGGTCGGCAAGCGCGGCCCGAGCACGGTCGTCGAGGTCCCGCTGCCCGCAGGGCTCGAGTGGGACGGCAGGGGCCTGCTCGCCACGACGAACGCGCTGCCTGCTGACGAGACGACGCCGCCCGACGGGCACCTCGTGCGCGTCGACCTCGGCAAGCACCGCGGTCGGTGACGGCAGAGGGCCGCTGACCGGCCCGCCGCTGGGCCCGGGCGCCCCCGCTGCGGCGGGGCCGTCCGGGCCTCGCCGTTCCGGGGCGGCTCGTGTGTCGGGCGAGGAGGTCAGTCCGACGACGCCGCGCGGCGCAGCGCATCGAGGCTCATCCGGACGTCGTCGTCCGTCGTCGCCCACGAGCTCACCGACACGCGCAGCACCGCGCGGTCGTGCCATCGTGAGCCGGACATCCAGGCCGTGCCGTCGGCGAGCACACGCCGCACCACCTCCTGCGTCCGCTCGTCGCTGCCGAACGACGCGCACACCTGGGTGAAGACGACGTCGTTGAGCACGACCGCGCCGTCGAGCGCGCGCATCCCCTCCGCGAACGTCGTCGCGTGCCGGCAGAAGCCGTCGACGAGGTCCGCGACGCCTGAGCGCCCGAGCGCGCGCAGCACCGCCCACACGGGGAACGCGCGACCACGGCGCGACAGCTCGGGCACCTTGTCGAGCGGGTCGCCCGCGTCGCTCTGGATGAGGTAGTCCCCGTGCATCCCCATCGCGGCGCGCAGCGGCGCGGGGTCCGCGACGATCGCGAGCCCGCAGTCGTACGGGACGTTGAGCGTCTTGTGCGCGTCGGTCGCCCAGGAGTCCGCGGCCTCGTACCCCGCGACGAGGTGCCGGTACGACGGCGACGCGGCGGCGAAGAGCCCGAACGCGCCGTCGACGTGCACCCACGCGCCGTGCCGGTGCGCCACCTCGACCGCGGCGGCGAACGGGTCGAACGCGCCCGAGTGCACGTTGCCCGCCTGGAGCACGACGATCGTCGGGCCGCCGGTCCCCCCGGCCGAGGGAGAGCCCTGGTCGACGGACGCGCTCAGCGCCTCGTCGAGCGCGGCGACCGAGATGCGGCCCTGGTCGTCGGCGGCCACGACCTCGGGCGCGCCGAGCCCGAGGTAGGACAGCGCGAGGTCGACCGACTCGTGCCGTTCGGCGCCCACGAGGACGCGGACGCGCGGGGCTCCCGTCAGGCCGTCGCGGCGCACGTCCCACCCGGCGCGTCGCAGGACCTCGCCGCGCGCCGCCGCGAGCGCCGTGAAGTTCGCGGTCGTCGCGCCGGTGACGAACCCGACCGCGCCCGTGGCGGGCAGGCCCAGCAGGTCGAGGAGCCACGCGCTCGTCACGTCCTCGACGGCGGTGTGGGCGGGGGTCACCGTGCGCAGCGCGGAGTTCTGGTCCCACGCGCTCGTGAGCCAGTCGGCCGCGAGCGCCGCGGGGTGGCTCCCGCCGATGACCATGCCGTAGAAGCGGCCGGACGGCATGGCCGTGAGCCCGGGGCCGCACGCCGTGGCGAGCAGGTCGACGACGTCCGCGGCCGTCGTCGGGCCGTCGGGCAGGTCGGTGCCCAGCGCGGCGACGACGTCGGCCACGCTCGCCCGCGGCGGGACGGGCCGTGTCGCGAGGGAGTCGAGCCACGCGGCGGCGTGCTCGTGCGCCCGCAGGAGGGCGGCGTCGCGATCGTCCATGACCGCTCCTGACCGGGCCGGACCCGCGCCGGCCCTCCCGCCAGGCTGGACCCGCGCCGGGCCGCGGTCAACCGCGGGGCGGCGATCCGGTACGCGCGTACTTCTTACGCCCAGGCAATCACCCGGCAACACGGCGTCCCTAGCGTCGGGCGGGCCAGATGTTCCCCCGACGGAAGGCCCCCTGTTGAGAACGTTCACCCTGACCCTGTCCGGCCGCGCCGTCGCGGCCGTCGTCGCGCTCGTCCTGGCGTGCGCGGCCCTCGCCGCGACGGTCGCGTACACCGTCGCCGACTCCCGGGCGTCGGCCGCCGCCGCACGCGCCGAGGGCGCCGCGGCACCGGTGCTCGCCGCCGGGACCGCCCCGGCCAACCCGCTCGGCATCACGTCCGCGCAGTACGCGACCGCGACGGCGACCGCCACCACGGAGAAGCCGAAGGTCGTCGTCGTCGCGACCGGCGGCACCATGGCCGGCAAGGCGACCGGCCGCGACACGTTCACGAGCTACCGCGCCGGCACGTACCTCATGGAGGACATGCTGGACACGCTGCGTCCCGAGCTCGACGCGGTCGCCGACGTCACGGCCGTCCAGTTCGGCAACGCCGGTTCGTCCGGCTACTCGATGGAGCAGTTCCACGCGCTCACGCTCGAGGTCGAGAAGCAGCTGAAGACCGCCGACGCCGTCGTCGTCACGACGGGCACCGACACGCAGGAGGAGTTCGCGTACTGGCTCGACCTCACGGTGCGGTCGCGCAAGCCCGTCGTCACGTCCGGCTCGATGCGCCCGTGGGGGTCGGGCGCCGGGCCGGACTCGAGCCTCGTGTTCGGCACGGACGCGCCCGCGAACCTCTACAACGCGATCAAGGTCGCGGCGTCGCAGCAGACGTTCTGCTTCGGCACCGTGCTCATGCTCAACGACGAGATCCAGGCGGCCCGCGAGGTCACCAAGACGAACTCGTACCGCACCGACACGTTCCAGACGCGCGAGTACGGCGTGCTCGGCTGGATCGACGGCGACAACATCACCCTGGGCCGCGCGCCGGCTCGCGTGCTGTCGTGCGACACCGAGGAGTGGTTCACGCCGTTCGACCTCGCGACGGTCGACGCCAAGACGCTCCCGCGCGTCGAGATCGTCACGTCCTACCAGCAGGCGGGCGGCGAGGGCGTCGCCGCGTTCGCGAATGCCGGGGTCCAGGGCATCGTCACCGCGGGCACCGGCGCGGGCGGCATCTCGTCCGCGATGAGCCAGGCGCGCACCGCGGCGATCCGCGACAAGGGCGTGTGGTTCGTCTCGACGACGCGCACCGGGTCGGGGTCGTCGTACGGGGGCGGCAACGGCATCATCGCGGGCGGCGACCTCACGGCCGTCAAGGCCCGGCTCCTGCTGCTCCTGTCGCGCGCCTTCACCGAGGACTTCGCGACGGCGCGGGGCTGGTTCGCGACGTACGGCAACGCCTCGTTCGACCAGTCGGCGACGGCGGACGAGATCGGCGCCGAGCCGGGCGCGACCGCGGTGCTCTTCTCCGGTACCGCGACGCCGTCGTGCAAGGCGGCGGGCAAGCAGCTCTGGCTGACCGCCTCGGTGACGAACACCGACACGGTGCCGATCGACGTCCGGGTCACGACGGTCTCGGGCGAGCACAAGTTCACGAAGATCCCCGCCGGGGAGACGGTCGAGAAGACGTTCGCGGTCAAGGGCAAGACGCTCGACGCCGGTGAGGTGTCTCTCGTCGCGTACAAGACCGTCGACGGAAAGGGCGTCCAGGCGGAGGGCACGGCCCCGTACCCGGACACGACCTGCGGCTGACCCTCTGACCCCCGACCCCCCAACCCCGCCGAGCACGACATGAGGGTCGTTGTCGAGCCGATAGCGACCCTCATGTCGTGCTCGAGGGCGGGCGGTGTCGGGGTCGAGCGGCGGTGGGGTGCCGTCGGACCGCTCGGGGAGGAATTGCGCAGGGTTCCTCACGAATCGCGTAGGGTGGCTGCGGCCGCGACGTCGCGGCTCGCCGCCGACGAAGGGGACCCCATGGCCGACCCGACGCCCTCGCTCGACCCGACGCCCTCGCTCGCGCCGACGTTCGTCGTGACCGAGCAGCAGTTCGACGCGATGTTCCCCGAGCGGAGCCCGTTCTACACCTACGCCGGACTCGTCGCCGCGACGGTCGCGTACCCGGAGTTCGCGACGACGGGCGGCGACCGGCTGGCCCGACGCGAGGCCGCCGCGTTCCTCGCGAACGTGAGCCACGAGACGCACGGGCTGGTGCACGTGGTCGAGGTGACCACCGCCAACTACCCCCACTACTGCGACCCCGCCCAGCCGTTCGGGTGCCCCGCCGGGCAGGACGCCTACTACGGCCGCGGCCCGCTCCAGCTCTCCTGGAACGTCAACTACCGGGCGGCCGGCGAGGCGCTGGGGATCGACCTCCTCACCGACCCGTGGCTCGTCGAGCAGGACCCGACCGTCGCGTGGCAGACCGCGCTCTGGTACTGGAACACGCAGCCCGGCACCGCGTCGATGACGTGCCACGACGCGATCGTCGGCGAGCACGGCTTCGCCGAGACGATCCGCTCCATCAACGGCCCGCTCGAGTGCGAGGGCGGCAACCCCCGCCAGATGAACAACCGCGTCCGCCTCTTCCGCCACTACGTCGAGATCGTCGGCACCACGACGGGCGACCACCTCACCTGCTGACCCCCGGCGCCGAACACGACATGAGGGTCGCTATCCGGCCGATAGCGACCCTCATGTCGTGCTCGACCGCGGGTGGGGTCGTGGTCGGCAGCCGTGCGGCAGGGTCAGGGGCAGGTGAGCGCGTCGTACGGGACGACGGCGGTGCGGCCGTCCGCGGTCGCGGTCGCCTCGCCCGCGGGGACGGTCGCCGCCCGGACCGGGAACGACTGGTACGCGCTCGCCCCGGGGGCGACCTCCGCGACGACCCGCGTGCCGAACGGCGTCGCGAGCTCGACGTCGACCGGAGCGTCCGCCGTGCTCGTCGCGCGCACCGCGACGTAGGCCTTCCCGGCCAGGCACCGCGCCTCGGCGGTCGCGGTCAGCGGCGGCTCGCCCGGTCCGGAACCCGGCACGACGGCGTCCCACGGCACGCGCGCGACGAACACGTCCGCGGCGCCCGTGTTGGTCGTCCCCGCGGGGGCGCCGTACGTGAGCCCCGTGAGCAGCGCGGCTCCCTCGCCGATCGCGCCGGCTGCGTCCGGACCGGAGGAGGCGGGGGCCGGGGCCGCCAACAGGTTCGCGTCGTCCCACTCGTCGGCTCCGTCGCGCTCGCGCGACCCGGTCTGCGTGGCCTCGCCCGGGGTGCCGTCGACCGCGACGGGGAACGTCACGACGTCGACCCCGCCGACGGCCGTCCCCAGCGCGCCGTACGTCGTGCCGACGACGAGCACCGCGTCGTCGGCGCCGAGCACGCCCGTCACGCCGCGGTCGTCGGTCGACGTCCCGACCTGCGTCGTCCACAGGACCTCGCCCGCGACGTCGAGGGCGCGCACGACGACGTCGTTGTCCCCGAGGTTGCCGTCCTCGCCGAGCGCCCCGCGCGTGTGCCCGACCGCGACGACCGACCCGTCCGAGCGCGCCACGAGGCCGTTGACCTGGTCGTTCTCGCTCGTCGAGACGGCGCGCAGCCACTCCTGCTCGCCGTCCGCGGCGTAGCGCGCGACCCAGCCGTCGTTCGCGCCCGCGTGCTCCGTCCCGGGCATCCCGCCGCCCGACACCCCGCCCACGTACACCGCGCCGTCGGGCGAGGCCGCGACCGCGAGCGCCTTGTCCTCGCCGGGCCCGCCCACCTGGCGCAGCCACAGCAGCTCGCCCGCCGCGGAGACCCGCCCGACCAGCGCGTCCTTGTCCCCGGCGCTCGGCGCGTCGCCGACGGCGCCGCTCGTGTACCCGGCGACGTAGGCGCCGCCGGCGCCGTCGGGTGCGACGGCGTAGAAGCGGTCGGCCGCGCCGGGGTCGCCGGTCTGCAGCGTCCAGGCCCGCTCGCCGTCGGCGGTGACGGCCGCGACGAACCCGTCGTCGCGCGTCGTGCCCGCGTGGGCGCCGTCGAGGTCGCCCTTCGTGTACCCGGCGACGAGCACGCCGCCGTCCGCGCCCGGCACGACGCCGTACGCGCGGTCGTCCGCGGCCGTCGCGACCGCGTGCCGCCAGACCTCGGCGCCGTCGGCGTCGCGTCGCACGACGACCGTGTCGAGCCCGCCCGCGGGCTCGTACCCGTCCCACGCACCGGCGAGGTTCAGCGCGACGGCGGTGCCGCCGTCGGGCAGGGCCGCCACCCCGCCCGCGCGGTCGTCGCCCGCGGAGCCGAGGAGCTCGGCGTCCCACGGAGCGGCGGGCGTGGTGCGCAGGCGCGCCGAGACGTCGACGACGCCCTCGCGGAACGCGGGCCGCCAGACGTCCCAGTCGTGGCCGCCGTCGAGCACGCGCAGCTCGGCCGTCACGCCCGGGACGCGGCGCGCCTGGTTGTAGAGGCGCGCGGACTCGAAGTCGATGTCGTGCGTGGCCTCGGCGGGGTCGGGGTTGGCCCACTCGTCGTCGCCGACGGCGACGAACAGGTGCACCGGGAGCGCCGGGTCGAGCGCCGCGAGCGCCGCCGGGTAGGACAGCGCGGTGTACCGGTCGGCGTCGAACGGCGCGGTGCCGACGCCGTAGCCGCCGTGGTCGCGGGCCGAGGAGTCCGCGGGCGGCTGCGGCACGTACACGGCGGGGCTCAGCACGATGCCCGCGGAGAACGTGTCCTGGTGCGCGAGCGTGAACCGCAGCGCGCCCGCGCCACCCATGGAGTAGCCGCCGACGGCGCGCGCCTCGCGGTGCTCGACCGTGCGGTAGGTCGCGTCGACGTGCGCGACGAGGTCGCGCGTGAACGCCGTCTCGACGGCGGTGCCGGCGCCCGCGCCCGTCGCGTCCCCGGTGTACAGCGAGTCCGTGTACCAGGAGCCGCGGTCGTTCCACGGCGCGTCGGGCATGACGACGACCATCGGCTGGATCTCGCCCGCCCCGATGAGCTCGTCGAGGTCGCCCGTGACCTGCTGCCACGCGGCCTGCGTGTCGCCGCGGCCGTGCAGCAGGTAGAGCGTCGGGTACTCCTGCTCGGCGTCGTCGTAGCCGGGCGGCAGGTAGACCGTGTAGTCGATCGGGCCGGCCGCGGAGTCCGCGACCCGCCCCGCTTCCACCGTGCCCTGCTCCGCGGCGGTCGCGGGCAGCGCGAGCGCCGCCCCGCCGATCGTCGCGCTCACCGCGAGCGCGGCGAGCGCCGCCGTCGTCCCGGGCCGCCGGAGCGGCCGTCGTGCTGCGTCCATGCTGTCTCCTCATCGAGATCCTGCGATACCTGCCCCCCGCGCCCCTCTCCCCCTGCCCCCTCCCCCTGCCCCCCACCCCCACCCGCCGAGCACGACATGGGGGTCGTTATCGCGCCGATAGCGACGTTCATGTCGTGTTCGACCGCGGGCGGGGTCGTGCTCGGCGTGGCGCACGCCTGGGCCGCGCTAGCCGGGCGGGCGACGATCCGCCAGTGCCAGTACCGTGCGCGCGCGCTCGACCATCGCGACGTCGAGGAACGTGCCGTCCGCGAGCGCCACGACGCCCGTGCCCGACGCCGCCGCGTCGCCGACGCGCTCGACGACCTCGCGCGCGCGGTCCACCTCGTCCGGGGTCGGGAGGAAGGTGTCACGGATGGTGTCGAGCTGCGCGGGGTGGATCGCGGTGCGGCCGCAGAACCCGAGCGCCCGCCCGGCGCGGCACGACGCCGCGAGCCCGTCGAGGTCGCGCACGTGCGTGAACGCGGACATCGCGGGCGACGGCAGCCCCGCCGCCCGGGCCGCGACGACGACCCGGCTGCGCGCCCACGCGAGCCCGGCCTCGTCGTCGACCCGCAGGTCGGAGCGGAGGTCGGCCTCGCCGAGCCCGAGAGACGCGACCTGCGGCGACGCCGTCGCGAGCTCGAACGCGCGCTCGACGCCGAGCGCCGACTCGACCAGCAGGTGCAGCGCCCGCCCGGGGAGCGCCGCGGCGATCGCGCGCACCTCGTCGGCCGACTCGACCTTGGGGGCGCGCGCCCCGACGGCGAGCGGCAGCCCGGCGAGGGCCGCGACGTCGGTGGCGTGCCACGGCGTCGCGGGGTGGTTGATCCGCACCTGGACCCCGCGCGCGGCCGCCGCGTCGTCGAGCAGCGCGACGGCGTGCGCCCGCGCCTCGTCCTTGCGCGCCGGGGCGACGGCGTCCTCGAGGTCCACGAGCACGACGTCGGCCGCGGACCCGAGCGCTTTCGCGACCCGGTCGGGCCGGTCCGCGGGGACGTACAGCAGCGTCAGCGGCGGCGCGGCGCCCAGCCGGTCGCCCCGCCCCGTCATACCGCCCCCTCGGCCCGGAGCTCCGCGACGCGCTCGGGCGAGAAGCCCAGCTCGCCCAGCACGGCGTCGGTGTCGGCGCCGTGCGCGCGGCCGGTGAAGCGGATGACGCCGTCGTTCTCGGACATCCGGAACAGCGGGCCCTGCATGAGCATCGGTCCGAGCTCGGGGTCCTCGATCTCGTGGATCGTGCCGAGCGCGCGGAACTGCGGGTCGTCGACGATGTCGTGGGCGTCGTAGATCGGCGCGACGGCGGCCTGCGCCTCCTCGAACGCGGCGACGACCTCGTCGCGCGTGCGCTGCGCGATCCAGCCGCCGACGGCCTCGTCGAGCAGGTCGGCGTGCTGCGCGCGCTCGACGCCGCTCGCGAACCACGGCTCGTCGACGATCTCGGGGCGCCCGACGAGGCGCATGACGCGCTCGGCGATGGACTGCGCCGACGTCGACACGGCGACCCACTGCCCGTCGCGCGTGCGGTAGGTGTTGCGGGGCGCGTTGTTCGCGGACCGGTTGCCGGTGCGCGGCTGCACGGTGCGGAGCTGGTCCCAGCGCGTGATCTGCGGCCCGAGCATCGCGAGGATGGGCTCGATGATCGCCGTGTCGACGACCTGCCCGTGCCCGGTGCGCTCGCGCGTCGACAGCGCGACCATGACGGCGAACGCGGTCGCGAGCGACGCGACGCCGTCGGCGAGCCCGAACGGCGGGAGGGTCGGCGGGCCGTCGGGCTCGCCGGTCATCGCGGCGAACCCGCTCATCGCCTCGGCGAGCGTGCCGAACCCGGGGCGGGTGCGGTACGGCCCGACCTGCCCGAACCCGCTCACGCGCGCGAGCACGAGCCGCGGGTTGCGCGCGGACAGCTCGTCGTAGCCGAGGCCCCAGCGCTCGAGCGTGCCGGGCCGGAAGTTCTCGACGACGACGTCCGCGTCGGCGACGAGCGCGAGGAACACCTCGCGGCCGCCGTCGCTCCCGAGGTTCGCGGTGACGGTGCGCTTGTTGCGCCCGAGCGTCTTCCACCACAGGTTCACGCCGTCCTTCGCGGCGCCGTGCGTCCGCGACGGGTCGGGCTTCGTGGGGTGCTCGACCTTGACGACGTCGGCGCCCAGGTCGCCGAGGTGCATCGCTGCCATGGGCCCGGCGAACAGCGTCGACGCGTCGACGACGCGCAGGCCCGCGAGCGCGCCGGCGGCAGGATCGCGCGAGACGCGCGGTGCGTCCGTCATGCCGTCACCTCCCTCGCGTCGTCGGCGAGGTCCCACGCGCAGCGGAACCCGACGGTCGCGCCGCGCGCGAGCCCCAGGCCGGGGACGAGGAGCTTGACCGCGTAGTCAGGGGCGTGGCGCCCGCCCTCGACGTACCAGTCGGAGCCCTCGGCGCGGTAGTCGCTGCCGCCCTTGAGCATGACGAACCGGGTCCGGCCGTCGGAGTGCTCGGAGCCCGTCCAGCTCCACACGGCGGGCTCGCCGCGCGCCCAGCCGGGCTGCTCGGCCGCGAGCTGCCACTCGTCCTCGGTGGGCAGGCGTCCGCCGCGCCACGCGCAGAACGTGCGCGCGTCGTCGAGGTCGACGAAGGTCACCGGCTCGTCCTCCGTGCCGGGCGCGGGACGCCCGTCGACCCAGTGGGCGAGGAAGCGGTGCGCGACGGCGGGCACGTACCCGGTGGCAGCGAGGAACTCCGCGAACTCCGCGTTCGTCACGTCGCGGCCCACCGCCACCGGGGCGGCGAGCTCGCCGTCGCGCTGGAGGGTCCGCGCGTCGTGCAGGCGCGGCGGGAGCGGCTTCCACTCGTCCACGTACGGCGCGCCCTGGTACATCCCGGTCTCGCGCGCGCGGTACCGGACGGTCAGCACGTACGGCCCCGCGGGGACGACGACGGCCCCCGGCTCGGGCGCGCCCGTCGCCCCGGTCCTGCCCTGTTCGACGGCGGCGCTCGACCCGGTCGGGTCCGTCGCCTCGATCGACACCGCCGAGGCCGCGGACGCGGCGGGCGACGCGGCTGGTGACGCGTGGAGGCGGCGCGCGAGCCGGTGCGGGAACCGCGCGTCGGGGTCGTGGCGCGCGGACTCGTCGAGCGAGGCGACCACGTCGCGCAGGTGCGGCAGCCACGCGGGCTCGGGCGCGCCGTCGGCCACGTGCAGCACCGCGGCGACGCCCCGCGCGGGCACCCGCACGCCGTCGACACCCCCGCAGGGCCGAACCCGGGTCCGAGCGTCATCCGCGCCCTGGCGAACCCCGGGTTGCACGTCACCCAGCGCCTCGGGTGCCACGGAGTCCCGGGTTCGGCGGGAGGGGTGGTCGGGCGGGAGGAGGGGGCCGGCGTAGTCAGCGGCGCCTCGGTTGACCAGCGTCCACAGGGTCACGCCGTCGAGCTCCCAGCGCGACGCGTAGACACCGGCCTCCTCCGCCTCGGGGGCGAGCTCGGTGAGCGGCGTCCACTCGCCGTCCAGCAGGAGCGGCCGGGCCGCGCGCTGGACCGTGACCAGGCGCTTCACCGTCGCCGCGTCGCGCGCCGACCAGCCGACCCACACGCCGAACACGACCTCCCACACCATGACGCCCACGCCGTTGAGCCACGCGGACTGGAGCTCCTCGGAGTGGTCGCGGTGCCAGCGGCGCACGTGGTGCTGCATGTGCCGCCGCTCGTACCAGTGCGCGCGCAGCACGCCGGGCACGGGCGAGTCGGCGAAGAACTGCGCCCACGACGACGAGTGGTCCTCGATGCGCTCGACCGGGAGCTTGGACTCGCCCTCCAGGACGATCCCCGGGCGCGCGGCCTCGAGCCGCGCCACGAGCTCCGGCTCGGCCTTCTTCAGCGTGTCGAGGAAGACGCCGTCGGCGCCGAGGTCGCGCACGACGGCCGCGAGCTCGGTGAGGTCGTCGTCGCCGCGACGCGTGCCGACGTCCCACGGGTTGTAGTCGACGAACACGTGCAGGCCCGCGTCGTGGAACGTCCGCACGAGGTCGACGATCCCCGGGACGTCGCGGTAGAAGTCCCACTGGTTGCGGTCGTCGATCCCGATGACGGGGTACGCGTGCCACAGCACGACGGCGTCGAGGCCGCCGAACCGCTCGCGCGCGTCGGTGAGGAACCGCTCGGGCGTGAACCGGTGCTCCTCGAACGAGTACAGCAGCTCGTCCCACAGCCAGACCTGGGCGACCGTCGAGCACCCGGCGGCCCACGCGGCGTCCGGGCGGTCGTACGCGGCGCCCGTGTACCCGTGGCGGCGGCGCGCGTCGTCGCGCCACGCGGCGAGGCGCTCGCGCCAGGCCGGGCGGTCGGCGGGGTCGGCCGGGCCGACGAAGATCTTCGCCTCGTCGAGCGCGAGGGACTGCTCGGGCGTGAGCGGCCCGTCGAGCGCGACCTCGGTCGGCAGGTCGATCGGACGCGGGACGAGCGGGTCGAACGTGTAGGTCATGGTGCCTTTCCCTCGGCGGGCCGGGCCCGCGCTCGGACGTGCTGCGGAGTGGCTCAGGTCGGTCGGGCGGGGTTCTCGGCGCGCTCGGCGAGCGCGACGACGTCCGCCGCGTCGGGCACGGCGTCCTGCGCCCCGGGGCGGGTCACCGCGAGCGCACCCGCGGCGGCGGCCAGCCGCGCGGCGTCGGGCAGGTCCGCGCCGCGCGCGAGCGCCGCGGCGAGGACGCCGCAGAACGTGTCGCCCGCGCCGGTCGTGTCGACCGCCTCAACGGGGACCGCAGGCACGAGGAACTGCAGATTGCCGCCGGGCAGTCGTTCGAGCACGAGGCTCCCCCGGCCGCCCAGCGTCACGACGACGGCCGGCACGCGCTCCAGCAGCAGCCCCGCGAGCGCGCTCGGGTCGGCGTCGCCGGCGGCGCCCGCCAGGTCCGCCGCCTCGTGCTCGTTGACGACGAGCACGTCGAGCGCGGCCCAGACGTCGTCGGGCAGGTCGCGCGACGGCGCCGCGTTGAGGACCAGCAGCGCGCCCGGGCGGCGTGCCGCGGCGGCGGCGCGCACGACGTCGAGCGGGATCTCGAGCTGCGCGAGGACGACGTCCGCCGCAGCGATCCGCTCCGCCTGTGCCGCGCCGACCGTCACGTGCGAGTTCGCGCCGGGCGCGACGACGATCGCGTTCTCGCCGTCGGGCGAGACGGTGATGAGCGCGGTGCCCGTCGCGGCGTCCACGCGCTCGACGAGGTCGGTCCGCACGCCGCCGCGGTGGAGCGACGCGAGCAGCAGGTCCGCCGCGTCGTCGTGCCCGAGCGCGCCGACGAACGTCGTGTCGGCACCGCCCGCACGCGCCGCGCCGACCGCCTGGTTTGCGCCCTTGCCGCCGGGGTTGCGCCGCAGCTCGCCGCCGAGGATGGTCTCTCCGCCGCCGGGGTGGCGCGGAACGTCGACGACGAGGTCGACGTTCGCCGACCCGACCACCACGACCCGTCCCGACCCGCCCGGGACCGTGGCGCCCTGCTCCCCGTCCGCCGTCGTGCTCATGCCTGTGCCTCCTCCGTGGGACCCTGCACGGCTCCCCCGGCCACCACGACCGGGACCGTCGCGAGCGCGACCGTCCGCGCCGCGAGGTCCACGATCCTCTGCTCGCCGCCGGGCAGCGAGGTCGCGATGTGGCCGTCGAGCGGGCGCGTCCACCGCTGGCCGATGCCCTCGACGCCCTGCAGCGCACCCACCACGCCGCCGACCGTCGCCCCCGCGGAGTCGGTGTCCCAGCCCGCGGTGACGGCGATCGCGACGCTCGCGCCGAAGTCGCCGCGGCCGTCCGCGCCGCGCCCCGCGGTGAGCGCGTAGGCGATCACCGCGGCGTTGTCGAGCACGTGCACCCAGTGCAGGTCGCCGTACGCGGCGTGGATCGTGTCGAGCCCGGCTCGCACGCCCGCCTCGGACGCGTCGCCGTCGCGGCCCGCGTCGCGGCCGAGCCGGATCGCGGCGGCCAGGCGGCTGCCCGGCGGCACGACGGCGTCCGCCGCGTCGAGCACCTCGTCCACCGTCTCGCAGACCATCGCCGCGGACGCGAGCGCGGCCGCCCACATCGCGCCGTACACGCCGTTGCGCGTGTGGCTCAGGCGCGCGTCCGTCCACGCGAGGCGTGCGGCCTCGCGCACGTCGCCCGGCGAGACCCAGCCGAGCACGTCCGTGCGGATGAGCGCGCCGATCCACTCCCGGAACGGGTTGTGGTGCGTCGCCGTCTCCGGCACGGGCCGCGCGTCGAGGATGTTGCGGTACGCGGCGCGCTCGGCCGTGAACACCCGGCCCGCGGGCAGAGCGTCGAGCCAGAGCTGCGCGACGTCGTCCGTCGTGAAGCCGCGCCCGTGCCGCTCCAGCAGGGCGAGCGCGAGGATCGGGTAGTTGAGGTCGTCGTCCTCGGGCATCCCGTCGATGTTCTCCTCGAGCGACGTCGGGGCGCTGCGCCGGTTCCACGGCCAGCGCGCGGCGACGTCGTCGGGCAGGCCGACGGCGGTGAACCAGCGGTCGAGCGGCCACCGGCCCGTCGCGCGCAGGATCTCCTCGATCCCGGCGCGCGGGATCTTCTCCACGGGCTTGCCGAGCAGGCAGCCCGCCGCGCGCCCGGTCCACGCGCCGAGCACGCGGTCCGCGTACGCGGCGTCGGCGGCGGTTCCGGTCGGCGCACCGGCCGCGAAGCCGCCGGAGGACCCGACGGCGCCCGGGCGGGTGGGCAGGCCGGGCGCCGCCGGGAGCGTGGCGAGGATCGCGTCCCAGTCGTCGGGCTCGTGCGGCGCGGGCGCCGCGGGCAGCGCGTCGAGCTCCACGAGCAGGTCGCGCGCGAGCGCGCGCAGCGCCGGGGTCGCGGGGACCGGGCCGGCCCCGCTCACCGCGGGGACGGGGTCGCCGCCCGCAGCGGTCCAGCGCTCGCGCACGTCCGCGAGCGCCGCGGCGTCCTTGCCCTCCGCCGCCGCCTGGACGAGCTCGTGGGCGAGCAGGTCCTCGGGCTGGGCCCACGTGAGCCTCACGCCGGGTCACCCGCCCGCGCGGCGCGCGCCTCGCCGTCGTGCACGCCGAGACCGGCGCCGTCCACGGACGCCCCGCCGAGCTCGGCGAGCGCGCGCAGGCGCGACGTCGCGCGCTCGCGGTCGGCGCGGAGGATGTCCTGCGCGGCGGACGCCATGAGGCGACCCGTCTCGCGGACGTCCATGCGGCTCGCCTCCTCGATCGCGTCGAGCCACTCGTCGGGCACGACGGCCGTCCCGCCGAGGCCCGCGCACACCGCGCCGGCCATCACGGCGATCGAGTCGGCGTCGCGCCCGTAGTTCACCGCGCCGAGGACCGCGCCGCGGAAGTCGCCGCGGTGCCCGAGCACGAAGCCGAGCGCCGCGGGCAGCTCCTCGATGGACTTGGTGCGCGACGGGCGTCGCGCGTCCATCGACATCTGCCGGTACGCGGGCCCGACGGAGTCGAACGGCGCGACCGTCTCCCGGATCAGCCGCGCGAGGGCGCGCTCCTCCTCGTCCGTCGTGGGCGCCGTCGTCCAGCCGTCGAACGCCTCGACGACGGCCTGGAGCGCGGCGGCCGTGCCGTCGTGCGCGACGTCGAGCGCGGCGTGCACGACGTCGTCGACCGTCGCCCCGGGTGCGACCGACGCGGCGACCATGGCCGCGAACACGCCCGCGGCCTCGCGGCCGTAGCTCGACTGGTGCGCGCCCGTGAGGTCGATCGCCTCGGCGTACGCGCCGCGCGGGTCGCCCGCGTTCGCGAGCCCGACGGGCGCGACGTACATCGCGGCGCCGCAGTTGACGACGTTCCCGACGCCCGCCTCGCGCGGGTCGACGTGCCCGTAGTGCAGGCGCGCGACGATCCACTTCTCGGCGAGGAACACGCGCTGGAGCAGCAGCGCGGTCGACTCCAGCTCGGGGATCCAGCGCGGCTCGCCGATCATGAGGGGCACGAGGTCCTCGGCCATCGCGTACGCGTCGAGGTGCTCGCGGCGCTTCGCGTACACCTCCACGAGCGCGCGCGTCATGAGGGTGTCGTCCGTGATGTGCCCGTCACCCTTGTGGTAGGGCGCGATCGGACGCGCGTCCTGCCAGTTCGGGTACCAGGGCTCGACGATCCCCGTCACGCGCCCCCCGTGGCGCTCCTCGATCTGCTCGGGGGTCCAGCCCTCGGTGGCGCCCCCCAGCGCGTCCCCCACCGCCGCTCCGGTGATCACTGCCACCGCTCGGTCGTCCAGCCAGGTCACGGTCCACTCCCTGTCGATCTCTCCTCGGCGCGCGACGCGCCCGGTGCGACCCGTCGGGTCGCGGTTCCCGGCCGGGGCGGTCGCGTGCGCGACCGCCCCGGTCGCTGCTACTTGGTGATCTCGTCCCAGCCGGCCTCGAGCTCGGTCGCGAGCTGGTCGGCGTCGATCTCCTGGGCGAGGAACTTCTGGTACGCGGGCGTCGCGACCGTGTCCTTCCACTGCGCGTACGCGTCGACGAACAGGTACGGCGCCGACGTGAGGTACTGGCCGGACGAGAGGATCGTCGACCAGCCGTTCTCGTCGCCGAGCGAGGCCGCCATGGCCTCCTGCGCCGACGTCGTGGCCGGGATGAGCGCGTCCGCCTCGTTGAGCGCGGCGAGGTTCTCCGTGTCGGTGAAGAACTCGATGAACTCCGCGGACTCCTCGACGTGCTCGGAGTCGATGTTCACCGAGAGCGTCTGCGGGTTGGCGGCCTGCTCGGCGCCGTCGGGGCCCTCGAGCGGGGGCAGCACGACCCAGTCGAAGCCCTCGGGTGCGTCGTTCGCGATGTTCGCGGCCTGGAACGAGCCCTGGACCGTCATCGCGACCTGCCCCGCGTAGAACGACGCGAGCGTCTCCGAGCCGGACTGCGTGAGCGTCACCGGCAGCACGGTGCTGTCGGTGTGCGCCATCTCGTCGACGAGCTCCGGCAGGGCCATCTCGCCCTCGCCGATGGTGATGATCGCGTCGGCGCCGGTGCCCTCGAAGTACTGACCGCCGAACCCGGGCGCCATGGCCATGAACGCGGCCGTCGGGCTCGCGAGCCCCCACCCGAGCCCGTACGCGCCGTCCTTCGTGGTGGCCTTCGCGATCTCGCGCAGCTCGTCCCACGTCATCGTGTCGCCCGTGGGGATCTCGACGCCCGCAGCCTCGAGCATCGTCTTGTTCGCGAACACCATGTAGGACTGGAGCTCGGTCGGGTACGCGATGACCTGGTCGTCGACCGTCACGGAGTCGAGGATGCCCTCGGGGATGTCGGCGCGCTTCTCGTCCGACATGTACTCGGACAGGTCGGCGAGGTAGCCGTCCACGGCGAAGGGCACGATGCTCGCGGCCTCGTAGTGGATGATGTCCGGCGCGGCGCCGCCGTTGAACTGGGTGATGAGCTTGTCGTAGATCCCGTCCCAGCCCGCGGGCACGATCTCGACCTGGACGTCGGGGTTGGCCTCGTTCCAGTCGGCGACGATCTTCTCGGTCGCCTCGATCGCGGCGGGCTGGTCGGACAGCGACTGGAACTTCAGCGTCACCGGGCCGCCGTCGGCGCCGTCGTCCCCGCTGCCGCCCCCGCTGGAGCAGGACGCGACGAGCAGGGTCGTGATCGTGAGGCATGCGGCGATGGACGCACCACGAGTCTTCATGGTTCTACCTTTCGGGTGGGGGTGGGGTCGGGAGAGCCTGGGGGCGGGACCGGGCGTGGAGGGGATCACGGTCAGCCCTTCACCGCGCCCGAGAGCAGGCCGCCGGTGAGCTTCTTCTGCATGATCGAGAAGAAGACGATGCTGGGGATGGCCGCGAGCACGGAGCCCGCGGCGAGCGGACCGAGCGCCACCTTGCCCTCGCCGCCGATGAACATCTTCAGCGTGATGGGCAGCGTGTAGTTCTCGGGCGACTGGAGCAGGACGAGCGCGAAGAAGAACTCGTTCCACGAGGAGACGAAGCTGAACATCGCCGTCGCGACGACGCCCGGCATGAGCAGCGGGAAGACGATCCTGCGGAGCACGGTGAACCGGCTCGCGCCGTCCATGGAGCCCGCCTCCTCGAGGTCGACCGGGATCGCGGAGACGTAGCCCTGCATCATCCACAGCGCGAACGGCAGGGTGTAGGTGGTGTGGACGAGCGTGAGCCCGACCAACGAGTCCGTGAGGCCGACGGTCCGCAGGATGAGGAACAGCGGAAGGATGATGAGGATCACCGGGAACACCTGGCTCACGAGGATCCAGCCCACGCCCGCCGCGCGGATCTTGCCGCGCAGGCGCGCGAGCACGTACGACGCGGGCAGCGCGATGACGATGACGAGCGCCGTCGAGACGACCGCGACGATCGCGCTGTTCCACGCCGAGCGCACGAGGCCCTGCCGCGAGAGCGCCTGCGAGTAGTTCTCCCAGTGGAAGTCCTGCGGGATCAGGCTCACGGTCAGCGAGTTGAGCTCGCCCGACGACTTGAGCGACGCCGAGATGAGCCACAGCAGCGGGAAGCCGAGGAAGAGGATGTAGAACGCGAGGGCCACGTACTGGGCCGGGCGGACGAGTGCGCGCACGGGTCAGCTCTCCTTCTCGGAGCGGAACTGCGACCGCAGGTAGATCGCGAGCAGGAGGACGACGACCACCACGAGGACCACGCCCATCGCGGCGGCGTACCCGATGTTCCGGTTCTTGAACGCCTCCAGGTACGTGAAGAGCATCGGCAGCATGGTCCGGCCGCCCGGCCCGCCCTCGGTGAGCACGTAGACCAGCGAGAACGAGTTGAAGTTCCAGATGAAGTTCAGCGACGTGATCGACGTGATGATCGGGCGCAGGCTCGGGAGCGTCACCGCGGTGAAGCGGCGCCACGCGCCCGCACCGTCCATCGCGGCGGCCTCGTGCAGCTCGTCCGGGATCTGCTGGAGACCGGCGAGCAGCGTCACGGTGGTCTGCGGCATGCCGACCCAGACGCCGACGACGATCACCGCGGGCAGCGCGGTCGAGAAGTCGGCGAGCCAGTTGATGTCGTCCGGGAGCCCGAGGGCGCCGAGGAACGCGTTGAGCGGCCCGGCGTTGGGCGAGTAGATCATCTGCCACATGATCGCCACGACGACCGGGGGCATGGCCCAGGGGATGAGTGCGAGGACGCGCGTCAGCCCCTGGAGCCGCAGCCCGGAGTTGAGCAGGAGCGCGAGTCCCATCGCGGCGACGAGCTGGAGCAGCGTCACCGAGACGGCCCAGATCATGCCGATGCGGAACGAGTCCCAGAAGAACGAGTTGTCCGCGAGGCGCACGAAGTTGTCGACGCCCACGAACTGGTAGTCCGGGTGGCGCACGAGCCGCGCGTCCGTGAACGCGAGCGCGACACCCATGACGAGCGGCGCGACGCTGAGCACGAGGATCGGCAGGAGCGACGGCATGACGAGCGCGATCGCCTCGCGCCGCTTGGCGCGGGCCATCCCGCCGGTCCGGCGCGGGGCGCCGCGGTCGGGTCGACGCGCGGCCGCGGCGTGCGGGTCGCCCGCGAGGGTCGGTGCGCTCATCGGGTCACCCCTCCCGCGGCGTCGGCGCTCGCCCCGTGCCCGACGGCGTCGCTCGCCTCGTGCTGCCCGGACGCCTCGGGCGTCGCGGCCGGCGCGGCGGTCGACTCGCGCACGACGAGGCGCGGACCGACCGCGGTGTGGCGCCCGGCCTGCGCGTCGCCGTCCACGAGGTCGACCACGAGCTCCGCGGCGATCCGCCCGCGCTCGGTCGAGCCGAGCGAGACGCTCGTGAGGCTGGGCTGGAACACCCGGCCGATCTCGGTGTCGTCCATCCCGGTCACCGCGACGTCCTCGGGGACCGACAGGCCACGCTCGCGCACGGCCCGGATCGCCCCGATGGCGAGCAGGTCGTTGGCCGCGACGATCGCGTCCGGGCGCGCGCCGCCGTCGGACCCGTCGAGGAGCTCGCGCGTCGCGGCGAGGCCCGCGGCCACGGTGAAGTCCGTCGCGACGACGGCGTCCGCGCGCTCCCCCGTGAACTCGGCGGCGCGCGTCGCGGCGTCGAAGCCGCGCTGGCGCGCCTCGCCCGGGGTGGTGTCGAGCGGGCCGTTGAGGAACGCGAGCCGGCGGCGGCCGAGGCCGAGCAGGTGGCGCACCGCATCGCCGATGCCGCCCGCCGAGTCGGTGGAGACGGAGTCGATGCCGCGGTCGGCGAGGGTGCGACCGATGACGACGACCGGGACCGGCGCCTGCCGGATCTCCTCGACGAGCTCGTCGTCGGTGCGCAAGGGGCTGAGGATCATCGCGTCGACGAAGCCGCGCGACAGGCTGCGCACGAGCTCGACGGTCGAGGACGTCGTGTCCCCGGTCGTCATGACGACGACGCGGTAGCCGTGCGGCGCGAGGACCTCGTGGATCGCCGTCATCATCTCGACGTAGACGGGGTTGCCGATGTCGGCGACGGCGAACGCGACCTGGAACGTCTTCTTCAGGCGCAGCGACCGCCCGATCGCGTCCGGGCTGTAGCCCAGCTCCGTGGCCGCGGCGCGCACGCGCTCGACCATCGCCGGGCTCGCGCCCGTCCCGTGCAGGGCGCGGGAGGTCGAGGCCAGGGAGACCCCGGCCCGCTGTGCCACCTGGATCAGCGTGGCGCGTGATGACGTCACTGTCGTCCACCTCGTCGTCGAAGGACCGTCGCGTTTGGAAACGTTTCCAGACTGACGGCCTCGACGGACCTGGAAACGTTTCCGGGATGCGCACACTCTCGCACCCGCCCGCCCGGGCGTCAACCCCACCGCACGCCCCACGAGGCTCTGCCTCGCATCGTCCACGAGTACGGGGTTCTGCGTACGGGGGTTGTCCACCACGGTGAGGCGCCGCAAGGCTCGAACCGACCCGACCACCGACGAAAGGTGCACCGATGCACACCCGAGCTCCGGCGTCGTCTCCCACCGCGGCGTCCGCCGTGGTCGCCCCACGGCCCGCGTCCCGTCCTCTCGCCCTGTTCCTCGCCGTTCTCCTCGTGCTCGTGGGAGCGCTCTCGTGGGCGGTCGCCGGCCCGGCGCAGCAGGCGCACGCCGCGACCTGCGCCCCCGCGTGGAGCTCCGGCACGGTCTACCTGGGCGGCGCCGTCGTCTCGCACGGCGGCCAGAACTGGAAGGCCGGCTGGTGGACCCAGGGCGAGACGCCCGGCACCACCGGCGAGTGGGGCGTCTGGCGCTCGCAGGGCGCGTGCGGCGGCGGGACCGACCCGGGCAACCCCGGGAACCCCGGCACGCCCAGCGGCTTCGTCGTCTCCGAGGCCCAGTTCAACCAGATGTTCCCGAACCGGAACCCGTTCTACACCTACCAGGGCCTCGTCGACGCGCTGTCCGCGTACCCGGGCTTCGCGACGACGGGTGGCACGGAGGTCGCCAAGCGCGAGGCCGCGGCGTTCCTCGCGAACGTCAACCACGAGACAGGCGGGCTCGTCTACGTCAAGGAGATCAACACCGCGAACTACCCGCACTACTGCGACTACTCGCAGCCCTACGGCTGCCCGGCGGGCCAGAGCGCGTACTACGGCAAGGGCCCGGTCCAGCTGAGCTGGAACTACAACTACAAGGCCGCGGGCGACGCGCTCGGCATCGACCTGCTCAACAACCCGTATCTCGTGGAGCAGAACTCCGCTATCGCGTGGAAGACCGGGCTCTGGTTCTGGAACACGCAGTCGGGCGCGGGCTCGATGTCCGGGCACCAGGCGATCGTCTCCGGCGCGGGCTTCGGCGAGTCGATCCGCTCGATCAACGGCTCGATCGAGTGCAACGGCGGCAACCCCGCGCAGGTCCAGTCCCGCGTGACGGCGTTCCAGCGCTTCGCGCAGATCCTCGGCACGACGACGGGCGCGAACCTCTACTGCTGACCGCGCCCCTTCCCGCGCGAGCCACCGTGGCCCGTCCCGACATCGGGGCGGGCCACGGCCGCGAGCCCTCGATCGACGAGACGGTGCGCTGACCAGCGTTCTACCCCGCGGGACCAGCGTTCTACCTCGCGGGACCAGGGTTCTACCTCGCGGGACCAGGGTTCTCCCTCGGCCGACCGGGGTTCTCGCTCAGGCGCGTCAGAGGTCCGCGAGGAGGTCGCGCATGCGGTCGATCTCGCCGCCCTGGCCGGACGCGGTCTCGGCCGCGATCTCGTTCGCGAAGAGGTCCTGGCCCTCGACGAGCACGACGTCGACCATGGCGAGGGCGCCCTCGTGGTGCTGGATCATCCCCTCGAGGAAGAGGCGGTCGAACTCCGCGCCGCTCGCGCGCTCGATCTCGGCGAGCTGCTCGTCCGTGAGCATCCCGGACGCTCCGTCACCGTGCTCGTGCCCCGATCCCTCGGGCGCGCGGGGGCCCGTGCCGCCGTCGCCCTCCGCTCCCTCCGGGACGGCGAGGTCGCGCGCCTGGAGCCACGACGCGAGCGCGTGGACCTCCGGGCCCTGCGCGGCGGTGACGCGCTCCGCGAACGACCGGACGGCGTCGGACCCGGCGCGGTCCGGCGCGAGCGCGGCGATCTCCAGCGCCTGGAGGTGGTGCTCGATCATCCCGGTCACGAACGCGGCGTCGGCCTGGTTCCAGGACTCTGCGTCGGGCGCGGCGTCGTAGTCCTCGGGCGCGACCGTCGTCGCCTCCTCGCCGGGCCGGCCGGGCTGCACGACGACGCTCGACGGTGTCGAGGTCGGCACCGGGTCGGGCGTGCACGCCGCCGCGCCCAGCGCCACCCCGAGCACGACCGCGCCGCAGGTCAGGGCCCGTGCGGCTGCGGTCGAGGTTGCGTTACCACTGGGAAAACTCTGCACCCGCCCTGTTCCCTCCGTGTAAAAACTCGCCGTGAAGCGCGCTCTTGGGGTGGTCCAGATCACACCTGACGGACAGAATTCGCAGAACACTACCAAGGAGGTGTTTCGCTCGTGCATCGAACGACGAACAAGACGCGCCGGCAAAGAAGCCGGGTCCTGCTCGCCTCGTCCATGGCGGCCGCGCTGGCCGTCTCCTCGCTCGCCGTCGCCTCGTCGGCGGCCGCCGAGCCGTCCGACGGCTCTCCCGAGGCCGTGGCCTCTCTCACCGAGCAGGCCGCCGGCTCGCTCGCCGACCTTCCCGCCCAGCGGCTCGCTCCCCTCGCCCAGGCCACCGACGTCCTGGCGCCCGGAGAGGTCGCCGGCAGCCCCAACCTGACCCACGTCGCGAACATCCCGAAGAACGGCGCGTTCGCGCCCGAGGGCCAGTACAGCAGCGACCTGGCGTTCCAGGGCCGCTACGCGTTCGCCGGCAACTACGGCGGGTTCACGGTCTACGACGTCGCGAACCCGACGGCGCCGCAGCAGGTCGCCCAGGTCGTCTGCCCCGGGTCGCAGAACGACATCTCGGTCTACGGGGACCTCCTCGTCCTCAGCACCGACTCGTCGCGCAGCAACGACTCGTGCGAGAACGTCGCCCAGAGCGCCACGGTCAAGGACTCGTGGGAGGGCATCAAGGTCTTCGACATCTCCGACCCGACGTCGCCCGAGTACGTGTCGTCGGTCGAGACGCAGTGCGGCTCGCACACGCACTCCCTCGCGCCGTCGAAGGACGGGGAGGAGCTGTTCGTCTACGTCTCGTCGTACAGCCCCAACGCGGCGTTCCCCGACTGCCTCCCGCCGCACGACCTCATCTCGGTCGTGCAGATCCCGCTCGACGACCCCGCCGCGGCGGAGCTCGTCTCCACGCCCGTCCTCTTCCCCGAGGGCGGCAACCCGGGCGGCAACGGCTCGAGCACGACGTCGGGCTGCCACGACATCACGACCTACCCGTCGAAGGACCTCGCGGCGGGCGCGTGCATGGGCGACGGCATCCTCATGGACATCTCCGACCGCGCGCACCCGGTGGTCACCGAGGTGGTCCGCGACACGACGAACTTCGCCTTCTGGCACTCGGCGACGTTCAACAACGCCGGCACCAAGGTCGTCTTCACGGACGAGCTCGGCGGCGGCGGCGCGCCCACGTGCAACCCCACGGTCGGGCCCGAGAAGGGCGCGGACGCCATCTACGACATCGTGGGCGGCGAGCTCGTGTTCAAGAGCTACTACAAGATCGAGCGCGAGCAGGCCGCGACCGAGAACTGCGTGGCGCACAACGGCTCGCTCATCCCCGTCCCGGGCCGCGACATCATGGTCCAGGCCTGGTACCAGGGCGGCATCTCGGTGTGGGACTTCACGGACTCGGCGAACCCGGTCGAGATCGCGTGGTTCGACCGCGGCCCGCTCTCCTCGGAGCGCCTGATCCTCGGCGGCTCGTGGTCGGCGTACTGGTACAACGGCGCGATCATCTCGAACGACATCCAGCAGGGCCTCGACGTCCTGCTGCTCGACGACCCGGTGACCAACGCCGCGAAGTCGGTCGTGACGGACGAGCTCAACCCGCAGGCCCAGCCGACGTACACCGAGCCGCCGGCGTGGTCGAAGAGCACCGCCTACCAGGGCGGCGCGACGGTCACCTACGGGGGCGCCGTCTGGCAGGCCCAGTGGTGGACCAAGGGCCAGACGCCCGGTGACCCGTGGGGTCCGTGGGAGGAGATCGCCGGGGTCGACGCGGACGGGGTCGGCGCGTGGAAGCCGAGCCGCGTCTACACCAAGGGCGACACGGTGACCCACGAGGGCACCGAGTACACCGCGAAGTGGTGGACCCGGAACCAGGAGCCCGGCGACCGCTGGGGCCCGTGGGACCCGCAGGACTGACGCGACCGCACCCGGGCCGCGCGCCCGGGTGAGCCGCGGACGACGGCGCCCGCTCACCTCGCGGTGGGCGGGCGCCGTCGCGCACCGGGCCGCAGGCGTCCGCGCCGCACCGGGTCCGGGGCGCCGCCGCTACGCTCCTCGGCATGGCGCGACACCCGCTCCCCCAGACACCCGCTCCCCCGCCCGACGACGCGCGGTGCCCCTGCCTGTCCGGCGAGACGTACGGCTCGTGCTGCGGCCGCTACCACGCGGGCCTGCGTCCCCGAGCCGACGGCACGACCCCGGGCCCGTTCGCGCCGACCGCCGAGGCGCTCATGCGCTCGCGCTACAGCGCGTTCGCCGTCGGTGACGCCGCCTACCTTCTCGCGACCTGGCACACGTCGAACCGGCCCCGGTCGCTCGACCTCGACGACAACCTCGAGTGGCGCCGGCTCGACGTCCTGCGCACGGAGGACGGCGGCCCGTTCGACGCGACGGGCGTCGTGGAGTTCGTCGCGCACCACCGGTCGCGGACCGACCCCGCGGAGCGCGGGCGCCTGCACGAGGTCAGCCGGTTCGTGCGCGAGGGCGACCGCTGGTTCTACGCGGACGGCGTCGTGGGCTGACGCCCGGTCTCGCGGGTCACGTCACCCGACCCGTGGCGCCACCGGGCGGCGCGCCGGCACCGCGACGAGCACGACCGCGACGAGCGCCGCGCCGAGCAGCGCGCCCGCGGTGTTCATCACCACGTCCTGGACGGTCGGGACGCGGCCGGGCAGGAGGTTCTGGGTGAGCTCGATCGCGACCGACAGCGCGCAGCCCGCGACCGTCACGACCCCTGCCGCGCCCCACACGCCCAGCGGTGCGCCGCGCCGTCGTGCGGTCGCGCCCCGGAGGAGCGGCACCCCGAGCACGCCGAACGGCCCGAACATGACGACGTTCGCGAGCGCCTCGAGCACCGGCAGCGTGATCGGGATGCCGAGGCCCTGGAGGAAGTCCAGGGTGGCGGTCGCCCAGCCCGGCGCGTCGGTGGACTGCGGGGACGGCCACAGCGTCACGACGAGGACGGCGGCGAGGTAGGCGGCGAACGTCCAGGTCAGCAGGCGCATCGCGTCAGCGTACGGCGGCCGGCACGGCCCGCGCGGCGATCCTCGGGACGGGCACGGACCCTCCACCGTTCCCCTCCTCACCGAGCGTGGCACCCGGACCCTCGGTTCACTGGGCGCCATGGTCTCCCTCGGTTTTCACGCGTCCCACGAGCAGATCGCCCCGGGCCCCCTGCTGGGTGCCGCGCGGCGCGCCCAGGAGGTGGGGTTCGACGTCGCGATGTGCTCCGACCACCTCGCGCCCTGGAGCGTCAGGCAGGGCGAGTCGGGACACTCCTGGTCCTGGCTCGGCGCCGCGCTCGCCTGCACCGACCTCCCGTTCGGCGTCGTCACGGCGCCCGGTCAGCGCTACCACCCCGCGGTGGTCGCGCAGGCGATCGCGACGCTCGGCGCGATGTTCCCCGGCCGGTTCTGGGCCGCGCTCGGCTCCGGCGAGGCGATGAACGAGCACGTCACGGGCGACCCGTGGCCCACCAAGGCCGACCGGGACGCCCGCCTGCGCGAGTGCGTGGACGTGATCCGCGCGCTCCTGGCGGGCGAGGAGGTCACGCACCACGGGCACGTCACCGTGGACCGCGCGCGCGTCTGGTCGCTGCCCGACGTCGTCCCGCGCCTCGTGGGCCCGGCCGTCACCCCGGCGACGGCGCGCCGGCACGCGGACTGGGCCGACGGCCTCGTCACCGTGAACCAGCCGGTCGAGTTGCTGCGCCGCGTCGTCGGCGAGTACCGCGACGCGGGTGGGCGCGGCCCGCTCGCGCTGCAGGTGCACGTCGCGTGGGGTGACGACGACGCCGCGGCGTTCGCCGTCGCGCACGACCAGTGGCGCTCCAACCTGCTGCCGCCGAGCGTGAGCTGGCACCTCGAGACCCCGGAGCAGTTCGACGCCGTCGCGGACCTCGTGCGTCCGGAGGAGGTGCGCGGGACGGTCCTCGTCGAGCACGACGCCGAGCGGTTCGCGGACCGCGTCGCCGAGCTCGTGGCGTGCGGGTTCGACGAGGTGTACCTGCACCACGTGGGGCAGCAGCAGGACGCGTTCCTCGACGCGGCGGGCGCGACGCTGCTCCCGCTCCTGCGGTCGGCGACCGCGACGACCGAGGGGGGTGCGGCATGAGGATCAGCGACACCGGCGACCTGTGGTGGAAGAACGCGGTGATCTACTGCCTGGACGTCGAGACGTTCATGGACTGGGACGACGACGGCGTGGGCGACTTCGCCGGGCTCGTGCAGCGCCTCGACCACCTCGCCGACCTCGGGGTCACGTGCCTGTGGCTCATGCCGTTCTACCCGACCGCGGACCGCGACGACGGCTACGACATCACCGACTTCCTCGCGGTCGACCCGCGGCTCGGCGACGTCGGGGACCTGGTCGAGCTGATCCGGACGGCGCACGACCGCGGCATCCGCGTCATCGCCGACCTCGTGGTCAACCACACGTCCGACCGCCACCCGTGGTTCAAGGCCTCGCGCTCCAGCACGGACAACCCGTACCGCGACTTCTACGTGTGGCGCGCCGACGAGCCGCCGCCCACGAAGGACCAGGTCATCTTTCCCGACCAGGAGGAGAGCATCTGGACCCAGGACGAGCGCACCGGCGAGTGGTACCGGCACCGCTTCTACCGCCACATGCCGGACCTCAACACCGCCAACCCGCGCGTCCGCGACGCCATCGCCAAGACGATGGGCTACTGGATCCAGCTCGGGCTCTCGGGGTTCCGCGTCGACGCCGTCCCGTTCTTCCTCGGGGACGCGGCGGCGAACCCGTCGGACGAGATCGAGGACCCGCACGACTTCCTGCGCGCGCTGCGCTCGTTCCTCTCGCGCCGCACCGGGGACTCGATCCTCATGGGCGAGGTCAACCTGCCGTTCGAGGAGCAGCGCCTCTACTTCGGCGACGACGGGGAGGGCGACGGGAGCGAGTCCGGACCGTCGAGCTCCGAGCTGACGCTCCAGTTCGACTTCAACGGCATGCAGGCGCTGTACCTGTCGCTCGCGCGGCACGACGCCGGGCCGCTCGCCGCGTCGCTCGCCGCACGCCCCCCGATCCCCCACGACGCGCAGTGGGCGACGTTCGTGCGCAACCACGACGAGCTGACGCTCGACAAGCTCTCCGACGACGAGCGCCAGGAGGTCTTCGCCGCGTTCGGGCCCGAGGAGGACATGCAGCTCTACGGGCGCGGGCTGCGCCGTCGGCTCCCGCCCATGCTGGGCGGTGACCCGCGGCGCGTGCGGATGGTGTACTCGCTGCTCTTCGCGCTCCCGGGGACGCCCGTCCTCTACTACGGCGAGGAGATCGGCATGGGCGAGAACCTCGCGGCGGACGGGCGGCTCGCCGTGCGGACGCCGATGCAGTGGACGTCGGAACGCAACGGCGGGTTCTCGCGTGCGCCCGCGCGCCGGCTCGCGGGGCCCGTTCCCGGCGACGGCTACGCGCCCGAGCACGTCAACGTCGCGGACCAGCGGCGCGACCCCGACTCGCTGCTGACCTTCGTGCGCCTGCTCGCGCACCGCTACCGCGAGTGCCCCGAGCTCGGCTGGGGCGACGTCGACGTGCTCGACCAGCCGGAGCCGTCGGTCCTCGCGCTGCGCAGCACGTGGCAGGAGGCGTCGATGGTCACCGTCCACAACCTGTCCCCGGCCCCGGTCGTGGTCCGGCTCGCGCTCGGGGAGCTGCCTGCGGAGGCGCGCCTCGTCGACCTGCTCGACGCGGACGACGTCGAGCCGGACCCCGACGGGAGCGCCGAGGTCCGGCTCGACGGCTACGGCTACCGCTGGCTGCGCGTCACGCACCCGGGCTCGCGCCGGCTCCTGTGAGCCGGCCGGGCTGCACCTCCGCGCTGCTCGGTACGGCTCCTCGGGACGCCCGCGGCGTCCCTCCTCGACGCTCGGCGCGCCGCGCCCCGCTCGCGCGCGGCGGGACCGCCGCTCGTCCCCCATGGGGACGGGTGCCCATGGCCGGTCCGAGCCGGTGGTGCCTACGATCCGGACGTCCGCCGTCAGGCTGTTCGCCGCTCCGGACGGAGCGGCCTCTGGAAGGAGCACGCATGAGGACTCGTCAGCTCGTCGCTACCGCCGTCATGACCGGCGCCCTGGTGCTCGGGACCGCGATCGGTGCCTCCGCGGGCACCTCCGGCACCGTGTACAGCGCCGGCAGCCCGTACTACGCGAGGGCGACGTTCGCCCCCAACGACCCGGGCCGCCACAGTGCGTACGTCGCGGTCGTCGACAACCGCAAGGACGGCGCCAGCGCCGTCGCGCAGGTCCGGTTCGACGGGACGACGAAGACCGTCCGTGCGAGCGACGGGGTCGGCTCGAGCGTGTACTGGTACTCGGGCGGCATGTCGAAGGGGAAGTCCGTGTCGGTCCGCGCGTGCCGGCAGGACCTCTCGGCGGGCGGCCCGATCAAGGACTGCGGCGCCTGGCGGACCTTCGTCGCGTGACCGGCGGCGGCCTACCCTGGGGACGTGACGTCGTTCGCCTCGGACAACTACTCCCCCGCCCACCCCGACGTCCTCGCCGCGCTCGCCGCGGCGAGCGCCGGCCATGAGATCTCCTACGGCGAGGACCCGTGGACCGCGCGCCTCCAGGACGCCGTGCGGTCCCGCTTCGGCCCGGACGCCGCGGCCTACCCGGTGCTCACCGGGACGGGCGCGAACGTCGTCGCGCTCATGGCGATGCTGCCGCGCTGGGGCGCGGTCGTCGCGACCGAGCACGCGCACCTCAACACCGACGAGAACGGCGCGCCCGAGCGTGTCGGCGGGGTCAAGGTGCTCGCCGTCCCGGCGCCGGACGGCAAGCTCACGCCCGACGCCGTGGAGCGGTTCGCAGGCGACCTCGGCGACCCGCACCGTGCGCAGCCGCTCGTCGTGTCGCTCACGCAGTCGACCGAGCTCGGCACGCTCTACACGCCCGACGAGATCCGCGCGGTGGCCGACGCCGCGCACGCCCGCGGCATGCGCGTGCACCTCGACGGGTCGCGCGTCGCGAACGCCGCCGCGGCGCTCGACGTCCCGCTGCGCGCGCTGACCACGGACGCGGGCGTGGACGTGCTGTCGTTCGGCGGCACCAAGAACGGGCTCGCGCTCGGGGAGGCGGTCGTCGTGCTCGACCCGTCGGCCGTCGACGGCGTCGAGTTCGTGCGCAAGGCGACGATGCAGCTCGCGTCGAAGATGCGCTACGTCTCCGCGCAGCTCCTCGCGCTGTTCGAGCCGGTGGGCGACGCCGTCGCCGAGGTCGACGAGATCGCGGACGAGGACGAGCTGTGGCTGCGCAACGCGCGGCACGCCAACGCGATGGCCGGGCGGTTGCGCGCCGGGCTCGCGGACGTCGTCGTCCCCGCGGCGCTCGGACCCGACGACGCCGTCCCCGCGCCGACGTCGGGCCTCGCCTTCACGCAGCCCACGCTCGTCAACGCGGTCTTCGCGACGCTCCCCCGCGCCGCCGTCGCGCGCCTGCGCGAGCGGCACCGCTTCTACGACTGGGGGCCGGGCGAGACGCCCGACCGGGTCGAGGTCCGCTGGATGTGCGCGTGGGACACGACCCCGGACGACGTGGACGGGTTCGTCGCGGACGTGCGCAGCGTCCTCGCGGTCGCGCGCTGACCGGGCGAGGATGGGCGCCATGACTCCCGACACGCTGCCCACCCCCGAGGACCTCGTGCACCTGCGCCGCTGCGTCGAGCTCGCGCGCGAGGCGCTCGACGACGGCGACGAGCCGTTCGGCTCCCTCCTCGTCGACCGCGACGGCGTCGTCCGGTTCGAGGACCGCAACCGCGTGAAGGACGGCGACGCGACCCGGCACCCCGAGCTCGAGATCGCTCGCTGGGCCGCGGAGCACCTCACGCCCGACGAGCGGCGCGCCGCGACCGTGTACACGTCGGGCGAGCACTGCGCGATGTGCAGCGCGGCCCACGCCTGGGTCGGGCTCGGCCCGATCGTCTACGCGTCGAGCACGACGCAGCTCGTCGGGTGGCTCGACGAGTGGGGCGTGGCGCCCGGACCCGTGCGCCCGCTCGCGATCGGCGACGTCGCCCCCGGCATCTCCGTCCGCGGCCCGGCGTACGAGCTCGCGCCCGAGATCCGGACCCTGCACGCGCGCCTGCACGGCGCGGCCTGAACCTGGCGGGCACGACGCCGCACCCTGCCGCGACCTCGCGCCGGCAGGTCGCGTCAGCCGTCCAGCGCAGCCGCCACCGCGCCCGCGACCTCCGGGAGCGCGAGGTAGCCCGCCGGGCTGCCGTCGGCGAGCAGCACGGCCGCCGCGTGGTGCCCGGGCGCCGCGTTCGCGACGACGAGGTCCTCGATCGCCGGCGTCGCCGGGTCGAGCGGGAACGCGTCCGGGCCGAGGCCGTGCAGCGCGAGCGCGTCCCGGCGGTCGCGCACCGCGACCCAGCGCCGCACCGGGGCGGGCACGCGCAGCGGGGCGCGGGCGGCGAGGACGTCCCGGATCGCCCGGATCGCGAGCGGGGAACCGAGCGTGAGCAGCAGGGGCACGTCCCACCGCGCGGCGTCGGGGTGCTCGCGCAGCACCGAGTACGCCACGACGGACCCGAGCGAGTGCGCGACCACGACGGCCGGGCCGTCCGTGGGGATCGCCGCCGCGACGGCGTCGTCGATCCTCGTGCGCACGGCGTCGTCGTGCAGGTACGCCCACACGTCGCGCGCGAGCAGCACGACGACGCCGCTGCTCAGGCCGGGCACGTACCGGTCGAGCGCGGACAGCAGCAGGTTCAGCCATGCCCCGACGTCGACCCCGCCCGCCGGCGCGGCACCCTGCGGGCGCGCGGGCACCATCGCGCCCGCCGCGCGCAGCACCTCCTCGGCGACGTCGGCGACGAACGCGAGCTCGTCGTCGGGCAGGGCCGCCAGCGCGTGCACGGTCACCGGCGGCGGCTCGGCGTCGCCCGCGACGAGCCCCGCGAGGGCGTCGCCGTAGAAGACGAACGACGTGTCGTCGTCGTGCAGCACGCGGCCGGACCCCGCCGCGCTCAGGCCCGCGTCCAGCACGGCGGTCCACGTGCGGTCGAGGACGTCGGCGTCGAGGCCCTGGTTGTCGCGGCCGTGGACGAGCACGAGTCGGGTCACGTGCCCGAACCTACCGGCTGCCGGTGTCGCCCGGAGGGTCTACCGTCGGCCCCAGGAGCGAGCCCCCGAGCCCCCGAGGTACCCATGAGCGACCCCACCCTGACCGACCACAGCACGACCGCCGAGATCCACGTCGCACGACCCCCGCAGGTCGTGTGGGCCGAGCTCATGCACCCGAGCGCCCGCTGGATGCTCGGCATGAACGTCGAGACCGACTTCATGCCCGGCAGCCCCGTGACGTTCGAGGGCCACTACATGGGCCGCGAGTTCGCGGACTGGGGCACCGTCGTCGCGGTCGAGCGCCCGCGGCTGCTGCACTTCACGCACTTCTCCCCGACGATGGGCCTGCCCGACGTCCCGGAGAACTACCACGACATCACCATCACGCTCGAGCCGGACGACTCCGGGACGCGCGTGCGCGTCGTCGAGCGCAACATCGAGACGGGCGAGCGTGCCGAGCGCGCGCACGCGCTGTGGAGCAAGGCGCTCGCGACGCTCGCAGGCCACGACTGAGGCCGGGC
Source organism: Cellulosimicrobium cellulans (assembly GCF_006539945.1). GTDB lineage: Bacteria > Actinomycetota > Actinomycetes > Actinomycetales > Cellulomonadaceae > Cellulosimicrobium > Cellulosimicrobium cellulans. The sequence goes on along the minus strand of NZ_BJNZ01000006.1, from coordinate 84,195 downwards.
ACCCTCGCGCGAGCGGTACGACGACGGGCCGGTCACCCCGCGGGGTGACCGGCCCGTCGTGCGTCGTGGTGGCGACGACGTCCCGAGGGTCAGGCGGTGCGGCCGCGGCGGGCGCGGATCGCGAGGAGCGCGGCGCCGGTCCCGAGGAACAGCAGCGCGAGCGTCGTCACGAGCACCGCGTCGGATCCCGTGACCGCGAGACCCTGCTCCCCCGCCGTGTTCGTGAGCGTCACGACCACCGTGCCGTCGCCCACCGTCACCTCGGTGACCGCCGTGCCGTCCACGGTGAACGCCGGCGCACCCCAGTCGACCCCACCGATCTCGGGCAGCTCCGTCTCGGTGAGCCGGACGACGGTCCCGGCCGGGAGGTCCTGCGGCCCCTCGACCGGGACCCCGTCGGCGCGGACGGTCAGCGTCCCGGTGACCGTCCCGGCGGGCGCGTCGTACGCGTAGGCCACGACGAACTCCGTGGTCGCGGGGACGGCGGCGGACGCCTCGCCGGTCACCCGCTTGACCAGCGAGAACCCGCCGGCCGCCTGGTTCGCCGTGTTCGTCACGGTGACGAGAGTGTCGTCCCCGTCGCCGACGACCACCGACTGCGGGCTGAACGTCGGGACGCCCCACGCGACGCCGGTGACGTCGGGCAGGTCGGCCTCCGTGTAGGTGACGACCGTGCCGACCGGGAGGTTCTGCGGCCCGGCGACGACCGTCCCGTCGGCCGGGACCTGGAGGTAGCCGCCGACGAGGGTGCCCTCGAGCTCGTACGAGTACGCGACGGTGAACAGGGTGTCGGCGGGCACGAGCTCCGCGCGGTCGCCGGTCACCTCCTTGGCCACGGAGAACCCGCCGACCTCGGCCACGTCCTGCGTGGTGTTGGTCAGCGTGACGAGGGTGTTCGCGCCGTCCCCGACCGTCACCGACTCCGGGGAGAACGTGGGGGGACCCCAGACGACGCCGTCGACCTCCGGCAGGTTGATCTCGGTGAACGTCACGACCGTCCCCACCGGGAGGTCCTGCGGGCCGTCGACGACGATGCCGTCCGCGAGCACGGTGAGCGCCCCCGTCAGCGGGCCGTCGTACGTGAAGCCCGCGGGCAGGGTCGCGGACCACTCGACCTCGAACTGCGTGCCCGGCGGCACGCTCCCGGCGAGGCCGCCCTCGACCGCCTTCGCGACGGAGAACCCGCCCGTCTGCGCGGTCGCCATGTTCGTCACCACGACCCCCGCGACAGCGTCGCCGTCACCGATCGTCACGGTGCCGGGCGACACGGTGGGCGTGCCCCAGTCGACGCCGGGGACGTCGGGGATCGTCTGCTCGGTGAACGTCACGACGGTGCCCTCGGGCAGGTCCTGCGGCCCGTCCACCACGGTCCCGTCCGCGAGCACGGTGAGCGTCCCGGAGGTCGCTCCCTCGTAGCCGGAGTCCGGGGGGAGCTCGGCCTCCCACGCGACGACGAACGCGGTGTCCGGCGGCACCGCCCCGGACGCGTCACCCGTGACGGACTTCTGCACCGCGAACCCGCCGATCTCCGCGGGCGCGTCCGCCGTGTTCGTCACGGTCACCGCGACACCGCTCGGTCCCTCGACGATCGTGATCGGGGAGGCAGGCTCGAGCGTCGGTACACCCCACACCACGCCCGAGATCTCGGGCAGCGGCTGCTGCTCGGCGAGCGTCACCGTCGTGCCGACCGGCAGGTCGGTCGGGCCGCTCGCCACGGTCCCGTCGGCGAGCACCGTCAGCGTGCCCGACGTGGCGCCGTCGTACGCGACGCCCGCAGGGACGGTCGCGGTCCAGTCGACGAGGAACGCGGTGTCACCGGGGACGGCGCTCGCCGCGCCTCCCTCGAGAGCCTTCTGGACCGTGAATCCCCCGACGGCGGCGTCCGCGACGTTGGTGACCGTCAGCGCCACCCCGGCCGCGCCCTCGACGATCGTGACGGGCGACGCCGGGCTGAGCACCGGATCCCCCCACTCGACGCCGTCCACCTCGGGCAGCGGCGTCCGCTCGGCGAACGCGACGGTGGTACCGACGGGCAGGTCGGAGGGGCCGTTCGTCACGGTCCCGTCCGCGAGGACGGTCAGCGTGCCGGACAGGGCGCCCTCGTACGTGGCCCCCTCGGGGAGCCCTGCCTCCCAGTCGACGAGGAACGCGGTGTCGGCGGGGACGAGCCCCGCGGCGTCTCCCGTCACGGCCTTGGCCACCGAGAACCCTCCCGCCGCCGGGACGCCGCCGTTCGCCGTGTTCACCACGGTCACCGTGACGGTCTGGTTCTCCTGGATCGTGAACTGCGCGGGGTCGCCCAGCGGCTCGCCGTTCACCTGGATCACGGGCGTTCCCCACTCGACGCCGGGCACGGAAGGAAGGTCCGTCTCGGTGACCGTCACGACGGTGCCGACCGGCAGCGTCGGACCGTTCACGAGCGCACCGCTGATCGGCACGACGAGCGTGTCGCCACCGGTCGTCCCGTCCGGCGCCTCGTACGTGTACTCGACCTCGAACGTCGTGCCGGCGGGCACGTCGGCCGCAGCCTCACCCGTCACCGTCTTCTGGACGACGAAGCTCGCCGACGGGATGCAGTCGAACGGCCCCGGCCCGATCCAGGGGTAGTTGTGCTGCTCGTTGCCGATGCCTGACGTCGTGAGGTCGTTGCCCGCGTAGACGCGCCCGTTTGTGCTCGACGTGATCGTCACCTGGTCGGCCGACGGCACGAGGATCGAACCCACCCACTGGCCCGAACCGCTCACGGTGAGGTCGCCCGTGCCGGTGAAGTTCCACAGGGTCCGCGCGGCCGCGTTCCCGATGTTCGCGGGGTCGTCGACGCGCTCGCCGTTGATGTCGACGTAGGTGGCGGAGACGGTGAGGGGCTCGTCGCCGACGACGTTGACGACGATCGGCGCCCCGTCCGGGATACCCTCGAAGAAGAACTCCGACGCGCCGTCGAGGTGGGTCGCCGAGACCGTGAACGCCTGGAGCGCCGTGTTGGCCGGGTCGTTGCTGGTGAACGTGACGCGGTTCCCGGCGCGCGCCGCCGAGCCCGTGTCCGGCGCGGCGCCCAGGACGGCCGACGTGTCGACGACCGCGTCCTGGAACCCCTGCCACGGGGCCAGCGCGGCGTCGGCGCCCATGTTCGTCTCGATCGCAGCGCCGTTGGTGTCGAGCCCGCCCGCGTTCGCCAGGTCGCCGCCGACGTGCACCGCACCGCCGCCGTCGAGGTTCGCGCCCACGATCACGTTGGTCCCGGCGGCGATGCTCATCACGCCGCCGACGTGGAGCATGGGCGACCCCGGCGCGGGGGTGATGCCCGACCCGGCACCGACCGAGCCCACGTTGAAGCTCCCCGGGGTCTCGAACGACGCGTCCCCGCGCACGACGAGCACGCCCTCGCTCTCGGCCGAGGTCCCGGCCGCCGTGTAGTCCCCGCCCGCGTACACGGCGACGTTGTTGTCCGTGAAGATCGGCAACGGGCCGATGTTCGGGAAGTCGTCCGGGTCAGGGCAGAAGCCGATGGCCGCCGAGGCGGACCGGGCCTGCGGCCCCGCGACGAGGACGACCGCCCCGACGAGGGCGAGGACGGCGGCGAGCGTCGCCGCGACGACGCGGCGGGCACGCTCTCCCATGGCGACGGTACGTGCGGGCGGTCGGTGGGTCATGCCTGGCTCCAAGGTCGGACGATGCGGCACGGCCCGATCGGGCCGTACCCCTCACACACGAGACGGCCCCCCGTGAGGATCATGACGGGAACGTCGAGGTGATGCGCGTCATAACCGCGGCTCCGGTCAGCACGCGGCACGGACGTGTCCACGACCTCCGGCGCGACGGAGCGGGCTACGGTGGCCGCTGGAGGTGCCCGCCCTGTGACCACCCGTGCCCGGACCATCTGGATCGTCGTCGCCGTCGTCACCACGCTCGCCGCCGTCTCCGCGGTCGCGTGGTACCTCACCCGCCCCGCCCCCGCCCCGGCTCCGTCGCCCTCGGGCGCGCCGAGCGCCTCCCCCGAGCCGTCGCCGTCGGGCACCCCCCCGACGCCGTCCACCCCGCCCGAGGACCCGCTCGCCGGGTGGACGCTCGAGCAGAAGGTCGGCCAGCTCTTCATGGTCGGCGTCGACGTGAGCGACCCGCAGCAGGTGAGCTACGACGCGGTGTCGCAGCTCCACGTCGGCAACGTGTTCCTCGCCGGGCGGTCGCAGGCGGGCACCGGCCCGACGGCGGACCTCGTCGCGGGCTTCACGGCGCTCGTCTCGCCGGAGACCACGAACGGCACGCCGCTGTTCGTCGCGACCGACCAGGAGGGCGGCTACGTCCAGGTGCTGCGCGGTCCCGGGTTCTCGCAGATCCCCACGGCCACGGACCAGGCGGGCCTCGACCCCGCGGCGCTCCAGGCCGACGCGACGACGTGGGGCGGCGAGCTCGCCGCCGCGGGCGTGAACCTCAACCTCGCGCCGGTGATGGACCTGGTTCCCGAGGGGACGGAGGCGCAGAACCCGCCGATCGGGTACTTCCAGCGGAACTACGGCACCACGCCGGACACGGTGACGGCGCACGCGAACGCCTTCAGCGCCGGCATGGAGGCGTCCGGGGTGGACGTGACGATCAAGCACTTCCCGGGGCTGGGCCGCGTCACCGAGAACACCGACACCGACGCGGGCGTCACGGACGACGTGACGACGCGCGACGACCCGTCCGTCGCCGTCTTCGCCTCGGGGATCGAGGCGGGCGCCGCGTTCGTCATGACGTCCACAGCCGTCTACTCGCAGATCGACGGGTCGCTGCCCGCGGCGTTCTCGCCCGTCGTCGTCGACGGGATGCTGCGCGGCGACCTGGGGTTCGACGGCGTCGTCATCACGGACGACGTGTCCGCGGCGCAGCAGGTGCAGGCGTGGTCGCCCGCCGACCGCGCCGTCCTGACGATCGACGCGGGCGGCGACATGGTGCTCGCGTCCGCCGACCCGAGCGTCGTGCAGCCCATGGTCGCGGCCGTCGTCGAGCGCGCGACGACGGACCCCGCGTTCGCCGCGAAGGTCGACGCCGCCGTCGTCCGCGTGCTCGCCGCGAAGCAGCGGCTGGGCTGAGCGCCGGGCGGTATAACTGACGCCATGGCTGACCGTCGCCCCACCCCCCGCCCGACGCTCGAGGCCGTCGCGGCCGTCGCGGGCGTCTCCCGAGCCACCGTGTCCCGCGTCATCAACGGCGTGCCGACGGTCGACCCGGCGATCGTCGAGGTCGTCGAGAAGGCGATCGACGAGACGGGCTACGTCCCCAACCTCGCGGCGCGCACGCTCGTCACCCGGCGGACCGGGTCGGTCGCGCTCGTCGTCTCCGAGCCGACGGAGCGGCCGCACGCCAGCCCCTTCCTGGAGCGCCTGTTCACGGACCCCTTCATCGGGCGCGTGACGGCAGGGGCGCAGCAGGTGCTCCGCCCGCGCGACATCCACCTCGCGATCCTGCCCGCCGACCCGCCCGCGCACGACCAGGTCGTGCGGTACGTGCGCCAGGGTCACGTCGACGGCGTCCTGCTCATCACGTCGAGCTCCGGAGACCCGCTCCCCGCGCGGTTCGCGGCGCTGCCCGTGCCGGTCGTGCTCTCGACGCACCTCCACGGCGCGGACGAGTCGGCCGGCGTGAGCTGGGTCGACCTCGACCAGGCGGCGGGCGGCCGGCTCGCGGCCGAGCACCTGGTGTCGCGGGGCAGGACGCGCCTGGCGACCGTCGCGGGACCCTCCGACGTCCCCTTCGCGCGCGCCCGGCTCGAGGGGTTCCTCGACGCCGTGCGGGCCGCGGGTCTCTCCGAGCCGTTCGTCGTGGAGGGCGACTTCACGCGCGCGGGCGGCGAGGCGGCCGCGCGCGAGCTCCTCGCGGCACGCCCCGACGTCGACGGCGTGTTCGGCGCGAGCGACCTCATGGCCGACGGCACGTCCACGGTCCTCCAGGAGGCCGGGCGCCGCGTGCCGGAGGACGTCGCCGTCGTGGGCTTCGACGACTCGACGGTCGCCCGCCAGGCGCACCCGCCGCTCACGACCGTCAGGCAGCCGGTGGAGGAGATGGCGGCCGAGATGGCGCGCCTCCTGCTCGCGGCCATCGACGACCCGGAGACCGAGGCCCGCTCCGTCCTGTTCGACCCGAGCCTCGTCGTCCGCGACTCCGCCTGACCTCCCCCGCGCTGAGTGCATGAATTAGTCGCGGTCGAACCGGTTCGACCGCGACTAATTCATGCACTCAGCGGGGGCTGAGCCGGTCAGTGGCCGCCGCTCGCGATGAAGGCGATGCCCACAGCGATCGCGACGACGACGACGGCGAAGCACACGAGCGCGCCCACCTGGCGACCGCGGGTGGTGCGCTCGACGCGCACGGTGCGGCCGTCGGACGTGAAGCGGCCGTCCGGGGTGCCGACCTCCACGGGCACGGCGCGGCCGGCGGCGAGCCGGACCCCGAGCGCGAAGAGGGCGGGCAGGCCCGCGCCGACGACGAGGCCGGCGACGACGACCTTGAGCAGCGAGTCGATCTCGACGAACACGGTTCTCTCCTCCGGGCTGCCGGGGTCAGACGCTCGCGCGCTGGCGCGCGGCGGTCGGGGTCACGGTGGGTGCGCCCGAGGCGGGCACGGACGACGCGGCCTGCGGCTCGGCGTCGGTGAACGGGTCGGCCGCGTCGAGGCGGCGCTCCAGCGCGGCCTCGCGCGCCTCGACGACCTCGGTCTCGAGCCCGGCGTCCACCGCGCCCTCCTCCCAGGCGTCGTTGACGTTGTTGTGGTCCACGGGCTTGCGGCGCGACGCGACCCAGATGGCGACGGACGTCGCGACGAGGATCGCGAACACCACGACCGTGCCGGCCGTGCCGCCGATCCCGTGCTGGATGCCGTAGCAGGCCGCGCCGACCAGACCGGCGGCCGGGAGCGTCAGGCCCCACGCGGCGAGCATGCGGCCCGCGACGCCCCAGCGGACCTTGGCGCCCGGCATCCCGACGCCCGAGCCGAGGATCGAGCCGGTCGCGACGTGCGTCGTCGAGAGCGAGTAGCCGAACAGGCCGGACATGAGGATGACGGCCGCGGACGACGTCTCGGCGGCCATGCCCTGGCGGGTGTCGATCTCGACGAGGCCCTTGCCGAGCGTGCGGATGATGCGCCAGCCGCCCAGGTACGTGCCGAGGGCCATGAAGGACGCGCAGGCGAGGATCACCCAGAACGGCACGCCCGAGTCCGCCGGGACGGCGCCCGCCGCGATGAGCGCGAGCAGGATGATGCCCATCGACTTCTGCGCGTCGTTGGTGCCGTGCGCGAGCGAGACGAGCGAGGCCGAGCCGACCTGGCCCCAGCGGAACGCCCGCGTCGAGACGTCCTCGGGGACGTCGCGCGTGAGGCGGGCGACCGCCCACGTGCCGACGCTCGCGACGCCCACCGCGACGAGCGGGGCCAGGAGCGCGGGGATGAGCACCTTCGCGGCGACGCCGCTCCAGATGACGCCCTGCGTGCCGACGGCCGCGAGCACCGAGCCCACGACGCCGCCGATGAGGGCGTGCGACGAGCTCGACGGGATGCCGAGCAACCAGGTCAGGAGGTTCCAGGTGATGCCGCCCACGAGCCCCGCGAGGACGACCTCGAGGGTGATGACGTTCGCGTCGACCAGACCCTTCGCGATGGTCGCCGCGACGGCCAGGGAGAGGAACGCCCCGACCATGTTGAGGACGGCGGAGAGGGCGACGGCGGTCTTGGGCTTGAGGGCCTTGGTGGCGATGGACGTAGCCATCGCGTTGCCCGTGTCGTGGAAGCCGTTGGTGAAGTCGAAGGCCAGTGCGGTCACGACGACGAGCACCAGCAGGAGCGTCTCGGTCACGTCGTCCATGGTGGGGTCATCCCCGGAGCGCGCTCGACCATCCTGTGGATTCTTCCGCCACTGTTCACCGACAGTTCATCCGGTGTTCGAAGCCGCTGTTCGAACGGCTGTCGAGCCCCCTTCGAGCAGGTGCCGAGCGGGGCCGGACGGCCCGGGTCGCTCGCGTCAGGCGGGGGTCGGCGCGCCCAGGTCGGCGAGGGCGTCGTCGAGGTCGTCGACGACGGTCGCGACCGCCTCGCGCTGCGTCCGCGCACGCTCCGCCTCCGCCGCGACGGCGGTGCGCGCCTCGGCCAGCTCGGCGTCGAACCGCTGGGCGCTCGCCTGCGCGGCCGAGCGCTGGTCCCGCGCGCGCTGCTCGCCCGAGAACCACTGCCACGCGGCGACCACGCCCGCCACGACGGTGACCGCGAACCAGGCCGGCGCGACCGCGATGCCCAGCACGAGCGTCACCAGCGCGATCGCCCCGACCCCGCCGACGACGCCCCACGACGCCCCGTCGACGGGGCGCGCCAGGAGCTCCGACCGTGCCGTCGCGGCGAGCGCCGCACCGTCGTCGGCCGGCGTCACGGTGACGGTCCGGCCGGCGAGGCGCAGCACGCGCGACGGCGCGGGGGTGGCCGCGAGCTCGGAGGCCCGCGCGTGGCTCGCGACGCGCAGGTCGTCGACGAGCAGCGGGGCGGCGAGCGCCGCGAGCCCCGGGTCGGTGCCGCGCGCGTCGTCCACGAGCAGGTCGACGAGCGTCCCCGCGGACGCGTCCCACTCCGGGCCGTCGTCCTCGGGCGCACGGCCCACGCGGTCGGCCAGCAGCTCCGCCCGCTCGAGGAGGCCGCGCTCCACGGGCGCCCCCTCGTTCACGAGCGACCCGACGACCCGCAGCAGCGCCACGCCCGGGGCCGGGGCGCCGCTCGGCGTCGCGGCGGCGCCCGGCAGCGTGCCCGTGTCGCCGGTGGTGCCCGACGACGCCCCGAGCGCGAGCGGACCGGGCGCCGCCGCGGGCAGGGCCACCTCACCGGCGACGACGGCCCGCGACCACGCGGTCCAGGATCGCAGCAGCGGCAGGGCGTCGGGTGCCGCGGCCCGGCGACGCGTGCCGGACCCGTCGGCCGCCCCGGCCTCGGGCGAGCCCCAGTCGTCCCCGCTCCCGGGGAGAGCGGGCGCCGCCTCGAGGAGCCGGGCGCGCCAGCGGGCGTGCGCGTCGTCGTCGAGCAGGGCCACGCGCTCCGCGAGCGCCGCGCGCACGACCGCGACGCCGTCGTCCCCGAGGTGCCCCGCGGCCGCCGCGCCCCACAGCGCTCGCTCGGAGGTCGTCACGAGGACCTCGTCCGGCGCCTCGGCGGGGCGTTCCGGCGCCGCCTCCGGCGCGCCGTCGGCGCTGCCCCAGCCGGCCGCCGGGAGGACGGGGGCGTCGAGCACCCAGGGAGTCCACTCGCGCGCGAGACCGGGCTGCCCGACGAGCGCGCAGACCGCGACGAGGTACGTCGCGGCCCGTCGGCGGTCGCGCAGCAGCGCCTCCTGTGCCGCCTCGGGGTCGAGGCGCCCCCCGGGCAGCTCGGCGACGGCGAGCGCCGCGGGGACGAGCCAGTAACCCGGCACGTCGGCGAGGTCGGGCGACCGGCGCAGGTGCGACACGTCGCCCTCGCCCGCCACGACCGCGCGCGTCAGGGCGCGCGCCGCGTCCCGGGCGCGTCGGGCGGGGGTGAAGAGCGCGAGCTCCTCGCGCACCTCGCCCAGCTCGATGAGCGCGTTGACGAGGCGGGTGAGCACCTCCACGCGGCTCGAGAGGTCGCCCTCGAGCGAGCGCAGCCGCCGGCTGAGCGACGCCTCCCGCGACCGCGCCATCGCGGCCTGCGCGGCGAGCTCGTCCGAGAGGGCCTGCATGTTGCCCTGGTCGCTGCGCCAGTAGCTGTAGGTCGACATGCGCGCGAGCGTACTCAGCCCTGCCCCGCTGTCGAGGGGGAGTTCTCCCCCGGCCCGCGCCGCGGCGGTCAGCGGCGCGGACGCATGAGCGGCGGGTCGAGGACGGCGGGCACGCTCGCGGGCGCGAGGTCGGGGTCGGCCGCCGAACCCGGGGTCGTGGTCACGTCCGACGCCGAGCCCGGCGACATCCCCGGGTTCGGCGCGGCGCGGTAGAGGGTCGCGGGGCGGCCGGTGCCGCCCGACGTCGTGCGACCGGTGTCCTCGAGGAACCCCGGGGTGGTCGTGGCCTTGCGCGAGAAGTTGCGGGGGTCGAGCCGCACGCCCCACACCGCCTCGTAGACGCGCCGCAGGTCGGCGACGGTGAACTCGGGCGGGCAGAACGCCGTCGCGAGCGCCGAGTACTCGAGCTTGGCGCGGGCGCGCTCGACGCCGTCGGCGAGGATCCGCGCGTGGTCGAACGCGAGGCCGGTGCCCGACGGCGACCGGTCGCCCGACGCCGTCGGCCCGCCCGCGGCGGGCGCGAGCAGGGGCGCGACGGGGTACCAGGCCGCTCCCCCGGCGTCGGACCCTGCGTGGACGACGCCGAACTCCGGCGCGAGGAGGAGGTAGGCGACCGAGAGGACCGGGCCGCGCGGGTCACGACCGAGCGGCCCGTAGGTGCGGAGCTGCTCCAGGTGACCGGGCGGGCGGACGCCGGTCTCCTCCGCGAGCTCGCGCCGGGCCGCCCGGGCGAGCCCTTCCTCGGGCAGCACGAACCCGCCCGGGAGCGCGAGCGCACCGCGGAACGGTGCGATGCCGCGCTCGACGAGCAGCACGTGCAGGGCGTCGTCGCGGACCGTGAGCGTGACGACGTCGACCGTGACGGGCAGCAGCGCGGCGGTCGGCGGGACGTCGGGGGTCGGGCTCGCAGGCGGCGTCATGCGGTCATCGTCGCACATTCATGTCAAGTTGACGAGAATCCTGGATCGGACTAGCGTCATTATCGTCAGAACGACGAAAACGATCGGAGACGACCATGGCCACCATCCGCGCCTACCCGTGGACCCGGCACTTCCTCGGCAGCCCCACCGGGCACGTCGTGCACCTGCGCCGCGGGCGCGTCGCGCACGAGGGTGTCGGGCAGGCGTTCTGGTTCCGCCCGACGACGTCGGTCCTCTCGGAGGTCCCCGTCGACGACCAGGAGCTGCCCGTCTTCTTCCACGCCGTGACCGCCGACCACCAGGACGTCACCGTCCAGGCCGGGGTCACGTACCGGTTCGCCGATCCCGTGACCGTCTCGCAGCGCCTCGACTTCGCCGTCGACCCGGGCAGCGGGGAGACGAGCACCGCGGGCCGGGACCAGGTGACGAGCATCGTCGGACGGCTCGCGCAGAGCCGCGCCGCCGACGCGCTCGCGGCGATGCCTCTCGCCGACGCCCTGACGGCCGGCGTGCTCCGCGTGCGCGACGTGCTCGCCGAGGCGCTGACCACGGACCCCCGCCTCACCGCGACCGGGATCGTCGTCATCGGCGTCCAGGTGCTCGCCGTCCGGCCCGAGAAGGACGTCGAGCGCGCGCTCCAGACGCCGGCGCGCGAGCGGGTGCAGGCCGAGGCCGACCGCGCGACGTACGAGCGCCGGGCCCTCGCCGTCGAGCGCGAGCGCGCGATCGCGGAGAACGAGCTGGCGAGCAAGATCGAGCTCGCGACGCGCCGCGAGCGCCTCGTCGCCCAGGACGGCGCGAACGCCCGGCGCGAGGCGGAGGAGAAGGCTGCCGCCGCGCTGGTCGACGCCCGCGCGACCGCCGAGCGTGCGCGGCTCGCGACGGACGCGAAGGCCGAGCAGGTGCGCGTCGTCGGCGCGGCCGAGGCCGCCGCCGAGCAGGCCCGCATGGACGTCTACGCGAGCGCCGGGCAGGGCACGCTGCTCGCGCTCGCGCTGCGCGAGGCCGCCGGGTCGCTGCCGGACGTGCAGAACCTCACCATCACGCCCGACCTGCTCACCGGGGTGCTGTCGACCCTGGCACGCGGGCTCGGCCCGGACGGCGGGTCGCCCGCCGCGGCGCCCGGGAAGGCGGCCTGACGATGCTCCGGCGACGCGCCGTCGTCGTGCACCGGCGCACCGAGCTCGACGACCTGCTCGACCGGCACGGGACGCGCGGCCAGGCGGAGTTCTTCCTCCGGTCGCGCGGCCGGTCGCTGGCCGAGGTGCAGGCGCGGCACGACGCCCTCGCCGCCGCGCGCGACGCCGTCGTGGCCGCCCTGCCCGCAGGCTGGGCACGTGCCGACGTCGAGCGCGCGGACCTGTCGCGGTTCCTCGTCGCGCCCGAGGACGTGGTGGTGGTCGTGGGGCAGGACGGCCTCGTCGCGAACGTCGCGAAGTACCTGCACGGCCAGCCGGTCCTCGGCGTCGACCCGGAGCCGGGCGTGAACGTCGGCGTGCTCGTGCGGCACACGGTGGCGGCGGCGACGACCCTCCTGCGTGGGCTCGGAGCCGAGGCCGAGGCACCAGGCGGCGCACCCGACCGGGTGGCGGTCCTGCCCGTCGACGCGCTGACCATGGTGCGCGCCGACCTCGACGACGGGCAGCACCTCACGGCGCTCAACGAGGTGTTCGTCGGGCACCCGAGCCACCAGAGCGCGCGCTACACGCTGCGGTGCGCGGCGGGCGAGGAGCGGCAGTCGTCGTCGGGCGTGCTCGTCGCGACGGGGACCGGCGCGACGGGCTGGTGGGCGTCGCTCGCGCACGACCGCGGCGGCCGCCGCCCCGCACCGGGGCGCACGGAGCACCGGCTCGGCTGGTTCGTCCGCGAGGCATGGCCGTCGCCCACGACGGGCGCCACGCTCACGGAGGGTGTCGTGGACGACGGCGCGGACGTCGCCCTCACCGTCGCCTCGGACCGGCTCGTCGCGTTCGGCGACGGCATGGAGGACGACCGCCTCGTCGCCGCCTGGGGCCAGACCGTCACCGTCCGCACCGCCGACACCCCGCTCCGGCTCGTCCGCCCCTGACCCGTCGCGCACCGCGACCCTCTCGGGGCACCGGACCGCGCGGTCTGCCCCGATTTCACCCGGGTGGTCCGCCCGGGCGACGAGGGTCCGTGGGTAGCATCGCTGCGGTCACGGGATCCCCATGACCTTCCCCTCCCGCGGGCCTGGCCTGCGGGGACGCCGACACCCGAGCCTGCCGAGGTCCCTGCCATGAGCGCGCCCATCGCCTTCACCGACAACGTCCGCGACCTGTCGAACGCCGGTGGGTACCAGTTCGAGTTCCGGTGCGAGCGGTGCGGCAACGGCTACCGCTCGGCCTACCAGACGGACGTGGTCGCCAAGGGCAGCAGCCTCATCCAGGCGGCGGGCCGGTTCTTCGGCGGCAAGGTGGCCGACCTGTCGTACGCGGCGGGGTCGTGGGCCGCCGACCGGCAGACCAACTCGTCGGCGAAGGACAAGGCGCTCGACGCCGCCGTCGGCGAGGTCCGCGACGCGTTCCGCCAGTGCCACGGGTGCGGCGACTGGATGTGCCACGAGGTCTGCTGGAACGACGCCGTGGGGCAGTGCGTGCGCTGCTCGCCCCAGCAGGCGGAGGAGCTCGCCCAGCTCCAGGCCGAGGCCCGCCGCCACCAGCTCCAGGAGCAGCTCCGGACGACCGACCTGGTCGGCGGTACGGACCTGCGGACGCCGGTCGTCACGCAGTGCGCGTCGTGCTCGGCCAAGGTCGACGGCGGCAAGTTCTGCCCCGAGTGCGGCGAGCGCCTCGCGCAGGTCGCCGCGTGCCGCGAGTGCGGCACGCAGAACGCCGCGGGCGCGAGGTTCTGCGCCGAGTGCGGCAGCCCGCAGGCCGCCTGAACGCCGGCGGTCCGAGCCCAGGCCGTCCGGACCGAGGGCGGCGGGCTCAGCGGTCCGACGGCGTCCCGCCCCGCCGGTCCCGACGAGCCCCCTCGCGAGCCTCCCGCGCCTCGCGGTCCCGGCGCGCGCGGAGCACGGCCTCGCGGCGCTCCCCGATCTCGTCGCTCGTGAGGCTCGTCAGGCGGTCCTGCGCGACGCGCGACTCGGCACGCTCGGCCTCGACGGCGGCCCGGTGCTCGGCCGACTGCGGACGTGTCCGGACGACGCGCGGGTCGATCCGGTACCGGTCGCCGTGGCGCTCGAGACGCCGCTGCGCCGCCAGGCGTGCGCGCTCGCGATGGAACCGCCACGTCCAGGCCCGGCGCAGCGCGACCACGGACCAGAGCGCGAACGGGACCGCGGCGACCACGAGCCCGACCCGCCAGCCGGGCGGCAGCGCCGTCGACGCCCCGACACTCGCGAGCGCCCACGCGATCCCCGCCGGGACGGCGGGCCAGAACTCTCGGAGGTCGGGGTTCCACCCGCAGGCGGAGAAGCGCACCAGCGTGTCCGTGAGCCGCGAGCGCCGCTGCGGCTGGAGCGACATCGCCACCGGCCCGGGCACCGGCGGGCCGACCGTCGTCCCCGCCGCGACGTGGCTCGTGAAGGACAGCCGGTCGCCGCGGTACGACGGCCGCAGCGCCCGCCCGGCGTACACGAAGGACAGCGCCGCGAGCGGCCAGATCGCGCACGACAGGTACCAGGCGACCGGCCCGGCGAGCACCACGGCGATCGGCGCGATCACGGCGAGGCGCCCGAGCACGGCACCCGGTGACGCGACGAGCTCGGCCCACGGCTCCTGGTCGGCCGGCGGCTCGAACAGCCCGTACGCCGCGAGCGCGACGGAGAGCCCGACGACGAACAGCCCGATCGTCGTCCACACGAGCCCGATCGCGAGGTAGCCGACCGGGCGCAGCAGCAGCGCCGCCGTCCCCGGGGGCGTCGCGTCGCGCGAGGTCCGCGGGTCGGGCGCGGGCGCCGGGCCGCTCACCCGACCGTCACCGCGCCGCGAGCCCGAGCACGTCGAGCACCCAGGCGTCCTCGTACGCGACCTCGCGCCAGCCCTCGTACCGGCCCGAGACGCCGCCGTGCCCGGCGTGCATCTCGATCTTCAGCAGGGCGGGCGCCCCGGCGGCACGCAGGCGCGCGACCCACTTGGCCGGCTCGACGTAGAGCACGCGCGTGTCGTGGAGCGACGTCACGGCGAGGATCCGCGGGTAGTGGGCCGCGTCGTCGGGCACGTTCTCGTACGGCGTGTACGTGCGCATGTACCGGTAGACCTCGGGGTCGTGCAGGGGGTCGCCCCACTCGTCCCACTCGACGACGGTCAGTGGCAGGGAGGGGTCGAGGATCGACGTGAGCGCGTCGACGAACGGGACCTGCGCGAGCACGCCCGCGAACAGCTCGGGCGCGAGGTTGGTCACCGCGCCCATGAGCAGGCCGCCCGCGGAGCCGCCCTGCGCCACGAGGCGCTCGGGGCTCGTCCAGCCCGCGTCGACGAGGTGCCGCGCGACGGCGACGAAGTCGGTGAACGTGGTGCGCTTGGCGAGCGTCTTGCCCTCGTCGTACCAGCGGCGCCCCATCTCGCCGCCGCCGCGCACGTGCGCGACCGCGAACACGACCCCGCGGTCCAGCAGCGACAGGCGCGCGATCGAGAACCCCGGGTCGATGCTGATCTCGTACGACCCGTACCCGTAGAGCAGCAGCGGCGCGGGCTCCGCACCCGTGCCCGTCGCGTCGAGCCCGACGGCGTCGCGCCGCCACACGAGCGAGACCGGCACCTGGGTCCCGTCCTCAGCCGTGGCCCACTCGCGGCGCTGCACGTAGTCCGCGGCGTCGTACCCGCCGAGCACGGGCTGCTGCTTGAGCAGCGTGAGCTCGTCGGTCTCGACGCGCAGGTCGTACACGGTCGACGGCGTCACGAAGCTCGCGTACGACAGGCGGACGTTCGGCTGGTCCCACTCGGGGTTCCCGGCGAGCGCGGCGGTGTACAGGGGCTCGTCGAACGCGACCTCGTGCACGTGCCAGTGGTCGCCCGAGGGCGCCGGGGTGTCGCCCGTGCGGATCGGCGTCGGCAGGCCGACGGGGCGCGGCGGCTCGGCCGACGCGAGGTCGATCACCCCGACCCGCGACAACGCGTCGCGCCGGTAGGACACCACGAGGTGCCCGGCGAACGCGTCGACGCCCTCGAGCCGCGTCTCCGGGTCGTGCGGCACGACGACGGTCGCGTCGCCCGGCCCGACCGACCCGCCGCCCTCGGGCACGCCGGTCACGACGAGCTCGAAGTTCTCCGCGCCGTCGTTGTGCAGCACGAGCAGCACGTCTCGTCGCTCTCCCGCCGAACCCGACGTCGCTGTCGTCCTCGCCGCCTCTCCGCCGCTCTCCTCGTGCTCGACGGCGGGGAACCACGTGCTCGGCAGGACCGCGTGCTCGACCGTGTACTCGACGCCCTCGCGGCGCGGCCACACGACCCGGGGGTCACCGGTCGGGTCCGCGGCGTCGATCAGCCACGTCTCCGACGTGATCTTCGAGCCGACGTCGATCTGCACGAACCGCTGCGAGCGCGAGACGCCCACCCCGACCCAGTAGCGCTCGTCGGGCTCCTCGAACACCACGACGTCCTGCGTCGCCGGGGTACCCACCTCGTGGCGCCACACGCGCCAGGGTCGCCACGCGTCGTCGACCGTCGGGTAGAAGACGTACCGCCCGTCCGGGGAGAAGACGGCTCCCGGGAACGTCCCCGGGACCTCGTCGACGAGGTCCGTGCCCGTGTCCAGGTCGCGGATGCGCAGCGTGTACCGCTCGTCGCCGACGACGTCGACCGCGTACGCGAGCCGCGTCCCGTCGACCGACACGTCGAACGACCCGAGCGAGAAGAAGTCGTGCCCCTCGGCCTCGACGTTGTCGTCGAGCAGCACCTGCTCGCCCGGCACGGGCACGCCGGGCTCCAGCACGGGCGGAACCCAGGACGACGGCGCGTCGCTGCCGACGCTCGCGTCGATCGGCGCGCGCGCCCGGATCGGGTACTGCGAGCCCTCGACCGTGCGCGCGTAGTACCAGTGCGCGCCCTGGCGCACGGGCACGGACAGGTCGGTCTCGAGCGTGCGCGCCTTGATCTCCTCGAAGATCCGCTCGCGCAGCGGCTCGAGGTGCGCGAGCCGCGCCTCGGTGTACGCGTTCTCGGCCTCGAGGTGCGCGACGACCTCGGGCGACTCCTTCTCCCGCAGCCACTCGTAGTCGTCGTCCACGGTCTCCCCGTGGTGCGTGCGCGGCGCCGGGCGGCGCGGGGCGACGGGCGCCGGCGGCTCCTCCCGCTCCGCGGGGGTCGGCGTGGCGGTCTGCGTGAGGTCGTCAGGCATCTGGCCAGGGTAGTGCCGCCGGGCGACGCGCCGTCGCCGTGGCACGACGTGCGCCCGTCGTTACGCTCGACGCGTGACGCAGGAGCAGGGGGAGCGCCCGACGGCGGACACGCTCACGAGCGGCGAGATGGTGCGCGCGTCGGGGCTGTCCATCAAGGCGCTGCGGCTCTACGACGCCAACGGCCTGCTCGTCCCGGCCGGCGTCGACCCCCGCACGGGCTACCGCGCGTACGCGCCCGAGCAGGTGGAGCGGGCTCGCGCCCTGGCGCTGCTGCGCCGGATCGACGTGCCGCTCGCGCGCGTCCCGGAGGTGCTCGACGCCGACCCGCGCGACGTGCGCGACGTCCTCCTCGGCTGGTGGGACGAGCAGCAGCAGGCGCTCGCGGAGCAGCGCGCGACCGCCGAGGAGCTCGCGCGGCGGCTCGCCGTGCGGCGCGGCGACGCCGAGGTCCGGTGGCGCGAGGTCCCCGCGTGCACGGTCGCCACGATCACGTCGTCCACGACCCAGGCCGACCTCGTGCCCACGTTCAGCGCCGACCTGCTGACGATCCGGGCGCATCTCGCCGCGGCCGGCGCGGAGGCGGGCGCCGCGCACTGGGTGATCTACCACTCGCCCGTCGGACGCGACGTCCCCGGTCGCGTCGAGGCGTGCGTCCCGTACCGCGGGGCGGTCGTCCCCGCGGGGCCGGTCGTGCTCCGCGAGGACCCGGCCCGCACGGAGGCGTACGTCGAGGTCCCCTCGCGCGACTGCCGCTTCCCGCAGATCGTCGGGTACCTCGACGCGCTGCGCGTCGGGACCGGGCTGGCGCACGCCACGTCGCGCGAGGTGTACGCCGTCCCGTGGTCCGACGAGCCGGACGCGATCGTCGCGGAGGTCGCGCTCGCCGTCGGGCTGCCATGAGGGTGTCCATCTCGTCGCGAACCTGCGCGTCGCGTCGTCCAACGACCGGGTGCAGACGAGAGAGTCGGTCGTCGGGAGGGCCTGGTCCTCGGTCAGAGCGAGCCGCGAGGGACGACCCACTCCTGCTGGAACCCCTGGATGGAGGCGGCGATGTGGTCGCTGAAGTCGGAGTCGTAGTGCAGCACGGTGAGACGGTGCCGGTAGGCGTATGCCGCGATCATCACGTCGACGGGACCAACCGACCGCAGCTTGCCGTGTGTCGCCAACGCGCGCTGGATGTCCTCGCAGGTGTCGTTGAGGTCGTCAGCGGGCTCGAGGTACACCCCGACGGCGTCGAGGAACTGCTGCTGCTTGTCGAAGTCCTCCTGGGACGTGGCCGAGTAGAGGAACTCCAGACGCTGGGGCGTGACCGTGTAGATCACGTCGGTCAGGGCCTCCACTGCCTGCCGAACCTCGGGGACCTTGATCCGACCCCACACCGAGTTGTCGACGATGTAGCCGGCCACGCCTCACACAGTCCGTCCGACGGGTCGAAACTGGGTGACCTCCGCGAGGTCGGAGACGTCCAGGTCGTCGAGCATCGACAGCGCCTTGCGCTGAGCGTGGACTCGCTCCTCGCGCGTCTCCTCCTCGTCGACGGCGTTCTGGATGAGATCGATGACCATCTCTTGGTTGGACTTGTAGCCGAGGAGCTTCTTGGCCCGGGCCAACGCCTGCGGGTTCGCGCGCACCACCGTGGGCTTGGCCTCACCGGCCCGCAGGTCGACATGACCTCGCGTGGCGGTCTTCGAGACAGTCCTGACCGTCGTCGCCCCGTCCGGGGCGTCGGCCTTGCGCTGTTTCGCCATGCTCATGATCGGCTCCCCTCGACACCGCCTCCAGGATATCAGATCGGAGCTGATCGATATCGCGGATGCTCGGCCACGCCGGCCCGGGCCCGGGGCGGCCGACCCAGCGCCGGACGCGTGTGTCGTGCTGCGCGGGTGTCAGTCCTCGACCAGCTCCAGGTCCCCCGGGAGCCACGTGCGGTCGAACCACGGCTCGAGCGGCCCGTAGAGGCGCAGCATGGGGAACCACGACCTGCCCGGGACGGTCCCGACCCAGTTGGACTCGCGTCCCGCCGGGGGCACCGGGCCGAACCACAGCACGGTGCTGCCGTCCTCCTCCGTCGCGACCGTCCCGCTCAGGCTCAGGAGACTCGGGTACGGGTCGTCGGTCTGGAGCAGCGACCGGGTCTGGGTGTCGTAGAGGTCCACCGACCAGAAGTTCTTCGCGGGCGGGTTCGGGGGGAGCACGAGCCGGTACGTGCGCGCGCCGTCGAGGATGCGGCCCTGCGCGTCGTGGGCCGTGTAGGCGTAGGCGGACCCGGCCCCGACCTGGGCGTGCGCCATCGCCGGCGTGATGACGGTGGCGAAGAAGTGGAACTGCGCGCGCGCGTCGAGCAGGCGCGCCCCGTCGGCGAGGAACTCGTACGACCCCCCGAGGAACGCCTGGAGCCAGCTCGACCCGGGCGCGACCCGCGCCTCGGGATCGCGCGGCGAGTAGACCAGCGCGCGGCTGATCGCCGCCCCCGCCCGTGCCGCCGTGTCGAGCGTCGCGCGCAGCTCCGGGCTCGGGGCGAACGCACGCCCGGGCACGATGCCGACGGCGCGCAGCAGCCCGGCGCGCTCGGGGTCGAGCGCGCTCGTCGGCTCCTCCGCGACGATCTCGGCGACCTCGTCGAAGAACGAGGCGTCGTTGGCGTGGACGGTGTTCACGCGCGTGCCCGCGATGTTGACGAACTCGGTCGGGGGCGGGTCCCCCGCGTCGGCGAGCGGGTAGATCCGCGTCTCCTTCATCGCCGGCACGCCGCCCAGCGCGCGCAGCACGACCCAGTTGGTGAACGTCGGCGTCCGGTAGACGAAGTAGCCGTCCGGGACCTCGCCGTCGTAGCCGGGCGGGAGGAACAGGTAGCGACCGCCCTCGCCGCGGTCCGGACCCGCGATGCCCATGTCGGCGACGTAGCGGAACCAGAAGTCGTCCACCACGCACAGCGAGCTCTTGGGGGGCTCGATGACGAGCGGGCCCGTCTCGCGAAGGTCGACGAAGAGCGACCCGTACGTGGTCGCCGTGTTCGGCGTGAGGAAGATGCCGCCCGAGTCGGCCCGCGGGTCGGTGTAGCCGACCTGGTTCGAGCGGAGGAGGCCGAGCTCGCGGAACCCGCGCCGCATCGCCACGAGCGACGCACCGGGCATCGTGCTGAGGAACGCCTCCACGCCGCGCAGGAAGTCCAGCGAGTCGTAGAGCCGCTCGACGGACTCCGGGGTCGGCACCCCGTCGACCAGGTCGAACCGCCCGAGCGGGGTGTCCACCGGGGAGGGCGTGCTCACCGCGGCGACCGCAGCGGCCAGGGCGTCGTCCCCGGCGCTCGTCGCCGTGCTCTCGTCGGGGCTCGACCCGGTGCTCGCGTCGGACATGGCTCAGGCTCCTCCGTCGATCGGTGCACGGCACGCGCGCTCGACGCCGAGCGGCTGCGCCGACCGTAGGCCGCGGGCCACCGCACCGCCACCGGAAGGAGGCTTGACCCTGCCCCTGGGGCGGGCCCGAGGGCCTCACCGACCAGGGAGTCGCCCAGCTCGCCGCGACCGAGATCGGTGTGGTCGCGGACCTCCGCACCTCCGCCGAACGCGAGGCCGCGCCCGACCGGCTGCCGAGCACGAGGCCGTTCGACACGGTCCGGCTGGCGATCGCCCAGGGGGCCGTCGGCGAGCAGATCGGTGCCTTGGTGGACCCGACGGGTGCGCCGTCGTCGGACGACGTCCGTGCGGGCGTCGAGGCGTTGCCGGCACTGGGCGACCTCTACGTCTGGATGCTTCAGCGGTCCGCCGCGGCGTTCGCCGAGGTCGCGCGCATCGTCGCGGCCTCGCACGACGGCGCTCCCACGGCAGTGGTCGTCCACTGCACCGCCGGCAAGGACAGGACCGGCGTGGCCGTCGCGCTGCTCCTCGACGCCGTGGGGGTCGAGCGCACGGCGACCGTCGACGACTACGCGGAGTCCCAGCGTCATCTCGCCGGTCCGTGGGCGGACGGCATGATCCACATGATCGAGTCGCTCGGCATCACCGTCACGCCGCAGCTGCGGACGCTGGCCACCGGGACGCCCCCGTCCGCGATCCAGCAGGCGCTCGCGTGGGTCGGCGCCAGCGGCGGGAGCGCGGAGTACCTGATGTCGGGCGGTCTCACGCCTCGCGAGCTGAGCACCGTCCGGCGACGCCTCGCTGGGTGAGGTTCTTCGTCACTCGCCGCCGGCGAGGTGGAGCCGCAGCGTGATCTCGTACGCGTCGAGCTCGTCGAAGACGTACTGCGCGGCACCGCTGTCGTACTGTCCGGAGGACGTGAGGCCGCGCAGGCGCTCTCTCATGATGCCGACCAGCGCCAGCTCGAACTCGAGCGCGTCGGGACCGGCGTCGTGCCGAGCACGACCTATCTCGAAGAACCACGGCCGCGACGACTGGTAGAGCTCCGGCGGGAACGCCGTCGAGTCGGGGCGTGCCACCGTGCGACGAGCGACGGCTCGCTCGGCCACGTCGTGCAGGTCGGCATGGATGAGGCGCACGTCGTCGGGCGCGTCGCGGTCGGCGCCCGGACCGCTGAGCCGACGGACGAGAGCCGGCAGGGTGAGACCTTGGAGCATCAGGCTCCCGGCCGCCACGAGGAACGCGATGAAGACCAGCAGGTCCCGTGCCGGGGTCTGCTCCGGGAGCGTCTGGGCCGCCGCGAGGGTCACCACGCCCCGCATGCCCGCCCAGACGACGATGGTGCTGTCCTTCCTCGTCAACGGCGCCGCTTCGTAGTAGTCGATGTCGTTGCGCAGGCGACGGATGGACTCCGGTGCGCTCGCGTTCCGTCGCTCGCCGAGGACCACCAGTGGTCGAGGTGGATCGTCTCCGTCGCGCAACGCCTTCTCCCGTGCGGCGAGGCGCTTGTCGACCGACCTGCGGACCCGCACGTTGTGCAGGCCGAGCATCGGGAACACGTAGGCGGCGCGGATGCCCGTCAGGATGACGAGCGCGGCCGGCGCGATCCACAGCGCACGCAGCAGGTGCGCCCCGTCGGCGTCGCCGTGGGAGACGATCCCGTAGAGCTCGAGGCCCATCGCCAGGAAGACCGCGCCCTCGAGGACGAACTCGACCGTCCGCCAGTTGAGCTTGTCGGAGATCCGCTGCTCCGGCGTCAGCCAGCGCGTCGCACCGCGTCCGCAGACGATCCCGGCGGCGACCGCGGCGACGACGCCCGAGCCACCGAGCGCCTCGGTCGGAAGGTAGGCCAGGTAGGGCACGGTCAGTCCCAGCGCGGTGTTGGCGGTCGCACTCTGCGTCCAGGCCCGCACCCGCAGCGCGATCGCGCCGACCCCGGCCCCGACGACGACCGCGGACAGCACCGCCCAGGCGAACGAGCCGGCCGTACCGAGCACGGAGAATCCCACCGCGGCCGCGGCGATCGCCGTCCGCAGGGTCACGAGGGCCGTGGCGTCGTTGAGCAGGCTCTCCCCCTCGAGCACCGCGAGCACGCGGCGCGGCGCCCCCTGCTCCTTGACGATCGAGGTGGCGACCGCGTCCGTCGGGCTCAGGATCGCCCCGAGGGCGATGCCGAGGCCGAGTCCCAGGCCGGGGACCGCCCAGGCGAAGAAGACTCCCAGCACGAGCGCGCTGACGATCACGAGGACGACGGCGAGCCCCCCGATCGCGGTCGAGTCCCGGCGGAACTCGATCCGGGGCGCCGCGACGGCGGCGGAGTACAGGAGCGGAGGCAGCACCCCGACGAGGATCAGGTTCGGCTCGACCGAGATCGGAGGGATCGCGGGGACGTAGCTGACCGCGACGCCGGTGCCCACGAGGACGAGCGGGCCGGCGACGCCGACCTTCCGGGCGAGCACGGTGACGACGACGACGAGGACGACCGCGGAAAGGACGACCAGCAGCATCTCGGTCGACACGTCACGGCCCTCCGGCGGTCGTCAGGTCGGAGACGCCGGAGCCGACCAGCTTGGTCCCCAGGATCACGAACAGCACCGTCATGATGACCGCGTGGTTCGCGACGAGCCAGTCCCGCGGCGCGGCGAGCTTCTTCTCGACCTGGCCCGGGGCGACGACGCTGAGCACCCACGGGACCGCCACCGCCGTCACGCCGAGGAGCCCGAAGACGAGGATCACCGCGACGACCTCGGCCACGGCGAGCGAGGCCTGCGAGATCCGACCGCCGGCGGCGACGAGCAGCGGCAGGTCCTTGGGCGACAGCGGACCGGAGATGAGCACGCCGACGAGGAAAGCCTTCATCAGCGTGAGCTGGTCCAGGCTCTCCATCCACTTCGGTGTCTCCGTCGACGACCGCTTCCGCCACTGCACGACCGCGAGCGCGACGAGCGCCAGCCCGAGCGCGATCTCCAGGGCGTCGACGGCGTAGTGCGGTTCGGAACCTGCCTCGTCCGTCCCGCTCGATCGCCCCAGGAGCACGAGCAGACCGATGAACACGATCGCGAACGTGTAGCAGCCGAGCACGAACGCCGTGCCGTTGGTGCGCCCCTTGCCGGACGTGGCCATGAGGATGACCGCGACGATCGCGAGCGGGCTGATCGCCACGGCGACACCGATCGTCAACAGGTCTGCGAGAACTGTGAGCACGTGCCCGTCCCGGGGTCGGTCGAGCTGTGGAGGTCGCGCCGGCCACCCGGCTCAGTCGCGGTCCGACGGTCCCGGCCCCGGGCTCCTTTCCCGCCCCACGGCGGCGCCGGCGACGTCGGACGCGCGCTGGCGGCTCCACCACGGCAGGACGACGAGCGACGCGACGAAGAAGCAGAGTGCACCCACGAACGTCCCGCCGTTCGCGAGCGAGCTGCTGATCGCCGACCCGCCCGGGAGGACGAACGCCCCGACCGCGGAGACCGCGAACGCCGCGCACCCGACGAAGTTGACGACCACCGACCACCATCCGATCCGCCGCGGGTCCCACCACGTCGCGCCCCCGCGTACGTACGCGACGAACGCGAGGTTGGCGCTCACGAGGAACGCCAGAGACCCCGCCGCGTCCGGGTTCCAGACGTACTCCGTCTCGGCGTGGCGCGACCGCGCGTACAGGGCGGCGGTGGTGCTGACGTTGAACATGATCGTGCCGAAGGACTGGGTGGCCGCGGTCAGCCACTCGGCCCGCACCATGCGCCCGGGCGCGTAGCGCACGGGGACGCTCACCGCCCCGCTGAGGAGGAGCTGTGCGAACCCGGCCGCGGTGAAGAAGAGCGCCCCGACGAAGTAGAGGAGGTTCGCGACCGACGACCCGGCCCACGATTCGAACCCCGGTGCCGAGCCGACCGCGAACAGCGACGAACCGATCATGAACCCCCAGCACTGCTTCGTCAGGGTCGGGACCAGGAACGGCCGTGGTCGGACGGGCGCGGTGATGATCGCTTCGCTCATGGTGACGGTTCCCTCGGTGGGCCGGTGGGACGGGTGGACGGGACGGCCGCGGGGCGAGGGCGGTGAGACCGCCCTCGCCCCGCGGTGCCGGCTCAGTGGTGGAAGTGCGACCCGCTCGAGGCCTCTCGCGGGAGCGGCGCGTCGAGCGCGTCGAGGAACTGGACCTCACCCTTGATGTCGGACAGGAGCGCCGAGGCCAGGTCACGGCTGAGCCCGACCTTGACCACGATGCGCTGCAGGACGACGTCTGCCATGTCGTCCGCCATCGGGTACGCCGGGACGAGCCAGCCCTTCATCCGGAGCCGGTCGGCAAGGTCGTACAGGGTCCACTTGTCCGTGTAGCCGTCCTTGAGCACCCAGGCGAACACCGGGATGGTGTCGCCCTTGCTCATGAGCTCGAACGGTCCGATGTCGGCGATCCCGCTCGAGAGGTAGGTGGCGACGTCGATGGAGTTCTGCTGGATCTCCCGATAGCCCTCCCGACCGAGGCGCAGGAACTGGTAGTACTGCAGCAGGACCTGCGCCCCCGGCCGGGAGAAGTTCAGCGCGAGCGTCGGCATGTCCCCGCCGAGGTAGCTGACGTGGAAGACCATGCTCTCGGGGAGCACCGCGGTGCTGCGCCAGACCACCCATCCGACGCCGGGGTACACCAGGCCGTACTTGTGACCGGACGTGCTGATCGAGTTCACGCGGTCGATCTGGAAGTCCCAGCCGAGGTCCGGTTGGCAGAACGGAGCCACCATGGCTCCGGAGGCCCCGTCGACGTGGATCTTGACGTCGAACCCGGTCTTCGCTTCGATCTCGTCGAGCTTCTTCGCGATCGCCTCGACCGGGTCGTAGAGCCCGGTGAAGGTCTGGCCCAGGATGGCGACCACGCCGATCGTGTTCTCGTCCACGTAGTCCTCGAGGTCGTAGCCGTCGAGGACCAGGTGGTCGGGCGAGACGGGGACGTAGCGAGGTTCGACGTCCCAGTAGTTGCAGAACTTCTCCCAGACGACCTGCACCGCGGCAGACATGATGAGGTTCGGCCGCTCGGTCGACTTCCCTTCAGCCCTGCGCTTCTCCTGCCAGAGCCGCTTGAGCGCGAGCCCGCCGAGCATGCACGCCTCGGACGAGCCGATCGCGGAGGTCCCGATCGTGTCCGTGGGGTCGGGCACGTGCCAGAGGTCCGCGAGGATCCGCCAGCAGCGGTCCTCGATCGCGGCCGTCGCCGGGTACTCGTCCTTGTCGATCATGTTCTTGTCGGCCGACTCGCTGTAGAGCTTGAGCGCGTGGTCGTCCATCCAGGTGGACACGAACGTCGCCAGGTTCAGGCGAGAGTTCCCGTCGAGGATCGCCTCGTCGTGCACGATCTGGTATGCCGTCTCGGGAAGGCTCGGCCCCCCGGGCATCTTGAACTTGTCGAGCTCCGTCGCCTCACCGGGCCGCACGAAGACCGGGTTGATGCTCAGCGTCGGGTCGATGTTCGTCGTCTGGCGAGCCTTCGTGGTGTTGACGGTCATTCTGTCCTCCTGGTGCTCGGGTGGGGTAGGTCGGTCGTGGCTCTGACAGGGGTTCCCACCGGAATGCCCACGACCCCGGCTTCCGCTCCGTCGTCGGTCACCGCGGCACGAGAGATTTCGCCGAGATCACCTCCGACAAGGTCAGAGCGTGTTCTTGACGACCTCTCCTCCCTTGACGATGAGCTTGAAGTTGGTGTCGGGGTCGGCGATCACGGAAAGGTCGGTGAGAGGGTCGCCATCGACCAGGACGAGGTCGGCCCAGGCGCCCTCGGCAATGACGCCCAGCCTTCCTGCTCGGTACGTGTTGCGTTCCCCCGCGAGCTCGAACAGCTCCGCATTCCCGGACGTCAGCATCCTCAGCGCCTCGACGTTGCTGTAGAACTCGCTCATGCGCGCCGCCATGACGCTCTGCCGGGCCGCCGACTGCGGCTCGAGGAGCAGGTCGGTGCCCCACGCGGTCTTGACGCCGTACTGCTTCGCCCACTCGTACACCTGATCGGTGCCCGTGCAGATCTGCGCGTTCTTCGCGGCGCGCGCCGGGTCGGGATAGTGGTGGTCCGGCTCCGCGAACGGCTGCATCGAGAGCCACGTCCCGGTCTCCCCGATGTGCCGGACCGTGGCCTCGTCGGCCAGGTGACCGTGCTCGATCGATCGCACGCCGGCATCGATCGCACGCCGGATGCCGTCCACCGTGTACACGTGCGTGGCGACGTAGGTCCCGTAGTCGGACGCTGCCTGCACGGCGGCGCGGATCTCCTCCGGGGTGTACTGCAACGTGCTCAGCGGGTCGTACATCGAGGCCGCTCCGCCGCCGAGCGTGAGCTTGATCTGGCTCGCTCCCTGCCGCAGCTGCTCGCGCACCGCGGCGAGGACGTGAGGCACCCCGTTGGCGACGCGCGTGAAGTGGAGGTCGTCGGTACGGCTCGGTCGGCCGCCGAACTCCTGGGGCACGTCGTAGACGAACGCGAAGTCCGCGTGCCCGGACGTCTGCGAGATCATCGCCTGGCTCGGGAAGATGCGCGGCCCCTCGAAGACGCCACGGTCGATGAGCGCCTTCACCGGCGCCGTGTCCCCACCCATGTCGCGCACCGTCGTGAACCCGCGCAGGAGCATGCGTCTCGCCTCCGCGATGGTGTTGCCGTACAAGGTGCCGGTCGGTCCTTGGACGAAATCCATCATGGTGTTGGCGTTGCCCATGAGGTGCGCGTGGGCGTCGCTCATGCCGGGCATGAGGAACCTTGCCCCGCCGTCGATCTCGATGACGCCGTCGGTCTCGTGGCCTCCGACGGGCGACGACGAGACCGCGACGACGTGCTGGCCCTCGACCAGCACGTCCGCATTGTCGAGCGTCTTCTCGCTCAGACCGTCGAAAACTCGGACATTCCGAATAATCATTCTCTGGGATGCCGCCGTGGATACGCTCATGCCGCGATGCTAACCAGCACCACTTGCACACCCGACGTCGAATCTGCAATTTCCCCCGACCTCTCACACGCGGCACCCCCCGGTCTTTCACCCGCGCTTTCACCCGGTATTTTGTTATTTGGGCATGCTGACCTGCTGCTCCCGTGGTACGACTGAGTTCAGATTGACCGATCTGCGGCTCCGAGCTGCCGACCTGGAGGTTCTGACAAACGATGTCGAACGACGTTCGCGACAGCGAGTGGAGTGGTCCGCCCAGGGGTGCCGTGGTCCGGGGGGGCCGACCCACGACAGCACCGGTCACCGGCGCGCAGCAGGGAGCCCCGTGAACCTCAACGACCCGGTCGCGGCGGTCAGGGCGCTCGAACAGGCGGTCGCATCCGGCTCGCCAGAGACGGTCGCGGCGACAGCGATGACGAATCTCTGGCCGCTCTACAGCGCGCACTACGACCTGCTCGTGCGGACGATCGAAGGGCTGCCGGCCACGACGGTCGAGCGGTACCTCGCGCTCCGCATCGTCCACCCGATGACGCCCCTCCTCGCCCGGACGCACCGCCCGTTCAAGCCGCTCATCGATCCCGACGAGGCACGAACTCTGAGTGCGGAGGAGTTCGACTGCCTCGCCATGGCGCAGATGCTCGCGTTCCGCCTCAGCGGAGACGTCGCGGCAGCGGTGGTGTGCGCTCAGCGCCTCTGCGACCGGCTCGCGAACGCCGATGCCGAGTGGCACCAACGGACCGACGGGCCCCTCTGGTTCGCGCACGCCCAGATCGGCTCGACGTACCTCCTTGCCGGCGACTCCCGTCGGGCACTCGTGGAGTTCGCAACCGCCCGAGAGCTCGCTCGGCACTCCATCCAGCCGGATGCGGAGCGGTTCACCCTGAGCAGGCTCGCCCTCGCCCACGCGCTGCGCGGATCCCTCGACGACGCACGGACGACGCTCGACGAGGGCTCAGGCAAGCCTGGCCCCACCCCGGCGCACGAGAGGTCGACGCAGGCGGCCGAGGCCACCGCCGAGGCTCTCGTCGCCGTCGACAGGATGAGCGCGGACATGGAGCTGCGGCTCGCGGAGCTCGAGCCCTACCACAGCGTGGAGATGACGTGGCCCTTCGCGCTCCTCGCCCGTGCACGCGCGCTCGTCGCCCAGCACAGGCCGAGCGAGGCGATCGAGGTGACTGAGCTCGCTCAGGAGTCGCACCCGCGTCAGCACGGTTCGATCGCGAACGACATCGTCGCAGCGGTGTCGATCGAGGCGATGCTCGCGATGGGCGACGAGGCCACCGCGCGCCGCCTGGCCGAGGACCGGGTCCGCTGTGGCCCGATGACCAGGCTCGCCGCCGTCCGGGTGGACCTGCACCTCGGCCGGCTCGACACAGCGACGAAGACGCTGCGGCGGCTCGCCGGCGACTCGCCGCTCGGGCCACGTCTGCGTGCCGAGCACCTCGTGCTCTCGGCATGGCTCGAGCTGGCGCACAACGGGAGGGTCAGCCACCACACAGCACTGGCCGTCGCTCGTACCGCGAGCACGGGCGACATCCGCCGGCTGATCGCGTCAACGCCTCGGCAGCTCGTCGAAGCGGTCCGTGGCCGCCTGGGCGAACGGTCGGCGCTCCAGTTCGACCGATCGGTCGACGGCCTCGAGCTGCGCGACGTGCCCAACCGGTCGGCACTGACCGGGAGCGAGCTGCGCGTGCTGTACGCGCTCCCGCTCCATCGCACCGTCGCCGATCTGGCAGCCCAGTTCCACGTCTCGCCGAACACGATCAAGTCACAGCTCAAGTCCCTCTACCGCAAGCTCGGATGCTCGACGAGGAACGAGGCGATAGAGCTCAGCGCGCTCTTCTTCACGAGTGCGTCCGACGACAGCGGGCTCAGAACGTCCTGACGGCGTCGGCGGCACATCGCTCGCCGTCGGGCTCGGCCGCGACGGGTCCGTCTGACCAACGGTGGGTGGGTCTCGGCCTGGACATGCCGAGCCGGCGACCGCGCGGGGGCCTGAGGACCGGGGAGACCAGCGCGCACCTCGCCGAGGTCTACGGCGCGTCGGTCTCCAAGGACACCGTCTCCGACGTACGCATCGCGGTCCGCGACGGCCTCGAGGGCCCGCCCGACGCGATCACCACCGTGCGGGAGCTCAAGCCGATGCACACCGCGGTCGACACCGAGCAGGCGCAGGGAGCGAGGTCATGCCGTTCGTGGACCACGACGTCGAGATCCGTAGGTTCCTCTGCACCGACCGCGTTCGTCGTCACCTTCGAGGGGCGCATCAGCCCTCGAGCAGCCGAGGAGCGCCGTGACCCGTCCGTCGGACAGACCCGAAGCCGACTGGTCGATCAAGACCGGTAGGGCCGACCACGCCGATCAGAAGGCCGGGACCGGCGGTGGCGGTCGGCCTTCCGAGCACCGCGACGAGGACGGGCGGCACTCGCGGTGGCGTGCCGCCCGTCGCGCGGGTCGGTGGATCTCGCGGCCGCCGGCGGCACGACGGCGGCACGCACCGCGGCGGGCGTCTCACCCGCGAGCCCTGGTCAGGCTCAGGCGTTCTCGTCGAAGGCCGCGCGGAGCTTGGCCTCCTCGTCCGCGGAGAGGTTCGTCTGGATGAGCTCGCCGTGGACGCCCTCGGCCTGGAGCGCGTCGTGCACGCGGTCGATCACGGCACCCGACGTCAGCACGAACAGCGCCGACGTGCCCGGCGTGACCTTGCTGCGCACGGAGTCGATGAAGTCGTCGTCGATGCCGACGTCGGTCAGCGCGCCCGCGATCGCGCCGGACGCCGCGCCGATGGCCGCGCCGAGCAGCGGGACGAAGAAGAGGAGGCCGAACAGCAGGCCCCAGAACGTGCCGCCGAGCGCCCCGACCGCCGTCGTGCTGGTGCCCTGCCGCGTCTTCGGCTTCTTCTTGCCCTCCTCCCAGGACACGACCGCCGCGTCCTGGACCTGGATGAGCTCCTGCTTCTGGAGCGCGAGCAGCGCGTCCTCGGCGCGCTGCGCCCCCTCGGGGGTGTCGAACTTCCACACGGTGAGCGTTGCCACGGCAGACCTCTCGTTCCGGCTCGTACGTTCGGCGGGAGCGCGACGCTGCGCCCCGGGACGCGTCGAACGTATCCCCGGGTGCCGGGTCGCGCGCGTCGAGCATGGCACCGATCCACGCCCCGCGGACGCCGGGGCTCCGGATGCAGCCCCGGCCCCACCGTGGTTCTCTTCCCGTGTGTCCGACACGCCGGCTACCGCCCTCACGACGAGGCGCCTCCTGCGGTCCGTGGTCCCGGCACTCGTCGTCGGGGTCGTCAGCGCGCTCACGCTCCTCGCGCTCTCGGAGCTCGCCGGCTGGATCCAGCACCTGGTGTGGGACCGGCTGCCCGAGGCCTGGGGCGTCACGACGACGCGCACCTGGTGGACGGTCCTCGTGCTCACCCTCACCGGCGTGCTCGTGGGCGCCACCGTGCGCTGGGCGCCGGGGCACGCCGGCGTCGACCCGGCCACCACGGAGCTCGTCTCCGCCCCGCTCCCGCTCCGGGCCCTGCCAGGTCTCGCGCTCGCGCTCGTCCTGGGCCTCGCCGGAGGGGTGAGCCTCGGGCCCGAGAACCCGATCATCGCCCTCAACGTCGCGCTCGCCGCGTGGTTCCTGTGCCGCCCGCGGTTCGGCGTCCCCGTCACGGGCGCGGTCGCGCTCGCGATGGCCGGCACCATCGGCGCGATGTTCGCGACGCCCGTCGCCGCCGCGCTCGTGCTCACGGAGAGCTTCGCCGAGCGCGGGGACCGGAGCGGCCCGCTGTTCGACCGGCTGTTCGCCCCCCTGGGCGCTGCCGGGGCGGGCGCCGTCACCATGACGGCGTTCGGCGCCCCGACGTTCGCGATCTCGCTCCCGGACTACCCGGGCCCCGCCCTCGGAGACGTCCTGAGCACGGCGGTGATCGCCACCGTCGCGGCCCTGGTCACGCTCCTCGCGGTGCTCGCGTTCACGCCCGTGCACGCCCTGTTCCACCGCTTCCGCAGCCCGGTGCTGGCGCTCGGGATCGGCGGCCTCGTGCTGGGCCTGCTCGGCGTCCTGGGCGGGCCCCTCACCCTCTTCAAGGGCCTCGAGCAGATGAAGGAGCTCGCCGACCAGGCCGACACCCTCGCCTGGTCCGCGATCCTCCTCATGGCCGTCGTCAAGCTCGTCGCGCTCGTCGTCGCCGCGGGCGCCGGCTTCCGCGGAGGCCGCATCTTCCCCGCGGTCTTCGTCGGCGTGGCCCTGGGGCTCTCGGCCACCGGGCTCGTCCCCGCGGTGCCCCCCGCGGTCGCCGTCGCCGCCGGCGTGCTGGGAGCCGTCCTGGTGGTGGCCCGCGACGGCTGGCTCGCCCTGTTCATGGCGGCCGTGACCGTCGGCGACGTCCACCTGCTCCCGGTGCTGTGCGTGGCCGTCCTCCCGCTGTGGCTCGTCGTCCGCTCGATGCCGCCGATGCGCGTCGCCGTCCCCGCGGGCAGGCCCGAGTACGGCTGAGGCCGCTCGTCCTCAGCGGCGACACGTCCGTGCCGGACGTGCGCGCGCCGGCCCTCCACGCGGTCGACCCGGACTTCGCCGAAGTCACCCCGTGCTCGCGAGCGGCACTCCCGGCGGGAGAAGTGGAGTACGGTCAGAGGGTCGAGTCTGGACCTGGCTCCTCATCCACCGGAGATCCGGAGGCCAGCATGTCCGTCGACGACCATGCCATCGAGCAGGCACTCGCGCGAGGCGCGCACCAGCAGATCGGCCAGTACCGCCTGGACCTGAGCACGGGCGTGTGGTGGTGGTCGCCCGAGACGTACCGCCTGCACGGCTTCGAGCCGGGCGACGTCGTGCCCACGACCACCCTCGTGCTCGCCCACAAGCACCCGGACGACCGCGAGCGGGTCCGGCAGATCCTCGACGAGGCACGGCTCACCGGCGAGCCGTTCTCGAGCGTGCACCGGATCATGGACGCCCACGGCGGCGAACGCTTCCTCGTCGTCGTCGGCCAGGGCCGACGGGACCGCGAGACGGGCGAGGTCACCGAGCTCGTCGGGTACTTCGTGGACGTGACGCGGACCGTCACCGACAACGCGCAGGAGCGCGCACGGCACGACATCGCCGCCGCCGCGGAGACCCGCGGGACGATCGAGCAGGCCAAGGGCGTCGTCGTCGCCGCCTACGGCGTGCACCCCGACGAGGCGTTCGCCCGTCTCAAGCGCGCGTCCAACAACCGCAACGTGCCGCTGCGCGAGCTCGCCCGGCTCGTCGTGCACGAGGGCGTGCGGGGCGGGCCCGACAGCGTCGAGCACGTCGACGCGCTGCTGCGGTAGCACGGACGGCTGGCCCTCGGTCCGTCGGGGCCGGCCGTCGCGATCAGCCCTTGGCCGTGGCCTCGCGGATCCGCTTCTGCTCCTGACGGCGGTCCCACCAGCGCGTGAGCACGAGCCAGCCGAGGAACCAGCCGCCGAGCGCCCCGATCAGCCAGACGACGACCGTGACGCCGATCCAGGTGGACGCGCCCGAGATCTCGAGCCCGTCCCCGATGAGCGTCGCGACCCACAGGGCGAGGAACGTCGACACGAGGCCGATCCCGCCCAGGATCGCCGACGCGTACTTGCGCGCCACGTTGAACACGAACGGCGCGAGGATCGCCTGCGCCACCGCGAAGATCAGCACCGCGACGACGAAGCCCGAGGCGTGCACCGTGACCCCGTCGAACAGGCTGGAGGCCACGAGCAGGCCCACGGCGGCGAGGACCACGTTGATCGCGAAGCTCAGCAGGAAGCGGATCATGCGGTAACGGTCCCGCCCCCGGTCAGGTTCCGCAACCGCAGGCGCGGCCTGACCCAGGGCGTGTCAGGCACGGCCCGGGGTCCGGGTTCCACGCCGCCGGGCGTCGGCCAGCAGTGCGCCGGTACCCGTGAGCAGGATCGCGAGCACCGCGAGCGCACCGACGCTCGCGCCGGTCGGCGGGAGGCTGCCCCCGCCGTCGGCGCGGAACGCGTTGGTCACGGTCGCGTCGACCTCGGCGGCGCCGCCCGTCGGGACGGTGAACGCGTCGGACGTCGGCGTCCTGTCGTCGGGGTCGACGGTCACGTCGGTCCCCGCGACGGCGAGCGTCACGGCCACGGCGTCGCCCGCGTCGGTCTCCGCGAGCGTGCACTCGGCCCCCTGGGGGACCAGCTCGTAGACGGCGGTCCAGTCGTCGTCCGCCGAGAGGGTCCGCTCGGCGCCGCCCGGGACCACGACCTCCGTCGTGACGCCGTCGACGTCCCACGTGCACGCGAGCGTGACGACGAACTCGTCGCCGCGGTGCTGCGACGCGCCCGACCCGGCGAGGACCTTGGTGACGACGACCTGCCCGACGTCGAACGTGTTGGTCACCGTCACCCGGGCGGGGTCGGGACCGATCGTGGCGGCACCGGGCTCGCCGCCCTCGACCGACGCGGAGATCGTCGTCGACGCGGCCCCGCCGGTCGCCGTCTCCGTGACGACGCACTCCGCGCCGACGGGCAGGCCGTCGTAGACGGCGACCTCGCCACCGGAGATCGTGCGGTCCGCGCCCCCGGGCACCTCGATGGGCTCGCCCAGGAAGGTGCACGCCGCGCTCACCGTGAACGGCCCGGTGCCGAACGCCTCGGCGCCGTCGCCGGCCACGACCTTCTCGACCTCGAGCGACCCGGCGGCGTAGGTGTTGGTCACGACCGCCTCGACCGGGTCGAGGGCGCTCGACGTCCCCGTGATGACCACGGGGTTCGGCGCGTAGGCCACCCCGGTCGCGCCGCCGGTCTCCGTCTCCGTCACGGTGCAGGTGTCACCGTCCTGGAGCCCGAAGTAGAGCGCGGGGAAGCCGGGCCCGAACCGCCGGTCGGGGCCGCCCGGGATGAAGGTCACCGGCGCGCCCTGGGACGTGGTGCACTCCAACGTCACCGCGTAGGGGAACTCGTCGAACGGTACCGCCGCCAGGTACTCCTCGAGCTGCTCCAGCAGCTCCAGCAGCGTCTCCGGGTCGACGGGGCCGTCGGGCACCTCGGGCAGCGGCGGCAGGTCCGGCATCGGGGGCGCGAAGCCCGCGGCGTCACCGTCGACGACCTTGCGCACGACGAGCGGTGCCGTGGTGAACGTGTTCTCGACGGTCACCGTCACGGTCGTCGGCTCTCCCCCACCCGCCGGTGGGACCGTGATCCCCTCCGCTGACGGAGGCGCCTCCGGATCCACCGGGTCGAAGGTCACCGGTTCTCCGTCGTCGACCGTGATGGTCACGGACGACGCCCCGAAAGCGTCCGTCTCGGTGACGGAACAGAACGACCCGACCGGCAGTCCGTCGTAGACCACGCTCTCCCCGCCGTCGACCACCCGCGTGGCGCCGCCCGGGATGGTCAGGGCGGCGTCCCGGTAGACGCACTCGAGCGTGAACTCGAACGGCCCAGGACCGTAGAGCGCGCCGAGCCCGGCGAGCTCCTTGTCGACCTGGATCGAGCCGACGTCGAACGTGTTGGTGACGACCACGTTCGCGACGTCCCCGCTGCCGACCGTGACGGAGTCGGGGACGACGACGGAGCCGGTCGCCCCGGCGTCGTCGACCTCCTCGATGTCGCACACCGCGCCCGTGGGCAGGTTCGCGATCTGCGCGTCGAGCGGCCCGGCGCCGCCCAGCACGACCTGGCTGTCGTAGACCGTGCGCGGCTCGCCCGGCCCGTCGCCGTCGTCGTCGTACGTGCACACGACGGTGATGGTGAACGGGCCCTGCCCGTACGCGGGCCCGCCCTCGCCGTCGACCACCTTCTGGAGACCGATCGCGCCGACGTCGTAGGTGTTGGTCAGCGTGACGTCGTTCGTGCTCGTGCCGAGCACGTCGGGGGTGAGGGTGACGTCCGTCGTCGGACCGTCGGTCGTCACGGGATGGCCCGGCAGGCCCTGGTCGACGGTGATCGTCACCGACGACGCGTTGCCGGTGCCCGACTCGGTGACGGTGCAGACGGAGCCGACGGGCAGGCCCGTGAGCTCGATCGTCTCCCCGTCCTCGATCGGGAGGTCGGTCATCGGGTTCTCGGCGTCGTAGCCCTCGGCGTAGACGTCCTCGCCGAGGAACGTGCACGCGACGTCGACGGCGAACGGGCCGAACGGCACCGGGTTCCCGTCCTGGTCCACCGCGTCGGTGACGACCTCCTTCGAGATCTCGATGCTCGACAGCGCGTAGACGTTGGTCGCGGTGATCGAGACGGGATCCTCCGGGTCCTCGCTGTCGATCGTCACGGTGCCGACGATCAGCTCGGTCTCCCCGTTGGTCCCGTCCTCGGTGATCGTGCACTCGGCACCGTACGGAAGGTTCGGCACGACCGTCGGTGTCCCGGGGACGACCGTGATCGGGATCGGGTCCAGCTGCGTCTCGAGCCACGACCCGACGGCTGAGGTGCACTGCACGAACATCGAGAACGAGTCGGGCGCGTGCTGGGCCCCCTCGCCGGTGACGATCTTGTTCACCTCGAGCGGCCCGGACGCCGTCGCGACGCCCACCTTCTGGCCCTCGGTCGGCAGGAGGCTGTGCATGGTGCCGTCCGACCGCTGGTAGGCCGCGGACACCGCGGCGGAGTTCCACGCGATCGACCGGTCACCCGCCTCGGGGACCTCCGGCGGCGTCGTCGACGTCGCCTCGATCGCCACGAACTCGCCCGGCTCGAACGGCTCGTCCTCGGGGAACGTGAGGACGAACTTGATCGCGGTGATCTCCTCGAGGAGCGACGCCGGCAGGCCCGGCACGAACGGCGCCCACCCGGTCGCGGGGTCCGTCGGGCAGATCGGCTCGTCGAGCGGGTCCTCGATGTCGTCGCCGCAGAGGTCGTCCGCGGTCGTGAAGGAGAACTGCACCTGCGTCCCCGGCGGCGCGTTCACGAGCGCCGGGGGCGGGTCGGCGGAGAGGACCGGCGCCCAGGCCGACCCGCGCGGCGACGTGTCGTACGAGCCCGCGTCGCCCGGGGTCGGGAACCGGTCGTACCCCACCACCTTGGTGAACGGGTTGTTGCCGACGTTGTCGATCCGCACGCGCCAGGTCTCGTCGTGCCCGGGGGCGATGACGGGGACGCACGGGTAGGAGTAGAAGCCGGCGGCGTTGGGCTGGCACACGACGGGTGCGCCCGTGTAGTCCGGGTCCACGAAGACGTCGAGCTCGTCGTCGTCCGTCGCCTTGACGAACTTCGACTGGGCGATGACGGCAGTCTCGGTGGGACGCACGTCGGCGTCCGCCTCGCACGCACCCGTCTCCTCGTCCAGCCGCGTCACGCACTCGTCCCACGGGCGGTCGCCGATCACGCCGGCCGTGTTGGCGACGAGCGTGTTCGGCGCGATCCCGACGCGGAACTTCACGAGCACCGTGATCGTGTACGTCTGGTCGGGCTCCAGCACCGAGCCGTCAGGGAACGAGAACCGCAGGCTCTCGATGTTCCCCGCCTGGTCGACCGTGACCTGGGTCGCGTCGGTCGGCAGGTCGGGCGTCGTCGGGTCGGGGTCCGCCCCGCTCAGCGCGTACACGAACGGCTGCGCCGCGTCGGCCAGCGTGAGCTGCGGGCCCAGCGCGTCCGCGGGCATCGGATCGTCGACCACGACGGGGTCGACGATCGGCCGGTCGCCCGTGTTCGTGATCGCGATGTTCATCGGGATCACCGCGTTCGGCGGCTTGAGGCTGCCGGACGCGACGCCGTCGAAGTCCTTGACGATCTGCACCCCGTTCGTGGCGTGCTCGTAAAGGATCGACGCGTCCGCCGAGCCGTCGGCGCTCACCGGGACCAGCTCGCCGGTCCCGGGGTCGACGACGAGGTCGGCGCCCGTCGTCGTGCCCTGCACCGAGTTGCTCGCCACTCCCGGGGCGGTCTCGCCCGGACCGGGCGGGTTCGCCGCGAGGTCCGGGAGCACCGGTCCCCCGGAGCGCATCTCCTCCCGTCGCTCCACCGACATCGGGACGGGCTGGAGCGGGGTCGCCGGGTTCTCCCAGATCGAGCCGTCGGTGCGGCTGAACGTGAACCGCAGACCCTGCACGTCGGCAGGGTCGACGGTGTCCGGGAGCGCGAAGAAGGCCTGCTCCTGGCCGAGCACCCAGCCACCCCCGGTCACCGTCACCGGGTCGGGCGAGCCGGGGTCGCCGGAGAACGTGCCGCCGACGAACGCGTCGACCCGCACCTGCTGGATCGGCGGGACGAGGCTCGCCCCCGCGAACCCGACGAAGTCGTACTGGTTCCAGAACTGGGGGTCGTCGTCGGTGAGCACCATCTCGACGCTGCGCGACGGGCCGAGCGGCTGACCGGAGATCGTCATCGTCACCGGGCCCGTCCCGGGCTCGACGATCGTGTCGGGGCTGAACGACTTGCCCACGGCGATGTCGATGGCCGCGTCCTGCAGCACCATCTCGGCGTCGTCGTACGCGTGGCGGTCGTCCTGGCCCGGGACGCCGCCCGGGTCGCTGATCGTGGCGACGGCGCCGTTCGGCACAGGGCTGTAGCCCGCGACGGTCACGGGCGCACCCGTGTACCGGTCGAGCTCGCGGAGCTGGAGCGTGAGGTCGAGCGTCCCGCTCGCCGCGGGCTCGACGAGGCCGTCGAACTCGACGACCACGCCCACGACCCCGGCCAGCTCTCCGACCGTCAGCGCCTCCGCCTCGGCCTCGGTGAAGGTCCCGACCTCCCCCGCCGCGTTCGTCAGCAGGACGGTCGTGCTCGTCGCGCCGTCGGGCGACGTGATGGAGATCGCCCGCAGGGTGAACGCGTCGAAGGGCTTCGTCCCCGCGGCGGTCTGCACGTCGTTCGAGTCGACGGCTCCCGGCTCCACGATGCGGAGCTGGTCCACCTTCGCGGCGGACGCGTTCGTCGCGGTGACCACCACGTCCGTCGTCGGGTAGAACTCGGCCGGGGTGCCGGTCGGAGGGACCGAGATGGGCCCGCCCGTCCAGTCCTTGGCGACGGTCACGTTGAGCGGCTGGTCGATGATGAGGACGGCGTCGTCGTCGGTGTCCGTGTAGTCGGTGCCGTCGAACGTGCCCGTCGCCCGCGCGGTGTCGTCGACCAGGCCGGGGTCGGCCGTGTTGTACAGGGTCCCGTTGGTCGAGCCGAGCACGGGCACCGAGGGGTCGGAGCGCTTGTAGTCCCGCACCTCGAACGTGAGGTCGAGGTGGCGCCCGTCCGCCAGCGTCGAGCGAGCGACCCCGTCCCCCGGCTGCGGGGCGAGCGGGTCGCTCGTGCCACGGTCCGGGCTCTCCGTGTAGACGAGCCGGACCGACGTCGTGGACGCCTGCTCGTCCGCCGTGAGGTCGACGGCGGGCATGCCCCCGGCGCACGGCGTCGCTGTCGTGCACGTGGCGTTCGTCGCCTGGGTCCAGGTCGCGCCGTCGTACAGCTCGACCCCGACGATCGCGTCGTACGTGATGAGCGGGTCGACCGAGCCGTCGATCGCCTCGATGCGGACGAGGTCGAACGCGTCGTAGAACGAGTCGGCGACGGCCGTCGTCTCCGGGTCGGCGATGTCCGAGATCACCATCGGGTCGACCCCGGAGAACCCGTTGGTCGACCACGTGATCTGCGCTGTCACCTGGTCGTCGGAGCGGGCGAGGACGCTCACCGGGGCATCGCCGAGGAACGACTTCTGGATGAAGTCGAGGTCGCCCGTGCCGTCGACGGGGTACGGGTCGACCGACGCGCACCCCTCGGCGGGCTCGGTCGGGGACACCGAGCCCGACGACGCGCTGGAGCCGCCGCAGTTCGTGAGCGGCTCGTCCCAGCCGGTGGGTCCGGTGAAGTCCGCGACGAAGTTCGGCTGGAAGCTCGTCCCCGGCGGGAAGCCGCCGCTCGTCGAGTCGTACACGAACTGCACGCCTTGCGCGTCCTCGGGCAGGTCACAGCTCACCGTCGCGGCTCCGGCGACCGGGCTGCCGCAGTCCGGGGCCTCGACCCACGCGGAGCCGTCCCAGTAGTTGACGGTGAGCGTCGAGCCGGCCGGGACGTCGGTGGAGCGCACCGACGAGGCCTCGAAGTGGTCCCAGAAGTCGCCGGGGTTCGCGGGGTCGGTCGGGTCCTGGACGACCACCTGGTCCGCGTTCGTCGTCGAGCCGTCGGGACCGAACGGGAGGAGCGTGGTCGGGAGCTGGACGATGACGCTCTGCCCGGGGATCGCGGGGATCTCCGAGGGCGAGATCAGCTTGTCCGTCTGCGTCGCGAGCCGGTCGACGAGCGTCACCAGGTTCGCGGTGGAGTCGGCCGGGTCCGCGCTCGGCACCGTCGCCTCGACGGTGTTGGGGTGCGTGACGTCGTCGGCCTCCTGGTCGGGGTCCGTGTCGGCCGTGAACGGGATCGACGCCGCCGCGCCGTTGGGCAGGTCGCCCGTGAAGACGACCGTGAAGCCGACGACGACGCAGTCGTCGGGCGGGTTGGGCAGCGTGTTGGGCGCGGAGGCGTCGACCTCGGGCGTCGAGCCGTCGGCGCACGTGAACGTCACGCTCGCGCCGGTCGCCCCGATCGGCCACTGCACGCCCGTGCCGTCGCCCGTGGGCCCGAACCCGGTGAAGGTCAGCGGGTCGTCGCCCTCGAACGGGCTCGGAGTGCCGGGCGCGGGCTCGCTGATGGTCAACGTATCGACGGCCGTGCCCGTGTTCGTCGCGCCGAGGGTCACCGTCGTCGGGTCGCCGGCGCTCACCGTCGCGGGGTCGAAGCTCTTGGAGGCGGTCACGCTGTTGTTCGGCGGCGTGACGACGTACGTGTCGTCCGCGGTCGTCGGGTCGGACTCGCCCTGGGCGTGGGTCACGTACGACGACGTGTCGTTGGTGATCGTCGTGGGGTCGGTGAGCCCGGTGACCGCGTCGGACTGCTGGACGTTCACCGGGATGCTCGCCGAGGCGCCAGGCTGGATGTCCCCGCTGAACGTGTACCGCACGCCCTGGACCGTCGCCGGGTCGACGGTGTCGTCGAGCGGCTCCCACGAGTCCCCGTCCCAGTACTCCTCGGTGACCGTGGTCGCGTTCGGCGGCAGCGTGACGTCCCCCGTGCTCACGTACTCGAGGTACGTGAACGGGTTCGGGTCCGCGCTCGGGTCGACCGGGTCCTGGATCACGAGCGTGTCGACCGGGTCGTTCGACGTGTTCGTCGCGCCGATCGTCATGGTGGCAGGCGTCCCCGGGACGGCGAGCGCTCCCTCGGGCGCGATCGTCTTCGTCGTCTCGGAGTCCAGGACGAGCTCGACCTCGGGCGTGATCGACTCGTCGGCGGTGTTCTGCGGGGCGTTGTCCGCGACGACCGACGCGGTGTTGACGATCGGCACGCCGTCGGCGCTGAACGGCAGATCGGGGTCGATCTGCACCGTGATGTCGATCGTCGCCTGCTCGCCGTTCGTGAACGAGGGCCAGGTGGCCGTGACGACGTCGCCGTCGGTGTCGACCGTGAGGTCGCCTGCGGTCCCGCTCGGCTGGCTGATGATCTCGGCCGAGACGAGCTGGAGCCCGTCCGGCAGGTCGTCGGTGAAGACCGTGTTCTGGCACGCGGTGCTCGGGTCGGAGCACGAGATCTGCACCTCGTACGTGACGAGCTGCCCCGGGCTGTACGGGCCGGGGGTGGTCGCCTCCTTGCTGATGCTCCACGTGGCGGCCGAGGCCGGCACGGCGGGCACGAGGACCAGTGGCAGCGCGAGGAGGAACGTCCCGAGGGCCGCCCAGGCGCGACGCAGGCGTCTCGAACGCCGCGCGGCCCGTGCTCGCGTCCCCCGTGTCACCTGCGTCGCCCGCCCGTTCGTCATGCCGTCGCCCTCCGGTCATGCTCGGCCCCGCGGCGCATGCCGGCACACGCCCGCCGTCACGACCTTGACACAGCGCCTCGGGTTCGTCGCGGCGAACGGGGACGCGCACGGGCCCGGGAACGACGACGCCCGCGCGACCGCCCGTGGGGCTGTGGCGCGGGCGTCGGCCGGCTCAGGGGGTGACGATCGCGAAGTCCGGGTCGCCCGGGTCGAGCACGGCGGTGAGGCGCGCGAGCACCCTCGCGTCCCCGGCGACCTCGACCCCCGCGGCCGCGAGGGCGTCCGGCGTGGCCGCGCCCGTGGCGAGCACCGGGAGCGCCGTGCTCGTGGCCGTCAGCGTCGCGTCAGCGTCGCCCCGCTGCGGCGCGGCGCTGTACGAGAGGACGCCGTTGCGCAGCCACAGCCGGTAGCGCTCGCCCGAGTCCGTGAGCACGACGTCGATCGAGAGGTCCTCGTCCCACGCGCGCGGACCGTCGATCTGCACCGCGAGCGCGTCGAACAGCAGCGTCGGCGTGAGCGCGGCGAGGATGTCGGGGGCGGACGTCGCCGTCGGGGTGCCGAACGGACCGTCGCGCAGCTCCGTCGCCCCGGAGAGGAAGAAGCTGCGCCAGGTGCCGTTCTCCGCGCCGTAGCCGAGCTGCTCGTAGGTGTCGGCCAGCAGCTCGCGGGCACCCGCGTGGTCGGGCTGGGCGAACACCACGTGGTTGAGCAGCTCGGCGACCCAGCGGTAGTCCGCGGCGTCGAACGCCGACTGCGCCGTCGCGACGACGGAGTCCGCCCCGCCACCGAGCTCGACGTAGCGGCGGGCACGCTCGACCGGCGGGTGCTCCCACAGGTGGGCCGGGTTGCCGTCGAACCAGCCCATGTACCGCTGGTAGATCGCCTTGACGTTGTGGCTCACCGACCCGTAGTAGCCCCGCGCGTGCCATGCGTTCTCGAGGGCGGGCGGCAGCACGATCTGCTCCGCGATCTCGGGCCCCGTCAGGCCCTGGTTGAGCAGGCGCAGCGTCTGGTCGTGCAGGTACCCGTAGAGGTCGCGCTGGAGCGACAGGTACTCGACGATCCGCTCCGAGCCCCACGTCGGCCAGTGGTGCGACGCGAACACGACCTCGGCCTCGGCGCCGAACAGGTCGATCGACTCCGTCAGGTAGCGCGACCACACGTGCGGGTCGCGGACCACGGCCCCGCGCAACGTCAGCAGGTTGTGCAGCGTGTGGGTCGCGTCCTCTGCCGAGCACAGCGCCTTGTGGTCCGGGAACCAGATGAGCATCTCCGACGGTGCCTCGGTGTCCGGCGCCATCTGGAAGACCATCCGGACGCCGTCGACCGTCTCCTCCTGGCCGGTGGTCGTGACGAACAGGGTCGGTGGGATGAGCGTGACCGTCCCGGTCGACGTCGTCTGCCCGAGCCCGGTACCCACCTGGCGCTGCGGCCCGCGGGCGAGCGCCGCGCCGTACATGTAGCCCGCGCGGCGGGCCATCGCCGTCCCCGCGTAGACGT
The DNA here is from genome assembly GCF_006539945.1 of Cellulosimicrobium cellulans. GTDB lineage: Bacteria > Actinomycetota > Actinomycetes > Actinomycetales > Cellulomonadaceae > Cellulosimicrobium > Cellulosimicrobium cellulans. The sequence continues at coordinate 41,721 of NZ_BJNZ01000006.1, read as the reverse complement.
TCTCCGCGATCGCGTGCTCGGTGAAGCCTTCCGGTGCGACGACGGGCACGCGGCCCGCGTCGACGTCCTCCTGGGTCGTGACGCCCTTGACCCCGCCGAAGTGGTCGACGTGCGAGTGCGTGTAGATGATCCCCGTGACGGGCCGGTCGCCGCGGTGCTCGCGGTACAGAGCGAGCGCGGCCGCGGCCGTCTCGGTCGAGATGAGCGGGTCGAGCACGATCACACCGGTGCTGCCCTCGATGAAGGTCACGTTGGACAGGTCGAACCCGCGCACCTGGTAGATCCCGTCCGTGACCTCGAACAGGCCCTGCTCCGCGACGAGCCGCGACTGCCGCCACAGGCTCGGGTTCACCGTGTCCGGCGCGTCGCCCTCGAGGAACGCGTAGGTGTCGTTGTCCCAGACGACCCGGCCGTCGTCCGCCGTGATCGCGTTCGGCTCGCGCCGCGCCAGCAGGCCGCGCGTCGCGTCGTCGAAGTCCCGGGTGTCCGCGAAGGGGAGCGTCTGGAGGAGAGCGGTGTTCTGCGCGACGACCGCGGGCGTCGCTGGCTTCGGAGTCGACATGTCTCGGAGCATCGCAGCGCCGTCATGATGCTGCATCCGGGAGGTCGGACGACGTGACGGGCTCTCCGTGCGGCCACCCGGCGACCAGATCGATACCTGTCACTATCGATGCACGGTCGATATCGCGCGGTGATCCGCGCGGGCCGTCGAGGTGCGTCACGACCACGCAGACCCCGACCCCTGGAAGACCCCACCGGGCAGGGCATCGAGGCCGTGCGCCCCGTCCGCGACGATATCCGCGGCCGTGTGCTCACCCTGGTCGACGAGCTCGGCGTCGCGCCCGTCCCGGACGCGACCGCCTGACACCCGCCCGAGGAGTCGGGCTCACGCCTCCGGGCCGTCGCCCGAGCGCCCGTGCACGACGCCCGTCGCGAACCCGACGCCGGCCGGCGCCCCGACGCCGAGGGTGACCAGCTGCGGCTCCGCAGGCCCGGTGCCGCAGCACGACCCGCCCGCGCTCTCGCCGTCCGCCCCCAGAGCCAGGTCGCTCGAGCAGACACCCGTCGCGGGCAGGTCCAGCTCGACCACGTCGGCCGCGGCGCGGTCCCCGGCGAGCGCCGCGGCGATCGAGCGCACCTGCTCGTACCCCGTGGCGAGCAGGAAGGTCGGCGCCCGCCCGTAGGACTTCATGCCCGCGAGGTAGAAGCCGTCGTCGGGGTGGGACAGCACCTGCTCGCCGTGCGGGGGGACCGTCCCGCAGGAGTGCTGGTTCGGGTCGATCAGCGGAGCCAGCGCCGACGGCGCCTCCACGACCGGGTCGAGGTCCAGGCGCACCTCGCGCAGCATGTCGAGGTCCGGGCGGAAGCCGGTCGCGTTGACGATCTGGTGCACGTCGAGGTGCAGCGCGCCGTCGCGGGCCGTCCCGAGCACCTGGACGGTCTCCCCGTCGGGCACGAGGCGCTCGATCGAGACACGCGTGAGCAGGGTCAGGCGCCCCGCCTCCACGGCTGCGCGCAGGCGGGTGCCGAGCAGACCGCGCGCCGGCAGTTCGTCGTCGGACCCACCACCGAACAGGCGACGCGCGGACCCCCCGCGGATCGCCCACGTGATCCTCGTCCCCGGCTCGGCCTCGGCGAGCTCGACGAGGCTCAGCAGGGTGTTCGCCGCCGAGTGCCCCATCCCGACCACGAGCGTGTCACGGCCGGCGAACCGGTCGCGCTGGGGCCCCAGGACGTCGGGCAGCGGCCCCGTCACGAACCCGGCCGCCTGCGCCTCCCCGGCGGCCGGAAGGCCGGAGACGCCCAACGGGTTCGAGGTCGCGAACGTGCCCGAGGCGTCGATCACCGCGCGCGCCAGCACGTCACGCACGACGCCGTCACCATCGACCGTGCGCACCCGGTAGCCGCGGCGCTCCCGCCCGAGCGACCGCGTCTTGTCCGCCCCGTCACGGGCGACCGCGAGCACCCGCACCCCGGTGCGCAGCCGTGCGGAGATCTCGGGCGTCGCGGCGAGCGGAGCCAGGTACCGCCCGACGAGCTCCCCGCCCGTCGGCAGGGTGTCCGGGTCCGGCGCCACCCAGCCGGTCGGTTCCAGGAGGCGCCGCGCGGCGGCGTCCACGTCGTACCGCCACGGCGAGAACAACCGGACGTGCCCCCACGACGCGATCGCCGCGCCCGGGCCGTCGCCCGCCTCCAGCACGACCGGCTCGAGCCCCCGCTCCAGCAGGTGCGCCGCCGCCGCCAGACCCACCGGCCCCGCTCCGACCACCACGACCGGCAGCTCGTCCCGCACGACCTCGCTCATCACCGCTCCTCACACATTGAAGACTGTCGATGCGGCCATCGTGGGGCCACGTATCGATGTTTGTCAATGTGTGCGACGATGGTGGTCATGACGACGACAGAGCTTCCCCTCGCGCCGACCGCGAGCGCCACGGGGTGCTGCGCGCCGGACGCGACGGCCGCCGTCGACCCCGAGGCGGCGCGCGGGCTGGCCCGCGTGTTCAAGGCGCTCGCCGACCCGGCCCGGGTCCAGCTGCTCGCGATCGTCGCCGCGCAGGAGGGTCGCGAGGCGTGCGTCTGCGACCTCACCGCCCCGGTCGGCCTCTCCCAGCCCACGGTGAGCCATCACCTCAAGATCCTCGTGGACGCCGGCTACCTCTCCCGCGAGCAGCGCGGGCGCTGGGCGTACTACGCGGTGGTCCCCGGTGCCGTCGACGAGGTCGCGGCGGCGCTCGTCGCCACGGCCGGCACCTGACGGCGCCGGACGACGGCCGGCCGCGCCGCCGTCAGTGGCCCGCGGTGACCCGTCCCGCGAGCCGTTCCAGGCGTTCGGTCGTGTCGGCGTTGGCGCCGACGATGGTGACGCTCTTGCCCTTCGCCTCGTACCGGGAGCGGATCGCGTCGAGCGTCGCGACGGTGGAGGCGTCCCAGACGTGCGCCCGGCTCATGTCGATGACGACCCGCGCCGGGTCGCCCGCGTAGTCGAACTGGTAGACGAGGTCGTTGGAGGAGGCGAAGAACAGCTCGCCCTCGACGGCGTAGGTGCGGGTGCCGTCGTCGGCCCCGGTTCCCGGCCGGGCGTCGAGGCGCGTGACGGTGGTGAGGTGCGCGACGCGGCGCGCGAAGAGCACCATCGCCACGAGGACGCCCACGACCACCCCGTAGGCGAGGTTGTGGGTCCACACGGTCACGACGACGGTGGCGAGCATGACGGCGGTCTCGGACTTCGGCATGCGCCGCAGGGTGCTCGGCCGGACCGAGTGCCAGTCGAAGGTGCCGACGGAGACCATGACCATCACGGCCACGAGGGCGGCCATGGGGATGATCGCGACGACGTCACCGAGGCCGACGACGAGGATCAGCAGGAAGACGCCCGCCAGGAACGTCGAGATGCGCGTGCGCGCCCCGGAGACCTTCACGTTGATCATCGTCTGGCCGATCATCGCGCACCCGCCCATGCCGCCGAAGAAGCCGGTGACGATGTTGGCGGCGCCCTGGCCCCAGGCCTCGCGCGTCTTGTTCGAGTGGGTGTCGGTGACGTCGTCGACGAGCTTCGCGGTGAGCAGGGACTCGAGGAGGCCGACGAGCGCCATCGCGAGCGCGTACGGGGCGATGACCTGGAGGGTCTCGAGGCTGAGCGGCACGTCGGGGAGGAGCAGCGACGGGAGGGACTCGGGCAGCTCGCCCTCGTCGCCCACGGTCGGGACGTGGATCGCCGCGAGCACGGTCGCCGCGGTGAGCAGCACTATCGCGACGAGCGGCGCGGGGACCGCCTTCGTCCAGCGCGGCATCAGCACCATGATCGCGATGCCGACGGCGACCAGCGGGTAGACCGACCACGGCACGTCCTGCAGGTGCGGGAGCTGGGACAGGAAGATGAGGATCGCCAACGCGTTGACGAAGCCCACCATGACCGAGCGCGGGATGAACCGCATGAGCCGCGCGACCCCGAGGAGCCCCAGGACCACCTGGATGATCCCCGCGAGGATCACCGTGGCCACGAGGTAGTCGATCCCGTGCTCGCGCGCGACGGGGGCGATGACGAGCGCGACCGCGCCCGTGGCGGCGGAGATCATCGCCGGGCGTCCACCGAGGAACGCGATCGACACCGCCATGGTGAACGAGGCGAAGAGTCCGATCCGGGGGTCGACCCCGGCGATGATCGAGAACGCGATCGCCTCGGGGATGAGGGCGAGCGTGACGACCAGGCCCGCCAGCACCTCGGTCTTGAGCCGCCGCGGCGACCTCAGCGCCGCGAGGACGGAGAAGGACTCGTCCGCCTCGGGCACGCCGGGGACGGGTTGCGGCGCCGGGGCGGGGTCGGGCTGGGTGGCACGGACGTCGTCGGGCACGCGGAGATTCCTTCAGGGTCGACGGGCGCGGCGCGCCCCGGAGCCGGGCCGGGCGGCACGGTCCCGTCGGGCAGGACAGGGCCGCGCCACGCTGCGCGCGAAGAGTGAGGGTGGCGGCGAGGGTCCTCGGGAGCGGGGAGCGGAGGAGCCCGAGCCGACCTCAACCCTACCCTGACGTGAGGGTAGGGTCGGAGCCCGCCCGTGGCACGAGAGAATCGGGACCATGGACGAGCCCACCGGTACCTTCCCGGCCACGATGCACATCGGCGCCGTGGCCTCCCGCACCGGCCTGTCGCTGCGCACGCTGCGCCACTACGACGACGTGGGGCTCGTCCGTCCCTCGGGTCGCTCCGACGGCGGCTTCCGTCTGTACACCGAGCAGGACGTCGAGCAGCTGCTCGTCGTGCGCCGCATGAAGCCGCTCGGGTTCACGCTGGAGGAGATGGCCGACCTGCTCGAGATCTCCGACCGGCTCGCCGCGGGCGACGTCGACTCCCGGCTGCGCGAGCGCCTCGCCGTGTACGTCGGGACCGCCGAGGAGCGCCGGGCCGACCTCGCGCGCAAGCTCGACATGGCCGACGAGTTCATCGCGGTCCTCAAGGCGCGCTGAGGCACCACGGGTCGCGGCAGGCCCGCGAGCCCGCGCGATCCGCCCGCACGGTCGGGACACCTGCCCCTGGGGCCCGGGACGCCGCCCGGTCGACGCTGCGGGGACCGCCGCGGCACGTGGCGGGCCCCGGCCGCGGGACAGGCGGCCTCGAACGGAAGGTCGTCCCATGCAGGACAGCTCGCTCACCGCCCCGTCGCCGCTCGCCGGCGAACCTGCCCGCCGCGCTCGCGGCTCGTCTCCGCGCGCGTGGGCCTGGACCGGGGTCGTCGCCGGGGCCCTCGGCCTCCTGTCGATCCAGTCGTCCATGGCCCTCGGCGCGAACTGGGAGGAGACGGCCGGGGACGCCGACGCGATCGTCGCCGACCTCGCGGGCCGTACCGGGACGCAGATCCTCTTCCACACCGCGACGATCGCGTGCGCGCTCCTCGTGCTCGTGTTCGCCGCGGGCCTCAAGCGTCGGCTCGACGCGCAGGCCCCCGCGGGGTCGCTCCTGCCGACGGTCGCGGGCTGGGGGCTCGTGCTCGTCTCGGTCGCGGGGCTGCTCGGCTCGGGCCTCGACACGCAGTTCCTCTTCGGTCTCGGCGACACCGCGCTCATCGTCCCGGAGTCGGGCGCGTTCTACGCCGACTGGGTCGCGACGATCCCGTGGCTGTGGGTCGGCGCCGGCGTGTCGGGCGTCGCGCTCGCCGTCGCGGCGCTGCGGCACGCGGCCGCGCCGCGCTGGATCGGTGTCGTCGGGCTCGTGCTCGGTGGCCTCGCGCTCCTCACGGGCGTCTCGCCGCTCCAGTACATGGCGGGCTTCGTCGGCCCGATCTGGCTCGTCGTCACCGCGCTCGGCTTCGCGCTCGGGGACCGGCGCTGAGCACGACGCGCGAGATCGGCAGCTCCTGGCGAGATCGGCACGTCCGGTCGAGGTCGGCGGTCCAGACCGCCGACCTGGGCTCGGACCGCCGATCTCGCCGTCGACCGCGGCCGGGTGATCTCCCGCCCGGGCCCTTCTCGCCGCGCGTGCCGCGGCCCTACCGTGGGCCCGTGGCCGACCCCGGGCCCGGCCGCGCCGGGATGCCCCGCACGGGCTGGACGATCGGCGTCCTCGCCTGGGTGCTCGGCGTGTCCGCGCTCGCGCTCCAGCTCACCTCCGGGGTGCCGCTGCTGCTGGGTGACCTGCTGTTCGTCGTCGTCGACGCGACGGTCGCGCTCGTGTACGGCACCGTCGCCGCCGTGATCCTCGTGCGCCGGCCGCACGTCGTCGGGTGGCTCGTCGCGCTCGCCGGGCTCGGAGGCGGGGTCGCGGCCCTGGGCGGCGGGTGGCGCAGCTACGCGTCGACCCACCCCGGCCTGCCGCCGCTGACGCCGCTCGCGGACGCCTACGGGTGGGCGTGGGTCCCGGGGACGGTCGGGCTGTTCGTGCTCGTGCCGTGGTTCGTGCGCGGCGGGCGGCTCGGCGCGGGCGCGTGGTGCGGCGTCGCGGGAGGCGTGGCGTCCGTCGCGTTCTTCCTCCGCGCCCCCACGGACGACCCGCGCCCCGCGATCGTCGGCGTCGTCGTCATGGGGCCTCGTCACCGCCGCCGCGACCGCCTGGCGCTGGCGGCACGGGCCCGCGGACGAGCGCCGCGGCCTGGGGCTGCTCGCGCTCGGCACGGCGCTCATGGCGCTGTCGTTCCTCCCGCTGCTCGGCACGTGGGCCAACCCCGACGTGCTCCTCGCGCTGCCCCTCACCCACCTCGCGTGCCAGGCGCTGTTCCCCGCCGCGATCCTCGTGTGCGTGCTGCGCAACCGGCTGTGGGGCATCGACCTCGTGCTGTCGCGCGCGACCGTCGCGGCGATGCTCGCCGTGGGCCTCGCCGTCGTCTACGCCGTGGTCGTCGTGCTCGCGACGACCGTCGTCGACGGCCCGGCCGCGCAGGTCGTCGCGGCGGTCGGGGTCGCGCTCGCGGTGCAGCCGCTGCACACGTGGCTGCGGCACCGCGTGCGCACGCTCGTGTACGGGGAGGGCAACGACCCGGGGCGTGCGGCGCTGAGCGTCGGGCGGCACCTGTCGTCCGCGTCGACCGCCGACGACCTCGTCGTGAGCCTCGCCGTCGGCGTGCGCGAGGCGCTGCGCCTCGAGAGCGTGACGATCGAGCGCGCCCCGGACCGCCCGACGACGCCCGGCGCACCCGCAGACCTGCCCGCCCCGGCATGGGCCGGGCCGACCTCCTTCTCGACCGGGCAGACGGCCTCGCTCCCCGTGGAGCACGGCGGGCGGGTGCTCGGCCGCGTCCACGTGGTCGCGCGGGCAGGAGAGCGCCTCGACGCGCGGACCCGGGACGCGCTCGACCAGCTCCTGCCCGTGCTCGGCGCGGGCCTCGCGCTCGCCCAGGGCGCGCGCGAGCTCGAGGAGGCGCGCGACGCGACGACCCGAGCCCGCCTCGCCGAACGGCGCATGATCCGCCGCGAGCTGCACGACGGCGTCGGGCCGTGGCTCGTCGGGCTGCGCCTCGGTCTCCAGGGCGCGCGCAACGCGCTCGAGACCGATCCCGCCTCGGCCGCCGCGGTGCTCGACGCCCTGGGCGCCGAGGTCGCGCAGCGCGTCGAGGACGTCCGCGCCCTCTCCCGCAGCCTCCTGCCGCCGTCGCTCGACGAGCACGGCCTGGAGGTCGCGCTCGGCGAGCTCGCGGGCCGCCAGGCGCTCTCCGGGTTCGTCGTGGACGTGCGGTGCGACCCGTGCGACGGCCTCGACCCGCGCGTCGCCGCGGCCGCCTACGCGATCGCGAGCGAGAGCGTCGTCAACGCCGCGCGGCACTCCGGCGCCGAGGAGTGCCGGCTGACGGTGCGGCTCGGCGACCGGTGCCTCGTCGTGACGTGCGAGGACGACGGGCGCGGGATCGGGCCCGACGCGACGCGCGGCGTCGGCTCCCGGTCGCTGCGGGAGCGCACGGACGAGCTCGGCGGGCGGCTCGACGTCACCGCGGTCCGGCCCGACGGCGAGCGCCCGGGCACGCGCGTGCGCGCCACCCTCCCGCTGCTCCCATCCGGTGCCCTCGCGCGCGAGGGCGCCTCGTGATCCGCGTGGCGGTCGTGGACGACCACCCGGTCTTCCGGCTCGGGATGGCCGCGTTGCTCGACTCGTTCGACGGCGTGCGGGTCGTCGGGCAGGCGGCGTCCGCCGCCCGGGCGCGCGCGCTGCTCGGGCTCACCCCGACGGGAGACGTGGTGGGCGCGGACGGGGTGGGGACGACGCCCGACGTCGTGCTCATGGACCTCGACCTCGGCGACGGCTCGGGCGTCGACGTGACGCGCGAGCTCGTGCGGGCCGACCCCGCCGCGCGCGTGCTCGTGGTGACGATGCACGAGGACGACGACGCCGTCGTCGCCGCGGTGCGTGCCGGGGCCCGCGGGTTCCTCGTGAAGTCCGCGAGCCCCGCGGAGGTCGAGCGCGCCGTCCGCGCGGTGGCCGACGGCGCGATGATCCTCTCCCCCTCCGTCGCCGACCGGGCGATGGCCTACGTCGTGGGCGGTCGCGCCGCCGCACGCGTCCCGTTCCCCCAGCTCACCGACCGCGAGCGCGAGGTGCTCGACCTCGTCGCGGCCGGTCTCGACAACGCGTCCATCTCCCGGCGCCTCGTGCTCAGCCCCAAGACCGTGCGCAACCACGTCGCGAACGTGCTCGCCAAGCTCGCTGTCCGCGACCGCGCCGCCGCGATCGTCCGGGCCCGTGAGGAGGGTCTGGGCACCGCGAGGTAGAGGAGCGGTCATCGAGGGAGGACCGTGCACCCGTCCTCGGCGCGCGTCCGCTCAGCCCTCGTCCTCCTGGATGACCGACAGCACGTTGCCCGCTGGGTCGGTGAACCATGCGATGAGCGGGCCGCCGCCGCGGAAGACGAAGTCGTCGTCGGTCTCGACCGGCGTCCCCGCGTACCGCTCGAAGACGACGCCGCGCTCGCGCAGGGCCGCGACCGTGCCGGGCACGTCGTCGACCGGGAAGTTGAGGACGGTGAAGGAGGCGGGCTCGTGGGCGTCGCCCTTCGGGTAGACGAGCACGCCCGAGTCGCCGGGCACCCGGATCCACAGCAGGTCGTCGCCCTCGACCGTGAGCCCGAGCCGGTCGGCGTAGAAGTGCCGCGCGGCCTCGACGTCGTCGACCGAGAACCCGCTGAACGCCTTGCCGAGCATGTCTCCTCCTGGGGTCCCGCGGGCCGGCGGCCCGCTCTCCCCAGGGTCGACCGGCGCGGGCTCTCCCGCTCATCGGTCGCGGACCGCGGTCACGCCTCCCGGCGCAGGTGCAGCAGCGGGAACGGGCGGCCCTGGCCGTCCGTCTCGGAGCGCCCCGTGACCTCGAAGCCCAGCGCCCTGTAGAAGCCCAGCGCGGCCGGGTTCTGCTTGTTGACGTCCAGCTCGAGCACCGGGTGCGCCCGGCCGACCTCGGTCAGCAGCGCGCGGCCGATCCCCCGCCCGTGCCGGTCCGGGTCGACGAACAGCATCTCCACCCGGTGCTCGTCCGTCCCGACGAACCCCACGGCCCGACCGTCGAGCTCGGCCACGGTCACGTCGACCGCCGCCAGGTACTCGTCCCGCAGGCCGGTCTCGAGCTCGCGCACGTCGTCCGGCGCGAGGAAGTCGTGCGTCGCCTCGACGGCGCGGCGCCACACGTCCACGAGGGCGTCGGTGTCGTCGGGGCGCACGGGACGGAGCAGGAGTCCGGTCACGGGTCGATCCTGCGACCCTGGCCGGACGATCTCCAGTCGATTTCTCCCGCGGCCGCGGTCAGCGACGCCCGCGCCGTCGTGGTCGTCGACCACCGTGCGCGGGACGAGAGGAGGCCGCCGAGACGCGCACCGCGGCACCGAACGGCGCCTGAGCGAGCGCGCCGGCAGTCAGGACCGACGGCCCCGCAGCGCGATCACGGGACCGGAGAACAGCGCGATGCCGAGCATGAACCCGACGTCGTACCAGTTCCCGTTGTTGTCGACCTCGTAGATGCTCACCGTGTCCGTGAAGAGCGACACGATGAAGGTGATCGGCAGGATCATGCCCTGCCACAGGCCCCACCAGAACCCGTAGCCGCCCGGGTTCGCCTCCAGGTTCGGCCCGGCCGCGCAGGCCCCCAGGAGCAGGATCACCGCGATGGCGAGAGCCGCACCGGCTCCTCGTCGCGCCGTCGTGGACATGACGCTCACCTCCGTGTCTCCGTCGACGGCACCAGTGAACCGCGCGCGCCGCTGGACGGCGAGGGCAGGACCGTGGGACCACCGCGGGCCGGGTGTCGGGGCCGTGCGGCAGGATGGCGGCATGACGCAGAGCACGGACGACGGCGCCCCCTCGAGCGGCCCCGCTGGCGACCCGGCGGGTACCGGCACGACCGCGGGTGGCGAGCTCATGCTCCTCGACACCGCGAGCCTGTACTTCCGCGCGTTCTTCGGGGTGCCCGACTCGATCAAGGCCCCCGACGGCACGCCGGTCAACGCGGTGCGCGGGCTGCTGGACATGATCGCGACGCTCGTCGCCGACCGTCGCCCGTCGCGCCTCGTCGCGTGCTGGGACGTGGACTGGCGCCCGGCGTTCCGCGTCGAGGCGATCCCGACGTACAAGGCGCACCGCGTCGCCGAGAAGGTGCCCGGGACCACGGGGGTCGAGGAGGTCCCGGAGAAGCTGGTCGCACAGGTCCCGGTGATCGTCGACGTGCTCGCGGCGCTGGGGATCGCGCGCGTCGGAGCGGCGGGCTACGAGGCCGACGACGTCATCGGCACGCTCACCGCGCGCGAGGTCGCGCGGCGCGCGGCCGAGGGTGCGACGCCCGACTCGTCGGGGCGCGCCGCCGTCGAGGTCGTCACGGGCGACCGCGACCTGTTCCAGCTCGTCGACGACGCCGCGGGCGTGCGCATCCTCTACCCGACCAAGGGCGTGCGGAACCTCGACGTCGTCGACCAGGCACGCCTCGCGGAGCGGTACGGCATCACGACCGGCGCGGCGTACGCGGACATGGCGGTGCTGCGCGGCGACCCGAGCGACGGCCTGCCGGGCGTTCCCGGCATCGGGGAGAAGACGGCGGTCGCGCTGCTCGGGAAGTACGGCGACCTCGCGGGCGTGCTCGCCGCGCGCGAGGCCGGGGACCCCGGCCTGACGGCGACCCAGCGCCGTCGGCTCACCGAGGCGGCCACCTACCTGGAGGTCGCCCCGCTCGTGGTGCGCGTCGCCCCCGACGCACCCGTCGGGGACTTCCACGACGCGCTCCCCACGGCCCCCGCCGACCCCGACGCGCTCGCGGAGCTCACCGAACGGTGGGGACTCGGGACGTCGGTCCGGCGCCTGCTGGACGCCCTGGGCGGCTGATCCCGCCACCGTGGCCGCGTCGCGCACGATGCGGCCACGCTGCTCACTTCGACGCGGCAGCCGCCTCGGCGAGCTGCGGGACGTACTGGTCGAGCATCCACGGGATGGAGAGCACGGTCGGGGCGCTGCTCGCCATGACGAACGACTCGCCGACGATCGGGGCGAACCGGCCCTGCTGCACCGACTCCATCGCGCCGACCGACGGCAGTGCGGTGAACGCGTCGGCCTCCTCCTGGGTGCCGAAGTACATGACGAGCACGTCGGTGTCGATCTCGCCGAGGCGCTCCTCGCTGAGCCCGTAGAAGTACGTGCCGTCGTCGGGCGACGCGTCGAGCTCGGCGACGCTCGGGCTGAGCGTCATGCCCATGTCCTCGAGCAGGTCGACGCGCGGGTCGTCCGCCCGGAAGACGTTGAGCGTGCCCGGGGTGTTCGCGGCGGCGTAGACGAACGTGGTGCCGTCGAGCTCGGGGTGGTCGGCGGCGAGCGCGGCGACGTACTCGTCGGTCTCCGCCTGGAGCGCAGCCGCCTCGTCGCTCTTGCCGAGGGCCGTCCCGACGATCTCGAGCTGGTCCTGCCAGGGCAGCGCCCACGGCTGGTCCGGGTACGCGACGACGGGCGCGACCTCGGACAGCCGGTCGAACTCCTCCTGCGTGATGCCGGAGTAGGGCGCGAGGATGACGTCGGGCTGGGCGGCGGCGACCTCCTCGAACGGGACCTCGCCCGTGCCCGAGCCGGACAGCAGGGTCGGCGTCTCGCCGCCGAGCTCCTCGATCGTGTCCTCGTCCCACGGCAGGATTCCGGCCTCGCCGCCGCCGTAGTCGTTGCGCGGCATCGCGACGGGGACGACCCCGAGCGCGAGCACCGCGTCCTGCGTCGACCAGCCCCAGGTCACGACCCGCTCGGGCTGCTCGGGGATGACGGCGTCGCCCAGGGCGCTCTCGATCGTCACCGGGAAGGCGCCACCCGCGGCCGGGGTCGTGGGCGCGTCGGCGGCGGCGCCGTCGTCGGCCCCCGTGGAACAGCCGGCGAGCACGAGCGCGCCGAGCGCGAGGGTGGCCACCGCGGCGGCGCGGTGCGAGGTGGAGGACGTCGGACGACGCATGGACTCTCCCAGGGGAACGGTGGCGCCGCCGGGCGCGGCGTCAGAGCAAGGTAAGGCTAGCCTCATTTCCCGAGGGGCGAGCCGCACAGGCCGTGCGATGCCTCACACGGCGCTCGAGGACGGCGGTCCGGCAGACTGGGCGGGCGCCGTCGGGCACCCGCCCCGGCGACCCGAACGACCCCCTGGAGGCGACCCCGTGGCCCTCGTCCGCTGCTCCTTCTACTCCGACGTGCTCGAGGTGAGCACGACGATGACCGTCGTGCTCCCGCAGGCCACGACGACCCAGATCGGGATGGCCGGGTCCGCGAGCGCCCGCGCCGAGGGCGCGCCGGTGCTGTACCTGCTGCACGGCATGAGCGACGACGAGACGATCTGGACGCGCCGGACGTCGCTCGAGCGGTACGTCGCCGACCGCGGGCTCGCCGTCGTCATGCCGCGCGTGGAGCGGAGCTTCTACGCCGACGAGGCGCACGGGCACAGGTACTGGACCTTCCTGTCGGAGGAGCTGCCGAGCCTGGTCGACCAGTTCTTCCGGGTGTCGTCGCGCCGCGAGGACTCGTTCGTCGCCGGCCTGTCGATGGGCGGCTACGGCGCGTTCCGGTGGGCGCTGCGCCACCCCGAGCGGTTCGCGGCCGCGGCGAGCCTGTCCGGGGTCCTCGACCTCGCCGACGAGTCGTACCGCGAGCGCCGCCTGCCGGACATCGAGCGCGTGTTCGGCGACCGCGAGATCGCGGGCTCGGACGACGACCTGCTCGCGCTGCTGCGCCGGGCTGCCGCCGAGGGGCGCACCGCGGACCTGCCGGACCTGTTCCTCGCGTGCGGGACGGAGGACTTCCTCGTCGACGGCAACCGCGCGTTCGAGCGGGTCGCCGGTGAGTCCGGCGTCGCGCTGCGGTCGGAGTTCTCGCCCGGCACGCACGAGTGGGGCTTCTGGGACCGCACGATCCAGGACGTCCTCGACTGGCTGCCGCTGCCGGGGACGCCACGAAACTGACCCGCAGCCCTCCCTACGCGTCGGGGCACGTGTCACACACCGTGCCCGCGCGTCGTCGTGTGGGTAGCCGTACCTGGCGTCGAGACGCGCACACCGCGACGAAGGGGACCACCACCATGACCACCGCTGCCACCACGCTCCCGCCCACCGAGGTCGCCGCGCTGCGCGACCGCGTCACGGGCCGCGTCCTCGCCCGTGGCGACCTGCCCGACGGCGGCCCCACGGCCGCGGAGGCCGTCGCCGCCCACAGCACGCTCGTCGCGCACGACCCGGACCTCGCGGTGCTCGCCGCGACCGAGGCCGACGTCGTGGAGGCGGTCCGGTTCGCGTCCCACCACGGGCTGCGCGTGCGGGCCCACGCGACGGGCCACGGCGCGGCCTCGCCCGTCACGGACGGCCTCGTCCTCGGCACGGGCGACCTCGCGGGCGTCGAGGTCGACCCGCAGACACGGATCGCGCGCATCGCCGCGGGCACGCGCTGGAAGGCCGTGGTCGAGGCGGCGGCGGAGCACGGGCTGCTCCCCGTCACGGGGTCGTCCACGGGCGTCGGCGTCGTGGGGTACACCCTCGGCGGCGGGTTCGGCCCGCTCACGCGCAGCCACGGTCTCACGACGGACTGGGTCCGCGGCTTCCGGGTCGTGTTGGCCGACGGCTCGGTCGTCGAGGCGAGCGCGGAGTCCGAGCCGGACCTGTTCTGGGCGCTGCGCGGCGGCAAGGGCGGTCTGGGCGTGGTGACGCGCGTCGACGTCGAGCTCGCGCCGCTGCGCACCCTGTACGCGGGGGCGCTCACGTTCGACGCTCCGCACATCGAGGACGTGCTGCGCGGCTGGGTCGCCTGGACCGCGACCGCGCCCGACGACGTCACGACCTCGGTCGTCGTGCTCGCCCTCCCGGACCTCCCGTTCATCCCGGAGCACCTGCGCGGTCGCACGGTGCTCAACCTGCGCTTCGCCTACCCGGGTGACGTCGGCGAGGGCGAGCGCCTGGCCGCGCCGCTGCGGGCGCTCGCGCCGGTCATGGCCGACGCGCTCGGGGAGATCCCGACGACCGCCGTCGCGACGATCCATGCCGACCCCGAGGACGCGGGCCCGTCGTGGGTCTACGGTGCCGGGCTGCGCGACGTCGACGCGGCGTTCCTCGACCGGTTCCTCGCCGAGCTCGGGCCGGGCAGCGGGTCCCCGTTCGTCGCGGCGGAGCTGCGGCACGTCGGCGCGGCGGGAGCACGCGACGTCGACGGCGGGTCGGCCGCGGGCGGCCGGACGGCAGGGTTCCTGTGCAGCCTGGTCGGGGTGAACCCGCCGCGCGTGCCGGACATGGTCGCGACCACCGCCGCGTTCGCGCAGTGGTCGCAGCCGTGGGCCGCCACGCAGACGAACATCAACTTCCTGCCCGGGCCGTGGACGGACGAGACGCTCGCGCGGGCCTGGTCACCCGACACGGCGGCGCGTCTCGCGTCGGTGCGGTCGGCCTACGACCCGACGGGCCTCTTCGCCTGGCGCCAGTGACGTCGTCGCCTCCCCCGGCGCCCGGGGGAGGCGCCCCGGCCCGTCGCGGTCACACGGCGAAGAGGGCGGTGAGCCGCGGGAGGCGACGCGCGTTCTCCTCGTCGTCGTCGAAGTCCCACTGCTCGCCGGCGGGCTCGGCGAGGGCGTGGCCCGACGACGTCCGCTCCCGAGCCGCGTAGTACGCCTCGTCGTCCTCGCCCGTCGCACGCGACCATGCGTCGCCGACGAGCGAGTCCAGCGACTCGTACCCGAACCAGGCGGACCCGCCGTCCGCCATCGCGGCGATCACGGGCTGGTCGGCGAGCGAGTCCGGGTCGGCGACCGCACGATCGAACGTGGCACGGCCCGCGAGGACGAGCCCGTCGCGGAAGTCCATGAACCCGTCGTCGCTGCACCCGCCCTCGACGAGGTACGCCGCGCCCCACAGCGGCCACGTGTACGCGCCGCGCGCCACGGCACCGACGACGTCGGCGAACGCGAGGATCTCGTCCGGGCTCAGCCGCTCGACGAGCAGGTCGGTCAGGACGTCGGGCAGCGGGTCGTCCTCGGCGCCGCGGTCGTCGGCACCGGCGCCCGCCCGGTCACGCGCGGCGTCGACGATCTCCCAGAAGGTCTCACGGTCCATGGCCGCGACGCTACGGCCCAGCACCCACACGAGCGCTCCGCGGTCACGAGTCCAGACGGTAGACCTGCTCGACCACGTCGGAGCCGACGCCGGGGGCGTAGGACGTCTCGCGCCCCTCCTCCACGAACCCGGCGCGAACCAGCACCGTGGCGGAGCCGACGTTGTGGACGGCGACGCGCGCCCGCAGCGGTCGCTCGCGCTCGACCGTCAGGAACGCCGCGAGGGCGGACGACGCGATCCCTCGCCCCCAGAGCGACGGGTCGACCCAGTAGGTCACCTCCCGCTCGCCGTCGAGGGTGAAGCTCCCGATCGTCCCGACGAACGACCCGGCGTGCTCGACGGCCAGCACCGTGCACGTCGGGTCGGCGCGGATGCGCTCGTAGTGGCGGTCGAACGCGGCGCGGTCGGACGGGTCCGCCCGCGTGAACGCCGCCAGCGCGACGGCGGCGGGGTCGCGCTCCCACCCGAAGAGCCGGTCCAGGTCACCGTCCGCGAGGTCGCGAAGTCGCACGTCCATACCGGGACCGTACGCCGGGGGTCCGACGCGGCGTCGAGCGCACGGACGAGCCGGCCGGTCACGCGCGCGGGACCACGTCCTCGCCCGTGTGGCGCGCGAGGATCGCGTGCGCGTCGGTGCCGCGGGGCAGGACGCCGTAGCCGTGGCCGCGGTCCTCCCCGAGGCGCGCCGCGACGAACGCGTCCGCCGTGCCCGACGGCGCGTGCCGCACCAGGAGCGAGGCCTGGAGCGCGAGCGCGAGCGACTCCACGACCCGGCGGGCCTGC
Organism: Cellulosimicrobium cellulans; assembly: GCF_006539945.1. GTDB lineage: Bacteria > Actinomycetota > Actinomycetes > Actinomycetales > Cellulomonadaceae > Cellulosimicrobium > Cellulosimicrobium cellulans. Next base: position 25,435 of record NZ_BJNZ01000006.1, on the reverse strand, counting down.
GCCTGCTGCGCGCCGGCGTCGGACGCCGCGACCTCGGCGAGCAGGCGGCGCGTGCGCGCGACGTGCGCGTCGAGGAGAGGATGCGCGCCCGCCGTCGTGCCGAGCTCGGCCTCGAAGGCCGCGACGGACGCGGGCTCGCGGCCCATGGCCCGCAGGACGTCGAGCGCGATGACGTTGCCAGACCCCTCCCAGATCGCCATGACCGGCTGCTCGCGGTAGCGGCGCGCGAGGGGGAACGCCTCGGTGTACCCGTTGCCGCCCAGGCACTCCATCGCCTCGTACGCGTGGTGCGGCCCGCGCTTGCACACCCAGTACTTGCTCACGGCCGTCGCGAGGCGGCGGAACGCGCGGTCGTGCTCGGACTCGCCGTCGTGCGCGGCGGCGAGGCGCACGGACGTGAGCGTCGCGGCCTCCGACTCGAGCGCGAGGTCGGCGAGCACCGCGGTCATCGCGGGCTGGTCCACGAGCGCCGCGCCGAACGCGCTGCGGTGCCGCGCGTGCCACAGCGCCTCGGTGACCGCCTGGCGCATGCCCGCGGCCGAGCCGTGCACGCAGTCGAGCCGCGTGCGCGACACCATCTCGATGATCGTCCGCACGCCGCGCCCGGGCTCCCCGACGAGGAACCCGACCGTGCCGTCGAGCTCGATCTCCGACGACGCGTTCGACCGGTTGCCCAGCTTCTCCTTGAGCCGCTGGATGCGGAACACGTTGCGCGTGCCGTCCTCCAGCACGCGCGGCACGAGGAAGCACGACGGCGCCGCGTCGCCACCCCCCGCGGTCCCGCGTGGCGCGCTCGGCACCTGCGCGAGCACCAGGAACGCGTCCGACATCGGCGCCGAGCAGAACCACTTGTGCCCGGTCAGCAGGTAGCCGCCGTCCGCTCCGGCGGGCACGGCCGTCGTCGCGTTCGCGCGCACGTCCGAGCCGCCCTGCTTCTCCGTCATCGCCATGCCGACGAGCGCGCCGGGCTTGCTCCCCGGGGCCGCGAGCGCGCCGTCGTAGCCGCGGGAGAGCAGTCGCGGCTCCCAGACCGCGGCGAGCCCCGGCGCGTGGCGCAGCGACGGCACCGCCGCGTGCGTCATGGAGATGGGGCACGCGTGGCCCGGCTCGACCTGTGCGAACAGCGTGAACACCGCGCCCCGCACGACGTTCGCTCCCGGACCCGGCTCCGCCCACGCGCTCGTGTGCGCGCCGTGCGCGGCGGCCGCCCCGATGACCTCGTGGTACGCGGGGTGGTACTCGACCTCGTCGATGCGGTGGCCCCGGCGGTCGTGCGTGCGCAGCACGGGCTCGTGGACGTTCGCGAGCTCGGCCGCGCGCTGGAAGTCGCCCGTCCCGACGAGCGCGCCGACCTCGACGAGCCGGTCCTCGCCCCACGCGCCGCCGTACGCGTGCACCGCCTCGCGCAGCACGGGGTGGTCGAGGTACTCGTTGACGCCCTCGCGCTCGGGCGGCTGGTTCGTCACCCGGTGGGTGACGTGGGGCGCCGGGCACGGCGCCGTCGCGGCCGGGTTCGAGGAAGGGGCGGAGGCGGGTGTCGTGGTGGTGTCGGTCGGGGTCACGGTGTCCTCCTGCGGCTCTGCGGGTGGCTCGGGGCCGCGCTGCGGCGGCGGTGCGGGCGGGGTCCGACGCTCAGGTCGGCTCGGACACGGTCAGGGCCACCCGCGCGGCGGCCTGGGCGCCGACGGCGCCCAGGCAGAAGCGCAGGATCGTCGCGACGACGGCGTCGCGCGCCGCGGGCGGGACCGCGCCGTCGGGGGCGTCCGGGCGGCCCGACGCGAGCGGCGAGAGCGGACCGGTGAGCGACTCGCCGATCGCGCCGACGAGGGCGGTCGCGACGACCGCGACGTCCTGGTCGGGGATCTCCCCGGCGTCGACGCCGGCGCGCACGACCTCCGCGAACGTCTCGGCGTACGCGCGCCGGTACTCCAGCCGCGCGGCGTCCACGGCCGGGTCGACCGGCTCGAGCAGCAGCGCCCACGCGAGCGTCGGGCCGCGCAGCGCGCGCCGCGCGAACGTGTCGACGGCGCGGCCGAGGCGCGCGACGGTCGTCCCGCCGGCCGGGTCGTCCGCACGCGCCGACGCGGCGGCCCGCACGGCGTCGAGCTCGACGTCGGCCGCCTGCCGGAACACGGCGACGAGCAGGTCGGCCTTGGTGGGGAAGTAGGAGTAGACGCCGCCCGTGCTCACCCCGGCGCGCGCGGCGAGCGCCTGCACGCTCGCCCCCGCGAAGCCGTGCCCGGCGACGATCGTGCGCGCCGCGTCGAGCAGCGCCTCGCGCTTGCGCTCGCGGGCGGCCCGCGTGGCGGGCGTCTCGCGGTAGGGCACGGTTCCTCCGTCGTCGTCGAGGGTGCGCCGCCCCGTCGCGGCTTCCCACCAAGAATTGAACCATGCTTCAATTCATCGCGGTACCGGCTCCGGCCGGGCCGCCGAGACGGCGTCGAGGGCGACGCCGGGCAGGACGTCGAGGAGGACGACATGCACCTGGGCAGCATGCTGGAGAGCACGGCACGCAAGGTCCCCGCCAAGGAGGCGCTCGTGCTGGGCGAGCGTCGGCTCACCTACGCCGAGCTGGACGACGCCGCGCGCCGCGCCGCCGCGGTGTTCCGCGACGCCGGGGTGCGGCCCGGCGACCGTGTCACCGTGATGACGTTCAACACCCCTGGCTTCGTCGTCGCGGCGTTCGGCCTGTGGCGTGCGGGCGCCGTGCTCGTGCCGGTCAACCACAAGCTCCGGGCGCCGGAGGTCGCGCGGCTCGTCACGCACAGCGGCGCGGTGCTGGGCGTCGCCGACGCCTCGCTCGCCCCGGTGGCCACGGTCGCGGCGCCGGGGGTGCGCTGGCTCTGGACGGAGGCGGACGCCGTCGGGCCGGACGCGGAGGGGACGGAGGAGCGCGACGACTTCGACCGGATCGTCGCTGCGGCGACGCCGTGGGAGGGCGTCGCGCCCGACCAGGACGCGATCGCCCAGGTGCTCTACACGTCCGGCACGACGGCGGCCCCCAAGGGCTGCGAGCACACCCACCGCGGGCTGAGCTCGGTCGCGGCCTACACGACGGCGGCCGTCGGGCTCCGCGCGGACGACCGTTTTCTCCTCGCGATGCCGATCTGGCACGCGTCGCCGCTCAACAACTGGTTCCTGTCGATGGTGTTCCTCGGCGGGACGACGGTGCTGCTGCGCGAGTACCACCCGATCGAGATGCTGCGCACGGTCGCCGCGGAGCGCACGACCGCGTTCTTCGGCGCGCCCATCGCGTACGTCGCGCCGCTCCAGGTCGCGGCCGCGCAGGGGATCGACCTGTCGGCCTTCGACCTGTCGAGCGCGCGGCTCTGGCTCGCCGGCGGCGCGCCCGTCGGCGCGGACACCGTCCGCGCGATCCGCGCCGCGTACCCCGGCGAGCTGCACCAGGTGTACGGCATGAGCGAGATGGGTCCGGTCGGCACCGCGCTCGGCCCGGCCGACCAGGAGCGCAAGGCCGGTTCGATCGGCCACGCCGGGATGCCCGGCGTCGACGTGCGGGTCGTCGACCTCGACGGGAACGACGTCGGGCCGGGCGGTACGGGTGAGGTCTGGCTGCGGTCGGACACCCGCATGGTCGGCTACCTCGACGACCCCGAGGCGACCGAGGCGGTGCTCGTCGGCGACTGGTACCGGACGGGCGACGTCGTGCACGTCGACGAGGACGGGTACCTGTTCATCGTCGACCGGCTCAAGGACGTCATCATCACGGGCGGCGAGAACGTGTACTCCCAGGAGGTCGAGGAGGCGCTGCGCGGGTCGCCCGAGGTCGCGGACGTCGCCGTCGTGGGCCGCCCCCACGCCGACTGGGGCGAGACGGTCGTCGCGTTCGTCGTGCCGGCCCCCGGCGCCGAGCCTTCGCTCGAGTCCCTGCGCGCGTTCCTCGCCGACCGGCTCGCGCGCTACAAGGTGCCGCGCGACGTCGTGCTCGTCACCGAGCTGCCGCGCAACCCGTCGGGCAAGCTCACCAAGCACGTGCTGCGCTCGCAGGTCCGCGAGAGCACCGCCGTCTGACCCGTCGCCCGCCCCTGACCCCGACCGCGCCGCCGGGGTCAAGGGCGCGCGTGCTCGAAGATCACGGTCGTGCTCGTGCCCGCGACCTCGGGCCGGACGCTGAGCGTCTTGGACACCAGGTCGCGCAGCGCGTCGGAGTCGGCGACGGCGACGTGCAGGAGGAAGTCGCGGTCGCCGGTGACGAAGAAGACGCCCTCGACGTCGGGCAGCGTGAGCAGATAGTCGCGGAACGCCTCGAGGCCCTTGCGCGCGCCCGCCTGGAGCCGGATCGCGATGAGCGCCTCGAGCCCGCGCCCCAGCGCGGCCGGGTCGACGTCGGCCCGGAAGCCGCGGATCACGCCCCGGTCCACGAGGGCGCGCACGCGCGCGTGGCACGTCGACGCGGCCACGCCGACGCGGGCCGCGATCGCCGCGTTCGTCGCCCGCGCGTCGGTCGCGAGGACGTCGAGGATGCGGCGGTCCACGTCGTCCAGGACGGCGGGTCGAAGATCCTTCGGCACGAGGAGCCTCCTCAGGTCGTTCGGCGGAGATCGGGTCGATCGCCGCCGGGCGCGACGACGATCCTTCGGCACATCTTGCCGCACACCGAAGGATCCACCACGCTGGAGTGGTTGCGACACCATCCCGTCGCACACCAGCCACGCGCCCGCCTCGCCACCCGCGAGGCGGGCGTCGGTCGAAGGAGCCCGGCGTGAGCACGACCTCTCGTCCCCGTCCCCGCACCCACGACGCCCGGTCCGCGTCGCCCGGCCGAGCGCCCCGCACGGCGGTCGTCGTCGGCGCCGGCATGGTGGGCCTCGCCACCGCCTGGCACCTGCAGGAGCAGGGCGTCGAGGTGACCGTCGTCGACCGCGAGGGCGTCGCCGCCGGATCCTCGTGGGGCAACGCGGGGTGGCTCACCCCCGGCATGGCGATGCCGCTCGCCGACCCGTCCCTGTGGACGTACGGCCCGCGCGCCCTCCTCGACCCCGCCGCACCCCTGCACGTCCCGCTGCGGTTCGACCCGCGCCTGTGGTCGTTCTTCGCGCGCTTCATGGCGCACGCGACGCAGCGCCGCTGGGACCACGCGATGGCGGCGCTCACCCCGATCGACCGCGTCGCGCTCGCCGCGTTCGACGAGCTCGCCGCCGGCGGGAGCCTCGGGCACGGCGTCGAGGTCGGCACCACGCCCGGGCCGTTCAGCGTCGCGTTCGAGCACGTGCGCGAGGCCCGGCCGTTCCTCCGCGAGCTCGAGCACGTCGCCGCCGCCGGGCAGTCCGTGCCCGTCCGGCGCGTCGAGGCCGGCGAGCGCGCCCACCAGCTCACCGACGACGTCTCCACCGTCTACGCCCTCGAGGGCCAGCGCTTCCTCGAGCCGGGACCTTTCGTCCACGCCCTCGCCGACTCCGTGCGCGCCCGCGGCGGGCGGATCCTCACCGGGCTCGAGGTGCTCGACGTCGAGCCGGGCCGCCTGGGCGCGTGCGTCTTCGCGCGCGCCGTGCACCCCGACGCCGCCGCGCACCCCGCGCTCGTGGGTGCGACCGGGGCGAGCGGCTCGGCCGGGGCGGGCGACGCCGTCGGGCACGAGGCCGGGACGCCCCGCCGGGCGGGGTCCCCCGCCGAGCGCGAGGAGGGGGTCGTGCTGCGTGGCGACGCCGTCGTGCTCGCGACCGGCGCATGGCTGCCGACGCTCGCCGCGCCGCTCGGCGTGCGCACGCGCGTCCAGGCCGGGCGCGGCTACTCGTTCACCGTGAAGACGGACGAGCCCGTCGAGACGCCGATCTACCTGCCCGCGCGCCGCGTCGCGTGCACGCCGTACCAGGGGCGGTTCCGCATCGCGGGAACCATGGAGTTCCGCGGCCCCGACGAGCCGCTCCAGCCGCGCCGCATCGAGGCGATCCTCGCGTCCGTGCGGCACCTGTTCCAGGGCGTCGACCTCGACGACCGGCACGACGAGTGGGTCGGGTCGCGCCCCGTCACGCCCGACGGCCTCCCGCTCGTCGGCGCGACGCGCACCCCCGGCGTCTACGTCGCGGGCGGCCACGGCATGTGGGGCATCGTCCTCGGCCCCGCGACCGGCCGCGCGCTCGCCCACCTCGTCACGACCGGGGAGACCCCCGACGAGATCCGCCCGTTCGACCCGCTGCGCTGAGCCCGACGGCGACCGACCCGGCCGACCCGGCCGAAAGCCCCTGTCCGGCGGAGGCACCGCGTCCTAGCGTGGTCGTCATGAGCGTGCGAGAGGAGCACCGGGCGGCACTGCGCGCCCTCGACGGTGACCCGGCCGCGGTGCGGGCGTACCTCGCCGCGGGTTCCGGACTCCCGGGGCCCCGGGCGAACCTCGAGCTCCTGGGCGCGTTCGCCGACGTCGCCCCCGCCGACCTCGTGCGCGACCTCGCCGACGACCCCGACGAGTACCTCCGCTGCTGCGGCACGTGCGGGCTGGGCCGGCTCGTCGTCCAGGCCCCCGCCGACGCACGCGCGAGGCCGACCGACCGGCTGCGTGCCCGCGCGTCGGACGGGTCGTGGCGCGTCCGTGAGGCCGTCGCGATGGCGCTCCAGCGGATCGGTGACGCCGAGCCCGCCACGCTCCACGCGCTCGTGTCGTCGTGGGTGGCTGACCCAGACCCGCTCGTTCGCCGCGCGGCGGTCGCCGGGATCTGCGAGCCGCGCCTCCTCCGGAACGCCGCGACCGCGACCGCCGCGCTGGACGCGTGCGCGGCCGCGACCGCCTCGATCGGCGCGCTCCCCTCCGACGCACGCCGCGATGCCGACGTGCGCACCCTGCGTCAGGCCCTCGGGTACTGCTGGAGCGTCGCCGTCGCCGGTGACCCGGCCGCCGGCGCGCCGCGGTTCGCCGCGCTGCGCGGGTCGTCGGACCCGGACGTGGCGTGGGTCGTGCGCGAGAACGAGAAGAAGGCGCGCCTGCGCCGCGTGCTCGACCGCACGGCCTGACCGTGCCGCGGCCGCCACCCCGGACACCGGCAGTCACGGCGGCGCGGCAGGTTGCGCACGGGGCTTGCGCCACCGCGCGGGCGCCTATATGTTTAACCGAAATACTAATCCGGGACGAAGGAGTCCGATGAGCAGCACGACCGAGCCGACGACGAGGATGGCCGAGCTGGCCGCCACGGACGAGGACCTCCGCAGCCTGCTCTCCGGCGGCTGGCTGCGCTACCGCACGTCGCCGGCGCTCCAGGAGCTGACCCGGGACGCGCACGCGACGTGCGCCCGGATCGGGCGCGTGTACTTCGAGGACGTCGACGAGGCGCGCCGCCTCTTCCACCGCCTCGTCCCCGGCGCCGAGGACGGTATCGACTTCCGCCCGCCGCTGACGATCGACTACGGCGACCGTCTGCTGATCGGCGCGCGGACCTTCATCAACGCCGACTTCATGGTCATCGGCGGAGGCCTCGTCACGATCGGTCCCGACTGCCTCATCGGGCCGCGGTGCTCGATCTACACGCCGAACCACGCCGAGGACGTCGTCCGCCGCCGCGAGGGATGGGAGCGCCCCGAGCCCGTCGTCATCGGGAGCAACGTGTGGATCGGCGGCTCGGTGACGATCACGCCCGGCGTGACGATCGGCGACGACAGCATCATCGGCGCGGGGTCCGTGGTCACGCGGGACGTCCCCGCGGGCGTCGTCGCGGTGGGGAACCCGTGCCGTCCCGTCCGCGCGATCACGACCGCCCCCGAGGACACCACCTCCCGCTGAACCAGCCCGCGCGCCGGGCCGAAGACACCCGGCGCGCTCGACGACACAGTCACCCGGACAGCCGGCGCCGGTGCCGGCGGAGAGCAGGACTCATGCAGTGTGCAGAGTGCGGAACCACCTCCCGCGACGGACGGCCCGCGACGGCCGTGTGCAGCGAGTGCGGCGCAGCCACGTGCGCGGAGCACACGCGAGAGGTGCGGATCCGGATCCCCGCCAGCTCCGTGGGGAACCCCGTGGTGCGGACGGCGCGACGGCTGCGGTGCAGCGAGTGCACCCGGCTCGCCGAGCCGCTGGAGCAGATCCGGCGGTAGCACCCACGGCGGCCCGCGCCGGCCGCACCCGGACTCGGGCCCCCAGGGTGTGCGCACACGCTCGCCTACCCTGGCGCGCATGGACCTCGCGCGCTCGATCCCGCTGTTCGTGCTCGCCGCGCTGCTGGAGATCGGCGGGGCGTGGCTCGTGTGGCAGGGGTTGCGCGAGCACCGGGGCTGGCTGTGGATCGGGGCGGGCGTCGTCGCGCTCGGACTCTACGGCGTCGTCGCGACGTTCCAGCCCGACGCGAGCTTCGGTCGCATCCTCGCCGCCTACGGCGGGGTGTTCGTCGCCGGGTCGCTCGCGTGGGGCATGGTCGTGGACGGCTTCCGACCGGACCGCTGGGACGTCGCCGGCGCGTTGCTCTGCCTCGCCGGCGTCGCGGTCATCATGTACGCACCCCGCCCGGACTAGCCCCTCGCCCGAGCGGCGACACCCGGCCTTGCGGAGCGCGGTCGTGGATGCAGGTTCAGGGGTGGGCGTGGCGGTCACGCTCGGACGACGCGCGGACGTGGGCACGTTGGCCTTGTCGTCCGACCAGGCTGAGGTATTCGACGGGGCCAGCACTGGTGGCGCCGAACCAGTGCGGGGTCCGGGTGTCGAACTCGGCGGCCTCTCCGGGTTCGAGGAGGAGGTCGTGCTCGCCCAGGACGAGCCGGAGCGCACCGTTGAGGACGTAGACCCAGTCGTGCCCTTCGTGGGTGCGCAGCTCGGGCTGCTTGTCGTCGTCGCCGGTGGGGAGGATGAACTTGTAGGCCTGTATGCCGCCCGGGCGGCGTGTCAGCGGGAGGATGACGGAGCCGTCGGCGCAGGGAATGGGGCGCAGGTTGACCCGGGGGTTGCCGGTTGCCGGAGCGTCGACGAGCTCGTCGAGTGTCGCGCCGTAGGTGCGTGCGAGGGGCAGCAGCTGCTCGAGGGTGGGCCGGCGGAGACCCGCCTCGAGGCGCGACAACGTGCTGACGGAGATGCCGGTCTGGTCGGCGAGCTCGGCCAGGGTGAGCCCGCGTCGCTGCCGGAGCAGCTTCAGGCGTGCGCCGACGGCGTCGAGGGTGCGGTCGGTGTCGGCGGGCATACGGTCAGTCTGCCAGCGCGCATGCCGCGCGGTGGGCGTGGTCATGAGGTCGTGGTCATGAGGTCGCGGCCCGTTCGAGGGCGGTCAGGTAGGTCTGCCTGGACTGGGCCCCGGGCAGGCCCTGCGCATGGGCGTGCTGTCGGCCATGGTGCTCACTTCGCGGTGAGCGGGTGGCTGGGCTGGTCGGCGTCGGTCTCGAGCGACGGCTCGGGCGTCGGGGCGGAGAGCGTGGGTCCTCGCTGCGGGCCACGGAGGAGGACGACGACGAACATGGCTGCCATGACGGCGGCGCCGATCCACATCGACTGCTGCCAGCCGGTGACGAAGGACTCCTGAGCTGCGCGGACGACCTGGGCGGCCAGGGGCCCCGCGTCCGCGCTGGCCGCAACGGCGTTGGCGATCCCGTCTCGGGCGTCGTCGGCGACCGCGGCAGGCACGCCCACCAGCTGCGGTTCGACCGCGGTGCGGTAGCCGGCGGTCAGCAGCGCCCCGAGCAGTGCGATGCCGAGAGCCGCGCCGAGCTCGCGCGTGAGGTCGTTCAGGGCCGAGGCCACACCCTGCTGCTCGCGTGGCAGGGAGGACGTGATGGCCTCGGTAGAAGGAGTCATGGCCAGTCCCATGCCCAGGCCCATGGCGACGAGCCCCGGCAGGACGGTGAGGTAGCCGCCCTCCACGGACACGAGCGAGGCCATCGTCGCGAGCCCTGCGCCGGCGATCAGCACGCCGGCAGCCATCGTGGCCCGGGCGCCCACGCGAGCGGCGACGAGAGGAGCAAGACCGGACATCAGCATCATGAGCAGTGCCATCGGCATCATGGCAAGGGTCGACAGCAGCCCGGTCCAGCCGAGCACGACCTGGAAGAAGGGGTAGAGCACCAGGGAGACGCCGGCCTGCACCCCGAACATCACCAGCAGAAGGGTCGACCCGCTGGACAGCCCCCGAGTGCGGAACCGGCGGACGTCCAACAGGGGCGCAGGGGTGCGCAGCTCCCACAGCACGAAGCCCACCGCGCCCGCGAGCGCCAGGACGAGGCTGACGCTCGGTACCGGGGCAGACCATCCTCGCTCAGGGCCCTCGTGCAGCGCGACGGTGAACCCGACCGCGGCGACGACCGAGGTGAGCGCGCCGACGATGTCGTAGCGGTGCGACCGATGTTCCCGCGAGTTCGGCACGGAGCGCAGCGCGACCACGCCTGCGGCGACGACGAGCAGGACCGGCAAGACGAACAGGAACCGCCAGTCGGCCACATCCACCAACAGTGCCGAGAGGTACATGCCCAGGATCCCGCCGCCGCCGGCGACCGCGGTCCATGCTCCGATGGCCTTGGACCGTTCTCCGTCGGGGAACGTGGACGTGATCACCGACAGCGTGACGGGCATGACGAGCGCGGCGCCCACACCGCTGGCCAGCCGCGCACCCACCATGACTCCGATGGTCGGTGCAAGACCAGCCGCGACGTTCGCGACGCCGAAGACGAGGAGGCCGATCAAGAGAACCGGTCGGCGGCCCCACCGGTCCCCGACGGCGCCGAGAGGCAGCAGCAGCGCGGCCAGGGTGATCGTGTAGGTGTTGATCATCCACAGCACCTCGCTCTGCGAGGCGGAGAACTCCAGCGCGAGGTGCGGCTGGGCTACGTTCAGTCCAGACACCGAGGCGACCACGGCCATGAGCGCAAGGCTCACCGCGAGCAGGATCGAACGGCGTCGGCGCGGATCGTCGATCGTGGACGAGCCGTCGGCTGCTGCCGTGACGGGGGTCGAGGTCATAGGAGTCCTTCCGGTGGAGGGCGCGAGAGATCGCGGCGCAGACAGGTCGTGCCCGACATGTCGACCCGGTCCCTGTCAGCGCGGGTCGGTCGATCTCACGAAGCGTGAGGGCGACCGGACCGAGCATGTGGGCCCTGGACGGAGAGCGGCAAGGAAACTTGCTGATCGGCAAACCCCAGCTGGTAAGCGCCGCGCCGCTCCGAACGGAGCGAGGGGACGGATGCCCGTGGACGAGACCGACTCGTGGACGCAGCAAGGGCGTGTCTCCGCACCTCGGGTGAGAGGTCTGGAGACACGCCCTCGCAGCTGGCGACGCCTAGGGCGTGTCTCCTTAGTCGCACCGCCGCGACGTTGCAGAGTGCGGTCGTGGATCGTGGTCGAGAGTTGTCGGATGAGCAGTGGGCGGTGATCGGCCCGTTGATGCCGAAGGTGTCGGGTCGCTCGCGTCCGTGGCGGGATCATCGCCAGGTCGTCGAGGGGATCGTTCACCGGTATCGGACCGGGGTCGCGTGGCGTGATCTTCCCGAGCGGTTCGGGCCTTGGCAGACCGCGTGGAAGCGCCACGCGCGGTTCTCCCGCGACGGGACGTGGGACAAGATCCTGACGGCCCTGCAGGTCCGTGCGGACGCGAACGGTGGCATCGACTGGCGGGTGAGCGTTGACTCCACGATCAACCGGGCCCACCAGCACGCCGCGACCTTGCCCCGGACCACAGGGGGCACCGACGAATCACAAGAATCTGGAACGGCGCGAACCGGCTGACCACGCGCTGGGCCGGTCCGTGGCGGGTTGTCGACGAAGATCCATGCCGCGGTCGACGGCAACGGGCGACCGCTCGCGGTACTCGTGGGACCAGGCCAGGGCGGTGACGCGCCGATGTGCCTGCCGCTGCTGGATGTGATCCGGGTCCCCCGGGTGGGGGCGGGAAGACCGCGCACCACCCCGGACGCCGTGTTGGGCGACAGGGCGTACTCCTCGCGCGCGATCCGTGCCGAGCTGCGCCGGCGCGGCATCGTCGCGGTCATCCCCGAGCCTCGCGATCAGCAGGCTCACCGTCGCAGGCGTGGGTCACGAGGCGGACGGCCCGTGACCTACGACCCCGTCGCCTACCGGGGCCGCAACACGGTCGAGCGGTTCTTCAACCGCATCAAGCAATGGCGAGCACTCGCGACCCGCTACGACAAACACGCGCTCGTCTACCGAGGCGGCGCCGTTCTCGCAGCGATCCTGCTCTGGGCGTCGAGCACACCGTGACTAACGAGTCGGCGCCACGATCCGAGGCAGGTGCTGCTCGATGATCTCGGCTGCCGCTCCGTCCAGGGCGAGTTCGACCAGGTTGGGCAGCTCGAGTACTCCGGCTGCCTCAGAGTCCAGTTCGAGCGCAAGGACGTCGCCCTGCACATCGAACCGCACAAGCCCGCCGTAGTGCACGGCTGCACCATCACGCACGATCGCGTAGGTCTCCATTCCCAGCGCCACGTCTTGCGGATCGTGGGCAAGCGAGCGTTGAAACTCGATCGTGTCTCCCGACTCCACGTCCAGCAGCACGATCGCCTCGTAGTTGTCCTCGATGCTGCGCGTGAAGCCAACCCTGATCACAGCCGAGATTCTGCCGCATCAACGACCACCAGGCCGGGGCCTCCGACTTGAGAGACGCGCCCTAGTTAACCCGCGAAGGGTTGGCAGCTCGGAGTCTGCTCGGGGAAGACTCCGCATCAGTCAGGCGACAGTGGGCCGCCAATGAGCTACCACCACTCGCACACCACTATCGAACGCCCAGCGGCGTCCAGTACCAAACGTCCGTGGGTGACTCACACGCGTACGCGGCGTGTGCCGGTGGTGGCGTGGCAGGGCCGGTCCAGATGAGCGTTCACCTGGACCGGCCCTGCCATCAATGGGGCATCACAGTGCGAGCCTCACCCGCACTGGGTGCCTTGGTAGTCCGCCGTGAGGGTGGTGGCCTGGTCTTCGTGAGTGACTTCCCAGGTCGCGGTTCCTGGGGCCAGGTTCGTGGCGCGCGAGTTGAACGACTGGTACGCGTTCTTGCCCGGTGCGACGTCGGCGAACGTCTTTGTGCCGAACGGGGTCGTGACGGTGATGTCCACCGGCCCGTCCTCGTTGTTCGTCGCCCGCACGGCGAGGTAGGCCTTGCCAGCTAGGCAGCGCGGCGTCGCCTCTACCGAGACGTCGAGTTCGTCGGCCTCGACCGCGGTAGCCGGGGTGATCGTGATCTTGTCGAGGTTCGGCGCGTACTTCGAGCGCAGCAGCACGTCCGGCCAGGCGTCCGAGGCGTAGGTCACGCCGTCGAAGTTGGGCTTCTCCTCCGACGAGAACCGGATGGTGTTGGTGCCCTCGTCGAGCTCAACGAACACGGTCAGGTCCCAGAAGTTGTTCTGGTGGAACGAGTGGGGGAACGGGACCTTCTGGACCTCGCCGCCGTTGACCGAGATGTGGGCGTAGCGGGCGAGCGGGTCGGGGTTGTAGTGCGTGGCCGGCGACTGCTCCTGGTTGGAGTAACGCACGGTCATCGCGTACGTGCCGGCTTCGGGGGCCTCCACGTCGGTGAACGTGAGGGTGTTGGCGTTGCCTGGATCGCCTCCCACGTTGGTCACCGTCTTGCCGCCGCTGGCCAGGGTCAGGTCGGACGCCTGGGCGGTGCCGGCGAGCTCGCCGTCCTCGGCCTCGTAGGCGGTGCCGGTCAGGGACTCGTCGTCAAACTCGACGCGCAGGCGGTCGACGAGCGTGGTGCCCGCCGTGCCCTGGACGGTGATCTTGTTGATCCCGCCGATGAGGAACGTGGTGACCTCGTTCTGGGTGGTGATCTGGCGGTCGTTGACCACCAGGGCACGCTCGCCGTCGCCGGTGGCGTCCACGGTGAGGTGGGCGCCGGCGTCGGTTGGGGAGTAGACCCAGAACGTCACGGACTGGTCCGCGCCGATGCTCGCGACGCCGGAGCCGGACACGTCCGGGACGGTGTAGTCGAGCTGTGCCCCGTCGAGGGAGGCGTACTCGGCTTCGTAGATCTCCTGGGTGTGCTCGGGGTTGGCCAGGGACAGGTCGATCTTGTCGACGATGGCGTCGCCCTTGGTCTCGCCCGTGCCGTCCAGGCTGCGGGCGGCCAGGGTGATGGTGTGCTCCCCGGCGGTGAGGTCGACGGTGGTGTCGGCGTGGTCCCACACGACCCACTTGTACCCGAGGGGCAGGTGGATCTCCTGCTCGGTGGCGGCGTCGCCGTCCACGCGCAGGAACACATTGGTGGGGCCCTGTTCCTGGATCGCGTTGTACGTGTTGAGCGAGTTCGCGAACACGCTCAGGTCGTAGGTGCCGTCCTGAGGAACGTCGACGGCGAAATCGAGCGTGACGTTGGATCCGGTGCGCAAGCCACCGACGTTGTACTCGCCCGAGGTATAGAAGCTGCCCTGACGCGTGGGTCCACCTTCGGGGCCGTTCAGGGACCAGCCGGAGCCGGTGTGAGCGGCGTCTTCGGCCTCGTACGTCGCGTCCCAGATCGTCGGACTGGTCGAGGAAGCGGACGCGTTCGCGCCGGGGGTGAGGATGATCTGGTAGGCCGACTCGGCGTTCATGGCCGGGACATGCTCGCCGCCGAAGTGGACGACGAGCCCGCCGTTGCTGATCTGGGCGTCGTACTCGGCGACGGTGGGCGGGTTGGCGGAGTCGCCGATCTGCCCGGTCCAGCCGATCTCCTGGACCTGGACATGGACCTTCTGGCCCAGCAGGTCGGTGGGGACGTTCTCGTAGGTGACGAAGCTCTCGCCACCGGCGCCTCCGAGGATCGTGCGGGCCTGTGCCTTGTCCCGGTCGAGGGTCGCTACGCCCTGCAGGGTGTAGCTGACGTTCGGGCGCGGCGGTGTGAGCTTGACGGTGTCGCCGCTCATCTGGGCGTAGGCGTTGAGCAGCCACCACTGGCCGTTGGCGCGGTTGGCTTGGACGGCGGAGTCGGACAGGTTGCCGTCGATGTTCCAGTACGCGATGTCTCCGAAGACCTTCTTGTCCTCGAGCGCGGACACCCACTGGATCATCTGCCCGGGCACGGAGGTGTGGTAGTTGAAGGCGTACTCGGTGATGTTGATCGGCAGGTGGGTGCCTTCGAGGTCCGTGCCGGCGAAGATCTCGTCCTCCCAGCCGCGGTACCGGTCGACGGAGCTGCGGATCGTGGCGGGGTCGGAGAGCTCGTGCCAGGCGATGACGTCGGGAACGGTTCCGGCCTCGACGGCGTGCTCCATGAAGCCGTAGACCTGGTTGTACAGGATGCTCGTGTTGGGTCCGCTGATGCGGGCCTCGGGCCACTTGGTCTTGATCATGGTGTAGGCACGGTCCCAGGCGGCGAAGAAGTCGGTGGGGTTGTTGAGCCAGCTGACGCGGTTGTAGCTCCACTCACCGGTGCCGAACATGTTGCCCTCGGGCTCGTTGTAGGGCATGAGGACGATGTTGTCCTGGTACTCGGCGGGTAGCTCGAGGACCTGGTCGACCTGCTTCTCGAGCTTCTCCATGTACAGGTCGAGCTTCTGCTGGGGTGTGCTGCCGGGCCACTGGTAGGGGAAGCCGCGGTGGATGTCGGTCATGTAGATGTACACGTCGCCGTCGGAGGAGTCTGCCAGCGGCTTGACGACCTCGAGCGCGTCCGCGCCGGGGTGCTGGGGGCCGTCCTGGGCCTTGGTGGCCACGGTGCGCAGGTTGATCGCGTCGACGAGGTTGTTCGATGGCAGGCCCTGGTCGTACAGGCCGTACAGGGTGCCTGACGCGCCACCGTGGAAGGCCCCGGTGCTCTCGGCGAGGTCGATCGTGGTCTGGCCGGGGAGCGTGACGCGCACGTTCGCGGTGACCACCTGGTCGGTGCCCTCGACGGTGCCGTTGACGGAGAATCGTCCGGGCTGAGCGTAGGCGCCGGGGTCCACCTCGTCCCACGTGATGCCCACGGCGCGCTGGATGCTGTCGCTGAAGTCGCCGGAGACCGTCGCCGGGAGCGAGGGGGCCGTGCCCCTGGTGGTCTCGACCGAGAACGAGGTCTGCGCGACGCCTTCGAGGGTGGGCAGGTCCTGCCCGTACAACTCGGCGACGGGTTCGGCGCCCAGGGCAGTGCCGTAGACGCGGAAGTCGTCCAGAGCACCGTCGAAGAACGGGTGACCGCCCCAGAATGGCTTGCCGAGGAACCCGGACGTGGTGTTGCTCGGGGAGTGCATGACGGCGTCGAGGTCGAGGGTGGCGTTGGTCGAGCCGACCTTGATGCCGTTGAGGTAGTAGGTGATCGTGGTCTGGTCGATCACGGTGACGGCGTTGACCCAGGCACCGGTCGGCAGCTTGCCGATGCTGGAGACGCCGACCTCGGCGTTGTTGTTGACCGGCTTGATCGACGAGCGCGATCGTGGGTCGCCGCCGAAGGATGGCGTGAGGAACGTGGCCCGGTTGTTGTCTCGGCCGAGGTTGTAGACCCACTGGAAGTCGGCTCCGCCGTCCCAGCGAACCCAGGTGGAGATCGTGGCGGCCTCGAGGCCTTCGAAGACTCCGTTGGGGATCTGCACGTAGGGGGCGGTGGTGGAGCCCGTCGAGCCGCCGGGGAGCTCGAGCGCTGCGCTGCCGTCGGTGTGGCCCTGCGGGAAGGTCGCGTTGTCGGCGTTGACCAGAGTCCCGTCGAGGCCCTTGGCGGACAGGTCCTCGATCACTCCGCCGGACACCTGGGACGGCTCGAAGTCGTAGTGCAGGACCAGCTCGTCGTCGGGCACCTCTGCAGCGGCTGACGGGGCCAGGACGACAGCGGTGCCGAGGGTCCCGAAGGAGAGCGCGGCGGCGAGCCCGCCGCCGATCGCTCTGCGTAGTGGGGTCGCGTGGCGCGTGCGCGCCGGTGTACGTCGTCGTACCACTGGATCCAACTTTCTCGTGTGACTGGACAGTCGGTGCACACGCCCCCCGGTCGTCTCGTCAATCACGCGTCCGACCTTGGACGTGGTGAACCGGTTCGATTACGCTAGCCTGACGTCTACGAGTGGTCAAGGGTGCACTCACGACGGGGGCTCGCTTTGTTCGACAGTGCGAGGTGACCCCCGGTCGATCCCCGCGGCAGGCGGGGCCCCCGTCGGGGGCGGGCTGAAGGAGAGGCGCATGGCAAACATCGGAGATGTCGCGCGCGAGGCGGGCGTCTCGCGCAGCACGGTGTCCTACGTGCTGTCGGGCAAGCGCACGATCTCGCAGGAGACCAAGGACCGGGTCAACGCGGCAATCCAGCGGCTCGACTTCTCGGTGCGCTCCAGCGCCCGGGCGTTGGCCACGGCCCGCACGATGAACATCGGCGTGGTCGTGCAGTTCCACCACTCCGAGTTCCAGCCGGCTATGGCGGCCTACCTGGTGGCGCTGTCGGACGCGGCACGAGAGGCCGGTTACGGTCTGCAGCTCATCACCGACGGCGACGGTGTGCGGGCCGTGCGCAGCGCGATCGCCGGGCACCAGGTCGACGGACTGGTGCTGCTCAACGTCGTCGCCGACGACCCGCGCGTCGACCCCATCGAGACCGCCGGATTCCCGGCGGTCCTGGTCGGGATGGCCGACGGCTCGAGCCTGGACGCGGTCGACCTGGACTTCGCGAGCGGGGCGCAGACACTGGTCAACCACCTGCACGACAAGGGCCACCGCGAGGTCACCTTCGTGCGCTGGCCGCAGGAGATCTACCAGGCCGGGCACACCTTCGCCACGCGGTTCGAGCGCGCGGCCCGGGCGCGTGCCCGCCGGCTCGGGGTCAGGCTCGTGGACCACTACTGTCGGCCCGAGCCGGCCGAGATCCGCCAGGACTTGCGCGACCTGCTGCACCGCCACGACGGGTCGACCGCGCTGCTGGTCCACAACGACGGGGCGGTCGCGATGCTCCCGACGGTGCTGCACGAGGCCGGCCTCGAGGTGCCCCGGGACCTGTCGGTGGTCAGCCTGCACTCCTCCGAGCTTGCCGACTTCTTCGCCCTGCCCTACACCTCCGTGGAGTCCCAGCCCGAGATGGTGGCGCAGTCCGCGGTGCGGCTGCTCACCCAGCGCATGGGTGGACAGGCCGAGTCGACCACCTCGCACATGCTCGTCCCCCCGCAGCTGACCGACCGCGGCAGCGTGCGCACGCTGAGCTAGCTAGATCTGCCGGGCAGTCCCCCCGTTATCGAACCGTCACCTCACACAGAGTTGACGGTTCGATTCATTGTCGGTACGTTCAACTCGAACCGGTTCGACACCGGATGGACTGCGGAGCTGCCGGGACGGACCGGGACGCAGGAACAGCCCTCGATGTGGAGGAGAGTGTGATGGCAACGAAGCGCAGGCGGAATATCGCCGCCCTGGGTGCGGTGACGCTGGTGGGCCTGGCGCTCAGCGCGTGCGGTTCGGGCGGCGGGGGCGTGCCCGAGGCGACCGGCGACGCGAGCGAAGGCACCACGACCGACGAGATCACCTTCTGGGACCCCTACCCTCAGCACACCGACGGCACGCCGTGGGACACCCTGGTCAAGAGCTGCGCGCCGCAGGGGTCCACGATCACCCGCACCGCCGCCCCGACGGCGGACCTGATCAACCAGCTCACCACCTCGGTGCGCGAGGGCAACGCGCCCGACGTGATCCTGCTGGACAACCCCGCGATGCCCGAGGCGGTGGGCGCCGGCCTGGTGGCGACCGCGGACCAGGTGGGCATCGACTCGAGTGGGATCGACGAGAACCTGCTCGGCCCCGGTGTGGTCGACGGGACGACCTACGGGATCCCGTTCGGCTCGAACGCCCTGGGCTTGTACTACAACGCGGACATCCTGTCGGCAGCGGGAATCGACCCGGCGTCGATCACGGACTGGGCCGCGCTGGAGAATGCGCTGGCGGCGGTCACCGCGGCCGGCGACAAGGGCATCACCTTCTCCGGTATCGCCGGTGAGGAGGGTGTCTTCCAGGCGCTGCCGTGGTACTGGGGCGCGGGCGCGGATCTGTCCGACCTGGGCTCGGCAGAGGCGGTTGCCACCGGTCAGCTGATGTCGGACTGGATCGGCAACGGGTACGCACCCAAGTCCGCGGCCACGGACAACCAGTCGGCGGCGTGGGACCTGTTCTTGACGGGGGAGTACGCCTTCGCCGAGAACGGGTCGTGGTTCGCCGCGGCCGCGGCCGACGCCGGCTTCGAGGTCGGCGTCATCCCGATCCCGGCCAAGGACGGGGGAGTGGCGCCCGTGCCCACGGGCGGGGAGTTCCTCATGGCCCCGGTGCAGTCGGAGAACGCCTCGGACCACTTTGCGAACGCGGCCGCGGTCATCTCGTGCCTGACTGAGGGCGACAAGCTCCTGGAGACGAACGAGACCCTGGGCTACCTCGCGGCCAAGCCCGAGGTGCGGGCCGAGCAGGTCGCGGCCAACCCGCTGTGGGAGCCGTGGGCACCGATCGTCGAGGGCGCGCAGGGCCGCACGACCGAGCTCGGGGCGGAGTACGTCGACGTCTCGGCACGCCTGAGCGAGGCCCTGCAGACCTCCCTCAACGCCGCAGGTGACAGCGCCCAGGTCGAGACCGCCTTCAAGGACGCGGCCGAGAGCTGATCTGCCACACCCGGCGGCGACGCCCGCGCCTCAGGGCATCGGGCGTCGCCGCGAGGTGGACGCCGCTGGCGCCCGCCACCGATTCGTCAGTCAGGTGAACTCCATGTCGTCCCCCACGATGCCTGCCCCGGCCCGGACGAGCCCGCAATCGGCCCGTCCACCTGTGGGCCCGGCCAGGCAGCCTCGCCGCCGCCCCAGCCTGTCGCCCCGTTGGGTGGCCGTGGCGTTCGCGGCGCCCCTGGTCATCTACCTCGTGCTGTTCTACGTCTACCCGCTCGTCCAAAACTTCTCGATGAGCCTGCACGAGTACGACCGCAACACGTTCGTCTACGGCGGGGCCCCGTTCGTCGGCTTCGACATCTACGCCGACATCCTCGGTCAGGACCGGTTCCGCCGTATCGTCATCCAGACCGCGATCTTCACGTTCGCCTCGCTGATCGTGCAGTACGCCGCCGGTCTGGGACTGGCCGTGTTCTTCCGTCGCGCGTTCCCACTGTCCAGCGTGCTGCGCGCGATGTTCCTCGTGCCGTGGCTGTTGCCGGTGATCGTCTCGGGTACGACCTGGCAGTGGATGATGAACGCCGACAACGGCATCCTCAACCGATTCCTGGGCCTCTTCGGCGTGGACCCGGTCTGGTGGCTGAACGCCGAGAACGCCCTGGCGGCGGTCATCATCGCCAACATCTGGCTCGGGATCCCGTTCAACCTCGTCATCTTGTACTCGGGGCTGCAGAACATCCCCGGGGACCTGTACGAGGCGGCGGCGCTGGACGGCGCGAACACCTGGCAGCAGTTCTGGCGCATCACCTTCCCCCTGCTGCGGCCGGTGTCAATGATCACGCTGCTGCTGGGCCTGGTTTACACGCTCAAGGTCGTGGACATCATCTGGATCATGACGATGGGCACCGGCACGTCGCAGACGTTGGCGACCTGGTCGTACGCGATGGCGTTCGGCAAGGGCACCTCGGCCTCCATCCAGTACTCCGAGGCATCGGCCGTGGGTTCGATCCTGCTGGTGGTCGCGCTCGCCTTCGGCCTGCTGTACCTCGCACTGCAACGCAAGCAGGAGGACTGATGCTGCACACCACGCATCGCACCTGGTGGAAGACCCTCATCGCGCTGGCCCTGACCGCGGTGATGCTGTTCCCGATCTACTGGATGGTCAACGTCTCCCTCACGCGGCGTGAGTCCATCCGTCGCGGTGACCTGCTCCCGTTCGACTTCACCCTCGGTCACTACGCCACGGTGCTGTCCGAGCAGCTGCCCTACCTGGGCACGAGCCTGGTCGTCGGGCTGGGCACGGTCGTGCTCACCCTCGTCGTGGCGATGCCGGCTGCGTACGCGATCGCCAAGCTCGCGCTGCCGTGGGGGAACACCCTGAGCTTCGTCCTGATCGTCGCGCAGATGGTCCCGGCCGTCGTCATGTCGCTCGGCTTCTACTCGATCTACTCGCGCCTGGGCATGCTCAACACGATCCCCGGCCTCATCATCGCCGACTCCACGATCGCGATCCCGTTCGCGGTCATGCTGTTCACGGCGTTCATGCGGGGCATCCCGCGCGAGCTCATCCAGGCGGCCCAGCTCGACGGCGCCTCGACCTGGCGCACGTTCCGCTCGGTCGTCATCCCGGTCTCGCGCAACTCGATGGTGACCGCGTCACTGTTCGCGTTCCTGTGGGCGTGGTCGGACTTCATCTTCGCCTCGACCCTCAACCGTGAGGGCGGAGAGCTGCGTCCGATCACGATGGGCATCTACAACTACATCGGCGCCCAGAACCAGGAATGGGGCCCGATGATGGCGACCGCGGTGGTCGCCTCCATCCCGACCGCCCTGCTCCTCATCGCCGCGCAGCGCTACGTCGCCGCGGGCGTGACGGCCGGAGCGGTCAAGGACTAGCGGTCACGCACTCACCTCAGCAGGGGCATCACGTCCTGCTGCGACGCAGTCGTCGCGGTGGGCACCATCGGAAAGGAAGCACACGATGAGGACCTTCGACATCGAGGGCCACCGCCTGATCTGGCGGGGCGACGGCGAGACGATCGTCGTCGAGCCCTGGGGGGCGAACAGCCTCCGGGTGAGGGCCACGGTGATGGGCGAGGTCCTGGACGCCGACTGGGCGCTGCTCGAGCCGGGCACCCGCGACGCGCAGATCACGACCGGCGACGAGCACGCCGTGATCACCAACGGACGCATCAGCGCCCACCTGCGCGCCAAGCGCGGGTACGACGAGCAGACCGGGTACGACACCGCCACCTGCTCGATCGAGTTCGTCGACCACCACGGGCGCACGCTGCTGCGCGAGCTCAGCGCCGGCGGGTCGCTCAAGCTCCGCGCCCGGGCGTTCCAGCCGCTGCTGGGCGGGGACCACCGACTCACCGCGAGCTTCGAGCCCAACCCCGGCGAGAAGCTCTACGGGATGGGGCAGTACCAGCAGCACATCCTCGACATCAAGGGCAGCACCTTCGAGCTCGCGCACCGCAACTCTCAGGCCAGCGTCCCGTTCGTGCTGTCCAGCGCCGGCTACGGCTTCTTGTGGCACAACCCCGCCATCGGACAGGCCACGTTCGCCGCGAACCGTACCGAGTGGACCGCCGGCTCCACCCAGCAGCTCGACTACTGGATCACCGCCGGTGACACCCCGGCCCAGATCGCCAGCGCCTACGCCGACGCGACCGGTCACGCGCCGATGATGCCGGAGTACGGGTTGGGGTACTGGCAGTGCAAGCTGCGCTATTGGAACCAGGAACAGCTGCTCGAGGTAGCCCGCGAGCACAAGCGCCGCGGCCTGCCGATGGACGTCATCGTGGCCGACTTCTTCCACTGGCCCGAGATGGGAGACTTCCGCTTCGACGAGGAGTTCTGGCCCGACCCCAAGGCGATGGTCGCCGAGCTCAACGACCTCGGCATCGAGCTCATGGTCTCCATCTGGCCCCAGGTCTCCACCCAGTCGGAGAACTTCCCCGAGTTCCGCCAGCGCAACTACCTCGTCAAGGCCGACCGCGGCCTGGACGTCCAGATGGGCTTCCAAGGCCCGTCGATGTTCTACGACGTCACCAACCCCGCCGCCCGGGCCCGCCTGTGGGAGATCGTGACGAAGAACTACTACGACCACGGCATCCGAGCGTTCTGGCTGGACGAGGCTGAGCCGGAGTACGGCGTCTACGACTTCGACAACTACCGCTACCACGCCGGCACCAACGCCCAGGTCGGCAACATCTACCCCCAGCTGTACGCGCGTGCGTTCTACGACGGGCAGGTCGAGGCCGGGCAGAAGGACGTGGTCAACCTCGTGCGGTGCGCCTGGGCCGGCAGTCAGCGCTATGGCGTCCTCGTCTGGTCCGGAGACATCCACTCCACCTTCGAGGACCTGCGCCGCCAGATCACCGCCGGAATCCACATGGGCGTCGCGGGCATCCCCTGGTTCACCACCGACATCGGGGGCTTCCACCAGGGCGACTCCACCGACCCCGCGTTCCACGAGCTGCTCATCCGCTGGATGCAGTTCGGTGCGTTCTGCCCGGTCATGCGCATGCACGGCGACCGCCTGCCCTACGAGGACGTCACCGCGGCCGACGGCGGCCCCCGACTGCGCTCGGGAGGCCCGAACGAGCTGTGGAGCTTTGGCGAGGACGTCTACGACATCCTTGTGCGCTACCTCGAGCTGCGCGAGAGGATGCGCCCCTACACCCGCCACCTCATGGCCCAAGCCCACGAGCACGGACAGCCGGTCCTGCGCGGACTGTTCCACGAGTTCCCCCAGGACCCCCGCGCCTGGGACGTCGACGACCAGTACCTCTACGGGCCCGACATCCTCGTCGCGCCTGTTACCACCGCCGGCGCCCGTCGGCGTACCGTCTACCTCCCGGCCGGGGCGCGATGGGTGGAGCACGCGACGGGAGCCGTTCACGACGGCGGGCACGAGATCGATGTCGACGCACCGTTGGACGTGGTGCCCGTGTTCGTGCGCGACCAGACCCTCGACGAGCTGCTCGCACACCTCGGCTCATGAGCCATCCCACCCCAGCCGGTGCGCCTCTCGGCCTCGACGCAGAGGGACGCACCGGCTCGCCGCGGGCGCGCCCTGTCGCCCCGCTCCTGGAGTCCCGGCGCGGGCTCGGGGTCGGAGAGGTCCGACTGACCGGCGGATTCTGGGGCGTTCGGCAAGAGACGAACGCGTGGGCGACCATCCAGCACTGCCTGACCTGGATGGAACGGCTGGGATGGATCACGAACTTCGACGCCGTTGCAGGCGGCCGCACCCGGCGCGAGCGCCCCGGCTGGCAGTTCTCCGACTCCGAGATCTACAAGCTTCTGGAGGCCATGGCCTGGGAACAGGCACGGACCGGGGCCCGCCCGCTCGCGGCGACGTTCGACCGCCTCGTCACGCGCGTCGCGGCCGCACAAGACGAGGACGGCTACCTCAACACCTGCTACGGCCACCCCGGACAACGCGAACGCTACAGCGACCTCGAACGCGGGCACGAGCTGTACTGCACCGGACACCTCCTCCAGGCAGCGGTCGCGCGCGTGCGCACGTTCGGCGAGGACGACCTACTCGTCCAGGTCGCCCGTCGCGCCGCCGACCACGTCTGCCGCGAGTTCGGTCACCAGGGCCAGCAGCGCATCTGCGGCCACCCCGAGATCGAGCTCGGCCTCGCCGAGCTCGGTCGGGCCCTCGACGAGCCGAGATACACCGAGCAGGCCCGCCTCTTCATCGAACGCCGAGGACGCGGCACGCTGATCCCCCTCCCGCTGCTGAGCCCGGCCTACTTCCAGGACGACATCCCCGTGCGCGAAGCAGACGTCTGGCGCGGACACGCCGTCCGCGCGCTCTACCTCGCCACCGCCGCTGTCGATGTCGCCGTCGACACCCACGACCATGGCCTTCTCGAGGCCGTAACCGCTCAGTGGGAACGTACCGTCCAGCGACGCACCTACCTCACGGGCGGCATGGGGTCGCGCCACCAAGACGAAGGATTCGGGGAGGACTGGGAGCTACCACCCGACCGCGCGTACTGCGAGACGTGCGCCGGCATTGCCTCGACCATGGTGTCCTGGAGGCTCTTCCTCGCCACCGGCGACGTCCGCTACGCCGACCTCATGGAACGCACCTACTACAACGTCATCGCTACCTCACCGCGCGCCGACGGTCGTGCGTTCTTCTACGCCAACCCCCTGCAACAACGTGTCCTGGGCAACACTGCACAAGCCGACGAGGTCAACCCGCGCGCCGAAGGCGGACTCCGAGCACCGTGGTTCGACGTGTCCTGCTGTCCCACGAACGTCGCGCGCACCCTCGCGTCCTGGCAGACCTACGTCGCCACCATCGACGGCGACGAACTCACCCTGATCCAGCACGCACCCTGCGAGATCGACGTAGGCCTCAACCTCGGTGGTCGGCTCTCGGTATGCGTGGAGACCAGATACCCCGTAGACGGACGCATCCACGTCACGATCCTTGACGCTCCTGATCGGGAAGTGACGCTACGCCTGCGAGTGCCCAGTTGGGCGCACGGGGCGACGCTCACCGACACCGGCGGTCACGAGCGGCTCATCGCCCCGGGCTGGGCCGCCATCTGCGCCATCTTGCGCACCGGCGACACCCTCACACTCGACCTGCCAGTCGAGCCCCGCTTCACCTGGCCAGACCCCCAAATCGACGCCCTGCGCAGCACCGTTGCCATCGAAAGGGGACCTCTCGTCCTCTGTCTCGAGTCCGCCGACCTGCCTTCCGGAGTGGCGATCGAGAACGTCCGCGTCGACGTCGGCACACCCCCGCAGCCCGAGGGAGACGGCGCAGTCATCCAAGCCAGAACCGTGCGACACCGAACCGAGCACTCAACGCTGCCCTACCTCAGATCCTCGCCCATCACGACCCTGCACGAGGAACTCCCTCTCGCGCTCGTCCCTTATCACCGCTGGGCGGAGCACGGACCGGGAACGATGCGGGTGTTCCTGCCCACGATCTGACTCGCGCCCACGAACCGATCGCCTCATC
>NZ_BJNZ01000005.1 GCF_006539945.1 Cellulosimicrobium cellulans | reverse complement strand
GCCGCGGCGCTGGTACGGCACGCGCGCCCTCCCCCGGACCCCGTCGGGCAAGCCCGCGCGCGGGGCCGTGAGCGAGGCCCTGCGCGGGACCGACCCGGCGCGGTCGGGCCTGGAGCCGCTGCGATGAGCCACGGCCGAGGTGCGCCGGACGACACGCCCGTCGTGGTCGCGGCGCGCCGCACGTGGGTCGGGACGGCCGGGCACGGGCACCGGTCGCTGTCCGAGGTCGACCTCGCGGCCGCGGCTCTCGGCGCGACGCTCGGCGACGCGCGCGCACTGGGGGTCGAGGACGACGTCGCGGACGTCGTCCTGGGATGCTGCACCGGACCGGGCGGGAACGTCGCCCGCGTCGCGGCGCTCGCCGCGGGTCTGGGCGTCGCCGTCCCCGGCCTCACCGTCGACCGCCAGTGCGCCTCCGGCCTCGCGGCAGTGCTCCTCGCCGCGCAGCACGTCCGCGCGGGCGAGGCGCGCCTGGTCCTCGCGGGCGGGACCGAGAGCGCGTCGCGCGCCCCCGCCCGCGCGCACCGCACGGCGTGGGGCGACGTGCCGTACGCGCGCGCCGCGTTCGCGCCGACACCGTGGGCCGACCCCGGCATGGGGGCGGCCGCCGACGAGCTCGCGCGCCGCCGCGGCGTGACCCGCGAGCGCCAGGAGGCGTACGCGGTGCGCAGCCACGCGCGCGCCCTGGCGGCGCACGCGGGCGGACGGTTCGTCGCCGAGACCGTCCGGGTCGGCACGCGGGGGAGGTCGCTCGCGCGCGACGAGCGGTCGCGGCGCCTCGATCCCGCGGTCCTCGCGCGGCTGTCGCCCGCGTTCACGCCGGGCGGCACCGTCACCGCCGCGACCGCGAGCCCGCTGAGCGACGGCGCGGGGTCCGTCGCGGTCGTGCCCGAGCACGTCCGGCGCGGCCTCGGCGCCCCCGGCCTGCGCGTGCTCGCGTCGGCGACGGTCGGCTGCGACCCGGCGCTGCCGGGGTGGGGCCCGGTCCCCGCGGTGCGCGCCGCGCTGGAGCGCGCGGGCGCGCGGCTCGACGGCGTCGCGGCGGTCGAGGTCGTCGAGGCGTTCGCCGCGCAGGTCCTCGCGGTGACCGACGCGGTCGGCCTCGACCCGCTCGGTGACCCCGACGACGACGCACGGGTCTGCGCCGACGGCGGCGCGCTGGCGATCGGGCACCCGTGGGGCGCGAGCGGCGCCGTGTCGGTCGTCCGGCTGTTCTCCCGGCTGGTGCGCGAGGGGGCGCCGGCCGGGACGCTCGGCCTCGCGACGGCCGCGGTCGGGGGCGGGCTGGGCGTCGCCGCCGTGCTGGAGGTCGTCCGGTGATCGCGAGAGCCCGGGCCCGGCAGCGGCGACGAGACGCCGTCGAAGGCGCCGCGCCCGCTCCGGCGCGGACGCCCGGCGCGATCCCCGGTACGGGCACGTCGGGAACGCCCGGCCCCGAGACGCCGGGGTCCGGCTGCGCGGTCCGGCTCGAGGACGTGCACGTCCGCCTCGCCGACCGGCAGGTGCTCCGCGGGGTCGACCTCGAGCTGCGCGAGCGGCGCGTGGGGATCGTCGGGGCCAACGGCTCCGGCAAGAGCACGCTCGCGCGCCTGCTCAACGGGCTGGTCGTGCCGACGTCGGGCCGCGTCCTGGTCGACGGGCTCGACACCCGCCGCGACGGCGCGGCGGTCCGGCGGCGTGTCGGGTTCGTGTTCACCGACCCGGACGCCCAGATCGTCATGCCGACCGTCGCGGAGGACGTCGCGTACTCGCTGCGTCGCCACGCTCCGGCCGAGCGCGACGCGCTCGTGCGGGCAGCCCTCGCCGCGCGCGGCCTGGCGGACCACGCGGACCATCCCGCCCACCTGCTCTCGGGCGGGCAGAAGCAGCTCCTCGCGCTCACGTCGGTGCTCGCCGCGGGGCCACGGCTCGTCGTCGCCGACGAGCCCACGACGCTCCTCGACCTGCGCAACACGCGGCGGTTCGCCGCCGAGCTCGCGGCGCTCCCCCAGCAGGTCGTGCTCGTCTCGCACGACCTGTCGCTCATGGGCGCGATGGACCGCGTGCTCGTCGTCGACGACGGTCGGGTCGTCGCGGACGACGAGCCGGGCCCCGCCGTCGCGCACTACCGGCGCCTCGTCGACGGGGCGTCGCCGTGACCCCGGGGACGTACCGGCCGGGGACGTCGGCCCTGCACCGGGTCCCGGCCGGCGCCAAGCTCGTGGGCCTCGCGGTGGCCTCGGCCGTCGTGCTCCTGGTGTCGTCGCCGGCGGGGGTCGGCGCGGTGATCCTCGCCGTCGGTGCGCTCTACGCGGTCGCGGGCGTGGGTCCGGGCGCGGCGTGGGACCAGGTCCGGCCCCTGCGCGTCGTGGTGCCCGTGCTCCTCGCCGTCCAGTGGCTCGCCCTGGGGCCGGAGGCCGCGGTCGTGCTCACGACCCGGCTCGTCGCGCTCGTCGCCCTGGCGGGGCTCGTGCTGCTCACGACCCGGACGTCCGCCGTCCTCGCCGCGATCGAGCGGGGGCTGCGACCGCTGCGCCGCCTCGGGGTCGACGCCGACCGCGCGGCCCTCGTCCTGTCGCTCGCGGTGCGCAGCGTCCCCGTCGTCGCCGCCCTGGCGCAGCGCGTGCGCGACGCGTGCCGCGCCCGGGGCCGCGAGCGCGACGTCCGCGCCTACGCCGTCCCGCTCGTCGTCGGCGCCCTGCGCCAGGCCGACGCGCTCGGCGACGCGCTGCGCGCCCGCGGCCTCGACGACTGACGGCCCGTCCCGCCGTCGTCCCGAGGTAGAGCCGTGGTCTCGCGAGGTAGAGCCGTGGTCAGGACCAGACCTCTACCTCGGCGTACCAGACCTCAACCTCGCGGAGAGGCCGCTCTCATCGGGCCGCAGGCTCGCCGGTGGCGCGATGGCCCCGCAGGGAGACGACGGCGGCCACGACGACGCCGACGACCGTCACGACGAGGAGCAGGCGGTAGTCGACGGCGCCCACGAGGGCGGCGCCGACCACGGTCAGCACGAGCTGCGGGACGTTGACGAGCAGCAGGCTCGCCGCGGCGACGCGTCCCTGGAGCTCCGGAGGCGTACGCAGCTGCCGCTCGGTGACGAAGCCGACGATCGACCACGTGGCCCCCAGCCCGACCGCGCCCAGCCCGAGGACGATCGCCACGACGCTGGTCCCCGTCGCGGGGACGATGCCGAGCGCGAGCACGAGCAGTCCCACGGCGACGAGCCGCTGCGCGCCCCACCGCGCGACGAGTCGGGCCGCCGTCAGCCCCGCGACGATCGCGGTGAGGGCCTGGACCGAGGAGATCGGGCCGAGCAGCGCGGGGGGCAGCCCGAGCCCGTCCTCGACGATCGCGAGGCTGACCGCGTTCAGCAGCCCGACCCCCGCGAACGCGACGAGCATGGCCAGGGTGAGCACCCCCAGCGGCGCCGTGCGCACGAGGTGGCGGAACCCGGCCGTCATCTCCGCGAGGTACGGCTCGCGGTCGGCGTCCGGGGTCGGTGGCGTCTCCACGAGCCGGATGCGGCTGATCACGGTGCCCGCGACGGCGAACGCGAGGGACGCCGCGATCACGAGGGGCCAGGCTCCGGCGAGCGCGTAGGCGCCCGCGCCGACGACCGGCATGAGGAGGCGGAAGACCTGGTCGATGGTCGTGAGCCGACCGTTCGCGGGGGCGATCGCCTCGTCCGGGAGCATGTCGCGCACGAGGCCCGCCTGGGCCGCCGCGGTCGCGAACCCGACGCCCGAGTAGACCACCGTCACCACGAACACGATCCAGACCTGCTCGGGCCCGCGGACCGCGAGGAGGGCGAGCAGGCTCAGCGCGCCGACGAGGTACGTGACGACGAGCATCCGCCGCCGCGACACCCGGTCGGCGAGCTGGCCGAGGAGCGGCGACGCGAGCGCCGGCAGGCCGAGCGCCGCGAACACGAGACCGGCCGCGCCGTTGGAGCCGGTGAGGTCCTTCACCCACACGGCGAGGATGATCGCGAGGACGGAGTCGGCGAAGTTCGTGAACCCCCACGCGACCGACAGGAGGCGGAAGGGGCGGGAGCGCAGGGCGGCGCGAGGGCCCGGGACGTCGCCGGGAGCAGCGGCCGGGCCGGTCACGGCGACGGTCACCTCGGCTGCCGCGGGGACGTCCTCGGGCGCGGTCCGTGCGGTGACGGCCGTCGGCTCGGGGGGCGTGCTCATCGCGGGGCCTCCGGGAGGTCGGCGTTGACGATGGAGAAGAGGCGCGCGCGACGTGCCCCCGCGGGACGGATCGACGGGTCGTCCCAGCGTCCCCGGAAGCGGTCCGTGAGTGCCTCGACCTCGCGGGCGAGCGCGTCGAGCTCCTCGCGCGTCGCGTAGAAGGACGCGCCGGTCATCGTCGAGGCGAGGAGCCACTGCGGGTCGTCGGCGGCGGACCCGGCGAGCCACGCCCGGACGCGTGCCGCCTCCTGATCCAGCATGAGGGTCGCCACCGCGCCCGCGGCGTGCAGGGACTCCGGGACGTCGGGGTCGAACTTCGTCTGGCGGCCGCGTCCGACGGAGCGCCACGGCCGCTCCTTGCCGCGCCGCTCCGCGGGCTCGACGTACCCGTACTTGGCGAGCATCCGCAGGTGGAAGGAACAGCTCGCGACGGACTCCCCCGTCACCTCGGCGCAGCGCGTCGCGGTGACCTCGCCCTCGTCGTCGAGCAGCGCGAGGATCCGCAGGCGCAGCGGGTGGGCGAGCGCCCGGATGGTCGCCGGGTCGGTCGCGACGACCTGCCCGGGCTCGGGCCTCGGGCCGCGCGGGCGACCCTCGGACGACACCGGTCCGGGACCGGTCGGGACGGCCGGGACGTCCGGGACGGCCGGGACGGCCGGGACGTCCGACGGGGAGGCGTGCGGGTCGGCTGGCGTGCTCATGCCCGTCACGCTAGTTCACGAAAGAGTTCTTGCGCAAGGGTTCTTTAGCGAGAGTCCTCCGTGGTCCCTGGAGCCGCGCGACGCGCGACCACGAGGTCGTGGACGCGGCTCACCGCGACCACGACGCCGAGCACCGCGACGGCGAGCGACAACCCCGCCAGGACGTCGGTGAGGAAGTGATAGCCCAGGTAGAGCCGGCTCAGCGCGACGGCCCCGATCACGACCACGGACGCCACCACCCACGCCGCGAGGACCCTCTGGTCGTGGTGGCGGTGCCACACCAGGTACCCGCCGACGAGGATGAGCGTCGCCGCGCCGATCGTGTGCCCCGACGGGAAGGAGAACGACCGCTCCACCCCGGCGACGACCATCGACACGTCGGGCGGCCGCGGCCGGGCGATCACGGCCTTGAGCACGGTCGAGACCAGCGTCGCGAGCACCATCGCGCCCGCGAGCAGGCCCGGTTCCCACCACGTCCCCGTGCGCCGCGCCCACACGACGCAGCCGACCGCGACGAGCACGGGCAGCACGAACGGCCCGGACACGGTCGTCACGACCGTGAGGACGCCCGTCACGACCGGCGTGCGGTGCGCGACCATCCACGCGAGCAGCGGCTCGTCGAGCCGCCACAGGTCCTCCTGCTCGCGGACCGCGTCGAGGAGCAGCACGAACCCCGCGACCCCGGCGAGCACCAGGAGCACGCCCGGCCACACGCTCGCCAGGACCTCGCGCGCGGACGCGCCGCGCCGTCCGCCCGCCGCGCCGTCTGCCTGCCCGTCCCCCGCGTCCATCCCCGGAGGCTACGCACGGCGAGCCGACGGCGCAGCGCGGCCGCACGGCGTCGGGCACCGGGCTTCGGGCACCGGGCACCGGGCTCCACCCGACGCTCGTGGCGAAAAAGGGATGCACCGCCCACGACGACCGTGGTCGTATGTACCCACACCGCGGTGACGTCCGTCCGGTCCGTACCGGGCGGTGGAGGGTCCGGCCAGACCCACGAACCCAACGTCACGAGAGCAGAACATGCATCCCTTGATCACGTACGACGTGGCGGCCCTCAGCCGTCGCGAGCAGCTGCAGGAGCAGACCCTGCGCCGGTCGCAGCTGCGCCGCACCACGACCCGCGTCCCGGCGAACACCCGGCAGGCCCGCCTGCCGCGCCGTACCGCGTGACGCGCACCGACCGCTCGCCGGGCCGGGGACCCTCCCCGACAGGCGGCGGCACACCTCGCCGAAGGCCCCGACCGTCCGGACCCCCGTGGACCGGACAGCCGGGGCCTTCGTCGTGCGCGCCGAGGCTAGGCTGTGGCGCGTGAGTCCTGTGAACGCGAACGAACGCATCGTCTGGATCGACTGCGAGATGACCGGGCTGGACCTGGGCGCCGACGCCCTCGTCGAGGTCGCCGCCGTCGTCACCGACTCCGAGCTCAACGTGCTCGGCGACGGGGTCGACGTCCTCGTCCGTCCCCCCGCCGAGGCGCTCGAGAAGATGGGTGACTTCGTCCGCCAGATGCACACGGCCTCCGGGCTGCTCGACGAGCTCGACGGGGGCCTGACGCTCGCCGAGGCCGAGCAGCGTGTCCTCGACTACGTCCGGACGTGGGTCCCCGAGCCGGGCAAGGCCCCGCTGGCGGGCAACTCCGTCGGCACCGACAAGGGCTTCCTCGACCGCGACATGCCCGCGCTCATGAGCCACCTGCACTACCGGATCATCGACGTGTCGTCCGTCAAGGAGCTGTCGCGCCGCTGGTACCCGCGCGCGTACTTCTCGTCGCCGGAGAAGCACGGCGGTCACCGCGCGCTCGCGGACATCCTCGAGAGCATCGACGAGCTCCGCTACTACCGCGCCGCCGTGTTCGTCCCCCAGCCCGGTCCCGACTCCGCGACGGCGCGCAAGGTCGCCGAGCAGGTGGTGGCGACGAGCGTCACGCGCGGCCGGACCCGACCCGCCGACGACGGCCCCGCGACCTCCGTGGCCACCGTCACAGGGTCCGCAGACTCCTGACCTCGAAATGCGGTCCGGGAGCCCCTCCCGGACCAGGTACACTTTTCGACGGCCGGTGCTTCACGCGCCGGTCGTGGTGGGTATAGCTCAGCTGGTAGAGCACCTGGTTGTGGTCCAGGGGGTCGCGGGTTCAAGTCCCGTTACTCACCCCAGACGGCGAGGGCCGGTCTCCGAGACGGAGACCGGCCCTCGCCGCGTCTTCGGCGTCCGTGTCAGGCGGTCCGGTGGGAGGCGGCGGCGAGCACACCGCCCAGGCCGATCATCATGCCGCCGCCCGTCGCGCGGACCGCGCTCAGACGCCGGGGCGAGGAGGCGAACCACGACCGTGCCGCTCCGGCCGCGAGCGCCCACGCGCTGTCGCAGACGAAGGCGATCACCGTGAAGACCAGCCCGAGCACCATCATCTGGGCCGGCACGCGCCCGGCGTGGAAGTCCGTGAACTGCGGCAGCACGGCGACGAAGAACACGATGGTCTTCGGGTTCGTCACCCCGACGACGTACCCCTGCCGCACGACGCGCCACCACGGCTCGCGCGCGGGCTCGACCGCGACGTCGACGGTCCCCTCGCGCCGGTGCCGGATCGCCTGGACCCCGAGGTACACGAGGTAGGCCGCGCCGACGAGCTTGACGACCGTGAAGACGGCGACCGACGTCGCGACGATCGTGCCGACACCGAGCGCCACCGCCGCGACCAGCGTCAGGGCGCCGAGCTCGTTGCCGAGGACGCTCAGCACCCCGCCTCGGTGCCCGAGCGCGAGCGACCGGCCAACGACGAAGAGGACGCTCGGGCCGGGGATCACGACGAGCACGAGCGAGGCGAGAGAGAACGCGAGCAGGGAGTCGAGGTGCGGCACAGCGCCACGATAGGCCCCGAGGTGACGAGCGTCACGGGAGAATCCCGCGCGGCCCACGGCGGCACCAGGGGCGCGCCACGTCGCGAAGGCGACGTACCGGTGCGAGTGCGACGTGTCGGTGGTTCGACGTACGGTCGGTGGACGCGTGGCAATGCGCTCGGCTGGCCGGCCACGGTCGTGGTTGGGTGGGAGGCCGGTTCACCGACTGTCGGGAGGCAGCGCCCCATGATCGAGTTCCGATCGGTCACCAAGACGTACCCGGACGGCACGGCGGCGGTCGCGGACTTCGACCTGGTCATCCCGCCCCACCGCACGACGGTGCTCGTCGGGTCGTCCGGGAGCGGCAAGACGACGCTCCTGCGGATGATCAACCGCATGGTGGAGCCCACGTCGGGCACGATCGAGATCGACGGCGCGTCCATCCTCGACCGCGACCCGGTGAAGCTGCGTCGCAGCATCGGCTACGTCCTGCAGAACGGCGGGCTCCTGCCCCACCACAAGGTCGTCGACAACGTGACGACGGTCCTGCGGCTCGAGGGCACGCCCCGGCGGCAGGCGCGCGAACGGGCCCTCGAGCTGCTCGACACCGTCGGCCTCGACCGGGCGCTCGCGGACCGCTACCCGAGCCAGCTCTCGGGCGGCCAGCAGCAACGCGTCGGCGTGGCGCGCGCGCTGGCCGCGGACCCGAACATCCTGCTCATGGACGAGCCGTTCGGGGCCGTCGACCCGATCGTGCGCGCCGAGCTCCAGACCGAGACCATCCGGTTGCAGCGCGAGCTGGACAAGACGGTCGTCTTCGTCACGCACGACATCGACGAGGCGTTCCTGCTCGGCGACCAGGTCGTGATCCTCGAGAAGGGGGCGCAGGTGGCCCAGATCGGGTCGCCGAGCGAGATCCTGGAGAACCCCGCGAGCGAGTTCGTCGCGAGCTTCATCGGGGCGGAGCGCGGCACCCGCGCGCTGCACACGAAGCGCACCGAGCACGGGACCGTGCTCGTGGACGGCGCGGGACGCACGCAGGGCGTCCTGGT
This sequence comes from Cellulosimicrobium cellulans, assembly GCF_006539945.1. GTDB lineage: Bacteria > Actinomycetota > Actinomycetes > Actinomycetales > Cellulomonadaceae > Cellulosimicrobium > Cellulosimicrobium cellulans. The sequence continues at coordinate 229,256 of NZ_BJNZ01000005.1, read as the reverse complement.
CGACGACCACGTCGAGGGCGGCGCATGACCTGGGTCCTGGACAACCTCGACCTCATCGGCCGCCTCACGGTCGAGCACCTGAGCCAGTGCGTGGTGCCGATCGTGCTCGGGTTCCTCGTCTCGATCCCGCTGGGCTGGCTCGCGTTCCGGTTCCGCCTCACACGGGGGCTCGTCCTGACGCTCGTCGGCCTGCTCTACACGATCCCGTCGCTCGCGCTCTTCGCGCTGCTCCCGCCGCTCCTCGGCATCAGCTTCCTGTCCGAGCTGAACCTGGTCGTCGCGCTGACGATCTACGCCGTGGCGATCATGACCCGGTTCGTCGCCGACGCCCTCGCCTCGGTCGACCCGACGGTCCGGCAGGCGGCCCTCGCGGTCGGCTACGGACCATGGCGGCGCTTCTGGCAGGTCGACCTCCCGCTCGCCGGACCGGTCGTGCTCGCCGGGCTGCGCGTGACCGCGGTGTCGACCATCTCGCTCGCGACGGTCGGCATCCTCATCGGGATCGACAACCTCGGCTACCTCTTCACCAACGGCTACCAGCGGCAGATCGTCGCCGAGATCCTCTCGGGCGTCGTCGCGGTCGTCGTCGTCGCGCTGCTCGTCGACCTGCTGCTCGTCCTCGCCGGACGAGCGGTCATGCCCTGGTCCCGGAAGGTGCGCGCATGAACCTGTTCTCCGACGCGATCGCCTGGATCTTCTCCCCCGACCGGCTCACGGGCGCGCTCCCCCTCCCCGAGGCGATCTGGACCCACCTCGCGTTCACGTTCGTCTCGGTGCTCATCGCGGCGGCGGTCGCGATCCCCGCGGGCTGGGCCATCGGGCACACGGGACGCGGCCGGGAGCTCGCCGTCGCGCTCTCGGGCGCGGCCCGCGCGGTCCCCTCCTTCGGGCTCGTCCTGCTCCTCGTCCTCGTCCTCGGCGTGACGCACAAGGTCGCGGCGTCCGTCACCGCGTTCGTCCTCCTCGCGATCCCGCCGATCCTCGCGGGCGCCTACGCGGGCGTGGAGGCCGTCGAGCGGCGCGTGGTCGACGGCGCGCGGTCCCTCGGCATGACCGGGTGGCAGGTGCTCTTCAAGGCCGAGGTGCCGCTCGGACTCCCCCTGCTCATCGGCGGTCTGCGCTCCGCGACGCTGCAGGTCGTCGCGACCGTGACGCTCGCGGGGTACGTCGGCAACTGGGGCCTGGGCTTCTACATCGTGCAGGGTATCCAGATCCGCGACTTCTCCCAGATCCTCGGCGCCGCCCTCCTCATCGTCGTCCTGGCCGTCGTGCTCGACGCGCTGTTCGCGATCCTCCAGCGCGTCGTCGTGCCGCGCGGGGTGATCGCTGGCCGCTCCTCGGACGACGATCCGGACCGGCGGCGACGACGTCGGACCCCCGAACCGACCACCGCCTGACCCCCGCACCCCGCGACCGCTCGCCTCGAACCCCAACCCGAACCCGAACCCTCCCGACGCTCCCCGACCCTCCCGGTCCACGGGACGGCCCTCAGAAAGGCAGACACATGCGCACCACCCGACGCACCGCCGCCCTCGTCGCCGCCGCGGCGACCGCCGTCCTCACGCTCACGGCCTGCGGCGGCGGGTCCGACCCGCTCGACGCGGACACCGCGACGTCCGACGGCGGCGGCTCCTCGTCCGACACCATCGTCGTCGGCTCGCAGGCCTACTACTCGAACGAGATCATCGCCGAGATCTACGCCCAGGCCCTCGAGGCCGAGGGCTTCACGGTCGAGCGGAACTTCTCGATCGGCCAGCGCGACGCCTACATGCCCGCCCTCGAGAGCGGAGAGGTGCAGGTCTTCCCCGAGTACACGGGCAACCTGCTGCAGTTCTTCGACCCGGAGACCACGGCGACGTCGCCCGACGACGTGTACGCGGCGCTCCAGGAGGCGCTGCCGGACGGGCTCACGGTCCTCGACCAGTCGAGCGCGACCGACCAGGACTCGTACAACGTCACCGAGGCGTTCGCGACGGAGAACGGGCTGACGAGCATCGCCGACCTCGCGGGCCTGGACGTGCCGCTGACGCTCGGCGGTCCCGCCGAGCTCGAGCAGCGCCCCTACGGACCGCAGGGTCTCAAGGACGTGTACGGCGTCGACGTCTCGTTCGTCGCGACCGGCGACACGACCGTGCAGGACCTCGTCGCCGGCACGGTGAACGTCGCGAACGTGTTCAGCGCCGACCCGCGCATCCAGACCGAGAAGCTCGTCACGCTCGAGGACCCCGAGGGCCTGTTCCTCGCCTCGAACGTCGTGCCGCTCGTCAACGCGGACATCGCCGACGAGATCGCGGACGTCCTCGACCCGGTCAGCGAGGCGCTCACGCCCGAGGGCCTCGTGGCCCTGAACGTGGAGTCCACGGAGGACCAGCGCTCGCCCGAGGACATCGCGGCAGACTGGCTCTCGGAGAACGGCCTCGCCTGACCTCCGGCACCGCATGACCGTGGCCCCGTCCCGACGTCGGGGCGGGGCCACGGTCGTGCGCCCGCGGACCGGCGGTCAGCGCGCGACGCGTGCCGCGATCGCGTCGGCGAACCGGTCGAGCGACCCCGGTGCAAGGGCGAGGAACAGCGACGGCTCGGTGAGCTCGAGCTCGATGACGACGACACCGCCGTCGTTGCCCGCCACGACGTCGACACGCGCGTACAGGAAGCTCGCCGCGTCCCCGCCGCCGACCGCGTCGGCCGCCGCCGCGAGCGCCCGGCGCGCGACGTCGAGCTGCTCCTCGGTCGCGGTGAAGGGGCTCATTTCCTCCTGCTGGTACAGGCCGCGGGTCGGGCGGTGCGGGCCGGTGAGGAGCGCGTTCTTGCGCACGGCGTGGGAGAACTCGCCGTCGACGAAGACGAGGCCCGTCTCGCCCGCCGTGTCGACGCTCGTCACGTACGGCTGCACCATGACCTCGCGGCCCGAGACCAGCAGGTTCTTCGCATGCTGGATCGCGAGCCCGCGCGAGTGCGCCTCGCCGGCCTGGTACCGGCCGGTGTCCTTGGCGCCCGCGCTGACGACCGGCTTGATGACGAAGTCGCCCTGGGCGGGCAGTCGCGTGTGGATCGCACGCGAGGAGAGGTTGCGTGCCGGGTCGAGCCACAGCGTCGGGATGACGGGGATCCCTGCGCCCTCCAGCTCGCGCAGGTAGCCCTTGTCGGTGTTCCAGCGCAGCACGGCCTCCGCGTTGAGGATGCGCGGGACGCGCGTGGCCCACGCGACGAACTCGTCGCGCCGGGCCGAGTAGTCCCACGTCGAGCGCACGACGACGGCGTCGAACGCGCCCCAGTCGACGTCCGGGTCGTCCCAGACGGCGGGCTGTGCGGCCACGCCGCGGGCGTCGAGCGCGCGCACGAGCGGCGCGTCGTCCGGGTCGAGGTGCGGCAGGACGGAGCACGTCGCGAGGGCGACGCGCGGGGCGGAGGTCTCGGTCGTCACGCCCCGAGCCTAGGGGACGGGGCCGTCGCGCGGGCGTCCGGCCCCCTGTGACGCTCCCGGCGCGGGCAGCACGTCCGCGCCGCCCGCGACGTCTCGGGCTACAGGCCGTACTCCTCGAGGAAGCGCAGCCAGACCTCGCTCACCGTCGGGTACGACGGCACCGCGTGCCACAGGCGCCGGAGGGGAACCTCGCCCACGACGGCGATCGTCGCGGCGTGCAGCATCTCCGCCGCGTCGGGGCCGACGAACGTGGCGCCGACGACGACCTCGCGCGCAGCGTCGACGACGAGCTGGGCGCTCCCCGCGTAGTCCTCGGCGCGCACGGCGGCGCCGGAGACGTTCGCCAGGTCGTACCGCACGACCCGCACGTCGATCCCGGCCTCTCGCGCGGACGCCTCGGTGTGCCCGACGGCCGCGACCTCGGGACGCGTGAAGACGACCTGCGGGGACGCGACGCCGTCGGCCGTCGCCGCGAACCGCGACCACGGCTCGGGCGCGGACCCGACGGCGGGCGTGCGCTCCCCCGCCGTCGGCGCGCCGGCGGCGTCCGGGTCGCCGAAGCGGGCCGCGACGACGTCGCCCACGACCCGGCCCTGGTACTTGCCCTGGTGGGTCGTCGCCACGCGCCCGGTGACGTCGCCCGCGGCGTACAGCCAGCCGCCGGCACCCTCGACGCCGTCCGGACCCACCCGGACGAGCATCGTGTCGTCGACGTCGAGCGCGCGCCCCGGGACGAGCCCGACGGCGTCGACGCCGAGGTCCTGGGTCCGCGGGACGCGGCCGGTCGCGACGAGCACCCGCTCCGCGGTCACGGGCGACAGGTCCGGCGCCCCGTCGGCACCGCCCTCGCCCCGTCGAGACCCGACGGCCGACAGCGTGAGTCGCGCCCCGCCGTCGGGGAGCGCCTCGACCGACTCGGTGCCCACACCGAGGCGCACGTCCACGCCGAGCTCCCGGAGGGACGCGGCCACCGCCTCGCCCGCCCACGGCTCGGTCCGACCGAGCAGGCCACCGCGCGACAGCACGGTGACGCGGGACCCGAGGTCGGCGAACGCGACGGCCATCTCGGTCGCGACCACTCCCCCGCCCACGATCGCGAGCGACTCCGGGACGTCCTCGACCGCCGTCGCCTCGCGGCTGGTCCAGGGGTTCGCGTCGGCGAGGCCGGGCACGTCCGGGAGCACGGGGACGCTCCCCGTCGCCACGATCACCGCGTGCCGGGCCGCGAGCCGTCGCGTCCGCGGGAGCCCGTCCGGATCGGCGTCGGGCTCCTCGGCGGCGACCTCGACGAGGCGCGGCCCGACGATCCGGCCCAGGCCGCGCACGAGCGCGATCCCGGCGCCCTCGACCCACGAGACCTGACCGCCGTCGTCCCAGTCCGCCACCATCGCGTCGCGGCGCGCGAGGACGGCGGGGACGTCGAGCGCGTCGTCGACGCCCACCCCGGGGACGCCCCGCGCCTCGGCGCGCGCCGCGCCGGGCCGCAGGAGCGTCTTCGAGGGGATGCACGCCCAGTACGAGCACTCGCCCCCCACGAGCTCGGCCTCGACGAGCGCGACGCTCAGGCCCGTGCGCCCGGCGCGGTCGGCGGCGTTCTCGCCGACGGGACCACCGCCGATCACGATCACGTCGTAGGTGTCGTCGGGCGCGGTCTGCTGCTGCGGGTCGCTCGTCATGGGCCCATCCTCACGCGGCGTCGCGGTCGGCGCTCAGCGGGACGTCGGCGGGCTCGTCGGCGGGCTCACGGGACGCGCGCCTCGTCGAGCCGGTCGAGGACCTGCCGGACGGTCTCGGCGACGGACCACCCGGTCGTGTCGAGGTGCAGCCCGCCGGGAGTCTCGCGCGCCGCGGCCGCGAACTCGCCGGGCGTCCACTCCCCGTACGCCTGCTTGTGCCGGGCCGCGTCGCGCGCGGCGAGCGTCGCGGCGTCGGGCGCGAGCACGACGGCGTAGCACGGGCGGGTGCGCACGCGCGCCGTGAACCGCTCCAGGTCAGGCCCCAGCAGGATGTCCTGGACGACGGCGACCACGCCGGCCGCGGCGTACGTGTCCGCGGCCTGGGCCGCGAGCCGCTGTCGCAGGTCGAGCTGGGCGCGGGCCGCGGGCGACAGGGGCGGCGCCATCGACGCCTGCCCGCTCACGACGAGCCGCCGGAACAGGTCGCCCCGCACGTGCGCCGCGAGCGGGAACGTCCGCGCGAGCGCCTCGGCGACCGTCGACTTGCCCGAGGCCATCGCCCCGGTGACCACGAGGACGGGCGCCGAGGTCCCCGCGGGAGCGACCGCGTCGGGTGGGGTCGGAGAGGTCATGGCGCGACCGTACGTCGCGGGCCGCGCCCACGGCGACGGGATTGCGGCGCGAGGAGACGTCGGCGCGGCGGGACGGCAGCGCGCGCGTCGACCGGACCACCGGATGCGCGGGCACCCCCGGTCCGACAGGACCGGGGGTGTCCTCGTGCGGAGCGCAGGAGCGCCCCGCTAGTGCGTGACCGCCTTCTCGGCCCCCGCGCCCGTGAGCGAGCGGACCTCCATCTCGGCGAACTTCTCCGGGTGCGGCTTCTCCTTGCTGAGCAGCGTCCCGAGGATCCCGAGCAGGAACGCGAGCGGGATGGAGATGATGCCGGGGTTGCTCAGCGGGAAGATCGCGAAGTCGATGTCGGTGTTCTTGATCATCGACAGGCTCGCGCCCGTGACCGGGTCGACCTTGCCGGACACGACGGGCGAGAACGCGATGAGCACGACGCACGAGACGAGCCCGCCGTACATGCTCCACAGCGCCCCGGACGTGTTGAACCGCTTCCAGAACAGCGAGTAGAGGATCGTCGGGAGGTTCGCGCTCGCGGCGACCGCGAACGCGAGCGCCACGAGGAACGCCACGTTCTGGCCCTGGGCGAAGATGCCACCGAGGATCGCGAGGATCCCGATGACGACGACGGTGATGCGCGCGACCTTGACCTCGCCGTCGGGCTTCACCTCACCCCGCTTGATGACGTTGGCGTAGATGTCGTGCGCGAAGCTCGCCGCCGCGGTGATCGTGAGACCGGCGACGACGGCGAGGATCGTCGCGAACGCGACGGCGGAGATGAACCCGAGGAGGATCTCCCCGCCGAGCGCGAACGCGAGCAGCGGCGCCGCGGAGTTCACGCCGCCTGGCGCCGCGCTGATCGTCTCCGGCCCCACGAGCGCTCCAGCGCCGTACCCGAGCACGAGAGTGAACAGGTAGAAGATGCCGATGAGCCAGATCGCCCACACGACCGAGCGGCGGGCCTCCTTGGAGGACGGCACGGTGTAGAAGCGCATGAGCACGTGCGGCAGACCCGCCGTCCCCAGCACGAGCGCGAGCGCGAGGGAGAGGAAGTCGAGCTTCGACGTCTCCGTGGCCCCGTACTGCTTGCCCGGCTCGATGAGCGCCTCGCCGCCCGGGCCGGCCTTGTCGATCGCGCCCTGGAGCAGGTCGGACAGGTTGAAGCCGAACTTCGCGAGGACCCACACCGTCATGACGGCGGCGCCCGCGATGAGCAGCACCGCCTTGATGATCTGCACCCACGTGGTGCCCTTCATGCCGCCGACCAGCACGTAGAGGATCATGAGCGCGCCCACGACCGCGACGACGACGCTCTGCCCCGCCGTCGAGGAGACGCCGAGCAGGAGGGCCACGAGCCCGCCCGCACCCGCCATCTGCGCGAGCAGGTAGAAGAACACGACGGCCAGGGTCGCGAGCGCCGCCGCCATGCGCACGGGGCGCTGCTTGAGCCGGAACGACAGCACGTCGGCCATCGTGAACTTCCCGGTGTTGCGCAGCAGCTCGGCGACGAGCAGCAGCGCGACGAGCCACGCGACGAGGAACCCGATCGAGTAGAGGAAGCCGTCGTACCCGTTGATCGCGATGGCCCCGCAGATCCCGAGGAAGCTCGCGGCGGAGAGGTAGTCGCCCGCGATGGCGGTGCCGTTCTGCGGGCCGGTGAACGAGCGCCCGCCCGCGTAGTAGTCCGCGGCGGACGTGTTCCGGCGCGACGCGCGCAGCACGATGACGAGCGTCACGGCGACGAAGACGCCGAAGATCGCGACGTTGACGACGGGGTTCCCGACGTCGGTGGCCTCCGCGGCCAGGAGGTGAGCGCTCACAGCTCGTCCTCCTCGATCTCCCGGCGCAGCTCGTCCGCCGCGGCGTCGAAGCGCTTGTTGGCCCAGCGCGCGTAGATCATGGTGATCGCGAACGTGGACACGAACTGGCCGAGGCCGAGGAGCAGCCCGACCGTGATGTTCCCCCACACCCGGATGCTCATGACGTCGTGCGCGTAGCTCGCCAGCAGGACGTAGACGAAGTACCACACGAGGAACAGCGCGGTCATCGGGAACACGAAGTTCCGGAAGCGCCTGCGCAGGTCCTGGAACTCGGGCGAGCGTTGCACGCGCTGGTAGTCGGTCTCTTCGGCGGGCCCCGTTCCGGGGTCGGCCGTCACGTCGGTCATGACGCCTCCGTTGGCTCATTCCGTGGACTGACACGGAGCCCGCAACCGCGGACGGCCACCTGTCGACGCGACCGCACGCGACGCTGCGTGCCCGGGGCGACATTCTGCCCCCGGGACAATGTGCCGTAGATCACTTCTGTCCGCAAGGACCCGGCGCGGCTGGTCGGGGGCGGGTCCCCGACGCGTCAGGCGCGCACGTACTCCAGGTCGGTGATGACGCGACCGGCGGACCGGCCCTTGCGCTCGAACCCGGTGAGCACGCGGCCCTCGAAGCGCGGCGCCACGCCGCGCGGGCCGTGGACGTTGCGCAGCCCGGGCGCGGCGTCGAGCACGTCGATCATCTGCTCCGCGTACTCGGCCCAGTCCGTGGCGAGGCGCAGCGTCCCCCCGGGCCGCGCGCCGTCCCCCTCGCCCGGAGCCCGCAGCACCCGCTCGGCGAGCGCCGCGAACGACGGCGCGACGAGGCGCCGCTTGTGGTGGCGGGACTTGTGCCACGGGTCGGGGAAGAAGATCCACAGCTCGTCGACGCTCCCCGCGGGCAACGTCGTGGCCAGCAGCTCGGCCGCGTTCGCCTGGACCAGACGCACGTTCGTCAGGTCGCGCTGGGACGCGCGCAGCACGGTCTGCGCGAGACCCGGCGCGTACACCTCGACGGCGAGGAAGTCGGTGCCCGGCTCGCTCTCGGCCGCGGCCACCACGGCCTCGCCCTGGCCCGAGCCGATCTCGACGACGAGGCGCGCCGCACGTCCGAACGTCCCCGCGACGTCGAGCACGTACGCCGGGTCGACCGACGTCCGCGCGACGTCGCGCGGCACGTCGACCACGTAGCGGTCCCGGTGCTCGTCCCACGCACGCTGCTGGCGCGGCGCGAGGCGCCCGCTGCGTCGCACGAACGACACGGGCTGCGTGCGGTAGCGCGGGCGGTCGTCGAGGGTGTCGGGGCTCGGGTCGGGCATCGCACCAGGGTACGGGCGCCCCGCGCGGCGACCTACCGCGCGGGGCGTCCGGGGACGTCCGTCAGACGTACGCCGCGTACGCCGGCAGGTCGAGGATGCCGTTGCCCGACAGCCCGAGCACGATCACCTCGGGCTCGGTCGCCGCGCGCGCGTGCGCGATCGCGGCCGCGACGGCGTGCGTCGACTCGGGCGCCGGGATGATGCCCTCGCTGCGCGCGAAGAGCGTGCCCGCGACGAACGCGTCGTCCTGCTCGACGGCGACCGCGTCCATGAGCCCGAGGTGCACCGCGTGCGACACCATCGGCGACATGCCGTGGTAGCGCAGCCCGCCCGCGTGGATCGCCGGGGGGACGAAGTCCTTGCCGAGCGTGTGCATCTTGAGCAGCGGCGTGAGGCCCGCGACGTCCCCGAAGTCGTAGCGGTACTCCCCCTGGGTCAGCGACGGGCACGCGGCGGGCTCGCACGCGACGAGCCGCGTCGTCGTGCCCTCGCGCAGGTTGCGGCCCAGGAACGGGAACGTCAGGCCCGCGAGGTTGGACCCGCCGCCCGCACAGCCGAACACCACGTCCGGCGCGCCCTCGCCGGCCTCGTCGAGCTGGACGAGAGCCTCCTGGCCGATGACGCTCTGGTGCAGCATGACGTGGTTGAGCACGCTCCCCAGCGCGTAGTGCGCCGCGGGGTCCTTGGCCGCGGTCTCCACGGCCTCGCTGATCGCCATGCCGAGCGAGCCGGTCGTCTCCGGGTCGGCGGCGAGCATCGCGCGCCCCGCCTCGGTGAGGTCCGACGGCGACGGGTGGCAGATCCCGCCGTAGACCTCCATCTGCGCGCGGCGGTACGGCTTGGAGTCGTACGACGCACGCACCTGCCACACCTCGACGTCGAGCCCGAGCAGCGCGCCCGCGAACGACAGGGAGGCGCCCCACTGCCCCGCGCCGGTCTCGGTCGTGAGCTTCGTCGTTCCCTCGAGCGCGTTGTAGTACGCCTGCGCGACCGCCGTGTTCGGCTTGTGCGAGCCGACCGGGCTCACGCCCTCGTACTTGTAGTAGATCCGGGCCGGGGTTCCCAGGGCCCGCTCGAGGCGTCGCGCGCGCACGAGCGGCGACGGCCGCCACAGCGCGTAGATCTCGCGGATCGTCTGCGGGATCTCGACGTAGCGCTCGGTCGTCACCTCCTGCTGCACGAGCGCGAGCGGGAAGAGCGGCGCGAGGTCGTCGGGCGTGAGGGGCTCGCGCGTCCCGGGGTGCAGGTGCGGCGGCACGGGCTCGGGCAGGTCCGCCGCGAGGTTGTACCAGTGCGTCGGGACGGTCGAGGGCACCTCCGCGCCGGTCGGCTCGAGGGACCGGACAGGGACGGGAGACTGCTGTGTCGTCATTCTGGGGGCTCCAGCTCAAGGGGTACTCGGGAGAACGGGCCGCTGGGCCGACGACGCGTGCACCGGGGTCTGCCGAGGCCGCCCACGTCGTCGGGGCACGGCCGGTCGAGGTCACCGGCCGTCAGGCGGCCGGCCACCAGGGGGTCACGGACGGGTGCGTCACGACGCCGACCCTACCCCGGCGTGCGCGATCGGGACACCGCCGGCAGGGACCACCGGCACCGGCTGAGGGACGATCGGCTCTCGCGCGCGCGAGAGCCCGGGAGCTGGGATGGGACCAGGACGCCGGACGACGGCAGGCCGGCGCGGACGGAAGGAGCCGTCATGGTCAGCAACCACGTTCCCGGCCGGTTCGAGGGCCGCACCGCGATCGTCACCGGCGCGGGCGCCGGCATCGGGCGCGCGACGGTCGAGCGACTGCTCGCGGAGGGCGCGCGCGTCGTCGCGACGGACGTCCGGGAGGACCGCCTGGAGAAGCTCGTCGCGGACGTCGGGACGGACGCTCTCGTGACGGTCGCGGGCGACGTGAGCGCGCAGACGACGGTCGACGCCGTGGTCGCCGCCGCGGGCGGCCGTGTGGACGCGCTCGCCAACGTCGCGGGCATCATGGACGGCTTCCTGCCGAGCGCCGAGGTCGACGACTCGACCTGGGACCTCGTCATGGCCGTCAACGTCACGGCCGTCATGCGCCTGACGCGCGCGGTGCTTCCCCTCATGCTCGACGCGGGGAAGGGCTCGATCGTCAACGTCGGGTCCGAGGCGGGCTCCCGAGCCTCGGCGTCCGGCACCGCCTACGCGACGTCGAAGCACGCGATCGTCGGCCTCACCAAGAGCACGGCGTTCTTCTACACCCCGCAGGGCGTGCGGGCGAACGTCGTCGCCCCGGGCGCCGTCGCCACGAGCATCGAGGCGTCCTTCCGCTCGCAGCACGCCGGCGAACGGCTCGGCCCCGTCATGGCGACCACCGTCCCGCCCGCCGCGAGTGCCGACGAGCTCGCCGCGGCGATCACGTGGCTGCTCTCGGACGACTCGGCCAACGTCTCCGGCGCCGTGCTGCACAGCGACGGCGGCTGGGCCGCCGTCTGACCTCGGCGGCCACCAGGCCGTGAACGGTGACGTGGCCCCCGAGCTCGAGTGCTCGGGGGCCACTGCTCACCTCTCGGCGTCGCGCGTCACCGGGTCACCCCGCGCCCGCGGGGCGCACGGATCAGCCGCACGACAGCGCGTCGAACGCGACGTCGCCCGCGAACGTGCGGCCGTCGCCGGTCGCGGCCACGTGGACGCTGCCCGCGGCCACCTGCGTCGAGCGCACCGCGAACGACTGGTACGCCGACGCGCCGGGCTGCACGCCCGTCACGGTGCGCTCGCCGTAGGGCGTGCTCAGCGTGACGTCGACCGGCACGGTGTCCGCGTTGAGGGCGCGGACCGCGACGTAGGCCTTGCCCGCGAGGCACTGGCTGCGCGCCGTCGTCGAGACGACGAGGCCGTCCTGGGCGGAAGCCGTCGTGAACGTGGTGACCGGCGAGACCGCCGTGCCGCCGCCCGCGCTCGTCGCCGTGACGACCCACGCGTGCAGGGCCCCGGCGTCGAGGCCGTCCCAGGTCACGCGCGCGACCTCGCCCGACGGGACGGAGACGCTCCCGATCTCCTCGGCCGGGGCGTAGAGCGCCACGGCGTCGGTCACGAGCGTGGTCGTGCGGGTCGTGAGGTCGACCGGCACCGTGAAGTCGTCCTCGAGCCCGTTGTAGCGCTGGCGGTCGTCGTACTCGGTGGCGCCGAAGTTCTCGAGCCACGGCGAGTACGTGTCGACGACGAGCTCGGAGCGGTCGACGTCGAACTGGAGCAGGCGCAGGTAGCTCGACCCGAGCCGCAGGCCCTGGTCGGGCGCGTAGCCGCCGATCTCGGTGAGGCCGGCCTCCTGGGCGGTGACCTCGTAGAACTGGTAGTCCGCGAGCAGCTCGACGACGCCGTTGCCCGGCGTGCCGACGTCGCGCTTCACGTTGATCCCCACGCCGTGCTCGTGGCCGGAGAGCACGAGGAAGACGTTCGGGTTCGGCTCGACGACCTTCGAGTACAGCAGGCGCCCGTCCGGGGTGGAGAACGGGGCCCCGCGGCCGTCGGGGTTGGTGCTCGGCGCGAGGTAGTCGTGCGCGAGCAGGATCGCGTTGCGGTCGGCGAACTGCTCCAGCACGCCGTCGGCCCAGGCGGCCTCCTCGTCGGTCACGCCGTACGAGAGGTACACCGCGACGAAGTCCAGGCCGCCGGCCGTGAACAGGTCGTAGTGGTTCTGGTTGTCGCCCTCGCGCCACGGGCCGCCGTAGGACGCGTCCTGCCACCCGGCCGACAGCGCCTCGTACCGCTCCGGGCCGTAGTACGCGTTGTAGAGCGCGCCGGGACCGTTGTCGGAGCCCGTGAGGTTGTCGTGGTTGCCCGCCAGGACGCCGTTGGGGATGCCCGCGTCGTCGAGCAGGCGCTGGGCGGACGACGAGAACTCGTACTCGCCGCGGACCTGGGCCACCATCGCGTCGTCCGCCGGCGTGCGCGTGTAGTTCTCGACGATGTCACCCGTGTGCGCGACGTACTCGATGCCGCGTTCGTCGGCGTTGTCGACGACCCACTGCACGAGGTCGGTGTAGGTCTTCGCCCAGACCGCACGCTCCTCGGCGGTCTCCTGCTCGACGGCCCCCTCGGACAGGTACTGCGTGTCCGTGAAGTGGACCATCGAGAAGTCGTACGCGTCGCGGTCCGCGAACGACGTCGGCTCCTCGGTGCCGACGCCGTCGTCGATGTCGTCGGCGAACGGGTCGGTTCCGGTGACGAGGACGTGCACCGTCCCCTGCGTCGCGTGCCGCGCGGACAGCGTCGCGGTCAGGCTCGTCGGCCCCTCGACGGCACCGCGTGCGGAGACGAGCGCCTCCCACGCCGCGCCGTCCCAGACGTGGAGCGTCGCGAGGCGCTGCGGGTCGATCACGCCGTCCCAGCGGACGGTCTGCCCGGCCACGTCACCCTCGGCCGGGATCTCGAAGCGCTGGAACGCGACGTCGGCGGCGGGCGCCGCGTCGAGCGTCGCGCCGTCGCCCGGGACGAGCGCGTCGACGTCGGCCGGGCTCTCGCCCTCGACGTGCAGCACGTCGGTGGGCACCTCGGCGGTCTCGCCCTGCGCCGCGACGACGGGCGAGCGCACCTCGGCGCGCGCGAACGTCGCCGTGACGTCGCCGCCGCCGGGGGCGCTGACACGCGCGCCGAGCTCGACGGAGCCCTCGACACCGGTCGTCCCCGTCGCGGGCATCAGGTCGGTCGGGACGTCGGGGACGCCGAGGCTCGTGAAGCCGATCTCGTGCGAGCTCGCGTTGCCCAGCACGTCCGTCGCCGTGACGACGAGCGCGTGCGCCCCGGGCTCGAGGCCCGGGCCGACGAGCGCGCCCGTCTCGACGACCTCGCCGTCGAGCGTGACGGACGGGCCCTCGAGCACGCCCGAGGCGTCGGTGAGCTCGACGGCGAGGCTGGTCGCCGTGGCGAGCTCGGCTCCGGCGGCGGGCGTGCTCGCCACGACGGCGGGGCCCGTGTTGTCGGTCGTGACCGTGCGGCGAGCCGTGGCGCCCGCCGCGGTCGAGGAGGTCAGGACGTGCTCGCCGTCGGCGACGGCCGCGGTGTCGAGCTCTGCGCGCAGGCCGGGCGCCGGGGCGTCGGCGGCGGGGACGACGTCGAACGTGAGGACGGCCTCGCGCGGCTTGGTCGTGCTCGAGCCGCAGTCGCCGTCGCCGAGCGAGTACGACGACGCGACGTCGACCGGGGTCGCGGTGCCGTGGCTCGGCTCGAGGCCGATGCCCGAGATCGCGAAGTCGTCCCGGTTGTCGCCGCACGCGGTCGGGTAGGTGCCCGTGACGAACCGGACGGTGTTCCGCCCGGCGGCGAGGAAGGCGTTGGGCACGTCGACGCGCACGGTCTCGCTCACGTAGTCGCGGTCGACGAGGTCGATGCGCTGGCCGTTCACGAGCAGGTGGTTCGTGTAGCGGGCCTCGATCGAGTTCGAGCCGACGCTGAAGACGAACTGCGACGAGCCGGCGCCGAGCGTCGTGGTCGTGGTGAGCGGAGCGCCGTCCACCTCGATCCCGGTCGGCGCGTCGCCGCCGGCGGGCGGGGTCGCGAGCACGGTCCGCGTGCCGTTGAGGAGCTCGCCGTCCGCCGGCGTCAGGGCCGGTGCGCCGGGCGCGGAGTTGTTCACGGTCACGCCGCTCGTCGCGGTCTGGCCCGACGCGGTCGTGGCCGTGAGGGTGTGCGCGCCGTTCTCGAGCGTCGTCGTGTCGAGCTCCGCCGCGAGGCCGGTCGTCGCGGCCGGGTCCTGGGCGACCGTGAACGTCAGGTCGGCCGTCACGACGCGGGACGTGTTCGTCCCGCACGAGCCGTCGCCGAACTGGTAGGTGAAACGGTTGCCCGAGCCGTCGGCGACCTCGCCGAGCAGCTCGAGCGAGACCTCGGTGACGTCGAAGTCGTCGTAGTTCGAGCCGCACGACGTGGGGACGGCGCCCACGACGAACCGCACCGCGTTCTCCCCCTGGACGAGCAGGTCGTTCGGCACGTCGAGCGCCACGCGCTCGGAGACCATGTCGCGGTCGAGCTCGAGGCGCGTGCCGTTGACGAGCACGTGGCTGCCGTAGCGCTTCTCGATCGAGTTGCTGCCCACGTCGAACAGGAGACGCGACGTGGCGGGGGTCGCCGTGGCGCCCGCGAGCGGCTGGCCGTCGACGGCCAGCTCACGGACCGGGTCGCCGGCCAGGACGGGCTGCGCCGTGACGGTCACCGTGCCGTCCAGGTACGTCCCCGGCGTGGGGTGGAGCACCGGCGTCCCGCTCGGCTCCTCGGTCGCCGCGGCGGCGCTCTGCGTCGGCGCCCGGTCGGCGGCCCCGGCCGCCGTCACGGGGAGCGCGGCCCCCACGGCGAGGCTCGCTCCGACCACGGCGGCGAGCCCTCGGCGTCTTCTCCGGGTGCGGGGCGTGTGCACGGGCGTGCGCATCGGTGTGTCCTTTCGTCGTCGACAGGCGAGGGCACGACCGGTCCGACGTCCGCGGCGGGCGCACCCGTAGCGGACCATTCCGGGCACGGGTGAACTCTCGGACGAGCCGGGACGAACGCCGTCCGAACGGTGCACGTCGTTCCGGTGCCCGTCACGGCGACGGAAGGAGGACGGAGGGCAGAGCGCCCAGCGGGGGTCGCGCGCTCCGAGGGCGGTGCGGGGCCCGGGACGACGCAGGCCGCCCACCCGGAGGGTGGACGGCCTGGTCAGGAAGGGTGCGCCATCAGGGACTCGAACCCCGAACCCGCTGATTAAGAGTCAGCTGCTCTGCCAATTGAGCTAATGGCGCGCGAGAGGGAACACTACCAGCGGCCGCGAGCCGTCCTGCACGAGGAGTTCCGCTCCCGCCGCCGTCCCGGTCCCTCGACCGGCACGGCTCAGGCCGCCCGCCATGCGGACGGCCCGATCGGTGGTGGTGCGCCATCAGGGACTCGAACCCCGAACCCGCTGATTAAGAGTCAGCTGCTCTGCCAATTGAGCTAATGGCGCGCGAGAGAAAACACTAGCAGCCGAGGGCGCGCCGGGAAAATCCGTTCCGCCCGCTCCCGTGTGACGTCGGCGACAGCACCCGGCGCCCCGTCCGGCGACGAACCCCGGGACGGTTCAGAGGTACAGGCCGGTCGGGCCGTCCTCCTCGAGCTCCTGGGAGACGGCGTGCACGTCGCGCTCGCGCAGCAGCACGAGGTCCCGCCCCCCGAGCTCGACCTCCGCGCGATCGTCCGGGTCGAACAGCACGCGGTCGCCCACCGCCACCTGGCGCACGTGCTCACCGGCGGCGACGACGACGGCCCACGACAGGCGCTTGGGACCGACCGCCGTCGCGGGGATGACGAGGCCCGCCGAGCTCTGCCGCTCGCTCCCGTCGACCTCCGGGTCGACGAGCAGGCGGTCGTGCAGCATCCGGATCGGCAGGTCACGGGCCGAGGACGGGCGGGGCGAGGGGGTCGAGGGGGTAGCGGGCGTCGTCTTGCTCACAGCCACAACGCTACCGGTGCCACGACACCTCACCTACGCTCGAACCCACACCCTGGCCGGACCGAAGGAGATCCATGTCCACGCGCCTCACCGTCGGCGACACCGCTCCCGACTTCACCCTGCCCGCCGCCGACGGCAGCACCGTCACGCTCTCCGACCTGCGCGGCAAGCACGTCGTCGTGTACTTCTACCCGGCCGCCGGCACCCCCGGCTGCACGACCGAGGCGTGCGACTTCCGCGACAGCCTCGCCTCGCTCCAGGGCGCGGGGTACTCGGTCGTCGGCGTCTCCCCCGACCCCGTGGACAAGATCGCGGCGTTCGTCGAGGCCGAGCACCTCACGTTCCCGCTCGTCTCCGACGTCGACAAGACGGTCCTGGAGGCCTACGGCGCGTGGGGCGAGAAGAAGCTCTACGGCAAGACGGTCGTGGGCGTCATCCGCTCGACGGTCGTCGTCGACCCGGAGGGCCGGGTCGAGCTCGCGCAGTACAACGTCAAGGCGACGGGCCACGTGGCCAAGCTCCGCCGGGACCTGGGGATCGACCCGAAGTAGTCGTCGCTGCGCGAGCGCTGCGTCCCCGCGCGAGCGCTGCGTCCCCGGACGCATCGCCCGACCAGGGACGCAGCGCTCGCGCCGTAGACTGACCTCCGCGCGCGAGTGGCGTAACTGGCAGCCGCGCCAGGTTTAGGTCCTGGTGTCCTCGGACGTGCGGGTTCGAGTCCCGCCTCGCGCACCGTCCACTCTCCGGGAGCTTTCACCCGGCCAACAACTGGACGCTCGTCCAGTTGGACGGCTAGCCTCAGTTCAGAGCCGGTGCCCGCACCATTGCCCCCTGCCGGTGCGGGCACCGGCTTCTTCCGTCGAGGCGCATCCTGCGCGCGCACGACGGCCTCTGACCGAGACGCGAACGGCCCGGCACCTCGAGGTGCCGGGCCGTTCGTGTGCGCGGAGTCCGGGTCAGGCGTCCTGCGCCGGGGACCCGTCGTTCGCCGCGGCGATCTGGCGACGGACGTCCTCCATGTCGAGGCCCTTGACGGCGTCCACGACCTGCTTGAGCGCGGGAGCGGGGAGCGCGCCGGGCTGGGAGAAGACGAGGATGCCCTCGCGGAAGGCCATGAGCGTCGGGATCGACGTGATGTTCGCGGCCGCGGCGAGGCCGCGCTCGGCCTCGGTGTCGATCTTGCCGTGCACCACGTCCGGGTTCTCCTCCGACGACGCCTCGAACACGGGGGCGAACATCTTGCACGGTCCGCACCAGTCGGCCCAGAAGTCGACGAGGACGATGTCGTTCTCTGTGATCGTCTGCTCGAAGGTGGACTCGGTGAGCGTCTGCGTGGCCATGGATGATCCTCCTGGGACGGTGGGGTGTCTGCCTCGTAGAGCAACGATCCTCCCCCACGTATTCCCCTCGCCCCTGTGCGGCACGTGCCCCGGCCCGCCGCTCGCCCGACCAGCCTCTACGCTGCCCCTGTGACGAACGCCACCACCTCCCCTCGGCTCTCGCGCGCCACGATCGCCGGCTACGCCGCCGGCTCCGTCGGCACCGGGGGCTTCGGCACCCTGCCCGGCCTCGTGCTGCTCGTGTACCTGACCGACGCGCTCGCGGTCCCCGCCGCGGCCGCGGGTCTCATCGTGACCGGGGCGAAGGTCTGGGACGTCGTCATCGACCCGTTCATCGGGTACGGCTCCGACCGCGACCTCGCCCGCACCGGCTCGCGCCGACGCTTCATGACGATCGGCGCCCTCACGCTGCCCGTCTTCTTCGCGCTGACCTTCGCCGTCCCCGCCGCGGCGGGACCGACCGCCGCGGCGATCTGGGTGCTCGTCGCGTTCCTCCTCGCCGCGACGTCGTTCTCCCTCTTCCAGGTCCCCTACATCGCCCTGCCGGCCGAGCTCGACCCCACCTACGACGGCCGCACGCGGCTGCTCGCGTGGCGCGTCGCGGCGCTCGCGTTCGCCATCCTGCTGTTCGGCGCCGGCGGGCCCGCGCTGCGCGGGGGCGGCGACTCGACCTCGGGCTACCTCGTCATGGGCGTCGTGTCCGGCGTGGTCATCGGCGCGGGCATGCTCGTCGCCACGCGCGTCGCCCCCCGGACCAGCCGCTGGGGCACCACGGGTGACTCGGCGCCGGTCGGGGGCACGACGCCGCTCGCTCCCGCCGCCTCGACGTCCGCCGCGCGCGCGTGGACCCTCGCGGTCCGCGAGGCGTTCGACGCGCTGCGCCGCTCACGGCCGTTCCGCACGCTGCTCGCCGCGTTCTTCCTCCAGGCGGTCGCCACCGGCCTCATGCTCGCGGGCGCGGCGTACGTCGCCCGCTACGTGCTGCACGACGAGGCCGCGGTGAGCTACCTCTTCGCCGCACTCATCGCCCCCGCCCTGCTCTGCATGCCCCTGTGGACCCGGCTCGCGCGCCGCGACGGGAAGGAGCGCGGCTTCGTCGTGGCCACCGTGCTCTTCGCCGTCGCCGCGCTCGGGATGATCCCGCTCCTGTGGTCCCCCGGCGCCTGGGTGTACGTGCCGACGGCGCTCGCCGGGATCGCCTACGCCGGCATGCAGGCGCTCCCCCTCGCGATGCTCCCGGACGTCATCGCCCACGACGCGCGCACGCACGGCGAGGGCCGCGGCGGGGCGTTCAGCGGCGTCTGGACGGCGGGCGAGACCACCGGCATGGCGCTCGGCGCCGCCGTGCTCTCGCTCGTCCTCGGGGTCACGGGCTACGTGTCGACGCGCGCCGGCGAGACCGTCGCGCAGCCGGACGTCGCCGTCGACGGCATCGCCCTGGCGTTCTCGGTCGTTCCCGCGGTCCTCGTGCTGGTGAGCCTCGTACCGCTCGTACGGTACGGTCTGCGCAAGGGGGACATCGACAACACAGCACCGGAGCTGCCGCGTGACCACCCCACCGACCGAGCCCGCGACTGACCCGTCCTCGGAGCGCCCCGGCGGGGCGCCGACGGGCGACGTCCACCTGCGCACGGACGGGATCCTCGACCGGTTGGCCGTGCTTCGCGCCGCCGACGCCCCCACGCACGGGGGCCGCGTCCTGTCCTACGTCTACGACCCGGGCCTCGCCGAGCTCGACGAGCTCGCCGCCGCGGCCGCACGAGCCGTCCAGCCCGTCAACGGCCTCGACCCGACGACGTTCACGTCGGTCGCCGTCATGGAGTCCGAGCTCGTCGCCTTCGCCCGGGCCATGCTCCGCGGTGCCGCCACGGGGCCGGACGCGGTCGTGGGCTCGGTGACCTCCGGCGGCACCGAGAGCTGCCTGCTCGCGGTGAAGATCGCCCGCGACGCCGCGCGCGCGGCCCGGCCCGAGGTGCGCCCGCGCGTCGTCGCGCCGGTGAGCGTGCACGCGGCGTTCCGCAAGGCCGCGCAGTACCTCGACGTCGACCTCACGCTCGTGCCGGTCGACCCCGCGACCGGGACCCTCACGGCCGCCGACCTCGTCGCGGAGCTCGACGACGACGTCGCGCTCGTCGTCGTGTCCGCGCCGTCGTACCCGCACGGCGTCGTCGACCCGGTCGCCGAGGTCGCCGCCGCGGCCGCCGCGCGCGGCGTCGCGGTGCACGTGGACGCGTGCGTCGGTGGGTGGGTCCTGCCGTTCTGGGAGGGCGCGGGCGGTGAGCAGGTGCCGGCCTTCGACTTCTCCGTGCCCGGCGTGACGAGCATCTCCGCCGACGTGCACAAATACGGCTACGCGCCCAAGGGCACGTCGGTCCTGCTCGTCCGGGGCCGCGACCGCCAGCGCCGCCAGTTCTTCGCGACGACGGGCTGGCCGGGCTACCCGGTGGTCAACCCGACGACGTCGGGCTCGCGCTCGGCCGCCCCGCTCGCCGCCGCCTGGGCGGTCAGCCAGGCGCTCGGCGTCCCCGGCTACACGGCCCTCACCGCGCGCTGCGTGCGCGCGACCCGCGCCCTGCACGAGGCGATCGACGGGATCGACGGCCTGCGCGTCGTCGGCCACCCGACCGGCCCCCTCGTCGCGGTAGCCTGCGACGAGTCCGTCCCGGCCACGCGGCAGGTCGACCCGCACCAGTGGGCCGACGCCGTCCGGTCGCTCGGGTGGGTCCTCCAGCCCCAGCCGGGGCTCGCGCAGGACGACGGCACGCACCTGCCGCACACGACCCACCTCACCGTCACCCCCGTGACGGAGGCCGGCCTCGACGACCTCGTGGCGGCGCTGGTCCAGGGCGCCGACGCCGTGCGCGGCGAGCCGCGCCCGGACGTGAGCGCCGTCCTCGGCGCCCTCGCCGGGGCCTTCACCGCGTCGCCGGGCGACGCCCCGGCGGAGCCCACCGCCGACGCCGTCTGGGAGGCGCTGCTCGCGGCGCTCGCCGCGGACGGCGGCGAGCCCCGTGGGACGGCTCGGTCCGTCCTGCCCGACCGGCTCGCGCCGCTCATGGCGGTCATGGAGGTGCTGCCCCCCGCGGTGGCCGAGCGAGCGCTCGTCGAGATCGTCGCCCGGGTCTCCGAGCCACCCGCCGGCCCCGGCACGCCGTGAGCGAACTCGCCCCGTCGCACCGCACGGGGTAGAACAGTCGCGTGACCGACACCGCCGACTTCACGCCCGACGACTTCTCCCACGAGAACCCGCACCCCGCGGGCTGGCTCAGCCCGGAGGAGATCGCGGTGGCGCGCGCGCAGCTCCCGCTCGTCTACGTCGACGCCGTCCCGGTGCGCGTCGACGACTCCGGCGACGTGGTCGCGGTCGGGCTCCTGCTGCGCGTCACGCCCGAGGGCATGATGACGCGCGCCCTCGTCTCCGGCCGCGTGATGTTCCACGAGCGCATCCGTGACGCCCTGCTGCGGCACATCGAGAAGGACCTCGGCCCGGTCGCGCTCCCCCAGGTCCCCGCGTCGCCGCAGCCGTTCACGGTCGCCGAGTACTTCCCGACGCCCGGCATCACCTCCTACCACGACCCCCGTCAGCACGCGGTGTCCCTCGCGTACGTCGTCCCGGTGACGGGCGACTGCCGCCCGCAGCAGAACGCGCTCGAGCTCGCGTGGCTCACGCCCGAGCAGGCGTGCAGCGACGAGGTGCAGCTCGAGATGCGCGGCGGCCAGGGGGTGCTGCTGCGCCAGGCGATGGCGTACGTGGGCCGCCTGCCGTGACCGGCGCGCCGCACGCCCCGGCACCGGGACCGTCGACGGCACGGTGCTCCGCGGCCTCGCCGAGCTGAGCCCCGCCGGCCAGGTCTCGAACCTGCTCCTGCACCTGCTCGCGCCCGTGCTCATGGTCGCCGCATGGCTCCTCGTCGGGCCGCGCCCCCGGGTCGACGCCGCGACGGTGTAGCGGTCGGTCGCCGGTCCCCCCGCGTGGACCGCGCACACCTTCGTCCGAGGCGCCGTCGTCGACGCCGGGACCAACGGCCTCCGACCTCCGTCCGCTCGGCCCTGGGTCCGGCGTCCCCCCTGCCCAGACGCTGGAGGGAGGGGACCCGTCCGCTCCGGGCGGGCGGACGACGAAGGGGCGCACCATGGATGCCGCAGTGGTCTACGAGTCGATGTACGGGAACAGCGAGCGGGTCGCGCAGGCCGTCGCCGAAGGGCTGAGCGAGACGGTCCGCGTCATGGTGGTCGACGTGACCGACCCGGCGGCGAGCCCCGACACGCTCCGGCACATGGGTCTCGTGGTCGCGGGCGGCCCCACCCACGCGTTCGGCATGACCCGGCCCGCGACCCGCGCCGAGGCGGTGCAGCGCGCGAGCGGCGACGTGTCCGACCGCGCGACGGGCCTGCGCGAGTGGGTCGAGTCCGTGCCGCGCCAGGAGGAGACGCGCCTCGCCGCGACGTTCGACACCCGCGTCACCAAGGTCAAGCCGCTGCCCGGCTCCGCCGCCCGCGGGGCGGCCAAGGTGCTGCGCCGCGCGGGCTTCCGCATGGTCGCTCCCCCCGCGTCGTTCTACGTCGGCGACGTCGAGGGCCCGCTCGACGACGGCGAGCTGGACCGCGCGCGGGCATGGGGCCGCGCGCTGGGCACGCTCCTCGTCCCGGCGGGCAGCCCGGTGGAGGGCCGCTGAGGGAGCGGCTCGCGGGGTCGGCGCGAACCCCCGGACGGGTCAGCCCGGGGTCAGCCCGCGAGCTCGAGCCGCGGCCAGTCCTCGAGGTCCTCGCGCATGCGCCGGTCGTGCGTCGCGACGACCACGGCCGCGGGCGTGACCCGCAACGCCTGCGTGAGCTCGTCCACGAGGTCGATCGAGAGGTGGTTGGTCGGCTCGTCGAGGATCAGCACGTGCGGCGCGGCCAGGAGCGCCCGGGCGAGGTCGAACCGCCGCCGCTGCCCCGCGGACAGCTCGTGCAGCGGCCGATCCAGGTCCTCCTCGGTGAGCAGGCCGAGGAAGGCGACCGGTACGAGGTGGTCCGGGTCCAGCCGGTTCGCGTCGAGGAGCTCGAGGGCCTCGCGTGCGTACTCGTCGAACCCGGTGCGGTGCTCCGCCTCCGGGGGCAGCACCGGGCCCTCCTGCGCGACGACGCCGAGCCGTGCGCCGTCGACCACGGACCGCGTGCCGCGGTCGAGGGGAACCAGGCCCGCGAGCGCAGCGAGGAACGTCGACTTCCCGCTCCCGTTCGGCCCGGTCACCAGGAGCCGCCCGCTGGGCGGGAGCGCGACCCGGGTCCCGGGCAGGTCGAGGCGCGCGCCGCGGTCGGGCCCGACGCGCGGGCTGCGCAGCTCGAGCACCGGGTCGCCCGGGTCCCAGCCGGGCGACATCGCGGGGAGCTCCGGGAAGACGAGCTGGAGCGGCGGCACGGGGACCTCGACGGCCTCGGCCTCGAGCTGCTGGAGGCGCCGGTCCGCGGCCTTGACGTGGATGCGGGCGCGCGTCGCGCGGCGGTGCTTCTGGCTGCCCTTGGGCGGGCGCCACTCGTCGGACAGGCCCTCGTACGACGCGTCGAGCACGGCGGCGAGCTTCTCCGCGCGCTTCTGCTCCGCGCGGAAGCGCTGGCGCCAGCGGTGCAGCGCCTGGTTCTTGGCGAACCGGTAGGACAGGTAGCCCGGCTGCCCGTAGAGCACCGGCTTCCCGTCCATGGCGGGGTCGAGGTCGAGGATCTCGGTCGCGACGTCGTCGAGGAGCTGGCGGTCGTGCGTGACCATGACCACTCCCCCGCGCCACGCGACGAGCTCGCCCGTGAGGAAGTCGATCCCGCCGGTGTCGAGGTGGTTGGTGGGCTCGTCGAGGAGCAGCAGGTCGGCGCGCTCCGCGAGCCGGCACGCGAGGCGCACGCGATAGCGCTCGCCGACCGACAGGGTCGCGAGCTCGCGGTCCCGGTCGCGGCACGCGCCGAGGCGGGACAGCGCGACGTCGACACGGCGGTCGGCGTCCCACACGGCGAGGTGCTCGGCCCGCGCGAGGATCTCCGTGAGCTCGGCGAGGTCCCCGGCCTCGTGGTCGAAGTCGCGCGCCGCCGCCTCCAGCTCAGCGGCCACCGCGCGCAGCCCGCTGAGCGTCGCCGCGACGAGCGTGCCGACGGTCTGGCCTGGCTCGATCGCGAGCTCCTGCTCGACGAGCGCGAGCGAGCCCGCGCGACGCACCTCCCCGCGGCTCGCGACGAGGCCCCCCGACAGCACGTGCAGGAGGGTCGACTTCCCCGTGCCGTTCTCCCCGACGACGCCCAGCCGTGTCCCCCCGGCGACGCGCAGGCTCACGCCGTCGAGGACGGGACGTCCGGGGTAGGCGAAGGCGAGGTCGTCGGCGGCGAGATGCACGGGGACCACCCTAGGTGCCGGGACGGCGCGGCGAGATCGAGCCGTGCGTCGCGAGACCGGCCGGCCGGAGGTCGGTCCGACCGCACGGGGCGGTCTGCCCGGCGAGGTACGGTCGTCGCATGACCGACCCCGCGCCTGCCGGAGCGCCCCCGCGCCGCCCCGGGCTCGTCCTGCTCGCCGCGCTCGCCGACGTCGCGTGCGTCCTCGCGCTCGCGAGCGGCGGCCTCGCGACGCACTCCGCCGACGAGGGCACGGCCCGGCTGCTCGTCGTCGCCTGGCCGTTCGTGGCCGGCACCGCGCTCGGATGGCTGATCACGCGCGCGTGGCGCCGACCGTGGCGCCTGTGGCCGACGGGCGTCGTGGTGTGGGGCTGCACGTGGGCGCTCGGCGTCCTCCTGCGGGTGCTCACCGGCCAGGGCGTCGCCCCGGCGTTCCAGCTCGTGTCCTTCGGGTTCCTGGCGGTCACGATGCTGGGCTGGCGCGGCGTGGTCGCGCTCGTCGGCGTGCTCCGGCCGGGTGACCGGCGGCGCCGGGCGCGCGACCTCGCCGGGGGCCCGCTACCGCGCTGACAGGGCGGCGACGACGTCCGGGGCGAGCGCGCGGAACGCCTTGCCGCGGTGGCTGATCGCGTTCTTCTCCGCCGGGCTCAGCTCGGCCGCGGACCGCGCGGTGCCGCCGCCGGGCTGCTCGTCCGGCAGCAGGATCGGGTCGTACCCGAAGCCGTTCTCCCCACGCGGCGCCGTGAGCAGCGTCCCGCGCATCTCGCCCGTCCGCACCACCTCGGTGCCGTCCGGTGTGACGAGCGCCGCCGCGCACACGAAGCCCGCTGCGCGGTGCTCCGCGCGCACGTCCCCGAGCTGGCCGAGCAGGAGCTCGAGGTTCGCCTCGTCGTCGCCGTGGCGCCCGGCCCAGCGCGCCGAGAAGATCCCGGGGGCGCCGCCCAGCACGTCGACGGCGAGACCCGAGTCGTCGGCGACCGCCGGCAGTCCCGTGGCTGCGACGAGCGCGCGCGCCTTGATGAGCGCGTTCTCCGCGAACGTCACGCCGTCCTCGACGGGCTCGGACGCACCGACGTCGCCCGCGCCGACGATCGCCTCCGGCGCCAGCTCGAGGATCGGGTGAGCGTCGAGCTCGGCCGCGAGGATGGCGCGCAGCTCGGCGATCTTGCCCGGGTTGTGCGTCGCGAGGACCAGGCGCGCACCCTCGGGCACGACGACGCCCGTCGCCTCGGGCGCGCCGCTCACCGCGCGTCCGTCGCGAGCGCCGCGCGCTGGATCGCGGTGAGGTCGGCGGTGCCCGCGACAGCGAGGTCGAGCAGCGCGTCGAGCTCCGCGCGGTCGAACGGGGCGTGCTCGGCCGTGCCCTGCACCTCGACGAAGGTGCCCGAGCCCGTGACGACGACGTTCATGTCCGTCTCGGCGCGCACGTCCTCGACGTACGGGAGGTCGAGCATGGGCGTGCCGTCGATGATCCCGACGCTCACGGCGGCGACGGAGTCCGTCAGGACCGGCTTGCCGCCCTTGATGTGGCCGTGGCGCTGGCCCCACGCGACCGCGTCGGCGAGCGCGACGTAGGCGCCCGTGATCGCAGCGGTGCGCGTGCCGCCGTCGGCCTGGAGGACGTCGCAGTCCAGCACGATCGTGTTCTCGCCGAGCGCCGAGACGTCGATGATCGCGCGCAGTGACCGCCCGATGAGGCGCGAGATCTCGTGCGTGCGCCCGCCGATCTTGCCCTTGACCGACTCGCGCTGGCTGCGCTCGTTGGTCGCGCGCGGCAGCATCGCGTACTCGGCGGTGACCCAGCCCTCGCCCGACCCCTTGCGCCAGCGCGGCACGCCCTCCGTGAACGACGCCGCGCACAGCACGCGCGTGCGGCCGAACTCGACGAGCACGCTCCCCTCGGCCTGGTCGAGCCAGTGGCGGGTGATGGTCACGGGACGGAGCTGGTCGGGCGTGCGGCCGTCGGCGCGCACGACCGCGGAAGAGGCAGGGGTGGTCATGCGGCCACCTTACCGACCAGCCGCCACCCGCTGAGTGCAGGAAATAGTCGCGCCGATCGGCCTGCGGCGCGACTATTTCATGCACTCAGCTGCTAGAGGTCGAAGACTCCGCCGGTCGTCGCCACGTCGACGTGGCCCGCGTACGACTCGCGGGCCTCCGCGCGCGAGCGCTCGGGGTCGTTCCACGCGGGGAGGTGCGTCAGCACCAGGCGGTGCGCGCCGGCCGCCGCCGCGACCTCCCCCGCGCGGCGGCCCGTGAGGTGGATGCCGCGCTCGACGCCGTCGTCGCGGCCCTCGTGGAACGCGGCCTCCGAGAGCAGCAGGTCGGCGTCGCGCGCGAGCTCGACGACGCCGTCGCACGCGTCCGTGTCGCCCGTGTACGCGAGCACGGCCTGCTCGCCCGGCCGCAGCGACGACGGGCCGGTGACCCGCACCCCGTACGCCTCGACCGGGTGGAAGACGCGGTACGGCTCCAGCGTGAGCGGCCCGACCCGCACGGGCACGCCCGGCTCCCAGACCCGCACGTCGAGCTCCTCGCTCATCCCGTCGCCCGGCTCGGCTCCGTACGCCGCCTCGATGCGCCCAGCCGTCCCCGTCGGACCGAGCACCGTCAGCCGGCTCGGCACCCCGGTCCGGGTCGAGCCGCGCTCGGGGTGGTAGCGCAGGTAGACGTACAGCCCGCAGACGTCGACGAAGTGGTCGGGGTGCAGGTGCGACAGCGCGACGGCATCGAGGTCGAGCGGGTCCACGAACCGCTGGAGCGCACCGAGCGCCCCGTTGCCCAGGTCGAGCACGACGTTCCAGTCGCGCGCCTCGAACCCCGCGGCCGCGGCCTCGGCGGCCGGGACCTGGACGAGGTACGACGACGCGGGCGACTCGGGCCCCGCGAACGACCCCGAGCACCCGATCGTGACGAGGCGCATCAGGCGGCCTCCACGCTGAGCACCTCGGGGCCGAGGAAGCGGCGCGCCAGGTGCTCGAACGGCTCCGCGCTCCCCGTCGCGAGGAAGCGGTGCTGCGGCGTCCCCGCGTCGCGCGAGCGCTCGAGGTCGTGCGCGACGAGCGTGCGGTACACGTCCTTGGCGGTCTCCTCCGCGCTCGACACGAGCGTGACCTCCTCGCCCATGACGTAGGAGATGGCGCCCGTCAGGAGCGGGTAGTGCGTGCACCCGAGCACGAGCGTGTCGACACCCGCCGCCTTGACCGGGTCGAGGTAGCGGTGCGCGACCTCCAGCACCTCGGGCCCCGAGGTCACGCCCTGCTCGACGAGGGGCACGAAGTCCGGGCACGCCCGGGTCGTCAGGTGTAGGCCCGGCGTGACGGCGAACGCGTCCTCGTAGGACCGCGACGTGATGGTGGCGCGCGTCCCGATGACCCCGATCCGCCCCGAGCGGGTCGCCGCGACCGCGCGCCGCGCCGCCGGGAGGATCACCTCGACGACCGGCAGGCCGTGGCGCTGCGTGTACCGTTCGCGCGCGTCGCGCAGGACCGCGGAGGAGGCCGAGTTGCACGCGATGACGAGCATCTTCACGCCGTCGTCGACGAGCTGGTCCATGATCGCCAGCGCCATCGCCCGGACCGCCGCGAGCGGCTTGGGCCCGTAGGGGCCGTTCGCGGTGTCCCCGATGTAGAGGAGGGACTCGTTCGGGAGCTGGTCCAGGATCGAGCGCGCGACGGTCAGGCCGCCCACGCCCGAGTCGAAGATCCCGATGGGAGCGTCGTTCACCCGCCCGAGCCTACTGGCGCGCCCGCACGCGGGGCGCACCGAACCGCGGCTCCCGCCTGTGGCAGCGCCCACAGGATGGCCGCCCCTCGGGCCCGCCCCTCAAGGCCGGGGCTCAGGACCCTCCTCCGCGCCCCGCCCTGAGGTCGGCGAGCATGCCGTCCACGAGCGACTCCTGGAGCAGGCCCGTCAGCAGGAACACGCTCACGAGGAAGCGGCGCGGCGCGCCGCTCACCTCGCCGTCGTCCGGGCCGTCGTCGCCCTCGCGGTCCAGCTCGTCGTACAGACCCTCGACCTGCTCGTCGGTCCGCAGCCCGAGGCGCTCGGCGAGCACGAGGCGCACGTCCGTCAGCGCCCCCGCGACGTCCTCGGCCTCCTCGCGGGCGACCACGAACGGGGCCACCTCGGACGGCTCCGAGTCGACGAGCATGCGCGCCAGCAGGACCAGCCGCCCGACCTTGCGCGCGGCCAGGTCGTCCTGCGTGAACCGCCGGAACTCGGCCGCCACGTCGACATCGTCCGACGCGTCCGGGAGCAGACGCCGCACCGCCGGGTCCGGCGGCGGGGTCGCGTCCCTCGCGTGCCCACCCGGGGCCGGGCCCGTCCAGCCGGGAGGCGACCACGCGTCGTCGGGCACGGACGACCCGGGCTCCCCCGGCGCCCGTCCCGGCACGCCCTCCTGGAGCATCTGCGCGACGTCCCCCGCGAGCTGGGCCAGCACGATCCGCTCCGACGGCTCGAGCTCCGCGACGTACCCGTGCGCCTCGGCGCGGAACGGCCTCACTGCTCGCCGTCCTTCTGGAGCGTCGCCCACAGCCCGAACGAGTGCATCGCCTGCACGTCCACCTCCATGCGCTCGCGGTCGCCCGTCGACACGACGGCGCGACCCTCCTGGTGCACCTGCAGCATGAGCTCGTGGGCGCGCTCCGCGGCGTACCCGAAGTAGGACTCGAACACGTACGAGACGTAGCTCATGAGGTTGACCGGGTCGTTCCACACGAGGGTGACCCACGGGCTGTCAGGGAGGACGGTCTCGTCGACCCGGGTCGCCTCCTCGGGCACGGTCACGGACGCCCGCGCACCGACGGCGCGGGTGAAGATCGGGTGGGGGCTCACGCCACCACTGTATTCGTGGGCCTGTCGACGCCCACGTCGCCGACGGCTGCCCTACGGTATTCCGCATGAGCCTCGACGACCCGGGCAGCGTCGCCCTCTCCCCCACCGACAGCGCTGCCTCGCCGCAGCTCGGCACGCAGCGGCCGCCCTACCAGCCGGCCGCCTCGACCGCACTCCTCACCGACCGGTACGAGCTGACGATGCTCCAGGCCGCGCTCGCGGACGGCACCGCCGACCGTCACTGCCTGTTCGAGGTCTTCACACGTCGGCTGCCCGCGGGCAGGCGGTACGGGGTCCTCGCGGGGACCGGGCGTGTCCTCGAGGCGCTGTCGTCGTTCCGCTTCTCGGCGACCGAGCTCGACTGGCTGCACGCGCAGTCCGTCGTCGACGACCGCACGCTCGAGTTCCTCGCCGGCTACCGGTTCACCGGGACGATCACCGGGTACGCCGAGGGCGAGGTCTTCTTCCCGCAGTCGCCCGTCATGACCGTCGAGGGGAGCTTCGCCGAGGCGGTCCTCCTCGAGACCCTCGTGCTGTCGATCCTCAACTACGACTCCGCCGTCGCGTCCGCCGCCTCGCGCATGACGAGCGCCGCCGTCGAGCGCCCGTGCCTCGAGATGGGTGCGCGGCGCGCGCACGAGCAGGCCGCCGTCGCCGCGGCCCGCGCCGCCGTGGTCGGCGGGTTCGCCGGGACGTCCAACCTCGAGGCGGGCCGCCGCTACGGGCTGACGACCATCGGTACCGCCGCGCACGCCTTCACGCTCCTGCACGACGACGAGGAGTCGGCCTTCGCGTCGCAGGTGGCCTCGCTCGGGCCCGAGACCACGCTCCTCGTCGACACCTACGACGTCCGCAAGGGCGTCCAGAACGCGGTCCGCGCCGCCGGCGGGCGCCTCGGCGCCGTCCGTCTCGACTCGGGCGACCTCGGCGTCCTCGCCGTCGAGGTGCGCCGCCAGCTCGACTCCCTCGGCGCGCACGACACGAAGATCACGGTGACGTCCGACCTCGACGAGTACGCCATCGCCTCGCTCGCCGCCGCCCCGGTCGACTCCTACGGCGTCGGCACGTCGCTCGTCACCGGCTCCGGCGCGCCCACGTGCGGCATGGTCTACAAGCTCGTCGCCCGCGCCGACTCCTCCGGCGTGCTCCAGCCCGTCGCGAAGGCGTCCACGGCCAAGACCAGCACCGGCGGGCGCAAGGTCGCCGCGCGCCGGTACGACGTCGACGGGCGCGCAGTCGAGGAGGTGGTCGTCACCGGCGCCGACCTCGCCGTCCAGGAGTGGGAGCCCGACGACGGCGACCTGCGCCCGCTCCAGGTCCCGCTCGTCGTCGACGGCGCGGTCGACTCGCGCTGGGTCGGGTCGTACGGCGTCCAGAACGCCGCGCACCGCCACCGCGAGGCCCGCGCGGAGCTGCCCCGCGGCGCCCGCCGCCTCTCCGCCGGCGACCCCGCGATCCCCACGGTCGTGCACACGGTCTCCTGACCCAAGGTGCCGGGCCGCCCGACAGGTGACGCGACGACGCGGCGCGACGACGCGCCTGACGGCGAGGACCGGCGATGTCGGTCGGCTCAACCCCTTCCGGTGGCCACCATGCTTCGCTAGCATCATCGCTGGCCGATTCGTTAAGGACGCGCACTAATGGAGGTGCCGGACGAGTCGGAGGTAGGGGTACAGCATGAAGACGTCCTTCAAGGCAGCCGTCGTCGCCCTCGTGGTGGCGGCGTCTCTCCTTTCCGGCGCGAGCACCGCGTCCGCCAACGTGAACGCGTACCCCGACACGAGCTGCTCGGCGGCGTCGGGCGGTTCATGGGTCGCCGGGACCTCGAAGTACAGCGTGAGCATCTGGGCCCCGGGGAGGAGCCGGATCGGTTCCCCGTCGGGCAGCTACAACTGGGGGACCTCCACCACGAAGACCTACCGGTACAACGCCTACGGCGTCCGCTCGGGCGAGTGGATGGTGTGGGGTGGCGGATCCACCCTGTCGATCAGCAAGGGCTGCATCTACTGATGCGCCGTCCGCCACGACGGCTGCCCGGGATCCTCGGATCCCGGGCAGCCCGGCGGTTCGGGTACCGCCTGCCCGCGACGGTCGGGGTGTGCTCGCTGCTCCTCTCCGTCGCGGCATGTGCTGCCGGTCCGGGGCCGGTCGAGCCGACGCGCACGACGACGTACGAACGCCCCGCCTGGATGGACGAACAGCTCGCCGAGGACGCCCGCCTGGTCGCTCGACAGTCCCGTTGTCTCACGGACCAGGGCGTCGAGTACCAGACGGACGAGCTCGGCGGCTTCTCCGCGAAAGACCCTGCCCTCGCCACAGCGCTCGACGACGCGCTCGACGCGTGCACGCGATCCATCCTCGGCTCCGCCTACCGCGCCCCGTTGACCACGAGCCAGCTCCACGGCCTCTACGAGCGCCAGCTCGACACGAGAGAGTGCCTGCTCGCCCAGGGCTACTCGATCCCCGAACCCGTCAGCGAGTCCGAGTTCGTCGCGTCGCAAGGAATGGCGTGGAGCGCCTACGAGGCGTTCGTCGGCGCACTCGGCACACTGCCGGTCGAGCGCGCCGAGGCCGAGCAGCTGCGGATCAACACCGCATGCCCGCAACCCGGGCTCGCCGGGCTGTGATCGCGGTGCCGACCGCTGCCGGCCGCGACTCCCCGGCAGGGCGCCGCGCCCACGAAGGGCCTCATCGCTTGCCGACGAACCAGCCGCGGACGGTCGCGACGCGGGCGTCGAGCTGTTCGACCGTCGCGAGCGGCACCTCGGGTCCGCCGCAGCGGCGACGCAGCTCGGTGTGCACCGAGCCGTGCGGCTGCCCGCTGCGGCGCGACCACGCGGACACGAGCTGCTGGAGCTCCTTGCGGAGCTCGGCCGCCCGACGGTGGTCCATCTCGGACCGCTCGCGCTCCGCCGACTGCGTGGTCTTCGATCGGGCGCTGAGCTGGTCGGCCTGACGCTGGCGCAGCAGCGTGGTGACCTGGTCCGCGTCGAGGAGGCCGGGGAGACCGAGGAAGTCGAGCTCCTCGTCCGACCCGACGTCCGCGCCCGTGCCGAACTCGCCGCCGTCGAACAGCACGCGGTCGAACGAGGCCTGCGCCTCGAGCGCCTCGAACGAGCCCTGGACGAGCTCGCCCGACGCCTTGTCCTCCCGGTTCGCCTCCGCCAGCAGCGCGTCCTCGGGGTTGAACCCCTCGCCCTGCTCCTCCGCGGTGAGCGGCCGGTCGAGCGCGTGGTCGCGCTCGATCTCGAGCCCGTTCGCGAGCTCCAGCAGGTGCGGGACGCTCGGCAGGAACACCGACGCCGTCTCCCCCCGCTTGCGCGCCCGCACGAACCGCCCGACGGCCTGCGCGAAGAACAGCGGGGTCGCCGTCGAGGTCGCGTACACGCCGACGGCGAGGCGCGGGACGTCCACGCCCTCCGACACCATGCGCACGGCGACCATCCACCGACCGTCGCCGTCGGAGAACTCCTCGATGCGGCTGCTCGCCCCGTCGTCGTCCGACAGCACCACGGTCGGGGACTTCCCGGTGATCCGAGCGAGGTGGCCCGCGTAGGCGCGGGCGTCGGTCTGGTCGGTCGCGATGACCAGTCCCCCGGCGTCGGGGATCGCTCGCCGCACCTCGGTGAGCCGCTTGTCCGCCGCCGCGAGGACCGACGGGATCCACTCGCCGTTCGGGTCGAGCGCGGTGCGCCACGCCTGGCCCGTCATGTCCTTGGTGAGCGCCTCGCCGAGACGCGCGCTCACCTCGTCGCCGGCCTTGGTGCGCCAGCGCATGTTCCCCGAGTACGACAGGAACAGCACCGGCCGGACGACGTGGTCGCGCAGCGCGTCGCCGTAGCCGTACGTGTAGTCCGCGCGAGAGCGCCGGATGCCGTCAGGCCCGCGGTCGTACTCGACGAACGGGATCGCGGCGGTGTCGGAGCGGAACGGCGTGCCCGTGAGCGCGAGACGGCGCGTCGCGTCCTCGAACGCCTCACGCACCGCGTCGCCCCATGACAGCGCGTCGCCGCCGTGGTGCACCTCGTCGAGGATGACGAGCGTGCGGTCTGCCGTCGTGCGTGCCGCGTGCAGCGCGGGCTTGGCGGCGATCTGCGCGTAGGTCAGCGCGACACCGTCGTAGTGGGCGCCGTGCCGGCCCTGGCTGTTGCGGAAGTTCGGGTCGATGCGGATGCCGACGCGCGCGGCGGCGTCGGCCCACTGGTGCTTGAGGTGCTCGGTCGGCGCGACGACCGTCACCCGGCGCACGATCCCCTGCTCGAGCAGCTCGGTCGCGACACGCAGCGCGAACGTCGTCTTGCCCGCGCCGGGGGTCGCGACGGCGAGGAAGTCGCGCGGCGCGCGCGTGCGGTAGAGCTCGAGGGCCTCCGCCTGCCAGGCGCGCAGCTTCGACGCCGAGCCCCACGGGGCACGGCGCGGGAACGCGGGCGAGAGGTGCGAGGCCGCCGCCGAGGACGGGCTCTGGGGTGCAGGCGGGGTGGTCCTGCTACGGGTGTCGGGGACGGAGTGACCGGTGGACGTCGTATGGTGCTCCGCGCTCACTTGCCGGAGTCACCCTCGCCGTCCTGCGGGTCCCGCAGACCCTCGTAGATCTCCTTGCACGTGGGGCACACGGGGAACTTGTTCGGGTCGCGCCCGGGCACCCACACCTTGCCGCACAGCGCGATCACCGGCTTGCCGGAGAGCGCGGACTCCATGATCTTCTCCTTGCGCACGTAGTGCGCGAAGCGCTCGTGGTCGCCCGGCTCGGTCTGCTCGCGCGTCTCCTCGCGCTCGAGCACCCCGGTCGACGTGCCGGTCGTCGGCTCGGTCGCGGGGTTCCGGAACGGGTCCTCAGGACCCCCGGGGGGCGTGCTCGCACGGAGTTCGATCATGGAGGGAAGTCTACGTCGGTGCGCCGACACCCGTGCGGCGCGGCGTCGTCCGCGAGTGCCGCGAACCGCCCCGCAGGGCGACGAGAAGAGCCCGCCGGCGCGGCGGTCCAGGGGCGTGGACCGCGCGCCGACGGGCGGCTGTGCCTCGCGGGCGACGGCCCGCGAGAGTTCCTCGACAGATCGGCTACAGGCCCTGCCAGTCGGGCTTGGACGCGTACGTCTGGCGGTAGTAGTCACCGAGCTGCAGGCGCGAGGCCGCCGCGTCGTCGACCAGCACCGTGGCGTGCGGGTGCATCTGCATGATCGTCGCGGGCCACAACGCCGAGATCGGGCCCTCCACGAGCTGGTGCACCGCCTCCGCCTTGCCCTTGCCCGTGGCCAGCAGCACCAGGTGCCGCGCCGACATGATCGTCGCCAGCCCCTGCGTCAGGCAGTGCCGCGGCACCTGGTCCACGTCGTCACCGAAGAACCGCGCGTTGTCCTCACGGGTCTGCGCCGTCAACGTCTTGATCCGCGTGCGCGAGGCCAGGGACGACCCCGGCTCGTTGAACGCGATGTGCCCGTCCGTCCCGATCCCCAGGATCTGCAGGTCCACACCCCCCGCACCCGCGATCGACTCCTCGTAGGCCGCGCACGCCGCGACCAGGTCCGCCGCGTTGCCGTCCGGGCCCTGCACCGCACCCGGGGCGAAGTCCACCCGCGAGGCGATCTCGGTCTCGATCACGTTCCGGTACCGCTCGGGGTGCTCCACGGGCAGGCCCACGTACTCGTCCAGCATGAAGGCCTTCGCCCCCGCGAACGACAACCCCTCCTCACGATGACGCCGCGCCAGCTCGTCGTACACCCTCAACGGCGACGAACCCGTCGCCAGCCCCAGCACCGCCTCCGGCCGCGACCGCACCACCTTCTCGACCGCGTCCGCAGCCAGCACCGCCAACCGCTCCGCAGGAGCGATCACGACCTCCATCACTTCACCTTTCGACGGCCGACGAGGGCAGCGCCCACCGCGGCGACGGGCACGTCCGCCGGAGCGAGCGAGACCCGCTCGGCGAGACGCAACGAGGACAGGAACGGGGACGTGCTCGACTGCGCGTCGAGCGCGGCGCGCACGGCGTCCAGGAGCGGCTGCCCCAGGGCGGACACACCGCCACCGAGGACGACGTGCCGGACGTCGACCGTCAGCTCGAGGATCCGCACCGCGGAGGCGACGGCGGACGCGAACTCGTCCCTGATCCGGATCGCCTCCGGGTCGCCCGCCGCGGCCGCGTCGAACAGCTCCGCGGGCGCGGGCCGACCGTGGCGCGACGGCCACCGGGCGGACACCGCGGAGCCCGAGGCGTAGACCTCGACGCACCCGCGCTGGCCGCACGCGCACTCGGGGCCGTGCGGGTCGATCGGGATGTGCCCGATCTCGCCCGCCGCGCCGCTCACGCCTCGACGCAGCTCGCCACCGAGCACGATCCCGGCGGCCAGACCGGTGCCCAGCGCGAGGAACGCGAGGTCCGACCCGTCGTCCCCGCGCAGGTGCGAGGCACCGAGCGCGGCGACGTTGAGGTCGTTGTCGACCTGGACCGGAAGGCCCCCGAGCTCCGCCGACAGCGCCTCCGCCAGAGCGAAGCGCCCGCCCTCGATCCCGAGGTTGACGGCGTGCATGACGGAGCCGTCCTCGGGGTCCACCAGTCCCGGCACGCCGACGCCGACGCCGTCGACCTCGGCGAGCTCGACGCCGGCACGGCGCACCACCTCGCGGACCGCGCGGGCCGCGCTGGACACCACGCCCTGCGGGCCGCGCACGGTCGGCAGGCGCAGGGTCTCCCGCGCGACGCCGTCGGGTCCGAGGAAGGCGGCGAGCACCTTGGTCCCGCCGATGTCGAGACCGACAGCGTTCCCGGTCGCCGCGGAGTCGCACCGCGGCGTGCCGCCGGGACCGGGTCTCCCGGCCAGGGCTGCGGCCGCCTCGCCGTTCAGCGAGGCAGCCGTGCTCAGGTCGCTCACGTCAGCCCTTCACCGCACCCGAGACGAGGCCACCGGTCATCCGACCCTGGACGATGAGGAAGAAGATCACCACGGGCACCGCGATGATCACCGAACCCGCCATGAGCGCTCCCCAGTTGGTCGCCTGCGTCGCCTGCTGGAAGGTGCGCAGCCACACGGGCAGCGTCATCGACTCGGGGCGCTGCATGATGATCAGGGCCATGACGAACTCGTTCCACGCCTGGATGAACGCGAACACACCCGTTGCGACGAGCCCGGGCGCGAGCAGCGGGAACGTGATCTTCCAGAACGCCCGGCCGCGCGAGCAGCCGTCGATCATGGCGGCTTCCTCGAGCTCGGCAGGAACTCCGTTGACGAACCCGCGCAGCGTCCAGATCGTGAAGGGCAGCACGCCGGACACGTAGACGATCCCCAGACCGACGACGGTGTTGAGCATCTGCCAGCCGTCGATGATCCGGAAGATCGAGATCATCATCGCCTCGCCCGGGATCATCTGGACCACGAGGATCGCGATGATGAAGGCGCGGCGGCCCTGGAACCGGAACCGCGTCACGGCGAGCGATGCGAGGAACCCGAGCACCATCGCGATGATGAGCGTGAAGAAGGTCACCATGATGGAGTTCCCCATAGCCGGAGGCAGCGGGGCCCGCGACGTGTCGGTCCATGCCGACACGTAGTTGTTCAGGGTGAAGACGTCCGGCGTCGGGAAGAAGTGCAGGTCCGTGCCGCGGATGAGGCTCGACGGCAGGAACGACGTGTTGATCATCCAGTAGACCGGGAAGACCGAGGCCACGAAGACGACGATCGCGATGATCGCGAAGCCGACGTTGGCGGCCTTCTTGCGCTGCGTCTCGCGGCTCTTGCGCGGCGCAGGCTTGCCCGCGGCCGAGGCGTGCCGCACCGAGGCCCGGGGGGTGGTCGAGATGGTGCTCACAGTTCTTCCTCCCGGATCGTCTGGCGCACGTAGTAGAAGGAGATGGCGAGCATGATGAAGACGAAGATCACCGAGATCGCGCCGGCCAGCCCGTAGTGACCCTGGGCCATACCCATCTGGTAGATGTACACGCCGATCGTGTTCGTCTTCTCGCGGTCACCACCCACGCCCTGGAGCGCGTAGATCTGTGTGAACACCCGCAGGTCCCAGATGATCGACAGGACGATGAGCACCGTGATGATGCTGCGCACGTACGGGATCATGATGAGCCGGAAGCGCTGGAACGGGCCCGCGCCGTCGAGCTGCGCGGCCTCGAGCACCTCGCCGGGGATCTGCGTGAGGCCCGCGTACATCGTGAACGCGACGAACGGGATCGCGCCCCACACGATGATGATCGTGGCGATGAGGAAGAACTGGAGCGGGTTGAGGAGCCAGGAGTGGCCCATCCAGTTGTCGCCCGTGATCTTCGTCAGCAGGTTGTTGATGACGCCGTACTGGGTGTCGAAGATCCAGCCCCAGACGATCGTCGCGGCGAGTGCCGGCATGGCCCAGGCCAGCAGCAGCCCGACGGAGACGAGCAGGCGGAAGCCCTTGCCGAGCCGCATCATGAGCAGCGCGATGAGCGTGCCCAGGACCATCGTCAGCGTGACGCAGACGACCATGAAGACGAAGCTGCGCAGCAGCACGGTCCAGAAGCCGTCGACGTCCGTGAGGACCTGGACGTAGTTGTCGAAGCCGACCCACTCGGCGGGCTGGCCCATGAGCTGGGCCCGCTCGTACTCCTGGAACGACATGACGATCAGTCGGACGATCGGGTACCCGACCAGGACCCCCAGCACGACGAGGCTGGGGACGAGGAGCGTCCAGGGGAGGACCGGCGGACGCCGCTTCTTGGGGGGCCGCACCGGCGCGCCGGAGCGCTCGGTGCGGGGTTCGAGGGTGGTTGAGCTCATTTCCTCACTCCGTCAGGGGTGCGCGGTGGTGCGCGGAGACGTGCCGACGGCCCGTCGTGGGAAGGGGTGGGGGCTCCTGAAGGAGACCCCACCCCTGACGGCTCGAGCCTCCGGTGGCGCCCGGACGGGCCGAGCGCCACCGGTCGGGCTCAGCTGTTGAGGATCTCCTCGATCTTCGCGTCCAGGTCCGCGGCGACGGTCTTGACGTCGTCACCGTTCGCGATCCGCGTGAAGGCGGTCTGGAGCACGTTCTGCGCCTCGACGTCGGCCCACTTGGGCGACGGCGGGGTGAGGCGCGTGTTCGCCGCGGCGGCGACGCCGGCCTGGGCGATGGGGTTGTCCTGCGGGACAGCGCTCGAGAGCGAGACGCGGGCCGGGATGAGGCCGTTCTCCGCGAGGATCGTCTGGTACTCGTCGCTCATCATGATCTCGAACGCCTTGAACGCGAGCTCAGGGTTGTTCGACTTCTGCGCGACGGCGATGTTCGAGCCACCGGCGAAGACCTGCGCGGTCGTGCCGGCCTCCTTGCCCGGGAGCGGGAAGGCCGTGAGGTCGGCGCCGTAGGTCGAGGCGCAGCCGGGGACGCCGTCCGGCGTCTCGGGCTCCTCCGGAGCGTTGATGGACCACTGGATCCACGTGGGCGCCGAGAGGAACGCGACGTTGCCCTCGCAGAACGGCACCTGGAGGTCGGTCTCCTGACCGTCCTTCGGCGCGAGCGACGCGTTGAGCATGAGGTCCTGGACCTGCGCGAGGCCGGCGAGGCCGCCCTCGGACGAGAAGCCGGCCTCCCACTCGCCGGCGTCGTTCTGCTCGGCGATGAAGCCGCCGTTCTCCCACACGAACGGGAGCGCGTTGTACCAGTCCTGGCCGGGCCAGTAGACGCCCGAGCGCGTGTCGGTCTTGAGCGACTTGCCCAGCGTGACGTACTCGTCGAGCGTCGTCGGGACGGTGATCTCCGAGCCGATGGCAGACGGCGAGTAGAAGACGGCGCGCGAGCCCGCGTAGTACGGCAGGGCGTAGTGCTTCTCGTCCCAGTCGCCGGCCTCGACGAAGCCCTGGAGCAGGTCGTCGCCGCCGAAGGACTGGAACTCCTCCTCCGTGATCTCACGGAAGAAGCCCGCGGAGGTGAACGCCGGGGACTGCGTGTTGCCGACCTCGACGACGTCCGGGCTGTCGGAGCCCGAGAGCGAGGTCGTCAGCTTGTCGACGAGGCCGGTCCAGGACTGCTCCTCGATCGTGAGGGTGCTGCCCGGGTTCTCCTCCTCGAAGGTCGTCTTGAGGTACTCGCGAGCGGCGTCGGGCGTGTCCGAGCCGTTGAGCCAGACGCGGATGTCGCCGGTGGCGGCCTCGTCCGAGCCGGTGTCGTCGCTCCCGCCGCCGGTGCTGCAGGCGGTCAGCGCGAGCGCCAGGGTGATCGTCGACGCCACGGAGGCGACGACGAGACGGTTCCTCTTCACTGGGTGCTTCCTCTCGGTGTTTCTTGGTGGCGGCGTCGGTGACGCCACCGGAGGTGTGGCAGGAGTCCTGCGTAATAGAGCACGTGCAGGGGTACTGCGTTCCTGGGGATGCTGCTCTGGGGTTCCCAGGAGGTCTGTGGGGCGGGGCCGGGGCCCGGCCCCGGTCGGGCGGTGGGGGTCAGTCCGAGCGTCGTCGGCTCATGAGACCCCCAGCTGTCCGGACAGGACGAGGACGGCCGCCCCGGCAAGGACGACGTCTTCGTCGAGCGTGGCCATCCGCACCTGGAGCCCGCTGCCGATGACCGGCATCGTGCGGGAGCGGATGGTCTCGAACGCTGCCTCGCGCAGGGGGCCGTCGAGCAGGTCCGCAGGACCGCTGACGAGCACCTCCGCGAGGTTGAGCGCGCTGACGACAGGGGCCAGAGCGATGCCCAGCGTCCTGCCCACCGACGCCAGGACGGCGTCGGAAGCCTCGGTGTCGAGCCCGTCCACCGCGCGCCGCAGGGCCGGCACGGACAGGACGGTCTCCAGGCAGCCGCGGCGCCCGCAGGCGCACGGCTCGCCGTCGTCGACGACGGTCACGTGGCCCAGCTCGCCGGCCGCGTCCGCGTGCCCGCGCACCCGTGCGCCGTCGACCATGATCCCGGCGCCGACGCCTTCGCCCACGGTGAGGACGAGCAGCCCGTCGCCGGCCGCGCCGCCGAACGTGAACTCGCCGAGCGCGGCGATGTTCGCGTCGTTGGCCACGTGGACGGCGAGGCCGAGCCGCTCGGTGAGCTGCGCGGCGAGCGGGACGTCGTACCATCGACGGTTGGGCGCCTCGATGACGCGCCCCTCGGCGTCGACGACGCCGGGCGAGCCGATCCCCACGCCGATGACCGGCTGGGTCGCGGACGCGATGAGGCCGCGGCAGAAGCGCGTGAGGAGGTCGACCAGCTCGGTGCCGGTCCGACCGTCGACCGCCAGGCTCTGGCGGACGACGAAGTCGCCCGTGAGCGTGAGGACCGCGCCGCGCAGCACCTCGTCGTCGGTGAGGTCCACGGAGACGATCTGGTACGCGCTCGTGCGCATCCCGACGAGGATCGCGGGCTTGCCGACGCGCTGGCCCGGGCGGACGCCGAGCTCCTCGACCAGGCCCTCGGCGATGAGCACGGAGACGAGGTCGGAGATGGTCACGCGAGTGAGGGACGTGGCGCGCGCCAGGTCGGCGCGGGAGGTGGGCCCCTCGTGGAACAGGTGCTGCAGCACGAGGGACCGGTTGTGGGCCCGAGCGTGCTCGGGCAACACCTTCGAGGTCGGCCTGAGCCCTGTGCTCAGACGCCTCCTCGGTGCTCCGGTCCCGGTGACTGCCGTTGTCATGTTTGTTAGTAGACTGCCTTTACTAAGTGGCTGTCAACTTCCTCGCGGCTTCGTGACCGAAATGTTGCCGATCGGCCGGCACCCCGGGACCTGGGTCCCGTCCGGGGCGGCCCGTCGGCCCGCCCGTCGCCTCAGGGCGCCGCGCCGAACCAGCCCCGCGCGCCCGGGTGCTCCACCGAGCGCGACGCGATCACGACGGCCCGCTCGAGCGCGACCCGCCACGACGCACCGCGCGCCGCCTCCGCCGCGAAGGCCCCGTGGACCACGTCCCCCGCTCCGAGCGTGTCGACGACGCGCTCCGGCTCGGGCACCGCGACGTCGTACCGCTCCCCCGCGTCGAGCACCTCGACCGGACCCGGACCGCGGGTACGGGCGACGAACCGCGGACCGAGCGCCGCGACCGCGGCGAGCACGTCGCCCGCACCGACCCCCGGCTGCCGGAAGTCCGCCGACACCACGACCGCGTCGCACGCGCCGATCATCTCCGCGGCGTCCGGCTTCCACGACCCGCCGTCGAGCACGACGGCCGCGCCCCGCTCGCGGGCCTCGCGCGCCACCGCGAGAGCGAGACCGGGCAGATGCCCGTCCAGCAGCAGGACGTCGCCCTCCCCGACGCCGTCGAGGAGCCCGGGGCCGCCCGCCGCCGCGCGGGCCGCGAGGTCGCCGAACCCGGACGCGTTGGTGCTCACGACGGCCCGTTCACCGGTGGCCCGCGTGACGAGCACGGTCGAGACCGCGAGGCGTCCGCCGGCCGACCCGGCCGCGGCGTCGACGAGCTCGATCCCGCAGTCCGCGAGCTCGCGACGCACGACCTCCGCGAGCGGTCCGCCCCCGACGGCGGTGACGAGCCGCGTCGGGACGCCCAGCGCGACGGCGGTCGCCGCGGCGTTGGCCGCAGGCCCCCCGAAGGTCGCGGTGACGGACCGCGCGACGACCTTCTCGTCGGGTCGAGGCAGCGCGTCGACGACCTGGACGACGTCGAGGGTCACGAGACCGCAGCACACGAGCACGCGACCATCCTGCCGTGCCAGAGCCAGGGACTGCGCCGCCGTCCACGTCCGGGGCATCGCGCTGCGGTTGGATCACGACCAGTTCACAAGACGGTCACGATGTCGCGCGCGGTGTCCGGTTCGCACGCTTGGCCCCCTACTCTCGCAGCATGCGGACCACTCGCCCCCTCGCCGTCGTCGCGGGGCTCCTGCTCGGCGGCGCTCTCCTGGCGGGCTGCTCCGCGTCCTCGGGCGACATGGCGTCGCTCTCCGTCGACGACGGTGGTGCGGTCTCGGAGGTCGCGGGGGGTGGCGTCGCGGACGCCGCCGAGGACGTGTCCTCGGGGATCGCCCCGGGCGACGAGGACGCCGCCGTCGCCGCGGCGGAGCGGGAGATCGTCACCACGGGGTCGGTCACGGTCGTGGCCGACGACCCGGCGGCCGCGGCCGACGCGGTCGCCGACCTCGCGGAGAGCGCGGGCGGCCGGGTCGAGAGCCGGCGGCAGTCGGAGCCCGAGGGCGACGCACGCGCGTCCGCGGAGCTGACGATCCGGGTGCCGTCGACGCAGACGACCGCCACCGTCGACGCCCTCGACCAGGTGGGCGAGGTGCGCGACCTCTCGATCGAGGCCGTCGACGTGACCGGGACCGCTCGCGACCTCGACGCGCGGGTCGACGCCCTGACGACGTCCGTGGAGCGGCTGCGCACCCTCATGGGTGACGCCGCGACGACCGCGGACCTGCTCGCCGCGGAGCAGGAGCTGACGACACGACAGGCCGAGCTGGAGTCGCTCCAGTCGCAGCGAGCGGCGCTCACGGACCAGGTCTCGATGTCCACCCTGCACGTCACCGTCGTGGAGGTCGTGCCGACCGAGCGGCTCGCCCCCGGCGGCTTCCTCGGGGGCCTGCAGAACGGGTGGAACGCCCTGCTCACCACGCTCAACGGGCTGGTCGTCGTCCTCGGCGCCCTCCTCCCCTGGCTCGTGGTCGCCGGGGTGGTGCTGCTCGTCGTGCGCTGGGTCCTGCGCCGGTTCCGTCGGCGAGCCCAGGACGGCGGCACGCCGTCGGCAGACGCCGACCGCCCGGGGCCCGACGACGGCCCCGACGCTCCCGCCGCGAGTCGCGGGCCGCTCGTCGGGGCGTCCACCCATGACTGACCCGACGATCGCCGAGACCCCGTCGACCGGGCGCGTCGCCCGCCTCTGGCACGATGCGGACGACGGCGGGCCGCGGCCGGTCGGGCACCTCGTGACGCGCGTGTGCACGCACTGGGACACCGTCGGGCCGTACGCCTTCCCGCGGCACGTGAACCCCGAGCCGCGCGTCCAGTGGCGCGCCCACCTGGACGATGCCGACCCGGCCCTGGCCGAGGACCTGTACAGCGACGACCCCGAGGCACCGCCGCTCCCGCGTGAGGACGGCGACGACCTCGTCGTGCGGGGGCGCCGGCTGCGGGTCGAGTGGCTCGGCGGCGAGGAGGCGGCCTCCGCCTGGGCGCAGCACGGCTGGTGACGGGCGACCCGTCACGGGCCGCGGAGGACCCGCAGGGACGACGGCGGCCCGCACCCTCGAGGGGTGCGGGCCGTCGCCGCAGGGGTGGAGGTGCGGGGAATCGAACCCCGGTCCGGTGACGCCGATCGAGGACTTCTCCGGGCGCAGTCTGCTGTCGTTTTTCTCGGCCCCCGCACTCACGCAGACAAGATGCGGACGGGCTCAGTCACCTGAAAGTCCCCGCAGCCCCGATGACGAGGACTGCGAGCAGTGGCTCTCTAGATGACGCCAGGATCCGAGTCGAGAGCTAGCTCGGGCTGACGGACTTCGGGGCTCGCTCAGGCGGCGAGGGCGAAGTCGGTGCGCTTGTTATCGGCACCTGTGTTTTGCAGACATCGTTAACGAGATAAGCCTGCATCCTCGGCCCGCTTCTCCTCGAAGCACGACCACCGTCGAAACCGATCACCCCCTGTGGAGTTGTCAATCACTGCGCGGCTCCCGGGCGGAACCGGTCCTCGCTCAGCAGGACAAGCCTACGGGATGAACGCCGGTCGCCGCACCGATATTTCCGCACCTCCCGGACGCGGCCCGGCTCGCCACGCCGGCGACTACTTCTTGCGGCTCAGTGCGTCCACGAGCAGACCGCCCGCGATCCCGAGGAGGAACACGTCCTTGGCGAGCCCCGTGCCCTGCTCGGTCGGCCGCACCCCGTCCTCGCGCGTCATGCCCGGGGTCTTCAGGTACATGCCCACGAGCCCCGCCGAGAAGACGCCCAGGCCCACGGCCACCAGCCCGGTGGGGACGAACGGGGCGACGAGCGCCGCGCCGAGCGCGATCTCCGTGGTCGAGAGCGCCTTGGTGAACTGCTGGGGCTCGACGTCCCCGAGGAACGAGTACGTCCCCGCCGCCATGCCGTGGATCCCCTGCGCGGTCGCCTCGTCCGCGCCGCGCTTGTTCAGGCCGGAGTTGAGGATGTACGCGCCCGCCGCGAGGCGCGGGATGTACTGACGGAGCTTGACCATGGGGCCTCCTGGTTCGTGGT
Source organism: Cellulosimicrobium cellulans (assembly GCF_006539945.1). Classification (GTDB taxonomy): domain Bacteria; phylum Actinomycetota; class Actinomycetes; order Actinomycetales; family Cellulomonadaceae; genus Cellulosimicrobium; species Cellulosimicrobium cellulans. The sequence goes on along the minus strand of NZ_BJNZ01000005.1, from coordinate 185,352 downwards.
CGTCGTCTCGCCCTCGACCGTACGTCGAGGGCGACGACGTCACCAGCGGGTGGGGCCGTCGTCGACCCGGAGGGCCCCCGGGGTCAGCGCAGCTCGCGCTGTCGCATGGCGCGCTGCGCCTCGCGGTTGTCCTGCTTCTCGCGCAGGGCCTGCCGCTTGTCGTACTCCTTCTTGCCGCGGGCGAGCGCGATCTCGACCTTGGCCCGCCCGTCGAGGAAGTACAGCGCGAGCGGCACGATCGTGTGGCCCTTCTCGCGCGTCTTGGACTCGAGGCGCAGGATCTCCTCCTTGTGCAGGAGCAGCTTGCGCTTGCGACGCGGGGCGTGATTGTTCCACGTGCCCTCGGTGTACTCGGGGATGTGGACGTTCTCGAGCCAGGCCTCGCCCCGGTCGACGGCGACGTAGCCGTCGACGAGCGAGGCCCGCCCCATCCGCAGCGCCTTGACCTCGGTGCCCGACAGGACGATCCCCGCCTCGTACACGTCCTCGATCACGTAGTCGTGGCGTGCCTTGCGGTTGCTGGCGACGACCTTGCGGCCGGTGTCCTTCGCCATCCGTGTCCTACCGTCCTTCGCTGTCGTGTCGTCGCCCGTGGCGCCCGCATCCGATCCCGCCGTGCCGGCGCCGGTCGCGGGGCCGTCGTCGTGCCGGCGCACCAGAGTACGGGTGCCCGACGACGCCCGGTACCGATTATCCCCCGCGGCCGGACGCGTCGGGGGCGGACCGCGGCCGCGACACGGCCGGGTTCGAGCGGGCGCCGGTCAGCCCAGGACCGACATCGGGTCGATGGTGGACCCGTTGACGTACACCTCGAAGTGGAGGTGGCACGCCCCCGAGAGCCCGGTGTTGCCCGAGTAGCCGATGACCTTGCCCTTCTCGACCTTCTGCCCGGAGGAGACCGCGAAGCGCGTGAGGTGGTTGTAGCTCGTCATGAGGTTCTTGCCGCCGACCGTGCCGTGGTTGATCAGCACCTGGTTGCCGAAGCCGTTGCGCCACTGGGCGTGGACCACCGTGCCCGGCCCGGCCGCCATGATCGGGGTCCCGCAGTAGGCGCGCAGGTCGGTCCCGGCGTGCATGCGGTAGTACCCGAGGATCGGGTGCAGCCGCATCCCGTAGCTCGACGTCACGTGCGGGACCGCGGTCGGGTACGACAGGAAGCTCGAGATGCTGCCTCGGTCGCCCCCGGACGAGGACCCGCCACCCCCTCCTCCGCCGCCACCGCCACCACCGCCGCCGCCGCCCGACGACCCGCCGCCACCGGACGACTGCTGCTGCTGGCGCCGCGCCTCCGCCTCGGCCGCCTTGCGGTCGCGCTCCGCCTGCTCGGCGATGATGCCCTTGATCTCCTGCTGCAGAGACTGCTGGGCGGCCTCGTTCTCAGCGACCTTCGCCTCGGCCGCGGCCTTGCGCTCCTCGATCGTCGCCTTCTTCGCCTGCTGGTCGACGATGAGCTGCTCGACCTCGGCCTTGCGGTCCGCCGCGGCCTTGCGTGCCGCCTCCGCGGCCACGAGGTTCTCGTCCGCCTGCTTCTTCAGGTCGGCGACCGTCTCGCGTACCGCCTGCAGGCGCGCCTCACGGTTGCGCGCGACCGACTCCGCCTCGAGGAGGTCCTGGAGCGACCGGGACTGGCTGCGCGCCGCCGTCGACGAGACCGCGTACTCCTCGATGAACTCCTCGGTGCTCTCCGCGCCCGTGACGATGCCGAGGCTCGACACGTCACCCTGACCGCGGTACGCCTGACGCGCCATCTCCGCGATGCTGGACTTCGCGTCGGCGACCTCGGTCGCGCCGCGCTCGATCTCGGCGCTGATCGCGGCCTCCTGCCCGAGCGCGTCCTCGAGCCGCTGCGCGAGCAGCTCCGCCTCGCGCTGGGTCCGCTCGACCTCGGCCTCGGCGGCGTCCAGCTCGGCCTGGGCGACGGGCAGTCGCGCCTCGATCGCCTGGAGGTCGACGACCGCCTGCGCGAGCTCGGCGTCCGTGTCCTCGAGCTCGGACTGGAGCTGCTCGCGGTTGCCGAGGATCTCGGACTGGCGCCGTTCTGCTGCCGCGCGACGGTCGTCGATGTCGTCGGCGGAGGCCGACGCGACACCCCCCACGAGGAGCATCGTCGTGGCGATCAGGGCCGCGGTCGCGCGGCGGAGGTCCCGGGTCATCTCACACCCTCGTGTGCCGGTTGAGCGTGACGACCGAGGACACGGCCGCCAGCAGGAACGCGATGCCGACGAGGACGGGCGCGATGCGCAGCACGTCCGCCTCGTCGACGTAGGCCACCCACGTCACGGACTGCGACAACCAGTCGGTGACGAGGTACTTCACCCCCACCCACAGCCCGCCGACCGCGAGGAGCGCCCCCAGCACGGCCGCGATCGCCCCCTCGAGGAGGAACGGGAGCTGGATGAACAGGTTCGACGCCCCGACGAGCCGCATGATGCCGGTCTCGCGCCGTCGGCTCAGCGCCGACAGCCGGATCGTCGTCGTGATGAGCAGCACCGCGGCGAGGAGCATGACCGCGGCGAGCCCTGCGGCGAGGAGCGACGCTCGGTTGAGCGCGAGGAAGAGCGAGTCGAAGATGCGCCGCTGGTCCTCGACGACCTCGACGCCCGGGCGCCCGGTGACCACGTCGTTCACGACCTCGTAGTTCTCCGGGTTCGTGAGCTTGAGGCGGAAGGACGCCTGCATGTCGTCGACGGTGAGCTGCGTGCCGAGGTAGCCGTCCGGGTACCGCTCCTGGAACGCCGCGAACGCGTCGTCCTTGGACTCGAAGTACACGGTCTGGATCTCGTCGGCGAGCTCGGACTCGAACACGTCCTCGAGCGCGGCGATCTGGTCCGGGGTCGCCTCCCCCGCGGCGCACGTCGGCGACGGCGAACCGGTCGGGCACAGGAAGACGGACACCTCGACCTTGTCGTACCAGTCGTCCTTGAGCTTGCCGATCTGCGTCTGGAGGAGCATGGACGCGCCGACGAACGTCAGCGACACGAAGGTCACGAGCACGACCGAGACGGTCATCGAGACGTTGCGCCGCAGGCCCTGGCCGAGCTCCGCGAGGATGAACTGGAGTCGCACGCCGATCACTCCCCCGCCGTCGCCTCGACGTGGCGGCGCACCGAGCGTCGCGACGGCGGCTCGGACGTCTCCTCCGCGGCGTCCGGCCGGGCCGCGGCGGACTGCGCGCCCGGGACGGCCGTCGTCGGCGCCGACTCCGGTGCGGTGCCCGTCGAGGGGCCGGTCGTGGTGCCGGTCTCGACGACCGAGGTGGTGCGATCGGGGTCGGGGATCACCTGTCCCCGGGCCCCGTACGCGCCGTGCGCCTGGTCGCGCACGAGCGTGCCGGTGTCGAGCTCGATGACCCGGCGCCTCATCTGGTTGACGATCTCCTCGTCGTGCGTCGCCATGACGACGGTGGTCCCGGTGCGGTTGATGCGGTCGAGCAGGCGCATGATCCCGAGCGACGTGGTGGGGTCGAGGTTCCCGGTGGGCTCGTCGGCGAGCAGGATCGGCGGCCGGTTCACCATGGCGCGCGCGATGGCGACGCGCTGCTGCTCACCGCCGGAGAGCTCGTGCGGGCGACGCTTCTCCTTGCCGGCGAGGCCCACCATCTCCAGCGTCTCGGGCACCGTGATCGCGATCGTGTGGCGCGGCTTGCCGATCACCTGGAGCGCGAACGCGACGTTCTCGAACACCGTCTTGTTCGGCAGGAGGCGGAAGTCCTGGAAGACGACCCCGATCTGGCGGCGCAGCTTGGGCACGTTCCAGCTGGACAGCGATCCGAGGTCGCGGCCCGCGACGAAGACCTTCCCCTTGGTCGGGCGCTCCTCGCGCAGGACGAGGTGCAGGCACGTCGACTTGCCGGAGCCCGACGCGCCGACGAGGAAGACGAACTCGCCGCGGCGAACCTCCATCGACACGTCGTCGACGGCCGGCCTCGCGCCGCGCGCGTAGACCTTGGTGACGTTCTCGAAGCGGATCACAGCGGCACGTTCCTCGGGTCGGGGGTCGATCCGTGGACGAACGAGGTTCGTCGCACGATCCCGAGGGTAGGCACGCGCCTCCGGCCCGGCGGGGCGGACACGCCGCGCCCGGGCGCATCGATCCGTTGCTCGGATCAACCGCCCGGGTGGGCTTGCGCCGGGTCAGGCCTCCTGCTGCGCCCCGCGGCGCCAGCGGATCCCGGCCTCGATGAAGTCGTCGATGTCGCCGTCGAACACCGCGGACGGGTTGCCGACCTCGTGCTCGGTGCGCAGGTCCTTGACCATCTGGTACGGCTGGAGCACGTAGGAGCGCATCTGGTCGCCCCAGCTCGCCTTGATGTCGCCCGCGAGCTCCTTCTTCTTCGCGTTCTCCTCCTCCTGGCGCACGAGCAGCAGGCGGGACTGGAGCACGCGCAGCGCGGCGGCGCGGTTCTGGATCTGCGACTTCTCGTTCTGCATCGACACGACGATGCCGGTGGGGATGTGCGTCATGCGCACCGCGGAGTCGGTCGTGTTGACGGACTGCCCGCCCGGGCCCGAGGACCGGAAGACGTCGACCTTGATCTCCGACTCCGGGATCTCGATCGAGTCCGTCTGCTCGATGAGCGGGATGACCTCGACGGCCGCGAACGACGTCTGGCGCCGGCCCTGGTTGTCGAACGGCGAGATACGCACGAGGCGGTGCGTGCCCGCCTCGACCGAGAGGTGGCCGAACGCGTAGGGCGCCTTGACCTCGAACGTCGCCGACTTGAGCCCCGCCTCCTCGGCGTACGACGTGTCGAGCACGGTGGTCGAGTAGCCGTGACGTTCCGCCCAGCGCAGGTACATGCGCAGGAGCATCTCCGCGAAGTCGGCCGCGTCCACGCCGCCCGCGCCCGCGCGGATCGTCACGACGGCCTCACGGGAGTCGTACTCGCCGGCGAGGAGCGTGCGGACCTCGAGCTGGTCGAGGTCCTTGCGGATCGCCCCGACCTCGGTCTCCGCCTCGACGAGGGTGTCCTCGTCCTCCATCTCCTGGCCCATCTCGACCAAGGTCTCGACGTCGTCGATGCGCTGGCCGAGCTTCCTCACCCGCTCCAGCTCGGACTGCGTCGCGGAGAGCGCCGACGTCACCTTCTGCGCGGCGTCCGGGTCGTCCCACAGGTCGGGGGCCGACGCCTTCTCCGAGAGGTCCGCGATCTTCGCGCGCAGCACCTCCGGGTCGCTCACGCTCTCGATGGACTCGAGCGTGCTGCGCAGCGCCTTGATCTCGGACGGAAAGTCGATGGTGGCCACGAGGTTCAAGGTTACGCGACACCGCGCGCGCTCCGCGCCGTCGGGCCGGGGGCCCCGTGCCCGACGACGCGGCAGCGGTCAGCCCTTCGGCTCGCCCTTCGCGGCGGGCGAGCCCGTGCCCGACGACGCGGGCTCGCTGCCGCTCGCCTGCTGGCGGCCCTCGTCACGCGCCCTCGCGAGCATGGCCTCCAGGCGCTGGCGCCGACGGCGGCGGTCGTCGCGGACGCCGATGATCAGGACCACGACGATCGCGATCAGCAGGAGCTGCGGCCACGGGACGGCCCAGGTCGTCACGGTGACCGTGACCGGCTCGAGCGGCGCGTCGACCTGGTCGTCGTCCACCGTCGTCGGCGTCACGGTGATCGTCGAGCGGACCGGTCCCAGCGGCCACACGTCCGACGTCTCGACACGCGAGCGCTGAGAGCCGCCGGGCAGGACCTCGGGGACGGTCGTGGCCGCGCGGTCCGTGGACACCGCACCGAAGAGTCCGCTCGTCGTGACGTCACCCTCGGCGCCGAGACGCACGTTGCCGTCGTTCACCACGTCGTAGGAGACCGTCAGGTCGCCCGCCGCGAACGGGTTCCAGGAGGGTGCGTACGAGGCCTTGACGTTCTCGACCGACAGGACCGGCTGGACCTCTCCCGTGACGCGCGTGGAGACACGGAAGCCGACGCGGCTCTCCACGCCGACGCTCGTCCCGCCTTCGCCCACGTCGGTGCTCTTCACCGTCGCGGCGATGCCGGCGACGTGGTCGCCGGGCGTGGCGTTGTCCGGCACGGTCACGGTGAACGGCACGACGACCGTCTCGTCGGGCGGCACCTCGACCGAGTCCTGGACCTCGACCCAGGTACCGGCGCCCGTCGACTCCCGGTCGGACGGCAGCATGTTGAACCTGCCCTTGGGATTGATGTACCCGTCCGCCGCCTGGATCGAGAACGTCACGGCGACGTCGCTGAAGTTCGACACGGCCAGGTTCTCGGACGCCGACGCCCCTGGGTCGAGGACGAGCTCGACGCGGGTCCGTCCGTCCGGACCGTTCGCGTCGGCGGGCTTGACGCCCCAGGTGATGACGTCGTCGGTGTCGAAGGGCAGCGCGCCGCCGCTCGCCGCGGACGCCGGCAACGCGGGCGCGAGGGCTGCGACGAGGGCCGCTGCTGCCCCGACGGCCCATCGGGCCAGGCGGCGCGGTCGGGGGCTCAGGTGTGGTGCAGGGTTCACGCAGGTGCTCTCTCCGTACGACGGCGGGCCGCCCACCCGGTCCGACGTGGTGTCGGACGAGCGGAGCGGCCCGCCGTGGACTGCTCGGTCGACGGTCGACCAGGGCCGACCGTCAGGTCACGAGGACCGGGTGCTCAGTCCTCGAAGAGGGAGAGCGTGATCGTCGAGGAGTAGGCGCCGGCGGCGACGTCCTCGGCGGTGCGGAGCGTGAGGCCCGCGTTCGCGGTCCAGGAGCCCTCGGGGTTGACCTCGGCCGAGTCGAAGGCCGACACGAGGAGGTCCTGCTCGGCGAGGCCCTCGCCACCCTCGAGCTCGGGGTCGACGCCCTCGCCGGCCTCGACGAGGCCGCTCTCGCTCTCGCTGACGAGCGACGGCGCCCAGCCGAGGTTCGACGCCGCGATCGTGCCGGCGTCGCCGGTGAAGTCCGAGGCGCTGCCCACGACGTACCAGTACGCACCCTCGGCGACCTCGGTGCGCGTGTCGGTGACCGTGACGTCGGGCAGGGTGCCCGTGAACTCACGGGTGCCCTCGACGGTCGAGTCCTGCTCGGTGAGCGTGGTCGCGTTCGAGGCGACCGAGAGGGCGAGGTTGCCCGGCTCGACGTTCGACTCGATCTCGACCGAGACGTCGACACCCTGGTCGTCGCCCACCTGGTCTGCGGAGGCAGCGGACGCGAGGGCGACCGTGCCGATGAGCATCGCACCGAGGGCACCCCCGGCGACGAGCTTCTTCGTTGCTCGTGCGTTCATGTTGTAGCTCTCCATCGTTGGAGTTGTTGTCGGACCGGATCACCATAGCGGCGAACCTGGGGTTTTGACAGGTCCCAACCAGAAGTGGCCATCCAAAGTTAAGAAAGTGAACAAAGGCGCGGGAGCATGCTCACGCGTCGTTGCGAACCGTCCCTTCCTGGATGCTCGTCGTCGAACAGCAACAGGTGCTCACCACGCTCTGGCACGTGACTCTGCACGCACGATGATGCCATCACTCCACGCCTGGGTCACCCAGCCGATCATCGCGGGTCGCGCCCGCGCGGCCAGACCCACCGTCGCGGTGCGCCCGTCCGCGGTCGACGCCTCGGTCACGACGACGTCGTGCAAGCCGTCGAGCGCGTCAGGATTCCGCGCGAGGTAGTCCTGGACGTCCGACCGGATCGAGGACTCCGTGAGGGTCAGGACGCCGCTCTCGACCGGTGCGGTCGCGGCGCCCGTGTAGAACGACTCGGGTGCCATCGAGTCCGCTGCAGTGAGCGCGAGCGCGTCCGCCAGCTCGTAGAGCCGCTTGCGCTCGAGGTGCACCTGCGTCGCGCTCACCACGACTGTGACCAGCAGCAGCGCGAACGCGACGAAGGCCGTGGTGAGGAGCATGATCCGGCCGTCCTCCGACCCGTCCGACGGAACCCTCCGTCGCGACGGGTCGCGACTCGCGCGCGTCACGGCCGCCTCGCGGCGTACTCGTCGACGGACGCGACGTGCCGTGCCTCGACCGGGACCGCGAGAGGCACCGCTGCACGGACGAACTGCGGGACGAGCGGCAGCGGCACCTCGAACTTCACCCGTACGACCACCTCTGCCCCGGGTTCGAGACAGGGCGTGGCGGAGCACGAGATCGTCAGCACGTCGGCACCGGGCCGAAAGCCCTGGTCGTCGAGCGCGAGCCTGACGGCCGCCTCGGCGAGCCGCGCGCCGTCGTCCGCGGACGGCGCGGTGACGAACGCCCGAGCAGCCTCCCGGGAGGCACCCTCGACCGCGAACGTGGCCGCCTGGAGCCGCCCGGCCGTCAGCACGAGGTACATCACCGGAAGCAGCAGCACGAGCGCAACACCCAGGAACTCCACGACCGCACTCCCCCGCTCCGCCCGCTGCGCGCCCCCGGTGAGCCGGGCGAGCAGGGCCCGCAGCAGACGGATCACGGCGCCTCCTCGAGCGCGTGCCCGTCGACCGTCACCACACCCGCGGGACCGAGAAGGCCCACGACGGGGAGCGGCGCCGCGACCGTGACCTCGACGACCGGGAGGCCGTCGACGACCGTCTGTCGCGCCACGACGTCCTGCGCATAGCGCGGCGAGAGCGCGGCCGTGATCAGCTCTCGCGTCCGGACGGCCCCGTCCTGCGGGCCGCGGTCGGCGCGGCCGGCGACCCGAGCGCCCTCGGCGGCACAGTCGACCAGCGTCGCCCGCACGTGGACCGCGAGCGCCACCTGGAGAACACCGAGGAACAGCACGATCACCAGGACGGACACGAGGGTGAAGTCCACGACCGCCGATCCGCGCTCGGAGGCGTCGGAGGCCGTGCCGGGAGCGTCGTCGTGCGCCACCTCAGGGCGCGCCCACGCTCGAGATCGCGTTGCTGAAGGCCTGGGTCAGCGCAGGACCGGCGACCGCCCACAACGCGATGACGAGGCCCGCCGTCATCAGCGTGATGAGCACCCACCCCGGGACGTCGCCCCGTTCCGCGTCTCCGCGCACCAGCCGTCCCAGCGCCTCGCGCGCTGCGCGCCGTGCACCCTGTGTCCTGCGAGTCCACCCCTGCATCGTTCCCCCTCGTTCTCGGTCGTCGGTCGTGTCGTTCTCGGGCTGTGCGGATGCCGAGCGCACCCCGGGAGCCCCCCGCTCAGAATCCGATCCGCAGCGTCGCGAGCGACGGAAATACGGCGAAGACCACCGTCACGGGGAGGATGAGGAAGACGACCGGGATCATCATCGCGACCTCCTTCTTGCCGCCCGCCTCCATCAGTGCGCGGCGCCCGGACTCGCGTACGTCCTGCGCCTGGGCGCGCAGCACGTCGGCGAGCGGGGTCCCACGCTCGACGGCGACCGCGACCCCCTCCGCGAACCGGGTGAGGCTCGGCAGACCCGTCCGGTCGGCGAGCTGCTCGAGCGCCCGCGCGAGCGACGTTCCGGCGCGCACCGACGCCAGGGTCGCGCGCAGCTCGCTCGAGAGCTCCCCCCGGGCCGCCGTCGCGACCCGCTCGAGCGCCGCGACAGGGCCCTCGCCGGCGTTCACCGCGAGGGCGAGCAGCTCGGCGACGGTCGGGAACTCCGCGAGCATGCGTTGCTCCCGGCGTCGTACCGCGCGGGTCAGGGCGTGGTCGCAGGCAAGGATTCCTCCCACCCCGCACAGCAGTGCGAGGAGCACCAGCAGCACGACGGACGAGCCCCGCGTCGCGGCGAGGACGATCGCCGACAGCGTGCCCAGGGCGAGCCCGACGACGCCCCACACGAGCTGGCGGGCACGGAACTGCTCGACGCTCTGACGGCTGCCCGCGCGCTCGATCCGTCGGCGGACGTCGGCGGACGTGGAGCCGAGCCGCTCGAGCGCCCGGCCTGCGTCGGCGAGCACCGGCTTGACCAGGCGCTCGACCGTCGGGAACGGCGTCCAGGTCGGCTGGTCGCGGAGCAGCACCGACGTCCTGTCGTGGGTGCGCAGGTAGGGCGCGAGGCGCTCGTCGAGCCGGATCGCACGACCGCGGACACCCGCCGCGACGAGCAGGACACCCACCCCGCCGAGCGCCCCGATCGCGGCACCCGTCAGCGACACGTCGAGCACGTTCATCGGAGCACCCTCTCCTCCTCGGGCAGGCGCCCGATCCGCAGCATGAGCTGGTACGCCGCCGCGGAGCAGGCGGCTCCGACGCCGAGGACGAGCGCCCCCGTCAGCGAGTTGTAGGCAGTCGCGGTCTCGGGCCGCGACGCCAGGAATCCGAGCACCACCCAGGGGCCCGCGACGGCGAGCCGCGCGCCGTTCACCGTCCAGGACTGGCGCGCCTCGAGCTCGCCTCATGAGAGGAGAGGACGGTCGACGGGGAAGCCCCCGCGGAGGCGGCAACCTCCCGGGGGCGCGGACAGAGCCTTATAGGAGGCCCGTCGTGCCCAACTCTACCCACTCCACGCCCGCCGAGACCGTCGCCGTCGTGATCGATGCCGCCACGGGCGGCACGCTCGCCGAGGTCGCGCTCTCGGCCGCCGTCGACGAGGCTGTCGCGCTGGCGAACGCCGGAAGCGGCCCGCGGGCGGGCCTCACCCTCGCCGAGGCCGTCGCGGTGGCCCTCGACGTCCACCTCGGCGACCTCGACGACGAGACCTTCGCGGCCGTCGTCGACGACGTCGTCGACGCCGTCACCCGCCACTCGGCCCGCGCCTGACGAAGCCGATCGAGACCCTCCCCCGATGTCGGGGAGGGTCTCCTCGGCGTGCCCCATGCGGCGCACAGATACCGCGCCCCGACGTCGTCGGCCCGCGGTCAAGATCGAGACGGCTCCCGGCGCCTACGCGACGGTTCCCGTCTGGCAGACGCGCGAGGCGTTCCTAGCGTCCGTCGAGGAGGCGGGTGCCGCGTTCCGTTCCGACCGTCGCCGGTCGCTCCGCGCGGTCGCCGAGGCTCTCGCGGGCTACGCCGAGCACCGCACGGGCCGCGACGTCGCGGTCTCCGTCGAGCGCCTGGCGCGCGTCGCGGGCGTCGTCGCGCGCACGGTCTACCGCCGCCTCGCCGACCTGCGCGACGCCGGGCTCCTCGTCACGGTCGACGGCGGGCGTCACCTCACGCGCGCCGAGCGGGAGCGCACCGGCCGCTTCCGGAAGGCGAGCACGCGCGCTCTCACCCATGCGCCCCGTGAAGTGTCACCCCACCCGGAGACCGAAGGTCTCACGGGTAATCTCACCTCTCCCTCGATCACCAACGCCCGCACGCGGGCGGCGAAGAAGACGACCTCGAACTCGAAGACCGACCGGAAGCCCCGGACGCTCCGCGTCCAGCGGCTCGCGGCAGCGGTCGACCGTCGGCTTCCGTACCTGACGAGGGGCCGCCACGTCGGAAACCTGGCGAACGTGCTCCAGGCGGTAGGCGTCGAGGAGTGGTCCGCGAGCGACGTCGTCGGCGCCGTGGACGCCTGGCACGCCCAGAACGGCCGGGCGACGCTCGCGACGGCGGCGCGCGACTCGCTCGCGTGGTTCGCCTGGGCTCTCCGTGAGGCTCGCGGGAGCGGCCAGGAGAGTCGTACGGCGGCGGCTCGGGCCGCCCAGGAGGCCGTGAGGCTCCGGGCCGCGGAGAGGGCCGCCCAGCACGCCGAGGAGGACGCTCGCGCGGCGGCGCTGGACGCCCCCGAGGTCGCCGGGGCGCGGCTCTCGATCCGCGAGACTCTCGCGGCGGCGAAGGCCGCCCGGACCTACGCGGCGACGGCCTGAGCGGGCGAGGGCTACCCTGCCATGGCATGACATACGTTCGTGACGACGAGGAATCCGTCCGCAATCTGTACGCGACTCTCGACACCGCGGTCCTCCTGGCACTGGTGCCGGTCCTCGCCGATCGGATCGGCGAGACGAAGACTGCGCTTGAGAATTACTCCCGTATGAAGGAGACGGCCCGCGAGCATCAGGTCGCGGTCCGCGAGAACGTGAACGAAGCCCTCGCCGCACTGTGGAACCAGGGTCCGAGCCCTGAGGAGTTCGCATCTCTGGCGCAAGAATTCCGCGAGGCGCTGGATCAGGTCGAACCGTCGGAGGACGGTCTAACCCTGGAGTTGGCTACCCATGCGTTCGATCTGCACAGGAGGAAGCGAACGGCTCTCGAAGTGCTGGAGCAGAGAGGCATACTGCCTTCCTGGCTCACCATGGAACCGTAGCCGCCGCGGCGAAGGGCCGTCCCCGGCCCTTGTGAGGATCGGGGCGTTCGCGCAGCAGGGGCGCCGACTCCGCTTCCGCGGCCGTGTACGGTCCCGGCATGGATTGGAAGCAGACAACGGCCAGCGAGTGGACCGCCGTCGAGAGCGGCGTCCTCTTCACGATCCGGACGCGGTCGGATGGGTACTCCCTCACCCGTGAGGCTCCCGGCGAACGGCTGCACGAGACAGGGGTTCACAAGTCGGTGGAGGAGGCCCAGAAGGCGGCCGACCGCTGGGTCGTGAGCGGCGACTCCTGAAGCACAGAAACGGCCCCCGGCCGCCCTCGTCGCCGAGGGTGACCGGGGGCCGTTGTGAGTCAGTAGAGCGCCGAGGACGAAGACGAAAGCCCGAAGTCTCCCAGAGGAGCGCTTCGGGCTTTCGGATATCCACAGCGTCGGCGTGTCGCCCTTGGTGGGGTGTCAGTGGGTCGTGCGAAGATTGACACGGCGCAAGCAACACCCACCGTGGGTGAGGCCGAAGCCCTCACGGTGGTTGCGTTGTGGATGTGCTTGGTAGGCGCTCTCAATCTAACTCCGGTAGGGGCGGATCGCGAAATATCGCGACCCGCATGTTCGGTCTGAGTATTTGCGCCGGATGGAGTTAGAACATGACGGCGATCCTCGTCACGTACGACCTGAACACGCCCGGCCAGGACTACAGCACGCTGCACAAGGCGATCAAGGAGGCCGGGTCCTCCTGGTGGCACTACCTCGACTCCACGTGGATCGTGAGCGGGTACGGGCTCACCGCGGCCGACGTCAGCGCGGCTCTGCTCCCCCACATGGACAAGAACGACAACCTCCTCGTCCTGAACATCTCTGGAGACACCTACTCCGGCTGGCTCTCGCAGGACGCGTGGGACTGGATCAAGAAGTCGGTGTGACGGTCCTGAAGTAACCAACGACGAAGCCCTCACGACCTGCGAGACCAGGGAGTGAGGGCTTCGTCGTCGACGTACCGCCGATGTAGCGATCGGCGCCCTAGGACGAGGAGGCGCGGTGCCGGGCCTGGCGGTCGCGGGCGAGGCGCCGACGGCGGGCGGTGCGGCAGTCGTCGGAGCACGTGACGGCCGACGGCGGCGCCCATCGGTCGATCGTTCCGCCGCACTCGTGGCAGACGTCGCCGTAGTCCGGGACGGGTACAGGGACGCCGGGGGCGTAGTCGGTCACGGGGCTCCTCGGGGGGTTCGGGCTCGTAGGGGGCCGGATGTCACGCTGCGACCCTGGAATCCGCGCGCACAGGCTTCTGCTATGCCGCACCGGGCTGGCGCGGCCCCGGGGGGAGGGAGGCGCCCCCCAGGTGTCCGGTCGCGCGCGATCGGGTCGCGGGACCGGCCACCCGGGATACCCCCTCGGCTGGGGCTGGCGGAGGGCTAGGCGTAGGCGGAGGGGGTGCGCACGGTGCCGACGACGGGGCCGCGGTGGCCGCTCTCGGCGCGGCGCACGAGCGCGACCTCGGCGGCCGTGAGGTAGACGCCGGAGGCGACGTCGACCGTCGCGCCGTACTCGCCGAGGTTCTCGGAGCGGTAGCCCTGGGGGTTCTCGTACTCGCGGCGTGCGGCCTTGAGGATCACGGTCGTTACGACGTGGGGAGCGTCCTCGATCCATCGCGCCGCGGTGGCTGGGCGCACCTCGGCGAGGGCGAGGGTGGTCGCGTCGTCGAGCGCGGACTCGGCGCGGGAGGCGTCGACCCCGTCGAGGGTCTCGACGCCGAGACGGCGGCACAGCGCCGAGAGTGCGGGCGGGAGGGGGCTCACGCGCCGGGCTCCTTGTCGGACAGGAGCGGGCCGAGGTGGGTCGTCGCGGCGACCAGGAGGGAGCCCCACTCGCGGCGGGTGGCGGTGGAGTGCTCCAGGGAGACGGCGAGCGCGTCGTCGAGGTGAGAGCCGCCCAGGGCCGCGAGGGTCAGGAGCGAGGTGCCCAGGCGGACGAGGGTCTCCTCGCTCGCGCCGTCGGCGATCGTCGGGGCGAGCGTGCGGACCGCGGCGACGTAGGCGGCGACACGGCGCCGGTACTCGCGGCGAGTGCGGCGCGGGGTGCGGGTGCGGTTCACGGGGCGGGCTCCGGAGTGGGTTCGGGGGCGGGCAGCACGACGCCGGGCGCGGTGCGTCGGACGCGGGTCGACTTGCGCGCGAGCACGGCGGAAAGGAGCGGGTGCTCGGCGGGCAGACAGACGCGGGCGGGGACGCCGTGGTCGGTCAGGACGGAGACCTCGACGTGGCCGGGTGGGACGTCGGGTTCGGGCTCGGGTAGTGCGCGGTCGTCGACCGGGTCGAGGATGCGAGCGCTCATCGGCCGGCCTCGGCGTCGCGGGCGGTCTCGACGCGCGCGGTCTCGGCGACCTCGGGGTTCGCGGTGGCCCACGGGGCCGCGCGGAGCGCGTGGAGGGTCGCGCGGGAGTGCGCGAGGGCTCGGGGCGTTCCGGTGGCGCGCTCGGCGAGGTAGCGGCGGGTGAACGCGGCGAGGTGGGCGGCGGCGGTCGGTGCGGTGGTGCGGGTTCGGTGGCGCATGAGGGCTCCTCGGGAGGGCGTCGGCGGGGTGCCGACGGTGGCGGTGGAGGAGTCGTGCGCGTCCCGGTTTGTCGTTGCCGGGCGTCTCGCGAGACGTCGAGCGGCAATTAGCTGGTGCGTTTACACGTCCTCGCCGTGCCAGGCCGCGAGGGCGGCGTCGACCTCTCGCTCGGCGGCGCGCACGGCCTCCAGCGCGCGCGTCAGGGCGTGGCCGCCGCGTCGTGCCGCCGCGCGCACGCCGAGACGGGGAGTGTCGAGCGCGACGGCAGCCGTCGGGTCGGAGGTCGTGCCCTTCACGCCTCGCCCTGGGACGTCCTCGCGCGTCACGATGCGCCGCGGGGACGGGGACCACTGCACGGCGCGGGCCTCGTCAAGGCGGAGCGCGAGCGAGCGCGAGGAGAGCACAAGGTCGCCCAGCGTGGCGCGGGTGTTGTCGACGGAGGTCATGGGGAGTCCCTTCGGGCGGAGGACGGAAGACGAGAAAAGGCCCCGGCGCTCCTCGGCGCCAGGAGAGCCGGGGAGCGCCGGGGCCTCGGGCCGCACGACGTCGGGGTCGAAAGGAGCCCGGAAAGGCCCCCGACGCTGGGCGGCTGGGACGCGCAAGCCGGACGCGTCCCGGGTGGGACACCGACCGTGCGGCGGTCGGCGGAGCGCGAGACGCGCTCTGTCCCGTCCCGTCTCGTCTCGTCTCACCGGTTCACCAACGGTGGGACGAGACCGGGACGGAATGGTGAGACGTCAGGCCGCGGTGAAGCGCACCGCGGCGCCGCCCTCGACGAGGTTCACGGTGCCGGTCTCGGGGTCGAGCACGGGCAGCGGGAGTGCCTTCGCGCCGACGTACGCGGAGACCAGGGCGGTGCTCGCCGCGATCGAGCCGTCGAAGGTCTCGACGTAGCGCAGGCCGAATCCGGCGTCCTCGTCCTTCACGGATGCGCCGGAGGCGACACCGTCCGGAACCTCGGGGGCGCGCACGGCGAGCGTGAAGGCGCGCTTCGGTGCGGCGACGACGACGTCGGCGGGGTTGGTCATGCGGTCGGTCTCGATGATCCGGACGCGCCGGATCGAGTCGCCGTTCTCCAGGAGGCCGGAGTCGAGCGCGGCGGCGTAGGCATCGACGCCGAGGAAGGCAACGATTTCGTCGGCCGTCTGCACGCCGTTGCCGCGCAGGATCGAGCGCGCCGCGGTGATCGCCTTGGCGAGGTTGCCGCCGTCGGCGTACGTCACGGTGTCATTGAGCGTGACCGCGTTGACGAGCCCGGCGACCTGGGCCTCGCAGGTGTCGGCGACGCTCGTCACGAGAGGCGCGATCACCTGGCGCGTGAAGTCGGTGATACCGAGGTCGCGCTCGGCCGTGCCGAGGACGGCCCGCGAGTGCGCCTCGCGGAGCGTGACGTCGATGGTCTTCTCGTCGAGGTTGCTCGCCGGGATGGTGGAGAGGTCGTTCGCGTCGCGGAGCGTCGTCTTCGCGCCGCCCGGCACGCGAACCTTCGCAACGTGACCGGACCCGGGCCTGTACTCGCTCTCGACATCTCGGTAGACCTCGCCGGAGAGCACGAAGCCCTTCACGGCGTACTTGACGGCGACCTGGGCGACCAGGGTCGGTGTAAACGTATTGGGCAAGGGGAACTCCAGTGGTTCGTGAGAGGGCTACTGAGACCCGAGCGAGCGCGTCGACGTTGACGGGGCTCGCCCGGACGCCGAGCGCGAGCGGCTCGGCGAGGGCAGCGCGGCGCCGCCCGACCGTCGCCGGGCGGGCGCGCGAGCCCTCTACTGGAGAAGTCGTGCGTGGAAAACCGCGGTGTTGCCTCGCGCGGAGCGTGGATCGCCGAGGGGGCGCGTGGGGCGCTAGAACCCTCCCCCTCCTGTTCCCTCTCTAAGGAAGGAAGACTCTTGAGAGAGAACTAGAGGGGGGCGCCTCTCGCGCCCCATCCACCCCCCTCCGGCGTCACCCCGGCGTCGAACGCGCACGCGCCGCTCTCCCAGCCGCACGAAGCACGGCAGTACGACGAGAGCCCCGCCCCGCGGAACGTCCGCGGGCGAGGCTCTCGTGAATTGCTGGAGGGGTGGGCGCTACTCAGCGGCGGCGCCGGAAGCGGCGAGGACGCGCGCCGGGACGTGCCGAGACTCTCCTCCCGCGTCGTTGACTGTCGGCTCGTCGGGGTGCCACACGACGACGAGACGGTCCGCAACCGGACGGCGGTGATACCCGCGGCCGATCGGACGCACGACGACGTGGTCAAGGGCACGGCCGAGAAGCGCACGCCGGGCGAGGACGTCGGCCGATTCCCACTCCTCCCCCACCGTCCGGCCCGTCGGCTCCTCCCGCACCCGAGGGGTAGCGGCGGCCTTGCCGAGGTCGTCGACGAGGGCGCGGAGCGTCGCACGCCGCGTGAGGAGCGCGAGCGTCTCGTCGTCGTCGGCGTCCCGCAACCGTCGCGCGAGGTCGTCGAGGGCGGCGTTCGCCGCCGCGAGGCGGTCCACGGCCTCGGCGTCCCCAGCCGCCACGACGCGAGTCGCCGGGAGTCGCCCAACCGCGCGGAGGAACTGCCCGACGACCTCCTCCTCGACGCGCTCCGCGAGGACGCTCCCGCCCGTCGCGCACGGCTTCGCGTTCGCCTTCGCCTTGCAGACGTACGTGGGGCCTGCCTTGTACGTCTGGAGCGCGAGCGGGCGGTTGCACGTCTCGCAGTAGAGGAAGCCGCTCAGGAGCCGCGAGGCGCGCTTCCTGGCGGGCCGACGGCTCCCGGCGACGCGCTCGGCGTTCTCGTCGAGGACGGCACGCACGGTGCGCCAAGTCGCCGGAGGGAGCGCGGCGGGCCACGGCGTGGCGGGGAGGCCGTCTTCGCCGAGGACGGGCGCGCCACGGTGCGTCAGGCGCCCAACGGTCGCGTCGTTCCGGAGGATGCGCGCGACCGTTGACGCCGCCCATGTGCCGCGTCGGCGAGCGATGCCCCGACGGTTGAAGTCCAGGGCGATCGACGTCAAGGCCTCACCGCCGAGGACTCGGTCGGCCATCTCGTGAATAACGGCGACCTCGTCCGCCTTGAGCACGAGCGCGCGCCCCTTCCCCTCGGGGTGCGGGACGCTCTCGTAGCCGTACGGGGGCGGGGCGCCGCCCCAACGTAGGGCTTGAGCCTTCGCAGCGCGGGAGTCGCGCACGCGGTCCGCGATTGCAGCCGCCTCCATTTCGGCGAACGCCGCGAGGATCGTCGCGACGAAACGCCCGGCCGCCGTCGAGAGGTCGAGGGACTCGGCGACCGACGCGAGCGTCGCGCCGCGCGTCTCGGCCTCCTCCGCGAACGTGCGGAAGTCGATCACGTTTCGCGCGAGCCGGTCCAACTTTGCGAACACGACGACGTCGACCGACGGCAGAAGCGCGCGGACCCGTGAGAGGCCCGGCCGGTCGAGCCGGAGGCCCTTGTCGGAGCCCGACACGTCGAGGTCGCGCACGACCTCGACGACGTCCCAGCCCTTCGCCGTGCAGTAGGCCCGGCACTTCTCCTCTTGGGTCTCTGGCGAGAGCGTGGGGTCGGCGTCGCCGCGGAAGTCGGAGAGTCGCACGTAGACGACGGCACGTTTCGGCATGGCGACATGCTACGGTGACGACCGTCATCCCGTCGCCGGATGCTCGCCACGGGTCCGCGCGTCCTCCCGCAGGAACGCGGAGAGGGTGCGCAGGAGCCGCCCCAGGTCGGTCCCGCCCACGTCACGCGTCAGGCGCAGCGACTCCACGATGCGGTCGGCCACCGGGTCCGCGAGCCGTTCCTTGAGCCGGTCCAGACAGTCCCCGAAGCGCCCCGAGGCGCGGTAGTCCACCGCGAACCGGGCGAACGGCTCTCGCAGCTCCGCCGGGCCGCGCTCACCCAGCTGGCCGACGGCCTCGGGCAGCGACAGGCCCGCGCGGACACCGGAGGCGAGGTGGTCCAGCACCTCGGGCCACACGTCGCGCAGCCGCGCCCTCCGGCGTCGGGCACGAGAGCGCACGAGGAGCACCGGCAGCGACGCGGCGATCGCCCCGAAGCACGCGGCGATCGTGACCGACCCCGCGAGGACCGTCGCGACGAGGAGGACCACGAGCCCCACACCCGCGCTCGTCGCGACCAGGGCGCCCGGCGTCACGGAGGGCGCACCCGCCTGCACGAGGAGGTCCTGGGTGCGGGCCGCCCAGCCGTCCGCACGGCGCTCCCGGGGCAGGCCCGGCGTCCAGAACGACCACCAGACGCAGAACAGGCCCGCACCGAGCAGGAACCCCACGACCACGCCCACGTCAGCCCTCCCCCGACCGCGCCGTGCAGGCCGAGGCGCCCGAGACGAGCGCGCGCCCGGGGTGCAGCACGGCTGCCAGGTCGATCCCTGCACGCGCGAACCGGTCCGCGCCGGGCGGGAACCCGTCCGCCCGCACCAGGCGGTCTCCGGACCGGACGAAGATCTCCGCGGCCTCCACCACGCCCTGCTCGACCCGCCCCGTGACCCCCAGGACCTCGCGCACGACCCGCCGGCCGTCGACGTCGACGCCGAGGTGGACGACGAGGTCGATCGCGGACGCGACGGTGGGCACCACGAAGCGGTCGGAGACGTTCTCGCCCGCGAGCAGCGGCAGCGTGCACATCTTGGTGATCGCCTCGCGAGCCGAGTTCGCGTGCAGGGTGCACATCCCGGGAACTCCGGCGTTCAACGCGACAAGGAGGTCGAAGCTCTCCGCCTCGCGGACCTCCCCGATGACGATCCGGTCCGGGCGCATGCGCAGCGCCTCCTTCACGAGGCGCCGCAACGGGATCTCGCCGGTCCCCTCGAGGCTCGCCTGACGGCACTGCATGGACACGACGTCCCGCACGGCGAACCGGAGCTCGAACACCTCCTCGCACGTGACGACGCGCTGCGTGGGCGGGACCGAGCCCGCGAGGGCGTTGAGCATCGTCGTCTTGCCCGCCTGGGTGGCCCCCGCGACGAGGATGTTCAGCCCGGCGCGGACCGAGGCGTCGAGGAACGCCGCCGCCTGCGGGGTGAGCGAGCCGAGCCGCACGAGGTCGTCGACGTGCGACGCACGGACCACGTGCTTGCGGATGTTGACCGCCCACGCGGTGCGCGTGACGTCAGGGATCACCACGTGGAGCCGCTCGCCGCCGGGCAACGACGCGTCGACGAACGGGCTCGACAGGTCCAGCCGGCGCCCGGACGAGCGCAGCATCTGCTCGACGAGGTCGCGCACCTGCTCCGCGGTGAGGATCGTCGTCGTGAGCTCGGACCGGCCGCCCCGCGCGACGAACACCTGCGAGGGCGCGTTGATCCAGATCTCCTCGATCTCCGGGTCGTCGAGGTACGGCTGGAGCGGTCCGAGGCCGGCCACCGAGTCGACCACCGCACGACCGGCTGCCGTCGGGTCGGCGAGCGGCGCGACGGCGCCGAGCGCGCTCCGCGTCTCGTAGTCGGCGACCGCCTCGCGGACGAGCTCGTCGACCGCCGCCCGGTCCCGCACGGGGTCCACCCCGCGCCGCCGGACGAGCTCGCGCACCTCGCCCTCGAGCACGCCGACGGCGTGCGTGTCCGTAGACATGTCGAGCATTCCCCCTGCTCTGCTGGCCGGCTGCCCCGCCGGACCGTGAAGACCTGACCGAGAGAGTAGGGCATCCGAGCGTCTCGCCGCAGGGCCCTGTGGACGACGGCGCCTCGCACCCGCGGATCACCGCGCTCGCTCAGCGGGAACCCGACGGCGGCGTCCCACATCGTGGGCGTGGGCACGACTAGGGTCGGTGTCCATGACGGCCACGAACGACCTCCCGCCCGGCCGCTGGCAGGCAGCCGCCCGTGCCACCGGCCTCCTCGGGGCGGACGGTGCGGTGGCGGCGACGGTCTTCGCCGAGATGACCGCCCTCGCGCACCGCACGGGCGCGATCAACCTGGGGCAGGGCTTCCCGGACGTCGACGGCCCGGCGACGGTCAAGCACGCGGCGGTCCGCGCGATCGAGGAGGGCCACAACCAGTACCCGCCGGGCCCGGGCATCCTCGAGCTGCGCAACGCGGTCGCGAGCCACCAGTACCGGCACTACGGGCTGGACCCCGACCCGGAGACCGAGGTCCTGGTGACGACCGGCGCGACGGAGGCCCTCGCCGCGACGATCCTCGCGCTGGCCGGACCGGGGGACGACGTCGTCACGCTCGAGCCGTTCTACGACTCCCACGCCGCGTGCATCGCGCTCGCGGGGGCGAACCACGTCACCGTCCCCCTCGTGCCCGGCCCGGACCGCTTCCGCCTCGACCGCGACGCCCTGCGCGCGGCCGTCACCGACCGCACGCGCCTCATCCTCGTGAACTCGCCGCACAACCCGACGGGCACGGTGCTCGACCTCGACGAGCTCGACGCGATCGCGGCCGTCGCGCGCCGCCACGACGCGGTCGTCGTCACGGACGAGGTCTACGAGCACCTGACGTTCGACGACGCCCGGCACGTGCCGGTCGCGACCCTGCCGGGGATGCGGCAGCGCACGATCACGATCTCCTCGGCCGGCAAGACGTTCTCCTTCACCGGCTGGAAGATCGGCTGGCTGCACGGCCCGGAGCCGCTCGTCACCGCGGTGCGCACGGTCAAGCAGTTCCTCACCTACGCGTCGGGTGCGCCGTTCCAGCCCGCGATCGCCGACGCGCTGTCCGACGACGAGACGCCGCGCGCGCTGGCGGACTCGCTCGCCACGCGCCGGGACCTGCTGTGCGAGGGGCTGGTCCGGGCCGGGTTCGACGTCGTCGTGCCGCAGGGGACGTACTTCGTCATCGCCGACGGCGCCCCGCTCGGCTTCGAGGACGGCACCGCCCTGTGCCGCGAGCTGCCCGCCCTCGCGGGCGTCGTCGCCGTCCCTGTGAGCGCGTTCTGCACGCCGGGTTCGACGACGGCCCGTGCGCTCGCCTCGCGCGTGCGGTTCACGTTCGTCAAGCGTGAGGACGTGCTGCACGAGGCGGTGGACCGCCTGGCCCGGCTCGGCACGACGCCGCGCCCCTGAACGGGAACCTCTGCGGCCTCGTCGCCCCGATCGAGCCCGCGTCCGGGCCCGCGAGGTCGTCGGCTAGGGGCACACCCCGGGTTGCAGCTCTTCCTCGACCGGCGTCTCGGGCGTCGTTCCCGGGGCGGTCGTTCCCGGGTCGGTGGTCCCGGGGTCGGTCGTCCCGGGGTCGGTCGTCCCCGGGTCCGCCCCGGTCGCCGGGTCGGTCGTGCCGCCCGCGGGCGCCGTCGCGTCGTCGCGCGGATCGACGGGCTCGTGACCGGGCGCGGGCGCGTCGTCGATGAGCCGCTGCCAGATCGCGTCGGCCTCCGACGTCCACTCGACGCGGTTGCGGTCGCTCGCCGCCTCGACGACGGGGACCTGCGTGAAGACGACCTCCGACGGCTTGATCGCGCGGAGGCTGAACGCGAGGCCCGCGAGCGCCGTCGGGTCCGCGATGGTGGGGTCCGCGCTGATCGAGCCGAGCACGGCCTCGATGACACCGTAGAGCTGGGGCGAGTTGGTGATGATGTTCTGGGAGAGCAGCTCTCGCACGGCGGAGTCGATGAACGCCTGCTGGCGGGCGATGCGCGTGAGGTCGGACCCCATCTCGAGGCCCATGCCCGTGCCGTGGCGGGCACGGAGAAAGCTGATCGCCTCGTGGCCGTTCAGGGTGTGCTCGCCCTCGGGGAGGTTCAGCGTGCCGTAGTCCGGGTCCTCGACGACGGGCTCCGGGAAGCACATGGTCACGCCCTCGATCGCGTCGACGACGCCGATGACCCCGGTCATCTTGACGACGACGTGGTTGGTGATGGGCACGCCCGTGAGGTCCTGCACCGCGGTGATGGTGCACGCGGCGGCGTACGTCATGTCGTCGACGCCGCCGGAGCCGATCTGGAAGGCCTCGTTGAACATCGCGCTGCGCCGCGGCGAGGACATGGACCCGTCGGGGAGGTTGCACGCCGGGAGGGCGACGAGGGAGTCGCGCGGGATCGAGACGACCTCCATGCGGGTGCGGTCACCGGACACGTGCACGATGAACGTGGTGTCCGACCGCATGCCCTCCTCCTTGCCGGCGATCGCCTCGTTCGCGGCGTCGCGGTAGTCCGTGCCCATGACGAGGATGTTGAGCGCCTTGCCGGCGAACGGGTCGGACGGGTCCTTCGGCGGCTCGACCGTCGGCCCGCCGACGACGAGGCCCGACACGTCGCTCACGGTGATCTTCGACTTGAGGTCGAGGTACACGGCTCCTGCGCCGACCGCGACGAACACGAGGGCCCCGGTGAGGACGAGCCCGACGGCCCGCGCGACGCGGTGCGAGCGCAGCGCACGCGCGTGGTGCGGGCCGCCGGAGGGCTTGTCCTCGCCGCCCTTCCGGGAGTGCGTCGTCTGCGGCGCGCGGGGCCGCGAGCGCGGGGACGACGAGGCGGGAGCGGTCGTTGGCACGGTCTGAGGGTAAAGGGTGCGGCGTGGATGCGTGCGCCGAACCAGCAGGAGGACGTGTGAAAGGGCGGCGAAGGACGGACCTGCGGGGTGTCAGCGGTCGCGCACGGCGGCGACCCCGAGGTCGGGCTGGTCGGTGAAGAACCCGTCCATGCCCGCGTCGAGGAAGACGCGGACCTCGCCGGCGAGGTCGCCGTACGCGGCCGGGTCGGCGCTCGAGCGGTACTCCGCGGGCAGGAACTGGTTCTCCGCGCGGAAGGTCCACCCGTGGACCTCCAGACCCGCGCGGTGCGCGTCACGGATGACGGGCGTCGGCGTGCCGAGCGTCCCGTCGGCGCGGCGCGGGATCATGACGTTCTTCTCGAGCCCGACGCCGTCGGCGTACCGCGCGATCTCCCGCAGGCCGGTGCGCGTGACCAGGTCGGCGTACGTGCGCGGGTCGCCCGCGGCGACGAGGTCGTAGGGGGCGCCGGTACTGCTGACGAGCTGCGCGAGGTCGACCTTCGTCAGGCGGTCGAGCTCGCGCAGGTTGCCCGTCTCGAACGACTGCACGATGACGGGCGCCTCGCGCGAGTCGAGCCCCGCGTCGCGCAGCGCGGCGACGAGCGGTTCCTCGAGCGACAGCCCGACCGCGTCGAAGTAGGTCGGGTGCTTGGTCTCGGGGTACACCCCGACCTGCTTCCCGTCGCACGTCTCGGAGTGCCGGGCGAGGTCGAGGACCTCGGCGAGGGTCGGGACCGGGTAGAGGCCGTCGAACGCCGTGCTCTGCGGGCGGAGGGCCGGGATGCGCTCCTTCGCGCGCAGGGTGCGCAGCTCGGCGAGCGTGAAGTCCTCCGTGAACCACCCGGTGACCGCGGTGCCGTCGATCGTCTTCGTCGTGCGGCGGTCCGCGAACTCGGGGTGCTGCGCGACGTTCGTCGTGCCCCCGATCTCGTTCTCGTGCCGGGCGACGAGCACGCCGTCCTGGGTGGAGACGACGTCGGGCTCGATGAAGTCGGCGCACTGGAGGATCGCCTGCTCGTACGCGGCGAGCGTGTGCTCGGGGCGGTAGCCGCTCGCGCCGCGGTGCCCCACGACGGTCACGTCGTCGGTCGCGACGCGCTCGCGCCGCAGGTCGACGAGGACCATCTCGGTGTCGTCGGGGGCGCCGGGCACGCGCGCGTCGTTCCCCGGGTAGTTGTTGTCGTTCGCGAGCAGCAGGCGGCCGTCGCGCAGCTGGACGACGGTCTCGAACGACTGCACGGGCAGCGAGAACGGGTCGCCGGTGCCGTAGCCGTCGCCCGCGCCGAGGCCGTGCGGGTTGGCGATCTTCAGCGCGTCGAGCACGAGCTCCTTCTCGAGCCGGCCGGAACGGTCGGCCTCGTCGAGATCGACGCGGTAGACCCGCTTGGTCACCGACTGCGCGCCGTCGAAGTCGTCGCGCTCGACGAGCAGGAGCTCGTCGCCGCGGACCAGGAACGCGTCGCCCACCACGTTGGCGTCGGTGTCCACGCGGTAGGTCCAGGTGCGGTCGGTGTACCGGCCCGCGCGCGTGTCGAACTGGCGCACGACGCGGTCGCGCGGGTCGTCGCCGACGAGCGCGCCCTCGAGCACGGGGTACAGGTAGCGGCCGTCGCGCGAGCCTGCGAGCGCCTCGAACCCGCGGCTCGACCCGACGAGCGGCGTCTCCCCGGGCGCGAGGTGCGGGTTGGCGGGCGACTTGCCGTCGGGGAACGGCACGGGCGGGGCGAGGAGCGCACCCGTCGCGTCGACGTGCAGGAGGAAGGGCCCGAACTCCTCCCCGATCCAGAAGGTGCCGTCCTTGGCACGCACGACGGACTCGATGTCGAAGTCGGCCCCGGTGAGGAGCCGCTCCTCGGTGTCCTCGTGGACGATCGGGAAGTCGACGAGGTGGTCCGGGTCGCGCAGCGAGAGGTGCTCGCCGACCTCGATCTCGCCGGCGCCACCCCGCGCCGTCTCCCAGTGGGGCGTGACGCGGTAGAGGCGCAGGAGGAAGTCGGCCGAGTTGCCCTTCGCGCCGAACCCGTTGTCCGGCTGGGCCCAGAACGTCCCGTCGCCGTTGTCGATCATGGCCGAGAAGCCGGGGACCACCTGGCCGTCGAACGGCCCCTGGCGGCCGTTGGCGGGGGTCACGAGGGCGCCGGACGGCGGGCCCTCCTCGAGGTGGTCGGCGGAGAGGGTCGCGCGCGCGACGAGCGTGGGGACGACGGCGGTCGTGCGGACGGGGCCGGCTCCCTCGCCGGGGCGGGCGGTGAGGCCGCTCGGTGCGGCGGCGAGCGCCGTCGCGGAAGGCGTCAGCGCGACGGCGACGGCGACGGTGAGCGCGGCGGCGACCTTGAGCACGGCTGTGGGTCTCATGGGAGCCAGCCAAGCGCCGCCCGGCGACGCGGGGGTTGCGGGCGGGCGACGGGTGGTCGACGAGCGCGTGGCGCGCCGGTGACCGTCAGACCGGCGTGTGCCACCCGCCGCGGCGGAACGCGGGCGTGGCGAGGGCGAGCACGAGCAGCGACGCCACGACGGCGCCGAGCATGACGGTGGCCATCGCGACGGCGTCGCCCCCGAGCACGCCCACGAGCGGGCTCACGAGCCCGGCGACGCCGGACTGGAACGCCCCGATGACGGCCGCGGCGGTGCCCGCGATCTCGCCGTGCCGGGTGAGCGCGAGCGCCGACGCGTTCGCGGGGATCATGCCCTGCATCGACAGGACGAGGAACAGTGCCGCGACGATGCCCACGATGCCGCCCGCGCCGGTCAGGGCGACCACGAGCAGCCCCACGGTGAACACCCCCTGCACGACGAGCGCGACCCGCAGCAGGCGCATGGGCGCCACGCGACGCACGAGCGCGGCGTTGGCCTGCGCGGAGAGCACGAGGCCGACGCCGTTGACCGCGAAGAGCAGCGCGAACTGGCCGTGGCTGAGCCCGTACCCCTCCTGGAGGACGAACGGCGAGCCGACGACGTAGCTCATGAGCACGGCCTGGCCGAGCCCGGGCAGGACGGCGAGCGCGACGAAGTGGCGGTCGCGCAGCAGGCTCGCGTAGCCCCGCAGGACGGTGCGCGCCCCGGCGGGCCGCCGCCGCTCGACCGGGAGCGACTCCGGCATCCAGAGCAGGACGACGGCGGCGAGCGCGAGCCCGGCGGCCGCGAGCACCCAGAACACCGCGTGCCACGAGGCGTGCGCGCCGATGAACGACCCGATCGACGGCGCGAGGAGGGGCGCGAGCCCGATGACGAGCATGAGCCGCGAGAGGATGCGCGCGGCGTCGGAGCCGGTGAAGCGGTCGCGGATGGCGGCGATCGCGACGACGGACGCGGACGCGTTGAAGAAGCCCTGGAGCACGCGCAGCCCGATGAGGATCCCGATGTTGGGTGCCATCGCGCACAGGATCGAGGTCACGACGTGCAGCGACAGGCCGACGAGGACGGGCAGGCGACGGCCGTACCGGTCGGAGAGCGGACCGATGACGAGCTGCCCGACGGCCCCGCCGACGAGCATCGCGGAGAGCGTGAGCTGCGCGAGGGAGTCCGGGGCCCCGAGGTCCGCGCCGACCTCGGGCAGCAGCGGGAGGTACATGTCGACCGTGAGCGCGGGGAGCGTCGCGAGTGCTCCGAGGAGCAGCACCCAGCGGGCGGACGATCTCGGTCGGGGCACGGCGGGGTCGACCGAGGAAGAGGGCATGGCGTCCATCGTATCGATTCGATCGCGCGCGACGCGGCGCCTCGGGCGTGAGCCTGATCTCCCTCACGGCCGCGCGTGGGTGGCGTGCGGCAGGCTGGAGGCATGTGCGGACGCTATGCCTCCTTCCGGGACGCGCAGGACCTCGCGGACGAGTTCGCGATCGCGGACGTGGCCGACGACGCGCGGCTCCTGCCGCCGTCGTGGAACCTCGCGCCGACGGACCCCGTGCGGATCGTCGTCGAGCGCGCGGCCAAGGACACGGGCGAGGTCCGGCGCTCGCTGCGCCTCGCGCGCTGGGGCCTCGTGCCGTCGTGGTCCAAGGACCCCAGGGGCGGCGCGCGCATGATCAACGCGCGCGCGGAGTCGATCCTCGACAAGCCGGCGTTCGCCAAGCCGTTCGGCGTCCGCCGCTGCCTCGTCCCCGCGGACGGGTACTACGAGTGGCGCGTCCTGCCCGACGGCGCGTCCCCGGCCGGGTCCGCGGGCGCGCCCGCGCGCCGGGGCAAGGCGCCCAAGCAGCCGTACTGGATCGCGCCGGGCGACGGCGAGAGCGCCGCGTTCGCCGGGCTCTACGAGTTCTGGCGCGACCGGACCAAGGCGGACGACGACCCGGACCGCTGGCTCGTCTCGACGACGATCATCACGACGGACGCGGCGCCGTACCTCGCCGAGATCCACGACCGCATGCCGCTCGCCCTGCCCGCCGACGCGTGGGACGCGTGGCTCGACCCGGCGGTCGACGCCCGCGGGGCGGCCGACCTGCTCGGCCTCGGCGGCCCGCACGACGACGTCCCGATGGTCGCGCGCGAGATCTCGACCCTGGTCAACTCCGTGACGAACGACGGGCCCGGCCTGCTCGAGGCCGTCTGACCCGGTCGCCGCGTCGGCAGCCCGTCAGCCGCGGTAGGCCCACTGGAGGCGCACGGGCTCGATCGTGCCGAGCCCCTGCACCTCGGTCTCCGGCTGCGCCGTGAGCGCGAAGCGCTGGTCGCCCGCGAGCAGGCCCGCGGTGTCGCGGTCGACGAGGACCGTCGTCGGCTCGGCGATGTCGACGAGGCGGGCGGCGAGGTTGACGCTCGGCCCGAACACGTCGCCGAACCGCGAGAGCACCCGGCCCCACACGAGGCTCACGCGGACGGGCGGGACGTCGACGTCCTCCTCCCGCCCGCCCGCCTCGGCCAGGCCGAGCGCGACGCGCGCCCCGGTCGCGACGTCGTCGGCGACGTAGAGCACCGCGTCGCCGATCGTCTTGACGACACGCCCGCCCGCGGCGGTGATGACGTCGCGCGCGCTCGTCTCGAAGAGCTGGACGAACTCTGCGAGCTCGCTCGACCCCAGCCCGCGCGTGCGCTGCGTGAAGGAGACGATGTCCGCGAACCCGACCGCGCGCGGGAGCGGGAGCTCGTGCTCGTCGACCGCGGTGGCGCGCGCGTCCGAGAACTCGACGGCGAACCTCCCGGCGACCGCCGCGAGCTGGCGGCGCCACGCGTGCAGGAGCTGCTCCTCGAGGACGGGCGCCAGCTCCGGCAGCCGGTCGAGGACGAGCAGGCGCGCGCTCGTGTCGTCGAGGTCGAACCGGCGCGTCAGGTGCTCGACGAGCGCCTCGACCTGCCAGAGCACGAGCCGCTCCGTCGTGTGCCCGGTGGAACGGATGAGGGTCGTCAGCGCGCGCTCGTCGAGCCGCTCCGTCTCGGCGAAGGCGAACACGTCCGCGAGCGCCTGCGCGTCCCTCTCGGTGAACGCGTGCTCCTCGCCCTCGGTGAGCGGGAGACCCAGCGCCTGCCAGTAGGCGCGGACCCGGTCCTCGCCGACGCCGGCGCGCTCGGCGAGCCGCTCGACGGTGAGCGTGCGGGGGCCGCCCAGCAGCGCCTCGTCGGGCACCGCCTCCGCCTCGGTGTCCGGGGCCGGCTCGCCGCCCTCCCCGCCGTCCGGAGACGGGATGGTGGGGTCGGGCTGGTTCTGCTCAGGGTCCGCGGGCACCCGGCGATCCTATTCCTCGGCCTGGGTCGGCGAGATCGGCGGTGGCGCTCGAGATCGGCGGTCGTGACCGCCGATGTCGTCCCGGACTGCCGATCTCGGGCGCAGGCCGTCAGTCGTGCGGGCGCAGGTGGTGGACGTCGCCGCTGTGGTGGACGCTCGTCGTCCCGTCGTCCTCGCGCACCACCAGGCCGCCGTCGGGCGCGAGCCCGGTCGCGAGCCCGACGACGTCACCGCCCGCCACCCGCTCGACGCGCACGCGCGTGCCGAGCGTGGCGCTGACCTCGGCGCAGTCGGCGTCGAGCCCGGCCGCGTGGGCGTCGCCCCCGGCGTCCTGCCAGCGCACGAGGACCTCGCCGAACGCCTCGTGGAGTGCCACGAGAACGATCTCCCGGTCGGTCGTCGCGGCGCCCGCGAGCGCGAGCGACGTGGCCGTGGGGACGGGCAGCTCGTCGCGCCGCTGCGAGACGTTGAGGCCGACCCCGACGACGACGCCGCCGTCCGGCAGGACCTCGGCGAGGATGCCTGCCACCTTGCGCAGCGGGGCAGACGCGCCCGCGCCCGGGTCGGGCACGAGGACGTCGTTCGGCCATTTGACGACCGCGTCGACCCCGGCGGTCGCGCGCAGCGCGCGGGTGGTCGCGAGCCCGGCGAGGAGCGGGAGCCAGCTCAGCGCCTCGCGCGGCACATCGGGGCGCAGGAGGAGCGAGCCGAGGAGCGCAGCGCGCGGCGGGGTCGTCCACGAGCGGCCCAGCCGGCCACGCCCTCCGGGCTGGTGCTCGGCGACGAGGAGCGCCGGTGCCGGCCAGGCGCCCGGGTCGGCGGCGACCGCACGGGCGAGCTCGGCGTTCGTCGAGGCCGACTCGGGGACGACCTCGAGCCGGGCGAGCGGCCCCGCGGGCGTCACGAGCAGCTCCCGCAGAAACTCCGCCCGCAGCGGGGGCCGCCCCTCGCCGTCGGGCCTGGTCTCGTCGTCGCGCGTGCTCGCCATGCCCGTCATCCTCCCGCACGCGGACGGTCCGGCACGAGGGCGGCCCGGCGGTCCGCGCACCCGGCCGCACGCCCCCTGCGCCCGGGCCGGGGTTTGTCGACACCCACCAAGACCCGCCCCGGCCGTGCTGGCGTCGCCCGCATCGAGTTGGCGCCACCCGCCAACTAGGCTCAGGTCCGTGACGGACTCTGCGACCACCTCGCCCGCGACGCCCGAGGCACCCCCGACATCGCCCGACGCGCCCCACCTCGTGGGCACCGCGGCCAAGCTCGCCGACCTCGACCGTCGCCGGGCCGAGGCGACCGAGCTGCCCGAGGAGACGGCGCGGGCCAAGCAGCACGCGCGCGGCAAGAAGACGGCGCGCGAGCGCATCGAGGCGCTGCTCGACGAGGGCAGCTTCGTCGAGCTCGACGCCTTCGCCAAGCACCGCTCGCACAACTTCGGGCTGGAGAAGAAGCGCCTGGCGGGGGACGGCGTCGTCGTCGGCCACGGCACGATCGACGGCCGCCAGGTGTGCGTGTACTCGCAGGACTTCACCGTGTTCGGCGGGAGCCTGGGCGAGGTGCACGGCCAGAAGATCACCAAGGTCCAGGACCTCGCGCTGCGCACGGGCGTGCCGCTCATCGGCATCTCCGACGGCGGCGGGGCGCGCATCCAGGAGGGTGTCGCGGCGCTCACGCAGTTCGCGGAGATCTTCCGCCGCAACGTCGCGTCGTCGGGCGTGATCCCGCAGATCTCGCTCATCCTCGGCCCCAGCGCGGGCGGCGCGGTGTACTCCCCCGCGCTGACCGACTTCATCGTCATGGCGGACAAGACGTCCAACATGTTCATCACCGGACCGGACGTCATCCGCGCGGTGACGGGCGAGGACGTGGGCTTCGAGGAGCTCGGCGGCGGGCTGACGCACAACGAGAAGTCCGGCGTCGCGCACTACCTCGGCGCGGACGAGGACGACGCGATCGACTACGTGCGCCACCTCGTGTCCTACCTGCCGCAGAACAACCTCTCGGACGCGCCGTCGTTCCCGCCCGACGACGTCGAGCTCGACGTCACGGAGGAGGACCTCGAGCTCGACGCTCTCGTGCCCGACTCGGACTCGCAGCCGTACGACATGCGCACGGTGATCGAGCACGTGCTCGACGAGGGCGCGTTCCTCGAGGTGCAGCCGCTGTTCGCGAAGAACGTGCTCGTCGGGTTCGGGCACGTGGAGGGCCAGTCGGTCGGCGTCGTCGCGAACCAGCCGCTCGCGATGGCGGGCACGCTCGACATCGACGCCGCGGAGAAGGCGGCCCGGTTCGTGCGCACGTGCGACGCGTTCAACATCCCCGTGCTCACGCTCGTGGACGTCCCGGGCTTCCTGCCGGGCGTCGACCAGGAGCACCAGGGCATCATCCGCCGCGGCGCGAAGCTCATCTACGCCTATGCCGAGGCCACGGTCCCCCTCGTCACCGTCATCACGCGCAAGGCGTACGGCGGGGCGTACATCGTCATGGGCTCCAAGCAGCTCGGCGCCGACGTCAACCTCGCGTGGCCGACGGCGCAGGTCGCCGTGATGGGCGCGGGCGGTGCGGTGAACATCCTCCAGCGGGCGGCGCTCAAGCGTGCGGCGGACGCCGGTGACGACGTCGAGGCGGAGCGCGCCCGGCTCGTCGCCGAGTACGAGGACGCGATCGTCAACCCGTGGGACGCCGCCGAGCGCGGGTACGTCGACGCGGTCATCCGTCCTTCGGAGACGCGCGTCCAGGTCGTGCGCGCGCTGCGGGCGCTGCGCACCAAGCGCGCGACCCTGCCGCCCAAGAAGCACGGCAACATCCCGCTGTGACCGCGAGCGAGCACCAGCGCCCGACGAACCTCGCGAGGAAGGACCACGCATGAGCCACGACGACGCCACGCACGGACCCGTGCCGCTCGGGTCGGTGGACCCGGCGCCGCTGCACGCCGCGGTCGACGCGCTCACGGCGGCGCTGCACGAGTACGTCGAGACGGCCGTCGGGGTGCGGGCCGAGTTCGGGGCGTCCGAGGCGGACGAGGACCCGCGCGTCCTCGCGCTCGAGGGCCGCATCGGCGCGCTCAACGCCCGGCTGTTCGACGAGCTGCACGGCGCGCTCGGCATCCACGCCGACCTCACGACGTCGGTGTGGGACCCGGGCGCCGACGAGGAGGTCGACGACGACGCCTCGCCGGCCGACGTGCAGGACGACACCTTCACCCTCGACTACGTCGTCATGACGCACCCCGGCGGGCCGGACCTCGACGACGTCGTCGGGCTCCTGGACCGGTGGGGCCACGAGGCGCGCGAGCGGCTCGTCGAGGCGGGCTACGCCGTCCCGGAGTGGGGCGTGGGACGCGGGGCGGACGACGACCACGACCACGACGAGGACGACGAGTGAGCACGCCGCGGCCCGACGCCCCGAGCGTCCGCGTCGTGCGCGGGGCGCCCGACGAGCTGGAGGTCGCCGCGCTCGTCGCCGGTCTCGCCGCGGCCGCCGCCGCGAGCGGACTGCCCGACGACGTCGCGCCCGTCGACGAGTGGACCAACCGGGCGCGCGGGCTGCGCGGGACCGGGGACGGCGCGACCGCGAAGAGCTTCGGCGGGCGCTCCGGGCGGCACAACGCCGACTCGTGGCGCTGGAGCCTGCGATCGTGACGGCACCGAGCGCGTCGCCCCGCGTGCGCCGTCTGCCCGAGCGGGGCGTGCTGGTCGAGCTCCCCGCCTCCGCCGACGAGGTCGAGGCGGACCCCACCGGCCTGCCGGCGGTGGAGCCCGTGCCGGGCTGGCGCCGCTGGGCCTGGGCCGTGGCGTTCGTGCCGACCGTCGCGCTGCTCGTCTACCAGCGCCTAGCGTCGGGCCGCGGCTGGCCCGTGCCCGACGCCGTCGTGGTGGTCGCGACGCTGGGGCTCCTCGTCACGGCCCTGCTCGCGCTCGTGCGCTACCAGGACGACCGGGTGGTGGAGGGGCTCGCCCGCGGCCGCGACGCGCTGCTCGCCGCACCGGTCCGGGCGACCGGGACGCTCGTGCTCCCCGGGGTCGGGGCCGTGGACTCGACCACGGGCACCGCCGAGGGCAGGGCTGCGGGCGGCGCGCCGGGCTCGGCGACGGGCACCGGGACGGCGGGTCCCTCGGTCGTGCGGGCGACGCTGGTCGTGACCACCGCGTCGGGCGCGAGGACCGCACGCCCGGCGCGCGTCGTCGTGCCCGCCGGCACCGCGGGCCCGCGTCCGGGCGACCCGGTCGCCGTCTGGCACGCCGCGGACGACACGGACGCGACGGGCGTGCTCCTGGTGCGCTACCACCGCGCCTGGGCGGACGACCTCGCGGCGGCGCTGCAGGCTCTGTCCGACGACGCTCCCCCCGAGGCCCCGGACACGGACACCACCGGGGACGACCGCGGCGGGACCCCGGGGAATCCGGCAGACCCGCGACCGGCCGCCGAGTAGTCTCGTCCGGGTGAGCGACACCACCACCACACCTGCCGGCGCATCCGCCGGGACTCCCGACCGCACACCCACGCCGATCGACGCCGTCGCCGAGGCCTACGTCGCGCGGATCGCCGAGCTCGACCCGATCGCCGCGACCGCGATGGGGCTGTCCGGCTACGACCACCTCGTCTCCGACCTCTCCCCCGCCGGGCACGACGCGCGGGCCGACGCCGACCGCGCGGTGCTGCGCGAGCTCGAGGGCCTGGAGCCGGTCGACGACGTCGACCGGGTCACCCTCGCGGCGATGCGCGAGCGCGTCGGCCTCCAGCTCGAGCTGCACGAGGCGGGCGAGCCGCTCGCGAGCCTCAACAACATCGCGTCGCCGGTGCAGGAGCTGCGCGACGTCTTCGACATCATGCCGACCGGCACGGTCGAGGCGTGGGAGAACATCGCCTCGCGCCTCAACGCCCTCCCCACCGCGATCGACGGCTACATGGCGTCGCTCACGGAGGCGGCGTCCCGCGGCAACGTCGCCGCGATCCGCCAGGTGCGGATCGGCGTCCAGCAGTCGCGCGAGCTCGCGGACGCGAAGGGCTCGTTCTTCACGACGTTCGTCGCCGGCCCCGAGGCGGACG
Organism: Cellulosimicrobium cellulans; assembly: GCF_006539945.1. Classification (GTDB taxonomy): domain Bacteria; phylum Actinomycetota; class Actinomycetes; order Actinomycetales; family Cellulomonadaceae; genus Cellulosimicrobium; species Cellulosimicrobium cellulans. The sequence continues at coordinate 151,608 of NZ_BJNZ01000005.1, read as the reverse complement.
CGGTCCTCGACGACTCCTCGGCGTGCTCGCTCGTGCGCAAGGAGCTCGAGCACGGTGCCGCCGCGGCGCGCGAGGCCTACGGGCGCCTCGCGGACTTCCTCGAGACGACGCTCGCCCCGCAGGCTCCCGAGCAGGACGCCGTGGGGCGCGAGCGCTACGCGCTCTTCTCGCGCACGTTCCTCGGTGCGCAGGTCGACCTCGACGAGACCTACGCGTGGGGGCTCGAGGAGCTCGCGCGCGTCGTCGCCGAGCAGGAGGAGATCGCGCGTCGCATCGCCGGCCCGGGCGCGAGCGTCGAGGACGCCGTCGCCGCGCTCGACGCCGACCCGACCCGCACGCTGCACGGCACGGACGCCCTGAAGTCGTGGATGCAGGAGACGTCGGACGCCGCGATCAGCGCGCTGAACGGCGTCCACTTCGACGTCCCGACGCCGGTGCTCGACCTCGAGTGCATGATCGCGCCGACCCAGACGGGCGGGATCTACTACACGCCCCCGAGCGACGACTTCTCCCGGCCGGGCCGCATGTGGTGGTCGGTGCCGTCGGACGTCACGGAGTTCAACACCTGGCGCGAGAAGACGACCGTCTACCACGAGGGCGTCCCGGGCCACCACCTCCAGTGCGGACAGGCCGTGTACGCGCGCGCGACGCTCAACACCTGGCGCCGGCTCGCGTGCTGGGTCTCGGGCCACGGCGAGGGCTGGGCCCTGTACGCGGAGCGCCTCATGGCGGACCTCGGGTTCCTCGACGACGACGGCGACCGCCTCGGCATGCTCGACGCGCAGCGCATGCGCGCGGCGCGCGTCGTGCTCGACATCGGCGTGCACCTCGGCCTGCCCGCGCCCGAGGAGTGGGGCGGCGGGACCTGGGACGCGGACAAGGCGCTCACGTTCCTGCGCGCGAACGTCAACATGCCCGACTCGTTCGTGCGGTTCGAGCTCGACCGCTACCTCGGCTGGCCGGGCCAGGCGCCGTCGTACAAGGTCGGGCAGCGCCTGTGGGAGGCCACGCGCGACGACGCGCGCGCGGCGGCCACCGCGCGCGGCGAGGCGTTCGACGCCAAGGCCTTCCACGCACGCGCGCTGAACCTCGGCTCGGTCGGCCTGGACGTGCTGCGCGACGCGCTCTCCTCGTGACCCGGTCGTCGGCACGGCCCGGACCGGCCTCGCGCCGGCCCGGGCCGACCGGCGTCGGTCCTGCCCCGGGGACCTGACGCGTGGGGGCCGTCCTCACCGGTTTCGCCATCATCGCCGTGGTCGTCGCGGCCGGGTACGTCACCTCGCGCCTCGGCATCGGAGGGCCCGACGCGCGGACGGCGCTCAACCGCATCGGGTTCTTCGTCGCGAGCCCCGCGCTGCTGTTCACGGTCCTCGCGCGGGCCGACGTCGGCGCGCTCGTCCAGGCGCCGCTCGCGGTCGCGGCGGCGGCGGCCGTCGTCACCGCGGGCGTGTTCGTGCTCGTCGACCGGCTGTGGCTCCGGCTCCCCGCCCCCGAGGCGACCATCGGCGCCGTCGGCTCGGGCTACGTGAACGCGAACAACATCGGCCTGCCCGTCGCGGTGTACGTGCTCGGCGACGCGACCGCCGTCGTGCCGGTGATCCTGCTCCAGCTCCTCGTGCTCGCGCCGGTCGCGCTGCTCGTCCTCGACGCGACGACGAGCGGGCGGCTGTCCTGGCGCTTCGTGCTCGCCCAGCCCGTGCGCAACCCGATCATCCTCGGGTCGTTCGCGGGCGCCGTCGTCTCCGTGACCGGCTGGACGCCGCCCGTCGCGGTCATGGCGCCGCTCGAGATCCTCGGCGGCGCCGCGATCCCCATGATCCTGCTCGCGTTCGGCATGTCGCTGCACGGCACCAGGCCGCTGCGGCGCGGCGAGCCGCGCGCGGCCGTGGGCGTCGCGAGCGTCGCGAAGCTCCTCGTCATGCCCGTCGTGGCGTTCGTCGTGGCGCGCCTCGTCCTCGGGCTCGACGACGCGGCGGTCGCCTCGGCCGTCACGCTCGCGGCGCTGCCCACCGCCCAGAACGTCTACAACTACGCGGCGCGGTTCGGGCGGGGCGAGATCCTCGCGCGCGACACGATCCTCGTGACGACGATCGGCTCGCCCGTCGTGCTGCTCGTCGCCGCGCTCCTGGTCGCGTAGCGGGATCGTCGAGCAGCCGGTGCAGCCGGTCTCGCGAGTGCTCGACGGGTAGTCTGCGCGGGTGCTCCGACTCGTGCTGGCCTCCCGCTCCCCTGCCCGCCTCGCGACGCTGCGCGCGGCCGGCGTCGAACCCCTCGTGCGCGTGTCGGGCGTCGACGAGGACGCGGTCCTGCAGGCGGCGGCCGCGGAGCGCGGCGGGCTCGACCCCGTGGACGCGGTGCTCGTCCTGGCCCGGGCGAAGGCGGAGGAGATCGTCCGCACGTTCGCCGACGACGGGTCCGGCACGCCGATCGACGACCCCGCGCTGCTCGTCGGCTGCGACTCGATGCTCGAGCTCGACGGCGAGGTGCTCGGCAAGCCCGCCGACGCCGAGGACGCCCGCGCCCGCTGGCGCTCGATGCGCGGCCGGGCCGGCGTCCTGCACACCGGCCACTGGCTCGTCGACCTGCGTCCGCTGTCCGACGGCGGGACCGGAACCGCGACGGGCGCCACGAGCTCGACGACCGTGCACTTCGCGGACCTCACCGACGACGAGATCGACGCGTACGTCGCCACGGGCGAGCCGCTGCACGTCGCGGGCGCGTTCACGGTCGACGGCCTCGGCGGGCCCTACGTCGAGCGCATCGAGGGCGACCACCACGGCGTCGTCGGGATCAGCCTCCCGCTGCTGCGCGCGCTGCTCCGGGAGGCCGGGGTCGCCTGGCACGAGCTGCGTTCCTGAGACCGCGCGACCGCCGTCCGGCGGCCGCGCTCGTTGTGGGTGCCGGACAACCCCACGGGACGCGCGAGGCCCAGGAGCGTGCCGCTATGGAGGTTTCCTCCAACCGCCCCCCATGCGCCTTGGCATGTTCTCCAATCTTGTCCGGTACCCGGCCCGGGAGCGTGATCGGCGCGGCGCGCACGCGTTACCGTGAGCCGTGCCCGCGAACCCCACCCGCCCCCTGAGCAAGGTCCTCGTCGCCAACCGTGGCGAGATCGCCGTCCGGATCGTCCGCGCCTGCGCCGATGCCGGCATCGCGTCCGTCGCGGTCTACGCCGACCCTGACCGGCAGGCGCCGCACGTGCACCTCGCCGACGAGGCGTTCGCGCTCGGTGGCGCACGGGCGGCCGAGACCTACCTCGACATCGCGAAGCTGCTCGACGTCGCGCGCCGCTCCGGCGCGGACGCGGTGCACCCCGGGTACGGGTTCCTCGCCGAGAACGCGGAGTTCGCCCAGGCCGTGCTCGACGCGGGCCTCGTCTGGATCGGCCCGCCGCCGGCCGCGATCGACGCCCTCGGCGACAAGGTGAGCGCGCGCCACATCGCACAGCGCGCCGGCGCCCCGCTGGTCCCCGGCACGCCCGACCCCGTGGCCGACGCGAGCGAGGTGCACGCGTTCGCCGCCGAGCACGGCCTGCCCATCGCGATCAAGGCGGCGTTCGGCGGCGGCGGTCGCGGGCTCAAGGTCGCGCGCACCGCGGAGGAGATCGACGAGCTGTACGAGTCCGCGGTCCGCGAGGCCACGGCCTCGTTCGGGCGCGGCGAGTGCTTCGTCGAGCGGTACCTCGACACGCCCCGCCACGTGGAGACCCAGTGCCTCGCCGACGAGCACGGCACCGTCGTCGTCGTCTCGACGCGCGACTGCTCCTTGCAGCGCCGCCACCAGAAGCTCGTCGAGGAGGCTCCCGCGCCGTACCTCAGCGCCGCCCAGGAGGCCGAGCTGTACAAGGCGTCCGAGGCGATCCTGCGCGAGGCCGGCTACGTCGGCGCGGGCACGTGCGAGTTCCTCGTCGGTGCCGACGGGACCATCTCCTTCCTCGAGGTCAACACGCGCCTCCAGGTCGAGCACCCCGTGTCCGAGGAGGTCACCGGCATCGACCTCGTCCGCGAGCAGCTGCGCATCGCCGCGGGCGAGCCGCTCGGCTACACGTCGACGCAGGTGCGCGGCCACTCGATCGAGTTCCGCATCAACGGCGAGGACCCCGCCGCGAACTTCCTCCCCGCCCCCGGCCGCATCACGCGCCTGCGCTTCCCCTCCGGGCCCGGCGTGCGCGTCGACTCCGGCGTCGCCGAGGGCGACACGATCTCCGGCGCGTTCGACTCGATGATCGCCAAGGTCATCGTCACCGGCGCGACTCGCGAGCAGGCCGTCCAGCGGGCCCGCCGCGCGCTGCGCGAGCTCGAGGTCGAGGGCATCCCGACCGTCGTGCCGTTCCACCGCGCCGTGCTCGACGCCGAGGCGTTCGTCCCCACGGACGACGAGCCGTTCCGGGTGCACACCCGGTGGATCGAGACCGAGTTCGCCGACCGGCTCGCCACGCTCGCGCCCGCCCCGGCCGCGTCCGCCGACGAGGACGACGAGCCCCTCGCGACCGAGCGCGTCGTCGTCGAGGTCGGCGGCAAGCGCCTGGAGGTCGTCCTCCCGGCCGGCCTCGGCATGGCGGCGGGCCGCGCCCGCACCGCCAACGCCGCCCGCCGGCCCGCGCGCCGCAACGCCGCCAAGGCCAACGGCGGCGCCTCCGGCACCACGCTCGCCTCCCCCATGCAGGGCACGATCGTCAAGGTCGCCGTCGCCGACGGCACCCAGGTCGCCGAGGGCGACCTCGTCGTCGTGCTCGAGGCCATGAAGATGGAGCAGCCCCTCCTCGCCCACCGCGCAGGCACCGTCCGATCCCTCTCCGCCACCGCGGGTGCGAGCGTCAGCTCCGGCACGGCCATCTGCGAGATCGTCGACTGACCCTGCGCGCCACCGCCGAGCTCGGTGCACGACCCGACCGCGCGAGCCGTCGACCCGGCTCACCGCGGACGAGGTGAGTGCTCGCCGTGCTGGGCGGCGGCACGGATCGCGCGGCGGCCCGACGGCAGGGCGACGGCGACGGTGATGACGAGGAACATGAGGATCCCGGAGACGACGAGGAGCGACTCGACGGTGAAACGGTCGGCGAGCGGGCCGAACACCACCATGCCGAGCGGCATCGAGACGGCCATGACGATGCCGACGAAGCCGAAGACGCGGCCCTGACGCTCGGGCTCGACGGTCTCCTGGAGGACGGTCATGGAGGTCGTCGAGAACGGCGGGACGGACAGCCCGAGCAGGAACATGAAGGCGAAGAAGACCCACATGTTCGTCGAGAGACCCATCGCGACGGACAGCACGCCGAACACGAAGGTCGAGCCGACGATCATGGCGATGCGGTTCTTGAGCCCGCCCCAGGTCGCGAGGAGCACGCCGCCGAGCAGCATGCCGACGGAGAAGGCGACCTCGTTCACGGTGAGCTTCCAGACCTCCTCGCCGAAGGTCCGCGCGACCATGAGCGGGGTGAGGTACGACGGCGCGACGATGAGCAGGAAGACCACGGCGTAGAGGCCGAGGACCCAGCGCACGAACGGGTGGGAACCGAGGTAGCGGAAGCCCTCGACGAGGTCGTCGAAGTACCCGGCGCGCTCCCCCGCGGCGGCGTGCGCGAGCGTCGGGACGGGGACGAGCAGGAGGAGGCCGATCCCGATCACGGCGGTGACGACGTCGACGAAGAAGACGGAGACGATGGACGTGCTGGCATACACGGCCGCCGCGACCGCCGGCGCGAGGAGCATCATCGCGGACTGGATCGACTGGTTGATCCCGTTGACGCGCAGCAGCTTGCTGGTCGGGACGATCTGCGGGAGCAGCGCGGCGACGGCGGGGGTCTGGATGCCGGCGCCCGTGGAGCGGATCGCGAGCGCGGCGTAGATGAGCCAGAGGTCGTCCGCGCCGCCGAGCATGAGCAGCGCGAGCGCGAGGGTCGTCACGGCGATCGTGCCGTCGGCGGCGATGACGAGCGCCTTGCGGTTCACGCGGTCCGCCCACACGCCGCCGAAGATCGAGACGACGGCCTGCGGCAGGAACCCGAAGAGGGTGCTCAGCGCGAGCACGGCGCCGGACTTCGTCTCGATCGTCAGGTGCCACATGACGGCGTACTGCACGAGCATCGAGCCGAAGAGGGAGACCGTCTGCCCGGACAGGAAGATCGCGGTGTCCCGCCGCCACCGGGGCTTGGCGAGCGTGTCGTCGACGGGAGCGTCGGCTTCCGCGCCGACGGAGACGTCGGTGGCGGAGGCGTCGGTGTTCTCGTACGGCGTATGGCTCACTCGCACATCCTGACGGCCGCCACCCACACGGTCCACGGAATTCGCCGACGGCGGACGGTCGGTCGGCCGCGGGAACCTCGCCCACGGGGGCGATGTGCCGGAGCCGGCGCCACACGAGCGTGACGCCCGCGCCGACGGACGCGAACCACGACGGCGCGGTCAGACCCCGCCTGGAGGCGCGCGGGCGTGCGCCGAGAACCGCACGAGCCTGGCAGCATGGCTCCGTGACGATCCCCACCACGCCGCGCGACCCCGGCGAGCCGCCCCCGCGGCTCCCCCGCCACCTCCAGCCGGGCGACGGCTGGGTGGAGTGCGAGTGCGGGCGACGACATTGGGGGCTGTTCGGCGCGGCCGGGCTGCTGCTCGCGCGGCGTGACGGCGCGGGCCGGCTGACCGACGTCGTGCTCCAGCACCGCGCCCCGTGGTCCGACCAGGGCGGGACGTGGGGAGTGCCGGGCGGCGCCGTCGGGCCGGACGAGACGCCCGCCCAGGGAGCCCTGCGCGAGGCGGAGGAGGAAGCGGGCATCGACCCCGCGCACGTGCGCGTCGTGGGCGAGCGCGTGCTCGACCACGGCCCGTGGCGCTACACGACCGTCCTCGCGGAGGTCGCTGACGGCGCGACCGTCGAGGCGCACGCGACCGACGCCGAGAGCGTCGAGGTCCGGTGGGTCCCGGTCGACGACGTCGCGGGGCTCGACCTGCTGCCCGCCTTCGCCGACGCGTGGCCGACCCTGCGCGCGACGCTCGAGCAGCGCGCGCCCGGGGCCTGACGGCCCGCGCGCTCGGGACCTTCGTCACCGATCGGCGTCGGACCAGCCCGGGGACCGCTCCGACGACGGCGCGCCGGGGCACGATGGCGTCGTGCCCGAGGACACGTCGACCACCTACCGCGCGCTCGCGTCGTCGAGCCGGCTGACCCTGCTGCACGCCCTCCAGGAGCACGGCCCGATGACGGTCGCCGACCTCTCGCGCGAGGCGGCGCTGTGTCCGAGCGCGACGCGCGAGCACCTCCAGCGGCTCGCGGACGCGGGGTTCGTGCGCAGCGCCCCGGAGGTGCGCACCACGCGCGGGCGCCCGCGCATCCTCTACGAGGCCATCGCGGGCGAGGACCCGCCCCGGGACGACGGCGCGGCGCGGCGGCTCGGCGATTCCCTCGTCCGGGCCGCGCTGACCCGCGCGGTGCTCGGGCACCGCGACCCCGCCCACGACAGCGGCCCCGGGCACCACGCCGCGCAGGGCACGGGCGACGACCTCACCGGGACCGCGCGCGCGGCCGGGCGACGGCTCGTCGACGTGCTCCGCTCCTCGGGCCACGACGCGCCCGAGCCCACTCCCGAGAACCAGCTCGCCGCGCTCGACGACCACCTGCACCAGCTCGGGCTCGACCCCGAGCTCGAGGAGGACCGCCTGCGGTTCCACCTCTACCGGTGCCCGTTCCTCGCGCTCGCCGCGGACCGCGAGGACGTCGTCTGCGCGGTCCACCTCGGCCTCGTCCAGGGCGTGCTCGCGGGCGTCGGGGGCCCCGTCCGGGCGGAGGCGCTGCTCCCGTTCGTCGAGCCGCACCACTGCGTGCTGCAGCTCTCGCGCGCGAGCTGATTTTTCACGGTCCGCGGCCCGCCGCGGCTCCCGGCCGTCGGGTCATGCTGACGACGCACCGGGTACGGACCCGGCGTCACGACGTCGGTGGTCGTGACCTGCGACGACGGGAGGACGACATGACCGCCCCTGCCACCACCAGGCCCCCCTCGCTGCTGCGGGCGGTGCGCGCGCCGTCGACCGTGGACCTGTCGACGTGGGACCCCGAGGACGAGTCCCGCTGGGACCGCCGGTTCGCGTGGCGCACGCTGTGGATCACGACGTACAACCTCACGCTCGCGTTCTGCGCGTGGTACCTCGTGAGCGCGGTCGCGCCCCGGCTCAACGACGTCGGGTTCGACCTCACGACGGCGCAGCTCTACTGGCTCACGGCCGTCCCGGGCCTCGCCGGCGGGCTGTTCCGCATGGTCTACATGTTCCTGCCGCCCGTCGTCGGCACCCGCACGCTCGTGGGCGGCACGGCGACGCTCATCCTGCTGCCGATGCTCGGCTGGACGTTCGCGGTGCGCGACGCGAGCACCCCCTACTCGGTGCTCATGCTCCTCGCGGTCGCTGCGGGGATCGGCGGGGGTGCGTTCTCCGGGTTCATGCCCTCCACGAGCTACTTCTTCCCCAAGCGCATGGCGGGGACGGCGCTCGGTCTCCAGGCCGGGATCGGCAACTTCGGCGTGAGCCTCATCCAGTTCCTCACGCCCTGGGTCGTCGGCTTCGGCCTCCTGGGCACCGCGGTCCTCACGCCCCAGCAGACGGCGACCGGCAGCCACCTGTGGCTCCACAACGCCGGGATCGTGCTCGTGCCGTGGACCGTGCTCGGCGCGGTGCTCGCGGGCCTCTACCTGCGTCGGGTCCCGGTCAGCGCGAACTTCCGCGAGCAGCTCGACATCTTCGGCAACAAGCACACGTGGATCATGACCGCGATCTACCTCATGACCTTCGGGGCGTTCAGCGGGTTCGCGGCGCAGCTCGGCCTGCTCATCGTCGCGCAGTACGGCGGGTTCGAGAACGCGCCCGACCCGCTGCGCTACGCGTTCCTCGGCCCCCTGCTCGGGTCGGCCGCGCGCGCCGGGTTCGGGCCGCTGTGCGACCGGTTCGGCGGCGCGGTCTGGACCCTGGTCGCCGGGATCGGCATGACGGTCTCGACCGTGTTCTCGCTCTTCTTCCTCGACCCGCACGACGTCGGCCAGTTCGGCTGGTTCCTCGCCGGGATGCTCGCGGTGTTCACGTTCGCGGGCATCGGCAACGCCGGGACCTTCAAGCAGATGCCGATGATCTTCCCGCGCCGCCAGGCGGGCGGGGTGATCGGCTGGACCGCCTCGATCGCCGCGTTCGGCCCGTTCCTCGTCGGCATCGGCCTGTCGCTCGTCCCCGCGCGGTCGTTCTTCGTCGGGTGCGCCGTGTTCTTCGCCCTGTGCACGTGGCTCACGTGGCACTACTACGCCCGGCCGGGCGCCCCGAACCCCTCCTGACCGAGCCGCCGACGACGTCCCCCGCTGCCGATCCCGAGACGTCGACCCTGAGAACCGAGGAGCTGTCGTGCCCCCACTCGACGAGCGCACCCCCCGTGACCCCGCGGACGCCCTGCTGCGCCTGGGCAGCCGCCTGCGACGCGGGCAGGTGTCGGACGACCTGCGGCAGGTGTTCCTGACCGGCGGACGCCAGGGCGACGTGTTCTACCGCGACCGCTGGTCCCACGACAAGGTCGTACGCTCCACCCACGGCGTGAACTGCACCGGGTCCTGCTCCTGGAAGGTCTACGTCAAGGACGGCATCATCACCTGGGAGACCCAGCAGACCGACTACCCCTCCGTCGGCCCCGACTCCCCCGAGTACGAACCCCGCGGCTGCCCCCGCGGCGCCGCGTTCTCCTGGTACACCTACTCCCCCACCCGCGTGCGCTACCCCTACGTCCGCGGCACCCTGCTCGACCTCTACCGGCAGGCGAAGAACGACGTGGGCGGAGACCCCGTGCTCGCCTGGGCGAAGGTCACGTCCGACCCGGGGTCGGCCCGTGCGTACAAGTCCGCGCGCGGCAAGGGCGGCCTCGTGCGCGCCACCTGGGACGAGGCCGCCGAGATCGTCGCCGCCGCCCACGTGCACACCATCAAGACCTACGGCCCCGACCGCGTCGCCGGGTTCTCCCCCATCCCGGCGATGTCGATGGTGTCGCACGGGGTGGGGTCGCGGTTCGTCCAGCTCCTGGGCGGGAGCATGCTGTCGTTCTACGACTGGTACGCCGACCTCCCGGTCGCCTCGCCCCAGGTGTTCGGCGACCAGACCGACGTCCCCGAGTCCGCCGACTGGTGGAACTCCACCTACTGCATCATGTGGGGCTCCAACGTCCCCGTGACCCGCACCCCCGACGCCCACTTCATGACCGAGGCCCGATACCGCGGGCAGAAGGTCGTCGTCGTCTCCCCCGACTACGCCGACAACACCAAGTTCGCCGACGAGTGGCTCGCCCCGCACCCGGGGACGGACGGCGCCCTCGCCCAGGCGATGGGCCACGTCATCCTCACCGAGTTCCACGTGCGCGACCGCGCGCCCCGGTTCCTCGACTACATGGCGCAGTTCACCGACGCGCCGTACCTCGTGACGCTCGAGCGCCGCGGCGACGCGTACGTGCCGGGGCGCTTCCTCACGGCGGACCGGCTCGCCGGCACGACCGCCGCCGACCAGGCAGGCACCGCGAACGCGGCGTCGAAGACGGTGATCCTGTCCCACGAGGGCGACGTCGTCGTCCCCAACGGGTCGCTCGGACACCGCTACGGCGACCCCGGACGGTGGAACCTCGACCTCGAAGGCGTCGAGCCGGCGCTCTCCGTCGCGGACCTGACGGGCGGCGCGTCGGGCGGGCCGGTCGCCGTCGACCTCCCGCGCTTCGACCTCGCCCCCGAGGAGGGCGCCGAGCACCAGGGCGGCGCGGGCTCGGTGCGGCGCGGCGTACCGACGCACCGCGTGGGCGAGCACCTGGTGACGACGGTCTACGACCTGCTCCTCGCGCAGTACGGCGTGGATCGCCCCGACCTCGACCTGCCGGGCGAGTGGCCGACGGGCTACGACGACCCCGCGACGCCGGGCACCCCGGCGTGGCAGGAGGAGATCACCGGCGTCCCCGCCGTCGCCGCGGCGCGCATCGGGCGGGAGTTCGCGCAGAACGCGCTCGACTCGGACGGCCGGTCGATGATCATCATGGGCGCGGGCACCAACCACTGGTTCCACTCCGACACGATCTACCGCACGTTCCTCGCGCTCGTGACCATGACCGGCTGCCAGGGCGTCAACGGCGGCGGCTGGGCGCACTACGTGGGGCAGGAGAAGGTCCGCCCGATCACAGGATTTCAGCAGTACGCCAACGCGCTCGACTGGGCCCGCCCGCCACGCCTCATGATCAGCACGGCGTTCTGGTACCTCGCGACCGACCAGTGGCGCTACGACGGCCTGCCCGCGGACGCGCTCGCGTCCTCGCTGGCCACCGGGAAGCTCTCGGGCCGCACGACGGCGGACACGCTGGTGGAGTCCGTCCGGCGCGGCTGGACGCCGAGCTACCCGACGTTCGACCGCAACCCCCTCGACCTCGTGGACGAGGCGGAGGCGGCGGGCAAGGACCCGGTGCGCCACGTCGTCGACCAGCTCTCCTCCGGCGAGCTCGACTACGCGTGCGCGGACCCCGACGACCCGGCGAACTTCCCGCGCGTCCTCACCGTCTGGCGCGCGAACCTGCTCGGGTCGTCGGGCAAGGGCAACGAGTACTTCCTCCAGCACCTGCTGGGCACCGATGCCGCGGTGCGCGCGCCCGAGTCCGGGCCGGACCGCCGCCCGCGGGACATCGCGTGGCACGACGAGGCGCCCCGGGGAAAGCTCGACCTGCTCGTCACCGCCGACTTCCGGATGACGTCGACGACGCTCTTCTCCGACGTCGTGCTCCCGGCCGCGACCTGGTACGAGAAGCACGACCTGTCGTCGACCGACATGCACCCGTTCGTGCACTCGTTCAACCCCGCGATCAGCCCGCCGTGGCAGACGCGCACCGACTTCGACATCTTCCACACGATCGCCCGGCGCATCTCGGAGATGTCGGTGACGCACCTGGGCGTGCGCAAGGACGTCGTGGCCGTCCCCCTCGCGCACGACACGCCCGACGCCATGGCGACGCCCCACGGCGAGGTCCTGCCGCAGGACGAGCTCGTGCCCGGGGTGACCATGTCGAGGCTCGTCGTCGTCGAGCGTGACTACCCGGCGTTCGCCGACCGGCTCGCCGCCCTCGGCCCGCTCACCCAGAAGGTGGGCATGGTCACCAAGGGCGTCGCGTTCGACCCGACGCCGGAGGTCGAGCGGCTCGCCGTCGCGAACGGCGTCGTCCCCGACGGACCGACGGCGGGGCGCCCGCGCCTGGACCGGGAGACCCACGTGTGCGAGATGATCCTCGCGCTCTCGGGGACGACGAACGGCCGGCTCGCGGTGCAGGGGTTCGAGGACCTGGAGCGTCGCACCGGGCAGCGCCTGGCCGACCTCGCGCGGGACGAGCAGGGCAAGCGCATCACGTTCCCGGACGTGCAGTCGCGCCCGACGGCGGTCATCACCTCTCCCGAGTGGTCCGGCTCCGAGCACGGCGGACGGCGCTACAGCGCGTTCGTCATCAACGTGGAACGGCTCAAGCCGTGGCACACGCTCACCGGCCGTCAGCACTTCTTCCTCGACCACGACTGGATGACCGAGCTCGGCGAGCAGCTCCCCGTCTACCGACCGCCGCTCGACATGCACCGCCTGTTCGGCGACTCGCGCATCGGCGACACGTCCCCCACGGGGGCGCAGGGGTCGGAGGGCTACGCGGAGGTCGCCGTGCGGTACCTGACGCCGCACTCGAAGTGGTCGATCCACTCCGAGTACCAGGACAACCTCTTCATGCTGTCGCTCTCGCGCGGCGGCCCCACGATCTGGATGAGCCCGCAGGACGCGGAGAAGATCGGCGTCGCCGACAACGACTGGATCGAGTCCTACAACCGCAACGGCGTCGTGGTCGCGCGAGCCGTCGTCTCGCACCGCATGCCCGAGGGGACGGTCTTCATGTACCACGCGAAGGACCGGACCGTGGACGTGCCGAGGTCGGAGACGTCCGGGCTGCGGGGCGGCATCCACAACTCCCTGACCCGCGTGCTGCTCAAGCCCACCCACCTCATCGGCGGCTACGCGCAGCTGTCGTACGGCTTCAACTACATCGGCCCGACGGGCAACCAGCGTGACGAGGTCACGGTGATCCGCCGGAGGTCTCAGGAGGTGACCTACTGACATGAAGGTCATGGCGCAGATGTCGATGGTGATGAACCTGGACAAGTGCATCGGGTGTCACACGTGCTCGGTCACGTGCAAGCAGGCCTGGACCAACCGCACCGGGGTCGAGTACGTGTGGTTCAACAACGTCGAGACCCGCCCGGGCCTGGGCTACCCCCGCACCTACCAGGACCAGGACCGCTGGCAGGGCGGGTGGGTGCGCACCAAGAAGGGCAAGCTCACGCTCCGCGCCGGGGGCCGGTTGAAGAAGCTCGCCACGATCTTCTCCAACCCCGTGCTGCCCTCCATCCACGACTACTACGAACCGTGGACGTATGAGTACGACATGCTGCTCTCGGCCCCCCAGGGCGCCCACACCCCGGTCGCCCGGCCCAAGTCCCTGCTGACGGGCAAGGACATCAACATCTCCTGGTCGGCGAACTGGGACGACGACCTCGCCGGCTCCACCGCCACCATGGACCAGGACCCTGTCCTTCAGCACATGTCCGAGCACGTCGCGACCGAGCTCGACAAGACGTTCATGTTCTACCTGCCCCGCATCTGCGAGCACTGCCTCAACCCCGCCTGCGTCGCGTCCTGCCCCTCCGGAGCCATGTACAAACGGGCCGAGGACGGCATCGTGCTCGTCGACCAGGACCAGTGCCGCGGTTGGCGCATGTGCGTCACCGGCTGCCCCTACAAGAAGGTCTACTTCAACCACAAGACCGGCAAGGCCGAGAAGTGCACCCTGTGCTACCCCCGCATCGAGGTCGGCCTGCCCACCGTGTGCTCCGAGACCTGCGTCGGACGCCTGCGCTACCTCGGCCTGGTCCTGTACGACGCGGACAAGGTCACCGAGGCCGCGTCGGTGGAGGACGAGCACGAGCTCCTGGCCTCCCAACGCGCCGTCTTCCTCGACCCGAACGACCCCCAGGTCATCGCCGCCGCGCGGGCCGAGGGCATCCCCGAGGACTGGATCACCGCCGCCCAACGCTCCCCGATCTGGGGCCTCATCAGCAGGTACGAGGTCGCCCTGCCCCTGCACCCCGAGTACCGCACCCTGCCCATGGTCTGGTACATCCCACCCCTGTCCCCCGTCGTGGACGTCGTGGCCGCCTCCGGCAACGACGGCGAGGACGGACGCACCCTGTTCGCCGCGATCTCCAAGATGCGCATCCCGCTGGAATACCTCGCGGGGCTGTTCACCGCCGGCGACACCGCCCCCGTCGAGAAGGTCCTGCGCCGCCTGGCCGCCATGCGCTCCTACATGCGCGACATCAACCTCGGCCGGAACCCCGACGAACAGACCGCCGCCGCCGTCGGGATGAGCGGGCAACAGGTCCAGGACATGTACCGCCTGCTCGCCATCGCCAAGTACGAGGACCGGTACGTCATCCCCACCGCCCACACCGAGATCGCCCGCGAGCTCACGGACATGGCGTGCTCGCTGGACTACGACGGCGGACCGGGGATGGGTGGCGCGGGACCGACGACGGGCGAGTCGTTCCACGCGGTCGGCGCGCAGGAGCGCGCCACGAGCCCGTACACCCCGTCCACGTCGGGCCGGGTCAACCTGCTCAACTGGAACGGCGACGGGACCCCGGGCGGGCTCTTCCCGCCGTCGCGACCAGCGGGCGGTCCCGAGCCGTCGGGAGGTGCGGCATGAGGCGCCCGACGCGGACCCGGGCGACGCGCGCCACCCTGACCGCGTCGCCGACGTCGGGCACCCTGCCGGACGACCAGCGCCGCGCCGCGCACACTGTCATCTCGCTCCTGCTGGACTACCCGACCGCGGAGACCACCGCGCACCGCGCGGACATCGAGGACGTGGTCGCGGGGCTACCTGCCGACGTGCGCCGGCCCCTGCGCGCGTTCCTCGACGCGACGGCGCCGCTGTCGCTCGGGGAGCTCCAGGCCGCGTACGTCACGACGTTCGACCTCAAGCGCCGGTGCTCGCTCTACCTGTCGTACTACGCGGCCGGGGACACCCGGAAGCGCGGCGCCGCGCTCGTCACGTTCGTGGAGGCGTTCCGCGCGGCCGGCTGGGAGACGGACGGCTCCGAGCTGCCAGACCACCTGCCCACGGTGCTCGAGCTCTCCGCGCGCACCGACGGTGAGATCGCCGGCATGGTGCTCGACGCGCACCGCGACGGCATCGAGGTGCTGCGCGCCGCGCTCGAGACCGTCCGCAGCCCGTACGCGCACGTCGTCGCCGCGCTCGTCGCGACGCTGCCCGCGATGCAGTCCGAGACGGCGGCGCGCTTCCGCGACCTCGTCGCCGCGGGCCCGCCGACCGAGCTCGTCGGCCTGAGCGACCTGTCCCACCTCACCCCGTTCGCCACGATCCCGAGCTTGACCGAGGAGACCCGACGATGAGCCCGCTCGACGTCCTGCTGTGGGTCGCCGTCCCGTACGCGGTGGCGGCCGTGTTCGTCGTCGGCCACGTGTGGCGGTACCGCTACGACCAGTTCGGCTGGACCACGCGCTCGTCACAGCTCTACGAGAACCGCTGGCTCCGACTCGGCTCGCCGCTGTTCCACGTCGGCATCCTCATGGTCATCGGCGGCCACGTCGTCGGCATCCTCGTGCCGCGCCCGTGGCTCGAGGCCCTCGGCGTGGACGAGCACGCCTACCACCTCGTCGCGACGATCGCGGGCACGTTCGCGGCCGTGCTCACGGTGGTGGGGCTCGTGATCCTCGTCCTGCGCCGCCGCCTCTCGGGCGCCGTGTTCCGCGTGACCACACGCACGGACAAGCTCATGTACGTCGTGCTGGGAGCGGCGATCGGGTTCGGCACGCTCGCGACGGTGCAGCACCAGATCTTCGGGGGCGGCTACGACTACCGCGGCTCCATCTCGCCGTGGTTCCGCTCGCTGCTCACGTTCCAGCCCGACCCTTCTCTCATGGCCGACGTCCCGCTCGCGTTCCAGCTCCACGTCCTGTGCGGCCTCGCCCTGTTCGCCCTGTGGCCGTTCACACGCCTCGTGCACGTGTTCTCCGCGCCGCTCGGCTACCTCACGCGCCCCTACGTCGTCTACCGACGCCGCGCGGCAACGACGACGTCGCGCGCCCCGCGCCGCGGCTGGGAGCCCCCGACGGCCCCGTAGCGAGGACCGTCCTCGCCGACAGATGCGTCCGCGTCCGAGCGCTGCGTCCCGACACGCAGCGCTCGGGCGCCGACGCATCGCTCGCTCCGGTGAGCGCACGACGACGCCCGGCGGCCATCCCCGTGCCGCCGGGCATCGCGTGCCGGGCCTGCCGACGACCCAGGGGTGCTCAGCCCTGCGAGGGCACAGGCCGGCGCGTGAGGCGGATGCTCACCTCGGTCGCCGCGCGCGACACGTACTCGCGGTCGAACGCGCCGGGCTCCCGTGACTCGAGCTGCGCGAGCAGCGGGAGCGGGTCGTGCGGCGCCACGAGCACGAGCCCGTCGCCGGGCGCGAGCGCCTCGAGGGCCCCGAACACGACGCCGTGGCGCACGGCGTGCGGGATCGTGCGGACGTCGAGCACGACCTCGGCGTCGTCGTGCGCGCACCCGCAGGTGTGCCCCTCCTCGGGCCCTTCCCCGTGCACGGCCTCGTGCTGCGGGGGCTCGGTGATCTCGATCGGTTCTGCTGCCATGGTGGTCCTCCTGGTCGTGGCGCGAGCGCCGGGTGGGGTGCTGGGTCTGCGGTGCTGCCGGCATGACGACGCCGCCAGCGGGCGTGCCGGTCAGGGCGTCACGGCGAACGCCCCGGACGCGCCGCGCTCGGCGTCGGACATGGCGTGCGTGACGAACGGGTAGGTCCCCGCCTCGGGGAACGCGAGCTCGACGAAGCCGCCCTGCGCGGGCAGCAGGCCGAGCACCTGGCTGCCGCCGGCGCTCCCGGCGGGGAGCGCGTACGCGCCCTCGTGGTAGACGGTGTCGAACTGGCCGCCGACGACGTGGAACGCGCTCGGGCGGTTCGGCCCGGCGTCGAGCACCCACACGCGGACGCGCTCGCCGACCCGGGCCTCGAGCGGGTCGAAGCGGTACTGGTTCGCGTAGCCGTTGAACGCGAGCAGGTCGGGCGCGGCGGCCGCGACCTTCGCGTCGTCCGCGGACGCGCCCTGCGCGCCGAGGTAGAGCTCCGACTGCACGACGACGTACTCGCGGTCCACGGGGGCGAGGTCCGGCGGGTCGACGATCACCGCGCCGAACATGCCATTCGCGATGTGCAGCGACATGGGCATGGTCGAGCAGTGGTACATCCAGATCCCGGCGCGGGTCGCCGTGAAGCGATAGACGAGCGACTCCCCCGGCGCGAGGGTCCGCATCGGCTCGTCGGGCGCGAGCGCGCCCGCGTGGAAGTCGATCGAGTGCCCGATCGTGCCGTCGTTGACGAGCGTGATCTCGAAGACGTCGCCGACCTTGCCCCGCAGCACGGGCCCGGGCGCGGTCCCGCCGAACGTCCACACCGTCTGCTCGACCCCGGGTGCGACCTCCTGGACGGCCTCCGTGACGGTGAGGGTGCGCCGGTGCACGACCGGCTCGCCCGACGGGTCCGCCACGGCCGGTGCGAGGCTCGCGTCGCGCGCGGTGAACCCGTCGCCCGGGTGCGTCATGAGGTCGACGCCGGACGCGTCCAGCGAGTCGGCCCCGCCCGAGCCCGTGCTCGCGTGCCCGCCGTGCGCGCCGTGCGCCTCCGTGCCGTCGTCGTCCGCCACGAGCGTCCCGCCGGAGTCGTCCGAGCCGCTGGTGCTGCCGTCGCCCTCGACGTCGATCGTGAGCGTCATGCCCATGAGCCGGTGCCCTGCCACGGAGCACCAGCCGTCGAGGTCGCCGCTCACGACGCCGACGTCGACCGTGGCGGTCTCGCCCGGCGCGACGCGGCCCGACGTCGTGCCGTCCTCGAGGACGAGGTCGTGCACGTCGGCGTCGGTGTTGGTCAGCTCGACGACGAGCCGGTCGCCCGCGGGGACCGTGATCGTGTCCGGGACGAACCGCATGTCGGCGGCCTCGACCTGGACGGTCGTCGTACGGCCGGTCGTCGCGACCGGCACGGCTGCCCCGCCGGTCCCGGCGACGGCGCCACCCTCCACGACGCCCGACCCGACGCCGGCCGCGACCGGGTCGGCGGCGACGCCGCCCACGACCGCGAGCGCCAGCGTCGCGACGGCGGCCGTCACCGCGCCCGCGAGGGGCCGGCGCGCCTGCGCTTCGCGGCGTGCGGCGACGGCGCGAGCGGCGTCGCCGCGGCGCGTGCCCGACGGCGGAGCGCCCGTCATGACGCTCGCCGCACCCGGGACGGGTGGCTGTGCCGGGGCCGTGGCCGGCGCGACCGCGTCGCCCCGCGGGACCGTGTCGACCGGCGTGACCGTGTTGTCTTCCCGCGAGAGGACCACGGCGCGCAGCGCGAGGACGAGGAAGGCGAGGAAGGTCGCGAAGACGACGAGCGACAGCCCGACGCGCACCCATGAGGGCAGCGGCAGGAGGTACAGCGCGAGCCCGCCGTTGGCGACGAGCACGCGGTACGCGCCGCCCGCGCCGACGACCGCCTCGGTGCGCCGCCGTCGCGCCGGGCCGCCGCCGAGCACGACGGGGACGAGGTAGGTGAGGGCGCCGAGAAGCACCTGCGCGGCGAACCCGACGACGAACGGCAGCAGCAGCCCGCCGATCGCGTCCTGCGCGGCGGCCCACGACGGCGCCGTCGCGACCCGCGCCCCGAACGCGGCCACGCTCCCGGCGAACCACGCCACGGACGCGGCGAGGCTCCACGCGGCGAACCCCCAGGCGCCGCGCTGGGCGGCCCGACCTTGCGCCGCGAGGTGCCGCCCGACCAGCACGACACCGCCGAGCACGACGGCCGCCCCGGCCGCGACGAGGGGTCGCCAGCCGACCGCGCACGCCGCGACGACGAGCAGGATCCCGATGGTGAGGACCGGCAGGGCGCGGCGGGCCGCGACGTCGGCATCGGGCTCGATGCGCGTGCGCAGCACGGTCGGCCACAGCAGCACGAGCGTGCCGAGCACCGTGAGGCCGACCCACCCGAGGACGTTGAGCGTCACGTGCGCCACGTAGAGGCGGCCGTAGGGCTCCGTCCCCGCGCCGCCGCGGGCCATGACGACGCCGAGCGTCACGCCGACCGGCAGGCACGCGGCGGCGACGACGTAGTACCGGACGAGCCCGCCGAAGCGCGACGGCAGCGCACCGCGGCCCTGGAGCACGAGCACCGTCGCGTGCGTCACCGCGCCCGCGCCCACGAGCACCCCGCCCGCGACCACGAGGGACCAGACGTCGGTCAGCAGCCCCGCGACGACGAGCAGCGCACCGACCGTGTGCGCGGCGAGCCGCGCCACGTGCAGCGGGCGTCCGCCCGGTGCCTGGCGGCGCAGCATCGTGTCGGCGAAGTGCTGGCTCCACACGAGGATGGCCGTGCTCACGGCGCCGAGCATGAGGACGTGGACCATGAGCCACACGGCCTCGGGCACGAACCGGTGCACGACGACGAGCACCGCCTCCGCGACGAACCAGGCGAGGACGAGCGCGTGGAGCCACAGGTTCCGACCGGTGCCCCCGACCTTCTGCGTCCCGGGCAGCGGTCCGGCGGGCCGGGCGGACAGGAGCGACGGTCGCTCGGACGAGGCAGGCACGGTCACCT
Source organism: Cellulosimicrobium cellulans (assembly GCF_006539945.1). Classification (GTDB taxonomy): domain Bacteria; phylum Actinomycetota; class Actinomycetes; order Actinomycetales; family Cellulomonadaceae; genus Cellulosimicrobium; species Cellulosimicrobium cellulans. The sequence goes on along the minus strand of NZ_BJNZ01000005.1, from coordinate 131,879 downwards.
TCCGGAGACGATCGGGAGCACGGCAGCCGAGGAAGAACCCTGGTCTGGCGAGAGAGAACCCTGGTCGGCCGAGGGAGAACCCTGGTCGGCGCGCGGGTCCAGGCGCGATCCTCGGGCGGCACGGTCCCCGCGCAGCGCCGACCACAGCGCCACACCGACGAACCCGAGGACGGCGACGACGTTCCCGGCACCACCGACGCGGACGGCCACCACCGCACCGGGCCCGTCGCCCGCGAGGTCGCCGGCGACCCGGACGGCGAGCGACACGTGCAGCAGCGCGAGCGGCGCCCACATCGCGGCGCGGTACGGGAGCGGGCGGCGCAGCACGGCCGGGAGGATGAGGGGCGCGTGCGCCATGATCATCGACAGCCCGAACCCGAGGAACACGGCGTGCACGACGGCGTCGTACGTCGTCCCCGAGCGCAGCGTCACCGCCGGGCCGAGCCCGGACGGACCGGCCCCCGCCGCGAGGAACACCCAGGCCGCGCCCGCGACGACGAGCCACGCGTAGCCCGCGAGCATCGCCGCCGCGGCGAAGCGCGGCAGCCCGTGGCCGCGGACGGTGCGGCGCGCGACGTCGTGCCGCAGCAGCGCGACGGCGGACGCCGCGAGCGCTGCTCCGGCGAGCGCGTACCCGGGCGCAGGCGCGAGCAGGGCGAGGCACGCTGCCCCGACGTAGACCAGCGCCCCGGCGAGGACCCTGCGCTCGGTCCGGGCGTCGATCTCGAGCCGCGCGAGCTCGACGCGCTCGCCGAGCACGGTCCAGGCGACGAAACCGACGAGCCACGGCAGCAGGTCGGGCACCGCGACGTCCGCGGCCCAGAGCGCGGCACCCCCCACGGCGAGCACGGCTCCTGCGGCCTGGATCGCCGTCGCGACGGCGGGCTGCCGCCGCCACACGACGGCGTAGATCGCGACGAGCCCGAGCGTCCCGGCGACGAGGAGCCCCTGCCCGACCGCGCGGGGCGCGGGCGAGAGGAGCGCGAGCGCGCCGAGTCCGAGCGCGGCGGGTGCGAGGTAGGCGACCGGGCGCCGCACGGCGACGGCGCGCTCGAGGGTGACGAGCGTGCCGACGAACCCGAGCACCATGAGCAGGCCGTGCGCGTCCTGGATCCGCTCGGCGGGCACCGGCGCCGGGAGCCCGAGCAGGGCGAGCCCGGTCGCGAGCCCCGTGAGCAGCGCGACCCCGGCCGGCAGCACGAGGAGTGCGCGGAACGGCGTCCGGCTCGTCACGCCCCGAGGGTTTTCCACGGTCCCGACCGTAGGAATCCGGCGGTACGCCCGGACAGGGCCGAAGGTCCCGCCAGGGCCGCCGGTCACGTGGCCTGGGTCACGCCGGCGGGCACCTGGGCCGGGTCACGCGGGACGAAGACCGCAGGGCGGGCATGCGTCGTCTCACTCGCGCGCCCGGACGAGGTCGCGCACCGCGGGGCGGACCGTCTCGCCGTACGCGCGCAGGGTCTCGTCCTTGGCGTCGTGCTGGAGGTAGACGGCGAACTGGTCGACGCCGAGCGCGGCGAGCTCGCGCAGCCGCTCGACGTGCCGCTCGGCCGGCCCGACGAGACAGAACCGGTCGACGATCTCGTCGGTGACGAACGCCGTGTGCGAGTTCCCCGCGCGCCCGTGCTCGTTGTAGTCGTACCCCTCGCGCCCCGCGACGAAGTCGGTGAGCGCGTGCGGGATCGTCACGCCCGCACCTGCCTCGGACCCGCCGGGCCCGTACCGCGCGACGATCTCCGCGACGTGGTTGCCGACCATCCCGCCGAACCAGCGGCACTGGTCGTAGGCGTGCGCGAGCGCGCGGCGTCCGGCCTCGCCGTCCGACGGCGCGTGGTCGGTCACGTACGCGGGCGCGGCGACGCAGACGCGCACCGCGTCCGGGTCGCGACCCGCGCGCTCGGCCGCGGTGCGCACCGCGGCGACGGACCACGCGACGACGTCGGGGTCGGCGAGCTGGAGGATGAAGCCGTCGCCCACCTCGCCGGTGAGGGCGAGCGCCTTCGGCCCGTACGCCGCGACCCACACCGGCAGCCGGGAGTCGGGGTTCCACGGCAGTCGCAGCGTCGAGCCGCGGTACTCGACCGCCTCCCCGGACGCGAGGCCGCGGATCACGCCGATCGCCTCGCGGAGCTCGGCGAGCGTCACGGGCCGGCCGTTGATGACGCGCACCGCGGAGTCCCCCCGGCCGATCCCGCAGATCGTCCGGTTGCCGAACATCTCGTTGAGGGTCGCGAAGAGGGACGCCGTGACCGTGACGTCGCGCGTCGCGGGGTTGGTGACCATGGGGCCGACCGTGACCCGGTGGGTCGCGGCGAGGATCTGGGAGTAGACGACGAACGGCTCCTCCCACAGCAGGTGCGAGTCGAACGTCCACACGTGCGAGAAGCCGTACGTCTCCGCCTGCCGCGCGAGGTCGACGACGCGCCACGCGGGCGGGTCGTTCTGCAGCACCACCCCGAGGTCCATGCCCACCTCCGATCCGGACCCGCGCTCAGCGCAGGTACGCCGACAGCCCGCGGCGCAAGAACCGTCCGTGCCCGGGGCTGCCGTGGTACGTCCCGTCCTCGACGACCACGCGCCCGCGCGACATCACCACGTCCACGTGCCCCACGACCTCGAACCCCTCCCACGCGGAGTGGTCCATGTTCATGTGGTGCGTCTTCCCGTACCCGATCGACGTGCGCCCGGCCGGGTCGTAGACGACGACGTCCGCGTCGGCGCCCGGCGCGAGCACGCCCTTGCGGCCGTCGAGCCCGAACATGCGGGCCGGCGTCGTGCAGCACAGCTCGACCCAGCGTTCGCGCGTGATACGCCCGTCGACGACGCCCTGGTAGAGCAGGTCGAGGCGGTGCTCGACCCCGCCGATCCCGTTGGGGATCTTCGAGAAGTCGCCGCGCCCGAGCTCCTTCTGCTCCTTCATGCAGAACGGGCAGTGGTCGGTGCTCACGACCGACAGGTCGCCCGTGCGCAGGTACCGCCACAGCTCCTCCTGGTGGCCCTCGGCGCGCGACCGCAGCGGCGTCGAGCACACCCACTTGGCGCCCTCGAAGTCGCCCCACTCGTCGCTGCGCGCCGCGAGCTGCTCCTCGAGCGACAGGTAGAGGTACTGCGGGCACGTCTCGCCGAACACGTTGTGCCCCTCGTCACGCGCCTGCGCGAGCGTCGCGACGGCCTGCTTGGCGGACATGTGCACGACGTAGAGCGGCGCTCCGGTCAGGCGCGCGAGCATGATGGCGCGGTGCGTCGCCTCCTCCTCGGTCTCCCACGGTCGGCTCGTGCCGTGGAAGTACGGGGCGGTGTCGCCCCGGTCGAGGGCCTCGCGCACCAGCACGTCGATCGCGATGCCGTTCTCCGCGTGCATCATGATCACCGACCCGTTGTCGCGCGCCTTGCGCATCGCGCGCAGGATCTGCCCGTCGTCGCTGTAGAAGACGCCCGGGTAGGCCATGAAGAGCTTGAAGCTCGTGATGCCCTCGGAGACGAGCTCGTCCATGGCCTTGAGCGAGTCGTCGTCGACGCCGCCGAGGATCTGGTGGAACCCGTAGTCGATCGCGCACCGCCCGTCCGCCTTCGCGTGCCACGCGGCGAGCCCGTCCTGGACGCGCTCGCCGGTGCGCTGGACGGCGAAGTCGACGATCGTCGTCGTGCCGCCCCACGCCGCCGCGCGCGTCCCGGTCTCGAACGTGTCGGACGCGTTCGTCCCGCCGAACGGCAGCTCCATGTGCGTGTGGCAGTCGACGGCGCCCGGGATGACGTACTTCCCGGTCGCGTCGATCACGCGCTCGGCGGTCGCGGCGAGGTCGGCGCCCAGGCTCGTGTCCCCGGGCCGCAGCAGCGCGGCGACCTGCTCGCCGTCGACCAGCACGTCGGCGGGCGTCGAGCCCGTGGGCCCGACGACGGTCCCTCCCCGGATCAGCGTGTGCGGCATCGCGTGCTCCCCTCTCGGATCCTCAGGTCACGGCCGGGTGAGGTCGCCGTAGGCGTCGGGGCGGCGGTCGCGGTAGAACTGCCACCGGTCGCGCACGACGCGCAGGAGGTCGAGGTCGAGGTCGCGCACCACGAGCTCCTCGTCGTGGTCGTCGGCGGGGTCGCCGACGAACGCGCCCTCCGGGTCGACGAAGTACGACGTGCCGTAGAAGTCGTCGTCGCCCAGGTCCTCGACGCCCACGCGGTTGATCGCGCCGACGTAGTACTCGTTGGCGACCGCGGCAGCGGGCTGCTCGAGCCTCCACAGGTAGTTCGACAGCCCCCGGCTCGTCGCGCTCGGGTTGAGCACGATCTCCGCTCCGTTCAGGCCGAGCGCTCGCCAGCCCTCGGGGAAGTGCCGGTCGTAGCAGATGTAGACGCCCACGCGCCCGACGGCGGTGTCGAACACCGGGTAGCCCAGGTTTCCGGGACGGAAGTAGAACTTCTCCCAGAACCCGCGCACGTGCGGGATGTGCGTCTTGCGGTACTTGCCGAGGTAGCGCCCGTCCGCGTCGATCACGGCCGCGGTGTTGTACAGGACGCCCGGCTGCTCCTCCTCGTAGACCGGCAGCACGACGACGGTGCCCAGCTCGGCGGCGAGCGCCGAGAACCGCTCGACCGTGGGCCCGGGGACGGACTCCGCGTACGCGTAGTACGCGGCGTCCTGCACCTGGCAGAAGTACGGCCCGTAGAACAGCTCCTGGAAGCACACGAGCTTCGCGCCCTGGCTCGCGGCGTCGCGCAGGTGCTTCTCGTGGACGTCGATCATCGACTCCTTGTCGCCCGTCCAGCGGACCTGGGTGAGCGCGGCTCGCACGGTGGTCATGAACCCTCCTCGGGTCTCCGGTCTCCTGGTGTGGGCACGAGACGGGGCCGGCCTCGAGGCGACGACCGGACCCCTCTCACGCCCGCACCGCCTCGGTCTGCTCGTCGGCGACGTCGAGGGCGGCGTCGATCGCGGCGAGGCCGTGCTCGAGGTCGTCGGCGGACGTGACGAGCGGCGGCGCGACGTGCAGGCGGTTGAAGTGCACGAACGGCCACACGCCGCGTTCCTTGACCGCGGCGACGACGGCGGTCATCGGCGCGGCGGCCGCCCCGCTCGCGTTGAACGGGACGAGCGGCTCGCGCGTCTCCCGGTCGCGCACGAGCTCGACCGCCCAGAAGAACCCCAGTCCGCGCACCTCGCCGACGCTCGGGTGCCGGGCGGCGATCTCGCGCAGCCGGGGGCCGATGACGTCGGCCCCGAGCGTGCGCACCCGTTCCAGGATCCGCTCGTCCTCGAACGTGCGGACCGACTCCACCCCCACGGCGCACGCGAGCGGGTGGCCGGAGTAGGTGAGCCCGCCGGGGAAGACGCGGTCGTCGAACGTCCGCGCGACGTGCTCCCCGATGACGACGCCGCCCAGCGGCACGTAGCCGGAGTTCACGCCCTTGGCGAAGGTCACGAGGTCGGGCACGACGCCCCACCGGTCCACCGCGAACCACTCGCCGACCCGGCCGAACCCGACCATGACCTCGTCGGTGACGAGGAGGATCCCGTGCTCGTCGCACAGCGCGCGCACGCCCGCCAGGTAGCCGTCGGGCGGGATCAGCACGCCGTTGGTCCCGACGATCGTCTCGAGCAGGATCGCCGCGACCGTCCCGGGGCCCTCGAGCTGCACGACCTCGCGCAGGTGGGCGAGCGCGCGCACGCCCTCCTCCGCGTCGTCGTGCGCCCCGAACGCCGAGCGGTACGCGTACGGGCCGAGGAAGTGCCGCACGTGCGGGTCGGGCGAGACCTCGTTGGGCCAGCGTCGCGGGTCGCCCGTGAGCGAGATGGCCGTCGTGGTGTTGCCGTGGTACGACCGGTACGCGGCGAGCACCTTGGCTCGCCCGGTGTGCAGGCGCGCGATCCGGACCGCGTTCTCGACGGCGTCGGCCCCGCCGTTCGTGAAGAAGACCCGCCATCGCCGGTCGTCGCCTGCGGCGCCGGTCGAGGCACCGCCGGTCCGCGCGCCCGGGGCGCGCTCCGCGATCAGCCGGGCGAGCTCGCCCCGCACGTCGTTGGCGAACGTCGGCCCGACCGTCGCGAGCCGGCCCGCCTGCGCCTGGAGCGCCGCGACGAGCCGCGGGTGCTGGTGACCCAGGTTGAGGTTCACGAGCTGGGAGGCAAAGTCGAGGTATCGGTTGCCGTCCTCGTCCCAGAACCACGCGCCCTCGCCGCCGGCGACGGGCAGCGGGTCGATCGCGCCCTGCGCGGACCAGGAGTGGAAGACGTACCGGTCGTCGGCGCGCGTGCGCGACGTGCGCCGGGCGAGCTCCTCCGTCGTCATCGGACGCTCACCGGGTCCGGGGGAAGCCGAGGTCGACGCCCGCCGTGGACGGGTCGGGCCAGCGCGTCGTGACGACCTTGGTGCGCGTGTAGAACTGCACGCTCTCCGGCCCGTAGACGTGCAGGTCCCCGAACAGCGAGCTCTTCCAGCCGCCGAACGAGTAGTAGCCGACCGGCACGGGGATGGGGACGTTGACGCCGATCATGCCCGCCCGGGCGTCGACCTCGAACGCACGCGCGGCACCTCCGTCGCGCGTGAAGATCGCCGCGCCGTTGCCGTAGGGGTTGTCGTTCACCAGCCCGACGGCCTCGTCGTAGGACTCCGCGCGCACGACCGACAGCACCGGCCCGAAGATCTCCTCGCGGTAGACCGTGTGCTCGGGCCGCACGTGGTCGACGAGCGTGGGGTGCAGGAAGAACCCCTCCCCGAGATCCCCCGCGCCGTCGGGGGCCTCGCGACCGTCGACGACGAGCGTCGCGCCCTCCTCGGCGGCGGTGCCCACGCGTGCCGCGACCCGGTCGCGGTGCTCGGCCGTGATGAGCGGGCCCATCTGCGACGCGGGGTCCGAGCCCGGGCCGACGACGAGGCGCGCCACACGCTCGCGGATCGCCTCGACCAGCGGGTCGGCCACCGCGCCCACGGCGACGAGCACGGACACCGCCATGCACCGCTCGCCCGCCGACCCGTACGCCGCGGAGACCGCCGCGTCCGCCGCGACGTCCACGTCGGCGTCGGGCAGCACGACCATGTGGTTCTTCGCCCCGCCGAGCGCCTGGACGCGCTTGCCGTGCCGCGTCCCCGTCTCGTAGACGTGCCGCGCGACGGGCGTCGAGCCGACGAAGCTCACGGCCTCGACGTCGGGGTGCTCCAGCAGGCGCTCGACCGCGACGCGGTCGCCCTGCACCACGTTCACGACGCCGTCCGGCACGCCGGCCTCCTGGAGCAGGCGCGCGACGACGAGCGACGCCGAGGGGTCGCGCTCGCTCGGCTTGAGCACGACCGTGTTCCCGCACGCGATCGCGTTGGGGATCATCCACAGCGGCACCATGGCCGGGAAGTTGAACGGCGTGATGCAGGCGACGACGCCGAGGGCCTGCTTCACCTCGTGGACGTCCACGCCCGACGACGCCTGCTCGGTGTACCCGCCCTTGAGGAGCTGGCCGATGCCGCACGCGAACTCGACGCACTCGAGCGCGCGGGCGACCTCGCCCGCTGCGTCGGAGAGCACCTTGCCGTGCTCGGCGCTCACGACCGCCGCGACCTCGTCCCGGTGGTCGACGAGGAGCTGGTGGAACGCGAAGAGGATCTCGACGCGACGCGACACGCTCGTCGCGCGCCACGCGGGGAACGCGTCGCGCGCCGCGGCGACCGCGGCGTCGACGTCTGCGGCGGACGCGAGCGCCACCCGCCCCGTGACCGCGCCCGTCGCGGGGTCGTGGACCGGTCCGTACCGCTCCGCTTCAGGGCGCGCGCGACCCGCGACCCAGTGCCCGATGCGCGCCGGCGCGTCGTCCGTCGCGGTCGGGGCGCTCGTGGCGCCCTGAGCGTGCGGGGAGATCCCAGCGGTCGTCTCCACGTCCTCGCCTCCTCGCGCGCCGAGGTGGTGGCGCGCCCTCGCAGCCGATCCCTCAGTCTGGCACGGAAGACCCGATCGTGTGGTGCGGATCACAGCGCACGCCCGGTAGCGTCGTGCCTCGTGAGCGCAGCGCAGCCCCCGTCCGCCCGGTCCGTGCCCCGGTCGGCCGCCCGGTTCGACCAGGCCACCGTCCTCCCGCTCCTGCTCGTCGTGACGGTCACGGCGATCGTCGTCGAGCTCGTGCGGTCGAGCGGCCCCCTGCTCGACCACGCGTTCTCGGCGGGCGTCGTCACCGTCGCCCTGACGGCGCTCGCGACGTACGCCGCCCCCGGCGTGCTCGTCGTGATGATCGCGGCGCGCCTCGAGCTCACGGGAAGGGTCGTGCTGCTCGCCGTGGCCGCGCTGGTCGTGGCCCGCCTCGCGCTCCAGGGCCTCGGCGCGGCGATCGCCGCGGGCGCGGACCTCGGGCTCGTCCGGTACGGCGTCGGGCTCGCGACCGTCGCGCTCGGGATCGGCGTGCTCGTGCTCGTGGCCGCGTTCGCGAGCGGGGCGCCGGCACACGACACCGACGTTCACCTCGCGTCCACCCCCGACGCCGCGTCCGAGCCGTCGGCCCGGCCCGGCGGGCGCCTCGCGCGCGGGTCCCTCGTCGCGCTCGGCGTCGTGCTCGGCGCACTGCTCGCCGGGGCGCTGAACGCCGTCCTCGGCACGTGGGACGCCTACTGGCGGTCCGACGTCGCGGCGTGGGTCGTGACGGTCGCCGTCGCCGGCGCCGCGGTCGCGTGCGCGTGGCTGCTGCGGAGCCGCGCCGCGTGGCCGGGCGCGCGCGGGCTGTGGGTGCTCGGCCCGCTCGTCGCGCTCGCGGTGCAGGTGCTCGCCAACCCCGCGTTCGCCGCGTCCCAGGCCGGCGTCGCGCTGCCGTTCGCCGTCGGCGCCCTGGCCGTCGCTGCCCTGCTCACCGCGTGGTTCGTCCCGTGGGCGGGCCGGTCGACCCGGCCCGGGTCACCGTGGCTGTCCCCCGCCGTGCTCGTCGCCGGCGTCGCCGTGGTCTTCCTCGCGGTGCCGCGCCTCGACGGTCCCGGGACGGTCGGCGGCTGGGCGCTCCTCGCGCTGCTCGCGCTGCTGGTGCCCGCGGCCGCGCGGACGCTCGCCCTCGCCCTGACGAAGACCGCGCGCCCGCTCACGTGGCTGCGGGTCGCGGGCGCGGCGAGCGTCGCCGGGCTCACGACCGCCGTGCCCCTGCTCGGGTACCAGCTCGAGTACGACGTCCCGCTCCCCGTCCCCCACACGCTCGTCCCCGTCGCGGCCGCGCTCGCGCTCGCCGTGCCCGCGGTCGTCACCGGACTTCGCACCCGGGGCGCGTCGGCCCCCACGGGCGACCGCGCGGCGTCGGGCACGACCCCCGCCGATGCCTCACGGGTCCCTGCTCTCGCCCTCGGCGGTGCGGTCGCGCTGCTCGCGCTCGTCGGGGTGACGCAGGTCCACGTGCCGACGACGACGTCCGCCGTCGCCGACTACCCGGTCGGCGAGCTGCGCCTGCTCGACTGGAACCTGCACTACGGCGTGAGCGCCGACCCGTCGGTCCGGCTCGACGAGATGGTCGCGACCATCGAGGACTCCGGTGCCGACGTCGTCACCCTGCAGGAGGTGTCCCGCGGCTGGGTGCTCGGCGGAGGCGCCGACATGGCGACCTACCTCGCGCGGGAGACCGGGATGCGCGTCGCCTTCGTCCCCGCGGCCGACCGGCAGTTCGGCAACGCGCTCCTGTGGGACCCGCTGCGCGGCGACCTCGACGACGTCGCGCGCCACGCCCTGCCGTACGGCGCCGGGCCGCAGGAGCGCTCGACCATCTCCGCGACGCTCGACGCCGCCGGCGTCCCCGTGCGCGTGACGTCGGTGCACCTCCAGCACCGCGAGGAGAGCACGCCGACCCGGCTCGACCAGCTCGAGACCCTCCTCGCCGACGAGCCCGTGGAGGGCGCGTACGTCCTCGCGGGAGACCTCAACGCCGAGCCCGGCTGGGACGAGATCACCTTCCTCGAGGAGCAGGGCCTCGAGAGCGGCCAGGACGCCGCCGGCGACCCGGACGCGCTCACGTCGCCCTCGGTCGCGCCCGCCCATCGCATCGACTGGGTCTTCGGCTCCGGCGACGTGACCTTCCGCTCGTTCGAGGTCCTCGACGTCACCGCCTCCGACCACCGCCCCCTGCTCGCCGATCTCCGCGCCCACGACTGACTCGCGCGACCGACCGCTAGGGTCGACAGATGCGCATCGAGCTGACCGTGACCGAGGCCGTGGAGATCGCGCGCGCGACGGGCGGGCTGCCACCGTACGTGCGCTCGGTGACGAGCGAGGGCGACGACGTGCGGGTCGTCGTCGACCTGCGCGAGGTGCCCGACCCGCCGTCGGCGCTCAAGCTCGCCGCCAGGCTGGTCCCCGTCGTGCGGGCGACGCTGCACGTCGAGTCGGTCGTGGCGGGCACCGCCGTGCTCGCGGTCGAGGCCAACGCCGCCGGACTGCCCGCGCACAAGCTGCTCGGGTTCGTCGAGGCGCCGCTCCAGGGCGCTCTGCGCTCGCACGGGCTGCCGCCCGAGGCGGTGCGCGTGCTGCCCGACGCGCGGGTCGCGGTCGACGTGCAGGCGCTGCTCGGCGGCGTGCTCGAGCACACGTTCCCGGGGTTCCAGCTCACCGAGCTCGCGTTCGCGGACGGGACGCTGCGCCTGGACGGCCGGCTCTGAGGTGTCGCGGCAGCGGGCGGACGGCCGCGCCGTCGCGCCGGTCCTCGTCCTGCTCGGCCCCGCGGCCACCGGCAAGTCCACGATCGGCGGGCTCGTGGCCGGACTGCTCGGGGTCCCGTTCGTCGACCTCGACGACGTCGCGGACGGCTACTACCCGGAGGTCGGGTGGAGCGTCGACCGGCTCGTCGAGCGCATCGCGGTGGTCGGCAGGGTCGCGGCGGAGCGTGAGTGGGAGCCGGCGCGGGCGCACGCCGTCGAGCGTGCGGTCGCCGAGCACCCCGGCGCGGTGCTCGCGCTCGGTGCGGGGCACGCGTCGTACACGGTCCCGGCGTGCCTGGGCCGCGTCCGCACGGCGCTCGCGCCCGTGCCGCACGTCGTCCTCGTCCTGCCCGGCGCCGACCGCGAGCGCGCCCTGACCGTGCTGCGGTCGCGGTCGGTCGGCTCGAAGGGCACGGACTGGGTCCGCGACGGCCACGACTTCCTCGCCGAGTGGTTCGACGACGTCGGCACGCGCGACCTGGCGCACCGCACGTTCGTCACCGGTGCGGAGGACCCGGGCGCGAGCGCGCGACGGCTCGTCGCCACGCTCACCTGAGGCCGGCGCGGTCAGTCCTCGCGGTGGTGCAGCATGCGCGCCACCTCGGCGATGGACCCCGACAGCGACGGGTAGACGGTGAAGGCCGACGCGACGTCGTCGACCGTGAGCCGGTGCGACACGGCGAGCGTGATGGGGAACACGAGCTCGCTCGCGCGCGGCGCGACGACGACGCCGCCCAGCACGACCCCGGCCTCGGGGTGCGCGAAGAGCTTGACGAAGCCGTCGCGCATGCCGAGCATCTTCGCGCGCGGGTTGCGCGCCAGCGGCAGCACGGTCGTGACGTACTTGCTGCTCTGCGCCTTGAGCTGCTCCTCGCTGTACCCGACGGTCGCGATCTCGGGCGCGGTGAAGATGTTCGCCGCGACGGTCCGCAGCTTGATCGGCACGACGGCGTCGCCGAGCGCGTGCGACATGGCGACGCGGCCCTGCATCGCGGCGACGGACGCGAGCGGCAGGACCCCGGTGCAGTCGCCGGCCGCGTAGATGCCCCGCACCGAGGTGCGCGACACCTTGTCGACCTCGACGTGCCCGCTCGGGGTGAGCCGCACCCCGGCCTCCTCCAGGCCGATGCCGCTGGTCGACGGGATGGCTCCGACGGCGATGAGCACGTGCGAGCCCTCGACGACGCGGCCGTCGGACAGCGTGACGCGCACACCGTCCTCGGTGCGCTCGGCGGACTCGGCGCGCGACCGGGACATGACCGTCATTCCGCGGGAGCGGAAGACGCCCTCGAGCAGCTCGGCCGCGTCGGCGTCCTCGCCGGGGAGCACGCGGTCGCGGCTCGACACGAGCACGACGTCGGACCCCAGCGCGTTGTACGCGCCCGCGAACTCGGCGCCGGTGACGCCCGACCCGACGACGATCAGCCGCTCCGGGAGCTCGGACAGGTTGTAGAGCTGCGTCCACGTGAGGATCCGCTCGCCGTCGGGCTGCGCCGTGGGCAGGACGCGCGGGGTCGCGCCGACCGCGAGGAGGATCACGTCGGCGTCGAGCACGACGGGCCCGTCGGCGCCGTCGGGCGAGTCGACGACGACGCGCGCGGGGCCGTCGAGGCGACCCGCGCCGATGACGACGCGCACGCCCTCGCGCTCGAGGCGCGCGTGGATGTCCGCCGACTGCGCGGCCGCGAGCGCCATGACGCGCGTGTTCACGGCCTCGAGGTCGACGATGTGGCGCCGCATCGCGGGGTGCTGCGCCTTGGCGGTGTCGACGGGCAGGCGGATCCCGAGCTCGGCGGCACGCTCGGCGATGGTCATCCAGTCGGCGGTCGCGATGAGGGTCTTGGAGGGGACGACGTCGGTGAGCACGGCCGCGCCGCCGAGACCGTGGCGCTCGACGACGGTCACGTCGGCGCCGAGCCGGCGGGCGACGAGAGCGGCCTCGTACCCTCCGGGCCCACCTCCGAGGACGACGATGCGGGTGGCCTGGTGGTCGATGCTCGCGTGCGTCACGCCGGACATTCTGTCAGGCCGTCGCGTCCCGCGGTGTCAGCATGCGAGACGCCGGGGCCGGTGAGGGGCGGCGCGGCGGAGCCGCCCCTCGTCAGGTCGCGCGCCCGGGGACGGACTAGCCTAGCGACCATGACGACGACGCCCGCGAGCACACCCCCGCTCGACGACCCCGCGACCGACCCGTTCCTCGTGGCACGGGCCGCCGCCGACCACATCGCGCAGGCCACGGGGGTCGACGGCCACGACATGGCCCTCGTGCTCGGCTCGGGGTGGGGCGGCGCCGCGGAGCTCCTGGGCGACGTCGTCGCGGAGGTCCCGACGCACGAGATCCCTGGCTTCTCGGCGCCCGCGGTCGCGGGCCACCTCTCGGTGACGCGGTCGATCCGGGTCGAGCGGGCCGACGGCTCCGTCCGGCACGCGCTCGTGCTCGGCTCGCGCACGCACCTCTACGAGGGCAAGGGCGTGCGCGCCGTCGTGCACGGCGTGCGCACGGCCGCCGCGACGGGCGCGGAGACGCTGATCCTCACGAACGGCTGCGGCGGGCTCAACCAGGACTGGGCCGCAGGCACGCCCGTGCTGCTCTCCGACCACATCAACCTGACGGCCCGCAGCCCGCTCGAGGGCCCGACGTTCGTCGACCTCACCGACGTCTACTCCCCGCGCCTGCGCGAGCTCGCGCACCGCGTCGACCCGTCGCTCCCGGAGGGCGTGTACGCGCAGTTCCCCGGGCCCCACTACGAGACCCCGGCCGAGGTGCGCATGGCCGGGATCCTCGGCGCCGACCTGGTCGGCATGTCGACGACGCTCGAGGCCATCGCGGCCCGCCACTGCGGCCTGGAGGTGCTCGGCGTCTCGCTCGTGACGAACCTCGCCGCCGGCATCAGCCCGACGCCGCTGTCCCACGCCGAGGTGATCGAGGCCGGCCAGGCCGCGGGACCCCGGATCAGCGCCCTCCTGGCCGACATCGCGAAGCTGGTGTGACATGACGGACCGCACCGCGGGCTACCGGACCGACCCTGCCGACGACCCGACGTTCGACCCGGGGACCGACCGCGGCGCCTTCCTCGAGCGTGTCGCCGCGTGGGTCGACGACGACGTCGACGCGGGCGACCAGGACGAGCTGCGGCACCTGCTCGACCTCGCGGACTCGCCCGACCCGCGCAAGCACGACGTGCGCGTCGCCGCCCTCGCCGAGCTCCAGGACCGGTTCTCGGGGCCGCTCGAGTTCGGCACCGCCGGCCTCCGCGGCCGCATGGCCGCCGGGCCGCACCGCATGAACCGCGCGGTCGTCATCCGCGCTGCGGCGGGCCTCGGAGCCTTCCTCCTCGACACGCTCGGCCCCGCGGGGGCCGGCGGCGCGGCCCGTCCGCGCGTCGTCGTCGGGTTCGACGCGCGGCACCGCTCGCGCGCGTTCGCGGTCGACAGCGCGGCCGTGCTCACCGCGGCCGGGCTGGACGTCCTCGTCCTCCCCTCGGCCCTGCCGACGCCCGTGCTCGCCTTCGCGGTGCGCCACCTCGGCGCGGACGCGGGCGTCATGGTGACCGCGAGCCACAACCCGCCCGCCGACAACGGCTACAAGGTCTACCTCGGCGGGCGCGTCGTCACGGACTCGGGGCAGGGTGCCCAGATCGTCCCGCCGTACGACTCGCGCATCGCCGCCGCGATCGCCGCGGTCGGCCCGGCGCGGTCCGTCCCCCGCGCGGGCTCGGGGTGGACCGTCCTGGGCCGCGACGTCGTCGACGCGTACGTCCGCTCGGTCCTCGCGCTGTCCGACGGCGCCCCCCGCCGGCTCAAGGTCGTCACCACGGCGCTGCACGGCGTGGGCGGCGAGACGGTCGCCCACGTGCTGCGCGACGCCGGCTTCACGACCGTCGTCCCGGTCGAGGAGCAGCTCGACCCGAACCCCGACTTCCCGTCCGTCGCGTTCCCCAACCCGGAGGAGCCGGGCGCGATGGACCTCGCGCTCGCCGTCGCGCAGGACTCCGCGGCCGACGTCGTGCTCGCGAACGACCCCGACGCCGACCGCTGCGCGGTCGCGGTGTTCGACCCGCGCGTCGGCACCTACCAGGGGGCGGAGACCGCGCGCTCCAACGGGTGGCGCATGCTGCACGGCGACGAGGTCGGCGCGCTGCTCGGCGACGACGTCGCGCGGCGCGTCGCGGCGTCCGGCGCCGCCGGCGGGGTGCTCGCGTGCTCGGTCGTGTCCTCGCGGCTGCTCGGGAAGATCGCGGCCGCGCACGGCCTCGGCTTCGCGACGACGCTCACCGGCTTCAAGTGGATCTCGCGGGTCGACGGGCTCGTGTTCGGGTACGAGGAGGCGCTCGGCTACTGCGTCGACCCGGCACACGTCCGCGACAAGGACGGCATCAGCGCGGCGCTCCTCGTGGCGCAGCTCGCGAACCGCCTCAAGGCCGAGGGGCGCACCCTCGTCGACGCGCTCGACGACCTGGCGCGCACGCACGGGCTGCACGTGAGCGACCAGCTCTCCGCGCGGTTCACCGACCTCGACCGCATCGGCGAGACGATGACGCACCTGCGGGCCGCTCCCCCGCGCACGCTCGCGGGCGCCGGCGTCTCGGACGTCGCCGACCTGTCGGCCGGCCTCGACGGCCTGCCGCCCACCGACGGCGTGCGCATCCTCACCGCCGACGGGACGCGCGTCATCGTGCGCCCGAGCGGGACCGAGCCGAAGGTGAAGTGCTACCTCGAGGTCGTGCTGCCCGTCGCGCCCGACGCGTCGCACGACGACCTCACGGCGGCCCGCGCCGCCGCGCGGACCCGCCTCGACCGCGTCACGGCGGACATGCAGCGGGCTCTGGGTCTCTGAGGCTCAGCGGTCGGGAAGCTCGAGGACGCGCCGCATGAACTCGTCCCACGGGACGCGCTCCTCCCTCGTCGGGTCGAGGCCGTCCCAGACGACCGCGACCTGGTCCTCGCGGTAGAGGTCGGCGCCGTACACGTCGCCCGGGACCTCGAGGTAGCCGGCCTCGGAGCGCGCGAACGCAAGGATGCGGGCCCGCGTGCGTGCGTCGACCGTCTCGCGGAGGAACAGGTCGAGGCTCGTCGTCACGGAGCCCATGCTGTCAGGTGACGAGCAGGCCCGCGGCCCGCCGCGAGGCGTACCGACGGGTAACCTGGGGCGATGAGCACAACGACACCGACGTCGGTCGCCGAGACCGGCCGGGCGGGCACCGGAACGGCACCGGCGACCCCGGGTTCCGCCGACCGGTCCGCTGCCGAGATCGCCGATCTCGCGCGCTCCGTGACGGGATCCGCCCTCCTCGACGACACCGCCTGGCGCCGCTACCTGCACGGGCTGCCGGGGGTGGACAAGGTGGGCGCCGACGGCCGCGCGGCGGCCCTGGGCACCCGCTCGATCAAGACGACGTCCAAGGCCTGGGCGCTCGACACGATCATCCGGATGGTCGACCTCACGACGCTCGAGGGCGCGGACACGCCCGGCAAGGTGCGCGCGCTCGCCGCGAAGGCGGTGCGCCCCGAGCCCGCGGACCCGTCGTGCCCGTCCGCCGCCGCCGTGTGCGTGTACAACGACCTCGTCCCCGTCGCCGTCGAGGCGCTCGCCGGGACGGGCGTCAAGGTCGCCGCCGTCTCGACCGCGTTCCCGTCGGGTCGCGCGAGCCGCGCGGTACGCCTCGCGGACACGCGCGACGCCGTCGAGGCCGGCGCGGACGAGATCGACATGGTCATCGACCGCGGCGCGTTCCTCTCGGGGCGCTACGCCCAGGTCTACGAGGACATCGTCGCCGTGCGCGAGGAGTGCCGCGCGAACGGGCACCACGCGCACCTCAAGGTCATCCTCGAGACGGGCGAGCTCGCCACGTACGACAACGTGCGCCGCGCGTCGTGGCTCGCGATGCTCGCGGGAGCCGACTTCATCAAGACGAGCACCGGCAAGATCTCGCCCGCCGCGACGCTCCCGGTGACGATCGTCATGCTCGAGGCGGTGCGCGACTTCCGGGCGCTCACCGGCGTCCCGATCGGGGTCAAGCCCGCCGGCGGCATCCGCACGTCGAAGGACGCGATCAAGTACCTCGTCGCGGTCAACGAGACCGCGGGCGGCGACTGGCTCGACCCGGACTGGTTCCGGTTCGGGGCGTCGTCGCTGCTCAACGACGTGCTCATGCAGCGCAACAAGCTCGCCACCGGCACCTACTGGGGCCCCGACTACGTGACCGTCGACTGAGCGGGACTGAAGGACACCATGACCACCACAGCTAGCACGGCCGGCTCGCCGTTCGAGTACGCGCCGGCCCCCGAGTCGCGCGCCGTCGTCGACATCGCGTCGTCGTACGGCCTGTTCATCGACGGCGAGCTCACCCCGGCGTCGGACTCCGGCTCGTTCAAGACCGTCAACCCCGCCACGGAGGAGGTCCTCGCCGAGGTCGCGGAGGCGACCGAGGAGGACGTCGACCGCGCCGTCCGCGCAGCGCGCCGCGCGCAGGAGAAGGTGTGGGGCCCCATGCCGGGCCGCGAGCGGGCCAAGTACCTGTTCCGCATCGCGCGGCTGCTCACCGAGCGCTCGCGCGAGTTCGCGGTGCTCGAGACGCTCGACAACGGCAAGCCGATCCGCGAGTCGCGCGACGTCGACGTCCCGACGGCGGCCGCGCACTTCTTCTACTACGCGGGCTGGGCGGACAAGCTCGAGCACGCGGGCTACGGCCCCGACCCGCGCCCGCACGGCGTCGCCGCGCAGGTGATCCCGTGGAACTTCCCGCTGCTCATGCTCGCGTGGAAGATCGCGCCGGCGCTCGCGACGGGCAACACGGTCGTGCTCAAGCCCGCCGAGACGACGCCGCTCACCGCGCTCCTCTTCGCGGACCTGCTCCGCCAGGCGGAGCTGCCGGCCGGTGTCGTCAACATCGTCACCGGTGCTCGCGCCACGGGCTCGGCCCTCGTCAACCACCCGGACGTCGACAAGATCGCGTTCACGGGCTCGACCCCGGTCGGCAAGCGCATCGCCCAGGAGATCGCGGGCACGCGCAAGCACGCGACGCTCGAGCTCGGCGGCAAGGCCGCGAACATCGTGTTCGACGACGCGCCGATCGACCAGGCGATCGAGGGCATCGTCAACGGCATCTTCTTCAACCAGGGCCAGGTCTGCTGCGCCGGGTCGCGCCTGCTCGTGCAGGAGTCGATCGCCGAGGAGCTCGTGGACCGGCTCAAGGCCCGGCTCGGCACGCTGCGCGTCGGCGACCCTATGGACAAGAACACCGACGTCGGCGCGATCAACTCGCCGCAGCAGCTCGCGCGCATCACCGAGCTCACCGACGCCGGCACCGCCGAGGGCGCCACGCGCTGGAGCCCCGACTGCGAGCTCCCCTCCTCCGGGTACTGGTTCGCCCCGACGCTGTTCACCGGGGTGTCCGCCGCGCACCGCATCGCACGCGAGGAGATCTTCGGCCCCGTGCTCAGCGTGCTCACGTTCCGCACACCCGCCGAGGCCGTGGCCAAGGCGAACAACACGCCGTACGGCCTGTCGGCGGGGATCTGGACGGAGAAGGGGTCGCGCATCCTCTGGATGGCCGACCAGCTCCGCGCGGGCGTCGTGTGGTCCAACACCTTCAACCGGTTCGACCCGACCAGCCCGTTCGGCGGCTACAAGGAGTCGGGCTACGGACGCGAGGGCGGCCGGCACGGCCTGGCGCCCTACCTGATCGAGGGGAGCACCTACTGATGGCCCGCACGACGAAGGCGCCCACCGCGACGCGCACGGCGCCGGAGCGCCTGGGCGTGCGCAAGACGTACAAGCTCTACGTCGGCGGGAAGTTCCCCCGCAGCGAGTCGGGCCGCACGTACGAGGTGACGGACACCAAGGGCCGGTTCCTCGCGAACGTCGCCCAGGGCTCGCGCAAGGACGCGCGCGAGGCCGTCGTGGCCGCGCGCGCCGCGCAGGCGAAGTGGGCCGGCGCGACGGCGTACAACCGCGGCCAGGTGCTCTACCGCGTCGCGGAGATGCTGGAGGGCCGCCGTGAGCAGTTCGTCGCCGAGGTCGTCGCGGGCGAGGGGCTCACGGCGCGCCAGGCCGAGCTCGCGGTCTCCGAGGCGATCGACCGCTGGGTCTGGTACGCGGGCTGGACGGACAAGGTCGCGCAGGTCGCCGGCTCCGCCAACCCGGTCGCCGGACCGTACTTCAACCTGTCCTCCCCCGAGCCCACCGGCGTCGTCGTCGTCCTCGCCCCGCAGCGCTCGTCGCTGCTCGGCCTCGTCTCGACGATCGTCCCGCCGCTCGTCACGGGCAACGCCGTGATCGTCGTCGCGAGCGAGCGGCGCCCGATCCCGGCCGTCACGCTGTCCGAGGTGCTCGCGACGTCGGACGTCCCCGGCGGCGTGGTCAACGTCCTCACGGGCTTCACCAAGGAGCTCGCTCCCCCGCTCGCGTCGCACCTCGACGTCAACGCGATCGACCTCGCGGGCGCCGTCGGCGCCGACGGCGTCACGTGGGGTGAGCTCGAGGCCGCGGCGGCCGACTCGGTCAAGCGCGTCCTGCGCCCCACGGCCGGCCGTCGCGGCGACGACGCCGAGCCCGACTGGACCGAGGCCCCGCGCCCCCAGCGCATCCTCGCGTTCACCGAGACCAAGACGGTCTGGCACCCCAAGGGCGTCTGACCCCCGCCGGGGAGGCGTCGGTGCCGTGATCGCGTCGATCACGGCACCGACGTCGTGCTGGGCGACCCGGGCGGGTCAGAGCCGCGCGCCCTGAACCTCCTGGTAGCCCGGCAGGATCACGTCGTCGACGAGCGCGCGGCGCTCGTCGTGGTGCACGAACGCGCTCCACGCGGCAGTCATCGTGACGTCCGCGAGGTCGTCGATCGTCCACCCGGCGTGCTCGACGAGCAGCGCCATCTCCTGCGTCATGGTCGTGCGCGACATGAGGCGGTTGTCGGTGTTGAGCGTGACCGCGAAGTCGAGCTCCTTGAGGCGCGTGATCGGGTGCGCCGCGACCGACGTCGCCGCCCCGGTCTGCACGTTGGACGACGGGCACAGCTCGAGCGGGATCTGGTGGTCGCGCACCCAGTGCGCGAGGAGGCCGAGCGCGGCCGTCCCGGACTCGCCCTCGGCGCTGTGCGGGAACTCGGGGTCGAACGTGATGTCCTCGACGATGCGCACGCCGTGACCGAGGCGGCTCGCCTGGCCGAGGTGCACGGCCTCGGCGATCGACTCCGGACCGGCGGCCTCGCCCGCATGGATGGTGACGGGGAAGTTCTGGTCGGCGAGGTAGCGCCAGATCTCGGCGTGGCGCGAGGGCGGGAAGCCGTCCTCGGCACCGGCGATGTCGAAGCCGACGACGCCGTTCGCGCGGTTCGCGACGGCGAGCTCGGCGATCTCCTGCCACCGGTCGGCGTGGCGCATGGCGGTGACGAGCTGCCCGACGCGGATGGTCCGGCCCTCCGCGGCGGCCTCCGCGATGCCCTGCTCGATGCCGGACTGGACGGCGTCGACGGTCTCCTGGAGCGTCAGCCCGCGCTGGAGGTGCTGCTCGGGCGCCCACCGCTGCTCGGCGTACACGACGCCGTCGCGCGCGAGGTCGAGCACCGCCTCGCGCGCCACGCGGGCCAGCGCGGCGGGGGTCTGCATGACAGCGATCGTGTGGTCGAACGTCTCGAGGTAGCGCACGAGCGAGCCCGAGTCGGCCGACTCGGCGAACCAGGCGCCGAGAGCCTCGGCGTCGCCCGCGGGGAGCTGGTGCCCGACGTCGGCGGCGAGCTCGAGGATCGTGGCGGGGCGGAGCCCGCCGTCGAGGTGGTCGTGCAGCACGACCTTGGGCAGCGAGCGGATGACGTCGACCGTCAGGGGGGCGTTCTCGGTGGTCATGCGCTCACGGTACCGGCCGGTACGCCAGCGCTCGCGCCGAACGGCCAGGTGCTCCGGGACGGTCAGGCGTAGTCGTCCTCCTCGCCCGGCACGGCGGACGCCTGCTCGACGACGTCGGCCTCGTTCGCCTCGCCCTCGAGGTCCGGTCGCGCGGTGCGCGGACGGTACTCGTCGCCCTCGTGCTCGGCGTCGTCGACGCCGGGGCCGGCGTCCTCCGACTCCTCGACCAGGCTCACGACCTCGTCCTCCTGCTCGACCAGGCCGGCGTCCCGCCACGCGTCGTTCCCGGGCACGGTGCTCATCGCGACTCCTCACCAGACGACTCGGCGCGTTCCACGGGCGTGGCCGCCACCTTCATCCTCGCGCCGCGCGCGGGGCCTCGCCAGCCCTACCGCCCGGTCGGCAGGAGGGCCCAGCAGACGTGCGGCCAGCCCCCGAGCGCGCGCAGCACGTCGGGTGTCCGTGCGCCGTCGAGCAGCGAAGCCGCATCGAGGTCGTGCACCGTGCCGGCCGACGGCTCGTAGACCCGGCACCGTCGAGTCCGTGCGTCGGCGTCCGTGAGCAGCACGACGTGGCGCGGCACCGCCGTCGCGATCCCGAGCGCGAGGTCACCGCCGGTGAAGAGCGGCACCGGCACACCGCGCGCGGCCGCGACGAGCGCGGCCCGGACCACCTGCTCGCTCCGGGCTCCGACGACGACACGCTCGACGTAGCGCACGTCCGCGTACCGCGCGGTCCGCGCGGCGCCCCACGGGGGTGTCCCGAGGGTCACGGGCCACGGGAGCGGGCCGAGGGCCGCCCGGTTGGTCCGCCGCTTGACCTCCTGCTGGAGGACGCGGAACCGTGCCGCGCCGTCCGGCCGTGGCGCCGGGACCGGAGCGGTCTCCCCCGGCGCGAGCCCCGTGGCGAGCCAGAGCGCGAGCACCGGGTCCCCCGCCGCCGCGAGCAGCGCGAGGACGGCGGACCCGCACGTCGTCGCGTCGGTCTGCCGCGCCGGCGCTCCGCCCACCTCGAGCGGGCGGACGCCGGCACGGTCTCGGGGTCCGGACCAGCCGCCGCCGGCGCCGCGGCGCAGCGGGTCGACGACCGCCCGTCGCGTTCCTGGGTCGAGCGTGGCGAGCGTGGCCGCGAGGGCGCGTACCCGCGGCGCGGGATGGCCCGCGCGGCGGGCGAGGTCGAGCGCGTGCTGCGTGCCGCCGTCGGGCCGGTAGACGCCACCGGGTGGAGGTGGGGGCACCGTCCGCGCCGGCGCGATCCGCGCGAGGTCCGTGACGCGGAGCGCGCCGAGCGCGTCGCCGAGGCTCACGCCGCGCCCCACGCTCGACCGAACGCCCAGACGGCGCCCACGAGAGCCAGCACGACGACGAGGCTCGCGACGCGCACGAGGAAGGACCACGAGTACAGCCGGCCGCTCCCGGGGAGCCCGCCGGTCGGGGGTCGGAGGACGGCGGGGACGAGCGCCAGCACGCCGACGGCGACCGCCGCGCACACGGTGACCGTCGATCCGGAACGGAGGCCTGCTGCCGCCAGGACGAGCGACCCGACGACCACGCCGAGCACCGTGCGCTGCCACGCGAGCGCCGTGCGCTCGGGCTGCAGCCCCTCGTCGCGGGGCGAGGGGACCGCTCGCTCGGGTGCGGCGCTCATGGCCCTGACGCCGACCCGACGGCGTACCCGGCGAGCAGCAGCGCGAGGATCACGACGCCGACGACGAGCACGGGGAGCCCGCTCGGGGCGGGCAGCCGCCGGCGCAGGCGCAGCGCCCTCTCGTTGCGCCGCCAGGACACGAGCGCGTACCCCGCGAACCCGGCGCCGACCAGGCACGCGACACCCGCGACGACGTCGAGCACACCGGGCATGTCGGCGAACGTCGCGAACGACGTCAGCGCGACGCCGCCCGCGACGAGACCGAGACCGGTGCGCACCCAGGCGAGCGCGGTGCGCTCGTTGGCGAGACTGAACCGCGCGTCCGGCTCGGTCCCGACCCCGTAGACGGAGCGGGGCCGCCGCGTGTCGGCCGGTGTCTCGACGCCCTCCTCGACGTCCTGCTCGTCGCGGCCCACGGTCAGCGCGCGCCCCCGTCAGTCCACGCGGTCGAGGACGACGGGTCGCCGCTCGACGACGGTGCCCGGGTCCGCGATGGCCCACGCCCCCTCGAGCGCCTGCACCGCCCGCTCGAAGCGCTCGGGCGTGTCGGTGTGGAGCGTCATGAGGTGCTGACCCTTGCGCACCGGGTCCCCCGGCTTGGCGAACAGCTCGACACCGGCGCCCGCCTGCACCGGGTCCTCCTTGCGCGCACGGCCCGCGCCCAGGCGCCACGCGGCGACCCCGACGGCGTACGCGTCGAGCCGCTCGAGGACGCCGTCGCGGTCGGCGACGACGTGCTCACGCTCACGCGCCACCGGCAGCGGGGCACGCGAGTCGCCGCCCTGCTCGGCGATCATCTCGCGCCACTTGTCGAGCGCGCGGCCACCGACCAGCGCGTGCCGCACGTCGTCCTCGTCCTGCGGGCGGCCCGCACCGGCGAGCATCTCGAGCGCGAGCGCGACCGTGAGGTCGACGACGTCCTGCGGCCCCGCACCCTTCATCACCTCGACCGACTCGCGCACCTCGAGCGCGTTGCCCGCGGTGAGGCCGAGGGGCGTCGACATGTCGGTGAGCAGCGCGACCGTGCGCACGCCGGCGTCGGTACCGAGGTCGACCATGGTCCGCGCGAGCTCGCGTGCCGAGCCCAGCTCCTTCATGAACGCACCGGACCCGACCTTGACGTCGAGCACCAGAGCCCCGGTGCCCTCCGCGATCTTCTTGCTCATGATCGAGCTCGCGATGAGCGGGATCGACTCGACCGTGCCCGTGACGTCGCGCAGCGCGTACAGGAGGCGGTCGGCGGGCGCGAGGCCGGAGCCCGCCTGGCAGATCACCGCGCCCACGTGCTCGAGCGCGTTCATCATCTGCTCGTTCGTGAGCGCCGCGCGCCACCCCGGGATCGCCTCGAGCTTGTCGAGCGTTCCGCCCGTGTGCCCCAGGCCGCGCCCCGAGAGCTGCGGGACCGCGACGCCGTACACGGCGACGAGCGGCGCGAGCGGCAGCGTGATCTTGTCCCCCACGCCCCCGGTCGAGTGCTTGTCCGCCGTCGGGCGCGAGAGCCCCGAGAAGTCCATGCGCTCGCCCGACGCGATCATCGCCTGCGTCCAGCGACCGATCTCGGTCCGGTCCATGCCGTTGAGGTAGATCGCCATCGCGAGCGCGGCCATCTGCTCCTCGGCGACGACGCCGCGCGTGTAGGCGTCGATCACCCAGTCGATCTGGGCCGGGTCGAGCCGCGCGCCGTCGCGCTTGGTCCGGATCACGTCGACCGCGTCGAAGGGCTCCGGGGGCGGCCCCTCGTCGCCGGTGCCCGCCCCGTCGCCCTCGACCCCGGCGAGCGCCTCGGCCGTCGCGTCCTGGTCCTCGGTCCCGCCACCCTGCGGGGTCACGTCGTCGCTGGTCACGAGCGCTCCTCCAGATCCTCGGGCCCGAAGGCGTCGGGCAGCACGTCCCTCATCGTCTTGATACCACGCACGGTGTCGACCAGCAGGTCGGGGCCCCCGTGCTCCCACAGGAGCTGCCGGCATCGACCGCACGGCATGAGCGTCGCCCCGTGCCCGTCCACGCACGCGAACGCCACGAGGCGGCCTCCGCCCGTCCCCACGAACGAGCTCACGAGCGAGCACTCGGCGCACAGCGTCACGCCGTACGCGGCGTTCTCGACGTTGCACCCGACGACGACGCGCCCGTCGTCCACGAGCGCGGCGGCGCCCACCGGGAATCCCGAGTAGGGGGCGTACGCGCGGGTCATGATCTCGCGTGCGGCGTCGCGCAGGGCGTCCCAGTCGACGGAGGGCCCGACGGCGGTCCCGCCGTGGTCCGTCCCCTCGCCCGGGCGGGGCTCGCCGTCGTGCACGTGCGGCAGGTCTGTCATCGGCACCGTGACCTCACTTCACGTAGGGGATGCCCTCGGCGGCCGGCGGGCGCACGCGCCCGACGAGACCGGCGACGGCGAAGATCGTCACGACGTACGGCGTCATGAGCATGATCTGGCTCGGGATCGGCGTGCCGACGATGCCGAGCACCGTCTGCAGGTTGTCGGAGAAGCCGAACAGGAGCGCCGCGACGAGCGCGCCGACCGGGTTCCACCGCCCGAGGATCATGGCCGCGAGGGCGATGAAGCCCTTGCCGCCCGTCATCTCCTTGCCGAACGCGAGGCCCGCCGCGACCGTGAAGAACGCGCCGCCGAGGCCGGCGACCGCGCCGCCGAGGATCGTGTTGCGCACGCGGGTCGCGTTGACCTTGATGCCCACGGTGTCGGCGGCCTTGGGGTGCTCGCCGACCGCGCGCAGGCGCAGGCCCCACCGGCTCCGGAAGAGGAAGACCTGGAGCAGGATCACGACGACGTACATGATGTAGACGAGCAGCGTCTGGCGGAAGAGCACCGGTCCCACGACGGGGATCTGCGACAGCACCGGGATCTCGATCACGGGGAGCGGGGTCCGCGTGTTCCACGTGCCCGGGTCCTCGGTGAGCACCGTGGAGTACAGGTAGCTCGTCACGCCCACGACGAGCACGTTGAGCACGACGCCGACGATGATCTGGTTCACCCAGTACTTCACCGAGAAGATCACGAGGAGCACGCCGACGAGAGCCCCCGCGATCGGGGCGGCGATGAGGCCGGCGTACGCGGACGACGTGAGCGAGGCGACGACCGCGGCGAGGAACGCCCCGGCGAGGAGCTGGCCCTCGATGGCGATGTTGATGATGCCGACGCGCTCGCACAGCACGCCCGAGAGCGCGCCGAACACGAGCGGGACCGCGAGGAACAGCGAGCCCTGCAGCAGCCCGGTGAGCGGGATCGCGGACTTGCCCTCGCCCGCCCAGCACAGGAACGCGAAGACGACGGCGACACCGAAGACGATGGGGAGCCAGACGCCGATCTTGCGCCGGTCGCGCGCCGCCCAGAAGGACAGCCCTGCGAGCAGGAGCGCGAGGATCGACAGGAACAGGGCCGCCCCGGTCGAGCTCACCGTGATCGGCTCGATCTGGAAGAAGTCGCTCGCCGTCGAGAGGCGGAACGTCGTCTGCTGCCCACCGGCGGGGAGCAGGGCGAAGAACACCAGTGACAGCAGCCCGATGACCGCGTACGCGATCGGGGCCTTCCAGCTGATGGGCGGCAGCGGCTTCGCCGCACGCTCCGGCGCGGAGGCCGGCGCCGGGGTGGTGGTCGCGGTGCTCATGCTCCGGCCTCCTGCGTCGTCGTGGTGGTCGTGGCCGCCTTGGCCCGCCGTCTCGCGGCGTGACGCTCGGCGCGCGTCGGGCCGCCCGGGGTGGGGAGCCGGAAGATCGCCCGCACGAGCGGCGGGGCGGCGATGAAGAGCACGATGAGGGACTGGACGACGAGCACGATGTCGATCGGCGTCCCGGTACGTGCCTGCATCGCGAAGCCGCCCGCGCGGAGGGCGCCGAAGAGCAGACCCGCGAGGACGGTCCCGAGCGGCCGGGACCGGCCGAGGAGCGCCACGGTGATCGCGTCGAACCCGAAGCTCGCGGCGACGCCCGCGGTGAGGACCTTCTCGGTGCCGAGCACCTGGGCGGCGCCGCCCAGACCGGCGAGCGCACCGGCGATGGCCATGACCCAGACGGTCACCCACGCCACGGAGATGCCTGCCGTGCGCGCCGCGTTCGGGTTCTCGCCGACCGCGCGGAAACGGAAGCCGAGCGTCGAGCGCTCCATGAGCCACCACACGCCCACGGCCGCGAGCAGGGCGAGGACGAAGCCGAGGTGCAGGCGGAAGCCCTCGCCGAGCAGCAGCGGGAACGTGGCCGAGCTCGGGATGGGCGGGCTGATCGGGTTGCTGCTGCCCGGCCGCTGGAACGCGGGGGTCGTGAGCAGGTACGCCACGAGGTAGACCGCGATGTTGTTGAGCATGATCGTGACGATCACCTCGTGCGCGCCCGTCCGGGCCTTGAGCACACCCGCGATGCTCGCCCAGATCGCCCCGCCGAGCGCGGCACCGAGGACCGCGAGCAGCAGGTGCAGGCCGGGAGGCAGGGAGAACGTGAACCCGATGAACCCGGCGAAGATGCCGCCCAGGATGATCTGGCCCTGCGCACCGATGTTGAACAGGCCCGCGCGAAAGCCGATGCCGAGGCCGAGGCCCGCGAGGATGAGCGGGGTCGAGACCGTCATGGTCTCGGTCAGCGGGCGGAGGGCCCGCTGGAGGTCGGGCGCCTGGAAATTGATGACGGCGCCCTGGAAGAGTGCGCTGTACGCGCCGAACACGGCGTTCCAGACGGCCTCGAAGAAGTCCGTGGGCCGCGCGAAGAAGTAGGTCGCGGCCTCCTGGACCTCCGGGTCGGCCGCCGCGATGAGCACGCCGCCGAGGACGAGGGCCGCGACGATCGCGAGCAGCGAGACGAGCCAGCTGCTCTCCAGCATCTCGCGCAGGATGCTCGCTCCGGCCGGCGGCCGGGGCTTCGTGGTGTCGCTCGGCGGCGCGGGCGTCGGCGGGACGGCCGCCGCGTCGTCGGGCATGGCCTGCTGGGTCACTGGATCTCCTCCTCGCGGGCGTCGGCGTCGGCCAGGTCGACGTCGACCCCGGCGCTCGACGGCGCGTCTCCCGCCTCGATGTCGGCCTCGCCGAGGGTGGTGCGGTGCTCGGCCGCCTGCGCGACGGCCTCGTCGAGCGGGACCCCCGCCATCATGAGCCCCAGCACGTCGCGGTCCGTGTCGCCCGGGACGACGCCGACGATGCGACCGCGGTACATCACGGCGATCCGGTCCGCGAGGGCGAGCACCTCGTCGAGCTCGGTCGAGACGATGATCACCGGGGTGCCGTTGTCGCGCTCCTCGACGACACGCTTGTGGACGAACTCGATCGACCCGACGTCGAGCCCGCGCGTCGGCTGCGACGCGATGAGCAGGCGCAGCGGGCGCGACATCTCGCGCGCGAGGACGACCTTCTGCTGGTTGCCGCCGGAGAGGTTCCCGGCAGGCACCTCGACCGTCTGGGTGCGGACGTCGAACTCGACCACCCGCTGCTCGGCGTTGTCGCGGATCGCGGCCCGGTTGAGCGCGCCGCCGCGCGAGTAGGGGGGACGGTCGAAGAGGTCGAGGACGAGGTTCTCCTCGACGGAGAACGTCCCGACGATGCCGTCCGTGCTGCGGTCCTCCGGCACGTACCCGACGCCGGCGGCGAGCACGTCCGACACTCCTCGGCCCACGAGCTCCTTGCCGTCGAGCGTGATCGAGCCGGCGACGGGCTTGCGCAGGCCCACGATCGTCTCGGTGAGCTCCGTCTGCCCGTTGCCCTGGACGCCCGCGACGACGAGGATCTCGCCCCGCGCGACGTCGAGGCTCACGCGGTCGACGACCGCGGTGTCGAGGTCGTCCATGACCGTGAGGTCGGCGACCCGGAACGTCGCATCGCCCGGCTCGGCCGTCGTCTTCTCCACGCCGAGCGAGACGGAGCGGCCGACCATGAGGGACGCGAGCTCGGTCTCGCTCGCGCTCGGGTCTGCGGTCCCCACGACCTTCCCGCGGCGGATGACCGTGATGCGGTCCGCCACGGCGCGCACCTCGCGCAGCTTGTGCGTGATGAACACGATCGAGGTCCCCGCGGCCTTGAGCTGGCGCATGATCGCGATGAGCTCGTCGGTCTCCTGCGGGGTCAGGACCGCGGTCGGCTCGTCGAGGATGAGCACGCGCGCGTCGCGCGACAGCGCCTTGATGATCTCGACCCGCTGCTGGACGCCGACGGGGATGTCCTCGACCATCGCGTCCGGGTCGACCTCGAACCCGAACCGGTCCGAGATCTCGCGCACGAGACCGCGCGCGCGTCGAGCGTCGATGAGGCCCGCGCCCTTGACCGGCTCGTGGCCGAGGGCCACGTTCTCCGCGACCGTGAAGACCGGGACGAGCATGAAGTGCTGGTGCACCATCCCGATCCCCGCCGCCATGGCGTCGCCGGGGCCCGTGAACGCGACCGGCTGGTCGTCGACGAGGATCTCGCCGTCGTCCGGGTCGTACAGGCCGTACAGCACGTTCATGAGCGTGCTCTTGCCCGCACCGTTCTCGCCCAGCAGGGCGTGGATCTCGCCTGGCTCGATCACCAGGTCGATGTGGTCGTTCGCGACCAGGGACCCGAACACCTTCGTGATCCCGCGCAGCTCCAGCTTCACCGGGCGGCCTCTCTGAGAACAGGGAACTCCATCGAACCGTACTTCCGTCGCGTCGTCGCCTCGTGCGTCACCTCATGACGACGGTGGCCCGGGCGGGCTCGCCCGGGCCACCGTCCCGCCGGTCCCGAAGCCGCTGGGGCACGGGACCGACGGTCTCAGAGAGTCGTCACGGGGTGTTGGTCGACTCGACGACCAGGTCCCCGGCGATGATCTGCTCCTGGTACTGGGCGAGCATGTCCTGCAGCTCGGCCGGCACCTTGTCCTCGAAGTCGTGGAACGGCGCGAGGCCGACACCCTCGTTCTCGAGCGTGCCCACGTAGGGCTCGTTGGTGAAGTTGCCGTCGACCGACTCGCTCACCGTGTCGAAGACCGCCGGACCGATCTGCTTCATCACCGAGGTGATGATGATGTCGCCGTACTCCGTCGTGAGGAAGCCGTCCGAGTCGACCCAGATGATCTTCGCGCCGCCGCTCTGCGCGGCGGCTGCCGCACCGAGACCCACCGGGCCGGCGACGGGCATGATGATGTCCGCGCCCTGGTCGATGAAGCCCTGCGCGAGGTTCTGGCCGTTCGCCTGGTTCTCGAAGTCACCGGTGAAGGAGCCCGTCTGGGCCGCCTTGTCCCAGCCGAGGGTCTTGACCTCGGTGCCGTTGTCCTCGTTGTACTTCGCGACGCCGTCGACGAAGCCGTCCATGAAGATGGCGACCGACGGGATCTGGATGCCGCCGAACGTGGCGACCGTGCCCGTCTCGGTCATGCCCGCCGCGAGGTAGCCCGCGAGGAACGCGGCCTCGGCCGTGTTGAAGAGGATCGGCTTGGCGTTGTCGATCTCGACCGGGTTGAAGTCCGCGTCGGAGAACGACGAGTCGATGAGGGCGAAGTTCGTGTCGGGGTTCGCCTCCGCCGCCGCCTGGATCGGGTCCTCGAGGAGGAACCCGACGCCGATGACGAGGTTGCAGCCCTGCTGGACGAGGTTGTCGATGTTCGGCGCGTAGTCCGTGTCCGCCGAGGACTCGACCTCGGTGGCCGTGATGCCCAGCTCGGCCTTCGCCTGCTCCAGGCCCTCGAAACCGGCCTGGTTGAAGGACTGGTCGTCGAACCCGCCGGCGTCGGACACCATGCACGCGGAGAAGTCGGAGTTGCCGCCCGCGGTGTTGTCGCCGCCGCCGGTCGTCTCGTCGTCCTCGGGTGCGGCGCCGCACGCGGCCAGCGCGAGCGCGGCGACGGCCGCGAGCGCGGTGACCTGAGTCGCTCTCTTCACCTGATAGCTCCTGTCGTTCTCGTAGCAGGGCCGCGCAGGGAAGGACCCCTGGGCCCTCCCGAGCGTCGTTGCACGGGAGGACCGGTCCGTCGGCCTCTATAGGACCGAACACTAATCAGCCGGAAGGGTCTTGCACGTTACTTGTCGGTAACGCCGCTGCTTCGTTATGCAAGCGTCACTTTGCGTCTGAGGCGTGACACACCCGTGTCCACGGGTCGGGACCGCTTCACCCGCCCTGACCGGCGGCGACACGGGCCAGCAGCCGCATCCCCGCGTCCACCGCGCGCTCATCGACCTGGAGGTCGCCCTGGTGGATGTCGTAGCTGCGCCCACCGGGGGTCCGCGTGCCCAGCCGCGCCATCGCGCCGGGGACCTTGGTCAGGTACCAGGCGAAGTCCTCGCCGCCGAGCGACTGCTCGGTCAGGAGGATCGAGTCCGGGCCGAGCACGTCGCGCGCGGCGGCCTCCAGCAGCCCGGTGCAGCGCTCGTCGTTCTCGACGGGCGGGACCCCGCGCGTGTGGTGCACGGTCACCTCGACCTCGTACGGCGCGACGACCTGCTCCACGGCGTCGTGCAGCACCTGCCCCGCGAACTCCCACGCGCGCACGTCGAGGCAGCGCAGGGTCCCGCGGACCGTGCCGGTGCTCGGGATGGCGTTGTGGGCCGAGCCCGCGTGGACGGCGCCCCACGTGAGGTTCACGCCCGAGCGCGGGTCCAGGCGACGGCCCAGCACCGCGGGGACCTGGGTGATGACCTGGCCCAGCGCGTAGACCACGTCACCCGTGAGGTGCGGGCGCGAGGTGTGCCCCCCGGGAGACGCGATGGTCACGGAGACCTCGTCGGACGCCGACGTGATCGGACCGATGCGCGTCCCGATGCGGCCCACGTCGACCTTGGGGTCGCAGTGCACCGCGTAGATCTCCTCGACGCCGTCCATCGCGCCGGCGGCGAGGACGTCGAGCGACCCGCCGGGCTGGACCTCCTCGGCGGGCTGGAAGACGAGCCGCACGCCGCGGCGCAGCTCGCCCTGCGCGTGGAGGTCGGCGAGGACCAGGCCGGCCCCCAGCACCACCGCGGTGTGCACGTCGTGGCCGCACGCGTGCGCCACGCCGGGGACCGTCGAGGCCCACGGGAGGTCGCACCTGTCCTGCAGCGGCAGCGCGTCGAGGTCGGCGCGCAGGGCCACACGCCCGGGCGACGGCGCGTCGTCGGGAGTGCCGGTGGCCGTCACGTCGCCCGGCTCGGGGCCGACGTCGCACACGAGGCCCGTGCCGGGCAGCAGCCGCGGCTCGAGCCCCGCGGCCCGCAGCCGGTCGGCGAGCAGCGCCGTCGTCCGCGTCTCGGCGCGCGAGACCTCCGGGTGGGCGTGGATGTCGCGGCGGATCGCCACGACCTCGTCCACGTGGCGGGCGGCGGCGGCGGCGATGCGGGCCGCGAGGGTCACGTCGGCGGTCACAGGAGCTCGTCCATCCCGAGCTCGCGCACCGTCTCGACCATCGACTTCACCTGCTGGGCCCGGGCACGCGTGGTGACGAGCAGCGCGTCCGGGGTGTCGACGACCACGACGTCGTCGAGGCCGAGCACCGTGACGACGCGATCGCTCGCGGGCACGACCACGGACCCCGCGCTCTCCCGACGGACGACGCGGCCCGTGTCGCCGAGGACCTTGGAACCGGCACCGTCGACCGAGGGCAGCAGCGCGGCGAGCGAGTTGAAGTCCCCCACGTCGTCCCAGCCGAACGTGCCGGGGACGACGGCGACGCCGCCCACGGCCGCCACGGGCTCGGCGACCGCGTGGTCGATCGCGATCCGCTCGAGCGCGGGCCAGCGCTCGGCGAGCACGCGGTCGCGGTCCGGGCCGTCCCACGCCGCGGCGATGGCACGCAGGCCGTCGTGCAGCTCCGGGCGCTGGTCCGCGAGGTGCCCCAGGAGGACGGACGACCGGACGATGAACATGCCGGCGTTCCACCGGTACTCGCCGGACGCGAGGTAGCGCTGCGCGGTCGTCGCGTCGGGCTTCTCCGTGAACCCGCGCACGTGCTGCGCGCTCGGAGCGCCCTCGACGCCGAGCGGGGCGCCGCTGTGCACGTACCCGAACGCCGTCGAAGGCCGCGAGGCCGCGATCCCGATCGTCACGACGTACCCCGCGCGCGCGGCCTCCACCGCCTGACGCACCGACGACTCGAACGCGTCCCGGCCCGTGATGACCTGGTCCGCGGCGAACGACCCCACCACGACGTCGCCGTGCCGCCGCTCGAGGACCGCCGCGGCGAGGCCGATCGCCGCCATCGAGTCACGCGGCGACGGCTCTGCCAGGACGTTCTCGGCCGGGAGCCCCGGGAGCTGCGTGCGCGCGGCGGCGACGTGCCGGTCCCCGGTGACGAGGACCACGCCCTGTTCTCCCGCGAGCGGGACGAGCCGGTCGACCGTCGCCTGGAGGAGCGAGCGCCCGGACCCGGTGAGGTCGAGGAGGAACTTGGGCGAGCCCGCGCGCGAGAGCGGCCACAGCCGCGTGCCCGCCCCTCCCGCCGGGACGACGGCGTGGAAGCCGGGGATCGGCGACGCGGCCGCGGCGGACGAGGGGTGAGGCGAAGAGGCCATGGGGGCCAGCATAGTGAGGCGCGCAGTTCCCCCGCGGGCTGTGGGATCAGTCACAAACCCCCCGCGCAAAGGCGTCCCGCCGCCCTGGGCGGTCCGCATCATGACGCCGATGTCACTATGGTGGAAGCCCAGAGACCGATGCCGACGACGGTCCCGCGGTCCGGACTGAGGGAGTTCCGGGCCACGACCGGAACGTGACATCTCCCCCTGATCTCGCCACAGGAGGCCCCCAAAGTGCCCAGTGCACCAGCTGGCACGCTCTACCGCGGCCGTGAAGGCATGTGGTCGTGGGTCGCGCATCGCGTGACCGGCGTGCTCATCTTCTTCTTCCTGCTCGTCCACGTGCTCGACACGGCGCTCGTCCGGGTGTCGCCCGAGGCCTACAACGCCGTCATCGGGACGTACCAGACGCCGATCATGGGCCTGGGCGAGGCGGGACTGGTCGCGGCCATCGTGTTCCACGCCTTCAACGGCATCCGCATCATCCTCGTCGACTTCTGGGCCAAGGGCCCGCGGTACCAGCGCACGATGCTCTGGATCGTCGTCGGCCTCTTCGTCGTGACGATGGCCGGCTTCCTGCCGCGTCACCTCATGAACGTCTTCGGAGGGGGGCACTGATGGCCGCCGCACCCACGGTCGAGGTCGCGAGCCCGCGCGACCCGTACAAGCGCCGCAAGGCGACGCGCAGCAACTACGAGCTGTACAGCTGGATCTTCATGCGCGCCTCCGGCGTCGTGCTGATCGTCCTCATCTTCGGGCACCTCTTCGTCAACCTCATGGTCGGCGAGGGCGTGCACGCGATCGACTTCGGCTTCGTCGCGGGCAAGTGGGCGTCGCCGTTCTGGCAGATCTGGGACCTGCTCATGCTGTGGCTGGCCATGTTCCACGGCACCAACGGCGTGCGCACGATCATCAACGACTACGCCGAGCGTGACGGCACTCGCCTCGTCCTCAAGCTCGCGCTGTACCTCGCCTTCACGATCGTCACGGTCCTCGGCACGCTCGTGATCTTCACGTTCGACCCGTGCCCCGCGAACGCGCCGGCCGAGCTGCTCGCGTCGTTCTGCACGGCCTGAGCACCGCACCACCCACGCCCCCGTCTTCTCGCTCCACCCGGCTCTCTCCCAGGAGGCATCGACCCCGATGCAAACCCATCAGTACGACGTCGTGATCGTCGGCGCAGGCGGCGCCGGGATGCGCGCGGCGCTGGAGTCGTCCGGCAAGGTCCGCACGGCCGTCATCTCCAAGCTGTACCCCACGCGCTCGCACACGGGCGCCGCGCAGGGAGGCATGTGCGCCGCCCTCGCGAACGTGGAGGAGGACAACTGGGAGTGGCACACGTTCGACACGGTCAAGGGCGGCGACTACCTCGTCGACCAGGACGCCGCGGAGATCATGGCCAAGGAGGCCATCGACGCGGTGCTCGACCTCGAGCGCATGGGCCTGCCGTTCAACCGCACGCCCGAGGGTCGCATCGACCAGCGCCGGTTCGGCGGGCACACCCGCAACCACGGCGAGGCCGCGGTGCGCCGCTCGTGCTACGCCGCGGACCGCACCGGCCACATGATCCTCCAGACGCTCTACCAGCAGTGCGTCAAGCAGGACGTCGAGTTCTTCAACGAGTTCTACGTCCTCGACCTCATCACCGACCACGACCTCTCCGCGGGCGAGATCCCCGACGACGAGACCGTCACGGCGACCGGCGTGGTCGCCTACGACCTCGCGACCGGCGAGATCCACGTGTTCCAGGCGAAGGCGATCATCTTCGCCACCGGCGGCGCGGGCAAGATCTTCAAGACGACGTCCAACGCGCACACGCTCACGGGCGACGGCATGGCCCTGGCCTACCGCCGCGGGCTGCCCCTGGAAGACATGGAGTTCTTCCAGTTCCACCCGACGGGCCTCGCGGGCCTCGGCATCCTCCTCTCCGAGGCCGCGCGCGGCGAGGGCGGCATCCTCCGCAACGCCGACGGCGAGCGGTTCATGGAGCGCTACGCGCCGACGATCAAGGACCTCGCACCGCGCGACATCGTCGCCCGGTCGATGGCGAACGAGGTCCGCGAGGGTCGCGGCGCCGGGCCGAACAAGGACTACGTCCTGCTCGACCTCACGCACCTCGAGCCCGCGCACATCGACGCGAAGCTCCCGGACATCACCGAGTTCGCCCGGACCTACCTGGGCATCGAGCCGTACACCGAGCCCGTGCCCGTGTACCCGACGGCGCACTACGCGATGGGTGGCATCCCGACCAACGTCGAGGCCGAGGTCCTGCGCGACAGCCACAACGTCGTCAAGGGCCTCTACGCCGCCGGCGAGGTCGCGTGCGTCAGCGTCCACGGCTCCAACCGCCTCGGCACCAACTCGCTGCTCGACATCAACGTCTTCGGCAAGCGTGCCGGCCGCACGGCCGCCGCGTACGCCGCGACGGCGTCGTACACCGAGCTCCCGGAGAACCCTGCCGCGGCGGTGATCGCGCAGCTCGAGGAGATGCGCAACCGCCCCGACGGCGAGCGCGTCGCCGACGTGCGCAAGGCCCTCCAGGAGACCATGGACGCCAACGCCCAGGTGTTCCGCACCGGCGAGTCGCTCAACCAGGCCCTCGCGGACATCCGCGACCTGCAGAAGCGGTACAGGAACGTCTCGGTCCAGGACAAGGGCCGGATGTTCAACACCGACCTGCTCGAGGCCATCGAGCTCGGCTTCCTCCTCGACATCGCGGAGGTCACGGTCGTCGCGGCGATCAACCGCAAGGAGTCGCGCGGCGGTCACTACCGCGAGGACTACCCCGACCGCGACGACGCCAAC
The DNA here is from genome assembly GCF_006539945.1 of Cellulosimicrobium cellulans. GTDB lineage: Bacteria > Actinomycetota > Actinomycetes > Actinomycetales > Cellulomonadaceae > Cellulosimicrobium > Cellulosimicrobium cellulans. The sequence continues at coordinate 96,524 of NZ_BJNZ01000005.1, read as the reverse complement.
TACATGCTGCACACCATGGCCTACCGCCGGCCGACGTCCGCCAGCGACGTCGCCGACGGGCACGTGGCCGGCTACTTCGACCACGTCGAGGCGTTCGACGGCTACAAGGTCGCCCTGGGCTCCAAGCCCGTCACCCAGACCCGGTACGAGCCCATGGAGCGGAAGTACTGATGACTGCCACACTCGAGAGCCCGGCCCCCGAGGCCAAGGCCGGCGAGATCCCCTCGTTCGAGGTCACGCTCCGCATCCGGCGCTACCTCCCCGAGTCGGAGCACGGCGAGGACGCGTACTGGGACGAGTTCACCGTCCTGGCCCACGGCACCGACCGCGTGCTCGACGCGCTGCACAAGATCAAGTGGGAGAACGACGGCTCGCTCACGTTCCGCCGCTCGTGCGCGCACGGCGTGTGCGGCTCCGACGCGATGCGCATCAACGGCCGCAACCGCCTCGCGTGCAAGACGCTGCTCAAGGACGTGAACCCCGACAAGCCCATCACGGTCGAGCCCATCAAGGGCCTGCCCGTGGTCAAGGACCTCGTCGTGGACATGGAGCCGTTCTTCGCGTCCTACCGCGAGATCATGCCGTTCCTCATCACGTCCGGGAACGAGCCCAGCAAGGAGCGCATCCAGTCCGCCGCGCAGCGCGAGCGCTTCGACGACACCACCAAGTGCATCCTGTGCGCCGCGTGCACGTCGTCGTGCCCCGTGTTCTGGACCGACGGCCAGTACTTCGGCCCCGCCGCCATCGTCAACGCGCACCGGTTCATCTTCGACAGCCGCGACGAGGGCGCCACGCAGCGCCTCGAGATCCTCAACGACAAGGAGGGCGTGTGGCGCTGCCGCACGACCTTCAACTGCACCGAGGCCTGCCCCCGCGGCATCGAGGTCACGAAGGCGATCCAGGAGGTCAAGCGCGCGATGATCACGCGCGCCTTCTGACCCCCCGCACGTCCCGCGCGCAGGGCGCCGACCGTCCCGGTCGGCGCCCTGCGTCGTCCCTTCCCGGCTCTCGGGCGTGCGGCTCGGCACCGCACGCGTCCGTCGGCACCTCGTGCGCGACTCGGCAGCTCGAGGTGCCGTTCTCGTCCACCCGGCGCCGCACGGTCACCGGTCCCCGGGCTGGCGCGACGTCGGCGAGGTTCAGCGCGGAAGGCGGGCGCGGCGCACACCCCGGACGATCGGGCTCCAGGGCTTGCCGGACCCCTGGCCGGCGCGGAGGCGCTCCTCCGTCGAGGCGGCCACGACGACGGAGCCCCCGGCATCCCCGGTCGCCGCGTGCCGGGCGACGCGCACGTGCCGGGCGTCGGCCGTGGAGCTCCCGTCGACGACGGGCAGCTCGGGGCGTCCGTCACGGGCGTGCCGCGGTCCGTCGGGCTCCGGGTCGGGCGGGCGGGGCGGGTTCGCCATCCACGCGCACACCACGAGGAGGATGCGCGCGGTGAAGTTGACGAGGACGAGCAGCGTGACGAGGACGGCGAAGGACGCGAGGAGCGCGTTCCTGCTGGCGCTGCCCGTGACGAACGACGACCCGAGGTAGCGGAGCACCCCGAACGCGACGGCGGCGGTGAGCGATCCGACGAGGAGGTCGCGGCGGCGTACGTGGACGCCCGCCAGCAGCGTGACCACCACGACGACGACCAGGGCGTCGAGCAGGATGCTCACCACCAGGCCGGCTCCGGTGACGAGGATCGCGGGTCCGCCGGAGAGCCCGAGCGCCTCCAGGAGCTGGTAGCCGATCGACGAGACGGCGATGCTCGCGACGGCGGAGACGAGCATGCTCAGCGCCAGGAGGAAGAAGCCGAGGAGCGCGCGCGCCCGGGCGAGCAGCGCGCTCTGGCCGACGTCGCTCACGCCGAACATCGTCCGGACGGCGCCCCGCAGGTGGTACATGAAGGAGACGACGGAGAAGAGGAGCACGACCCCCGCCACGATGCTCGTGACGCTCAGACCGGGCCGTAGGAGAAGGTCGTCGGGATCGATCACGCCGTCCTTCCCGTCGACCGCGATGAGGCCGGGGACGAGCTCGTTGATCTCGCCGAGCACGGCGTCCATGAGCTCCTGGCTCCCGCCGAGGACCTGCATGAAGACGGTGTAGCCGATCGTCAGCGCGGCGAAGAGGGAGAACAGGGCCGAGTAGGCGATGCCGCCGCACAGCAGCGCACCGCGGGCGTAGAGGTAGCGGTAGGTCGCGCGTCCCGGACGGCTGTCCTTCCACCACTCGACGAGCTCCGTCGTGCGCCGGACGGCGCTGGGGGCGGCGGAGGGGGGCGACGTCACGCCCCGAACCCTACGAGGCGGTCGCGGTCCCGGCATCCGCGGTGAGCGGGAAGACCTGCTCCGGGCGCCACACGCCGTCGTCGCCGTGCTCGTAGAGGGAGAACCCGCCGACCTCGAACCGCGCCTCGTAGGTGGCCATCTCGTCGAACGCGGCGTCGAGCGCGGCGTCCGGCACCTCGTGCGCGACGGTCACGTGCGGGTGGTAGTTGAACCGGAGGTCCTGGGCGAGCGGACCGGTGCGGATGGTGCTCTCCAGGTGCTCGCACTCGGCGATGCCCTCGACCACCTGGATGAACACCACGGGCGAGATCGGCCGGAACGTGGCGCTGCCGCGCAGGTGGACCCGGAAGGGTGCGGCGGTGGTGGCGACCGCGGTGAGGTGCGCCCGGGCCGCGTCGAGCTCGGCCGGGTCGAGCACCGTCGGCCCGAGGAGCGTGACGTGGGGCGGGATCGACCGTGCGAGCGGGTCGCCGAACCGTGCGCGCGCGTCCTGGAGCTGCGTCGCGAAGGGTTCGGGCACCTCGATCGCGATGCCGATCCGCACCTGGTCCGGCCCACGCTCCGGGAGGTTCACGCGGTCGGCCCTCCGACGGGCAGGAGGCCGACGCGGTCGTAGATGCGCGCGAGCGTCCCGGCGGCGATGTCGCGCGCCTTCTGTGCGCCCCGCGCGAGCACCGCGTCGAGCTCCGCGGGGTCGGCGAGGTAGGTGTTGGCGCGTTCCTGGAACGGGACGAGGAAGTCGACCACGACGTCCGCGAGGTCGACCTTGAGCCGTCCGTATCCCTGGCCGTCGTACTCGGCGGCGATGGCCTCGACGTCCCGACCCGTGAGCGCGGAGTAGATGGTGAGGAGGTTGGACACGCCGGGCTTGGCGACCGGGTCGTACCGGATCTCGGTGTCCGAGTCCGTCGCGGCGGACCGGATCCGCTTCGCGGCGACCTTCGGGTCCTCCAGGAGCCAGATGACGCCCTTGCCGTTCGACGACGACTTGCTCATCTTCGCCGTCGGTTCCTGGAGGTCGTAGATCTTCGCGACCGAGCGCACGATGTGGGCCTCGGGCACGACCGCGGTCCCGTCGCCGAAGCGGGCGTTGAGGCGCTCCGCCAGGTCACGGGTGAGCTCGAGGTGCTGGCGCTGGTCCTCCCCGACCGGGACGAGGGCCGCGTCGTACAGCAGGATGTCCGCCGCCATGAGGACCGGGTAGGTGAACAGTCCCACGGTCGTGCCGTCGGCACCCTGCTTCGCGGACTTGTCCTTGAACTGGGTCATGCGCCCGGCCTCGCCGAAGCCCGTCTGGCAGGACAGCACCCAGGAGAGCTCCGCGTGCTGCGGCACGTGCGACTGCACGAACAGTGCGGACCGCTCCGGGTCGACACCGCCGGCGAGGTACTGCGCCGCCGTGCGGCGTGTCCGCTCGCGCAGACGCTCCGGGTCGGGGTTGACCGTCAGGGCGTGGAGGTCGACGACGCAGTACAGGGCGTCGTAGGAGTCCTGGAGCGCGACCCACTGCCGCAGGGCGCCGATGTAGTTCCCGAGCTGGAGCGAGTCCTCCGTGGGCTGCATGCCGGAGAGGATCCGGGGCTTGGTGCTCGTCGGGTTCCCGGTCGCCTGCGCGGTCTCCGGGACCGGTGCCGGGCCGGTGTGCGTCGCCTCGATGGACATTGCCCCATTCTGACAGGTGGTGCCGCGCCGGAACGAATCGCCTTCCCGCTCTGGGAGGGAGCGGGGCCGGCCTCAGGTGGCCTCGTCGTCGAACGGCGCAGCGCCCCCCCGGGGCGCGGACGACGGCGCCGGAGGAGGCGGCGGGGCGACCCGCTCGCGCGGTGGCTCGTCGTCGAGGAGCGCCTCGCGCACGATCCGGCGCGGGTCGTACTGGCGGGGGTCGAGCTTCGACCAGTCGACGTCCCCGATCTCGTCCCCGATCTCGGCGTCCACACGGGCCTTCGCGTCCCGCAGGTACCCACGGGCGGACCGGACGAACGACCCGAGCTGCTCCGCGTAGCGCGGCAGGCGCTCAGGACCGATGACGACGACCGCCACGACGAGGAGCACGACGAACTCGGCTCCGTTGATCCCGAACACGCCGACAGACTACTCGCTCGTGGCCTCGTCGAGGACGACGCGGACGTCGCGCTCCTGGTCGCCCGTGCGGACCCGCAGGGTCACGGCGTCCCCCGGAGCCTTCGCCCGGATGGCGACGATGAGCTCGTCCGACTCCGTGACGGGCCGGTCGTCGATGGAGAGGATCACGTCGCCCGGCCGGATCCCCGCGGCGTCGGCCGGCCCGTCGGGCGTCACCGCCGGGTTCCCGGCCTGGGCCTGCGTCGAGACCTGCACGCCCTCGCCCTGGTACCCCTGGTCGAGCAGCACGCCGATCACCGGGTACGTCGCGACGCCGTCGGCGATGAGCTGCTCCGCGGTCCGGCGCGCCTGGTTGGACGGGATGGCGAAGCCGAGACCGATGCTCCCGGTCGCCGACTGGCTGCCCGGCGGCTGGGCGATGGCGGAGTTGATACCCACGACCTCGCCGCGCCCGTCGACGAGCGGGCCTCCGGAGTTGCCGGGGTTGATCGCCGCGTCGGTCTGGATCGCGTTGATGAACGCGGTCTCAGCCGCGGCGCCGGCCTGGACCGGCCGGTTGAGCGCGCTGATGATGCCCGTGGTGACGGTCCCGTTGAGGCCCAGCGGGGCACCGACGGCGACCACGGGGTCCCCGACGACGACGCCGTCGGAGTCGCCGAGCGCGAGCGGCGTGAGCCCCGTGTCCTCGACCTTGACCACCGCGAGGTCGTAGTCGACGGTCCGCCCGACCAGCTCCGCCGGGCTCTCGTGCCCGTCGGAGAACAGCACGACGACGTCCCCGCCCTCGGCGGCCGACGCGACCACGTGGTTGTTCGTGAGGATGTACCCGTCCTCGCGGAGGACGAAGCCGGACCCCGTGGCGACGCCGTCGCTCCCGCGGACCTGGAGCGAGACGACGCTCGGCAGCACCGTGGCGGCGATGTCCGCCACCGAGCCCGCGGGGCGGTCCGCGCCCGGCTCGACGCTGGCGGGGGGCAGGGCCGACGTGGACGAGCCGGGCGAGTCCTGCCCAAGGAGCCGGTCGGCCGCGACGCCGCCGAGCGCGCCCGCCACGAGGGCGAGCACGGCGACTCCGGCCACCACGGCGGGACGCAGCCCACGCCCGGACGGCGGGCCGGCAGCGCCGCGCGGGACCCCGACGAGCGTCGGGTCGACCGACCCGCCGGGTCGCGTCGGCGCCGACGGCGGCTCGGGCTCGCCGAACGCACGCAGGGTCTGCCACGGGTCTGCGTGCCCCGGCGCGCCAGCCGGTACCGCGGCCGGGGCGGGGGCCGGCGACGGCTGCGGGGCCACGCTCGAGGGCGGGACGGTCGCCCCCGGCGGGGGCGGGACCGGGCCGGGGCCGACCGGTGCCGACGGCGGGACGGGCGGCACGCTGCGGTACGCGGAGGGCGGTGCGAACGGGTTCCGCGCGGCGTCGGGCGCCCCGGCGTGCTCCGGGCCGGTCTGAGGGCCGGTCTGGGGGTCGGTCATGAGGTGCCGAGCGCTCCTGTCATGGTCGTCCAGCCCCGGGAGATGCGCGCCGGGACCCCGGCATCGTAGTCACGTGCCGGGAAGGCCGCCACGAGGGCGGCGAGCGTCTCCTGCTCCGTGTCGGCGACGACGTCGATCACCGTGTCGCCGGACTGCCAGACCACGTGCCACGGCTCCTCGGACAGCACGTGCACCCGGCGGTCGCCGACGTCCCACGCCTCCCCGCCCGCGAGCGCGGCGGTGTCCAGGAGACCCGACTGCTCGCGGACGACGGCCTCGCCGCCCGGCGCCTCGAGGTCGATCTCGACGATGCCCCGCACGGCGTCGTCCCGGACGTCGACCACGCTGAAGCCCTCCGGGAGTGCCGTGGGGCAGGTCCAGCCCTGGGCGTCGAGCGCCGCGAGCGCCGCGGCGCCGTCGAGAGCGGCCCCGTCGCCCTCAGCCTGGTCCGCGGTGCGCACCCCTCCCACGACGAGCGCCCCGGTGGCCCGGGGCGCGGCCTGCGCCAGCACGCTGAGCGGGTCGCTGCGGTGGAGCTCGGGGGTGACGAGCGGGCTCTCCCCCAGCGCGAAGAGGCCGACCGCCGCGACGCCGACCCCTCCGACGACGAGGCCGACGACCCGGCGACGCACCGCTCCCCGGCGCACCTCCCCGCTCCACGCACCGCGAGGGAGAGTGACCGGCTGCGCCCAGGGGTCGCCCGTCACGGGCGCCGAGCGGAGCGGGTCGCCGTCGGTCGAGGGGATCTGGGCCGACAGGGCGAGCAGGCGGGCCGCGAGGTCGGGCGCGGGCTCGACCGGGCCGGCGCTGCTCAGGGCCCGCCGGGCGGCGCGCGCCGCCGACAGCTCGGCGGCGCACCGCGGGCAGCACGCCACGTGCTCGAGGGCACGCTCCGCCTCGGCGGGCGTGAGCTGCCCGTCGACGAGCGCGGAGAGGCGGGAGCCGAGGTGCGTCACGCCACCCCCCGGGCGGCCACGGGCGTCGGGACGTCGTCCGAGGCCGGGCGGTCCGCGGGGTCGCGGTGCGGCAGCGCGGCGCGGAGCTGGGACCGCGCGCGGTGGATGCGGGAGCGGACCGTGCCGAGCTTGATCCCCAGCGTCACGGCGATCTCCTCGTAGGACAGGCCCTCGATGTCGCACAGCACGACGGCGGCCCGGTACTCGGGCGAGAGCGCGTCGAGCGCGCGCTGGACGTCGTGGTCGAGGTTGGCGTGCTCGAAGCCGCGCTCCGGCTGGGCCTCGGAACGGGCCGGGTACTGCCCGTCGTCGTCGCCCATGGCCTCCATGCGGATGCGCTGCTTGCGCCGGACCTGGTCGAGGAAGAGGTTGGTCGTGATGCGGTGCAGCCAGCCCTCGAACGTGCCGGGGGTGTAGCTCGACAGCGAGCGGAACACCCGGACGAACGTCTCCTGCGTGAGGTCCTCGGCGTCGTGCCGGTTCCCGGTCAGGCGGTACGCGAGCCGGTACACGCGCGCCGAGTGCTCGCGGACGATCTCGTCCCACGACGGCGGGACCCACGCGCTCCCGTCGTGCGTCCCGTGCGTGCTCGTCCTTGGTCGTGCGTCGTCCACGTCGTCCATCGTCCCAGAAGAACGCCCGGCACCCTCCCGGTGTTCCCCTCTCGCGCGGGACGTGCGCGCGACGTCCACGGCCCGTGCACACACGCGCGGCGCGGGAGCGGGCCGCCGTGGGAGGGGGCGGGTACGATCCGAGACAGCGCACCCGCCGGGGAACCGTCCCCGGGCCGCACGCGCGGACGACGGACCACCAGGAGGCACCGATCACCAGCGACGTCGGCACCCACCGCAGCGCGAAGGCCGCGAGCTGGGTGTACAGCGAGGAGTTCGTCCCCGAGGACGAGGTCCTCCTGCGTGCGCGCGACCGGGCAGCCGAGCTCGGCTGCCCGACGGTGCTCCCCGGCGTGGGGGCGGTGCTCCAGGTGCTCGCGGCGTCGCTGGCCGCCCGCGCGGTGGTCGAGATCGGCACCGGCACGGGCGTGGCGTCGCTCTGGCTCCTGCGCGGCATGCCGGCCGACGGCGTGCTGACGACCATCGACGTCGAGGTCGAGCACCAGCGCGCGGCCAAGGAGGCCTTCGCGGAGGAGGGCGTGCCCTCGGCGCGGACCCGCACCATCCCGGGTCGCGCGAGCGAGGTCCTTCCCCGGCTCACCGACGGCGCCTACGACCTCGTCCTCGTGGGCGCGGACAAGCACAGCTACCCCGAGTACGTCGAGCAGGGCCTGCGCCTGCTGCGCCCGGGCGGCGTGCTCGCGGTCGACGGCGCGCTGTCGCACGACCGGGTCGCCGACCCGGCGCGACGCGACGAGGTGACGACGATCGTCCGCGAGGTCGGCCGGTCGCTGCGGTCGGACGAGCGCGTGCTGCCCGCGCTGCTCCCGAGCGGCGACGGCCTCCTGCTCGCCGTGCGCCGCTGAGAAGTCCCGGCGGGCGAGGGGACTCGACGGTCAGAGCCGGTCGAGCGCCTCGAGCAGGAGCCTGGCACCGTATCCGGTGGCCCCGGCGACGACCTCGTGCCGGTCGGCGGTCGCCCGTGCTGGGCCGGCGACGTCGAGGTGCGCCCAGGGCACGTCCCCGACGAACTCGCGCAGGAACAGCGCGGCCGTGATCGAGCCGCCGCCCGGGCTCTCGACGGGCACGTGCCGGAGGTCGGCGACGTCGGAGCGCAGCACGCCCACGTAGTCCTCGACGAGCGGCATGCGCCACACCCGCTCGCCGGTGGAGAGCGCGGCGTCCTCCAGGGCGTCGGCGACGGCGTCGTCCGTCGCGAACAGGGCGCCGTGCCCGCGGCCCAGGCCGAGGCTCGCCGCGCCGGTGAGGGTCGCGACGTCGACGAGCACGTCGGGTGCGAGCTCGGCCACGGCGTACGCGATGGCGTCGGCGAGGACGAGGCGGCCCTCCGCGTCGGTGTTCGCCACCTCGACCGTCCGGCCCGACCAGGTGCGCAGCACGTCCCCCGGGCGGTACGAGGCGCCGCCCACGTGGTTCTCGGCCAGCGGGAGCACTGCGGTGACCCGACGGTGGGAGCGGGCGCGGGCGGCGCCGAGCACGACCGCGAGCGCGACCGCCGCGCCCGCCATGTCGGTCTTCATCGGCACCATCGCCTCGCGCGGCTTGATGGAGAGTCCGCCGGTGTCGTACGTGATGCCCTTGCCGACGACGACGACGTGCCGGACGTCGGCGCCCGCCGGGAGGACTCCGTGGTCCGCCGGGTCGTAGGTGACGGTCACGAGGCGCGGCGGTCGTGCGGAGCCCGCCCCCACGGCCAGGATCGCCCCGAAGCCCTCCGTGCCGAGCTCGGCGGGGCCGCGGACGGCCGTGTCGAGCCCGAACGCGTCGGCCAGCTCGACCGCGCGGTCGGCGAACCACGCCGGGTCCTTGACGTCGGACGGCACGTTGGCGAGGTCGCGGACCAGCCAGGTCGCTGCCGCGGCGCGGTGCGCGGCCTCGATCGGCGCCGTGACGTCGGGCCGGTCCTCGGGTGCGAGCAGGACGAGCTGCTCCGCGGCCGCGTCGGACGGAGCCGCGGAGGACTCGGTCTGCCGAGGCTGGTCGTACGCGGCGAGGAGGTAACCCTCGACGAAGGCGCGGACCTCAGCGGGACCGGAGCCGGCGGTCGCGGCGCTGACGACGCGCTCGAGCCCGCGCGACGCCCGGGCGAGTGCCGCACCGGCGCGCCGGAGCTCCGCCGCCGTGCCGTTCCCGACCCCGAGCAGCAGGAGCCGCGGTGGTAGGCCCGCCCACGGGAGGCGAGCGCCAGACCCGGCGTGCGCGCGCGGCAGGTCGACGCGCACGACCTCGCCGGACGCGCCACGAAAGCCCCGCCCGCCCGCCCGCTCGGCGAGCTCCGCGAGGTCGACGCCGTACCGCACGGTCGCGTCGACGGTGCCAGCACGCGGCTGCAGCCCGTCCTCGGCCTCGCGCGGAGGCGCGACGGCCACGACGACCGCGTCGACCTGCGCGTCGTCGAGGAGTGCCGTGTCGCTCAGAGCGCCCCGGGCACCGACCACCTCGGGCAGCGTGCGGGGCAGCCCGGGGAGACCGGAGGTCCGGCGCTCACGTGCGGGCAATCAGCCCACCACGGCCTGGAGCGCCTCACCCAGCTCGCTGGCCTCGGTCGCGTTGAGCTCGACCACCAGACGTCCGCCACCCTCGAGCGGGACCCGCATGACGATGCCTCGCCCTTCCTTGGTGACCTCCAGCGGCCCGTCACCCGTCCGCGGCTTCATCGCAGCCATCGATGGCACTCCATTTCCGTTGTCCCGAGTCCACCCCGCACGCGCGAGGAGGGGCGTCCGACCTCGGACGACGCCCGAGGACAGTCTAGTTCACCCGTACCGACATCCCGGGCGTCCGGGTCACGGCGGCCAGCCGGAGGGCGGGACGAGCCGCCACAGCGACCACACCCACCACACCTGACCCGCGACGCCGGCGAGGGTCATGGCCGCCAGCCACAGGCGAGACCGCGTCCACCCGACGGTCACGGCCGCGAGCGGGAAGGCGAGCAGCAGGAACCGCACGAGCGACGTGCCGGGCTGGATCGCCGCGACCAGGTAGGCCAGGTACGCGCCGGACCACGCGTGCATCTCCGGCCCGAGCCGCGCCGCGACGGGGTTGAGCACGAGGGCGGCCGTCGCGAGCAGCACGAGCGCGAGGACCCACGGGCCGGCGTCGCCCATCAGCCAGCGCGACACGTCGACCCACGGGACGAACGGCACGAACTCCGCTCCCCCGCGCCACGCCTCCTGCGTGCGGAAGTACCCCTGGTGCACGCCCGTGACGACGCTGCACGCCCACGGCCACACGAAGCCGCTCGCCAGGGCGACGGCGAGGAGACCGCCCACCCGCGCGGCGTCGGGCCCGCGCAGGTCGCCCCGGCGCCACCGGACGATCCCGTGCCACAGGACGACCGCCGCCATCGGCAGCGCGACGGCGCGGGAGAAGCCGAGGAGGACGACCACGAGCGCCGCCCACCCGTAGCGGCGCCGCGCCAGCAGCAGGAGCGCGGACGCCACGAGGAGGAGCGCGAGGGACTCCGTGTACGCGACCTGGAGGACGGGGCTGGACGGGAAGACGCTCACGAGCAGGACGGTCGCCAGCGGCAGGCCCGGCCGGCGCTCGACGGCCGCGGCGCCCGCCGTCGCGACCAGCCGGTGGATCACGAGGACGGCGCCGGCGCCGCACGCGAGCGCGACCGTGGGCGCGAGCACGTCCCACCCCAGTCCGGTGACGGCGTCGAGGGCACGGACGAGCGCCGGGAAGAGCGGGAAGAACGCCCAGACGTTCTGCTCGACGGCGCCGTCGGGACCCACGGGGAGCGTGTCGGGGTAGCCGGACGCGTAGATCTGCTCGTACCAGCTCGCGTCCCACATGCGCGCGACGTACGGCAGGTACGACGGCGCGGCGTCCGTCCAGGGGTTCGCCTCCTGGGACCTCGCGACGACGAGGAGGATCACCGCGCTCACCGCGCGCGCGAGACCGTACACCGCGAGGACCTGCGCCCACCACGGCCAGGAGGTCGGACGCATCAGCCGCGGACGCTCGCCCGGCCCGGCCACGGCGCGCCGCGTGGTCACGCGAGGCCCCGCAGGGCGGCCGCCGGAGGGGTCTCGTCGCGCACCGCGGCGACCAGGTCCAGGACGCGCCGGGTCGCCGCGACGTCGTGCGCGCGGAAGACGCGCGCGCCGAGCCACGCGGCGACGGCCGTGGCGGCGAGCGTGCCCTCCAGCCGCTCGTCGGCCGGGAGGTCGAGCGTCTCTCCCACGAAGTCCTTGCGGGACAGCGCCATGAGGAGCGGGAAACCGAGGTCTGCGAGGACCTCGGTCCGACGCAGGAGGTGCAGGGAGTGCCACGTGTTCTTGCCGAAGTCGTGCGTGGGGTCGACGAGGACCGACGCCCGCGGGACCCCGCACGCGACCGCCCGCTCGGCCGCCGCCCGGAGGGTCGCCACCACGTCCTGGACGACGCCGTCGCGCGGGTCCGCGGCACCAGGCCGGGCGGGATACGCGACGCGGAACGGGTCGGTGCGGGGCGTCGCACCCCCCGTGTGGGAGCACACGACACCGACGCCGTGCTCGCCGGCGACCTCGACCAGGCGCGGGTCGTGGCCCGCCCACGTGTCGTTGATGAGGTCGGCACCCGCGAGCGCCGCCTCGTGCGCCACCTCGGCCCGCCACGTGTCGACGCTCACGAGCAGGTCGGGGAACTCGGCGCGCACCCGTTCGACGAAGGGCACGACACGACGCACCTCCGCGTCGGGCGTCACCACGGGACCGACGCCGGCCCGCACTCCCCCCACGTCGAGGATCTCGGCGCCCTGGACGACCGCGCGCTCGACCGCGGCGAGCGCCTCCCGGTCGTCGAGCTGGCGCGCGCCCGCGTAGAACGAGTCGTCGGTGCGGTTGACGATCGCCATCACCGCGGGCCGCTCGAGGACCCGTCCGCGCAGCACGAGAGACGTACCGCGAGGGGGGACCCCGAGAGGAGGCAGCGGCACGGGTGCGTCGTCGGGGTGCCCGCCCGACGACTCCCCGGGCGCGGGGCCGGGTGAGGTCATCGCGCCGCGGCCCTCAGCTCGCGTCGCCGGCCTGCGCCCGGGCGAGCTCCTCGGTGGCCTCGAGCTCCTCGGCGCGCAGCTCGGCACCGCGGTCGCACACGTACTCGACGGCCTCGGCGGGGTCGTCGCACAGGTGGACGAGGTCGAGGTCGTGCGCGCTGATCATGCCGCGTCCTGCGACCGCCGTGCGGGCCCACTCGAGCAGCCCGCTCCAGTAGTCCGTGCCGACGAGCGCCACCGGGAACTCGGTGATCTTGTGCGTCTGGACGAGCGTGAGGGCCTCGAACAGCTCGTCGAACGTGCCGAACCCGCCCGGCAGGACGACGAAGCCCTGCGCGTACTTGACGAACATCGTCTTGCGGGCGAAGAAGTAGCGGAAGTTCACGCCGAGGTTCACGTACCGGTTCATGCCCTGCTCGAACGGGAGCTCGATGCCCAGACCGATCGACAGCCCGCCCGCCTCGGACGCGCCCTTGTTGGCCGCCTCCATGATGCCCGGGCCCCCGCCCGTGATGACGGCGAAGCCCTCGTCGACGAGGCGACGGCCGACGTCCTCGGCGAGCGCGTAGTCCGGGTGGTCCTGCTTGGTCCGCGCCGACCCGAACACCGACACGGCCGGGCCGACCTCCGCCAGCGCGCCGAAGCCCTCGACGAACTCGCTCTGGATGCGCATCACGCGCCACGGGTCCGAGTGGACCCAGTCCGCGCTGCCCCCCGTGTCGAGGAGGCGCTGGTCCGTCGTCTGACGCGGGATCTGGTCCCCGCGCAGCAGCACCGGCCCCTTGCGGTACCCCGTCCCGGCCTGGGGCAGGCCGTCGTCGGAACCCTGGTCACGCACCGTGTCGCTCATGGTCACGAGCCTATGCCGCAGGGGCGGCCGTCAGCCACGCACGGAGCGCGTCGCGGCACAGCGCGAGCTCGCCGACCGCGCAGCGCTCGTCGTCCTTGTGCGCGAGCAGCGGGTCGCCCGGTCCGAAGTTCACCGCCGGGACGCCCAGCTCGGCGAAGCGCGCGACGTCGGTCCAGCCGTACTTCGGCGCCGGCTCACCGCCCGTCACGCCCAGCACCGCGGCCGCGAAGTCCGCCGCGAGCGGGTCGTCGAGCCCGGGACGCGCGCCCGGCGCGACGTCGGTGAGGACCACCTCGAAGCCCGCGAACAACTCGCGCACGTGCTGCTCGGCCTCGGCCACCGTGCGCGACGGCGCGAACCGGAAGTTCACCGTGACGACGCACTCGTCCGGCACGACGTTGCCCGCGATCCCACCGGCGATGCCGACCGCGTTCATGCCCTCGCGGTAGACCAGACCGTCGACCTCGATCTGCTGCGGGACGTACGCCGCCAGGCGGTCGAGGACCTCGTGCGCCGCATGGATCGCGTTGGCGCCCGTCCAGGAGCGCGCGGAGTGGGCCGCGACCCCGGGGACGCGCACGTCGACCCGCAGCGTGCCGTTGCACCCGCCCTCGAGACCGGCGGACGTCGGCTCGCCGAGGACCGCGAAGTCGGCCGCGAGCAGGTCGGGACGGTTGCGCGCGAGGCGCCCGAGCCCGTTGAGGTCGGACGCGACCTCCTCGTGGTCGTAGAACACCCACGTCACGTCCTGCGCCGGGGCGTCGAGCTCGGCCGCGAGCGCGAGCGCGACCGCGACCCCGCCCTTCATGTCGACCGTCCCACGGCCCCAGACCTCGGCGTGCGCCCCCTCCCCCACGACGCGCGTGGGCAGGTTCGGCGGGTCCGTGAGGGGCACCGTGTCCAGGTGGCCCGCGACCACGACGCGCCGCTCCCGGCCGAGCGACGTGCGCGCGACGACCGTGTCGCCGTCGCGCACGACCTCCAGGTGCCGGTACGCCCGCAGCGCCGTCTCGACCGCGTCCGCCAGCGCCCGCTCGTCGCCGCTCACCGACGGCGTGTCGCACACCGCGCGGAAGAGGGCGACGAGATCGCCGCGGAGGTCGAGCACGGGCGGGGCGGCAGCGGTGGGAGAGGTCACGCCAGCACCCTACCGGCGGCGGATAGGGTGGGGCGCATGACTTCTGCGACCCCCGCGACCGCCCCCTCGGTGGCCGCGTCCGAGCCGCGTACGGCGTGGGGCTACGGCCTGGCGACCGTCACCGACGACGGCACGACACTCGACGTCTGGTACCCGGCCCCGGCGCTCGGCGCCGCCCCGGCGGACACGACCGCCCCCGCCTCGCTCGACGCGCTCGCCGAGCGCGACGAGCTGCGCGGCGTGGACGTCGTCGTGGTCCGGACCGAGATCGACCTCGACGCCGCCCCTGCCGACACCGCCGACGCGTACCTGCGCCTCCACCTGCTCTCCCACCGTCTCGTCGCTCCGCACGGGCAGAACCTCGACGGGCTCTTCGGCGTGCTGACGAACGTCGTCTGGACCAACCACGGCGCGTGCGCGGTCGACGGCTTCGAGGAGACGCGCCTGCGCCTGCGCGCGACCGGGCAGACCGTGACCGTGTACGGCGTGGACAAGTTCCCGCGCATGGTCGACTACGTCGTCCCCTCGGGCGTCCGCGTCGCCGACGCCGACCGGGTCCGGCTCGGGGCCCACCTCGCTCCCGGCACGACCGTCATGCACGAGGGTTTCGTCAACTTCAACGCCGGCACGCTCGGCACGTCGATGGTCGAGGGCCGCATCTCCGCAGGTGTCGTCGTCGGCGACGGCTCCGACGTCGGGGGCGGCGCGTCGATCATGGGAACCCTCTCCGGGGGCGGCCGCGAGGTCATCTCCGTCGGGCAGCGCTCACTCCTCGGCGCCAACGCGGGCCTCGGCATCCCCCTGGGCGACGACTGCGTCGTCGAGTCCGGCCTGTACGTCACCGCGGGGACCAAGGTGACCGTCGTCGGGCAGACCGACGCCGCGGGAGAGCCGCTCGTCGTCAAGGCGCGCGAGCTCTCCGGCCGCTCCGGCATCCTGTTCCGGCGCAACTCGCTCACCGGCGGCGTGGAGGCCGTGTCCCGCACCGGCGCCGGCGTCGAGCTCAACGCCGCGCTGCACGCGAACTGACCCACCACCGACGAGCACGACGGCGTCCCGCATGACCTCGACCCGATCCTCCCGCCCCCGGGACCTGCCGGACGTCGGTCGTGCGCGCCCCCGGCGCCGCCCGCTCCGCACCGTCGTCACCCTCCTCACGGTGGCCGCGGTCGGGGTGGGCGGCGTCGTCGTCGCGCTCAACCGGCTCGACGACGAGACGCCCGTCGCCGAGCGGTGCGCCGCGACCGCCGACGGCCGCACCTGGTACCTGTCCGTCACCCAGGCGGACAACGCGGCGCTCGTCGCCGGCACGGCCGTGCGCCGCGGACTGCCCGCCCGCGCCGCGACGATCGGGCTCGCGACCGCGCTCCAGGAGTCGCGGCTCGTCAACATCGACTACGGCGACCGCGACTCCGTCGGCCTGTTCCAGCAGCGCCCGTCCCAGGGCTGGGGCAGCGTCGAGCAGATCATGGACCCCGTGTACTCGGCCAACGCGTTCTACGACGTGCTCGAGACCGTCGAGGGCTACGAGGGCATGGAGGTCACCGTTGCGGCACAGACCGTCCAGCGCTCCGCGTTCCCCGACGCGTACGCGCAGCACGAGCCCCGGTCACGCGCCTGGGCCTCCGCGCTCACGGGTTGGTCCCCCGACTCGCTGACGTGCGACCTCGCCCCCGTCGCGGCGACCGAGGTCCCCGCCGACGGCGATCCCGCGCAGCCGTTCCGGGACCGCCTGGTCCGCGACCTCGGCGACGGGGCCCAGGTGTCCCCTCTCGACGGCGGAGACGGGAGCACCGTGCAGCTCGACGCCTCGGGACTGCCCGCCGCGGGCGACGACGGCGGTCCCGATCGCTCCGCGTGGGCCGTCGCCCAGTGGGCCGTCGCCACCGCGGACGCGACGAACGTCGTCGCCGTCGAGGTCGGCGACCGCCGCTGGTCCCGCGAGGACTCGACGTGGAGCCCGCTCGACCCCGAGGAGCTCGCGCCGCTCGACCCGGGCCTCCTCCGCGTCCACGTCGCTGTCCCCGACGAGTCCTGAGGTGGACCGGACCGCTCCGCTCGACCGCCGTCGTGGCCCTGGTCGCGGCACGCGTGCCAGGACGACGGACGCCGCGCGGCTCACCGTGGGGTGAGCGACGCGGCGTCCGGAGGAGCGGGTGTCAGCGGGCGGAGGCCGGGACGTAGTCGCGCTCGGTCTCGCCGACGTAGACCTGGCGCGGGCGGCCGATCTTGGTCTGCGGGTCCTTCATCATCTCGCGCCACTGCGCGATCCAGCCGGGCATCCGACCGAGCGCGAAGAGCGGCGTGAACATCGCGGGCGAGAAGCCCATGGCCTTGTAGATGAGGCCCGTGTAGAAGTCGACGTTCGGGTAGAGCTTGCGCTCGATGAAGTAGTCGTCGTTGAGCGCGATCTCCTCGAGGCCCATGGCGATGTCGAGGAGCTGGTCCTTCTTGCCGAGGGTCGAGAGCACGGCGTCGGCGGACTTCTTGACGATGGCCGCGCGCGGGTCGTAGTTCTTGTAGACCCGGTGGCCGAAGCCCATGAGGCGGACGCCGTCCTCCTTGTTCTTCACCTTCTTCATGAAGGTGTCGACGTCGTACTCGGCGCCCGCGATCTTGTCGAGCATCGTCAGGACGGACTCGTTGGCGCCACCGTGCAGCGGGCCGGAGAGCGCGTTGACGCCCGCCGCGACGGAGGCGTAGAGGTTGGCGTGCGACGAGCCGACGACGCGGACGGTCGACGTCGAGCAGTTCT
Source organism: Cellulosimicrobium cellulans (assembly GCF_006539945.1). Lineage (GTDB taxonomy): Bacteria > Actinomycetota > Actinomycetes > Actinomycetales > Cellulomonadaceae > Cellulosimicrobium > Cellulosimicrobium cellulans. The sequence continues at coordinate 79,378 of NZ_BJNZ01000005.1, read as the reverse complement.
GCTCGTGGTCGGCGTGCAGGATGAGCAGCTTGTCGAGTGCGTCGACGACGACCGGGTCGGCCTCGTACTGCTGGTACGGCGTCGCGAACGTCATGCGCAGGAAGTCGTCGACGTACCCGCGCGAGTAGTCCGGGTAGAGCAGGGGCTCGCCGACGCGGCGGCGGTGCAGGTACGACGTGATGGTGCGCGACTTCGCGAGGAGCAGGACCGTCGCGAGCTCGACCGTCTCGTCGTCGAACGGGTCGAGCGACTCCGGGTAGAACGTCGACAGCGCGTTGATCGCGGACGAGAGGACGGCCATGGGGTGGGCGCCCCGCGGGAACGTCCCCATGAAGGTCCGGAAGTCCTCGTGCACGAGCGTGTGGCGGTTGACGCGCTCGACGAAGGCCTCGAGCGTCGGGGTGTCCGGGAGCTCGCCGTGGATGAGCAGGTAGGCCACCTCGAGGAAGCTCGACTGCTCGGCGAGCTGCTCGATGGGGTACCCGCGGTACCGCAGGATGCCGGCGTCACCGTCGATGTACGTGATGCTCGACTCGCACGACGCCGTGTTCATGAAGCCCGGGTCGACGGTCACGAGGCCGGTCGACTTGAGCAAGGAGGACACGACGATGCCGTCGTTGCCGTCGGTCGCCGCGACCACGGGCAGGTCCTGCGCCTGGTCGTCGACGAGGAGGCGGACCTTCGCCTGCTGAGTGGTGGTCATGGTTCCCTTCCTGCTGCTGCTCGCGCCGTTGCCGCGCGGTCGACCGTACCCCGCTTCACCCGCACGTGACCAATCCTGAACCGTCACGAGAACACCACGCCTCTGTGAGGCAGGTCACGTCAGCGATCAGGCTCCGGAGAGTCGAGCCGCGGCCTCGTGGACGCGCTCGTCGGTCGCTGTGAGCGCGACCCGCACGTGCCCCGCGCCCTCCGGTCCGTAGAACGCGCCGGGCCCTACCAGTATGCCGAGGTCGGCGAGGTCGGACACGGTCCGCCAGCAGTCGCCGCCGTGGTCCCCCGCCGGTCGTGACCACAGGTAGAGGCCTGCCTCGGAGTGGTCGACCTGGAGCCCGGCGTCGCCGAGCGCCGCGACGAGCACCTCGCGCCGGCGCGCGTACACGTCGCGCTGCGCGGCGACGTGGGTGTCGTCGGACAGCGCCGCGACCATCGCCGCCTGCACGGGCGCGGGCACGATCATGCCGAGGTGCTTGCGCGTCGCGAGCAGGTCGGCGACGAGAGCCGGGTCGCCGGCGACGAACGCGGCCCGGTAGCCGGCCATGCTCGACTGCTTCGAGAGCGAGTAGGTGACGAGGAGGCCGTCGTGCGACCCCCCGGAGACGACCGGGTCGAGCAGGCTCGGCACGCCCCGCGACGCGTAGGGCTCGGCCCACGCCAGCTCCGCGTAGCACTCGTCGCTCGCCACGACCGCGCCGATCTCGCGCGCCGCGGCGACGACGCGCGCGAGGTGGGCGGCGTCGAGCACCCGGCCGGTCGGGTTGCTCGGGGAGTTCACCCAGACGAGGCGCACGTCCACCCGGCCCGCCCACTCGTCGACGTCGTCGGTCGCGAGCGGCGTCGCGCCGGCGAGTCGCGCGCCCACGTCGTACGTCGGGTAGGCGGTGCGCGGGTGCACGACGACGTCGCCCGGCCCGAGGCGCAGGAGCGACGGCAGCAGCCCGACGAGCTCCTTGCTGCCGACGGTCGGCAGGACGGCGTCGGGGGCGAGGCCCGGGACGCCGCGCCGGCGGGCGAACCATCCGGAGACGGCCTCGCGCAGCGCCGGGGTGCCGTGCGTCGTCGGGTAACCGTGCGCGTCGGACGCCGCGGCGAGCGCGTCGCGCACGACGGCCGGCGTCGGGTCGACGGGAGTCCCGATCGAGAGGTCGACGACGCCGCGCGGGTGCGCGCGGGCGCGCTCCGCGTACGGGGTCAGGGTGTCCCAGGGATAGGCGAGACCGGAGAGGTCGGCGAGTCCCACGTGCGGCGGTGCCGGGTGCTCAGGCCTGCGGCGGCAGGGCGGCGATCATCGGGTCGTCCTTCTCGATGAGACCCATCTTCGCGGCGCCGCCGGGCGAGCCGAGGTCGTCGAAGAACTCGACGTTGGCGCGGTAGTAGTCGCTCCACTCCGTCGGGACGTCGTCCTCGTAGTAGATGGCCTCGACCGGGCACACCGGCTCGCACGCGCCGCAGTCGACGCACTCGTCGGGGTGGATGTACAGCGACCGCTTGCCCTCGTAGATGCAGTCGACAGGACACTCCTCGATGCACGCCTTGTCCTTGACGTCCACGCACGGCTGGGCGATCACGTAAGTCACGACCGAGTACCTTTCTGGATTCGTCCGGACCCCGACCCGGCGAGGGGCGAGGTCACGACAGGGAGACGCAGGACTAGTATCGCTCAGGTCGGGCGGTGCCCGACCCTCCCTGACCAGCCCGTGGACGAACGTCACAGACCGAGGAGCGCCTGCCGTGCCCGACACGCCCTGGACCGCGTGGGCCCCGGGCACCCGGGTGGTCGTCCGTCGTCGCCTCACCGCCGACGAGGCAGCCGCCGCGGGCAAGCCCCTCACGGACGTCATCGGCGTCGTCGTGCGGACCACCGCGGCCGAGCTCGTGCTGCGCGAGGACGCGGGCGGGGGCGCCGCCCCGCCGCACCGCGGTCACGGCGTGCACGACGACGGCCCGCCCCTCGTCGTCGTCCCGCTCGACGCGATCGTGGCCGGCAAGCCCGTCCCGCCGCGCCCACCACGACGACCGGCCTGACCCGGCGGCCCCGGGCCGAGCTCAGGCGACGACGACCGCGTCGTCCTCGACGGCCACGACGACGGCCCCACGGGCACCCGCCGCGGTGACCTCCGCGCGCCAGGCCCCCGCGTCGTCGAGGACCACGCGCAGCAGCTCCCCGGTCCCCGGCGCGTCGGCCGGGCCGCGCACCGGGTCGGGCCGGTCGAAGAACTCTCCCACGGGCGCGTTCGACTCGAGCGCCGTGAGTAGCTGCTCGAGGTCGCGCACCACGACGCGCAGGGCCGACGCGACCCAGGCCGCGTTGTCGGTGACCATCGCCTCGGTGCGCCGGGGGTCCGTGCGCCCCACCCGCGTCGCGTCCCGGAAGCTGCCCGCCGCCAGCCCGCGCGCGACGTCGCGCACCGGCGCGTCCGCGACGACGCCGAGGAGCTCGGTGGCGAGCACGTGCGGGACGTGGCTGACGAGCGCCGTCGACTCGTCGTGGACGTCGTCGGTGAGGACGTGCACCGTCCCGCCGAGCGGTCCGGTCACGAGCCGCAGCACCGTGACGAACGCCTCGCGGCGCGTCGTCCCGTCGACCGTGACCGCCCACCGGGCGCCGTCGAGCATCCGCGGGTCGGACGCCTCGAAACCCGAGCGCTCTGTCCCGGCCATGGGGTGCGCCCCGACGTAGCGCGCGTCGAGACCCGCCGACCGGACGGCGTCGCGCACGGCGCCCTTCACGCTGCCGACGTCGGTGACGACGGTCGCGCCGCGCACGTGCCGCGCGACCTCGGTCGCGACCGCCCGCATGGCCCGCAGCGGGACCGCGAGCACGAGGACGTCGGGCTCCGCCGCGCACACGTCGGCCACGTCGCCGACGACCCGCAGGCCCGCGGCGCGGGCGGCGGCGCGCGTGGAGGCGGTCGCGTCATGGGCGGTCACCTCGACGCCCTGGTCGTGCAGGAGCCGCGCGACCGAGCCGCCGACCAGCCCGAGCCCGACGACCCCGACCCGCAGCGCCGTCCCCGCGGCCGGCGCCGCGTCGGGCGTCACCACAGCAGCCCCGCCGCGAGCGCGGCCGGGTCCGCCGAGGAGTCGACGCTGCCCACCGGGACGTGCACGACGTCCACGTCGGCGTGCACCGACTCGTCCAGCTCGCCGCGCGCGGGCACGACCCCGAGGGTCTTGAGCGAGTCGCCCGCCCGCACGAGGTCGTCGAGCACGGCGCGGACCGGGGCGTCCCACGGTGCGCCGTCGACCGTCAGGACGAACACGTACGTGCCGGCCACCGCCTTGAGCGGGCGCGTGATGAGGCTCGACAGGTTGACGCCGCGCTCGCCGAAGGACCGCGTGATGCGGGCGAGCACGCCCGGCCCGGTGACGACGGGGGTCACCGCGAGCATCGTGCGCCACGGTCCGTCGCCCCGAGCGCGCGCCGCCTCCAGGGCCGCGGACGCCTCCGCCCGCGGCGCGAGGACGAGGAACCGGGTCCGGGCGCCGGCGAAGTCCTCGACGTCTCGCTCGAACGTCTCGAGGCCGTAGAGCTCGCCGCAGATCGTCGGCCCCAGCGCGACCTGGTGCAGACCGGCGTCCCGGCAGGCTGCCGCGTTCGACGACGCGGCGAGCGGGGCGAGGGCCGTCCGGCGGACGAACTCCTGGCACTGCGCGAGGCCGTGCGGGTGGGCGGTGACCTCCGTCAGCTCGCCGTGGCCGGGCCGCACGAACGCGTCGAACGAGATGTCGAGCACGACCTCGTCGACCGCGACGACCGCCGCGCTCCCGACGATCGCGTCGAGCGACGGCACCACGTAGCCCTCGACCGTGTTCTCGATCGCGACGACCCCGCGTGCGAGCTCTCCGGCGGCGACCCCGGCGAACACGTCCGCCACCGTCGTGCGCGCGGCGAGGGGGGTGGACCGGTCGGCCTGGCCGTCCGCGTGGTCGGCGCACCACACCGCCGCCGCCTGGTGCGTGAACGACCCCTCCGGGCCGAGGTAGCCGACGACGTTCACGCGCGCACGGTGTCCGGCGCCGACGCCCAGCGCGGCGCGAGCGCGTCCGGGCCGGGCACGAACTCCTGCCCGGGCAGGACGGCCAGCAGGCGGTGCGCGACGCCCCGCTCCGCGAAGCCCGCGAGGAGACCGTCGAGCGTCCCCGCGTCGGGGCAGGAGAACGCGCAGAAGAAGATGTGGGGTCCGGCCTGGGAACGGTGGCTGCGCAGGTGCTGGAGGTCGATGCCTGCCTGGGCGACGAGCGCGAGCGTCTCCTGGAGCGAGCCACGGTGGTCGTCCCGCGGCCCGAACGCGAGCCAGACCTGGGCGACGCCCTCGGCCCGCGGCACGGCGTCCCGGCTCTCCAGGAGCCCGTACCAGACGGGCGCGCCCTCGCCGAGGACCTCGCTCCCCGCGAGCTCGGCGTACCCGAGCGCGGCGAGCGGTCCCGCGACGACGGACCGCTCGACGACGAGGCTGCCGTCGGGGCCGGCGAGCGCGATGCGCTCCTCGAGGCTCGTCCGCGTCGGGACGAGGGACGGGCTCACGCCCATCGTGCGCAGCACGTGGCGGCGGTCGCGCATACCCGCCTCGTCCACGACGACGTGCCCCGTCAGGTCCCGCGCGGCGCCCGAGCGCCCGACCCAGACCCACTGCGCCGGCACGGCCGACGCCCCCGTGAGCACGAGCGAGGGCGGCGCGGCGAGCAGCGCCCGCTCCAGCTCGTGCGAGGGCTGCGCCGGGTGCCCCAGGTGCACGACGGCCGACAGGCCGTCGATGCTCGCGACGGTCGACAGCGTGGCGGTCGTCGACCCGAGGTCGAGCAGCGCGTCCGCCTCGGCGGGGTCGCCCTCGACCCAGCCGGCCGCCGTGGCCGCGAGCAGCGCCTGCGCGCCCGACTCCCGTTCGCTCCGTCCGAGCATGGGACCTCCGTGTGTGTGGTGGACCGGGTCGTCTACTCGCAGACGACCGCGTTGTCCGGCTTGTACGTCCACCGGTAGGACTCGTCCTTGACGAGCTCGCCCTCGCGGTAGACCTTGCGGTAGTTCGTGATGGAGAAGCCCGGGCTGCCCGCGGGCGTGGGGGCGCAGTCGGCGCCGGAGTGCGTGACCGTCGACGGCTGGACCACGTTCGACTTGCCGCTCGACGACGTCTCCACGTCGTAGTACTTGGTGCTCCAGATCGCGACGTGCAGCTCGCCCCCGCCGACCCAGGACTGCATGAGGACGCCGTACGGGGTGTCGTTCTTGAACTTCATGTCGATCGACCCGACGAAGATCGTCGCCTCGCGCCCCGCGGGGTAGCGCTCGAACCAGTAGCTGTGCGGTCGGTGCTCGACGTCCTCGAGGCCGGCGAAGAACCCGGCGTTGTACGTGGTCGTCGCCATCTGCGACAGACCGCCGCCGACGCCCTCCGTGTGGCGCCCGCTCTCGACGATGCCCGCCGCGAAGTAGCCGCCCTCGAGCGTGATGGGCGACAGCGTGTCGACGAGCGAGAACGTCTCGCCCGGCTTCACGAGGGTCCCCGTCACCTTCTCCGCGCCGCGGCGCAGGTTCGCGGTGCGCACCGGGACGTTGGGCACGGGGGTGGAGAACTCCGAGACCTTCTCCTTGATCCCGAGCGCCTCGAGCGCGGCGACCGACTGCTCGGGGTCGGACTCGACGAGCTCGACCGTCGCGGTCCGCTCGTCGCCGGAGGACGCCGTCGTGACGGCCGCCGCGAGGGCCGCCGGGTCGATCGTCGTGCCGGGCTCACCGCCCTCGATCACCGGCGCCCCGTCCTGGAAGACGAAGTGCGCGTCGTCCGCCGCGGTGAGCAGGTCGTTCGTCCGGTCGACCACCGAGTCCACGAGCATCGCGCCGTCGAAGGTGAGCGTGAGCACGCCGTCGGTCGCCGGGAACGACGCGGCGGCCGCGAGCGCCTCCGGCGGGAGCTCGGGGTTCTGGCCCCCGACCGACACGACGACGGGCGCGGACACCACCTTCTCCGCCTGAGCGAGCGCGGCGTCCGTCTCCTCCTGCGTGATCTCGGGCTCCACGGGTTCGGTCGGGAGCGTCACCGGGCCGTCCGTGACGAGCCAGCTCCCCGTGATGGTCGCCGGGACCTCGTCCGTGACCAGCGCCGAGCCGTCGGCGGCCGGGGTGCTCGTCGGGGCGCCGTCCACGAACTGGACAGCGCCGTCGAAGGGGGCGATCTCGAGGCTCCCGCGCAGCGCCTCGACCTGGGCGTCGAGCGCCGCGTCGTCGACCGCGACCACGGGGGCCTCGTCCTCGCCACCGAAGAGGTGCTGCCACAGGCGGGCCGGGCTCATCGAGAAGGCCGTGAGCTCCTCGGCGGTGGCCGCGGCGTCGAACGTGAGGCCCGCGGCCGCCGGGTCGAGCGTCGTGCTCGCCTCGCCCGCCGTGAGCGTGACCGGCTCGGCCGCACGCGGGCCGAGCTCGGACTCGAGCCGTTCCTGCGCCGCCGTGCGGGTGAGCCCCCCGACGTCCACTCCGGCGACGCTCGTCCCGCTCGGCACCTTGTCCGAGAAGAACCACTGCGCGCCGGTGTAGAGCCCGCCGAGGACGAGGACGCCGATGCCCGTCCACATCAGCCCGCGCACCCAGCCGCGCCGGGGCGCGTCCTCCTCGAAACCGTCGAAGGGCGACGCCTGCCGGGACTCGTCGGGCGGGACCGGGCCGAAGGCGCTCCCCAGGCCCGCTGCCGGCGGTGCGGCCGCGGGCGTCGCGCCCGGGTTCGCCGTCGGGTCCGCTGCGGGGTCCGTGGCCGGAGCGCCCGGTCGGACGGACGTCCGGACGACCGGGGCGGGCCGGGACCACGGGTCGACGGGCGGGATGACCTGGGTGGCGTCCGCGGCCGGCGCGGGGGCCGGGTCAGCGGGGTCCTGACCGGCCGCCGACGGCGCGGGTGCCTGCGGCGGCACCACGGGCACGACGGCGGTCCGCTCGGCCTCGGGCTCCTCCACCGCGGGCACCACGGCGGTCTGCTCGGCCGGAGGCTCGCCCGCCGCGACGTCCGGACCGTCCGAGGACGTCGCGGCCTGCGCCTCGGTCCCAGGCGCCGGGACGAGCACTGCCGGGACGCTGGGGTCGAACGCGAAGACGCGGGGTACGTACGGCTCCTCCTCGCCGTCGTCCTCCTCGCTCGGGGGCGACGGCGGGTCGACCGTCCCGGCGGGCGCGGGTGCGGCGCCCGACGCCGCTCCCGCGACCGGGACCTCGTCCGTCGCGACGTCTCCCGCCTCCGCCGCGGTCGCGTCCTGCGCGGAGCCGGCCTCGGTCCCGACGGCCGTCCCGGTCGGGGCGTCCGTGGGCTCGCTGGGCGGCACCGGTGCCTGCACCGCGTCGTCGGGGGCGTCGCCCGCCTCGGTCGGGGACTCGTCCGGCGTCTGCGCGCCCGGGACGGCGTCGGCCTGCGGCACGACACCCTCCGAGCCCTCCGGCACGTCCGGCCGCGCCTCGGCCACCTCGATGACCGCCGTCTCGTCCGGATCGACCGGGGCGTCGTCCCGCTCGTGCGGCGCCGCGGGCTCGACGGGGCTCGTCGGCTCGACCGCAGCGCCGGCGCCGGTCGCCGCGGGCCCGACCGCCGTGCCGTCTCCGACCGGGGCGTCCTGGTCGACCGACGTCGCGGGCTCGACCACCTCGCCCTCGTCGCGCGGCGCCTCCTGGTCCGCCGGCGTCACAGGCTCGGGGACCTCGTCCGCAGCGGCGACCTCGCCGGCGCGCGGCGCGTCGTCGTCCACCGCGGGTGCGGACTCGGCCGGGGCACCGGCCCCGTCGGCGCCGGGCTGCTCGGAGACGTCGGCGGTCCCGGGTGCCTCGGCGCTCGCGTCGACGCGGGCGGGCTCGGGGCGGGGACCGGGGGTCCCGGTCCCTGGGGCGGCGTCCTGAGGGGAGTCGAGATCGGCGTCTCGGTCGGTCGGCTGACCCATCCACTGTCTCCGTGACGAAAGGCGCGCGGCTGTCCGCGCGACGACGAGGGGTGTGCGGGGATCCGCACCGCGAATTCTAGCGGGACGCGAGGGTGTCCTCGGGTCCGTCGTGCCTGGTGGGACGGCCGTGGAGCGCTGGGCGGACGGGCCGGTCGCTGAACCACGAGCGCGGCAGGAACGCCACCGCCGCGACGACGAGCAGACCCCCGTAGATCCACACGTACCCGACGGGCTCGCTGGGCACGAGGACGTCGCCACCGGGGCCCTCGAGCGAGAGCAGCTGGACCACGACGACCCACCCGATGCCGTAGCCGAGCAGGCCGGCCATGCCGCCCCAGGCGCGCGCGAGGGTGCCGGCCACGAAGACCGTCACCAGCGCGAGCACGATGCCCAGCCCGACGCCTCCCGGGAGGTCGACGCCGAGCAGGTGCGCCCGGTGCGCGACCGTGCCGACGAGCCCGACGAGCACGCCCACGAGCGCGCACGCCATCCCGCGGCCGACGAGCCGCCCCATACCGGTCTCCACGGGCCCCAGGCTAACGCGTGGGCTCGGGCCGGACCTGGTCGCCCGGGAGAGCGCCGCCGGAGGGAGCGTAGAACTCGTGTGAAGGGACGGGGGCCAGCACGTCGTTGCTGAGCGCGTACCAGCCCAGCAGGTCCCCCGCGTCCTCCCCACGCACCTGTCCCTCGTCGACGGCGGCGGTCGCGTGCTGGACCTGCGTGCCGTGCGCCCGCACGGCCGCGAGGAGCTGGTCGAGCACGGGCGCCACCGGCACGGTCACGAGCGGGGGCAGCGAGGCGTCGGGGCGCGCGACCGGCGGGAGGTCCTCGTCCGGGTCGGGCAGGACGAGGTCGGTGTCGCCCGCGAGGAGCTCCCGGACCGCAGGGTGGGCCGCGAGCGCGTGTCGCGCGGCGCGCACCGTGCTCTCGGGGGCCACGGCGAGCCAGAGCGCGGGCACCGGCTCGCCCGCTGTGCCGAGCAGCTCCAGCGCCCGGACCGTCACGTCGTGCGCGCGCACGTGGTCGGGGTGCCCGTACCCGCCGCCGGGCTCGTACGTCGCGACGACGGCGGGACGCCGGTCGCGCACGACGGCGGACAGCCGCGCGGCGGCCTCGTCGAGCGGGACGCCGACGAACGCCCCGGGCGGGAGGTCCTCCGCGGCGCTCGCGAGGCCCGGGGCGACCCAGGCCATCCCGGAGTCCTCGAACCGGGGCAGGGCCCCGCCGTCGGGCACCGCGCTCGCCCCGGGACGCGCGACCGTGTCGAGGAAGACGTGGTCCGCGACGCCGAGGGCGGCGAGCGCGCGGGCGAGCTCGCCCTCGCGGTGCGCGGCGAGGGCGGGGCCGTCGCCCTCGAGGTGCCCGACGCCGGTCGGGTGCGCGGGCGTGTCGATCACCTCGCCCCGCTCGCCGCGCGTGCAGGTCACCACGGTGACGCGCTCACCCGAGCGCGCCCAGGTCGCGAGGAGCGCGCCCGTGGAGAGCGTCTCGTCGTCGGGGTGGGCGTGCACGGCCAGCAGGCCGCCGTCGGGCACGACGGCGGCCTGCTGGGACGACGGGACGGTCACCCGTGCGGCGACGTCAGGCGCGCTTGGCGCGCGAGACCGCGCGGGCGCGCTCGGTCTGGTCGAGCAGCACCTTGCGGATGCGCACGACCTCGGGCGTGACCTCGACGCACTCGTCCTCGCGCGCGAACTCGAGCGACTCCTCGAGCGTGAGGTGGCGCGGCGGGACGAGGTTCTCGAAGTTGTCGGCCGTCGAGGACCGCATGTTCGTGAGCTTCTTCTCCTTGGTGATGTTCACGTCCATGTCCTCGTTGCGCGAGTTCTCGCCGACGATCATGCCCTCGTAGACCTCCTGGGTGGGGTCGACGAAGAACGAGCCGCGCTCCTGGAGGTTGATCATCGCGAACGGCGTCACCTTGCCGGCGCGGTCGGCCACGAGCGAGCCCGTCGTGCGGGTCTCGATGTGCCCGGCCCACGGCTCGTAGCCCTCGGAGATCGAGGCCGCGATGCCCGTGCCGCGCGTCTCCGTGAGGAAGCGCGTGCGGAAGCCGATGAGCCCGCGCGCCGGGACCATGAACTCCATGCGGATCCAGCCGGTGCCGTGGTTCGACATGGTCTCCATGCGGCCCTTGCGCTGCGCGAGGAGCTGCGTGACGTTGCCGAGGTACTCCTCGGGGACGTCGATGGTCATGCGCTCCATGGGCTCGTGCGTCTTGCCGTCGATCGTGCGCGTGACGACCTGCGGCTTGCCGACCGTGAGCTCGAAGCCCTCGCGGCGCATCTGCTCGACGAGGATCGCGAGCGCGAGCTCGCCGCGGCCCTGGACCTCCCACGCGTCGGGGCGCTCGGTCGGCAGCACGCGCAGCGAGACGTTGCCCACGAGCTCGGAGTCGAGGCGGTCCTTGACCTGGCGGGCCGTGACCTTGTGGCCCTTGCCGCCCTTGCCCGCGAGCGGCGAGGTGTTGATCCCGATGGTCATGGAGATCGCCGGGTCGTCGACCGTGATGAGCGGCAGCGGGCGCGGGTCCTCGGGGTCGGTGAGCGTCTCGCCGATCGTGATGTCCGCGATGCCCGCGACGGCGACGATGTCACCCGGTGCGGCCGACTCCGTGGGGACGCGGTCGAGCGCCTTGGTCTCGAGGAGCTCGGTGATCTTGACGTTCTGGAGCGTGCCGTCGTGCCGGGCCCACGCGACGACCTGGCCCTTGCGGAGCTCGCCGTTGAAGATGCGCAGCAGCGCGAGGCGGCCGAGGAACGGCGACGCGTCGAGGTTCGTGACGTGCGCCTGGAGCGGCGCGCCCTCGTCGTACGTCGGCGCGGGGATCTTCTCGAGGATGGTCGTGAAGAGCGGCTCGAGGTCCTCGTTCGAGGGGAGCTGGCCGTCCACGGGCTGGTCGAGCGACGCGCGCCCGGCCTTGGCCGACGCGTAGACGACCGGGACGTCCAGGATGGCGTCGAGGTCGAGGTCGGGCACCTCGTCCGCGAGGTCGGAGGCGAGGCCGAGCAGCAGGTCCGTGGCCTCGGCGACGACCTCGGTGATGCGCGAGTCCGGGCGGTCGACCTTGTTGACGACGATGATGACCGGGAGCTTCGCGGCGAGCGCCTTGCGCAGCACGAACCGGGTCTGCGGGAGCGGGCCCTCGCTCGCGTCGACCAGGAGGACGACGCCGTCGACCATCGACAGGCCGCGCTCGACCTCGCCGCCGAAGTCGGCGTGGCCGGGGGTGTCGATCACGTTGATCGTGATGCCGTCGGGCTCCCCCACCGCGGCGGCGGCCGGGCCGGCGTAGCGGACCGCGGTGTTCTTCGCGAGGATGGTGATGCCCTTCTCGCGCTCGAGGTCACCGGAGTCCATGACGCGGTCGTCCACGTGCTGGTGCGCGGAGAAGGCGCCGGACTGGCGCAGCATCGCGTCGACGAGCGTGGTCTTGCCGTGGTCGACGTGGGCGACGATCGCCACGTTGCGCAGGTCGGAGCGCACAGACATCTACGGTTCTCATTTCGTGGGGTTCGAGGGGCGACGACGGCCGGCCACCTCTGCGCGCACGGCGCGGGAGCAGCCCGCCGCGGCATCACGGAGCACGGGCCGTCACCCGGGCACGGCTATCCTACCGGGTCGCGCTTCCCGCCACCATGACCCGCGTCACTCCCCCGCATCGCGCGCCGTGCCGGATCACGTGCCGGCCTCCGTCGCGGCGCCGACGACGTCACGGCGACGAGCCCTTGCGCGGGCGCCGGGTCAGCGCACGCCACCGGTCCGGGCGGTCCGGATAGAGCTCCTCCCACTGCTCCGAGATGCTCTCCGACACGCGCGTCGTCACGTGCTCCGTCAGGGCCGTGCGCGCCGCCCGGCGCTCGGCACGCAGGATCGCGGCGTGCTCCGCACGCAGGGCGCGGACGGTGGAGACAGCCATCCCGATCATGACGACGGAGAACGGCAGCGCGATGAGGATCGCCGCGGTCTGGAGCGCCTGGAGCCCCCCGGCGAGCAGGAGCGCGATCGCGAGCAGCCCCGAGACGCCCGCCCAGAAGACGCGGCTCCACGTCGGTGGGTTCGGGTTGCCGCCGCTCGCGAGCATGTCCACGACGAGCGACCCCGAGTCCGAGGACGTCACGAAGAACACGACGATCAGCAGGATGCCGACGACGGAGAGGACGTTGCCGAGCGGCAGGCCGTCGAAGAGCTGGAACAACGTGGTGTCCGTGTCGACCTCGCCGTCGACGAGCATGCTCCCCGGCTCGATGAGCTCGCGGTAGAGGGCCGACCCGCCGAAGACCGAGAACCACAGGGTCGTGACGATCGTCGGGACGAGCAGCGTCCCGAGGACGAACTCGCGCACCGTGCGTCCGCGCGAGATCCGGGCGATGAAGACGCCCACGAACGGCGCCCAGGAGATCCACCAGCCCCAGTAGAAGATCGTCCACGACGACTGCCACTCGAGCCCGGCCTCGCCCTGGAACGCGGTCGTGTCGAACGACAGCCGGACGATGTTCTGGACGTAGTAGCCGAGCGACTGCACCCACTCGCGCAGGAGGAAGAGGGTCGGCCCCAGGGCCAGCACGAGGACCAGGACGACCCCGGCCAGGATCATGTTGCCGTTGGACAGCCACTTGATGCCCTTGCCGAGGCCCGAGACGACGGAGATCGTCGCGAGAGCGGTGATCGCGGCGATGAGGCCGATCTCCAGGGCCGTGCTCGGCTCGACGACGTCGAGGTAGCCGAGCCCGGCCGCGATCTGCAGCACGCCGAACCCGAGCGAGGTCGCGACGCCGAAGACCGTGCCGATGATCGCGACGACGTCGATCACGTCGCCCAGCCGTCCCTTGACCCGGTCGCCGAACAGCGGCTCGAGCGCCCAGCGGATCGACACCGGGCGGCCCTTGCGGTGGATCGCGTACGCGAGGGCGAGTCCCGCGACGACGTAGATGGCCCACGCATGGACGCCCCAGTGGAGGTAGCTCTGCCCCATGGCCGCCTGCGCGAGCGCGGGGTCGCTCCCCTCGACGCCCGGCTTGGGGTCGACGTAGTGGGAGAGCGGCTCCGCGACGCCCCAGTAGACGAGACCGATTCCCATCCCCGTCGCGAAGAGCATCGCGAACCAGACGGGCAGCCGGAACAACGGCTCGTCCTCGTCGCGGCCCAGGACGATGTCACCGAAGCGGCTCATGCCCATCCACAAGGAGAACACCACGAACCCGGCCACGACGATGACGTAGTACCAGCCGAAGACGCCGATGACGTCGCGCTGGAGCGTGTTCATGAGCGCCGTCACGGAGTCCGTGAAGAGGATGGTCGCGAGCACGAACAGCAGGATGATCCCGGCCGCCGGGTAGAAGACGCGAGGATCCGGTCGCCCGGTCCGAGGCGCGTCGGGATCGTGCGACGCCGCGACGGGCACGCCGCCCTCGACGTCGGCCCCGGCGGTCGCTGCCGGAACGTCGACGGGCTCAGGGGGCGTCTCGTGCTCCGGCGTGTTCATGGGCTCCAGGCTTGTCGCGCACGGGCCGCCCGGCAACCGGAACGCCTCGGGGGCGGCTGCGTGCGCAGCCGCCCCCGAGGCGTCGTCCGGTCCCGCGCGTCGGTGCGGGGTGCGGTCAGAACCCGGCGCCCGCGGTGGGCGGCGCGCTCCGCTCGTGGTCGATGTCGTCGCGCTGCTCCGCCAGCGAGCGCTCCTCGTCCACGAGCGACGACAGCTCGTCGTTCGCGATGTCGCGCGCCGCCGCCTCGAGGAGCGCGTCGCGCGCGGCCCGGCGCTCGCGCTGCGCCGCCGGGTCCGGCACCGGCACCGCGGCGAGGAGCCGCTGCGTGTACGGGTGCTTCGGTGCGTGCACGATCTGCGACGTCGCGCCCACCTCGACGAGCTTGCCCTTGTGCATCACGGCGATGCGGTCGGACAGCATCTCGACGACCGCGAGGTCGTGCGAGATGAAGAGGCACGCGAAACCGTGCTCGCGCTGCAGGTCCGTGAACAGGTCGAGGACCTTGGCCTGCACCGACACGTCGAGCGCCGACGTCGGCTCGTCCGCCACGAGCAGCTTGGGCTCGAGCGAGAGCGCACGGGCGATGCCGACGCGCTGGCGCTGACCGCCCGAGAGCTCGTGCGGGTAGCGGTTGCGCATCGCGCGCGGCAGCTCGACCTGGTCGAGCAGGCGCTCGACCTCACGGCTGAGCTCCTTGCCCTTCACGCCCTTGTGCAGCATGAGCGGCTCACCGATGGACTCGCCGATGGGCAGGCGCGGGTTGAGGGACGACCCCGGGTCCTGGAACACGATGCCGACCTCGGTGCGCAGCGGCTTGAGGTCCTTGGGCGTGGCGCCCACCATGTTCCTGCCGACGATCTCGAGCGAACCCCCGGTGACCGGCAGGAGGCCGACGGCCGCACGGCCGATCGTCGTCTTGCCCGATCCCGACTCGCCGACGAGCCCGAGGACCTCGCCCTGGCGGATCTGCATCGACACCTCGTCGACCGCGCGGAACGCGGCCTGCCGGCGCCGACCCGGGTACTCGATGATCATGTCCTGCGCGTCGAGCACGAGCGGGCGCTCCTGCGCCGCGCCCGCCGGGACGCGGTCGGTGACCGTGGTCGCCTCGCGCGAGGCGCCGAGGTGCGGCACCGCCTCGAGGAGACGGATCGTGTACGGGTGCTTCGGCGCGCCGAAGATCTCGGCCGACGTGCCGCGCTCGACGACCTGGCCGTCCTTCATGACCATGATCGAGTCGGCCATGTCCGCGACCACGCCCATGTCGTGCGTGATGAGGATGATCGCCGCGTCCACCCGGTAGCGCAGGTCGCGCAGGAGCTTGAGGATCTCGGCCTGGACCGTGACGTCGAGCGCCGTGGTCGGTTCGTCGGCGACGAGGAGCTTGGGGTCGCACGCGAGGGCCTGGGCGATCATGGCGCGCTGGCGCTGACCGCCGGAGAGCTGGTGCGGGTACGCGTCGAAGCGGCGCTCCGGCTCCGGGATCTCGACGAGCCGCAGGAGCTCGATCGCGCGCTTCTTCGCGTCGGCGGGGCCGACATTGAAGTGCGTCCGGATGGTCTCGACGATCTGGAAGCCCACCGTGTACACGGGGTTCAGCGCCGTCATCGGCTCCTGGAAGATCATGGAGATCTCCTTGCCGCGGACGTGCCGCAGCGAGCCGTGCGACATGCCGATGAGCTCGCGGTCGCCGAGCTTGGCGGAGCCGCGTGCGCGACCGTTCGGCGGGAGCAGGCCCAGCAGCGCCAGCGACGACTGGGACTTGCCCGAGCCGGACTCGCCGACGATCGCGAGGACCTCACCGGAGTGGAGGTCGTAGCTCACGTCCGTGGCCGCGGGGTACCAGGCCTTGTCGACGTAGAAGTCCACGCCGAGGTTGCGCACGGTCAGCACGGGGCTGCCCTGGCGCGCGGCCGGGGCCGCGGGAGACGTCTCGATGGCCACGCTGATCAGTGTCCTTCCTGCTGGAGCCGGCGCTCGTGGCGCCGCGACTCTGCGAGCATGGGCGCATGGGTCCCACGCTGGTCTTCCGTTCGACGTACGGCCGAGTCCTCACGCTGGCGACGGGCGCCGTCGCCGTCACCCTGGTCGTGGTCACGGCCGTGACGGGGGACGTCGTCGCGGTCGTGGGGGCTCTGCTCCCCGCCGCGCTGGTGACGTACCTCGTCTGGATGCTGTTCTGGCGTCCCGCCGTGGAGGTGTCCGACGGCGGGGTCGAGGTCCGCAACGTCACCCGCACGGTCCACGTGCCGTGGACCGCGTACGAGGGCGTCGAGACCCGGTACTCGCTCGAGGTGCGCTACGCGGGCGGCACGGTGACCGCCTGGGCGGCACCCCGGTCGAGCGGATCGGCGCGCTGGCTGCGCAGCTCCCGCAGGAACCCCGTGGACCGCGAGCGCGTGGTGACCGGCGCGAATGCCGAGGCCGTGGCCGAGGCCGTCACGCAGCGGCACGGGCTGCTCGCGGCGGCCGGTCACCTCGATCGCGCGGTGCCCGGCGCCCCCGGCGCCCGCACCACGTGGCACGTCGTGCAGCTCGCCGTGCTGGGCGCGCTCGCCGTCGCGACGGTCGTGGTGCTCACCGCCTGACCGCGGCCGCGGCGCGCCGCGCCGTCCGAGAGGTCGAAGACCTCCCGGACGGGCGGCGACGACGACGGTCATCAGCTCGCCCCGGCCTCACCGGTCGCGCCCGGCGTGGCGGTGGCCGTGGGACGCGCGACGCGCTGCGCGCGCGCCATCTTGCGCTCCGACGGGATCCGCTTCTGGCGCGGGTCGAACGCGTCGCGCAGACCGTCGCCGATGAAGTTGACGCACAGCGCGATCGCGACGATGAACAGACCCGGCCACCAGAACAGCCACGGACGCGTCGCGAACGCCTCCTGGTAGTCGCTGATGAGCTTGCCGAGCGAGGTCGCCGGCGCCTGGATGCCGACGCCGAGGTAGCTCAGCGCCGTCTCGAGCAGGATCGCCGAGCTCATGAGCAGCGTGACGTTGACGATGATCACGCCCACCGCGTTGGGCAGCATGTGCTTGAAGATGATCCGGCTGTCGCTCGCTCCGGCGACGCGGGCGGCGTCGACGAACTCCCGCTCGCGCAGCGAGAGGAACTCGCCGCGCACGAGGCGCGCGAGCGGCGGCCACAGGACGAGCCCGAGGAACGCGCCCAGGATGAGCGCGTTGCTGCCGCCCGACAGGAGCGCGAGCACCGCGCCGATGACGATGACCGGCATCGTGATGACGAGGTCCGTGAAGCGCATGAGCCACGAGTCGACCCGACCGCGGTAGTACCCGGACAGCGCCCCGAAGAGGACTCCGGCCACCGTCGCGATGACGCCGACGGACAGCACCACGAGGAGCGAGGTCTGCGTGCCCTGCATGACACGGGCGAACACGTCGCGGCCCGCCTCGTCCTGACCGAAGATGTGCTCGGGCGAGGGCGCGCCCCCGTTGACGAGCGGGTAGGTCGAGCCCTGCCCGGACGCCTTGTACGCGTACCACCCGTCCCACCCGCCGACCCCGATGGACGTGATCGCGAGCGCGACGATGCCGACGAGGAAGACGAGCGCGACGACCGCGCCCTTGTGGTGGAAGAAGCGCCGTCGGACGATCTGCCCCTGGGACAGTCCCTCGACCTCGAGGAGCTCGATCTGGTTCTCGGCCGCGCCGCTCTGCGACGCGTCGTTCGGTGTGTTGCTCATGCGTTCACCCGGATCCGCGGGTCGAGGGCTGCGTAGATGAGGTCAGCCACGATGTTGGCGATGATGGCGAGGGCCGCGACGATGACGAGGTAGGCCATGACGGGGTCGATCTCGCCTCGTTGCAGCGAGTTGAGGAAGAGCAGGCCCATGCCCGGTCGGGCGAAGACCTTCTCGGTGATGATCGCGCCGCCCAGGAGCGTGATGACGTCGATGGGGACGATCGTCGCGAGCGGGATCAGCGTGTTGCGGAAGCCGTGGCGCATGACGTCCGTCCGCTCCGGCAGGCCCTTGGCCCGTGCGGTACGGATGTAGTCCTGGCTCATCACCTCGAGCATGCTGGCGCGCGAGTAGCGCGTGTAGCCGGCGAACTGGATGAGCACGAGCGCGATGGTCGGCAGGAGCAGGTGCGTGTACTGGTCGAGGACCTGCACCCAGAAGTTCCCGCCGAGGTTCGGCGTGCTGTTGCCGATCGTCGGGATGGGCCGGCCGTTGATCGCCGTCGCGTTGAAGTACGCGGGCCAGACGCCCATCACCTTGTCGACGAAGATCATCGAGGCCACGAGGAACGCCGTGATCCCGGAGGCGCGCGCGGACACGCCCTTGTCGGGGCCGCCCCACGCGTACCCGATCCCGATGCCGACGCCGACGGCGACGACCCCGAGGACGAGCACGAGCCACCAGTTGTCCACCTGCTTGAGGACGGACTGGATGGGGAAGTAGATGACGACGCCGACCAGGACCGTGGTCAGGGACGCGTAGAGCGCACGGCGGTTCTTCAGCCCGGAGACCAGGGCGGTGATCGCGAACGCGAGGGCGGTGCCCGTGACGATGATGATGACCGGACCGAGGTTCGGCTCGGCCCACCACCCGGAGAGCTGGAGGTAGAGCAGCGCGAGCGCGCTGGCGGCGAAGCCCATCGCGAAGACGGCGAGCCGCCGCTTGAACGTCCCGCCGAAGGCGAGGGACCAGAACAGGCCGATCACGACGCCGACGATCGCGATCACGAGGATCGAGAGGTTCGGGTCCCGGAGGAAGTCGTTGAAGCCGATCGCGCCCCACTGCTTGAGCAGGACGGCGACCCAGAAGGCCGGGAGCGAGTAGAGCACGAACGAGACGAAGATCGTCAGGTAGTCGAACGTGCTGTACTGCCGCAGCGCGCTGACGATGCCGACCATGACGCCGAAGACGACGGCGAGGACGGTCGCCGCGGCGACGAGCTGGATGGTCGAGATCACTGCGCCCTGGAGCAGGGTCGTGACGGACTGGCCACTCTGCCAGGCCGTCCCGAGGTCACCGGTGACGAAGTCGCCGAGCCACTTGAAGTAGCGGATCACCGAGGGCGTGTCGAGGTCGAGCTCGGCGGTGCGCTGGGCGATGAGCTGCGCCTTGTTGGGCTTCGTGCTCGACTCGAGATCCATGAAGATGTACGGCCGGATCGCGGCGTCGACGAGCAGGAACATCGCGAACGTGGACACGAGGAGGGTCGCCAACCCTGCCAGCACACGCCGCGAGATGAAGGAGAACATCGGAGGTCTTACCTCGCTGGTCGGTAGGGACCCCGGGTCTGGGGCCGGTCGATTCTACGCGCGGGTCTCGCGCGATCGTGAACCGAGGGGCACGGGACGCCGTGGTGAGGACGTCGGGGTTCGGGAGCACGCGAGGACCGGGGGTCCCGACGGGCGGGCCGTCGGAGACCCCCGGTCTCCTGCGTCCGGACAGGCCCGCCGCCGTCCTCGCGGACGGCGACGGGCCTCGTCAGGCGGTGTTCAGGACTCTCAGCCCTCGAACGTCCAGTTCCAGAAACCGTGGAAGATCGTCGGGCTGATCGTGATCGACTCGACGCCCTTCAGGTTCTCGTCCCAGCCCTGGATGGCCGGGAACTGGAAGATCGTCACACCGAAGCCGTCCGCCCACAGGTTCTTCTCGACCTCGAGCTGGAGCTGGAACTGCTCCTCGGGGTCGGTCGAGACCTGGAGCTTGTCCAGCGCCGCGTCGACGGCCGGGTTGTTGTACTGGCCGTAGTTGTTGACACCGGGGTTCGGCGTCCAGCGGAAGTTCGCGTCCGACTCGGTGACCGCGGTCGACGTGGACTGCCAGCCGAAGAGCGAGGCGTCGTACTGGTCCTGGCCGGTGGCGAGCAGGGTGCCCCACTCAGCGGCCGGACGGCCCGTGTCGACGATCTCGAAGCCGGCCTGCGAGGCGGTGTCCGTGATGAGCGCGAGCTCGTTCACGCGACGCGTGTTCTCGTTGTTGTACGCGAAGCGCACCTTGACCGGCGTGGCGACCCCGGCGTCGGCGAGCAGCTGCTTCGCCTTCTCGATGTCACCCGCGGCCGGGTAGAAGTCCGAGCCGTTCTCCGCGACCATCTGGTCGTAGTTCGGCGAGCCCGGGATGAGGATGTTCGAGTTGCGCACCTCGGCGTCCGGGTTGAGCGGCTTGATGAGGTTGTCGACGATCGTCTGGCGCGGGATCGTCAGCAGGAACGCCTGGCGGACGGCCTTGGCCTTCTCCGCGTCGCCGCCGTAGGTCTGCGGGTCGAACGGACCCTTGTTCTGGAAGACCAGGTCGACGTGCTCGTACGTGCCCTCGATGCCCGAGTGGGTCTCGATGCCGTCGAGCGCCTCGAGCGCGGTACGGACGTCGGCCGAGGCCTGCGGGCCGATGAGGTCGACCTCACCGTTCTCGAGCGCCTGGACCTGGGCCATCGGGTCCTCGATGTAGCGGACCGTGATGGTGTCGACCGCGCCCTTGTTCTTGCCCTGGAAGTCAGGGTTCGCCTTCAGGGTGAGGTACTGGTTCTCCTTGTAGTCCTCGAGCGTGTAGGCACCGTTCGAGACGTACAGCGAGGGGTCCTCGGGGAGCGAGGTGAACTGGAAGCCCTCGTTCCAGAACTTCGAGATCTTCGACAGCGCGGCGGTGTCGTTGTTGAGGATCGCGTCGCGGACGGCGGCCTTGGCCTCCTCCGCGTCCTCGATGCCGAGCGCCTTCTGGCCGACCACGTGGGCGGGGACGAACTCGTTCGTCCAGCTCAGCTCCCAGTCACCGAACGGCTTGTCGTAGACGACCGTGACCGACTTGTTGTCCTCGGAGATCTCGGGGTTCTGCGAGATCAGGGCGATGCCCGGGTCCGACCCGTCGAAGTAGACACCGGCGTCCACCTCGGCCTGGTTCGTGACCTCGCCGGTCTCCGGGTCCGTCTCGGCCTCGACCGTGTTGAACTTGCCGGACTGGCCGGCCCAGTCGAGCAGCAGCTCCGTCGCGTCGACCGGCGTGCCGTCCGACCACTTGGTGTCGTCACCGAAAGTGTACTTGATGGTCAGCGGGTCGTCCGAGACCTTCTCGTACGTGCCGAACGACTCGTCCTGGACGAGGTTCAGGTCGGCGTCGTAGTAGCTGAAGCCAGAGTTCAGCACGTAGTTGATGATCGCGTTCTGCGTCGCGTTGCCGTTCGACGAGCTGAGGTTCAGCTCGTTGAGGGGGGCCTCCCACGCGACCGTGACGGCCGACTCGGTGTTGATGCCCGCGTCGTCGGTCTCGGTCTCGCCGTCACCCGACGTGCCGCTGCACGCGGAGAACAGCAGTGCCCCCGTGACCGTCACGGCGAGGGCGGCACTGGTGCGCCTGATCTTCAATGTTCCTCCTCCAAGGGATGGTGAGCGCGTACGAGGGAGCGTCGTTAGCCCCCCGGCCGCCCCGTCACCCGCGCGTCCGGATGGTGTCGGCGCGCGTGGACGGGTATGCCCACCACGGTTTGAGGCAACGCTACCCAGCAAGTTGCGTGGCTTCTCCCCCTTGCCCGGTTGCTGCGGTCGATCGTTACCGAGTTGATACTGGCCGGTACGGGTGCGTTTCCACCTCGCGACGGCAGCGAAACACGCGCGAAACGCCGCCGCCCCGACACGACGGCGCCCGCCGCATCTCACGATGCGGCGGGCGCCGTGGCCTGTGACCTGGACTCAGACGTTGAAGCGGAACTCCACGACGTCGCCGTCGGCCATGACGTAGTCCTTGCCCTCGACGCGCGCCTTGCCCGCGGCGCGGGCTGCCGCGACGGACCCCGTCGCGACGAGGTCCTCGAAGGAGACGACCTCGGCCTTGATGAAGCCGCGCTCGAAGTCGGTGTGGATGACCCCCGCGGCCTGCGGCGCGGTCCAGCCCTTGCGGATGGTCCAGGCGCGCGCCTCCTTGGGACCCGCGGTGAGGTAGGTCTGGAGCCCGAGCGTGTCGAACCCGACGCGCGCGAGCTGGTCCAGCCCGGCCTCGTCCTGCCCCGACTCGGCGAGCATCTCCTTCGCCTCGTCCGGCTCGAGCTCGACGAGCTCGGACTCGAACTTCGCGTCGAGGAAGATCGCCTGGGCCGGCGCGACGAGCGCGCGCAGGCGCTCCTGCAGGTCGTCGTCCACGAGGCCGGCGTCGTCGGTGTTGAACACGTAGATGAAGGGCTTGGCCGTGAGGAGCTGGAGGCTCGCGACGTCGGCGAGGTCGAGCCCGGCGGCGGCCGCGCCCTGGAAGAGGGTCGTTCCGGCCTCGAGGATCGCCTGCGCCTTCTGGGCGGCGTCGAGGAGGGCGGCGTCGCCCTTCTTGATCTTCACCTCCTTCTCGAGGCGAGGGACCGTCTTCTCGAGCGTCTGGAGGTCGGCGAGGATCAGCTCGGTGCTGATGGTCTCGATGTCGCCCTCGGCGTCCGTCGAACCCTCGACGCGGACGACGTCCGGGTCGGCGAACGCGCGGGTCACCTGGCAGATCGCGTCGGCCTCGCGGATGTTCGCGAGGAACTTGTTGCCGAGCCCCTCCCCCTCGCTGGCGCCCTTGACGATCCCGGCGATGTCGACGAACGACACGGTCGCGGGCAGGATGCGCTGGCTGCCGAAGATCTCGGCGAGCTTGTCGAGCCGCGGGTCGGGGAGCGAGACGACGCCGACGTTCGGGTCGATCGTCGCGAACGGGTAGTTCGCGGCGAGGACCTGGTTGCGCGTCAGGGCGTTGAACAGGGTGGACTTGCCGACGTTGGGCAGGCCGACGATGCCGATAGTGAGTGCCACGTCGCCCGAGTCTACGGGCCGGGCCCGCGGTGCGCGGACCCGGCCCGGAGCTCAGGCCGCGGACATCACCTTCTGGAGCAGCTCGGGCGCGCGCCGGTCGTACGCGCGGGCGCCCCAGCGGACGCCGAGGAGCAGGACGACGACTCCGACGGCGACCCCGACGACGAGCGTGACCCAGCCCACGACGGGCAGGTCGGCCAGGATCGCGACGAGACCCGGGACGAGGAACGGGAGCGACAGCGCGAGGACGAGCAGCATCGCGACCGACTGCGCGACGAGCGTCGCCATCGCGGCGCCCTGCGGCTGCTTGAAGGGGCTGTCGCCGGGCTTGGGCACCGGGTACAGCAACCGCGCCGACGTCGCGCTCGAGACGCCGGTCGCGACCAGGAGCGTGCCGACGGTCAGGCCGAGCAGCGCCGGCAGCGTGTCCCAGCGTCCCGCCACGGCGACCGAGACCACCGCGAACAGGAGCGACACCGCGCCCCCCGCGACGAGCACCGGGAGGGCGCGGCCCCACCGGTCCGCACGCCCGGAGACCCCCGTCGACACGTGCAGCGCGAACGCCGTGTGGTCGTACGCGATGTCGGCCGAGATCGAGAAGCCGAGGATCCATGCGGTGAACGGGGCGAGGGCGAGGAAGATCTCGGACCCTGACCCTCCGCCCACCACGAGCAGCACGACCGGGATGAGCGGGACGACGGCGATGGACCCCGAGTAGCGCGGGTCGCGGAGCCAGTAGGTCGCGGTGCGCGCCGCGACGGCCCCGGTCGGCGTCGCGGGGAACCGGGAGAAGAAGCCCAGCCCCTTGGCCCGGCCCCCGGAGCCCGCCGCGGGCGGCGTCACGAGCGCGCGGGCGAGCGCCTTGTCCCACACGACCCACGCCAGCGCGAGGGTGGCCAGCGCGACGACGAGCCGCGCGAGCGCGAGGCCCCACGCGCCGTCGTGCACCGCGGCGCCCAGGCCCCACGGGGCGCCGAACGGGGTCCAGGCCGCGATCTCGGCGAGTCGCGACACCATGCCCCGCACCGCGTCGCCGTCGACCGGGCCCCCGCCGAGCTGCGAGCCGACCCAGGCGAAGGCCGGGCCGACCATGACGAGCGGCACGAACGCGGCGATCGTCACGACCTCGCGGTAGCGGCGCGACTCGAGCAGCGGGGCGAGCGCGGTCGTCGTGGCTCGCGAGCCGACAACGCACAACGCCACCGCGAGCACCGCGCCGACGAGGGCGGCGAGCACCGCGAGAGGCGTGCGCCACCACGCGAACGAGACGCCGAGCGCGGCCAGCGCCGTGACGATCCCGGGGATCGACACGACGCCCGCGACGGCGAGCCCGGCGAGGAGCCGGCGCTGCGGGATGCCGAACAGGACGAAGCGCTGCGGGTCCAGGGTGGCGTCGACGCCGAACGCGAAGAGCGGGATCACCCACCACCCGAGGACGGCGAGCGCGCCGACGAGGATCATGATCGACCCCGCGAGCGCGGGGTCGTCCGTGCCGAGGACGACCATCCCGACGACGAGCATCCCGACGACGAAGAGCCCGTAGAGCGCCCCGACGAGGAACCCGATGGTCTGCCACACGCTCCGCCGGAACGTGTTGCCCATCAGGGTGAGCTTGAGCCTTACGAACTGCGCAACCACGCCAGGCCCTCCGTGCTCTGCCGACCGCCGACGAGGTCGACGAACCGGTCCTCCAGGCTCTGGTCGCCGCGCACCGCGTCGACCGTGCCCGCCGCGAGGACGTGCCCGCCCGCGACGACGGCGACGTGGTCGCACATGCGCTGCACCAGGTCCATGACGTGCGACGACACGACGACCGTCCCGCCGCTCGCCACGTAGCCCGCGAGGATGTCGCGGATGTTGGCGGCCGAGACCGGGTCGACGGCCTCGAACGGCTCGTCGAGGACGAGCGTGCGCGGCGCGTGGATCAGCGCGGTCGCGAGCGCGATCTTCTTGGTCATGCCCGCCGAGTAGTCCACGACGAACGTCGTGGCGTCCTTCGCGAGGTCGAGCGCCGCGAGCAGCTCGGCGGTGCGCTCGGCCACGGTGTCCCGGTCCATGCCGCGCAGCAGGCCCGCGTACGTGACGAGCTGGGCACCGGTGAGCCGGTCGAACAGCCGCACGCCGTCGGGCAGGACGCCGAGCTGCCGCTTCCCCGCGACGGGGTCGGCCCAGAGGTCGGTGCCGTGCACGTGCGCGGACCCCGCGTCGGGGCGCAGCAGCCCGGTCGCCATGGACAGGGTCGTCGTCTTGCCCGCGCCGTTGGGTCCGACGAGCCCGTAGAACGAGCCCGCCGGGACGTCCAGGTCGATGCCGGCGACGGCGATCTTCTCGCCGAACCGCTTCCACAGGCCGCGCAGCGAGAGCGCGGCGGCGGGGTCGGGCGGCGTCGGGAGGCCGGGCGGGGTGCCGGGGAGCGGCTCGGGTGCGGCGCCGTGCGCCAGGCCCGGCGCGGGGGCGGGCGCGCCGGCCGGCGCGACGGGTGGTACGGGGGTGGGATCGACCATGCGGCCAACGTAGCCGAGCCCTCCGACGTCGGCCGGTGCCTTTTGTCACGACCTGTCCGCCAGGGCGCGCGCGACGTGTCGGGCGCCGTCGTGTCGGTCCCCCGTGGGAGGGTGCCGCCATGGACACCTCGGGATGGTTGCTCTTCGCGGTCGGCCTCGTGCTGGGGCTCGTCGGCGGTGCCGCGCTCGTCCTCACCGTGCGGCGCGCGTCGCCCGACGCCGCCGCGGCAGAGGTCCGCCGGCTCACCCAGCTCCTGGGGCAGGCGCAGCAGGAGGCGGCGCGCGGCGCCGGTCTGGCCGAGCGGCTGGAGGCCGAGCGCGAGGGCTTCGTGCGCCAGCTCGGCGCGGCCCAGCGCAGCGCGGACGAGCGGCTCGACCTCGCACGGGCGACCCACGAGCAGCAGCTCGCCGAGCTGCGGGCGGCGGCCGAGCGCCGCGTCGAGGAGGTCCAGGGCGATCACCGCCGGCTCGAGGCGCAGTTCGAGGCGCTCTCGCGCAAGGTGCTCGCGGCGGGGACGGAGCAGTTCCTCGTCCAGGCGGAGGAGCGCCTGCGGCGCAGCCAGGAGCAGGGCGCGGCCGAGCTCGAGCGCCGCGAGGAGGCCGTGCGCCACCTCGTGGAGCCGCTCGCGGGCGCGCTCGAGAAGGTGCGGGCCGAGGTCGCCGAGGCCGAGCGCGCCCGGCTCGCCGCGCACGGCAGCCTCACCGAGCAGGTGCGCGGGGTCCGCGACGCGTCGGAGCTGCTGCGCGCCGAGACGTCGCAGCTCGTCACCGCGCTGCGGTCGTCCCAGGTGCGCGGGGCGTGGGGCGAGCTCCAGCTCCGCCGCGTGGTCGAGGCGGCCGGGATGCTCCCCCACGTCGACTTCGTGGAGCAGGACCAGGTCGCGACGGACGACGGCGCGCTGCGCCCCGACATGGTGGTCCGGCTCGCCGGGGGCAAGCAGGTCGTCGTCGACGCCAAGGTCGCGTTCCTCGGCTACCTCGACGCGCAGGGCGCGACCGACCCCGCGGTGCGCGCCGACCGGCTCGCCGCGCACGCGCGCCACATGCGCAAGCACGTCGACGACCTCGGTGCCAAGCGCTACTGGGACCAGTTCGGGCCGGCGCCCGAGTTCGTCGTCATGTTCGTCCCGGCGGAGTCGTTCCTCTCCGCCGCCGTCGAGCAGGACCCGTCGCTCCTCGAGCACGCCGTCGCGAAGAACGTCGTCATCGCGACGCCCATGACCATGGTCGCCATGCTGCGGACCATCGCGTACGCGTGGCGGCAGGACGCCCTGGCCACGAACGCGCAGCAGGTGCTCACGCTCGGCAAGGAGCTGCACGGCCGCCTCGCGGTCATGGGCTCCCACCTGGCCAAGCTCGGGCGCCAGCTCCAGAGCGCCGCGGACTCCTACAACCGGACGGTCGGCTCGCTCGAGACGCGCGTGCTCGTCAGCGCGCGCCGGTTCGCGGACCTGCACGTCGTGGACGACGACCTCACGACGCCGCCGACGGTGAACCCGCAGCTCAGCGCCGTGAGCGCGCCGGAGCTGCTCGCGTCCGTCAACGAGTCCGTGGTCGCCATCGACGAGCGCCCCGAGGACCGTGAGGAGTCCCGTCGGGAGCCGTCGGCCGGCGGGGCGAGCGCCTGACCACCCGCCCGGAGGAGGCGGCTGCGGCCGGCTCCGGCGTGACCGTCAGACGGGCTGGACGGACAACGAGGTGCGGCCCCCGCGAGCCGGACGACCGCCGTCGGACCCGGACGCCTTGAGGTCCGTGCGCAGCTCGCGCGGCAGCGAGAACATGAGGTCCTCCGTCGCGGTCCGCACCTCCTCGACCTCGCCGAACCCCCGCTCCGCGAGGTAGGCGATCACGTCGTCCACGAGGATCTCGGGCACCGACGCGCCCGACGTCACCCCGACGGTCGTCGCGCCGTCGAGCCAGGCCGGGTCGATCTCCTTCGCCCGGTCGACGCGGTAGGACGCTCCGGCACCCGCCTGGAGCGCGACCTCGACGAGGCGCACCGAGTTCGACGAGTTCGCCGAGCCGACGACGATGACGACGTCCGCGTCGGGCGCGAGCTTCTTCACCGCGACCTGGCGGTTCTGCGTCGCGTAGCAGATGTCGTCGCTCGGCGGGTCCTGGAGAGTCGGGAACTTCTCCCGCAGCCGGCGGACGGTCTCCATGGTCTCGTCGACGGAGAGCGTGGTCTGCGAGATCCACACGACCTTGTCGGGGTCGCGGACCACGACGTCGTCGACGTGGTCGGGCGAGTCGACGACCTGGACGTGGTCGGGCGCCTCGCCCGCCGTGCCCTCGACCTCCTCGTGCCCCGTGTGACCGATGAGGAGGATGTCGTAGTCGTCCTTGGCGAAGCGGACGGCCTCCTTGTGCACCTTGGTCACGAGCGGGCACGTGGCGTCGATCGTGTCGAGGTTGCGCGCCGCGGCGGCGGCCTTGACCGCGGGCGAGACGCCGTGCGCCGAGAACACGACGCGTGCGCCCTCCGGCACCTCGTCGGTCTCGTCGACGAAGACCGCGCCGCGCTCGCTCAGCGTCTCGACGACGAACTTGTTGTGCACGATCTCCTTGCGCACGTACACCGGCGCGCCGTAGTGCTCGAGCGCCTTCTCGACCGCGACGACGGCCCGGTCCACGCCCGCGCAGTAGCCGCGCGGCGCGGCCAGCAGGACGCGCTTGCGGGGTGCCGCGTTCTGCGGGGCCGCCTCCGACGGGACGGCGGGGCGGTCGGACGGGTGCGCGGACGAGCCGGCGGGGAGGTCGCTCACGCCACGAGTCTAGGCGAGCGCCCGCGCGCCGACCCCGGTGAGGCCCGTCACCACCGGCCGCGCCCGTGCCCCTCCCGCCCTCCTCACAGCACCGACGCCGGTGCTCCACCGTCCCTCCGCGACCCGCTCGCACGAGGGGCACGGGCGCCGGACCAGGAGACGGATCTCACCCCGGCGGGACGGCGCTCCGGGTCGCCGGACGTCCGACGTCCCCGGAGGATCGAGTGATGGCCGACGACCTCGACCCGACCGACGCCCAGACCCCTGACGCGTCCGACCGGCGCGCGCCCGGGGGGCCTTTCGACCCCGCCGAGCCGACGCGACCACGGCGCCGCGTGTGGCCCTGGCTCGTGCCCGCGGTCGCCGTCGTCGTGGCGGGAGCGCTCGTCCTCGCAGCGTCGCTGGAGCACGACCGGTGGGTCGCGTCCGTCGAGGAGCACCACGCCGAGGTCGAGCAGGCGGAGCGGGACGCCGTGACCGCCCGCGCCGAGGCGGAGGCGGCCTACCTCCCCCGCCTCGCGACGCTCGCCGTGGCGGAGGTGGTCGGTGGCGCCGTGCTGGCCCGGAGCGAGGGCCAGGTCGAGGACCCCGCCGTGCGCGACCCTCTGGCAGCGGCGCTGCCGGAGGCCGCGACGCTCGTCGGCGCACCCGTCGAGTACCCGGTCGAGGACCGCACGGTCGACGCGCTCACGCGCCCGAACCCCTTCTTCCCTCGCTCCCTGCCGGAGCGCCGGTTCGAGGTCGTCACGGGGTCTGCGCCGTCGCCCGAGGCGCTCGACGAGACGACGGCGGAGGTCGTCGGGGCGACGCAGGACGTCGCGTCGGCGTGGCAGCAGTGGGCGTACGACGGGCTCGAGGACGCCGTCGCAGAGGGCCGCCCGGTGCTCACCGAGTCGGCGGGGCTCGTCTCCGACGAGGCGCACCGCACGTCGCTCGACGCCGCGCTCGCCGCCGCGGGCCCCACGCTCGACGCCGGCGCGGGCGGTGCCCCCGTCGCCGAGACCGTGGCACAGCGGGACGCCGTGCTCGGCGCCACCGAGGCGGTGTGGAGCGACCGGCTGGCGCTGACGCTGCAGCAACGCCGCGAGCTGGGGCGCGCGCAGGGCGTGGACTGCACGGTCGACCGGTGCGTCGCGCTGACGTTCGACGACGGGCCGGGCGCGGACACCGAGCGCCTGCTGAGGACGCTCGCGGAGAAGCACGTCACCGCGACGTTCTTCCTCGTCGGGACCAACGTCGAGAAGCGCCCCGACGTGGTCCGGGACACGGCCGCCGCAGGCCACCTGCTCGCGAACCACACGTGGGACCACCCGCAGCTCACGACGCTCGACGACGACGAGGTGCGCACCGAGCTCGAGCGCACGCAGGAGGCGATCACGACGGCCTCCGGCGAGACACCCACGTTCCTCCGCCCCCCGTACGGCGACGTCGACGACCGCGTCCGGTCGGTCGCGACGCGCACCGGGCTCCAGGTGATCCTGTGGAACCTCGACACGCTCGACTGGAAGACCAAGGACGCCGCCGAGACCCGACGACGCACCGTCGAGGGTGCCCGGCCGGGCAGCGTCGTCCTCATGCACGACATCCACGCCACGACGGTCGACGCGGTGCCCGGCATCATCGACGACCTGCGCGCCCAGGGGTACGTGCTCGTGACGGTCGACCTGCTCGCCCCGTGAGCGGCCACCCAGCCATGGCGACGCCCGCTCCGAGCGGTGGGCGCGCCGGGTGTGCGTGGGTGGGGTGCGGCAGGCTGGTCCCGTGACCGCCTCGCTCCCGCTGCCCGACGACGTCCCCGGCCCGGGCACGCCGTCCGCGCGGCCTCCCCGGCCCGGGGACCGCGGCCCGCTGCCGGCACGCGCGCTCGAGACGAGCGCGGACCACCCGTGGCCCGTGCGGCTCCTCGCCCGCAAGATCGAGCAGTACGTCGACCGGATGGCGCCCGTGTGGGTCGAGGGGCAGGTCGTGCAGCTCAACCGCCGTCCGGGCACGTCGACCGCGTTCCTCACGCTGCGCGACACCGACCTCGACATGTCCCTGCCCGTCTCCGCGGCCACGCGCGTGCTCGACGGCACGCCGCTGGCAGAGGGCGCGCACGTCGTCGTGCACGCCAAGCCGGTGTTCTGGACGCGGCGCGGCACCCTCCAGCTCCAGGCGCGCGAGATCCGGCCGGTGGGCGTGGGCGACCTGCTCGCGCGCATCGAGCACCTCAAGCGCGTGCTCGCCGCCGAGGGGCTGTTCGACGCCGACCGCAAGCACCCGCTGCCCTTCCTGCCGAAGGTCGTCGGGCTGGTGTGCGGACGGGAGTCCAAGGCCGAGCACGACGTGGTGGTCAACGCCCGCGCCCGCTGGCCCCAGGTGCGGTTCGAGATCCGTGAGGTCGCGGTCCAGGGCGCGCACGCGGTCCAGCAGGTCGGCGACGCGATCCGGGCGCTCGACGCCGACCCGGACGTCGAGGTGATCGTCGTCGCGCGTGGCGGCGGGGCGGTGGAGGACCTGCTGCCCTTCTCGAACGAGGCCCTCGTCCGGGTCGCGGCGGCGTGCCGCACCCCGCTCGTGAGCGCGATCGGGCACGAGACGGACAGCCCGCTCCTCGACCTCGTGGCGGACTACCGCGCCTCGACCCCGACGGCCGCGGCGAAGCGCGTCGTCCCGGACGTGGCGGAGGAACGGGCCCGGGTGGCGCAGGGCCGTCACCGGCTGCGGGCGGCGGTCGCGGCGCGCGTGGCGCGGGAACAGGCCCTGCTCGACGGCCTCCGGTCCCGGCCGGTCCTGGCCACGCCCCACACGATGCTCGCCGACCACTCCGAGCGCGTGAGCGCGCTGCGCGACCGCGCACGACGCGCTCTCGACACGCGGCTCGTGCGCGCCTCGGGCGAGGTGGGCCGGTTGGAGGCCCAGGTCCGCGCCCTGTCGCCGGCGTCGACGCTCGAGCGGGGGTACGCCGTCGTGCAGCGGACGGACGGCCACGTGGTCCGCTCCCCCGACGACGTGGCGGCGGGAGACGTGGTCCACGTGCGGCTCGCGCGCGGTGCGCTCGACGCGGCGGTCACCGCCACGCACGACGACGGGCCCGCCCCCGACGCGTCTCGGGACGCGTCGTGAGGCGCGTCCCGTACCCCGAGGTGTCCGGCTCCCGGACGCCCGGTCCGACCACGATGCACAGATGGGGTTGAATACTGCCGTGACTTCCTTTGACAACGCTGTCACGCCCGACGTCGCGACGCTGTCCTACGAGCAGGCGCGTGACGAGCTCGTGCAGGTCGTCGCCCGCCTCGAGGCCGGCGGCGAACCCCTCGAGGCGTCGCTCGCGCTCTGGGAGCGCGGCGAGGCGCTGGCGGCGCGCTGCCAGGAGTGGCTCGACGGCGCGCGTGCCCGGCTCGACGCGGCACGCGCCCCGGAGGCGCACGACGAGCCCGACGAGACCCCCGACGACACCACCGGAGACGACCGATGAGCACCTTCCCCGCCGCCCCCTCGACCGACAGGAGCCCTGCGCAGGGCGAGCACGTGCTCGTCGTCGGAGAGGCGCTGATCGACGTCGTGCACCGCGCCGACGGCAGCGTCGACGAGCACCCCGGCGGCAGCCTCGCCAACGTCGCCCTCACCCTCGGGCGGCTCGGCCGCGACGCGCGCCTGGCCACGTGGCTCGGCACGGACGAGCGCGGCGACGCGATCCGTGCCTGGCTCGACGAGTCCGCCGTGACCCTCACCCCCGGCAGCACCGACGCCGACCGGACCAGCGTCGCCACCGCCCACCTCGACGCCCAGGGGGCCGCGACCTACGAGTTCGACCTGGAGTGGCACGTCCCCGCCGGCACCGCCCCGGACGCCGGCACGCTCGCCGTGCACACCGGTTCGATCGCCGCCGTGCTCGAGCCCGGCGCGTCCGACGTGCGCGCCCTGGTCGCCGCCGCGCGCGACACCGCCACGGTCACCTACGACCCCAACGCCCGCCCCGCCCTCATGGGCGACCCCGCCGATGCCCGCACCCGGATCGAGGCGCTCGTCGCGCTCGCCGACGTCGTCAAGGTCAGCGACGAGGACGTCGCCTGGCTCGTGCCCGGGGTGGACCCGGTCGCCGTCGCCCACCAGTGGCTCGCGCTCGGTCCCGCGCTCGTCGTCGTGACGTTCGGCGGCGAGGGCGCCGTCGCCGTCACCGCCGCCGGTGAGCAGCGCGTCACCGCCCCGCGCGTGGACGTCGTGGACACCGTCGGCGCGGGCGACTCCTTCATGGGCGCGCTCGTCGACGGGCTCTGGGACGCGGGCCTCCTCGGCGCGGACCGGCGCGACGCCCTGCGCGCGATCGACGCCGCCACGCTGACCACCCTGCTCGAACGCTGCGCCGCCGTCGCCGCCGTCACCGTCTCCCGCGCCGGCGCCAACCCGCCCCGCCGCGCCGAGCTCGCGTCTGCCTGACGGCGGGCCGGCGCGCCTCGGGCGACACGCGGGAGCCGTCCGGGCGAGTCGCCCGGGCGGCTCCCGGCGTCCTCAGACCTGGGCGTCCTGCTTCTGCGCGCGCTCCAGCGAACGCCGGCGGTCCTCGGTGTTCTCCTCCTCGATGCGATCGGCCTCGGCGTCGTCGCGCGTGAGGTTCTCGCTCGTCTCGGGGTCGAAGATCATCATCTTCGTCGGGTCGAACCAGAGCTCCGTGGTGTCGCCGTCGCGCACGCGCGACGCGGAGTCCAGGGCGACGACGAACTGGCTGCGCAGGCCCTCGCCGTCGAGCTCGCGGTCCAGCTCCTCGAGCTGGCCCTTCACGGACTCGTGCATGTCGAACGGCACGTAGGCGTAGAGCTCCGCCCCGAGCCACTCGGTGACGTCGATCTGGATCTCGAACGTGTGGCCGCGGTCCTTCTTGGACGGGTCCACGAGCCGCGCGTCCTCGAAGTGCTCGGGACGCAGTCCCACGATGACGAGGCTCCGGTCGCCGACGACCGACGCGACGTTCTCCGGCATGTCGAACTCGCCGAACGGCAGCGTGATCCGCCCGCCCGACACCTCGCCCGGCAGGAAGTTCATGGGCGGCGTGCCGATGAACCCCGCGACGAACAGGTTGACGGGCTGCTCGTAGAGCCCGCGCGGGCTCGCGACCTGCTGGAGGACGCCGCGGCGCAGCACCGCGACGCGGTCGCCGAGCGTCATGGCCTCGGTCTGGTCGTGCGTGACGTAGACGGTCGTCGTGCCGAGGCGCCGCTGGAGGCGCGCGATCTCGGTGCGGGTCTGCCCGCGCAGCTTGGCGTCGAGGTTCGACAGCGGCTCGTCGAAGAGGAACGCCTTCGCGTCGCGCACGATCGCGCGCCCCATCGCGACGCGCTGGCGCTGGCCGCCGGAGAGGTTCGCGGGCTTGCGGTCCAGGTGCTCACGGAGGTCGAGCATGTCGGCCGCGCGCTCGACCTTCTCGCGGATCTCCTCCTCGCTGTGCTTGCCCTTGGCGAGGCGCAGGGGGAACGCGATGTTCTCGGCCACCGTGAGGTGCGGGTAGAGCGCGTAGTTCTGGAACACCATCGCGAGGTCGCGCTCGCGCGGCGCCTTCTCGTTGACGCGCACGCCGTCGATCTCGAGCTCGCCCGCCGTGATGTCCTCGAGCCCGACGATCATGCGCAGGACCGTGGACTTCCCCGAGCCCGAGGGCCCGACGAGGATGACGAACTCGCCGTCGGCGATGTCGAGGTTCACGCGGTCGACCGCGAGGAACCCGTCGCCGTAGCGCTTGACGATGTCCTTGAGGGTGATCGACGCCATCAGCTCTCTCCTCGGGTTCGGCGTGCGGCACGGTGCCCGACGGCACGGGCGGGGCGCGGCGGTGCCGCGGCGGGTAGCGGGGTGGCCGGCAGGGCGGTGGTGCTCATCCCTTCACCGCCCCCTGGGTGAGGCCCGAGACGATCTGGCGCTGGAACAGCACGACGAGCACGACGACCGGGATCGTCACGACGACGGCCGCCGCGGAGATCGCGCCGGTCGGCTCCTCGAAGTACGACGCGCCGGTGAAGAACGCGAGCGCCGCCGGGACCGGACGGGCTGCGCTCGTCGACGTGAGCGAGATGCCGTAGACGAAGTCGTTCCACGCGATGAAGAACGCGATGAGCGCGGTGGTGAACACGCCCGGCGCGGCGAGCGGGACGATCGCCTTGCGGAACGCCTGCCACGGCGTCGCGCCGTCGACCTGGGCGGCCTGCTCGAGCTCCCACGGGATCTGGCGGAAGAACGCGGCGAGCGTCCAGATGGAGATCGGGAGCGTGAGCGACAGGTACGGGATGATGAGGCCGAGCCACGTGTCGTACAGGCCGATGTTGCGCCACAGGTTGAACAGCGGCGTGACGATCGAGACGACCGGGAAGATCGAGACGCCGAGCGCCGTCGTGAGGATGAGGCGCTTGCCCGGGAAGTTCAGGCGCGCGATCGCGTACGCGCACAGCGTCGCGAGCACGACGGCGATGACGGTCGCGATGAGCGAGATGCCGATCGAGTTGCGCAGCGCGGAGAGGAACAGCTCCTGCGCCGACCCGCCCGAGGCGAGGATCTGCTCGTAGTTGTCGGTGCTCCACTGCGGCGGCAGGAACGTCCCGGAGTTGATGTCGCTGGGCCCCTTGAAGCTCGTCATGAAGATCGACAGCACGGGGAACAGCGCCCCGACGAGGACGACGACCGTGATGACGGCCCACCAGATCTTGGCCCGGGTGCTGAGGACGCTGCCCATCACTTCTCCCCCCTCGCGCCGGCGAGATCCACCTTGAAGAGCTTGATCGCGATGAAGCAGATGAGCACCACGCACAGGAACAGCAGCACGGAGATCGCCGAGCCCATGCCGATCTGGAGCTGGCCGATCGAGGTGCGGTAGGCGAGCAGGGACAGCACCTCGGTGCCGTTGGCGCCGTTCGTCATGATGAACACGTTGTCGAAGATGCGGAACGCGTCGAGCGCTCGGAACAGCACGGCGACCATGATCGCGGCCTTCATGTTCGGCACGATGACGCGTGTGAACCGCTGCCACGCGGTCGCGCCGTCGACCTTGGCGGCCTCCTCCAGGTCGCCCGGCACCTGCGCCAGGCCGGCGAGGAGCAGGAGGGAGATGAACGGCGTCGTCTTCCAGACCTCGGACATGATGATGACGAACAGGCTCGTGCCCTGCTGCGCGAACCAGTTGAGGTCCGGTCCGATGCCGGGCACCCAGTCGAACCAGTGGTTGACGTACCCGGACGTGATGTCGAACGCGTAGAACCACGCGAACGCCGAGACGACCGTGATGATGCCGTAGGGCACGAGGATCGCCGTGCGCAGGAGCCCGCGGAGGCGCTTGATCGCGCGGTGCATGACGAGCGCGAGCGCGAACCCGAGGACGAGCTCGATGGCGACGGTGATGACCGTGATGAGCAGGGTGACCCAGAGGGCCTTCCACCACACCGGGTCCGTGAGGATCACGACGTAGTTGTTCAGGCCGACGAACGCGCGGTCGTCCGGGGCGGTGAGCTTGTAGTTGAAGAGCGAGTCGTAGACCGCCTGGAGGATCGGGTACAGCGTCACGGCGAGCATGACGACGAACGCCGGCCCGGCGAGGTACCACCCGAGGCGCGCCTCGGCGCGGGCGCGGTCGCTGCGCGCGGCCTTCGCCGCGGCGTCGGGCGCGCCGCGGGACTCGCCGCGGGACACAGCGTCGCGGCGGCTCGGCGACTCCTCGGTGGTCGACGGGGTGGAGGCGTGCCGGCCGCGGGGTGCGGGCTCGGCGGGAGGTCCGGCGTTCACAGGAGTCGCTCCCCTCGCAGGACGGCGGTGATGAACTCGGTGGACTGCTGCGGCGTCGAGTCGGGGTCGACGTCGGCCGGTGGGTACCACGTCTGCTGGAGGCCCGTGGAGATCTCGTTGTAGTACGGCGTCTGTGGCCGCGGCGCGGCCTGGTCGAGCGAGTCGCGGATGACGTCGTACATGGGGAAGGCCTCCTGGACGTCGGGGTCGTCGTAGGCCTTGATGCTCGCGGCGGGGTTCCCGTTGGTCACGAAGTACTCGGCCTGGTTCTCCGGGCTGACGATGCACTGCGCCGCCTCGTACGCGAGGTCGGTGTGCTTGCCGAACGCGCCGATGCCGAGAGAGATGCCGCCGTAGGGTGGGCGGGCGTCCTCGCCCTCGGTGGTCTGCGGGTACAGCGCCCAGCCGATGTCGTCGAGCAGGGACTGGTCGAGCGACCCCGCGTCGACAGCGCCCTGGGTGGAGGACCAGACGAACGGCCAGTTGACCATGAAGGACCCGCGGTCGCCCTGGAACTTGGTGAGCGACGCCGGCTCGTCCTCGCTCGGCAGCCCCGGGCCGCCGACCCCCGACGTGCCGATGTCGCCGATGATGGTCGCGGCGGCCTTCCCCGCATCGGTGTCGAGGCCGAGCTCGACCTCGTCCGCCGGCGCCTCCGGGTTCTCGAGGATGTGCCCGCCCGCGCCCTCGACGAGCGCGTTGATCCACACCGTGAGCGACTCGGCCTTGGCGCCCTGGACCGCGAGGAGCTTGTCCTGGTCCTGCGCGGCCTGCATGATCTGGTCCCACGTGACGGGCTGCGACATGTCGAGCCCCGCGGCCTCGGCGACCGACTTGCGGTACCAGAGGAGCTGGGTGTTGGCCCAGAACGGGATGGCGACCAGCTCGTCCTTCCACGTCGACGCGTCGATCGCGCCCTGCACGACGTCCTGCGTCGTCGCGTCGGCGACGTCGTCGGGGACGGGCGCCAGGAAGTCGGCCTCCGCGAACTCGGCGATGAAGACCGGGTCGAGGCTCATGATGTCGATCGACGAGTCCTTCGCCGCGAGGCGGCGGGCGAGCTGCTCGCGCTGCGACGCGGCGTCGCGCGGCAGGAGCTCGGTCTGGATCCGGTACGCGCCCCCGGCGGCCTCCGTGCAGGAGGCGGCGATGTCGGCCTGGCCGCCGTTGTCCGGGTTGATGTACCACGTGAGCACCGGCGTCCCGTCGTCGCCCGGGCCGCACGCGGCGAGCGGCGCCACGAGCCCCCCGGCGACCAGGACGGCGAGCACTCGGGTGCGTCGACGCACGTCAGCTCCCCTCGGTCGCGGCTTCCCCGTCTCCGGGGTGGCACCCTTCATGGATACCGCCCCCCGGCCCGGCCCGCCATGCGAACGGGCACGTCGGGCACGCCCCGGCCTGCGCGATGATGGGGGCCATGACCTCTCCCGCCCCCGCACAGCCGGTCCGTTCGCTCACCCCCGCCGAGGCGTGGGCGACGCTGCGAGCCGGCAACGACCGCTTCGTCGCCGACGCCCCGCTGCACCCCTCGCAGGGCGCGGACCGCCGACGCGAGACCTCGGCCTCGCAGCACCCCCACACGGTGCTCTTCGGGTGCTCCGACTCGCGCGTCGCGGCGGAGATCGTCTTCGACCAGGGCCTCGGCGACATGTTCGTCGTGCGCACCGCGGGCCACGTCGTCGACACCACGGTGCTCGGCTCGATCGAGTACGGGGTGGACATCCTCTCCGCGCCGCTCGTCGTGGTGCTGGGGCACGACTCCTGCGGCGCCGTGGGTGCCGCCGTGGAGACCCTCACGACCGGCGCCCAGGCGGACGGGTTCGTCCGGGCCGTCGTCGACCGCGTCATCCCGTCGATCGCGAAGATCACGGGCGCCGGCAACGGCTCGCTCGAGAACCTCGACCCTGCCGTGCTGCGCCGCGAGCACGTGCGCAACACGGTCGACATGCTCCACTCGTACTCCGCCGGCCTCGCCGCGGCGGTCGCGGAGGGACGCTGCGCGATCGTCGGCGTCGAGTACGACTTCGCCGAGGGCCGCGCCCACCTGGTCGACGTCGTCGGCGACGTCGGCGAAGCGCCTCTCGCCGACGCCTGAGGCCGCGACGCCGACGCGCGACCGGGCCGCCCCGCGCCCCGCGTGACCTCCGTCACGCGGGTTGCGGGTGCCCGCGGGCGGTGCGGCAGGATGGCCCCATGACTGCATCTCCCGAGGCCTCCGGCGCCGCCGCCGGCGAGGCCGCACCGACGACCGAGTACCGCATCGAGCACGACACCATGGGTGAGGTGCGCGTCCCCGCGCAGGCCCTCTACCGCGCGCAGACGCAGCGCGCCGTGGAGAACTTCCCGATCTCCGGCACCCCGCTCGAGCGCGGCCACATCGAGGCCCTCGCGCGCGTCAAGAAGGCCGCGGCCCGGGCGAACGCCGAGCTCGGCGTGCTCGACGAGGACGTCGCCGCCGCCGTCGTCGCCGCGGCCGACGAGGTCGCGTCGGGCGTGCACGACGCGCACTTCCCGGTGGACGTCTACCAGACCGGGTCCGGGACGTCGTCGAACATGAACACGAACGAGGTCCTCGCGACGCTCGCCACGCGCTCGCTCGGGCGCGACGTGCACCCGAACGACCACGTCAACGCCTCGCAGTCCTCCAACGACGTGTTCCCCACGTCGGTGCACGTCGCGGCGACGGCCGGCGTCGTCCGCGACCTCGTGCCCGCGCTCGGCCACCTGGCCGAGGCGCTCGAGGCCAAGTCCGCGGAGTTCGCGACCGTCGTGAAGTCTGGCCGCACGCACCTCATGGACGCCACGCCCGTGACGCTCGGGCAGGAGTTCGGCGGCTACGCCGCCGCGATCCGGTACGGCGTCGAGCGACTCGAGGCGGCGCTCCCCCGCGCGGCCGAGGTCCCCCTCGGAGGCACCGCCGTCGGCACGGGCATCAACACGCCGGCCGGGTTCCCGCAGCGCGTCATCGCGCTGCTCGTCGAGGACACGGGCCTGCCGCTCACCGAGGCGCGCGACCACTTCGAGGCGCAGTCGTCGCGCGACGGTCTGGTCGAGCTCTCCGGCGCGCTGCGCACCGTCGCCGTGTCGCTC
The DNA here is from genome assembly GCF_006539945.1 of Cellulosimicrobium cellulans. Lineage (GTDB taxonomy): Bacteria > Actinomycetota > Actinomycetes > Actinomycetales > Cellulomonadaceae > Cellulosimicrobium > Cellulosimicrobium cellulans. The sequence goes on along the minus strand of NZ_BJNZ01000005.1, from coordinate 40,417 downwards.
ACCAAGATCTGCAACGACCTTCGCTGGATGGGCTCGGGCCCCAACACGGGCCTCGGCGAGATCTTCATCCCCGACCTCCAGCCGGGCAGCTCGATCATGCCGGGCAAGGTGAACCCGGTGGTCCCGGAGGCCGTGCTCATGGTCGCCGCGCGCGTGATCGGCAACGACGCGACCGTGGCGTGGGCCGGCGCGTCCGGCTCGTTCGAGCTCAACGTCCAGATCCCCGTCATCGCGCAGGGCGTGCTCGAGTCGATCCGCCTCCTGGCGAACGCGTCGCGGGTGCTCGCCGACAAGACCGTCGCGGGGATCACCGCGAACGTCGAGCGGGCGCTCGCGCTCGCCGAGTCCTCGCCGTCGATCGTCACGCCGCTCAACCGCGTGATCGGCTACGAGGCCGCGGCGAAGGTCGCGAAGCACTCCGTCAAGGAGGGCCTCACCGTCCGCCAGGCCGTGCTCGACCTCGGCTTCGTCGAGCGCGGCGAGGTCACCGAGGCGCAGCTCGACGAGGCGCTCGACGTGCTGTCGATGACGCGCCCGCCGCAGGCCTGATCCACCGGACCGGTCCGGTCCGCCCGGCTCCCGGCGTCTGCAGGATCTCGGCGGTCGGTCAGTAGTCGACCGGGTCGAGGCGGCGCAGGACGACGCCGAGCAGCCGCGCGAGCTCGGCGCGCTCGGCGTCGTCGAGGTCCGCGAGCGCCGCCCGCTCCCGGTCGAGCTGCTGGGGGAAGACCTCGTCGACGAGCGCGACGCCGTCCCCCGTGAGGGCGACGAGGACGCCGCGGCGGTCCCGCTCCGCGATGGTCCGCTCGACGAGCCCGGCGCGCTCGAGCCGGTCGAGGCGCTTGGTGATCGACGCCCCGGGGGCGCCGGTCATCGTCGTGACCTCGCCCGCGCGCAGCGGCCGGCCCGCACGGCGCAGGGCGGCCAGCACGTCGAACTCCGCGCGCGAGACGTCGTGGCGCTCCGCCGAGCGTTCGAGCGCGCCCTCGAGGAGACCGGCGGCACGGCGCAGCCGCGCCCCGACGGCGGAGGTCGAGGTGTCGAGGTCCGGCCGCTGCTCGGCCCACTCCGCACGCACGCGGTCCACGTAGTCCACGGACCCAGGATAGGGCGGACCTCACAGTATTTCACTGGTGAAACATCTTCGAATCACCGATACCCTGGACCGGTCATGCCGCTCCTCTCCTCGGTCCCCTCGCCCCCGCTGCCCGCACTCGCCCCCGTGCGTGCCGCCGCCCAGGACGTCCTCGACCCCGCCCACCTGCGCGACGCGCTGCGCGTGAGCCCTGCCGACGCGACCCTCGCCGCCGCGCTGCGGTGCGGCGCGGCGGTCGCCCTCGCGATCGCCGTCCCGGGTCTGCTCGGCCGCCCTGACCTCGCGGCGTTCGCGTCGCTGGGCGCGCTCACGTCGCTCTACGGCCGGTACGACCCCTACCGCCGCCGCGCCGCCCTCCTCGCCACCGTCGGCGCGCTCATGACCGGCACGATCGCGGCGTTCACCCTCCTCGCCGTCGTCGGCGCGCCCACGATCGTGACGACGGCGGCCGTCGCGCTGCTCGCCGCGGGCGCGACGGCCTTCTGCCTCCTCGTCCGGACCGGTCCGCCGGGAGCGACGATCGTCGTCTTCGCCGCGGGAGCAGGGCTCGCGGGCTCACCGGCGCTCGCCGACCTCGGCCCGCGCGTGCTCGCCGGCGCGTCGGGCGCGCTCCTCGCGTGGCTCGTCTGCATGACCGGCACGCTCGTGCGCCCGACGGCGCCCGCGCGCCTCGCCGTCCGGCGCGCCGCCGACGCCGTGGCCGTCGTCGCGTGGGAGACCTCGCGTGGCGGGGGCGTCGCCCTCGGCGGGCCCCCGTCCGACGCGGCACTGCCCGCGCCCGCCCCGCACGGGACGCTCGCCGCGCAGGCCGCCGTCCGCCGGGCGCGCGAGGTGCTCGCCGACGATGCGTCGTGGCGTCTGCCCCGGCGCGCCGTCCCCGCGCTCTCCCGCGAGCTCGACGAGATCGAGCGGACACTCGACGCCCTGGGCGCCCCGCGCGAGGACGCAGCAGCACCCGTCCGCACCTCGCTCACCGCCCAGGCACGCTCCCGCGTCCACGGCTCGTGGCGGCTCGCGACGGCGCGCGTCGGGGTGTCCGGGCTCGTCGCCGGCGGGGTCGCCGCGGTCGCCGGCCTCGGGCACGCCGCCTGGGCGACCATGGGCTCGACCGCCGTCCTGCAGGGCGAGTCGACGCGACACGCCGTCGTGCGGGCGCTCCAGCGTGGGGCCGGCACCGTCGCGGGCGCGCTGCTCGCGTGGCCGCTGCTCGCCGCGCCGCTCGGCTTCTGGGGGACGGCTGCGGTCGTGGTGGTGCTGCAGACCGTGACCGAGACGATCGTGGGACGCCACTACGGGCTCGCGATGCTCACCATCACGCCCATGGCGCTCCTCATGACCTCGCTCGCCCACCGCGCAGACCCGGCCGCGCTCGCGCTCGACCGCGCGCTCGACACGGTCCTGGGCGCCGTCGTCGGCGTCCTCGCCGTGGTCCTCGTCCACCCCCGCCCGCGCGCGAGAGAGAACCGCGGTACCGCGAGGGAGAACCTTGGAGCCGCGAGGGAGGACCCCGGTCGTCGACCGGGCTCCTCCCTCGCAGGGTCAGACCTCGATCGACTCCAGCATCTCCGTGACGAGCGCCGCGACGGGTGAGCGCTCGGAGCGCGTGAGGGTCACGTGCGCGAACAACGGGTGGCCCTTGAGCGCCTCGATGACCGCGGCGACGCCGTCGTGCCGCCCGACGCGCAGGTTGTCCCGCTGCGCGACGTCGTGCGTGAGGACGACGCGCGACGACTGCCCGATGCGGGAGAGGACCGTGAGCAGCACGTTGCGCTCGAGCGACTGGGCCTCGTCGACGATGACGAACGCGTCGTGCAGCGAGCGCCCGCGGATGTGCGTGAGCGGCAGCACCTCGAGCATCTCGCGGTCGATCACCTCGTCGAGCACCTGCGGCGAGACGAGCGCGCCGAGCGTGTCGTAGACGGCCTGCGCCCACGGGTTCATCTTCTCGGCCTCGGAGCCGGGGAGGTACCCGAGCTCCTGGCCACCCACCGCGTAGAGCGGGCGGAACACCATGACCTTGCGGTGCTGCCGACGCTCCATGACCGCCTCGAGCCCTGCGCACAGCGCGAGCGCCGACTTGCCGGTCCCCGCCCGCCCGCCGAGCGACACGATGCCGACGCTCTCGTCGAGCAGCAGGTCGATCGCGACGCGCTGCTCGGCCGAGCGCCCGTGCAGCCCGAACACCTCGCGGTCGCCGCGCACGAGCTGCACGTGCTTGTCCGCCGTGACACGCCCGAGGGCTGACCCGCGCGGCGAGTGCACGACGAGCCCCGTGTGGCAGTGCAGCGGCCCGGCGGCCTCGACGACCGCCGGGTCGAGGCTCGTCAGCTCGACGGACTCGTGCTCCCAGAGCGCCGCGGCCTCCGCGTCGGTGAAGGAGATCTCCCCCATCCCCGTCCAGCCCGAGTCCACGGCGAGCTCGTGGCGGTACTCCTCCGCGCGCAGCCCGACCGCCGACGCCTTGACCCGCATCGGCAGGTCCTTCGACACGACCGTCACGTCGTGCCCCTCCGCCGCGAGGTTCGCGGCGACGGACAGGATCCGGGTGTCGTTGTCCCCCAGCCGGAAGCCGGCGGGCAGCACGTCCGGGTCGGTGTGGTTGAGCTCGACGCGCAGGGTCCCGCCGAGATCACCGACCGGGATCGGGGCGTCGAGACGGCCGTGCTTGACGCGCAGGTCGTCGAGCATGCGCAGCGCGCTGCGGGCGAAGTACCCGAGCTCGGCGTGGTGGCGCTTGGCCTCCAGCTCGGTGATGACGACGACCGGGAGGACGACGTCGTGCTCGGCGAACCGCCCGATCGCGCGGGGGTCGCTCAGGAGGACCGAGGTGTCGACGACGAACGTGCGGCGCGCGTCGTCGCTCCCGTCGTCCTGCGGGGTGGGTGAGGAATGGACCACGAGGGCTCCCCTCCGGCGCGCGGGCGCCGATCTCTCTCTGGGCGAGGCAGGCGACCGGCCGTCGGGCCGTGGGTGCCACGGCTCAGCAGCGCCGGTGCCGGCCCTCCTGAGCGGAGCGTGAACCCCATCGGCTGGCCTCCCGGAGGACGGCGGTGGTGCCGTCCGTCCCCTCGAAACTACGCCGGTGTGATTCCGCTCACCACCCCCGACACGCCTCCGGGGCGAGGTTTAACCCTCCGTTCACGCGGTGGTCCGGATGCGCGCTCCGCGGGAGTCAGTGCTCCACGTGCTTCGGCGCCATCGCGACCGCGCACACGAACCCGAGGACGAGCACCACGGCCGTGACGGCGAGCGTCTGCCCGACGGCGGTCGCGAACCCCTGGTGGAACGCGGCGGTGGCGGCGTCGGACACCTGGCGCGCGACGTCGTCGGGCACCCCGGGCGGGAGGTCGAACGAGCCGCCCGCGCCGCCCTGCAGGGAGCCGGCGTTCGCGAAGCCGTCGACGAACTGCTGGCGGAACTGCTCGGGGAGCGAGGCCGCCGCATCCTGCGCAGCGGCAGGGAGGGTGACGGCGAGGCGCGCGGTGAGCGTCGCGACGATCGCCGCGGAGCCGATGACGCCGCCCACCTGGCGCGTGGTGTTGAACGCGCCCGCGCCGGCACCCGCGGTGCGGTGGTCGAGCCCCGACGTCGCGAGGTTGGCGAGCGGCGAGAACACGCACCCGGTGCCGATGCCGAACAGCGTCATCGGGAGCACGATCGTCACGACCGACACGTCGGGTCCGACGACCGCGGCGAGCCAGCCGATCGCGACCGCGAGGACGCCGAAGCCCGTCGCGACGACCCACTTGGCCGGGACCCGGTCGGACAGGCGCCCCGCGAGCGGCGCCACGATCCCCGACACGAGCGACCCCGGCAGGTTGACGAGGGCGGCGTGCAGCGGCGACAGCCCGAGGATCGACTGGAGGAAGATCGTCAGGGGGAAGAAGATCCCGATCATCGCGAACGAGACCGACATGCCGGCGACGTTGGCGAGCGAGAAGTTGCGCGAGCGGAAGAGGCGCAGCGGCAGGAGCGCGCCGTCGCCGAGGTGGCGCTGCCACAGCACGAAGCCCACGAGCACCAGCAGGCCGGCGCCGATGACACCCCAGACCGTGATCGGTCCGGTGATGGTGCCCCAGTCGTACGTCTCCCCCTCCTGGAGGCCGAAGACGACCGCGAACAGGCCGACGACCGAGAGCACGACGCCGAGCACGTCGAACGAGCGCTTGTTCGTCGCGAGGCGCGGCAGGCGCGTGAGCGCGAACCACAGCGCCACGACGCCGACCGGCACGTTGACGAAGAAGATCCACTCCCAGCCCCACGACTCGACGAACACGCCGCCCAGCAGCGGTCCGGCGATCGTCGCGACCCCGGCCGTGGCGCCCCACAGACCCATCGCCGCCCCGCGCTGCCGCGGCGGGAAGACGCGCGTGATCATCGCCATGGTCTGCGGCGTCATGAGCGCCGCGCCGACGCCCTGGACCACGCGCGCCGCGATGAGCATCTCGATGGAGCCCGAGAATCCGCACCACGCGGACGCGAGCGTGAACACCAGCAGGCCGACGACGAACACCGGCTTGGGGCCGTACCGGTCACCGAGGCGGCCGGCGAGCAGGAGGAGGACCGCGTAGGAGAGCAGGTAGGCGCTGTTCACCCAGCCCACCGCGACGAGGGACGCGTCGAGCTCCGTCTGGAGGGTGGGAACGGCGATGTTCACGATCGTGGTGTCGACCATGATCATGAAGAAACCGAGGATGAGCGGCGGCAGGATGCTCCAGGCGCTGCGGCCGTGGAGGTCGACGAGGGGCACGACGCGGGAGCCGGCGTCGGCGGGCGCCGGGGCCGTGCTCGGGCTGCTGCCCGGGGCGGGAGTGGTCACGAGGTCTCCTGAGGTGAGGCAGTGCGGGGGAAGCGGAAGGCGGGAGGGGGCTCGTCGGTCCAGCTCAGCGCGCCCGACTCGACGTCGGCGATCGTCGCGTCGAGCCACGCGATCTCGGCCGCGGTCTGGTGGAGCTGGAAGGACGCGTCGAGCAGGATGCGGCGAGGCAGCCCGCGCGCGACGACGCCGTCGAGGTGCTCGCGCACCCCGTCGGTCGCGGCGGCGAGCGCCGCGCGGCGCTCGCGCAGGAGCGCCAGGGCGTCCTCGCGCGGGAGGTCGTGCAGGAGCGCGAGCCCGACGGGGAAGGCCGGGTACTCGGGCGGCGTCTCGCGCACGAGCTCGCGTGTGCGGTCGTGGTGCGCGGCGACGCCTGCGTCCGTGATGGCGTAGACCGTGCGCTCCGGCCGGTTGCCGTCGCGGTCGACGCCCGCGCGCTCGACGAGGCCGTCGCGCTCGAGCCGGTCGACGGCGTGGTAGACGGCACCCGGGTTGAGCCGGACGAGCCGGTCGTCGCGCCGCTTGCGCAGGCGCACGAGCATCTCGTACGGGTGCATGGGCTGGTCGAGCAGCACGGCGAGCACGAGGGTCGCCGTGGGGCTGAGGCGCGGTGCGGGCACGGTCGTCTCCGGGACGGTTCTCACGGGCGGGAGCGGCGGACGGTGCGGGCGGGCGGCCCGGACGAGGAGGTCCGCGAGGAATATTCCGAGTGGAATATACGCCTCGGCCGGGCGGGGTGTCGACCCCGGACGGTTCGCGCGGTCGTGGCACGCCGCGTAGGTTCACGAACCATGAGCGTCACCGACCTGCTCGACCTCGACGCGACCGCCCTCGCCCACGCGCTCCGGGCCGGCGACACCTCCCCCGCCGAGGTGCTCGACGCGACGCTCGACGCCGCCGCGGGCGTCGGCACGGACGTCGGTGCCTTCACCGTCCTCACCGCCGACCTCGCGCGCACGCAGGCGCTCGCGGCCGAGGCCGCACTCGTCGCGGCGCGGCGCTCGGGCGACCTCACCGCCGCGTCCGGGTCGAGCCCGGGTGGGTTGCCGCCGTTCCTCGGCGTCCCCTGCCCGGTCAAGGACCTCACGATGGTCGAGGGCGTGCCGATCCGTGCCGGGTCCGCCGCGATCGACCCGTTCCCCGCGCCCTACGACGACGGCGTCGTGACGCTCCTGCGCGCCGCGGGCACGGTCATGATCGGCAAGACGACCACCCCCGAGCTCGGCCTGCCCTGCTACACCGAGCCCGACGTCGGGCCGACCGCCCGGACGCCGTGGGACCTCGCGCGGTCCGCGGGCGGGTCGAGCGGGGGCGCGGCGGCGGCCGTCGCGGCGCGCGTCGTCCCCGTCGCGCACGGGAGCGACGGCGGCGGCTCGCTGCGCATCCCGGCGAGCGCGTGCGGGCTCGTGGGGCTCAAGCCGTCGCGCGGGCTGGTGAGCCCGGGGCCGTACGGGGTCGACGGTGCGGGGCTCGCCACGCACGGCGTCCTCACCCGGTCGGTGCGCGACGCCGCGGCGTTCCTCGACGTGCTCGCGCGCCGGTGGCCGGGCGACACCTTCACGGCGCGCCTCGCGGCCACGCCGGGCGACCGGCGGCTCCGGGTCGGGCTCCTGCTCGACCCCGTGATCGCCGCCGACGCTGCGGTGCACCCCGCGTGCGCCGACGCCGCCCGCGCGACCGCGGCGCTCCTCGCCGGGCTCGGGCACGACGTCGTGGAGATCCCCCCGCCGTTCGGCGCCGAGCGCTGGGACGCGTTCGCCGCGCTCTGGTCGGTCGGCGCGCTCCAGGCCCCGGTGCCGCCGGACCGCGAGCACCTGCTCGTGCCGCTGACCAGGTGGCTGCGCGAGCGCGGGCGCGGCGTGAGCGGGCTCGCGTACGCCACGGCGCTCGCCGGGGTGCAGCAGCTCACGCGCGAGGTCGCTGCCGCGTGGTCCTCCGTCGACGTCGTGCTCTCCCCCACGCTCGCGCAACCGCCCGCGCTCGTCGGGAGCCAGCGGGTCGACGACGACCCCGCCGCCGACTTCGCCGCGCAGACCGCGTTCACGCCGTGGACGAGCGTCTGGAACCTCACGGGCCGCCCCGCGATCTCCCTCCCGCTCGGCGAGGCGCGTGTGACGGACCCCGACGGGTCCTCCGCCACCGTCCCGGTCGGCGTCATGCTCGGCGCCGACCACGGCGACGACACGCTCCTCCTCGACCTCGCCGCCCGCCTCGAGGAAGCCGCGCCGTGGTCCCACCGACGGCCGGGAGCGCCGTCGTGACCGCCTACGTCGCACTCCTGTTCGCCGTGAACGTCGGGGGCCGCAAGGTCCCGTCCACCGCGCTGCGCGAGCTCGCGGGCGAGCTCGGGTTCGCGCACGCCCGCACGGTCGTCAACAGCGGCAACCTCGTCGTCGCGCCCGGGACCTCCGGCGCGTCCCGGCCCGACGACGTCGCACGCCTCCTGCACGACGCCGTCGCCGAACGCTTCGGCGTCGACGCCGCCGTCGCCGTGCTCACGACCGAGCGTCTCCGGAAGATCGTCCGCGGCAACCCTCTCCCCGACGACGCGGGGGAGCGGCCCGCCGCGCTCCTCGTCCTCGTGGGAGAGAACCCGGTCGACCCCGACGGCGCCGCCACGATCGACGACCGCGGCGGGACGGAGCGCGCAGCCGTCGCGAACGGCGTCCTCTACGTCGCCTACCCCGACGGCATCGGCCGCTCGAAGCTCACGACGGCGGTCCTCACGAAGGCCGCCGGCACCCCGGTGACCGGCCGCAACTGGAACACCATGACCCGCCTGCTCACCCTCGCCGAGGACACCCCGACCTGACCGACCTCGCCGAGGGAGAACCGTGGTCACGCGAGCGAGAACCGTGGTTCAGCACAGCGGCGCGGCGGTGCGGCGGCGCGGGAGGTGTCGCGCCGAGACCGGATGCGGCGAGGGGAACCAGGCTCGCGAGACCGACACCGCGGGCAGTCGCCCGAGGTGGGAACCGACCAGGGCGAGACGACGCCGGGCGGGGTGGGTGGTGGTGCCGCGTCGTGGCGGGCCTGGCGGGAGCCGCGAGGAACGAGCGGCGGATGGTAGACGCGGCACCACCACCCACCCCGCCCACCCCAGGTGACCAGACCGCCGTCGGGCAACGTGTCCACGGCTCTACCTCGCGCAACCAGGGTTCTACCTCGCGCGACCACGGCTCTACCTCGCGCGACCAGGGTTCTCCCTCGGCGGGGTCGCGGGGCGCCAGTGCTGGACCTTGTCGACGTCGCGCACGACGACGTCCAGGCGCGCGAGCTCGCGTCGCAGGTCCGCGGCGTCGGCCGTCTTGTCGGACTGGAGCATGGCAGCCCGGGCGCGCAGGACGGCGTCGGCGCTCGGCGGCAGCGACGGGTCGCCGGTGACCCAGCGTCGGAAGTCCTCCGCCCAGGGGTCGTCGTCGTGCCACGGCCAGCCGCGCGATCGGAACGCGGCGGCGAGACGGCCGGTCGCGAGCTCGGTGCGCACGTGCAGGAGCTCGACGACCGGGGCGTCGTCAGCCGGGCCCTCCGAGGTGCCGGCATCAGAGGTCGACGCGCGCGCCGCGGGCCGGTCGATGGGGGTCGGCGCACGACGGCCGAGCACGACGAGGTCCTTCCGGTCGACGAGCACGGCGTCGACGTGGTCCCGGTCGAGCTCGGTGCGGTCGTCGCGCAGGAGCACGGTCGCGCGGTCGAGGTCGACGGTCACGACCGCGATGCCCCGTACCGCGTGCGCGGCGAACGCCAGCCCGGCGAGCACCCCGACGGCGAGGCAGATCCCGACACCGAGCGCGCCGCGCTCGCCGAGGAGCTCGTCGATCGCGCGCGCGATTCCCTGGAACGGCGCCCAGGGCAGGCCCGCCATCCAACCGGCGAGGCGCAGCACCCCGAACGCGACGACCGCCCCGAGGACCGGGGTCCCGCCCCACAGGAGCCAGCGGTCGAGCGCCGTCGCTCCGACGACGGCCGGTGCGTCCGGTGATGCCGACCCGTCCGGGGACGGCGTCGGGGCCGGTGTGAGGGCTGGGGCAGAGCCGGTGAGGTCTGCCGGGGTGAGGTCGGGCGCGGGGCGAGGGACGGCGTCGGGCACCCGCAGATCCTCACGTGCACTGGCCGCGCACGGCATCGCCCGGGAGGATGACCACGAGACGGGCACGTCGGCCGCGAGGGGTATGTCCCCGTAGAATCGAGGACGGTGTGCCGGGAAGTCTGGTCGGCCACGGTCTCGCGTCCGCGGGCCGTGCGACGCGACAGCGACCCCGGGAGCACGATGACCCACGCCACCCCGCCCTCCGGCACCCACCCCTCCCCGCGGACCGACCGGCCGTCGCCCCGCACGCGGCTGCGCCGCTGGGTGAGCAGAGAGACGACGGGCGGCGCGCTGCTCATCGGCGCGGCGCTGCTCGCGCTCCTGTGGGCGAACTCGCCGTGGCGGGACGCGTACACAGCCCTCTCGGAGACGGTCGTCGGGCCGGCCTCGATCGGCCCGCTGCCCCTGCACCTCGACCTGAGCCTCGAGACCTGGGCCGCCGACGGGCTGCTCGCGATCTTCTTCTTCGTCGTGGGCGTGGAGCTCAAGCAGGAGTTCGTGGCCGGCAGCCTGCGCAGCCCGCGACAGGCGGGCGTGCCGATGCTCGCCGCGATCGGCGGCATGGCCGTGCCGGCGGTGATCTTCACGGTGGTCGTGCTGCTCGCGGGCGACGACGGCGCGCTGCACGGCTGGGCGATCCCGACGGCGACGGACATCGCGTTCGCGCTCGGCGTGCTCGCCGTCTTCGGGCGCGGGCTGCCCGCCGCGATCCGCACCTTCCTGCTGACGCTCGCGGTCGTGGACGACCTGCTCGCGATCATCGTCATCGCGGTCTTCTACACGGCCGACCTGCGCATCGGGTTCCTCGGCCTCGCGCTCGTCGCGGTGGCGCTGTTCGCCGTGCTCGTCCGCGCCCGGCGCACGCGCTGGTGGCTCCTGCTGCCCGTCGCGCTGGTCGCGTGGGTGCTGGTCCACGAGTCCGGCGTGCACGCGACGGTCGCGGGCGTCCTGCTCGGCTTCACCGTCCCGGCGCTCGCGATGCACGGCGAGACCGAGTCGCGCACGCACCGGTTCGAGCACGCCCTGCGTCCCTTCTCCCAGGGGATCGCGCTGCCCGTGTTCGCGTTCTTCGCCGCGGGCGTGACGTTCGTCGGCGGTGGGGGCGACGTCCTCGGTCAGCCGGTCGTGCTGGCGATCGTCCTCGGCCTGGTGCTGGGCAAGCTCGTGGGCGTTCTCGGGGTGACGGCGCTCGTCACGCGGTTCACGCCGCTGCGACTGGCGCCCGGCATCGGGGTGCGCGACCTGCTGCCCGTCGGCCTGCTGGGCGGGATCGGGTTCACCGTCTCGCTCCTCATCGCGGAGCTGTCGTTCCCGGACTCGACCCACACCGACGCGGCGAAGATCGCCGTCCTCGCCGCCTCGACGATCGCCGCCGCCCTCGCGGCGGTCGCGCTGCGCTGGGACGCCCGGCGTGCACGCACCAACGACATGAACCTCGACGACCTGCCGGACGACGTCACCGACCACATCGGCGACGCGAGGGACCGCCTCGAGCACTGAAGCGACCCGCCCGCCGCTCGGATCCCGGGTCACCCCGGGCCGCCGAACCCGGGGTTGTGGGCGAGACAGCAGCCCAGCTCGCCCGTATCCCCGGGTTCGGCACCTGGAGGCTTCCGCTCAGCAGGTCGTCGCGACCTCGTAGCGGCCCGGCGCGGCCTCGCGCAGCGTCGTGACCGTCGCGTCGCCCTGGCCGAGGTACGCGAGCGAGCCCACCGCGTAGTACGGGTTGTACGGGTTCACGCCGTAGGAGGTCGCGCGGCCGGCGGCCTGGTGCTGCGCGTTCGTCGCGGTCCCGCACCACGGACCGGACGGCGCCTGGACCGTGACGGTGACCTGCGCCGTCGTCGCGTTGCCCGCCGCGTCGACGGCCCGTGCCGCGACGACGTGCGTGCCCGCGCCGAGCGTCGTCGTGTCCCAGTCGTCCGCGTACGGGGCGGTGCGCAGCGTCGCGAGCGCCGCGCCGTCGACGCTCAGCTCGACGCGGTCGACGCCGCGGTCGTCCGACGCCGCGACCCCGACCCGGACCGTCCCGGTCACGGTCGAGCCCGCGGCCGGCGACGTGATCGCGACCGTCGGGGCGACGACGTCCGGGTCCGGTCCCGTGCCGGGGTCGCGGTCGACCCGGCGGTTGGTCGCGAACAGGAAGTCGGTGAGGTAGGCCGGGTAGTCGACGCTGTTCGTCGACACGTACGACCCGCCGGGGCCGCCGCCCGCCGGCCACGCGTGGGCGAGCCCGGTGTTCCGGAGGAGCGAGACCCGCGGGCCGTCGGCGTCGGACCACAGCGAGCCGGAGCCCGCGGTATTCGTCCCCGCGAGCCCAGCGAGCGAGAACGACGACGTGGTCCCGGCACCGTAGAGGTCGGCCATGACCTGGGCGTTGAGCGTCCCGTACCCCGTCGCGACGGTCGTGTCGGCGCTCCCGAAGACGACGGACGTCACCTGCGAGTCGAAGTCCGCCGCGTGCGTCCCGGCGAACGTCCGGCACGTCGAGCGCGCCTGCGCGAGCGACGTCGCGACGCTCCCGATCTGGCCCGACGTCGTCCCGACCGTCGGCCCGGCCGCGATCCCGACGCCGGCGAACACGTCGGGCGCGAGGCAGCCCATGACCATCGCCTGGCCGCCGCCGGAGGACAGCCCGCTGACGTAGACCTGGTCCGGGTCGATGCCGAGCGACGTGTCGGCGAGCAGCGCCGACACGAGGTCGAGCAGGTTGTCGTCGTGCCGCGCGGGGCTCGTGCGGCTGTGGTTGGTGTCGTAGTAGTCCCAGCAGCCGAGCAGCACGCCGCCGTTCGGCGCCGCCGGGACCGCGACGACCATGCCGTGCTCGTCGGCGGTCGCGGCCCAGTTGCCCGCGTTCTTCAGCACCTGCGAGGTCTGGACGCAGCCGTGCAGCGAGATCATGAGCGCCCGGCCGCCGGGGAGCGCCGGCTCGGTCGTGGGCCGGTACAGCTCGACCGTCATGCCGCCCGCCGAACGCTGGGACCAGGAGCCGGCCGCGGACGCGGGCGCCGTGACGAGCGGCGCGAGCACGACGGCGAGCGCCGTGCCGAGGGCGAGCGCTGCCAGCCGAGCACGGCGCCTGAGGGAGTGCCTGACCATCTGAACCTCCACGTCGAGGTCGGGTCGCCGTCAGCGCTGGACGCGCTGCGGCGCGCACCGTTGCGCGCCGGACCCGGGCGGACCGGACGTTACGTGTGACCTGAATCACCTGTCAACATCTCCCCATCGGCCCCGTAGCCGGATCGTGACCCGCGCGGGTTGACACCGCGTCGGTCGCGGATCCATGATTCCCGCAACCTGAATCGCCTCTCATGTTTGAGCGGCGCTCCCCCAGGACCACCCAACGAAGGGCGAAGTCATGCGGACGAAGAAGTCCCAGCGGCCGGCACTCGCCGTCGCCGCGCTCGCGGCCGCGAGCCTCGTGCTCGCCGCGTGCGCGCCGACCGACGCGACCGGCGGCGACACCACCGGAGGCGAGAGCAGCACGAGCGCCGACCCGGTCGACGTCGGCATCATCTACTCCAAGACCGGGCCGCTCGCGGCCTACGGCGAGGCCTACTACGAGGGCTTCCAGGCCGGTCTCGACTACGCGACCGACGGCACGGGCGAGGTCGACGGCCGACCGGTCAACGTGACGTTCCACGACGACGGCGGCGACCCGGACAAGGCGGTCGGCCAGGCCAAGGACCTCATCGGCAAGGGCTACCAGATCCTCGGCGGCACGGTCGTGTCCGGCGTGGCGCTCAAGCTCGCCGAGCAGGCCGAGCAGAACAAGGTGCTCTACATCTCGGGCCCGGCCGCGGTCGACGCGCTCACGGGCATCAACGACTACACGTTCCGCTCGGGGCGCCAGTCGCTCCAGGACGTCGCGACGGCGGGCACGTTCGTCGACCCCGACGGCGCGAAGGTCGTCGTGTTCGCGCAGGACAACGCGTTCGGCCAGGGCAACCTCGCCGCGGTCGAGGCGGTCCTCGGCGCGCAGGGCGCCGAGGTGACGAGCGTGCTCGTGCCGGAGGACGCGACGGAGTTCACGCCGTTCGCGCACCAGATCGTCGACGCAGCGCCCGACCTCGTGTTCGTGGCGTGGGCCGGGGCGACGTCGGGCGCGATGTGGCAGGGCCTCGACCAGCAGGGCGTGCTCGACTCGACGACGGTCGTCACCGGCCTCGGCGACGTCGCGACCTACGGCGCGTACGGCGGCGCGGCGAGCAAGGTCGACTTCCTCAACCACTACTTCCCCGGCGCCGCGGGCACCGAGGTCGAGGCGGCGATGCTCGCGTCGGTCGAGGAGGCAGGCAAGCAGGCGGACCTCTTCACGCCCGACGGCTTCGTCGCGGCGCAGATGATCGTCCACGCGATCGAGGAGGGCGGCGACGACGTCGAGGCCATGGTCGACGCGCTCGAGGGCTGGAGCTTCGACGGTCCCAAGGGCACGACGACGGTCCGCGCGTCCGACCACGCGCTGGTCCAGCCGATGTATCAGGTCAAGCTCGTGGCCGACGGCGACGCCTGGGTCCCCGAGCTCGTCGCCGAGGTCCCGGGCGAGGACGTCGCACCGGCCGAGGCGGGCTGACGTGGGCGAGCCGCACACCCTCCCCGCGCTCGAGGTCCGCGACCTCGGCCTCCAGATCGGCGGGGCGCGCATCCTCGACGGCGTGAGCCTCGCCGTCGGGCAGGGCGAGATGCTCGGGGTGATCGGGCCGAACGGCGCGGGCAAGACGACGCTCTTCAACCTGGTCTCGGGCATCCACCGCCCGACGAGCGGGTCGGTGCTCCTCGAGGGCACGGACGTGACGACCACCTCGGTGGCGGCACGCGCCCGCGCCGGCCTGGGTCGCACGTTCCAGACGTCGAGCCTGTTCCCGCGCCTGAGCGTCCGGGAGAACGTGCGGCTCGCCGCGCAGGGGCGCCTCGGCGGCGCCCTGTCCGTGCTGCGCTTCCCGCGCCGTGGCGACGCCGCGACGCGGGAGGCGGACCGGCACCTCGAGACGGTGCGGCTCACGCGCCGCGCCGAGGTCGCCGCGGGCGACCTGTCCCACGGCGACAAGCGCAAGCTCGAGATCGCGGTGCTCCTCGCCACGGAGCCGCGCGTCGTGCTGCTCGACGAGCCCATGGCGGGCGTGTCGTCGGCCGACGTGCCGGGCCTCGTCGAGGTCATCCGCGACCTGCACGCGACCGGGTGCACCGTGCTCATGGTCGAGCACCACATGGACGTCGTCCTGGGGCTCGTCGACCGCGTCGCCGTCATGCACCACGGCGAGCTGCTCGCGTGCGACACCCCCGACGCCGTCATGGCGGACCCGACGGTGCAGAGCGCCTACCTGGGCGTCACGGCAGGAGAGGCAGCATGAGCGGCAGCAACAGGAGCACCGCCCACCCCGGGGGCGGGAGCGACGTGCCCGTCCTCGAGGTGCGCGGGGTGTCGGCGCGCATCGCGGGCCAGCAGGTCGTCGAGGACGTGACGTTCTCCGTCCCGTCGACGGGCGTCACGGCGGTGCTGGGACGCAACGGCGTGGGCAAGACGTCGACGCTCAAGGCCGTGCTCGGCCTGATCGAGCGCCGCGGCGAGGTGCGGCTCGCGGGCGAGCGCGTCGACGGCGAGCGCACCGACAAGATCGTGCGCCGGGGCGTCGGGTACGTGCCGGAGGACCGCGAGGTGTTCGCCGGGCTCACGGTCGCGGAGAACCTGCGGCTCGCGGAGCGCGACGCGCACCCGCGCCGCGAGCTCGTCGCCGAGTTGTTCCCGGACCTCGTGCAGCGCGCGGCGCAGCGCGCCGGCACGCTCTCGGGCGGCCAGCAGCAGATGGTGTCGCTCGCGCGCGCCCTGCTCAACGCCAACCGCCTGCTCCTTGTCGACGAGCCCACCAAGGGCCTCGCCCCGCGCATCGTCGGCGAGGTCGCCGACGCGCTCGCGGAGGCGGCCCGCACGGTGCCGATCCTGCTCGTCGAGCAGAACCTCGAGGTCATCGAGCGCCTCGCCGAGCGCGTCGTCGTCATCGACGCGGGCCGCGTCGTGCACACCGGCCCGGCGCGTGAGCTCCTCGACGACCCCGACCGCGTCCAGCAGCTCCTCGGCGTGCACGCCGAGGTCGACCACCACGGAACCGAAGGGGCGGTGGCCCGGTGAGCACGATCGTCCTCCTCCTCGTCACGGGGCTCGGCCTCGGGGCGCTGTACTTCCTCGTCGCGTCCGGCCTGTCGCTCATCTACGGGCTCATGGGCGTCCTCAACTTCGCGCACGGGTCGTTCCTCACGCTCGGCGCGTTCGGCGGCTGGTTCGTCGCGCGCTCGCTCGGCGCGGACTCGTGGGGCGTGTTCGCGCTCTCGCTGGTCGCCGGGGCGGTCGTCGGGGCCGGCGCCGCGGCGCTCACCGAGCTCCTGCTCATCCGCCCCCTCTACGAGCGGCACATCGAGCAGGTGCTCGTCACGGTCGGGCTCTCGCTCGCGTCCGTCGCGCTGTTCGAGGGCATGTGGGGCTCGGACCCCGAGTTCATCTCCGGGCCCGCGTGGCTCAAGGGCACGACCGACCTCGCGGGCGCCCCGGTGCCCAACGACCGGTTCGTCGCGATCGCCGCGGCGGCGCTCGTGCTGGGCGCGATCGTGCTGTTCCTCCAGCGCACCCGGTACGGGCTCATCATCCGCGCGGGCGTCGAGAACCGGTCCATGGTCACGGCGCTCGGCATCGACGTGCGCAAGGCGTTCACGCTCGTGTTCGCGGTCGGCGGCGCCGCCGCAGGCCTGGGCGGGGTCCTCGCCTCGCAGTACTTCGGGTACGTCTCGCCGCACCTCGGCGGGTCGCTGCTCATCTTCGCGTTCATCGTCACCGTGATCGGCGGCCTCGGGTCGCTGACCGGCGCGGCGGTCGCGTCCGTCCTGGTCGCGGTGCTCCAGCAGTTCGCGAACTACTACCTCGGCTACGGCGACCTCATCGTCGTGCTGCTGCTCGCGCTCGTGCTCCTCGTCCGTCCCACCGGCCTCCTCGGGAGGGCAGCCGCATGACCACCCAGACCGCTCCCCCGGCCCCGGCGGCCCCCGCCGACGACGCGCCGCGCACCGACCGTCCCGCTCGCCGGGCGCCGTCGGGCACGCTCGTCCGCACGCTCGCGGGCCTCGCGCTCGTCGCGCTCCTCGCCTGCCTCCCGCTGCTGGCGATCCACGTGCCGGGCGTCCTGCCCGGCCCCACCTACACGCCCGGCGCGCTGCAGATGATGGCGCTGTGCTGGCTCATCGGCGCGCTCGCGCTGAGCTACCACCTGCTGTTCGGGGTCGCGGGGCTGCTGAGCTTCGGGCACGCGCTGTACTTCGCGGCGGGCGTCTACGGGCTCGCGATCGTGCTCGACACGACCGAGATACCTCTCCTGCCCGCCGCGGCGCTCGTGCTCGTCGGCGGGATCGTCCTCGCGCACGTCGTCGGCGCGATCTCGCTGCGCGTCACCGGCATCTCCTTCGCCATGGTCACGCTCGCGTTCGCCCAGGCGGGCAACGTGCTCGTGCGGCGCAACCCCGGGGGCGCGACCGGCGGCGAGGAGGGCCTCGCGCTCGCGACCGACAACGTCCCCGACGCGTTCGTGGGCGTGCTCAACACGCGCAACCTCTACTGGCTCGCGCTCGCCGTGCTCGTCGGCGTCTACCTCGTCGTGCTGTGGGTCGAGCGCTCGCGGGCCGGGCACGTCGCGGCGGCGACGCGCGAGAACGAGGTGCGCGTGCGCGTCATCGGTGGACGCCCCTACCTCGTCAAGCTCCTCGTGTTCGTCCTCGCGGCGACGCTCGCGACGGTCGTCGGCATGGCCTACCTGCTGCTCCAGTCCGGCGCGGTGCCGCGCGCGACGTCCGCCGACTTCACGCTCACGCTGCTCGTCATGGTCGTGCTGGGCGGCGTGGGGTCGCGGTGGGGCGCGATCGTCGGCGGCGTGCTCTACACGATCCTGGACCAGCGGCTCGGGACGCTCGCGAGCTCCGCGGCCGTGGCCGACCTGCCGGCCGTGCTGCGCGTGCCGCTCAGCGAGCCCTTGTTCCTCCTCGGGACCCTCTTCATCCTCGTCGTGATGTTCCTGCCCGGCGGCATCGCCGGCGCCGCGTCGCGCCTCGCCGCGCGACGCCGCCCGCGGGAGGATCGGGAGGGAGCCCGCGAGCGCCTCGAGGAGGTGGCATGACGACGACGCAGCACCGGCCCGGCGCGCAGGACGGCCTGCACACCCTCGGGCGCTGGACGCGCGACCGCGCGCTCGCGACGCCGGACCGCGTCGCGGTCGACGACCGGGGCGTGACCCTGCGCTACCGCGACCTGCACGAGCGCGCGAGCACCCTGGCGGCGGCGTTCCGCGAGGCGGGGTACGGCGTCGGGGACCGCGTGGCCACGGTGACCGGCAACAGCGCCGACCAGGTCGTGCTGTTCTTCGCGTGCGCACAGGCGGGCCTGGTGCTCGCGCCGCTGTCGTGGCGGCTGTCGCCCGGCGAGCTCGCGGCCCAGCTCGAGCAGGCCGACCCGGCGCTCGTGCTCGTCGAGCAGGAGTTCTCCGCGCTGGCCGATGCTGCCCTCGACCGGCTCGTCCTCCCGCCGCGGCGCGCCGAGCTCGGCCGGAGCGGCGTGGAGGCGCGCGTCCCCGCGCCGTCGCGCCGACCGGTGCTGGCCGGTCGCGCGGACGACGCGGGCGGCACCCGCCGGGCCGCGGCGGCGGCGGCCCCCGAACGCCGGGCCGTGCGCGACGACGACCCGTTGCTGCTCGTCTTCACGTCCGGGACCCAGGGCGCGGCCAAGGGCGCGCTGCTCACGCACGCGAACTGCTTCTGGACCAACCTGTCGCTGTCGCGCACGGTCGAGCTCACGAGCCACGACGTCGTGCTGAGCGTGCTGCCGCAGTTCCACGCGGGCGGCTGGAACATCCAGCCCCTGCTCGCGTGGTGGACCGGCGCGACCGTCGTCCTGGAGCGCACGTTCGAGCCCGAGCGCGTGCTGCAGCTCGTCGCCGAGCGCCGCGTCACGACGATGATGGGCGTCCCCACGAACTACCTCCTGCTCGCGGAGCACCCGGGCTTCGCGGACGCCGACCTGTCGTCCCTGCGGCACGCGGTCGTGGGCGGCGCGCCCATGCCGGAGCCGCTGCTGCGCACGTGGCACCGGCGCGGCGTCGCGCTCTCGCAGGGCTACGGGCTCACGGAGGCGGGCCCGAACGTGCTGTGCCTGCCCGACGACCAGGCGCGCGAGCGCATCGGGTCGGCCGGGACGCCCTACCCGCACGTCGAGGTCGCGGTCGCCGACCCGGTGACCGGTCGGCACCTCGACGGCCCCGCGTCCGGCGAGCTGCTGGTCCGGGGCCCCGGCGTGTTCGCCGGGTACTTCCGCGACGACGCCGCGACGGCCGACGTGCTGCACGACGGCTGGCTGCGCACCGGGGACCTCGTCGAGCGCGACGCCGACGGGTACTACCGCGTGGTCGACCGGATCAAGGACGTCTTCATCGTCGGCGGCGAGAACGTCACGCCGTCCGAGGTGGAGGCCGTGCTCCGGCGCCACCCCGGCATCGCGGACGTCGCGGTCGTGGGCGTCCCGGACGACCGCTGGGGCGAGGTCGGCGCGGCGTTCGTCGTCCCGCGCCAGGGCTGGCCCACCGACGCCGAGGACCTGGAGGCGTTCTGCCGCCGCGAGCTCGCCCACTTCAAGGTCCCGCGCCGCTTCGACCTCGTCCCGTCCCTGCCCCGCACGTCGCTGCACAAGGTGTCGCGCCGCTCGCTCGCCGAGCGCGTGACCGTCCCGGAGGACTCATGAGCACCCAGCCCCGCACCGCCCGCGGCAACCGCACGCGGGCCAAGATCCTCGCCGCGGCCGAGCAGGTGTTCGCCGAGGTCGGGTACCACGACGCGTCGATCGTGAAGATCACCGAGACCGCGGGCGTCGGGCAGGGCACGTTCTACCTGTACTTCGAGTCGAAGATCGACGTGTTCGACGAGCTCGTCGACGACCTCAACCGCCGCGTGCGGCACGCGATGATCGAGGCGAGCTCGCAGGCGGGCACCCGCCTCGCCGCCGAGCGCGCGGGCTTCGAGGCGTTCTTCCGCTTCACCGCCGAGCACCCGGCGCTCTACCGGATCGTGCGGCAGGCCGAGTTCGTCTCCCCCGGCGCGCTGCGCCGGCACTACTCGCGCATCGTCGACGGCTACATGACGGGCCTCGACAAGGCGCGCGCGAACGGCGAGGTGGGCCACGACGTCGACCCCGAGGTCGCCGCGTGGGCCCTCATGGGCATCGGCGAGATCGTGGGGATGCGCTGGGTCCTGTGGGGCGGGCGCTGGGACGAGGGCGCGGAGCCGCCGTCGTACGACACCGCGGCCGCCGAGGTCCCGCCGCACGTCTTCGAGCAGACCATGCAGTTCATCGAGCGCGCGCTCGCCGCGCCGCGGACCGCTCCCTCGACCGGGAACGGAGCCGCGACCACGACCGACACCGAAGGAGACGCGCGATGACCGTCGCCGCCACCGTCCCCGCAGGCAACCCCGCCGGGCCCGGCGCCCCCACGCTCGCCGGGCGCCGCGCGCTCGTCACGGGTGGCGCGAGCGGCATCGGCGCGGCGTGCGCGCGCGAGCTCGCCGCGCGCGGCGCGCACGTGACCGTCGCGGACGTCGACCCCGACGGCGCGAAGCGCCTCGCGGACGAGCTCGGGGGCGAGGCGTGGGTCGTCGACCTCGCCGACACGCGCGCGCTCGACGACCTCACGCTCGACGTCGACGTGCTCGTCAACAACGCGGGCGTGCAGCGCGTGAGCCCCATCGAGGAGTTCCGGCCCGACGACTTCCGCCTGCTGCACGCGATCATGCTCGAGGCACCGTTCCTGCTGGTCCGGGCCGCGCTGCCGGGGATGTACGCGCGCGGGTTCGGGCGCGTCGTCAACGTCTCGTCCGTGCACGGCCTCGTCGCGTCGCCGTTCAAGTCGGCGTACGTGTCGGCGAAGCACGGCCTGGAGGGCCTGTCCAAGGTGACGGCGCTCGAGGGCGGCCCGCACGGCGTGACGAGCGTGTGCGTCAACCCCGGGTACGTCCGCACGCCGCTCGTGGAGAAGCAGGTCGCGGACCAGGCGCGCGTGCACAACATCCCCGCGTCCGAGGTGCTCGCGACCGTGCTCCTCGCCGAGTCCGCGGTGAAGCGGCTCGTCGAGCCGGAGGAGGTCGCGTCGCTCGTCGGCTGGCTCACCGGCCCCGACGCGTCGATGGTCTCGGGGGCGTCGTGGACGATCGACGGCGGCTGGAGTGCCCGGTGACCGCGGGAGCGACCGCGGGCACGGCGGCCCGCCCGACGACGGACCCCACGCGCGCACGGCACGACGTCACCGCGCAGACCCACACCTACGCGACGCTCGACGTGCCCGTCGCGGGCGGCCGGCTGCGCGTCGGGGTGTGGGACCCGGTCGCCGCGGACGGCTCGGTCGCGGCGGAGGACGGGACGGACGGCAGCGCGCGCCAGGCGGTCCCGACGGTCCTCGCCGTGCACGGCATCACCGCGTCGCACCGCGCGTGGCCCGCGGTCGTCGCCGCGCTGCCGGGCGTGCGCGTCGTCGCGCCCGACCTGCGGGGCCGTGGGCGCAGCAACACGCTGCCCGGCCCGTACGGCATGGGCGCGCACGCCGACGACCTCGCCGCCGTGCTCGACGCGCTGGGGGTCGAGAGGGTCGTCGCGCTCGGACACTCGATGGGCGCGTTCGTGTCGGTGGTGCTCGCGCACCGCCACCCCGGGCGCGTCTCGCGGCTCGTGCTCGTCGACGGCGGCATCCCGCTCCCGCCGCCCACCGGGCTCGCGCCCGACGCGACGCACGACGAGGTCCTGCGCGCCCTGCTCGGCCCGGCCGTCGAGCGCCTCGAGCGCACGTTCGCCGACCGCGAGGAGTACCGCGGCTTCTGGCGCGCGCACCCGGCGTTCGCGAGCGCGTGGGACGAGCCGTGGGGCGACGTCGTCGCGGGCTACGTCGACTACGACCTCGTGGGCGAGGCCCCGGACCTGCGCCCGGCGTCGTCGGGCGCGGCGGTCTCGGCCGACTCGCTCGAGCTCTACGAGGGCGGGCCGCTCGCGGACGCGCTCACCGGCGACCGCCCGCTCGACGTCCCGGTCGTGCTCCTGCGCGCACCGCGCGGCCTGCTCGACGAGCCCGAGGCCCTCTACTCCCCCGAGCACCTCGCCGCGTGGCGCGAGCGGCTGCCGGGGCTGCGCACCCGCGACGTAGCGGGTATCAATCACTACACGATCATCATGAGCCCGCCCGGCGTCGAGGCCGTCGCGGGCGAGACCCTGCGGGCCCTGGCCGCCGCCACGAGCGGCGGAGCAGGGCCGGCGAGTGACGAGGAGGTCACGGCATGAGCCCCACGATCGCGTCCCCACGAGGGACCGGGCTGGACAAGGTGGTCGCGTCCGCGGCCGAGGCCGTCGCGGACGTGCCCGACGGCGCGTCGCTCGCCGTCGGCGGGTTCGGCCTGTGCGGCAACCCGATCGCGCTCATCGAGGCGCTGCTCGCGCAGGGCACGCGCGACCTGTGGGTCGTGAGCAACAACTGCGGCGTCGACGACTGGGGCCTGGGCGTCCTGCTCGGGGCCGGCCGCATCCGCAAGATGACGAGCTCGTACGTCGGGGAGAACAAGGAGTTCGAGCGGCAGTTCCTCTCGGGCGAGCTCGAGCTGGAGCTCACGCCGCAGGGCACGCTCGCGGAGAAGCTGCGCGCCGGGGGCGCGGGCATCGCCGGGTTCTGGACCCGCACCGGCGTCGGCACGCAGGTCGCCGAGGGCGGCCTCCCCCAGCGGTACGACGGCGCGGGCGGCGTCGCGCAGGCGAGCGCGCCCAAGGAGGTGCGCACGTTCGGCGTCGGGCCGCGCGGCCGCGACGGCGCGTTCGCCGACGAGGCCGAGTTCGTGCTCGAGGACGCGATCACCACCGACTACGCGCTCGTGCACGCCCTGCGCGGCGACCGGCACGGCAACCTCGTGTTCCACCGCTCGGCCCGCAACTTCTCCCCGCTCGCCGCGATGGCGGGCCGCGTGTGCGTCGCGCAGGTCGAGGAGCTCGTCGAGCCCGGCGAGATCGACCCCGACGAGGTGCACCTGCCCGGCGTGTTCGTGCACCGCGTCGTCGAGGTCGGCCCCGACGTCCCCAAGCGCATCGAGCGCCGCACCGTGCGCCCGGCCGCGCCGACCGACCAGCCCGCGCCCGCGCCGTCGGGCACCGCGACCACCGTGAAGGAGGGCTGAGCCGTGCCGCTCACCCGTGACGAGATGGCCGCGCGCGCCGCGCGCGAGCTCCAGGACGGTTGGTACGTCAACCTCGGCATCGGCCTGCCGACGCTCGTGCCCAACTACGTGCCCGACGACAAGCACCTCGTGCTCCAGTCCGAGAACGGGATCCTCGGCGTCGGGCCCTACCCGACCGAGGACGCCGTCGACCCCGATCTCATCAACGCCGGCAAGGAGACCGTCACCGTCCTGCCGGGCGCCGCGTTCTTCGACTCGGCGCTGAGCTTCGGCATGATCCGCGGCGGCAAGATCGACGCCGCGATCCTCGGCGGCATGCAGGTCTCCGAGACGGGCGACCTCGCCAACTGGATGATCCCCGGCAAGATGGTCAAGGGACCCGGGGGCGCGATGGACCTCGTGCACGGGGCCGGGCGCGTCATCGTGCTCATGGAGCACGTGGCGCGCGACGGGTCGCCCAAGATCCTGCGCTCGTGCTCCCTGCCGCTCACCGGGCGGGGCGTCGTGCACCGGGTCATCACGGACCTCGCGGTGATCGACGTGACGCCCGACGGCCTCGTGCTGCGCGAGACCGCGCCGGGCGTGAGCGTCGACGACGTGCGCGCCGCGACCGAGCCCGACCTCGCCGTCGCGCTCGACGACGCCCCGCTCGACGTGGCCGACGCCGGTCCGGGACCGTCCACGCAGGCCGCGGGGACGCCGTCGTGACGCGCGACGTGCGGCGCCGCGAGGTGCTGCGCCGCGACGTCCCGACCCCGCGCGGGCGCGAGCACGTGCGCGAGGTCGCCACCGAGCGCGACGCGCGCGCGACCGTCCTGCTCGTGCACGGCAACTGCTCGTCGTCGGCGTTCTTCGACCCGCTGCTGCGCGCGCTGCCCGCCGACGTGCGCGGCGTCGCCGTCGACCTGCGCGGGTACGGCGACGCCGAGCCCCGGCCCGTCGACGCGACCCGCGGCGTGCGGGACTTCGCCGACGACGTCGCGGCCGTCCTCGACGCGCTCGACCTCGCACGCCCGCTCGTCGCCGTCGCGCACTCCGCGGGCGCGGGCGTCGTGCTGCAGCTCGCGACCGACCGGCCCGACCTGTTCGACGCGATCCTCCTCGAGGCACCCATGTCGCCCTACGGGTTCGGCGGCACGCGCGACGTCGACGGCGCGCCGCTCTCCCCCGACTTCGCGGGCTCGGGCGGCGGGACGGCGAACCCCGCGTTCGTGGCGGCGCTCGCCGCGGGCGACCGCAGCGAGGACGCCGGGTCGCCGCGCGACGTGCTGCGTCGGTTCTACGTCGCCGACCCGGCCTCGCTCGGCGAGCCGCTGGGCACGCTCGAGGAGCTCCTGCTCGACTCCGTGCTCTCCACGCGCACGGGCGACGGCAACTACCCGGGCGACCGGACGGCGTCCGACACCTGGCCCGGCGTGGCGCCCGGGACGCAGGGCATGAACAACGCGATCAGCGCCAAGTACTGCGACCTGTCCGGCTTCGCGACCTCCGGGGCCACAGCACCCGTGCTGTGGGTGCGCGGCGACGCCGACGCGATCGTCTCCGACGCGTCGCTGTTCGACCTCGCGCAGCTCGGCGCGCTCGGCGCCGTCCCCGGCTGGCCGGGGGCCGAGACGCACCCGCCGCAGCCGATGGTCGCCCAGACCCGGGCCGTCCTCGACGCCTACGCGGCCGCGGGCGGGCGGTACCGTGAAGAGGTGCGGCCCGGCGTCGGGCACAGTCCCCACCTCGAGGAGCCGGACGTGTTCCTCGGGCTCCTGCTCGGGCTGGTCGACGGTGCCGTCGCCGTCGTCGACACCGCCGCCGCCGCACGAGCGGGCGCCACACCCCCGGCGCCCGCGCAGACACCGCCGTCCGCACCCCTGGAGGTCCAGCCGTGAGCACCACCACCCCGCACTCCCCTGACGACGTCGTGGTCGTCGCCGCCGCCCGCACACCCCAGGGGCGGCTCAAGGGCTCGCTCGCCGCGCTGACCGCGGTCGAGCTCGGCGCCGTCGCCGCGCGCGCCGCGATCGAGCGCTCGGGGCTCGGCGCGGACGCCGTCGACGCCGTGGTGCTCGGCCAGGTGCTCCAGGCCGGGGCCGGTCAGAACCCCGCGCGCCAGACGGCCGCCGCCGCGGGGGTGGGCTGGGACGTGCCCGCCGTGACGGTGAACAAGGTGTGCCTCTCCGGGCTCACCGCCGTGATCGACGGGACGCGGATGATCCGCTCCGGCGAGGCGGAGGTCGTGCTCGTCGGCGGCCAGGAGTCCATGACCGACGCGCCGCACCTCCTGCCCGGCTCGCGCGCCGGGTTCGCGTTCGGCGACGCGACGCTCGTCGACGCCGTCGCGCGCGACGGGCTCACCGACGCGTTCGACCGCGCCTCCATGGGCGTCTCGACCGAGCGCACCAACGTGGGCGACGTGTACGTCTCGCGCGAGGAGCAGGACGCCGTCGCGGCGGCCTCGCACCAGCGCGCCGCGGCCGCGGCGAAGGACGGCCTGTTCGACGCCGAGCTCGCGCCCGTGAGCGTCCCGCAGCGCCGGGGCGAGCCGGTCGAGGTGCGCGACGACGAGGGCGTGCGCCCCGACACGACCACCGAGACCTTGGCGCGCCTGCGCCCCGCGTTCGACCCCGAGGGCACCATCACCGCGGGCAACGCGTCGCAGATCTCCGACGGCGCGGCCGCGCTCGTGCTGACGACCCGCGCCCGGGCCGAGTCCGCGGGCGCGCCGGTGCTCGCGACCGTACGGACGTGGGGCCAGGTCGCCGGCCCGGACACGTCCCTGCACTCCCAGCCCGCGCGCGCGATCCAGCAGGCCCTCGACCGGGCCGGATGGACGGTCGACGACCTCGACCTCGTCGAGATCAACGAGGCGTTCGCGACCGTCGTCGCGGTCTCCACGCGCGTGCTCGGCGTCTCGCCGGACGTCGTCAACGTGCACGGCGGCGGCATCTCGCTCGGCCACCCCATCGGCGCGTCCGGTGCCCGCCTCGCGGTCCACGCGGCGCACGAGCTCGCGCGCCGCGGGGGCGGGCGCGTCGCCGTCGGGCTGTGCGGCGGAGGCGGCCAGGGAGAGGCGCTGCTGCTGGAGGCGTGACCGCTCCCGGCGCGGGCGCGGGCGCTTCGAGGGGACGGTTCGCGGCGCCTCGCCTACGCTCGCGATGTGCAGCCCACCGTGACGGAGACCCGTACCCCCGAGCCCGTCGACGAGAAGCCCGCGAGGCACGGGGTGTGGGGGCGGTGGCTCCGGCGGTTCTCCGCGACCGGGCTGGTGCTCGCGCTGCTGTGGTTCTGCCTGTCGTTCACGCCGTCGCTCATCCCGCGCGCCTGGTACTACCAGGCGGTGATCTCCGGGGTGAGCGCGGTCGGCGGGTACGGCGTCGGGGCGTTCGTCGAGTGGTTCGCGCTCAAGGTCGGGCTCCGGATCCGCTGGACGGCGCGCGCGAGCCGGATCGCGTGGTGGGTGCTCGCCGGGGCGGCGACCGTGCTCGTGCCGCTCTCGCTGATCCTCGGGGCGCGCCGCCAGATCGAGCTGCGGCACCTGTTCGGCATGTCCGAGGACGTGCCCGGGCGCGAGGTCGTCACGCTGCTCGTGGCGCTCGCCGTCGCGCTGCTCGTGCTCCAGGTGGGCCGCGGTCTGCGGCGCCTCGCGCGCTGGCTCAGCCTCGTCGTCGACAACGTCGTGCCCGCGCCCGTGGCCCGGTTCGTCAGCGGCGTCGTCGTCGCCGTGGTCGTCGTCCTGGTGTTCAACGGCGTCATCTGGTCGGGTGCGCTCAACGCGCTGAACTCGATCTACGCGACCGCGAACGCCGACGTCGACCCGCGCCTGTCGCCCCCGGCCCAGCCCGAGCGGTCCGGGTCGGACGCGTCCCCCGAGACGTGGGACTCGCTCGGCGCGGAGGGTCGCAAGTTCGTCGTGTCCGGCCCGACCGTCGACGAGCTGCGCGCGTTCGCCCAGGCGGGCGACGTCGTCGACCCTGCGGACGTGCGCGAGCCGATCCACGCCTACGCCGGCCTCGATCCGGACGGCGACCTCGACGCCACGGCGGCCCGCGTCGTCGACGAGCTCGACCGCACCGACGCGTGGGACCGGTCGGTCCTCGTCGTCGCGACCACGACGGGGACGGGCTGGGTCGACCCGGGCATGGTGGAGGCGCTCGAGCTCATGCACGGCGGCGACACCGCGATCGCGAGCATGCAGTACTCGTACCTGCCGAGCTGGATCAGCTTCGTGGGCGACCGCTCGACCCCGCCCGCGGCCGGCAGAGCGCTGTTCGAGGCCGTGTACGACCGCTGGTCGGAGCTCCCCGAGGACGACCGCCCGCGCCTGCTCGCGTTCGGCATCTCGCTCGGGTCGTTCGGCATGCAGGGCGCGTTCAGCGGCGTCCAGGACGTCGAGGCCCGCTCCGACGGTGCGATGTTCACCGGGACGCCCGGGTTCACGCCGCTGTGGCGCGAGCTCACCGACGCGCGCGATCCCGGGTCGCTCGAGTACGCGCCCGTGCTCGACGACGGCCGCCAGGTCCGCTGGGGCGACCCGGTCGCGACCGGGGTCGCCGACCTGTGGGGGCCCGGCCCGCGCTGGGACGAGCCACGCGTCGTCTACCTCCAGCACGCGTCCGACGGCGTGACCTGGTGGGGACCCGAGACGCTGTGGTCGGAGCCCGACTGGCTGCGCGAGCCGCGCGGGCCCGACGTGCTGGGTGACGTGCGGTGGTACCCGTTCGTCACGTTCTGGCAGCTCACGGGCGACCTGTTCGTCGCGGCCGCGTCCGACATCCCGCCGGGCCACGGCCACGTCTACCACCTCGAGTACGCCGACGGGTTCGCCGCCCTGCACGCCCCGGACGGCTGGTCGGACGCCGACACCGTGCGCCTCAAGGACGCCATGGACGCGCCGACCGAGGGCGGCTCGATCGGCTGACGGTGGCATCCGTCGAGTCCTGGGAACGTGTCGCCGGAGCCCCGTGCGAACGACACACGCCCAGCACTCAGCGGGGGGCGTGGGACTCGAGGAACGAGTAGACCTCGGTCGTGTCGACGCCGGGGAACGCGCCGGTCGGCATCGCGGCGAGCATCGACGCGTGCGGGCGGGCGCTCGGCCACGACTGCCCGGCCCAGCGGTCGGAGAGCGCGTCCGGCGGGCGGCGGCAGCACGCGCCGTCCGGGCAGCGGGAGACCAGACGCTCGGTCGTGTCGCGGCCCAGGAACCACTTCACGTGCGCGAACGGCACGCCGACGCTCACCGAGAACTCGCCGTCCGCCGACGCCTGCACGCGCGACGTGCACCAGTAGGTGCCGCTCGGCGTGTCCGTGTACTGGCTGAACGGACTGAGCCGGTCCTCGACCGCGAACACCGTGCGCGCGGTCCAGCTCCGGCACACGTACTGCCCCTCGACGGCGCCGAGCGGGTCGGCGGGGAAGCGGACGCCGTCGTTCTCGTACGCCTTGTGGATGACACCCGACTCGTGGACCTTCATGAAGTGCACGGGGATGCCGAGGTGCTTGGTCGCGAGGTTCGTGAACCGGTGCGCGGCCGTCTCGTACGACACGGCGAACGCGTCGCGCAGGTCCTCGATCGAGATCTCGCGCGCGTCCTTCGCGGCCCGCAGCGCCTTGACCGCGTGACGCTCGGGCAGCAGGAGCGCCGCCGCGAGGTAGTTGGCCTCGACGCGCTGGCGCAGGAACTCGCGGTAGTCGCGCGGCTCCGCGTGGCCGAGCACGTGCGGCGCGAGCGCCTGGAGCAGCGCCGACGTCGCGTTGGACCGCCCACGCATCCCGTTGCTCGGCAGGTAGACGCGGCGGTGGCGCAGGTCGAGCACCGAGCGGGTCGAGTGCGGCAGGTCGCCCACGTAGTGCAGCGTGAAGCCCAGGTGCGCCGCGATGTCCGCCGCGACGCGCTGGGGCAGCGGGCCGCCCGCGTGCCCCACGCCGTCGAGCAGCTCTGCCGCGGCGTCCTCGAGCTCCGGGAAGTAGTTGTCCTGCGCGCGCATCGTGGATCGCAGCTCCGCGTTCGCGCGCCGCGCCTCCTCAGGCGTCGCCGCGCGCTCGGTGTGCAGTCGCTGGAGCTCGCGCTCCAGCGCCACGATCGTCTCGAGCGCGTCCGTGGGCAGCGACTTGCCGACCCGCACCGGGCGCAGCCCGAGCGCGTCGAAGAGCGGGCCCCGCTGCGCCCGCTCCAGCTCGATCTCGAGCGCGTCCCGGCGCGACGGCGCCTCGGGCGACAGCAGGTCGTCGAGGCTCGCGCCCAGCGCCCGCGCGACGGCCTGGAGCTGCGCGAACTTGGGCTCGCGCTTGCCGTTCTCCAGGAGCGACACCTGGGACGGTGCGCGGCCGATCGCGGCCCCGAGCTCGTCGAGCGTCAGGCCCCGCGCGGTGCGCAGGTGCCGGATCCTGCGGCCGATCGTGAGGGCGTCGGGCTCGCTCTCCAGCGGGATTTCCGCATGTTCCGCGATTCCGGCCGGTCGCGTCGTCGGGATAGCCATGACTGAGAGTGACACGCGCCACTCCTTCCGCACAAGAGAAGAACTGCGATTCTTTCGCCGGATCTGGCTTGAGACGGGGTTGCCCGCGGGAGGAAGGTCGAAGCACGGACCTCGCCGAGGTCCACCGACCGGCCCGTCCGGTCCGCGCGGAGCGGGCCGGCGCACCACCAGGAGGCACCCGTGAACAGGCCCACCATCGTCAGCCGCCGCTCCCCGTCCGAGTACGCGGGCGGCGCCCGTCCGCTCGGCGCCGTCGCGACCACGGCGGACGTCGCGGGCCGCACCCCGGACCGCGCCGAGAGCGACGGTCCCCGCCCCGGCGACCAGACCCAGACGGCGGCCGAGATCGCCGAGCAGTGGGCGAGCGACCCGCGCTGGGCCGGCCTCCAGCGCGACTACACCGCGGAGGACGTCGTCGCGCTGCGCGGCTCGGTGCGCGAGGAGCACACGCTCGCGCGCCGCGGGGCCGAGAAGCTCTGGGAGCAGATCCACACCGAGGAGTGGGTCGCCGCGCTCGGCGCGTTCACCGGCAACCAGGCCGTGCAGCAGGTGCGCGCGGGCCTCAAGGCCATCTACCTGTCCGGGTGGCAGGTCGCGGCCGACGCCAACCTGTCCGGCCAGACGTACCCCGACCAGTCGCTCTACCCCGCCAACTCCGTGCCCGCCGTCGTGCGCCGCATCAACAACGCGCTCCTGCGCGCGGACCAGATCGAGACCGCGGAGCGCGCCGGGTCGGACGAGAAGGAGCCGCGCCGCGACTGGCTCGCCCCGATCGTCGCCGACGCCGAGGCCGGGTTCGGCGGCCCGCTCAACGCGTACGAGCTCATGCACTCGATGATCGCCGCGGGCGCCGCGGGCGTGCACTGGGAGGACCAGCTCGCGTCGGAGAAGAAGTGCGGCCACCTTGGGGGCAAGGTGCTCGTGCCCACGAGCCAGCACATCCGCACGCTCAACGCCGCGCGCCTCGCCGCCGACGTCGCGGGCGTGCCGTCGGTCATCATCGCCCGCACGGACTCGCTCGCCGCGGACCTGCTGACGTCCGACGTCGACGAGCGCGACCGCCCGTTCCTCATGGGCGAGCGCACCTCGGAGGGCTTCTACCGCGTGCGCCCGGGCCTCGACGCGGTCGTCGCGCGCGGCCTCGCGTACGCGCCGTACTCCGACCTCATCTGGGTCGAGACGGGCGAGCCCGACCTCGAGCTCGCGCGCACGTTCGCCGAGACGATCCACGCGCGGTACCCGGACAAGAAGCTCGCGTACAACTGCTCGCCGTCGTTCAACTGGAAGAAGCACCTCGACGACGCCCAGATCGCGAGCTTCCAGAAGGAGCTCGCCGCCATGGGCTACGCGTTCCAGTTCATCACGCTGGCCGGCTTCCACGCCGTCTCGCACTCCATGTTCGAGCTCGCGCGCGGGTACGACGAGCGCGCGATGTCCGCCTACGTCGAGCTCCAGGAGGCCGAGTTCGCCTCCGAGGCCGACGGCTACACCGCCACCCGCCACCAGCGGGAGGTCGGCACCGGCTACTTCGACCGGGTCGCCACGGCTCTCAACCCCGACGCCGCCACCCTCGCGCTCGCGGGGTCCACCGAGACCGCTCAGTTCCACTAAGCCCCCTCGCGAGGTAGAGGAGCGGTCCCGCGAGGTAGAGGCCTGGTCACGACCACGCCTCTACCTCGCGGGACCAGGGCTCTACCTCGGCCTACCAGAGCTCTACCTCGCGACATCGACCTTCGGAGCACGCCATGACCACGCTGACCACGACCACCTCTCCTCCCTCCCCCTCGGGCACGCCCCAGACCGGGCCCGACGGCGGCCCGCGCCCCGAGCGGCCGGCCCGGCCCGCGCCGTCGGGCGCCCTGCGCGTCATCGGCACGCTGGGCGAGCGCTACCGCGAGATCCTCACGCCCGAGGCGCTCGACTTCCTCACCCTGCTGCACGACCGGTTCGTGGCCCGCCGCCACGAGCTGCTCATGGACCGGCAGCAGCGCCGGCAGGACGTCGCGGACGGCATCGACCCCGACTTCCGGGCCGCGACGCGGCCCGTGCGCGACGACCCCTCGTGGCGCGTCGCCGGCTCGGCCGGCGCGCCGGGCCTCGAGGACCGCCGCGTCGAGATCACCGGGCCGACCGACCCGAAGATGACGATCAACGCCCTCAACTCCGGCGCCAAGGTCTGGCTCGCGGACGCCGAGGACGCGTCGAGCCCCACGTGGCGCAACGTGATCGAGGGCCAGCTCGCGCTGCACGACGCGATCCGCGGGACGCTCACCCACACGACCGGCTCGGGCGACCACCGCAAGGAGTACCGCCTGCGCTCGACGACGCTCACCGACCTGCCGACGATCGTGTTCCGCCCGCGCGGGTGGCACCTCATCGAGAAGCACATGCGGTACGTCGACCGGGCCGGGGTCAGCGTGTCGGCGTCGGCGTCGCTCGTCGACTTCGGGCTGTACCTGTTCCACAACGCGCACGAGCTCGTCGCGCGCGGCCGGGGGCCGTACTTCTACCTGCCCAAGCTCGAGGGCTACCGCGAGGCACGGCTGTGGAACGACGTGTTCGTCCTCGCTCAGGAGTACCTGGGGCTGCCGCAGGGCACGATCCGCGCGACCGTGCTGATCGAGACCCTGCCCGCGGCCTTCGAGATGGAGGAGATCCTCCACGAGCTGCGCGACCACTGCGCCGGGCTCAACGCCGGGCGGTGGGACTACCTGTTCTCCGTCATCAAGGCGTTCCGCACGCGCGGCGACTCCTACGTGCTGCCCGACCGCGCGCAGGTCACCATGACGGCGCCGTTCATGCGCGCCTACACCGAGCTGCTCGTCGCGACGTGCCACAAGCGCGGCGCGCACGCGATCGGCGGGATGAGCGCGTTCATCCCCGACCGGCGCCGGCCGGACGTCACCGAACGAGCCTTCGAGCAGGTGCGGGCCGACAAGCGTCGCGAGGCGACGGACGGGTTCGACGGGACGTGGGTCGCGCACCCCGACCTCATCGAGGTCGCGCGCGGCGAGTTCGACGCGGTGCTGGGCGACCGCCCGCACCAGGTGTCTCGCCTGCGCGACGACGTCGAGGTGGGCCAGCACGAGCTGCTCGACATCGGCTCGGCCCGCCGCGCCGGGGCGACCGTGACCGCGGCAGGCCTGCGCTCCAACGTCTCCGTCGGGGTGCGGTACCTCGAGTCCTGGTTGCGCGGCGTCGGCGCCGCCGCGATCGACCACCTCATGGAGGATGCCGCGACCGCCGAGATCTCGCGCTCGCAGGTCTGGCAGTGGATCGCGTCGGGCACGCGCACCGAGAACGGCGTGCCCATCACGCGCGACCGCGTCGAGGCACTCCTCGCCGAGATCGTCGACGACCTGCCGCGCCTCCCGGGCAACCGGATCGACGACGCCGCGCACGTGTTCCGCGCGGTCGCGCTCGCCGAGGACTTCCCGACGTTCCTCACCATCGGGGCCTACTCGCAGTTCCTGGTGGGCTCGGAGATCGACCAGCCGTAACCGGGCCCGCGAGCACGACATGGGGGTCGTTATCCGCTGAAGAGCGACCCCCATGTCGTGCTCGCGGGCGGGTGATGTCGTGGTCGGCAGGTCGTGCGTGCTCGACGGCGGGACCGTGCCCTGGTCGCACGTCGTTACCGCTCCTGGTGCTGGCAGGCCGAGATGTGGGAGCATCCGGCCACGCACGGCGACACGGTCGTCCGGGCGCTCGCCCGCACGACCCCGGAGCAGCCATGACCAACCCCTTCGCGCCACCCAGCCAGTCGACCTCGGGAGCGCCCCCCGCGCCGACTACCTCTGTCCCGGCCCCGACGGCGCCCCCAGCGACCTCGCCTCCGGTCCCCACGCCCGGGTACCACGCTCCCCCGCAGTCCACCGCGCCGCCGTCGCCGATCGGGCCCGGTCCGGCGCCCATCGGCCACGGTCCCGTCCCGCCAGGGCCGCTCCCGCCAGGGCCGCTCCGGCCGGGGCCGCCGTACCCCGTCGCCGGGCTCCCCGGCCCACCCCCGCCCGCCGCGCCGCGGTCTGTCCCGCACCGCCGTCGGGCTGATCGTCGGCGCCACGTGCCTCGCGGTGGGCGGCGGCGTCGGCTTCGCCGCCGGTGTCGCGAGCGACGCGGGCGGGCGTCTCGCCGACTGGTACACCGAGCCGGTCGAGGACGAGTGGTCCGAGGACTGGTCGGACGAGGACTGGTCCGAGGGCGAGTGGGAGGGCTCCGGGACGCGGGCCGACCCGTGGTTCTTCGACGGCTACACCGTCGCCGGCGAGGAGTGGGAGGTCCTCCTCGACCCGCCGTACGAGGCGACCGCGGAGATCCTCGCGCACAGCGACGTCAACGTCGCACCGCCGGAGGGCACGGAGTACTGGATCGTCCCGGTGACCGCCACGTACTACGGCCCCAGCTCGCAGGTGAGCGCGTGGGGGGCGATCGACGTCGGCTTCGTCGGCGACGACGGCGTCCATGTCGACGGACAGTGCGGCGCCGTGCCGGACGCCCTCGTCGGGACGGGCCTCGTCGGCACCGACGACACCGTGTCGGGCAACGTCTGCCTCGCGGTCCCCACGGGCGCGCCCGGGCTGTGGACGCTCTCGCTCGAGGGCTACGAGCCCTGGTACCTCACGGCGGACGCCCCGCTCGCGAGCTGACCGGCACCCGGAGCCCGGGTGCGGTTCGCCGCGCTCTGAGCGCGCCGCAGGGGGACGGAGCACGCCCCGCCCCCGTGCGCTCAGCCCAGCGCGTGCACGAAGTCCACGCGCTGCGCGGCGAACCAGGCCTCGTTCTCGTGGATCCGGTCCCCCACCCCGTCGTCCCACATGCGCTGCCAGCCGCCGCCGCGCACCCTTGCGGCATGCCGCATCGCGTACCAGCTCCGCGCGAACCGCTGCGCGAGCACGTCGAGCAGCGCGAGCCGCTGGGACCGGTCCAACCCGTACGCCTCCGCGAGGATCCGGGCGCGACGCGGTGCGTCGAGGTCCCGCAGCACGTCCGGTCGCGCCTCCGGCGGCGCGACCGGCGCCCAGTAGAGCAGCGTCGTCGCGACGTCGAGCAGGCGCGTGGTCGGCGCGGCGAGGTCGAAGTCGATCACGCCGACGAGCCGGTGCGGACCCTCCGGGTCGTCGCCGGCCGGGACGAACAGCGCGTTCTCGACCGTGAGGTCGTTGTGCCCGACGACGTCCGGCACGTCGAACACGTCCGGCACCTCCGGGAACTGCACCCGCTCGGGCCACGCGACGCCGTCCGGCAGCACGACGTCGAGCGACACCGCGTGGAGGTCCCGCAGCCACTCCCCGAGCTGGACGAGCACGTCCTCGCCGGTCGCCCACGCGTGCGGCGGGCGCCCGCCCATCTCGCCCGGCAGGAACGTCACGACCTCCCGGCCGTCGTCGTCGATCCCGAGGAACCGGGGCGCGCGCTCGAAGCCCGCGCGCTCCAGGTGCAGCAGGTACGCCTCGACGGCGGGGCTGTGCGGGCCGCGCGGACGGCGGACGGTGTCGCCGCGCCGGACGACCCCGTCCGACACGTCACCACCGAGCAGGGGGACCTCGACGTCGTCCGCGTCGTCGCGGTACGGGAGCAGATCGGTCATACCCGACACCTTCGCACGCGCGGCGGGCCGGTGACCAGGCCCGCCGCGCCGTCGCACTACACCGCCGTCCCGAACGGGAACCGACGACGCAGGACGAGCCGCTGCCCGAGCGTCCACGCGACCGTCACCAGCAGGTACACGCCTGCGGCGAGCGGGACGAAGCACGCGATCACCGCCGTCATGAACTGCAGGGCACCGAGAGCGTTCTGCAGGCCCGGAGCGGCGAGCGGGCCCGCGCCGGCGGCACCCGGACCGGTTGTCGCCCGCGGCACGGCGAGGCGACCGCCGGGCAGGGACGCCCGGCGCGTGAGCTCGCCGACGAGCGCGATGAGGAGCACGACCCCTCCCGTGACCACCAGGGTCGGGGCGGCCGCCGCACCCGCGCCGAGCGAGCCGACGAGGCTCGAGCCGAGCGGCGCACCCCAGAGCGTGTGCCCGAGCAGGGCGTTCGCGTGACCGGCGATCTGGGCGTGCAGGAACAGCGCGTAGACGACGGCGACCACAGGCGCCTGGGCGAGCATCGGCAGGCAGCCGGCGAACGGCGTCGTGCCCTCCTCGGCGTAGAGGTCGAGGGTCGCGCGCTGGAGCTTCTGCGGGTCGTCCCGGTGGCGACGCCGGAGCTCGGCGAGCCGGGGCGCGAGGCGTGCTCGGTCGCGCTCGGCCCTGGCCTGCGAGACGCCGACAGGGACGAGCAGCGCGCGGACGGCGAGCGTCAGCAGGACGACGGCGGCCGCGGCCGCAGCGCCTCCGGCGACGGGTTCGAGCAGGTCGGACAGGCCCATCAGGGCGCGGTAGGCGGCGTCGAGCACCGTGGAGACGAGCGGGAGGTCGAGCAGGTTCATGGTGGTGTCCTCGGTCGAACGTGCGGGGTACGCGTTCGCCGATCACCCTGCGCCGGGCAGGCAGGGGCACACCGCAGCGTCGTGCGCGCGGGGTGCGGTGGAGAGACCTCGGCCGGGTGATCAGCCGAGGGGTCGGCCGGGTGCCCGGGGCCGGGCACGGCCGGGGGCGTCCGGGTCGCTCTGCGTCACGGCAGGTCCGACGTCGACCGTGTCGCGCAGGCGACCTGCCGGGCGTGCCGCCACACCGAGCGCGAGGGGTGCGCCCCAGCGCGCGGCCACGGAGGCCACGGCCGCGACGAGGGCGGTGGCGCCGAGGAGGAAGAGCGTGGCCGTGAGGGTCGACGTGCCCAGCAGGAGCGTGAGCGCGGAGGCGAGGTCGCGCGCGACGACGAGAAGGTCGTTCATCGTGCCGCCTCCCCTCCGGTCACAGGCTGCCGTGGCCCCAGCCTAGGCCACGTCGAGCGCCGCCCACTCGTCGTCGGTGAGCAGGCGCGAGCGGATGATGAACCGCACGCCCTCCGGCGCCTCGACGCTGAACCCGGCGCCCCGGCCGGGCACGACGTCGATCGTCAGGTGCGTGTGCTTCCAGTACTCGAACTGGGCGCGGCTCATCCAGACGGGAACGCGGAACCCGCCCGGGCCGGGCGCGCCGGGCTCGTCGCCGCCGTCCGGGACGACGACCAGGTCGCCGAGGTGCACGTCGGCGTCGCCGAGCAGGAAGTCGCCCTGCGGGTAGCACATGGGCGACGACCCGTCGCAGCACCCACCGGACTGGTGGAACATGAGCTCGCCGTGGACCGGGCGCAGCCGCGCGAGCAGCGCCG
Source organism: Cellulosimicrobium cellulans (assembly GCF_006539945.1). Lineage (GTDB taxonomy): Bacteria > Actinomycetota > Actinomycetes > Actinomycetales > Cellulomonadaceae > Cellulosimicrobium > Cellulosimicrobium cellulans. The sequence continues at coordinate 3,468 of NZ_BJNZ01000005.1, read as the reverse complement.
CGGCGTCGTCGGTGAGCGCGACCCGCGCCGGTGGCGCGCCGACCGGGCCGGGCGAGGGGACGTCGTCGAGCACGGGAACCTCCTGGAGCACTGGCCGAGCTGGTGCCTGCTGCCCGTCGAGCGTGCGGTCGTCGCCCCGCAGGACGACGGGACGGTCGACGACCGCACGCTCGACGGGTGACGGGATCGCCGCCTAGAAGAAGCCGAGCTTCTGGGCCGAGTAGGAGACGAGGAGGTTCTTCGTCTGCTGGTAGTGGTCGAGCATCATCTTGTGGTTCTCGCGCCCGACGCCGGAGCCCTTGTACCCGCCGAACGCGGCGGCGGCGGGGTACGCGTGGTAGCAGTTGGTCCAGACGCGCCCGGCCTCGATGGTGCGGCCCGCGCGGTAGGCGGTGCTCCCCGACCGCGACCAGACGCCGGCGCCGAGCCCGTAGAGGGTGTCGTTGGCGATGGTCATGGCGTCGTCGAAGTCGGAGAAGTCGGTGACGGCGACGACGGGACCGAAGATCTCCTCCTGGAAGATCCGCATCGAGTTCTTGCCCTCGAAGATCGTGGGCGTCACGTAGTACCCGCCCGCGAGGTCGCCGCCGAGCTCGGCGCGCGTCCCGCCCGTGAGGACCTTCGCGCCCTCGGCCTTGCCGATCTCGATGTACGACAGGATCTTCTCCAGCTGGTCGTTGGACGCCTGCGCGCCGATCATCGTCGCGGTGTCGAGCGGGTTGCCCTGCTTGACGGCCTGGGTCCGGGCGACCGCGTCGCCGAGGAACGTGTCGTAGATCGACGACTGGATGAGGGCCCGCGACGGGCACGTGCACACCTCGCCCTGGTTGAGGGCGAACATGGTGAACCCCTCGAGGGCCTTGTCGTAGAAGTCGTCGCGCGCGTCGGCGACGTCGGAGAAGAAGATGTTCGGCGACTTGCCGCCGAGCTCGAGCGTGACCGGGATGATGTTCTGGCTCGCGTACTGCATGATCAGGCGGCCGGTCGTCGTCTCGCCCGTGAACGCGATCTTGCGGATGCGCGGGCTGGACGCGAGCGGCTTGCCCGCCTCGACGCCGAACCCGTTGACGACGTTCACCACCCCGGGCGGCAGCAGGTCGCCGATGACGTCCATGAGGAAGAGGATCGACGCGGGCGTCTGCTCGGCCGGCTTGAGCACGACGCAGTTGCCCGCCGCGAGCGCCGGGGCGAGCTTCCACACGGCCATGAGGATCGGGAAGTTCCAGGGGATGATCTGCCCGACGACGCCGAGCGGCTCGTGGAAGTGGTACGCGATGGTGTCCTCGTCGATCTCGGAGATCGACCCCTCCTGCGCGCGGATCGCGCCCGCGAAGTAGCGGAAGTGGTCGATCGCGAGCGGGATGTCGGCCGCGAGCGTCTCGCGGACCGGCTTGCCGTTCTCCCACGTCTCCGCGACGGCGATCCGCTCGAGGTTCTCCTCCATCCGGTCAGCGATCTTGTTGAGGATGTTCGCGCGCTCGGTCGCGCTCGTGCGACCCCACGACCGGGCGGCGCCGTGCGCGGCGTCGAGCGCGCGCTCGATGTCGTCGGCGGTGCCGCGCGCGACCTCGGTGAAGGTCCGGCCCGTGACCGGGCTGGGGTTCTCGAAGTACTGCCCGCCGGCCGGCGCGACGTACTCGCCGCCGATCCAGTGGTCGTACCGGGCCCTGTACTCGGCGATCGCCCCGTCCGTGCCGGGAGCTGCGTAGACCGTCATCGTCTGCCTCCTCGCAGTGGTGACTCGCCGCGCCCCTGAGGGAGCTCGCCGTCGGGCGGGGAGTGCCCGACGGCGGTGCGCGGCACGGCGCCTCGTCGCGCCGTGGCACGACGCTAGGCACGCGAGGGTTGCAGCACCGTTGCAGCGCGCGCCCGACAGGTCTCGGTCAGGAGAGCTCGTCGTCGAGGAGGTCGAGGTGCGCGCGGGCGCGGACCCAGAGCGGGCTGCCGTGGTGGGCGACGCTCTGGAGACGCGTCCACGCAGCGTGGTCCTCGGCGCCGTCGTCGGTGCGGGTCCACGCGTCGAGGACGTCGGCGTCGCCCGCCGACACGACGGCCGCGCGGAGCTCCGCCGCGAGCTCGGCGCGCAGGTGCTCGACGGCGGGCGCGCCGGAGCGCGGGAGGAGCGGCCCCCGGTAGGCGGCGACCGCTCCCCGGACGTCGCCGACCGCGAGCCGGTCGCGCACGACGTCGGCGTCCGTCCGCAGGGGTCGCGCGAGCCGGTACGGGCGGGAGCCGGCGAGGAGCGGGCCGGCGACGCGGCGCAGGCGCGAGACCTCGGCGCGCACGGTGACGTCCGAGAGCGCGCCGGGGTGCAGGAGCACGGCGAGCTCGTCCGCGGAGAGGCCGCGCGGGTGCGCGGCGAGGAGCGCGAGGATCTCGGCGTGCCGCAGCGACAACCGGTGCTCGAGGCCGTCCGCCGCGCGGAGCACGGGCGTGATGCCGAGCACGAACAGCTCGGGTGCGCCGTCGCGCGGCGGGGCAGGGACGGTCCCGGAGCCGCCGGCCCCGGGTGCGGACGCGCGCTGGGCGAGCTCCCGCTCGAGGCTCAGGACCGTGGCCCGCACGAGCGAGAGGACGACGCTCGAGGCCGCCGACTGGCGGCCGGTGACGTCGAGGACACCGAGGACGCGCCCGGTCCCGGGCTCGTGGATGGGGACCGCCGTGCAGCTGAACGCCTGGACGGGACGGGAGAAGTGCTCCGCGCCGAGGACCTGCACGGCCCGACGCGCGGCCAGCGCGGTCCCGGGGGCGTTGGTCCCGACGCGCTCCTCGCGCCACACCGACCCCTCGACGAACCCGACGCGCTCGACCGCGCCCCGCAGCGCGCGGCTGCCCTCGACCCACAGGAGCCGGCCCGCGTCGTCGGACACGGCGACGGCGAGGCCGTCGTCCGCCGCGGCGTCGACGACGAGCTCGCGCACCACGGGCATGACCCCGGCGAGCGGGTGGGCGTCGCGGTAGGCGACGAGGTCGTCGCGGGCGAGCGCCGACTCCGTGCGCGGGCCCTCGGGGTCGACGCCGCTGTGCACGGACCGGCGCCACGAGTCGGCGACGACCGGGTGGACGCCGTGCGGGAGGACGCCGTCGACGAGGAACGACCGGTAGGCGGCGCGGACCGAGCGGGCGTCGCGGCGCGCGTCGGGTCGACGCGGGTGCGCGTCCGAGCGCAGCGGCGGTGCGAGGGTGCGCGACACGGGACCTCCCACGTCGTCGTGCGGTGCTGGGCCCAGTGTAGGGCGCGCCCGTCGGCGCGCTACCGCGGCGGCGGGGCGGGCGCGGCCCCGCCCGCGACCCTCGCGTCCGCCGCGACGCGGCGCAGCCCGGCGAGGACGACGCTCGTCGCCGCGGTGGGCGGGGCGCCGCGGCGCACCGCGGCGTACACCGGGCGCGTCCAGGGCGCCCGCAGCGGGCGGGCGACGACGTCGTACCGGGGGTCGACGGCGAGGCCCGGCAGCAGCGCGACCGACA